>NZ_JBEGHK010000009.1:0-89912 GCF_040676175.1 Nocardioides sp. LML1-1-1.1 | reverse complement strand
ACAAGGCCATCGGTGGTTCTCCTTCAGTGCGTGACTTGGTCGTTTCACACCGAAGATCCCGCCGATGGCCGCCTACTTCACGCCACCACGCCGGTCCTCAAACCCCACCACTCCACGGGACTCTCCTGGCACCCTCTGGCACCAGCCTGGTCATTCCCGTTGAAACTCGATTTGGAGACGCAATGAAGCGCAGGAAGAGTGGACTCCTCGGCGTTCCGGCCGTCGCGCTGGCGATGCTGCTGGTTGCCGCCTGTGGTGCCGAGGACGACACCGCTGAGGTGCCGGTGGGCGACAACGTCGCGACCGGCGAGACCCTGACCATCGGTGTGTTGGTGCCGTCCAACGGGAACCTCGCTACCCCGGAGAACGAGTACGGCGTCAAGGCCGCCGAGTGGTACGTGAACAACCAGCTCGGCGGCGTGGACGGCCGCAAGCTCAAGCTGGACATCTGTCAGGGCGACGGCAGCCCCGAGACGGCGGTCGCCTGTGCCAACGACTTCGTCGAGAAGGGGTACCCGGTCGTCGTCGACGGCTACGACTTCTCCTTCGGTGGCGCCCGACCGATCCTGGTCGAGGCAGGCATCCCATTCGCCGGCACTGTCTCCGGGGACCCCACCAACGAGACAGCCGAGTTTGGCCAGGGCTTCTACTTCTCGGGGCCGCTCGCGGTGACCGCCGGCGGCATGCTCAACATGTGGGAGGCCCAGGGCACCAAGACGGCCAACCTGGTCGTGGTGGACGCGCCCTCGTCCCACACCTACGTCGACACCGCGCTGATGCCGCTCTCCGAGGCGGTCGGCGTGGAGCTGAAGATTCAGTACGTCGACCCGAGCAAGTCCGACTACAACGCGGTTGCGGCCGCGTCGCTCGAAGGCGATCCCGACATGGCGGGCTCGCTCTCGCTCCCTGAGGACGGCTGCACGTCGCTGTTCACCGCGCTTCGCCAGCAGGGTTTCGACGGCGACATCTACGTCGGCTCATGCACGCAGTACGTCGAGACCATGTCGCCCCAGGACGCCGCGGGCACGCTGGTGATCCCGCGGATGTGGCTGGCTGAGTCCAAGCCGCACGCGCCTGAGCAGGTGGCCACCGAGCTCGACGACTTCACCGAGGCGATGAACGCAGTCGGCTTCGGCGACCACTTGGAATCCCGTGCAATGTACGGCTTCGGCGGAGTTCTCACCGTGGCCCAGGCGATGTCGACCATCGACGGCGACATCAACGCGGAGACGGTCACCAAGGCGCTCAAGGCAGTCGACCAGCAGATGTTCCTCGGACCCAAGCTGAAGTGTGACGGTCAGCAGTGGCCTGGCCGGCCGACGTCTTGCACGACCCAGTCGATCTACTTCGAGCTCCAAGACGATGGCACCTATGCGCCCGGAAACGAGGAGGGCTTCGTCGACCTCGATATGAAGCTCTTCGGCGGCTGACCATCCCAGTGCGGGTGGACGAGGACGGCATCCTCGCCCTTGTCCACCCGCTCCCAACCACGAGCGGGACACCCAGATGAGCATCTACCTGACATTCGCCATCCTCGGCCTCGGGCTCGGTGTGGTCTACGTGGGCCTGGCAAACGGCCTCATCCTCGTCTTCCGCGCCACCGGCATCATCAACTTCGCGATGGGTGCCACCGCCATGTGGGGGGGCTACGTTTACGCGCTGGCCCGCAACGAGGGCCGGCTCTATTTCCCCGTCGGCTCGGTCTCCATGGGCGAGGAGGACCCGGGCGCGTTCGTGGCGATCCTCTGCGCGCTCGCCTCCGCGGTCCTGATCGCTCTCCTCATCTACTACCTGGCGTTCAGGCCGGTCCGTCGCGCGCCCGTCCTCGCGCAGGTCGTCGTCTCGGTAGCGGTGATGCTTACCATGCAGGCCCTGGCTCTGCTGCGCTTCGGCGCCGACCTGATCCGGGTCCAGCCCTTCCTGCCGAGCCAGCCGCTGACCTTCGGCGGGATCCGGGTGACGACCAACTACCTGTGGATGGCTGTCGCCATGATCCTCCTGTCGGCCCTCGCGTGGGCCTACCTGCGGTTCACGCGAGCCGGTGTCGCCACCCGTGCGGCGTCCAGCGATGAGCGCGCGGCGATCCTGATGGGCTACGCGCCGAGCCGGCTGGCCGCGATCGCGATGGTGATGGCCACGGTGCTCGCCACGTCTGCCGTCCTGCTCGCCAGCCCACTCACGGGCATCAGCCCGATCATCTACACGCTCTACGTCGTGCCGGCCCTCGCGGTCATGCTCGTGGCCCGAATGCTCTCGATCCCGGTGGCCACGCTCTTCGGTCTGGCGTTCGGCGCGATCCAGTCGATGATCACCTTCATGATCACCAAGGACTGGTGGCCCTCGTGGGCGTCGTCCGGTGTCGACCAGGTGCTGCCGTTCATCGTGGTGATGATCGCTCTGCTGGCCTTCGGCAACCGCCTGCCCGCGCGCGGCTCGTTGCAGACGATGCGGCTACCCGACGTCGACATCCCTGCGATCCGACCGGCCAAGGCGACCATCGTGCTTCTCGTCGTCGGCGTCGCGATGGTGCTGACTCACGGTGTCTGGCGCTTCAGCATCACCATCTCGGTGATCATGACGCTGCTGGCCCTCTCCTACGTGATCATCACCGGGTACCTCGGCCAGATCTCGTTGGCGCAGGTGGCCTTCGCCGGGACGGCCGGGTTCGCGCTGTCGAAGTTCGGCGAGAGCACCGACATCCCGTTCCCGCTCGTGGTGCTGGCCTGCGCTTTGGTGTCGACAGCGTTAGGGGTCATCGTCGCGCTGCCGGCGTTGCGAATCCGCGGCGCACAGCTGGCGATCGTCACCCTGGCCGCCGCGCTGGCCATCGAGCGGTTCGTGTTCAGCAACTACAGCTTCACCCCGGACGCCGGCAACAACATCGGCGACCCGGCCTTCTTCGGCCTGGACCTCGCGATCCGGCGGGGGAGCGAGGTGAGCCGGCTCTCCTTCTCGCTCATGGTGCTCGTCGTGGCTGCTGTGACGATCGTGGTCTTCGTCAGGATCGCCTCGGGCGATCTGGGCCGCGCCTTCCTGGCCGTTCGGGCCAATGAGCGGGCGGCGGCGTCCTCGGGCATCAACGTGCGACTGACAAAGATGCTCGGCTTCTCGCTCTCCGCCTTCGTCGCCGGTGTTGCCGGCTGCCTGATCGGCTATGCCCACGGCCAGCTCTCGGCTAGCTCGTTCACTGTCTTCGTCGGTCTCCAGGTGCTCGCCTTCGCCTACCTCGGCGGGATCACAACCTGGGGCGGAGCCGCCGTCGCCGGTCTGCTCGCGCCGCTCGGTGTCGTCTACACGATCGTCGAGCACGTCTGGGAAACGGGTGACAACTACGCCCTTATCGCCGGTCTGCTGCTGATCCTCACCGCCGTCCTCAACCCGCTGGGCATCGCCGGGGCCATGAAGGAGCAGGGCGCCATGATCAAGCGCTTCGCCACCCATCGCAGACCACATCGCGAGCCGGCACCCCCTGGGGACGCCGCGATGCCCGCCGATCGGAGCGCGAAAGGAGTGAACACCCATGTCTGATCGATCAGGACTGGTCGCCGAGCACGTCACTGTTCGGTACGGCGGGGTGACGGCGGTGAGCGACGTCAGCATCGAGGTGCCGCCAGGCACCATCGTCGGTCTCATCGGACCCAACGGGGCGGGAAAGACCAGCTTCGTGGATGCCCTCACCGGATTCGCGCCGTGCGAGGGCTCGGTCCGACTCGACGGCCGGTCGATCGAGCGACTCCGGCCCCATCAACGGCGAGCGGCGGGGTTGTCGCGCACCTGGCAGGCAGGGGAGCTCTTCGCGACCTTGACCGTCGCCGAGAACGTCCTGGTCTCGGCTCATCCGCCACGTTTCTCCACACTCTGGTCGGACGTGTTCGGCCGCCGCGGCGATCGGCTGGAGATCGTCCGCGAGATTCTCGACCTCGTCGGGCTGGTGGGCAAGGAGTCGGTGCCCGTAGGGTCGCTGACGTTGGGCCAGCAGAAGTTGGTCGGGGTGGCCCGGGCGCTTGCCGGCGGGTGCTCGACGCTCCTCCTCGACGAGCCGGCGGCCGGCCTCGACAGCTCGGAGAGCCTCGAGTTCGCGCAACGCTCCCGCGCGATCGTCGAGACCGGGCCCGGCGCGCTGCTGATCGACCACGACGTCGACCTCATGCTCCGGGTGTGCGACGTCGTCCACGTCCTGGAGTTCGGGAAGCAGATCTTCTCCGGGTCACCGGCCGAGACACGAAGCGATCCCAAGGTGGTCGCGGCCTACCTGGGCTCGCCGGTGGAGGCATGACGATGACCGAGGTTGTTCTCGCCGCCCGTGGCGTCACCGCCGGATACGGGCTGGCGCCAGCCGTCCGCAACCTCACGCTCGAACTGCGAGTGGGGGAGGTCGTGACCCTGCTCGGGCCGAACGGCGCCGGCAAGACCACCACGCTGCTCGCACTCATGGGCCTGCTTCCGACGATGTCGGGCGAGGTGACCAGCCTGGGCCGCGCTGTCAAGCCCGGGCGGACGGCGAAGCTGGCCCGAGCGGGCGCGATCCTCGTGCCCGACGACCGCGGCATCTTCCCCGACCTGACGGTGGCGGACCACTTCCGGCTGGCCGCGGCGAGGGTCGACCGATCACGTCTGGAGTCGGTCCTCGACCGGTTCCCGGCGCTGCGCGAGCTGACCATGCGGCGGGCCGGCCTACTCTCCGGCGGTGAGCAGCAGATGCTCGCGATCGCCAAGGCGCTTCTGGTGCGGCCCAAGATCCTGATGGTCGACGAGATGAGCCTGGGGCTCGCGCCGATCATCGTGCAGTCGATGCTTCCCGGCATCCGCGATCTCGCCAAAGAGGAGGGCATCGGCGTCATCATCGTCGAGCAGCATGTCGCGATCGCGCTGTCGGTCTCCGACCGAGCCCTCGTGCTCAACCAGGGCTCCGTGGTACTCGAGGACGACGCCCAAGCACTCCTCGCGGACCCCGGGCGGGTTGAGGCCGCCTACTTCGGCTCCCACGAGGAGGTCGCGTGAGCGGCCCACTCGACGGCATCCGCGTCGTCGAGCTTGCCGGCATCGGTCCCGGGCCCCATGCGTGCATGCTCCTCGGTGACCTCGGCGCGGACGTCGTCCGCGTGGAGCGCCCCGGGGATCGACCCGGTGAAGGACCCGACACCTCCGACCTTGCGCTGCGTGGCAGGACCATCGTTCAGGCCGACCTCAAGGATCACGACGACCTCGCGCAGGTACTCGATCTGGTGGCGCGGGCGGACGTGCTGATCGAGGGCTTCCGGCCCGGTGTCGCCGAGAGACTCGGCCTTGGCCCCGAGGAGTGCGTCGCGCGCAACCCCGGTCTGGTCTACGGCCGGATGACCGGCTTCGGGCAGTCCGGCCCTCGTGCGCAGATGGCTGGCCATGACATCAACTACATCTCGATCACGGGCATCCTCGACAGCATCGGGCCGGCCGGCCACAAGCCGGTTCCGCCGCTGAACCTCGTCGGCGACTTCGGAGGCGGCTCGATGTTCCTCGTGGTCGGCGTCCTGGCCGCGCTCGTGGAGCGCCGCACATCCGGCCGCGGCCAGGTCATCGACGCCGCGATGGTCGACGGCGCCAGCGCCTTGGCCCAGATGCAGTGGAGCTTCCGGTCGCTGGGGATGTGGCAGGCCGGGCGCGGCGTGAACCTGCTCGACGGCTCCCACCCGTTCTACGACACCTACGAGTGCGCGGATGGCAGGTTCATGGCCGTCGGCTCCCTCGAGCCACAGTTCTACGCGCTTCTGATCCAGGGACTGGGGATCGACCCGTCCGACTGGGGTGACCAGTGGAACCGAAGCAGATGGGCCAGCCACCGCGCCGAACTCGCCGCCCGCTTCAAGGCTCACGACCGCGATCACTGGGTCGGTGTCTTCGACGGGACCGACGCCTGCGTCACACCGGTTCTCAGCTGGGACGAGGCGGCCCGCGACCCGCACCTGGCGGCGCGGGGGACGATCGTGACCATCGACGGTGTCGACCAGGCTGCGCCGGCACCGCGCTTCTCCCGAACCCGCCCCAGGGTCAGCCCGCGGGCGACCAGGGTGATGCCGACGGTCGAGGCGGTCAAGAGGTGGACCCGGTGACCGACGTCCAGCAGCCCATCCTGACCGAGCCCCGGCTGAGTGAGATCGACATCGTGCCCGCGATGCTGGATCGGACGATCCCGGAGGAGTTCATCGACTACAACGGCCACCTCAACGTGCGCTTCTACATGGAGATTCAGCTTGAGGGTGCCGCTCGACTCTTCGAGACGCTGGGGATGGACACTAAGGAGCTGGAGACGTCGGGACGCTCCACCTTCGCCCGCGAGCACCACATCCGCTATCACGCCGAATGCATGAAGGGGCACCGGGTGACCGTGCATCCGGTGCTGGTCGGTCGCACCGAGCGCAACCTGCACCTCATCTCGTACCTGGTCAACCAGACGACGCAGCAACTGGCCAGCGTCATCGAGATCGTGATGACCCACGTCGACATGCGGACCCGGCGGCCCGTCGAATGGGGACACTGGGCGCCTGTCATCGATGCACAGATCGCGGCGCGGCCACTCGAGCCCGCGGTGCTCCTCCATCCAGGGCCGAGTGTGCGCCCGGCTCGGCCCGAGCAGAGTCACTCCAGCTCGTCCCTTGACCGACACCCCACTGCCAGAGCCACGCCTCCAACAGGTGGCCCCTAGAGCTCCACTTGGGTGCCGTTCGGCAGCCAAGGGATAGACGACCACTTGACCAGTACTGCTGATGCCGACTCGGTAGCCGGAAGGAAAACCGTGTACCTCACCCAATCCATCATCCGCCGCGCGCAGCTCGCGCCGGACGCGCCCTTCTCGATCTTCGCGGACCGCGTCTTCAGCAACGCGGCGACACTCCACCGGGTCCAGTGTCTCGCTGGCGGGCTCCAGGGTCTCGGCATGGCGCACGACTCGAACGTCGCCGTGCTCGAGGTCAATACCGACACCTACCTCCAGGTGGCGCTGGCGATCGCCTGGGGCGACGGCGTGATTGTGCCGGTGAACACCCGGTGGTCGGTCCAGGAGATCGCCTACTCGCTGGAGGAGGCCGAGGTACGCGTCCTCCTCGTCGGCGACCGCTTCCTCCCGCTCGTGGAGCAGATCAAGGCCGCTGCACCGACGATCACGACCGTCGTCCATCTGGGGGAGGGGCAGACCCCCGCGGGCATGGTCCCCCTCGCGGAGCTGCTCACGGCCGACCCGGTGCCCGACGCCGAGCGCCGCGGTGACCAGCTGATGGGCATCTTCTACACCGGTGGCACCACCGGGTTCCCCAAGGGCGTCATGCTCAGTCACCGCGGGACCTTCCTCGCGCCCCTGGGCTCCTCGATCGCCACCGAGGCGAGCCTCGGCGGTGTGGGCCTGGTGATCTCGCCCCTCTTCCACATGGGTGGGTTCGGCCAGTGGATCGGGCTCTTGCAGGCCGACGGCGCGACCGTCCCCATGCCTGACTTCGACCCGGTCGTGTTCATGGAGCTGGTCCAGCGCCACCGGATCACCGGAACCGCGCTGGCCCCGGTCATGATCCAGATGGTCGTCGACCACCCCGAGCGCGACCAGTACGACCTGTCAAGCCTCGAAACGGTCACCTACGGCATGGCGCCGATCAGCATGGGCCTGCTCGACCGCGCCCGCAAGGCGCTCCCCGCCGCTCAGTTCGTGCAGGCATACGGGATGACCGAGCTGTCGCCGACGGCGACGGTTCTCTCCGACGAGGACCACGACCATCCGGTGCGGCGAGCCTCGGCCGGCCGAGCGCTCTCCTTCAACCAGGTGAAGGTCGTCGGCCCTGACGACGTCGAGCTGCCCCGGGGCGAGGTCGGCGAAATCGTGTGCAAGGGCGAGAACGTGATGCTGGGCTACTGGAAGAAGCCCGAGGAGACGGCCGTCGCGCTCCGCGGTGGCTGGATGCACACCGGCGACGGCGGCTACATGGACGAGGACGGCTACGTCTACGTCGTCGACCGGATCAAGGACATGATCATCACCGGCGGGGAGAACGTGTACTCCGTCGAGGTCGAGAACGTCGTCTCGAAGCATCCCGCCGTCCTCCAGTGCGCCGTGATCGGCGTCCCCGACGAGAAGTGGGGCGAGCGGGTCCATGCCGTCGTGGAGCTCGTGGCCGGCCAGTCGTTGACCTTCGAGGAGCTCCGCGCCTTCTGCAAGGAGACGATCGCCGGCTACAAGAGCCCGCTGAGCATGGAGATCGTCGACCTCTGGCCCGTCTCGGCGACGGGAAAGATCCTCAAACGCGAGCTGCGTGGACAACGTCGCTAGTGCCCATCTGTCTACCGAGCACCAAGGAGTCACCACCCATGCACTTGACGCAGTCGCTTCACCGCCGTGTCCAGGCTGACCCGGACGGTGAGTTCACCACGTACCAGGGCCGGGTTACCTCGAACGCCGAGATGGCCGACCGCGCCGCCCGCATCGCCGGTGGACTCCACGGGCTGAGGGTTAAGCCCGGCGACCGGGTCGCTCTCCTCGACCTCAACACCGACTACTTCTTCCACGCCTCCGTCGCGATCGCGTGGGCCGATGCGGTCATCGTCCCGGTCAACTACCGCTGGTCGGTGAAGGAGATGGCCTACTCACTCAACGAGGCCGACGTCGAGGTGCTCATCGTGGGCGATGCCTTCCTCGCGATGGTCGACGAGCTGCGCGCCGCCTCGCCGGGCATCACCACGGTGATCCATGTCGGCGACGCGCCGACGCCGGAGGGGATGGTCACGCTCGACGAGCTGCTCGCGGCGGAGCCGGTGCCGGACGCCGAGCGCGGCGGGGACAGCCTGCTCGGGATCTTCTACACCGGCGGCACAACCGGGTTCCCCAAGGGCGTCATGCTCAGTCACCGCGGGGTGATGCTCTCCTGCATCGGCAGCATCGCGATGGGCAGATACCCGCGCGGAGGGCGCTGCCTCCTGGTCGCTCCGGCCTTCCACCTGGCTGGCTTTGCCAACTGGTGCATGAGCATGCTGCTCGAGCAGGGCGGGATCCCGCTGCCGGAGTTCACCCCCACCGGGGTCATGCAGCTCATCGAGGACGATGAGGTGACGAGCATGACGCTCGTCCCCACGATGATCCAGATGGTCGTCGACCATCCTGAGCGGGATCGGTTCGACCTGAGCGGCGTGCAGTTGGTCGTCTACGGCGCCTCGCCGATCAGCGACGCGCTCTTGGACCGGGCGCGCAAGGCATTCCCGTCGGCCCGCTTCTGCCAGGCGTACGGCATGACCGAGCTCTCGCCGTGCGCCACGATCCTCTCTGACGAGGATCACGCCGATCCGCAGAAGCGCCGCTCGGCCGGACGCCCGATGGTGTATTCGCTGTGCCGCATCGCCGGTCCGGACGACGTCGAGCTGGCTCGCGGCGAGGTCGGCGAGATCCAGTCGAAGGGCGACCACGTGATGCTCGGGTATTGGAAGAAGCCGGAGGAGACCGAGGCGGCGCTGCGCGGTGGTTGGATGCATACCGGTGACGGCGGCTACATGGACGAGGACGGCTACGTGTACGTCGTGGACCGGATCAAGGACATGATCATCAGCGGCGGGGAGAACGTGTACTCGATCGAGGTGGAGAACGCGATCGCCAAGCACCCGGCTATCGTCCAGTGTGCAGTCATCGGACTCGCTGACGACAAGTGGGGCGAGCGGGTGCACGCGATCGTGCAACTGGCGCCGGCCGCGACCCTCTCGCTGGAGGAGCTGCGCGAGTTCGCCAAGAAGCAGATCGCCGGATACAAGTGCCCGCAGAGCCTGGAGTTCGTGGATGCCTGGCCGCTCTCGGGTGCCGGCAAGATCCTCAAGCGCGAGCTCCGCCGCGCGCGTGCCTGAGAGGCATCCGTCCGTGGAGAAGGGGCGGACCGCGCTCGTCACCGGCGGGTCGCGGGGGATCGGTGCGGCCGTCGTTCGGCTGCTCGCCTCGCGCGGCGTCCGGACGGCGTGCACCTACTTTCGCTCACCTGGGCCGGCGCGAGCGCTGGCCCTTGAGTTCCCCGGCCTCGTCGAGCCGATCGCCTACGAACTGGGCAGCCTCGACTCGGCCGAGCGGGCGGCCGACGAGGCGGTCGCGAGGCTCGGGCACCTCGACACCGTGGTCGCCAATGCCGGCGTATGGGCGGGCGGCCCGCTCACGCGGATCGACATGGACACCTGGAGCCGGGTGCTCAACGAGAACGTGGTCGGCACCGCGCAACTGTGCCGTGCCGTACTCCCCGCGCTGCGGGCCGCGGACGGCGACCGCAGCATCACGATCGTGTCGTCGGCGGTCGCCATGATCGGCGGAGTCGGCGACTCGGCCTACTCGTCGGCGAAGCTCGCTCTCCTGGGCCTGAGCCGCACGGTGGCCCAGGAGAGCGGCCGCTATGGGATCCGGGTCAACGCGGTTGCTCCCGGCATCGTCGAGACCGACATGACCGCCTCGCTGCCGGACGGCGCCGTCGCGGCCGTCGTCGACGGACTCCTGCTCCGCCGCGCCGGGACGGTCGAGGAGATCGCTGCGGCGATCTCCTTCCTGGCCTTGGACGCAACCTATTGCACCGGTGCGACGCTCACCGTCGACGGTGGCTGGTCGGTCTAGCAATGCTGGAGCGACCAGCCACCGTCTGCCGTCAGCCGAGCTCCGGACCTACGATCGAGACGAAAGAGACGCAGTCGCCGGGGCTGCCGCCGAGGTTATGGGTGAGGCCGTACCTCTTGCCGCGGGCAGCGACCTGCCGCTCGGCAGGCGCCTCGCCGCGCAGCTGGAGCCAGCACTCGAAGAGCATGCGCAACCCGGAGGCGCCGATCGGGTGCCCGAAGCTCTTGAGGCCGCCGTCGGGATTGATCGGAAGGGCGCCCTCCAGGGTGAACTTCCCCGAGAGGGTGTCGTCGCACACCGTGCCCCGCGCGGAGAACCCAAGGTCCTCCATGAGTACCAACTCGGTCGGGGTGAAGCAGTCATGCACTTCGGCCATCATCAGCTCCTCAGCCGGTGCCTCCACCCCCGCCTGCTGATAGGCATCGGCGGCGGAGTGCACGACCTCCTCGAACGTCGTGTAGTCGTAGCGCGGGTCAATCGGCCCGGTGCCGGGGCCGGCCGCGAAGGCGAGCCCCTTCACGAAGAGGGGCTTGTCGGTGTACTTGTAGGCATCCTCGGCTCGCACAATGATCGCCGCCGCAGAGCCGTCGCTCACGCCGGAGCAGTCGAAGATGCCCAGGTCGCCGGCGACAGCGGGCGCGGCGTCGATCTTCTCCTTGGACACCTCGGCCTGGAACTGCGCCCGCGGATTGCGGGCGCCGTTGTAGTGGTTCTTCCAGGCCGTGTGCGTCATGGCTTGCTTGAAGGTCTCGCGGCTCACGCCGTACTTCTCAACGTAGGCGGGGCCGAGCAGTGAGAAGCGAGCGGGTGCCGACAACGCGGTCGCAGTGCCGTCGGTGGAGTCGTCGCTGTTGACCAGGCCGGAGTAGCCGTTGTCCTTGAGCTTCTCGACGCCAACCGCCATCACGATGTCGTAGGCGCCGGCGGCGACCGCGTAGCAGGCGTTCCGGAATGCCTCCGAGCCGGTCGCGCAATAGTTCTCGACGCGGGTGACCGGCTTGTACTTGGTCTTGAGCACCGAGGAGAGGGTCATACCCGAGAAGCCGGAGGTCATCGTGCCCAGCCAGTAGGCATCGATCGCGTCCTGCTCCAGTCCCGCCTCCATCAGCGCAGCACGGGTCGACTCGATCAACATGTCCCCTGTCGAGCTGTCCCAGCGCTCCCCGAAGCGTGTGCAGCCCATGCCGACGATCGCCACGCGATCCTTGATGCCATACGAGCTCATGATGCGCTCTCCTCGGTGTCCAGCTCGGTGGGCGGCTCGACGGCCGGCCGCACCTTCCAGAAGTAGTTGTGAATGCCGTCTGTGTCCGACATGCGTCGGAACGTCATTTCCACCTGCTGGCCGATCGAGACCTTCTCCGGGTCGGCGTCTGTCATCTCGCACGCGAATCGGCCGCCGCCTTCGAAGTCGACAACGGCGCCGATCACCGGCGGCGCCGGCGAGTAGGCGAGGTGGTCGATCGTGTAGGTCGCGATCCGCGCTGCGCTGTCGACGAGTCGGACCGGCGACATGTCACCCATGTCGCCGCACTCCAGGCAGACGCGCTGGGGCGGCAGGTGACGGGTCCCGCAGGCGTTGCACTCGCTGCCGGTGAACGCGAACTTCCACGCTTCGGCCCGATAGGCCGGTGGTGCCGCGGCCCGGTCGGGGTCGGGGCGTCGTGGCGTCTGCCGGACGAGCTGGCCCTTCCAGGTGAGGAAATCGGCGTAGCGCAGCTCGTCGTTGCCGGCTGCGAGCTGCTCGGCGACGGGCGTGGGCTGGCGCCGCGACTCCAGCAGGTCGGTGGTGCGCAGGATTAGGGTGTCGGCGCCGTCGGCGAGCATCGTCACGGCGAGGGTCTCGCCGGGCGCGGCCTCGTCGAGCATTGCGGCGAGCAGGACGCCGGGCTGGGCCGCGCCGGCGTTGCCGATGGCGGACGTGAGGTCGTCGACCACGTGGGACGGGTCGACGCCGCACGTGCGGGTGAAGGTCTTGGCTGCGCGGGGGGACAGCCCGACGATCGCGTATCGGTCGATGTCGCCGGCCGGGACGTCGGCGTCCTTGAGTGCCGAGACGAAGGACTCCTCCGCGAGGCGGGTGTAGATAGCCTCGCCGAAGCGCTCCTCCCACGTCTTGGCCCACGACTCGCCGGGCAGTCGCCAACGGTCGGTGAACTCGTCGCTCGCTGAGCCGGACCCGAGGAAGGTCGCGACCGCAGGCATGTTGCCGACGAGGAACGCGGCGGCCGCATCGCCTCCGCCCACCTCGTCGGGCGAGCCGGCCGGGCCGGTGACGGTGTCGGCGATCGTGACCAGCGTGGTCTCAGTGGAGCGCAGCGCGGCGATCAGCGCGGAAAGGCCCGAGCGCGCCGCGCCCCCGGTGTCGGTGCAGCGGATCGCCCGGGGCAGTCCGAGCGCGGCATGCACCGCGGTCGCGTTGGTCTTGTCGACATAGGCCGGGTGACTGGTCACGAAGCCGAGGCTGTCGAGATGGTCGACACTGCCCACCGAGGCCAGGGCCGAGAGCCCCGCCGCGACCGCCATCGTGGTCGTGTCTTCATCATAAGAGGCGACCGCTCGGGTCCCTCCGCCCTCTCGCCGCCCGGTCACCGACGCGATCGCAGACGCGGTGAGTCGCCAGTAGGGCACGTAGCTTCCATAGGTCGTGAGCCCTGCCATGACAGGTCTCCTCTCTCGCGGCCGTCGGTCTGTGGACTGACCGATCCCAGCCACCTGCTGTGTGGATTGCCTCTGAATACGCAGATACGTACAACGAGACACTGTGCGTGAAACTGACGCTAGGCGCAAGTCACCCAGTTACTCGCCGTTGACTTTATCGAACCTGCTGCCTAGGGTGCGTCTACATCCACAACGGCTCACGAGGAGTGTGCGCATGACGTCTCTGGCAGGCAGGACCGCGATCATCACGGGCGCAGGACGAGGACTCGGTCGCGAACACGCGTTGCGTTTCGCCGAGCTCGGAGCCAATGTCGTGGTCAATGACAACGGCGCCAGTTCCGACGGCGCGGGCGCGGACGACTCGCCAGTCCGTGCGGTGGTCGAGGAGATCCGGGCCCAGGGCGGCCAGGCCGTGGCCCACGTCGGCAGCGTGACCGACTGGGACAGCGCGGGCGAAATGGTCGACCTCGCCGTGAGCACCTTCGGCGGGCTCGACATTCTCATCAACAACGCTGGGATCCTGCGCGACCGCACGATCGTGAACATGTCCGAGGAGGAGTGGGACTCCGTCATCGCGGTGCATCTCAAGGGCCACTTCTGCGCCCTGCGCCACGCTGCGGCGTACTGGCGGGACCAGGCCAAGAACGGCACGCCCCGCAAGGCCGCGGTGGTCAACACTTCCTCCGGGTCGGGGCTCAAGGGCAACCCCGGTCAGCTCAACTATGCCTCCGCGAAGGCCGGTATCGCCGCGATGACGATCGTCGCGGCCCGCGAGCTCGAGCGGTATGGCGTGCGCGTCAACGCGATCGCCCCCGTCGCTCGGACCCGCCTCACGCTCCAGACACCGGGCATGGGTGACCTGCTCGCCGCTGAGCCTGGCGGCTGGGACAAGTGGGCGCCGGGCAACGTGACGCCGCTGGTGTCGTACCTCGTTCAGGAGGATTGTCACATCTCCGGCCAGGTGTTCAGCGTGATGGGCGGCCATGTCGGTCTAGAGCAGGGCTGGACCCTCGTCGACCAGTGGAACCGGGACAGCGCCTGGACCGAGGAAGAGCTGGCCAAGGCGCTCGCCAAGGTGCCGAGCGCTCCGCCGGAATTCGCTGTTTCGCTCTGACTCTCCGGGGCGCGAGCGGTCCGGCGCGGAACTCAGGACGAGCTTCGCGATGACCAGTGAGGACAGGGATTTGGGCATGAAGGCATTGGACGGCAGGGTGGCCGTGGTGACCGGCGCTGGTGGCGGCATCGGGCGCGAGCACGCGCTCCACCTAGCGCGCCACGGGGCACAGGTCGTGGTGAACGACACCAGCTATCGACGCAGCGCGGACGCTGCGTCGGTCGTTGCCGAGATCGAGGCCGCTGGCGGGAGTGCGGTCGCCAGCCGAACCTCGGCCACCTGGGACGGCGCCGAGGACATCGTCGGCACCGCCCTCGATACATTCGGTCGCCTCGACATCCTCGTCAACAACGCGACCGCCGCCTGGGGCGGCGATCTGTGGGCCATCAGCGAGGAGCAGTTCGACCTCACCTTCGACGTCAACGTCAAGGGCTACTTCGGGCTGATCCGCGCGGCCGCGCCAGCCATGGCGCAGCAGGGGTCCGGCGTCATCGTGAACACGAGCTCGGCGTCGGGCTTCGGCGACCCGGGCAACTCGATCTATTCCGCTGCCAAGGAGTCCGTTGTCGGGCTCACCAGGACGGCCGGCTGTGAGCTTGGGCGCTTCGGTATCCGAGTCAACGCGATCCGGCCCGTCGCACTGGGCCGCTCCTTCACCGCCTACGCGAGCGCCGTCGAGAAGTGGCATGACCTCGTCGAAGCCGCCACCGGCGTGCGGCCGACCGAAGGCCTGGACGCCGACACCTATTCACCGGACAAGGTGGCCGCCTTCGTCACCTGGCTCTGCACCGACGATGCCCGGCACGTCAACGGTCGCGTGTTCAGCGTGGGTGGCGGCGCGGCCTCCCTGCTTGCTGACGAGGTGGTCGAGCAATCGATCCAACCTGACTCCGCAGGGGGCGACTCGACGTGGGCGACCGTCACGGAGGGGCTGCAGAACCCGTGGGCCGTGCCGGATCACCCGGAGCTACGGAGCTGGCACGGCTGAGCGCGAGGCGGCCCGGCCGGGACCTCCGGTGGTCACCTCAAGATCGTAGGCCGCTTCGACCGCTGCTTGAATCGGGCGAGCGGTCGGCAGGTCATCGGTCGGTTGGGTCGGTGTCAGTCGAGGGCTTGGGCAGCCGCAGCCCGTTGACTGCGTCTCGCTTGGTGTCGAGCGAGCGGCGGTCGTATCGGCTGGTGGTGCGTGGGTCGGCGTGGCCGGCGAGGGCCTGGGCGGTGGCCAGGTCGGTGCCGTTGTCGAGGAGGTCACCGATCACGGTGCGCCGGAGGTCGTGTGGCTTCACAGGCAGGGCTACGCCGGCTTGGAGTCGGCGGCGCTCGAGGAGGTCCGCGATCGTCTGAGAGCTCATGTGGCGGTACTCGATCTTGCCGCCCTTGCGCAGCGGGCAGAACAGCGGGCCCGGCTTGCCACCTCGTAGCCGTAGCCATGCTTCAAGCCAGGGCAGCGCGGCCTCTGCGACGGGCACGATCCGCTCCCTGTTGCCCTTGCCGACCAGGCGGAGCGAGCGGGTGGCCGCGGAGTAGGAGGAGAGCATCAGGGCGGCCGCTTCGGCGCGGCGGATGCCGGTCACATAGATCACGGCGATGACAGCGGCGTCGCGGATGCCGAGGGGGGTTTCGTCACTCGCCTCGAGCAGTGCGCCGAGTTCACCCTCACCGACGTCGCGGCCGGCCGGCTCGCGATCGCCCTTGACCGGCTCCAGGTCGATCGCCCGGTGATAGTCCTCGGCGTCCATCAGGCCGAGCCGCCACGACTCCTTGAGGATCCGCCGCAGCGCGCTCAGATGCTTGTTGATGTGGCTCGGCGACCAGCCGATCCCGAGCATCACCGAGCGTAGGGCGGCGGTGCCGTCGTAGCGCAGCTCCCACCAGGGAACCCAGGCGCCCGTCACTAGCGGGACGCCGCGCTCGAGGTCCTCGGACGGCGGCTCGTCGAGGCGTACGCCGGCAAGGATCCGGGCGAGCCGGTCGAGGCAGCCTCGCATTGTGCGCAGGGTCTCGCCGGTCAGCTGGCCCAGGTAGACGCTGTAGGGATCACGCGCCGCCGGCTGCTGGCCGGGCTCGATGACCAACGGAGGGAGCCGGGAGTCGTCGACGGCCGCGAGGCGGTCCACGGTGTCACGATCAGGCACGCCTCGACAGTAGGGGCGGGAAGCCTCTACGAGCGGCCGACACGCTCATAGTCTGCGGGAATGGGCCTTCTCAATGACTACTGGGAGAATCGGGCTCAGCGAGGCCCGGAAGTGATTCCAGCAGGAGGCCTCGCCGCATCGAGCAGGTAGCAGCCGCAAAGAGCTTGTTGGCGCCAGCCAGCAGCGATCGTTGCTAGCGTTCCGTTCCGGCCGCTGGCGAGTGACGAGGAGGTGGTGTCGGTGAACGCAGTATCGACGCGGGGTGCTCCTCTGCGAGGTCACGGTCGGGCGGTAGGTCGTCCGGGAGCGCGTCATCTGCTCTCACGAAAGGCACGACCATGCACGTCACGACCGAACAGCACCTCAACCACGGCCTCCTCAAGCGCCGCTTCACCGTCGGGGACATCCCCGGCATCCTCTGGACGCCTCCCTCCGCATCGGCCGCCGCGCCGGTGCCGCTTATCCTGGCCGGCCAGCCAGCCGTGGCGCGCCGCGGCCGAGGAGCGCTCACGTCGGACGACGTGGCCGAGCTCTTTCCTGCACCGGGGCAGTCGGGGCATGGGCTCATTGGGCATGCCTCTCAGGGGTACTTCGCGTGCCGCCCGTCATGATGTCGGTGGCGGCCCAGCGCATCCTGAGCACCCTGGCCCCAGGCGAGATCCGTCATGACTTCGTCGTCACCTCGTGGGTCTGATCGACGGTGAGCGGTGGCACGCGCAAGGCTGTGCGCTTTGACGGTTCGGCCCTGAAACCGTCGAGGTAGACGTCGAAGAGGCGCAAGTAATAGTCGGGTGCTACCTGTCGAGTCCTGTCCATGACGGCGGTGAGACCGATCGTCATGAAGATGATGTCCGTGGCCTCGATGTCGGTACGCAGGTGGCCGTCGCGCTTGGCTCGCTCGACGATCTCGGTGATCATCGGGGCGATCTCGGTGCGCATGCGGTTGACCTTCTCGTGCCGGACGGGGGCGTTGGTCACCAACTCGGTCAGCCCGCGATCCTGGAGCTGCATCTGCAGGTAGCGCTCGAAGAAGGTCACGAAGGCCGTCCAGGCGTCGGGATCTGCGAGCGCCCTTTGGGCCGCGTCTGCAACCTCGCGGAAGCGCTCCTCGAACAGCGCTTCGATCAGCTCCTCCTTATTGGCGAAGCGCCGGTAAGCCGTGCCGACCCCGACGCCGGCGTGATGGGCGATGTCGTTGAGGGTGACCCCGAGCCCTTGGGTCGCGAAGAGTTCGGTCGCCGCGTCCAGCAGGCGTTGTCGGTTGCGGGCTGCGTCCTTGCGCAGAGGGGCGGACGTGTCGGTCATGTGTCTCAGGCTAACACGAAGCGGATTGATACTATCCGCTTTTCCGGTACTCTTGTCGTAAGCGGATGCAACGCATCCGGTTCGCAACTATCTGAAGGGACAGTCGTGACGAACATCGACAACATCCAGCTGAACAACGGCGTCGAGCTGCCGCCGATCGGGCTCGGGGTCTTTCAGACCCCGCCGGATGAGACCCGCTCGGCCGTCGAGGCCGCTCTGGCCGCCGGCTACCGCCACATCGACACCGCCGCTGCCTATGGCAACGAGAAGGAGGTCGGCGAGGGGCTCGCCAACTCCGGTGTGAATCGCAAGGAGGTCTTCGTCGAGACCAAGATCTGGATCAGCGACTACGGCTACGAGGAGACGCTGCACGGCTTCGAGAAGAGCGCGGCCAAGCTCGGCGTCGACCAGATCGACCTGCTGATCCTGCACCAGCCGCTGCCGAGCGCCTTCGAGAGGACGCTGGACGCCTACCGGGCACTGGAGAAGCTCCTCGAGGACGGCAAGGTCCGCGCCATCGGCGTCAGCAACCTCATGGTCGACCACCTCACCCAGCTGCTCGAGGTGGCCAAGGTCGTGCCGGCGGTCAACCAGATCGAGGTGCACCCGTACTTCCAGCAGAAGGAGCTTCAGGCCCTTGACGCTGAGCACGGGATCTTGGCGCAGGCGTGGTCGCCGATCGGTGGCGTCACGATCTACGGCGAGGGCCAGAAGAGCACCCTCAAGGACGAGACCATCGGAGAGATTGCCAAGGCTCACTCCAAGAGCCCGGCCCAGGTGATGCTGCGCTGGCACCTCCAGGAGGGTCGTTCGGTCATCCCGAAGTCGACCAGGGCACACCGCATCGCCGAAAACTTCGACGTCTTCGACTTCGAGAAGCACGAGCTGGCCGCCATGGTCGCCCAAGGATCCGGTGGCGCCATCGTCAACCTCTCCTCGGTCTCCGGGATCCGCGGCTTCCCCCAGCTCGCCGCCTACTCCGCCGCCAAGCACGGCGTCGTCGGCCTCAGCCGAGGCGCCGCGGTCGAGTACGGCCCCCAGAACATCCGCGTCAATGCGATCTGCCCCGGCTGGGTCGAGACCCCCATGACCGCCGATTTCGGCAGCGACCCCGAAGTGCACAGGGCCATGGAAGCCGACTCCCCGCTGGGCCGCACCGCCCAGCCCGAGGAGATCGCCGGCCTGATCACCTACCTGTGCTCCGACCAGGCCAGCTTCATCACCGGCGACGCCATCGCTATCGACGGCGGCCAGACCATCTGACGGACTGAGAGCCGCGGTATGAATGAGCAATCACAACCAACCCCAGCGCAGCAGATCATCGGAGACTTCATTCCGAAGATGGTCTCGCTGACCGACGACGTGCTGTTCGGCGAGATCTGGGCGCGCGAGGAGTTGTCGCCTCGTGATCGCAGTCTGATCACCGTCGCGACGCTCATCACCAACGGCAGCACCGAACAGCTCAGCGGTCATCTGCAACGCGCCCGCGCCAATGGCCTCACCGAGACCGAGCTGAAGGAAGTCATCACACACTTGGCGTTCTACGCCGGCTGGCCTCGCGCGATGGCAGCAATCGCCGTAGCACGCAGAGTCTTCAACGAGACCGAGCCAACGCACCACTAAGCACCAGACGGAAGCGACATCACCATGAGCAACAACGAAACCCGTACCGCCGTCATCACCGGAGCTTCATCCGGCATCGGCGAGGCCACCGCACGAGCACTGGCCGCCGACGGCTACCGAGTAGCACTGCTGGCCCGCCGCGTCGACCGCATCACCGCATTGGCAGAGGAACTCGGCAAGGGCGCCATCGCCATCGAGGCCGACGTCACCAACCGCGACTCCATCGTCGCCGCTGCCGGCCGCGTGCAGGAGGAGATGGGTGGCGCAGACGTCTTGATCAACAACGCCGGAGTCATGCTCCTCGGACCGTTCACCGCCGAGCAGCATGACGACTACCGCCACATGATCGACGTCAACCTCCTCGGCGCGATCACCACGACTGAGGTCTTCCTCGAGCAGCTCAAGGAAGACGGCGGCGACATCATCAACATCTCCTCCGTCGCTGGCGTGCGGGCCCGCGCAGGCAATGGCGTCTACGCCGCCACCAAGTTCGGCCTGAACGGCTGGTCTGAGTCCCTGCGTCAGGAGCTGCTGCCCGACGTTCGCGTGACCGTCATCGAGCCTGGTGCAGTCGCGACCGAGCTGCCCAACCACATCACCCACGCGGCGACCCGTCAGGGCGTCGTCGAGGCTTACCGTCAGGTCGAAGTCACCCCAGACGACATCGCCGAGGTCATCGCTTTCGCTCTCAGCCGCCCGCGCCGTCTTGCCCTGCACGAGATCCTGTTGCGCCCCGCGGGACAGGAGCTTTGAGCAGGATCAACACGCCGAGCGCGTCTCCGAAGCACCTGCATTGAGCAAGCACGTCACATGTGCGCTTGTGCGCTGCCATACCTGCCGCGCTCGCACGTCCGAGGCGCTACGAGCTCAGCGCTGAGCCGACGCGGGCTGGCCGGTCGAGGACGTGTAGACCACCAGGATCGCGCACAGAATCGCGAACGCGATGACCGGGTTCACCACAATGCCCAGGCAGGCGCCGGCTGCGAGCGAGACCAACCCCAGCAATCCTGCTCGGGCACCGGTGCCCGTGACGGCCTTCAGGTACCAGGCCTGTGTTCCCAGATAGAGGATCGGTCCACCGAACATCACCATCAGCAGCGCCGCATCGGTGTGGCCGGTGGGGTGGGCAATGGCGCGCTCGTTGGCTACCGCGAGGCAGATCAGTCCGGCACCGCAGTTTCTCCGGCGCCCCGCACGTCCAGATGCTTCAGCAGGTGGTGAGAGAGTTGGGAGACCGCGAAGACGAAAACCAGGTCGAAGAAGAGCTCCAGGGGCGAGACCTCGTCAGTGCCCGCCGGCGACGCTGGTGCTGGTCCGCTCACCGGACGACTCTCTCACGCTGCGGCAGTGGGTCAGGCGGGATCGTTCGTCGGTCGCGCGGTACGCCCCACCCGGTGCTGGGTAGCCCAGCTCGCCAGGAACCGCAGCGACTCCGCGGCGGCACTGTCCGGCTCGGCGGTGTAGGTGATGAGCACCAGCCCGTCACCTGGGAGCTCGAGCGCTTCGCCGGTGAGGGCGACGTCGCCCACCAGGTCGCTGTGGATTGTCTTCGCGGCGGTCCGGTGGAACCTCACGTCGTGGCGGGCCCACCTGGTGGCGAAATCCGGACTTCGGGTCGCCAGCTCGCCAACGAGGTCAGACAGGGATCTGTCGTAGGGGTTGCGGCCTACCTCTCCCCGCAGCGCCGCAACCGCGCCGTCTGCGACCTCGTCCCACTCCACGAACAATGTGGGTGCCCGGTCGTCGAGGAACAGGAACCGGGCCAGGTTGAGCGGCAGCGCGTCTAGCACGCCGTTGTACAAGGCGACCGCGGACGGGTTAGCGGCCAGAATCTCGAGCCTCCCATTACGCACGTAGGCGGGCGCGTCGATAGTCTCCAAGATGCGCAGCACGCCTGGACGGATGCGGGAGACTGAAGCCCGACGTGAGCCGCGAACCGGGCTGGTCGCAGCCCGGGCTAGGTCGAAGAGATGGGCCCGTTCCGCCTCGTCGAGGCGCAATGCGCGCGCGAGCGCATCGAGGACCTGTTCGGACACGCCGGCGAGGTTCCCGCGTTCGAGGCGGATGTAGTAGTCGGCGCTGACGCCGGCGAGCAGGGCGACCTCCTCGCGCCGCAGTCCAGGAACCCGGCGCTTGTCGCCGAAGGTCGGCAGGCCGGCCTCTTCGGGCGTGACCTTCGCGCGGCGGGTGGTCAGGAACTCCCGCACGTCTCGCTTCAGGTCATCGCTGCTCACCCCACCACGGTAAAGCGCCCGGTCGCACAGGAGGGAGGGTCTGCTGGTCCCTGTCACAAGGGGAACTCCCACTCACCGTGCGTGAGCCGGTGAAGTGGGGTCCATGAGCGAGATCCCAGCCAGCAGCGTCCCCGACGCCGCCGAGGCCACCCAGGAGGGCGCCCGGTTCGACGCACGCCAGATCGCGACCCTGGGTGCGGCCATGCTGGGATTCTTCGTTGTCGCGCTCGACGCCCAGATCGTCAACGTGGCGCTACCCGACATCGGCGCCTCGCTCGGTGGCGGGCTGTCCGCCCTGCAGTGGGTGGTCACCGGGTACACGCTGACCTTCTCCGCGCTGATCCTGTTCGCCGGCACCCTGTCGGACCGCCTGGGCGCCCGTCGCGCGTACGCCGCAGGGATAGTGCTGTTCGCCCTCGCCTCGATCGCCTGCGGCCTCGCGCCCGGCATGGGCCCGCTGGTTGCGGCCCGCGTCGTGCAGGGCGCAGGGGCGGCGCTGGTGACGCCGACCTCGCTGGCCATCATCCGTGAGGGCTTCGCCGAGGAGCGTCAGCGCACCCGCGCGATCGGGCTATGGGCCGTCGGCGGCTCTGTGGCCGCGGCCGCGGGTCCGATCATCGGCGGCGCACTGACCCTGGTGGACTGGCGGCTGATCTTCTGGGTCAACCTCCCCGTCGCCGCCCTCGCCCTCCTGTGCGTCAGCCGGGTCGCACCCTCGCCGCAGCGTCGGGTCCCGTTCGACCTCGCCGGGCAGATCACCGCGGTGGTCGCGCTGGGCGCGTTCAGCTACGCCGTCATCGAGAGCAGCCGACTCGGATGGTCCAGCCCGTCCATCCTCGGGCTCCTGCTCCTCGCCGCGGCCGCGGGCGCCGGGTTTCTCGCCGCCCAGGCTCGAGGCCGGCATCCGATGGTGCCGCTCAGCCTGTTCCGGTCCCGCCAGCTCAGCATCGCCCTCGCGATCGCATTCACCTCGATGGCCGCCTTCTACGCCGTGGTGTTCGTCCAGAGCCTCTACTTCCAGGACCAGCGCCACCACACGCCCCTGGCCACCGGGCTGCTGTTCCTGCCGATGACCGCCCTCGTGACCGTGCTCAGCTCGTACGCCGCGACCCTGGTGGAGCGATTCGGGCGCCGTAGCCTCATCACCACCGGGCTGTTGCTGCAGTGCGCCGGGCTGGTCATCATCGCCGCGCTGCCGGCCGACGTACCCGTCGCCGTCGTCTCCCTGTCGATGGTGCTCGTCGGTGGCGGTGGCGCGCTCACCGTGCCGCCGATCGCCTCCCTCGTCCTGGAGGGCGCGCCCGTCGAGGTCGCGGGTACGGCATCGGGTGTGCTCAACACCTTCCGCCAGCTCGGCGGCTCCCTCGGCGTCGCCGGCGTCGGCGCCGTGATCGCCGCCCACGCCCAGTTCATGCCGGGCTTGCGCACCGGACTCATCGCCACCGTGATCCTGCTCGCCGTCACCGCGCTGCTCAGCCTCACGCTCACCTCCGACCGCTCCAGCTGACCACCCCACGAACCAGAACCGACGAACCAGAACCGACAACCAAGGAGAACACCATGGAGACCGTCACCCTCAACAACGGCGTCGAGATGCCCATCATCGGCTTCGGCGTCTTCCAGATCCCCGACACCGAGACCCAGGCCGCCGTCGAGGCCGCGCTCGCGGCCGGCTACCGGCACCTCGACACCGCAGCCTCCTACGGCAACGAGGAAGCCGTCGGCGCCGCGATCAAGGCCAGCGGCATCCCGCGCGAAGAGCTGTGGGTCACCACCAAGCTCTGGATCCAGTACGCCCCCACCGGCAGCGTGGAGGACAACACCCTGCGGGCGTTCGAGGCGTCGCTGACCCGGCTCGGGCTGGACTACCTCGACCTGTACCTGATCCACCAGCCGCTCGGCGACTACTACAGCGAGTGGCGCGCGATGCAGAAGCTGTACGCCGAGAAGCGCGCCCGAGCGATCGGTGTCTCGAACTTCCACCCCGACCGCCTGGTCGACCTCATCGAGAACAACGAGATCGTCCCAGCGGTGAATCAGATCGAGACCCACCCCTTCCACCAGCGCCGGGTCGACCAGGACCTCATGGGTGAGCGCGGCGTCCAGATCGAGTCCTGGGGACCGTTCGCCGAGGGCAAGAACGACCTGTTCACCAACCCCGTGCTCGCCGCGATCGGCGAGGCGCACGGCAAGTCGGCCGCCCAGGTCGTGCTCCGCTGGCTCACCCAGCGTCAGGTCATCGTGATCCCGAAGTCCGTGAAGCCCGAGCGGATGGCCCAGAACCTCGACATCTTCGACTTCACCCTCACCGAGGAGCAGATGGCCCAGATCGCCACCCTCGACACCGGCGCCAGCCAGTTCTTCGACCACCGCGACCCCGCCATGGTCAGCTGGCTCAACAGCCGCCACGACTGAGACCTTGACCCCGACGCCCCACGCCCACCGACCCCGACCGGTCTCACCATTGGTCGGGCGGCGCGGCCTCCTCCGACTCGGACTCTCCGGCGCTGTCGCCGCCGTAGCAGCCGCATGCGGCCAACGCGAACGGTCACCTCAGAGCAACGGGCAAGACGCCCGGCCGGCCATCCCCGAAGGGAGCCCCACCACGTTCACCGAAGCGAGCCGACCGGCCGACACGAGCCCGCGGGTGCTGCTCGCCTACTTCTCCCGACCCGGCGAGAACTACTACTACGGCGACCGCACCTGGCTCGAGGTCGGCAACACCGAGGTCGTCGCCACGACGATCGCCGAGCTCATCGCCTGCGACGTGTACAAGATCGAAGCCGCTGACCCCTACCCCGACATCTACGACGAGACTGTCGCGCGGAACGTGCGAGAACAGGACCAGGACGCCCGGCCCGAGATCGCCGGCCGTCTGCCCGATGTCAACAGGTACGACGTCGTGCTGCTCGGTAGCCCGATCTGGAACGTCCGTGCACCGATGATCATGTCCACGTTCACCGAGGCCCTCGACCTGTCCGGGAAGACCATCCACCCCTTCACCACCCACGCCATGAGTGGCCTGGGCACCACCGAGCGGGACTACGCCGCCACCTGTCCCGGCGCGTCCATCGGAGAAGGCATCGCCATCCAGGGCGAAGAATCCACGCGAGCCCGGGCACCACTCGGCGACTGGTTACGACGGATCGGGTTGGCAACGGTCTAGCAGCAAGCGCTGGGTCGTCAATCTCCGCTGCATGTCGACATTCGCCACGATGAGTCCATCCACGGCCCCGCGTGGCATATCGAAAGGCCCAGCATCGCCCAACGCGACCATCGTCCAGCTTTGCTGAAACTCCACTCCACTCGGCTCTGTACATTCCGACGCCCGAACAGCAGAGCCCCTGAGCTGGTCGAGCTCGGGCATGGGTTCGACACCTTCCGCAGCTTGGGCGAGCAGTTCATCGTGCCCGCGGGCAGCCGGTGGAGGTCAACCAGGTCGATGCGACGTCGGCCGACGGAGTTCTGCGGGCCGAGCTGACTCAGCTCTGATGCGCGAGGCAGGAGGGTGCAGCAGTTCCGCGATCCAACCGGATGGCAGAATCCCGATGATGACTACGCCGTACTCCCCCGCGGCCGGCTGATCGCGTGGCCTCGCGATCCTGGCGCGACAAACGGATCGACGATCTCCTCGAGGCCGTCTCCGAGCTCGGCATGACGATGTCACGCGCAGCGGCCGGCGAGGTGCTCGATGAGCGCGTCGCCTACGTCGCCGAGCATATGCGCGTCACCGAAGTCACCGCCCGCCGTTACCTCACCGATGAGGCCCTCGCCGGTTTGGCTAGAACGATCGTCTTCGGCTTCGTCGACGAGACCCCTGGGGCGGACCTCATGGGCGCACCGCGAACTGCCGCGGTTCCTGTGAGGTTTGCCGGCCGGGTCTTCGCGGGGCTCGGCGAGGTGGTCCGCATCCTCCTGGTCGAGCGCAACGACCTCGAGCACACCCGCGACAGGGTGGCTCAGCTCGCCCACGCGCAGAGCTGCTTCGGCTTGCTGGTGCACGACCAGGTGGCCACCACTGGCTTCTACGACGAGCCGTCGGTCCAGATGCCCCCTGCCCTTCTGCTCCGGATGGCGCGCATCCTGGAGACTGCCGCGGACCTGGTCGAGGGAGGCCTGATCGGGTACCAGGCCGATCCGACTGAGAGCGCTGGGCTCCCCGAGGCATTCCGCCGCGACGTGCAGTTGATGCGCACCATGGCTGGACAGGAGCCAAGCACGTGACCGCGGCCGCCGCCCGAGTCCTCACCCTGTACGCCACCATCCAGGAGATCCCGCGCGACCACCGCGGCGGCTACACGCTCGGCCGCGACGAGCTGGTCGCCGAAGACGTCGACTACGACCAGGCGCTCGAAGCGGTGCGACGTCGCGTCCCCGAAGGCTGGCGAATCATCGCCCTACGCGTCGAGCGCGACGGGGCCTGACCCCGATCCCCCCCGAACCGGCTGAGCAGTTGCGGCGCCGGCGTTGCCGGGGAACGTGAGTCAGTCGCCGTCGAGGAGTGACCGAATCTCCTCGTGCTCTCGCTCGGGCCAGTCCAGATTCTTGACGCGCTCGAGGTAGGAGTCTCGGCACTCTTCGGCGGTCCACTCCCCCGTGGCCGCGGCCAGGTCGCTCCACGTAGCCCCGGATTTCAGCGCAGGCAAGGGCACGTAGTGCTGCGCGGTGTCGACAGCGTCCTGGATGGCCTCGACCGCGGCGACCAGCGCTGTGAGCACTCGACGGTCGTCGGGGCCGCGATCTGGTCCCAGCGTCGTGGGCATTTGGCCCGGACGTGCTGGAAGTTAGCGATCGCCTCGTCGAGTCCGCCAAACCGCGTGAGCCCACTCCCCCGACAGGTCGAGGCTGACAGTGAAGGTTGACCATCCACCGACTACGGCGGTGAGGGGGTCGGAGTCAGGTTCAGGAGGGGGTGCGAGCTGTCGCTGCTGGCACGCGGCCAGGTCGGAGCAGACATACCTCCACACGCCGCCTTCTTCGATGGGCTGGTAGCGCCGCCATGGCGCTCGCGAACCGGGCGGCGTGGTCGGGTCCACGGGTGTGACGTGGCCGCAGTCCGCGCACGCGGTCGCCTCGGTGACCCCGTGCGCCTGGACGAGCGCGGCGACGGGGTCGACCTCACGGGAGTCGACGTACGGTCCCCACTCACCGCAGCTGCACCGAGCCGCGTGGAGGCGTCCGCCGTATCCTCGGTCTGTTGGGAGCGGACGGTTCGGACGAGGGGGGATGTGGATCGGGAGCGAGCGCACGCGGCCCGCGTTCGGTCATCGAGCCCTCCCGGTCAGGACCGGTGTTGGCCGGGTGGGCGAGCAGCGTCGTACGTACTCCGTCGGGGTGATCTCGCCGACGACGTACTGCACCATGTCGTCGACCTCGGCCCGAGTCGGCTCCCTGCCCTCGCCGTGGGCCTGGGCGAGGTTGCGGACGACTGTGCCTCTCTGCCCCGGGGTGAGGCCGACGAACAACTCGGGCCACTGGGCGGTGACGCTGCGGCCGCTCATTCGCTCGGCGTCTTCCGCTGGGTCTTGGGCTTGCTCGCGGCCGCACGGAACTGGTCGACCTGCGCCTGGAGGCTGCTGCGCTCGGCGCGAAGCTCGTCGAGCTGCTCGCCGAAGCTGGTGCGCAGGTCGGTGAGGCGCTGCTCGCCGTGGCTGCGTTCGCGTTCGACTTCGGCGCGGGCGGCGTCGCGTTCGGCCCGGGCTGTAGCTTCGCCGGCGCGGAGCTCTCCGATCTGCTCGCGAAGCTCGTCGACCTGGCTTCGTGCGGTGTCGACCTGCTCGCGAGCGGCGGCGGCTGCCTGCTCGGCGCGGTCGGCGCGGGCGGTCTCGGCGGTGGCTCGCTCGACGGCGCCCCGCGCGCGCTCGTCGGCCTCGGCGCGGGCGGCTTGCGCGGTGTCGAGCTCTTCGGCGAGGTGGTCGCGCTCCCCCTCGAGGACGGTGATGCGCTCCTCGAGACGGGTCTGCAGCGAGGCGAGTTCGTTGCGCAGCGCGGCGACGGTGGCCGCCGCCTCGGCCGCGGCCGCGGCCGCGGCTTCTCGGGTGCTGGTGAGTTCCTCCTGCAGGGCGGTTGCCTCGTTTTGATAGCCGTCGGCCTGAGCGCTGACGTCGGCCAGCTCCGCCTCCAGGCGGGCGACGGCCTCGGTGGACTCGACCGCGGCGGCGTCGGCCTCCTCGCGCTCGGCCTCGGCGCGGCGCTGGGCCTGCTCGGCACGAGATGCGCGGGCGGCCGCTGCCGCGATGCGCTCCTCGGCTTCGGTGGTGACCGACTCGATCTGAGCCTCGGCCGCGTCGAGGTCGCCAGCGGTGCGGATCTCCTCGATCGCTCGGGGCAGTTGGTCCAGGAACAGCTCGGCCATCCCGGTGAGCTGCGCGACGAGTTCGCTGGCCTTCTGGCGGGCCGCCTCGACAGGCCGCGCCTCGTCGCCGGCACCGCGAGCATCGGCCTG
The DNA here is from genome assembly GCF_040676175.1 of Nocardioides sp. LML1-1-1.1. NCBI lineage: Bacteria > Bacillati > Actinomycetota > Actinomycetes > Propionibacteriales > Nocardioidaceae > Nocardioides > Nocardioides sp. LML1-1-1.1. The sequence continues at coordinate 61,804 of NZ_JBEGHK010000009.1, read as the reverse complement.
GCCGGCGTCCTTGAGGCGCTGGCGCTCCCGCCACGCCGATGCCCGGTTATGGCTGGGGTCGTCGCAGTACTCCGGAGGTCGGCCGGTTCCGGCGTCGCCTGCGGCCGCGGGGCGGTCGCAGCGGGGGAAGCGGCACGTTCGCTGCTCTGTCTGCTGCACCTGTTCGCTCATAACGTCACAATACCATTACGTTAGGCGTAACGAAACAGAATGACGTAACGAAAGACGAAACACGCCCGCTGAGCGGACATCGCCCGTCGCGGGCGCCCGGCTTGACGGAATTCCGGGACATGTGTCGGTGGGGCGTGCGATGCTCGCGCCCAGAGAGCCCGCCGGTGACCCGAGACGCCTGCGGGCTCTCAGCATGTCCAGTCGTAGATACGGCCTCCCTCCCGTCCGGGAAGCCGCGGCCCGGGCAGAGCCGTCACCTAACCCAGGCGGGTGGGGCTCAGATCCCCCTGGCATCAGCTGTCTCGGCGGGCTGCCTTCCGGATCTGCGAGGTGAAGTCAGCGACGGCCTCGCCCAGGGAGACCGGTGCGGAGTCGTCTGCAAGTTGGTCGAGCAGCTCCTCGGTCGGTTCTCCGAGCTGTGGTGCGCCGTAGGCATCCCACGCATCGACGGCACGGTCGAATCGCGCGTAGGCCGCGGAGTCGCTGGGCGCTGCCGCCTGCAACCAAACGGACGCCGTCGTTGTCACCAGATGCGCGTGTCGGGCCGCTTCGTCGTCAGTCGCTCGGAGTACCTCACGTGCCGCACGGCGTAACTGGACGGCGACGTCGTCGGGTGCGGGCCCGACGAGTGTCGGAGCGACGTACGCGTCCCAAGCGCTGGTGGCGACGACCAGACGACGGTACGCCTCGGTGTCGACCTTCGCGCGGCGCCAGGCGGATGCCGCCATCGCCACCTGCCGCTCGAGCAGGGCCGCCTCGTCGTCCATGGCCAGCAAGTGTCGACCACCGGGCGCCCACGCGGAAGACCATCCGCGCCCTACCCCACTCACCCCGAGGTGAAGAGGGTCGCCCGCGGCTGTCCGATCCGGCTCGCGCCCGGTTGCTTCTCCGCGTCAGAGCACACGCCTCAGAGGAGAAAAACCGTGATGAACCAGTCCCCGAACGACTCGACCTTCGCCGCCGGAGGTCCCCATGCTCACCCGGTCGTCGCGCTGCGGGATCAGCTGACGCTGACCCTGACGGCCGCGAAGCAGCTCAGGTCGATTCTCTCCACGGTGGACGACCCCGGTCGCGGGTTCGGTGAGCACCGATGAACGAGCGCGAGGTGCTCGCGGCCGCCGACGCGGTCTTCGACGCGGAGCGCGCGCTGCGGCGTGCCGCTGACGCCGTCGACGAGCTCGGCGACCTTGCCGCGTCGTCACTGCGGGTCCTCGACGATGCCGCGGCCGACGCCTTCTACGCCCACCAGGAGGAGCGGCGGGACTTCTACCTGGAGTCCGCTGGCGACCATTTGATGCGGTTGCGCAACAGGTCCGGCCTGATGAACGAGCTCGGTGAGGACCTCAGCCGCCACCTCGCCGCCGCCGGCAGCGCCATCGAGCGCGCTGGTGACGAGCTCGCCCGCGGCACCGACGGCGACGACCGTGACACAGATGTCAGGGCGTTGCGAACCCAGGTCGACGTACTGAGCGAGGTCGTGGCGCTGGCGCGGCCGGTCGCGGAGCAGATCACCCACCACGCCCAGCACGCCGCAGAGTCCGCGGCCGCGACCGAGGCGCTGATGCTCCTCGACTCACGGGTCCACCAAGCCGTGCAGGAGGTGACCCGGGCAGACGAGGGCGTGTCGATGATGCGGTCGGTGATCGAGAGCGCACGATCGCGGGCGCGGACCTCAGCGGCGCTCGCCGGTTCCCTCAGCTACGCGGTCACCCACCCGCCGACGTCCACGCCGGGCTGCTGGGACGCGACCAGCAAGTCGTGGTCCAGCGGTCCCCCGCAGCAGGCTCATCAGCCCGGAAAGCCGGCCGACCCCGGCATCGCGATCTGAAAGGAAGGGTGCACGCGCCATGGGCGATCGCACACCGATCGAAGCCGTCGTCTACTCCTGCCCACCGGAGCGAGTGAACGCCGTCCTCGAGGTCTTCGAAGAGTTCGGCCTGGGAAACGAGTTCGTGCTTCCCGGCGCCGACCAGCCAGGACCCAGCGATCGGCGAAGTCTCAAGTTGGGTCGGGGGTACATCCACAGCGACATCTCGGTCGGGTCCTGCGCCGAGATCGCGGCGGTACTGCCCCCCGAAGCGGCTTGGAAGGTCTGGGAGGACCCGAAGTACGAGCACCTCGGCGAGGTGCACCTGAACCACCCCGACCTGGGCGTCTTCGTCGCCGACTGTGACGCACAGGGGCACCCGGTGTTCACCAGCGAGCAGATCTACCGCCTCATCGAACGCACCGACGCGGACCGCGTTCAGTTGGGGCACCTGACGGGCCGTACCTGGGAGATCGCGCTGGAGCAGCTCGACGCGGCGAACAAGGAGATCGTCATCCCCGCCGACGCGCCCCCTGCGTCAGCGCCACTGCAAGCCGTCGCGCTGAACCAGCTCGCGGCGGGACCGTCGCGCTGGATGCCCCCAGACGCGCCGGGGCAGGAACGCTCGCGGCCGGCCGCAGATCGGTAGCCGCCCGGCTGTCCGATCCGGCGCCCGGCCGGTTGCTTCTCCAGGAAACGTCACCGATCTGAACAGGTGGGTCCACGATGAACAACACCCTCAAGATCCGCTCGCACGACGAGCTGATCGCGTACGTCCCGCACCTGCTGGGCTTCCAGAAGATCGAGTCGAGCATGGTGTGCCTCGCGCTCGGCGGCGGGCCCACTTCGCGCGTTGACCTTCCCGACTCCCCCGAAGCGATGGGCATATTCCTGGATCAGATGTCCGACGTCTACCTGCACCGGCACCCCACTCGTCGGGTCGCACTCATCGCGTTCGGCGAGGACGGACGGTCCTGCATCGAGGCTCTCTCCGCACTGCGCGAGACGCTGGTCAACCACGACCGGGGGCCCGACGTCGGGCCGATGCTCTGGGTCAACGGCGAAGAGTGGTTCGATGTTCTGACCGGTACCAGCGGCAGCGTCAACCCGTCGACCCGCGACCGGATGGCCGCGGAGTTCGCCCTGATGGGTCGGGCCATGCCGGTCGCCACGCGAGCGGATCTCGCGGCCGGGATGCAGGGCGACCCCACCGCAGTCGCCGAGCACCTGCCGGCGGCCGAGGCACGCGTTCTGGACATGGACGCAGGTACGCTCCAAGCCGAGGTCGGGTGGTTGGGCGCACGGCTTGACCAGTTCCAGAGCGACCGGGAGTACCTCTCCGACGTCGACGCGGCGCGCGCCCTAGCAGTGATCCACGACAGTGGAGCTCGGAACGCGGCCGAGATACGGATGACGCGTGAGAACGCGCCGGTCTACTCGGAGTTCTGGCACGATCTCGTACGTCGCGCGCCGAACGAAGTGCGCGATACGCCAGCAGCGATGCTGGCGCTCAGCTCCTACCTGGAGGGCAAGGGGGCGCAGGCCTGGGTTGCGCTCGATCAGATCTCAGAAGCGCGGCCGCCGCTGGCCGACCTCGTCGCGACCGCCCTCGAGCAGGCGATCGACCCGCGCGAGTGGGAGCGCGCACTTCAGCAGCCGGCCCCAGGTGCTCTGATGCAGCAGGCTGCACTGCGCGACACGAATCCGTCGGAGCGCCGCTCCCACGACCAGGACGGCCGCAACACCTACGGGGTCGACGGCCCGGAGTCGTCGGCACCCGGCCGTTGAGCAGAACGGAGAACAGCCCCGTGCAGAACACTCGCTCGCGATTGGAGAAGCGCCTCGCGCAATTCCTCGCCACCACTCCCCCGTCGGATGCGCACCCCGCGACGGGACAGGCCCGGATCGACGTCGTCTACCTCTCCGGAGACGACCAGGACCGCCTCGACAGGTGCCTGCGCGAGTAGGCGAATCCCGGTCCTGTCAAGGTCCACACCTGAAACCTGTGGATAACCAGCCGGTATCCACAGGCCGACGGCGATGCGGTTGCGCTGTCGGGGGTTCGGTGCACACTCAGAGAGAAGTGTCGGCGCGTTCGGGTCGTGCCGGCCGGTGGGGCACTCAGGAAGGGGTCCCACCACGAGGGGACGTGAGGAACATGCGGACGTCGACCAAGGTGATCCGCCTGTGCGCCGTCGTGCCGGCCGGGCTCGCCGGCAGCTTCGTCGCGGTCATCGGCTTGGGGTTCCTGCCCGACGCCGGCCTAGTGATCGCGTTCCTGGGCACGCTGCTGTTCTCGCTGGTCTTGGCGTGCGGCTGGTTGGAGGCACCTGCTACCCGGGTCTTCGGGTTTGCGCGGGGCTCTCGTCCCGGTGAGCGCGCCGTCCTCGCACCGACACTGGCGCTGCTCGAGAAGATCGATCTCGTACCGGCTCGCGTGCTGGTGCGGCTCGAGGACGACGAGAGGCTGCCGGCTTCCCCGATCGGGCGCGGAACGGTGATCGTGGAGCCGTGGCTCGTGCAGGGTCTGTACGAGCGGCGGCTGACACACGAGGATGCCGCGACGGCCATCGGGCACGCGGTCGCGAGTCAGCGGGTCGGCCCGGCGCGGTTCGACCTGGCGGCTCGCCTGTGGGCGCTGCCGTGGACGCTGGTGTACGTCGTGGTGCGCCAGACCGCGCGCATCTTCTCGTGGGTACCCGCGGCCGAGTTTGCCTGGCATCTGCGGGTCGTGGTCGGTGTGGTCGTCGTCTTCCAGGGTTTCCAGCCCGGTGGGGATCCCGCCCTCGGGGTGGCGACCGGTCTGCTCGTGGCGATCAGCTACGTCGCACCGGCAGCTGACCGGGCCTGGCGCGCGGCGGTGCAGCGCGACGCTGACCGCATCGTCGCCAAGCGTGGTCTCGCGGGCTCGTTGATCCAGCTCGCGCAGTGGCAGCACGGCTCCGCGTCCTTGGAGCGGGTGCAGCGCATCAGGGCGGCGGCCACAGAGCAGAAGGAAAAGAAGGTCGAGGTAGCGAATCGTGATGAGCCTGGTGCGCTGGTGCTGGCACACCCCACCGCGCTCCGCTGACCCCGCAGGAAGGACGACTGTTCATGGAGCATGACCTGCATCTCCAGGCTGACCTGTTCTTCGGGCCCTGCAACGACCCGGACTGCCCAGGAGCAGCCCTCGCCGCACGCCAGCCGCAGCTGGAGCTCGTCTGGCCGACCCGCGCCCAGGAGCGTCTGATCGAGGACGGCGACGAGTGATCCGGCTGCTTCAGGCGGTCGCGCTCCGCTCCCCCGCCTGCGCCCGCAACTAAGCGGCTTCGATGGACTCGAGCGCCGGCAGTGCGTCGACGACCGCCATCGTCTCAAGTGAGACGGTGACGACGCGGGCCACGAGGTCGAGGATGTAGCGAGGGTTGCCGACTTCGCGCGCCCAAGCGTTGGGGTCGTTGACGATCCGGGAGTTCTTGTCGGTCTTGATGTGATAGCGGTCGATGATCCAGTCCAGGGCGGACCGGCTTCCGAGCCGGTAACGGTGGGCGTCCGCGGGGATGCCGGCAAGAGTGATGTTGTCGTTGAACCGGATCGAGGTGTGGTCCTTGTCGGCGCCGCTGCCGAGGTAGCGCATCTTCTTCTCACCCACGGCGTAGAAGTCGTAGGGATCGCCCATGGGGCTGGTGTCGAGCCCGGAGAGGGGGTAGAGCTGTGCCGTCTCGTAGTCGCGGTGGATCTCGTACAGGGCGCGGCCGGCGGCCGCGAAGCCGGCGAAGTCGACGACGAACGGGATCCGGGGCAGGGACTTCTTCAGGTCTGCGGCGTACGCCTCGCGGTAGGTCGATGAGTGAAGGACCCCATAGACGTAGTGGAAGACGTCGTCCTTGGTGATGTCCAGGGCGGGGTAGGTCGCCTGGAAGCGCTGGAGCGCGGCGTCGGTGATGTTGTCGATGCGGCGGTAGCCGTCGACGACGACGTCGTCGGCCTTGTCGTGGGCGGTGCCGAAGTCGAGCGTGCCGTCGTCGGGTTCCCCGATCGGCTCGTAGCGCCAGCGGGCGAAGAACTGGCCGGTGTCGAGCAGGTGCAGGTCGGGGATGGCGTCGGTGGCGATCGCGCCGAACTCGTAGTGCGAGGAAACTCCGGTGAGGAGCACGCCGTGGTTGGGGTGTGCTGGGGTGGGAAACGCCTCGGGCAGACGGCGGCGGTCCTCGTTGAGGTCGGCGGAGAAGTAGACGTGTTGGCGGAGGAACGGCCGGTAGAGCGCGACCCGGTGGGCGTCGACTTCCACCGCGAGGGGCTGATGCTGGGCGTACTTGCTCAGCAGTCGGCGGGACCAGCTGATCGACCGCGGATCGCGGGGGACGTCGCTGGGAGGCATGTCGGCGTCGAGCGCTCTGGTGTAGGTGGCCACCAGGGTTTCGACGCTGGAGGTGAGCGCGTCCTTGCTGGCGTTGTAGACCCAGACGTCGCGGTTGGTGGTCAGGCCCTTGGACGTGCTGCCGAAGATCGAGCCCTCTCCTCCTCGCTCGTGGAGGGGCATGAAGGTGCCGAAGTCGCTGCGGCGCTGGTTGAGCCAGTCGCCGTGCTCGTCGGGAACGATGACCTCGGCGTTGGTGCCGAGGATCGAGCCGGCGGCGACGATCTCGGCAACCTTCTCGTGTGCGGTGGTGAAGTCGCTGACCTGGGCGTAGCGGAGGGTGCATTCGCCGGTGCGGGTGTCGTCCTTGACCATGACGACGATGGCGATGCCGGCGATCGAGCCGCCCGATCCCTTGGCGTAGGCCTCGAAGATGGGGCGGCCCTCGGCGCCGGCGTTGCGGCGGTTGCCACGCAGGTTGAAGACGTGGATGGCGGCGAACTCGTCGTACAGCGACTTGCGCATGCCGTCGGCGGAGTTGGAGGTGAGGAACCCGCCGTTGGTGACGTATGCGATAACCCCGCGCTGCCCGATCCTCAGTGAGGCCCACTTAATGGCGCGCACGTAGGAGTCGTACAGGCCGCGGATGGAGGTCGTGGCCGACTGGGCGGCGTAGGTCGACCGGATGGCGGCGTCGATGCTGGCGTAGGCGGTGTTGGCGTTGTCGTCGTTGGCGGACGTCTGACCGACCGAGTACGGCGGATTCCCGACGATCACCGTGATCGGCAGTTGTCGTTGCCTGGCGATGCGCTCGTTGTTCTCGGGGAAGATGTCGAGGTCGTCGCGGTCGCCGTCCTCGTAGGACTGGAAGGTGTCGGTGAGGACGAGGCCGGGGAATGGCGCGGCCTGGCCGTCGCGCACGTTCTCGGCGTAGGTGGTCTCGATGTTGACCGCGGCGATGTAGTAGGCGAGGAGCAGGATCTCGTTGGCATGCAGCTCGTTGGCGTATTTGCGGGCCAGGTCGTGCGGCGAGATGAGGCCGCTTTGCAGGAGCCGGACGATGAAGGTGCCGGTGCCGGTGAACCCATCGAGGATGTGTACGCCCTCGCTGGTGAGCCCTTGGCCGAACTCCTGGCGCAGCACCTCGTCGACGGAGCGGAGGATGAAGTCGACGATCTCGATGGGGGTGTAGACGATGCCGAGCCGGTCGACGGTCTTCTTGAAAGCGGTGGCGAAGAACTTGTCGTAAAGCTCGACGATGACCCGTTGCTTGCCTGTGGCGTCGGTGACGCCCTCAACGCGGCGGCGCACGGAGCTGTAGAACTTCTCGAGCTGCTGGTTCTCGGCCTCGAGCGCGTGCTCGTCGAGGCTGGCCAGCATCAGCTCCATGGTCTTGGCGACCGGGTTGTGGGCGGTGAAGTCGTAGTTGGCGAACAGGGCCTCGAAGACCGGCCTGGTGACGAGGTGTTGGGCGAGCATCTCGATCGCCTCGTGGGCAGTGATGGACTCGTTGAGGTTGCCGCGCAGGCCCTTGAGGAACTCGCTGAACTCCATGGCGGCGGGCGAGGTCGGGTCGGTGAGTAGTCCGTGGATGCGGGTGATGTGGGCCTGGGCGATGTCGGCGACGTCCTTGGCCCAGGTCTCCCAGTAGCGCCGTTCGCCGACCTTGCGCACGATCCGGGCGTACATGGCGTCGCGGAAGCCGTCGAAGCCGTAGTCGAGGGCCAGCTGCTCCGACCCGGGCTCGCGTTCGTCGCCTCTCTCGGTGAGGTCGACGCCGTCCTCGGACGGGGGTCGGGGGGTGACGTCGACGATGTCGAGCCGGGGTGACTTGCCCTTGTTGAGCTCGACGCTGTTGATCATCGCGTGGAACCGGTCGTCGTGGGACCGCAGTGCCTGCAGGACCTGCCAGACGACCTGGTAACGCTGGTTGTCGTTGAGCGCCTCCGCCGGAGCGACGCCGGACGGCACGACGACAGGCAGGATGATGTAACCGAGCTTCTTGCGGCCGGTCGGGTCCTTGCGCATCACCCGGCCCACGGACTGGACGACGTCGACCTGGCTGCCGCGCGGGGTGAGGAACATGACCGCGTCCAGCGCGGGCACGTCGACGCCCTCGGAGAGGCATCGTGCGTTCGTGAGCACGCGGCAGGTGCCCTCGCCGGGCTCGGCCTTGAGCCAGTCCAGGTGGGTGTTGCGCTCGTGGACGCCCATGGTGCCGTCGACGTGGAACGCCTGCACCCGAATGTGGTTCCTGTCCTCGTCTGCGTCCTCGAGTGCACGCTCGACGAGCGCTGGGAATGCTTCAGTGGCGGCCTTGGAAGATCGGATGTCCTTGGCGAACGCGACCGCTCGGCGCATGGGGCTGCGGTCTTCGCCTTCGCTGTGCTCGGGGCCGTAGTTCTTCGCCAGGCCGTTCCAGCACCCGATCAGCTTGGCTGCGTCTCCGAGCTGGATCTCCCCGCCTTGGGCCATCGCGCTCTGGAAGTTGCCGGCGACGTACTCCTCGTCGACCGCGAGCACGAGCACCTTGTAGTCGGTGAGCAGGTCCTGCTCGACGGCCTCCCCGAACCCGAGGCGGTGGAACTCGGGACCGTACGTCGTCTCGTCGCCCATGTCGGCGAGCACGGCCTCGGCCTCGGTGGCCTTGCGCTTGACGTCCTCTCCGAACACGCGCGGCGTGGCGGTCATGTAGAGCCGTCGGGCTGCCTTGAGGTAGTCGCCGTCGTGCACCTTGACGAAGCTGGAGTCGTCTTGGCCGGCCAGGGTGACGCCGGTGGTGCGGTGGGCCTCGTCGCACACGATCAGGTCGAACCCGCCCAGGCCGAGCTGCTGGGCCTGGGCGACGACGTCGATGGACTGGTAGGTGGCGAACACGACGGTCATGCGCTGCTTGGCGTGCCGGCCGGCCTGGGTGCGCTGGTAGAGCGTCGGCGCGTCGGTTGTCGCCGGCTCGGTGAGATCCACGGTGGAGAGGTCGCCGTCGTCGGACTTCGCGGTGCGGCGCCCGACCCGGACGTCGGAGCACACGGCGAAGGGCCGGATGTCGACCTCAGCCTGGGCCATCCACTCCCGCAGCGACTGGGAAAGCAGCTGGATGGAGGGCACAAGGAACAGCACGCTGCCGCCCTCGCCGACCAGCTGCTCGGCGATCTTGAGGGAGGTGAAAGTCTTGCCGGTGCCGCAGGCCATGACGAGCTTGCCGCGGTCGTGCCCGGCGAAGCCCGCGTGCACCGCGTCGATGGCGGCCTTCTGGTGAGCTCGGAGCCGGTTGGCGGCGCTGACGACCACCTGGTCGGGCTTGGTCCAGGTGTACTGGGACCAGTCGATCCGGGCGTCGTTGAGGTAGTTGATGTCGATGCGCTGGACGACACCTTCCAGCGTCTCCTCCGCGTTGCCGGTCCAGCCTGCCGCGGTGTCGAACACGTAGCGGGCGGTGAACTCCGCGCGGGCGGAGGCGGAGACGAAGGAGTCGATGTCGGACTTGGCGACCTTGTGGTTGGCTTCGTAGAGCTTGCACTGGATGGCGGCGAGACCGTCGCGGTCGCGGTGCTCGGCGACGAGATCGATGCCCGTGTCGGTGCGTCCCGCGCGGCCGGGCCATTCGGTCCACAACCACACGTTGGAGAACCGGGCCGTCCACTCCGGGTCGGTGGTCAGGTACGCCTTGATGAGTCGTTCGAACTTGTCGCCCTTGTCCCGCTCATCGAGCGAGGCGGCGCGCAGCTCGCCCAAGACGTCGTGGATGGTGGACATGGTTGGCAGTTTCTCAGGTCCGTCACGGTGGCCGCAGCAGCACCGGCGCATCCGGTGTGGCGTCCGGTGCTCGTGGGCTACCTGCCGAGGGGGCTCCTGGGATGGCCCTTGCGGCTTACCGTGCCTGGCGGCGCCGAGACTGTTCGCTCGGCGGGACTGCCTGGTCAGTGGTTGGCAACCGGCGGGAGCGGCGGCATGTCCTGTGTGACGACCCACGTCCAGACCGCGGTGCCGGTGTCGTTGGCGATCTGGGCGGCGGTGTCGCGGTCCTCGTCGCTGGTGAGCACGAACGCCGCGGTCGGCGTCTCGGTGTCAGTGAACACCAGGGAGGCCATGGGCTTGTCAGGAGCCAGGTTGTAGCGCAACGACTTGGTGAACCTGCGGCGCGCGTTGAGTGCGGCGTCGAGGAGCAGCTTGTCGCGCAGCGACTCATACGGGAGCCAGCGCTCGTCGGTCATGACGAGGGAGATCTCTTCGGCGGTGGCCAGGCCGGCGCGGCCCACGGAGAAGGTCGCGATCACCATCAGGTGTCCAGCCTCGTTGGCCCGTACCAGTTCGAGCTCGTCTCCGAACCGCTTGTGGAGTCGGTCGTGCAGCTTGTCGTCGACCATGAGCGGGGCGTCGGGCATGTGCTTGATGACGAGCTTGTGCCCGAACCGTGCCGGCGCGATCGCTTTGAACTCGCCGATGAGCATCATGAACTGCTGGGCGGTGCCGTGCTGCTGCATCGGTGCCCATGCCGAGAGGCGCCGCGCGGCGATATCGGTCTTCTTCTCGGCGTTGAACGGCTCGGGGACGTAGAGCCGCGTGGCAAGCGGCTTGCCCTTGGTGAACTTCCCTCGGGCGGCCTGGCGCAGGTACCAGGACACGATGCGCCAGTTGCGCTTGCCGTCCATGCCCGGCGTCCAGGTCGCCAGGTCGGCTTCTTGCCACAGGTAGTGCAGGACGGCGCGGAGGGTCAGGCGGTTGGGGTCGGCGGCGACGGAGTCGGCCACTGCCCCGCTTCCGGCGCCGGTCGGGGCGGCTCGCTCGGCCTTGGACATGCGGAACCCGAGCTTGATGGCGGTCAGGCCGCTGTCGGCTTCTTCGGTGATCGCGCTGCCGAGGACCTGACCGAGCCCGGAGAGCCCTTCGGGCGGGAGGTAGGAGGCGCAGCGAGGTGCGTGCTCGAGGCCGGAGTCGGGCATCCGTTTGATGACGTACTTGTCGGGCCCGATCTTGGCGACGTACATGGCGACACCGTCGGGGCGGCACAGGCACAGGGGCCGGACCCGGTCGGTGTGCGCAGCAGCGAGAAGCTGCTGCACGTCGGGGTTGTTGGTGTGGGTGATCCGGCGGCCATAGAGCTCGAAGGTCTGCCGGTCACCGGAATGGTCGTTGCTGTGGTCCGCCCGGCTCGTTGGCGGGGCGCTGTGTGTCGTGGTCATGCCTAGAAAGGCAACGAGCCCGCGCACGAATCGGACGCCACCCGGGAGTCCTGGGAACTTTTTCCACATTTTCGCTCCGAGCTGTCCGATCGTCGGCCCGGGTGGGTGCCTTTCCTGGTGAGGACGGTGGTGAGCCGTGGCGTGGGTGCCGCGGCCGGCGTCCTCACCAATGGGTTGGAGGTGCCGGGAGTGGCGCGACGGCGGGCGAGTGTTGCTGACTCCGATCAACTGACGCTGTGGGATCTTGGTGAGGAGCCAGGTGACCCGGTCGGTGAGGTCACCAGCAGCGAGGGTGAGGGCCACGCTGTCGGCTCACTGCAGGTCGTGACGGAGGAAGGGGCTCGGGATGAACCCGTACGGGACGCGGATGCGGGAGCACTACGCGAAGCATCGGGCCACGGAGTTGGCGGCGATCGCCGATCCGGAGAGCTTCTTCGAGGACCTGGGGCTGCAGATCGAGACAGAGATCGACATGTTGGCGGACCGGATCGCCGGCCCGTCGGACCCGGCGGAGGGCTACCTGGAGCGAGTGGGCCGGCTGACCGAGGCGAGAACGACGGCGGAGTCGGAGGTTCTGCGGGAGCACATGAGGCCGGGCCTGAGGACTCCCCCGAACGCGTAACAGCTGGGACAGACCGCGTCGTAGACGTAGAGGCGACGACCACGACCGCTCCGGCGGTGGAACCTGCCGGCCTGATTCCTTCTGGGGAGTCGCGGCGGTTCCGGCCGGGCTCGCAGCGGGACCTGACGCCGTCGACTCCGCGGGAGCGGCTGACCGCGAACGTGGCTGTGCTGGAGCTGCTTGCCCAGCTCGATGAGGAGAACCGCCTCCCGTCAGCCCAGGAGCAGGGAGTGTTGGCGCGTTGGTCGGGCTGGGGCTCCCTGCCGGAGATCTTCGACGACACCGCCAACCACAACGAGGCCGCGGCCAGAGCGCGGGAGTTGCTGAACGGTCGCGCCCGTGCCGCGGCGGCGCGCACGACACTGAGCTCGCACTACACCGACGCCGCACTGGTCAAGGCGGTTTGGTCGGCGTTGGGCGCGGCTGGGTTCGACAAGGAGGTCGGCGGCCGCGTCCTGGAGCCCGGCTGTGGGTCGGGCACCTTCATCGGGTTCGCGCCTGACCATGTACGCGACGTGGTCGGCATCGAACTGGACCCGACCACCGCCAGGGTCGCGTCCCTGCTCTACCCGGACGCGGACATCCGCGGTGAGTCGTTCGCCGAGACCCGCCTGCCTGAGGGGAAGCGAGACCTGGTGATCGGCAACGTTCCCTTCGCCGACGTCGTCCCGCACGACTCCACCCATAACCGGCTAGGGCTGAGCCTGCACAACTACTTCATCCACAAGAGCCTGCACCTGGTCCGCCCCGGCGGCGTGGTGGCAGTGCTGACCTCACGATGGACGATGGACGCGGCGAACCCGGCCGCCCGTGACGCCTTCGCCGACATGGCCGACCTGGTCACCGCGTACCGGCTGCCGAACCAAACCCACCGCCGGGCCGCCGGAACTGACGTCATCACCGACCTGCTGGTGTTCCGACGCCGTGTCGAGGGAGAGGACCCACTGGACCTCACACCCGGGTGGCGGAACCTGGAGCGATTGCCGGCGTTCCGGGCCGGGACCGGGCTCGAGGACGCCGAGGTCAACCTCAACACCCTGTTCGTCCAGCAGCCGGCCCGGGTGTTGGGTCGCCTGACGTCCCGCTCCGGCCGGTTCGGACCCGAGGTCGCCGTGGAGGGACTGCTGACCAGCGAGGGGCAGAGCCTGGCCGAGCGGGTCGCGGCCGATCTGGAGCGCCACCTGGCTTTCGACCTGTCCAACTACGCCGACGTACGGCCCCTGTTCACCACTCCCCCGGCCCCGACTCGGCCTAACCGCACTCCAGCGGCCACTCCAACACCGAATCCTGCTGCCAGTCCATCGGGGCCGGGATGGCCGGTCCACCGCCCTCGTCGCGGTCCCGGCCAGGAGGAGCCGCTGGTGCTGCCCGGGGCGGTGGTACGGGCCGAGGGCCACATCAGCGTCGGCGAGGACGGCGGCTGGCTGCACGTGCGCGACGGCGTCCCCGAGCCGTTGGAGGTGCCGAAATCGCAGACGAACGAGCTGCGGATGCTCACCGACGTGCGTGACACCGTCGTCACGCTGCTGGAGGCCGAGGCGACCACGCCCCTACCCGGTGACCTGCCGACCGCCGCCACCTTGCCCAAGGGACCGGGAGTCGCGGGCGAGGAGCGGATGGGGGCACTTCGTGAGCGGCTGAACCGGCAGTACGACGCCTACGTCAAGCGGTACGGCCCGATCAACCGGGTCACCAGCCGCAACACCGGCAGGATCGACCCGAAGACCGGTGAGCCGGTGCTCGCACAGGTGCGGCCGCGGCAGGGCGGGTTCCGCGGCGACCCCCACTCCCCTGCCGTGTTCGCGCTCGAGCACTACGACTCCGCGACCGGCACGGCACGCAAGGCCGACATCTTCACGGAGCGAGTCGTCGCACCACGGGTACTGCGCACGCGCGCGGACTCTCCCGCCGATGCGGTGTCGCTGGGCATGGACACCTACGGCGAGCTGCGCACCAGCGAGGTCGCCCGGCTGCTCGGGGTCGATCAGAACCAGGCCGAGACCGAGCTCGAGGCCTTCGCGTTCGTCGACCCCGACACCGTCAAGCGGACCGGGGCCGGCTGGACGGCAGCCTGGGTTCCCCGCGCAGAGTTCCTCTCCGGGAACGTCCGTGCCCGGCTGACCCGCGTCGGAGAGGTCCTCGAGCAGCTCGTCGAGGGCGCCACCGCAACCGGCGATGAGACCGCCCAGCCAATGGTGCGTCGGCTCCAGGCCGCCGAGGCGGCGCTGACCGAGGTGCTGCCCGAGGACCTCGGGCCGACCGAGATCGTGGCCCAGCTCGGCGTGCCGTGGGTGCCGGCCAAGACAGTGGAGCAGTTCCTGCGCGAGACCCTCGATGACCGCACGGTGGAGGTGGAGCATCCGGGCGGGTCGGTGTGGTCGGTGCGGGGCAACCGGCATTCGGTGGCCGCCCGGAACACCTGGGGCACCGAACGTGCCAGCGCTATCGACATCGTCCAAGCGTGCCTGGAACAGCGGCAGATCCGGGTCACTGACGAGACCCCGGACGGGCGACGGATTCCGAACGAGACCGCCACCTTCGCTGCTCAGGAGAAGGCCGAGGAGCTGCAGGAGCGGTTCGCGGCCTGGCTGTGGGAGGACCCCGAGCGGTGTCAGCAGCTGGTTCGCACCTACAACGACAAGCTGAACGCGATCGTGCTGCGCTCCTACGACGTCGACGAGGACAAGCACTACCCGGGCATGGCCCGTGTCCATGAAGGACGTCCGCTGCGGTTGCGTGCGCACCAGCACGCCGCGGTGGCACGAATGGTGGCGCAGCCCTCAGTGTTGTTGGCCCACGAGGTCGGGGCCGGCAAGACCCTCGCCGCAGTGACCGGTGTCTCGGAGCTGCGACGGTTGGGCCTGGTGCGCAAGCCCGCGGTGGTGGTGCCCAACCACATGCTCGAGCAGTTCTCTCGGGAGTGGCTGCAGGCCTACCCGCAGGCCCGGATCCTCACCTGCGGCACCGAGGACCTGGTCAAGGACAAGCGGCGACTGTTCGTCGCCCGAGCCGCGACCGGCGAGTGGGACGCGGTGATCATGTCCCGTTCGGCGTTCGAGAAGATCCCGGTCTCCAAGGACACCGAGGAGGCCTACCTCGACGAGCAGATGATGCAGTTGCGGATGTGGCTGGCCGCCTCGAAGTCCGAGCGCGGGCTGTCGGTGAAGCGGCTTGAGGGCACGCTGGCGCGGGCCGAGGAGCGGCTGAAGAAGCTGCGTGACGTCGAGCGCGACCCCGCGATCACCTTCGAGGCCACCGGGATCGACTACCTGTGCGTGGATGAGACCCACGGCTACAAGAACCTCCGGCTGGCCTCCAACATCCCCGGTGTCGCGGTGGAGGGGTCGAACCGGGCCACCGACCTGGACTTGAAGATGTCCTACCTGCGCGGCCGCCACGGCCGGCGGGTCGCGACCTTCATGACCGCGACCCCGATCGCCAATTCGGTGGCAGAGGCGTACACGATGCTGCGCTACCTCGCCCCCGCTGACCTGGAGGCGGCGGGGATTAGCGACTTCGACACCTGGGCGGCCACGTTCGGGCAGGTTGTCACCGACCTCGAGCTCTCCCCGTCCGGGACGGGTTTCCGGATGAAGGCCCGGTTCGCGAAGTTCAACAACGTCCCCGAGTTGCTGCGGCTGTGGCACCAGGTCGCCGACGTCAAGACCGCCGACGACCTTCATCTGCCCACCCCCGACCTGGAGGGCGGAGCTGCGGAGACGGTGGTGGTCCCGCCGAGCCAGGAACTGGTCGACTTCATGGCCCAGCTGGCCGCCCGAGCCGACCTGGTCTCCTCGCGGGCGGTCG
Source organism: Nocardioides sp. LML1-1-1.1 (assembly GCF_040676175.1). Classification (NCBI taxonomy): domain Bacteria; kingdom Bacillati; phylum Actinomycetota; class Actinomycetes; order Propionibacteriales; family Nocardioidaceae; genus Nocardioides; species Nocardioides sp. LML1-1-1.1. The sequence goes on along the minus strand of NZ_JBEGHK010000009.1, from coordinate 45,875 downwards.
ACCCGAGCGAGGACAACATGCTCAAGATCAGCGGCCACGGCCGCGCGGCCGCGCTCGACCTGCGACTCGTCGACCACCAGCTCGACGGCCTGGGCGCGTTCTTGGACCGGGAGCCTTCCAAGGTCGACGCGGTCGCCGAGCGGGTCGCCAGCATCTACCACGACCACGCCGATGTCGCCTTCGGCGCCGACCCAGAGCCGGGCGCCCTGCAGCTGGTGTTCTGCGACCTGGGCACGCCGACCGGAGCGGGTTGGAACGCCTATGAGGAGCTTAAGGCCCAGCTGGTCGCCCGCGGCGTACCGGCGCCGAAGGTGCGGTTCATGCACGAGGCCAACAACGACCGCGCGAAGGCACGGCTTTTCGAGCAGGCCCGCACCGGTCACGTCGCGGTGCTCATCGGGTCGACGGAGAAGATGGGCGTGGGCACCAACGTCCAGCGCCGCGCGGTCGCGTTGCACCACGTGGACTGCCCGTGGCGGCCCGCCGACCTGGCGCAGCGCGACGGCCGGATCATGCGGCAGGGCAACCTGAACGAGTCGGTGCGGGTTTACCGGTATGTCACCGAGTCCAGCTTCGACACCTACCTGTGGCAGACGGTGGAGCGGAAAGCGAAGTTCATCAACCAGCTGATGCGCGGCCGGCTGGATGTGCGTGAGATCGAGGACATCGGCGACTCAGCCCTCTCCTACGCCGAGGTGAAGGCTCTCGCGTCCGGTGACCCGCGGATCATGGAGCTCGCCAAGGCCGAGACGGACGCGACCAAGCTGGAGCGCCTGGAGCGGGCGTGGTCGGCAGCCCAGCGCAGTCTCGCGGCGACGATCCGGGAGGCCGGGCCGCGGCTGGAGCGGCTGGCGACCGACCGTGAGCAGCTGCTGGCAGCGATGCCGCTGCGACGTGACACAGACGGGGATGCGTTCTCGATGCGGATCAACGGTGCGGCGTACGGAAAGCGGGCCGATGCCGCCCCTGCGCTGCAGCGGGCCCTGGTTGCGGTCCAGCCCTATCAGCGCGACCCGCAGCCTCTCGGCGAGGTCGGCGGCCTTCACCTGCAGATGTCCGCGGACTCGTGGATGGGCCAGCCTCGGTACGTCGTGTCGCTCGTCGAGGTCCCGCGGGTCCACCTGCTCGTCGAGGCCGGCGACGTCCGTCAACCGAGCATCGGCCTGGTGACCCGGGTCGAGAACCTCCCCCGGCGCTTGGAGCGGGTGTTCGACGACGTCGAGATGGACACCACCAAGATCAACCGCGAGGCAGAGCGGGCCCAGGCCGGGCTGGTCGACGTGTTCCCGCGCGCCGGCGAGCTCGCCGAGGTGCGTGCAAGGCGCGACCGGCTGGCGGCCGAGCTGGCCGCCGACAGCGCCGAGAAGGCGGCGGGCGAACAGACCACGGGACAGGACTCCGCCACTAACGGATCCCAGCACGACACGCCTGATCCCGGCCCGGCGGGCCAGACAGGCCGGCCCGCGATCGCGCCCCCGCCTCCTCCCTCACGACCGCGGTCGGAGGAGAGTCCGCGGCCGCCCGTCGCTCCGAGGTGGTCGCGGTGAACACGGCGCGAGGTCCGGTTCTCGTCCACAGGCCGCCCGGCGGGGCTGTTCTCCACTGGTTCGGGCGCGCCACACGCACCGCGCTGGCCGACTCTGCTGCACTGGGTAGCGGGGTCGAGCCGAGGCCGACCCCTCTCGAAAGGACCACACCGCAATGACTGTTCCCACCACCGATCGGGCTGGTGACGTGTACGACGCGACCCCGGACTTCGTCTACGCGGTCTCTCTGATCGCGGCACTGGAGGACGCGACGGGGCAGGACGGGCACGCCATGGTGCTGCCGTTCCTGGGTATGGCCCGCGCCGAGCTCACCGACTTCGGACAGCGACGTCCCGCCCGTTACGTGCCGGTGCAGATCGAAGACCTTCGATCCGGCCTGGCCGACCTCGAGCAGCGTCTGAGCGCGTTGCTCGCGGACTCGCAGGTCCTGCAGCACACCCTGCGCCTGGACTCGGCTCGCCGGCTGTTGCGCCGCGGCGTGGCCGCCGTCGCCTAGGAACAACCGCGAGGTCCACGGGGCCGGGTCGGCGAGGTCGCGGGCGACGTGTGTCCGATCTGGCGCCGCGGTGGTTGCTTCTCCGCGCATGACGAAACCGCTGCCGCGCGATGCGACCTGGACCGACTACGTCAACGCCCACGGTGGACCGGAGGCGTCGGGCTGGTGGGTCACTCTGCGTTGGTACGCCGACTCCGAGCACCCGCGCCCTGAGGTCGTCGGGCCCTACTCCTCCCACAGGCAGGCCGTGGCCGCCATGCAGGACTCGCTGCTCATCGACGGCTTCGCTGAGGACACCAACCGCGACGAGTGGCTCGATGACGTGTACGTGGACCCAGGTCCTGCGTCGATCGCCCGCATGTGCGTCGACTACGGGAACCGGGTGACGCTGATCGACCCCGGCGACCCGAACCACTTCGGCGACCTCGCCCCTGAAGGGACGGTCACCGCTCGCAGCGGGAGGTTGCAGGCAGGCGCACTGCACCCCTCCGGGTCGCAGAAGAACGGCCCGGCCGTAGGTGAAGGTCCGGCGCCGGCGGACCGCTCCCCCGGCCCACCGGGCGTGTGAGTCGCCACTTCTCCACAAGCAGTTCCGCCGCGGTGTCCGATCTGGCGCCGCGGCGGTTGCTTCTCCGGGCATGGCAATGACTTGTCCGCACCAGCGAGTGGCCGGCGACCCGCGATGACGGTCTCGACCTACGGCGAGCACGCCGAGAACGCGGCCCAGGCACTCAACCTCCTGATCCGTGAAGACGTGATCCCGGCCGATGAGCACGCGGTCGACCAGCTTCTGCACTGTCGTGAGGCCGCGGTCGACGCGCTCCGTCAACGGCTCTACGACGTCGGTCAGGACAGCTGGTACCCGCCGCCGGATCATCTTCCGGCACGTACACCGAAGCCAACGCTGGCGGGGTTGGACGAGAAGCTGGCGAACCTGGTGGACAACATCGCCTTCGCCCTGCCCACGCTGACACTCGACGAGCGCCGACCGCACGCGGAATACCTCACGCCAGCCTCGGAGGACCCGACGGTCGAGGCGTGGCGGATGGCGGCGATCGAGCTGATGTCGGCTTCCCATGCACTGTCGGCGGCCGAGGAACAGCCGTGGCTTACCGATCCGGGGGCCGGCTGGTGGGTGATGCGCGACGTGGCGGTGGCCCTGGAGGCGGTCCTGGTGCTCGACTCCCGCCTCGAGGAGGTGGGGCTGCTCGCCGAGCATCAGCGACCGGAGTTCGCGATGGGGCTGGACGAGAAGCGGATGGTGCTCTCCCAGGCCGCGCGGGTCGCGACCTGGCATGCCACGAGCGCGAGCCCCGAGGAGGCCACGCCCCGGCTTCGCCAGGCGCCTCCGTCGACCGTCGTTGAGCCGGTGTCCCTGGTCTCCACGCCCGCCGATCTCGCCGCCGCGCAGCAGCGGCTGGCGCGTTTCCTTCGCCCGATGCTCGCCTCCGACGCGTTCTACGCCGGCGAGGCGGAGATCACGGCCGACTCCGCACGGCAAGTCACGGCCAGCCAGCTCTACCTGTGCCGGGCGTTCGCGGAGGCCGCCACCCAGTCGACCAAGACCAGCATGTTCGCGGCGTTCTTCTCCGAACGTGCCGAAGTGCTGGAGGCGCTTCAGCCCCAGATCAGCCACCTCGCCGACGTCAGGGCCGACCAGGAGCCGAACACGCGCCGGTTCTGGCAGCAGAGCGAGCTCACCACCGCGGTGGCCCGGATGGAGGACAACGAGGTACCGATCAAGCTGCAGCCCACGCAGATGGTCGAGCTGGCCAAGGCAACCCACGAGGTGACTCACAACTTGGGCAAGGCGCTGCGCCGCGAGCTGCTGCGCGGCAACAGCAACCTGATCGATGCCCACCCACGGCACCGCGACGGTCCGGTCCGGGTGGGCCGCCGGTCGCGGCTGGAAACCACGCTCACCGACCTAGTGAACCTCCCCGCCCCCAGCGAGCCGGTGGCCCGGTACAGCAACCCGCTGCAACGGGCCGCCCTCCAGCAGTCATTGAACCTGACCCCCACCGCGCCAGCCAGGCCACCCACGCCGTTCCCGGCGGCTCGTAGCGCCACCTACGGCGCGCCGGCCTTCTAACAACTCCACAGCTTGCCCGGCCCCGTCAACGCCGTCGGTCTGCGGCGAAGGGCACCCACAATCCCTGCACTCCGAGTCTCCCGGGGAGGTGTACCTGCGGGGCCGGGCACACACCACTCCCTACCGAGCTACAGGAGCAGCAGAGATGAGCCAGCACCCGACCCGTCAGGCGCCTGCCGCCGCGCCCTCCCCTGTCGAGGAGGCTCCGTGGCGTGACGATCCGGACTATCCGCACCGGATCGAGAACCACGTCAAGGTCTACCTCCACCTCGAGCAATCCTCGACACACCCGGTGATCGCAGCACAAGACAGTGCGCCCCCTGGGACCCGTGTCTACCGCCGCGACGCCGCTGGCCGAGCGCAGCACGGAACGGTGACCGGCTGGACCACCGATGGGACCTGCGTCTTCCTGTCGTTCGACCAGGGCGGAACGTACTCGGGCCCCACGTTCCAGTCGCTCTTTCTCGCCGAGAACGGCGAAGGGCACGCCGGCGTCGGCAGATGGGCCGTCTCGAGCGCGACGGTCGACGGGTACCCCCTCGACGGTGTCGAGGACGGCCACTACTGCGACTACGAAGGGCACCCGCCGGGAGCGCGGCCCGACTGGGACCGCCAGCACCGAGACGCCGCGGACGTGCACCTGCCCACCGCGGAGGAGCTACTGCCCCTGCTCGCCGCCGCGCTGGGCAGGAGCGTCGACGGGCCCACCCTCGAGCAGGTCCGTGCGGCCTCCGACCTGCTCGCTGAACATGCCCAATGGCGGGCGCAACGAGCCGAGCTCTCTGCCGGCGAGTCGGTCGGCGACTTCCCTGCCTCGGAGAACTGGCACGACAGCGATGACGCTGGATGCGACCTCGCCGACCGCGCCATCGCCCTGCTCGCGGAGGTGACCGGCCAGATCAGCCCCGCAAATCAGCCGGCGGCGCCGGCCACTCCATCGGGCCTCTCGCTGATGCGCTCGGCGCTCACCGCGTCACCGGACACACCATCGCCGCAGCCGAGCCCTCACTCGACCTCGACGTCCCGCCGACCTCCGGTCCGGCCCGCTGAACCACGCACGACAGGCGACCCAACGACGTAAGGAGTCCTGATGTCCGACGATCCCCGATTCACCGACCCGGTCGCCGCCGTCGACCACATCCGCCGCCTCGCCCGGGAGGCCGCCGCGACCGAGGGGTATCACGCGGCCGCGGACGCGGCGATGAATGCGCGACGTGAGTACCGGATCATGCCGCTGAAGCGGAGCGAGGCGGCGCCGGACCGGCTCGCGACCTGGGACGCGGTACGGCTCGAGACAAGGTCGCTCGTTCCGATGGCGATGGGCGGCAGCAAGGAGCACGCTCTCTTCGACGAGCGTGTCGCAACTCCCGGTGGCCAGCCTCTCCCCCAGCAGCCCGGGTGGGCTCCGGACCCGGCGGCCGCTCTGCAGGCTGCCGCGCTGCGGGCGCAGCACACTCCTGGACGCTCCCAGCCTCAGGCCAGCTCGCAGGGCCAGTCACCCGACCGGGCCCCGCGACGATGAGCCACTCCCCCGTCCGGTGACCCGCGCGCTGCCGCTGTTCCGGTTCGACAACTGCCCGCGTCGATGAGCTGGGGAACGCGGTGCTGCCGCACCGGCCCACCAACGGTGCGCCTTTAACGGCTCTTCACAATCCGGGGTGTAGTTGCGATCTGAAGCCGCCGGTCTCCAGCAGGCTTCTGGCGATGTAGTTGGTGAGGTTGCGGAACCCGAGGGCTGAGCCGCGTAGGTGTTCGAGTCGCCCGTTGATCGCTTCGGTGGGGCCGTTGCTGGTGCCGGGCCGGTCGAAGTAGGCGAGCACGTCGTCGGCTCGCTTCTTCAGGGTGCGTCCCAGCGTGATGATCTCGCTGAGCGCGGCCGGGACACCGCTGCTGATGGACTCGATCAGCTTGCTCATCATGGCGCGGCCGCGTGCTCGGTCGGGTTCGCGGTAGGCGGCGATCATCCGCTGGTAGATCCCCCAGGTCGCCTCGACCTCGACGTGCTCGTCGGCGGCGAAGAGCGCGGCGAGTCGGTCCTTCTGCTTGTCGGTGAGCAGCCCGGATCCGGTGTGCAGCGTGCGGCGCGCCGTGTAGAGGGGGTCGCCCTTGTGGCCACGGTGACCGTGGATGGCTTGCTGGACCCGGCGTCGGCAACGATCGAGTGCGTCGCCGGCCAGGCGGACCACGTGGAAGGGATCCATCACCGCGACGGCGTCGGGTAGCTCCTCGGCGGTGGCGCTCTTGAAGCCGGTGAACCCGTCCATCGCGACGACCTCCACGCCCTGGCGCCAGGCCTGCGGACGCTCGCTGAGCCAGGTCTTGAAGACCTGCTTGGAGCGGCCCTCGACCATGTCGAGCAACCTGGCGGGGCCGGTGCCCTCGCGGATCCCGGTCAGGTCGATGATCACGGTGACGTACTTGTCGCCGCGTCTGGTGTGGCGCCACACGTGCTCGTCGACGCCGAGGACCTTCACGCCGTCGAACCTGGTGGTGTCGTCGATCAGGACCCGCTTGCCCTCAGCGAGGACGGCGTCGTTGGCTGTGTTCCACGCGACCCCGAGCCCTTCGGCGACCCGGGCAACGGTGAGGTGAGCCAGCACGATCGATTCGAGTGCCCACCGCAGCCCGCGACGCGACAGCTTCGAGCGGGGCTCGGCTGCGCGGGTGGTGTCTTGGCGCCACACATGCCCGCAGGCGCCGCATCGATAGCGGCGGATCGTGACGAGCAGCGTCGTGGGTCGCCAGCCGAGCGGCTCGTGGGCCAACTGTCGGGTGACCGTGCCACGCGGGATCCCTTCGCAGCCACAGCGGCGACACCACTGGTCGGGTTCGAGGACCCGGCAGGCGAGGACCGCGCGGTCAGGCTCGAGGCGCTGACCGGTGACGACGAGGCCGAGCTCGTCGAGGCGGCAGAAGGTGGACAGGTCGGGGTGGGCGAACGCATGCGAGCGCTCGCCGACGGTAGCGTCGGGCACGTCGGGGTCTTCCAGATGGTGAGCGTGAGAACTTCCATCTTCGGGAGGCCTCGACGTCTATCCCGGGACCGCCACGCCAACGCCCGCTACACCCTCAACTGTGAAGAGCCCCTTTAACCGAAAGCATCCTTGCGATTGTCGACTATCCTAGAAGTGTTGCTTTCGGTATCAGGTTGAATGGGTGGTGGAGGATGAAGCGGCCGAGTCCAGCGAAGGTGGGTCTGGCGGCCGAGCGGATCGGCTCGCATGTCGTCACCTGGCGCCGCCTGCTTGGCCTGACTGCCGAGCAGGTTGCTCAGCGGGCGGGGATCTCTGCCCCGACACTACGCAAGCTCGAGCACGGTGATCCCTCGGTGACGTTCGAGACCTACCTCAACGTGCTACGCGCCCTGGGTCGGCTCGACGACGCAGTGTCCGCGCTCGACCCGTACGAGACCGAGCTCGGCCGCGCGCGTGCTGATCAGGTGCTGCCGAAACGGGTGCGACGCTGATGGACACCCAGCTGGAGGTCGATCTGGACGCGGGCGGGCAGGCCGTCCACGTCGGCACCGCTCACTTCACCCGCCGCGGCCGCGCGGTCACGACCACCTTCACCTACTCCCCCGCCTACCTGGCGCGGCCAGACGCCTACGCCGTCGACCCGGCTCTGCCGCTCGACGTGGGCCGCGGTCACACCACCGGGCTGCCTGGCGCGTTCGCCGACAGTGCCCCCGACCGATGGGGTCGTCGGCTCATCGAGAAGGTCTGGGCGGGTCACGCCTCGATCAGCGAGGTCGACTACCTCGTGGGCGTCTCGGACCACTCCCGGCAGGGCGCCCTTCGCTACCGCCGCCCCGACGGCACCGCCTACGTCGCCGACGGGCACGAGATCCCACGGCTGGTCGACCTCGGCCGGCTGCTGCACGCCTCCGACCAGCTCGCTCGCGGCGGCCGCCGACATGACGAGGACGAGATGCACGCGGTACGTGAGCTCCTCGACGTCGGTGGCACGACCCTCGGCGGTGCCCGCCCGAAGGCCTCGGTGATCGATGCCGACGGAGCCCTGTCCATCGCGAAGTTCCCGCACCCGGGCGACGAGTGGGACGTCATGGCGTGGGAGAAAACCGCGCTGGACCTCGCCGAAAACGCGGGACTCGACGTTCCAGCCCGACACCTGACGAAGATCGAGGGCCGCAGCGTCCTGATCCTGCGCCGCTTCGACCGCGACACCGACGGGGGCCGGCTGGGCTATGCCAGCGCCATGACATTGACCGGTCTCAGCGACGGCGCCTCGGCCGACTATCTGGACCTCGCCGCGGCGATCGCAGATCACTCCGCCCGACCCGACGCCGACCTGGCTGATCTGTGGCGGCGGATGGCAGTCTTCACCGCGATCCACAACATCGACGACCACTTCCGCAACCACGGCTTCCTTCACTCCCCCGGCGGCTGGATGCTCGCGCCGGCGTTCGACGTCAACCCGAATCCGGATCCGAACCAGGCCCGGGCAACCTCGATCAGTGGCGCAACCTCAGCATCCGAGGAACGCGAGGCACTCCTTCAGGCCGCGCCCTACTTCGGGATGACGGCCGATCGTGGCGTCGAGGTGCTCACCGAGATCGACGCCGCCGTCGCGTCGTGGCGCACCATCGCCGCCGGTAACGGCATCCCCGAACACGAGCAGCGTCTGTTCGCGGATGTCCTCCCCCACCCACCACGGGCCGGCGGCGGCCGCACGGCACACCGGTCCGCCGCCCTCCAAGCTGGTGCCCTGGAGGCCCCGGGATCGTCAGCAGCCGACACCGCGACGGGACCCGGGTTACTCCCCCGGCGGCCTGGGTCGTTCAACATCTGATCGCCGGTTCCGCGGCCCGCTTCCAACTCAGTGGTCATGCCCTGTCACACAGGCCTCATCAGACGCGCTAGAACGGCCCTCTGCCCGCCGAACAGGGTTGCGGCGGGCAAGACCACGCCTCACGAGGCCAACGCACGAGAGAGCCTGCTTCCGGGTCAGGCACTACTGCGCCGCACTGCCGCGCAGCGTTGCCGCAGACCACTACCGCACGCCACTACCGCGCCGCGATGGTGAGGCGAGGTGCCGCGCCGCGTCAGTGGGCGGCGGTGGCGCAGGCGCGGGCCGCTCTCACCATTGCAGGGTGGCAACGCCGGGCGGTGGTTCTCCGCATTACTTACGCGCGGTGGTGGCACGCATTGCCGTGGGCAATGGTGCCTCGCGGCGCCGCGTCGCCGTGGTGGTCCGCGTCACCGCAGCGCACCCCCGCACGAACGTAACGCGCTGCGATGGTGCCCGCACTACCGCACCGCGCTACCGCGTGTCGCTACTGCGTTGCGGTGGTGCGCTGCGGGATGATCGGACGCGTTCCTAGTCCTGGATTTCGCACAGAGAGGCTCTTCCCCCAATGGCCTTGACCCAAGATGTGCTCAGCCGAGTCATCGCGTTCGCAAACGGCAAGGGGGGCGTCGGCAAGACGTCCACATCAGCCAATTTTGCCGGCCTGAGCGCGGCCGCGGGCTGGCACACGCTCTTCATCGAGTTCGACGCGCAGGGCGATGCCGGCGACGATCTCGGCTACAAGCACACCCCGGACAACGACCGCGGCGCCCACATGCTTGAGGTCCTCGACGCTCACCAGCCGCTGAAGCCGGTGCTGCGCGAGATCCGCCCGAATCTCGACGTCATTCCCATGGGCCGGGACGCGCTGAAGGACATCGAGGACGTCCTGTTGGGCAAGGAGCGCCGCGGCACCGAGTACCGGTTGATGTTGGCCGAGGCGCTGGCGCCGTTGGCACGCGATTACGACCTGATCGTGATTGACACGCCTCCGACCCGGCCGATCATCTTGCAGTTGGTCCTGGGTGCGACGAGGTGGGTCGTCGTCCCCACCAAGAGTGACCGGTCCAGCATCGGCAACCTCGCAGAGCTGGCCGCCGAGCTCACTGAGGTGCGGCAGGCAAATCCGCATGTCGAGGTTCTCGGGGTGGTCCCGTTCGACTTCGACACCAGCGGCGCCCGCATCCGACGCAACGCCGTCGAGGACATCAACGCGGTGCTCGACGGGGCGTCGAGCTTGTTCCTGGATCAGGAGGGCGAGGTCATCACGATTCGCCATTCCAGCGCTGCGGTCGACGCCCGCAACGCCGGCAAGCTGGTGCACGAGCTCGCGGAGATCGCGAAGGAGGAAGAGGCCGGCGAGCCGTGGTGGAAGGCTCTCCGGGAGGGGCGGCGACCGGAACGCATCCCGGGCAGCGTCGGCGGACTCGCCGATGACCACCTGCTGCTGACCAATGCGATCTTGACCAGGATCGACAAGCTCGAGTCGGCGAACCGGGCGGAGGCCAGCGCGTGAGCCGCCGCGAGCCGATGGCGCCGATCGCAGGCTTGAAGAAGCCCACGGACCTGCCTGCCCCGAGCGCCCGACCCCAGACCTTGCAGGTGGTGCCTGCGCCGAGCCCGGACCCGACGCCGGAGGAGTCGCAGGACCTCGCCACGACGCCTTCCCCGGCGACGGACACGGCGCGAGCGACAACGAAGGCCGAGTCGGGATCCAAGCAGCAAGGTCGGTCCCGCAAGCCGCGCACGGAGAAGGCGCCGGCCCGCAGTGCGAGCGCGGACACGATGAAGCCTGTTTCGGTGTCGGTGCCCCTGACGATGGCGGAGGCGTGGCGGGACCGGGCGAAGCGGGACCGGACGTCGCAGGTGGACGTGCTGCTCGACGCTCTCGTGGCACATCAGGCCGAGTTGACGGACCTGGTGGCGGCTCGGGGCGAAAAGCCGACGGTGAGCGACGGCCTGTTCGACCGGACCCCGGGCGCGAAGGGGGAGCGGTTCGTCGGGGTCTCGTTGCGGATCAAGGCGGGCAACCTCGAGGTGATCGATCAGTTGACCGACAAGCATGGCGCCGACTCGCGGTCCCAGCTCGTGGCAGCGGCCCTGTCGGCGTACCTCAGCTGAACACTGGAGGGGAGTGCACGGTGAGCGCAGGACTCGATGAGACGACGACGCGGGCGCGGGTCGGCCATGCGCGGCGCCCCTTGGGCAAGCCGTGTCGGGCCTGCGGGTCGACCAGCACCTGGATCGAGTGGCGCCGCGAGGACCACACCGGCGGGCCGGACGGAGCGGGGGAGTGGCCGTACGCCGTCTGCCAGGCCTGCGGTCACGCCGCGAAGGGAAGGCTCACGCAGTCTCCGCCGCAGTCTCCGCCGGCGGCGCCGACCCGGTCAGCAGAGGCGGCACCTTCGGCTGAAGCGGCCACCGACGACCAGGCGGAGGCTGGTGGCCAGCCGCGGAGCGGAAGGCCACCTCGCCCGAAGGCGTCCGACGAGCGGGTCGGGCAGCTGCTGCAGGCGGCCGGATACAACCGGGCGATCACGCCGGAGGTCCTCGATGCGCACCGCCGGTTCGCGACGCATGCCGGGAAGCCGGGACTGCCTCGGTGGAAGGCGGCGGTGGCGCTGCTCAACGGCGCCCAGGGCCGCGACGAGGTGCCGCACGTGCGGGAGATCTACGCCGAGGAGAAGCGGCGCAGGGATGTGCAGCGGAAGCGGGCCGCCCAGCGCCGGCAGCGGGCCGGCGAGCTGGCCGACGAGCACGCCGGGGCCGCCCGTGCGTATGTCGCGAGGGTGTGGGCCGAAACGGGGGAGGGGCCGACTTGGCGTGAGTTGGCCTCCGCTCTTGGCGTTGAGGGGCCGCTGGCGTCGGCGATGATCGACACGCTTCACCGCCGTGGGGTGCTCACCTCTACCCAGGTGCCCCGCTCTCTCGCCGTGACGTCGGGCCTGTCCGACGGCGGGTGACGCCCCCAGGCGGACTGGCCTGGGGCGGCGGGTTGGCGGCCCGGGCTGGCTACCGGGAGGGGCGCCGCGGCGGCGGGCTGGCGGGAGGATCGTGCGGGGGGACGGCCGGGGAGTGGTCGGGGCGGAGAGCTACGGCCGGGTGACCGCCTCCGATCTCCTTGGCGCGGACCCAGTCGGCGAAGCCGGGGATGGTGAAGCGGAGGATGCCGCGGCGGGGCGCCTCGATGATGCCCTTGCTGATGAGGCTGCGCCGCGTCATGCCGAGGGCTTCGGTGTCGACGCCGAGCTCGGCCGCTACGGCGCCGCGTTCAACCTCGGTGTCGGTGAGGTTGGCCATCGCGCTGAGCATGTCTCGTTCGGCCTTGGTCGCTATTTCCCATCGGGCGCGAAACAGTGAGGCCAGGTCGGCGTCGCTGGTGGCCCGGCCGTCGTTGAGGTGGGCGAGGGTGAGGGTGTCTCCCTCTTCGGGCTGTGCGGCGTCCCAGGTTGCTGAGCCGATGATGTGCAGCGACTGCGGGTAGCCGCCGGCCGCGGCGACGGCTTCGGTGAGCGCGTCGTCGTCCCATCGGACGTTGAGTTGCTCGGCGGGCTCGACGAGCACAGCGCGGGCGGCGGCCTGGTCGAACTCGCGAAGGACGAACTCGTGCGTGCGCTCGCCGAAGGTGGCGGCACGTGTCAGGTAGGCCTTGGTTTCGGGCAGGCCGGCGCCGACCACCCCGAGAGGGAACTTCTCGCGTTCGCCGTCCATGTTCTGCACGGCGTTGAGGAGTACTGCAGCGTCGAGGACGGCTCGCGGATCTGGCTCGTATTCGCGTTCGCGACGCGACAGCAGCGGCGCGTGCAGCTCGTCGATGATGATGAGCAGGCCGGCCCCGCCCGCGTCGCGTACGAGGTTCGACGCGCGGTGGAGGAAGTCCTCGAGCGGCCCGACCAGGGCGGGGGAGCCGTCGGCGGCTTCTTCGGTGCGGGTGATCTTGGCTGAGACCTTGGCGAGGCCCACGCCGACCTCGACGCCGATCTCTTGGAGTTGGTGGCGTCCGACCTTGGGCAGTTGCTCGGCCGCGCTGAGGGATCGGGTGACACGGTCGACGACGTCGGCGAGGAAGGGCTGGTGTTTGAGGCCGGACGCCCAGGCGACGACGAACCCGGATTCATCCGCCTGGGCCTGCATGTCGCGCATGAGGGAGGTCTTGCCCAGTCCTCGCGGGCCGGTCGTGACGGCGAGTGGACCCATCATCTCCCCGTAGGCGACCACGCGCGCTAGTCGGTCGCGGAGGCGTCGGCGCTCGGTTTCGCGCCCGACGAATACCCGTGGGCGGCCGCTCGGGGTGTAAGGGTTGGGGATCACTGGCCGAACTCCCTACTGTTGGTTACAGAGCGGTGGAACTGTAACGCCGGGGCGGCGTTCTTTACAGAACGACCCGCCGAGGACACACCCTGCTAGCCGGCGACCTGACGTTGATCCTGTTCGAGAAGGTTGCCCTGGCGTTCGAGGAACGCCGCATCGCGTTCGGCCGCGCCGTCGGGGAGCACTGCTGTCCGCTCCTCGTCAGGCGTCCCGGGCCGCTCGTCCAGGGCAGGCGTGGTGAGACGTTGCGCGGTGAGGCCGTAGCGGAGCCTGTGGCGGTCCCACGAGGCGACGGACGCGCCGCGTTCGGCGGGGGAGAGGTCCTGGAAGCGTTGCTTGCGTTCGAGGCTCCGTGCGACGTACTCGTCGGCCGGGAGGTTGCGTAGCCAGAGGTGGTAGGTCTCGAGCTCGTCGAGACCGGAGCGGATGCGTCGCTCGGCGAGACGGGCCTTCAGCGCGGCCTGCTGGCTGATCGACATCTGCTCGAACTCCAGCCGCTTGGTCGCGGCACGCTCTGCCTGGGCGGCGGGGGAGAGGTGGTCCCACCAGGCCTTCTCCTTCGCCCTCTGCACCTTGATCGCGCGTGCCCGGCCGGCGGTCCAGCTCGACGTCGTGCCGGCGCGGTACGCGGCGCGTTCGGCTTCGATCGTCTCCAGCTGGCGGGCGTACGCCGCGGCCGCGTCCCGTTCGACCTGGACCGATCGAGGTCGTGTCGCTGCCTGCCAGTGTCCATGCTCGTCGACCCGGACCATCCCCGCCTTGCTCAGCGCCACCAGTGCGGCCTTCGTGGTCGAGCGCTGGGACTTCGACGGCTCATCAGCCCGGTCCTCCACCAGTCCTGCCTTCACTGCCAAGTCAGCCAAGTCCAGGGGCCCCGGGCTGGTCAGCAGCGCGCGCCAGAGGGCGTGGCTTGTCCGGGGGAGGAGGACCCAGAGGCCGCGGGGCGTGGGGGGTGGGTCAAACACAGGTGGGGGGATTTGCCGTCCCTCCCGGAGCGGAGCGGAGTTGATTTCGAACTCATAGCTGGTCGAGTCCCGCTCTGTCGGGGACAGGCAGTCGGTGTGCAGGGTGCCGAGACGGCCGTTGAGCCGGGCGAGAGCGGCGCGGACGGTCTTGCGGTCACCCAGGCCCGTGTCGAGGAGCAGATCCCGCTCCGGGCAGGGGACCCGCAGCTTCCCCTTACGCAGCACCCGATCGAGCAGCTGGTGTCCGACCAGCAGCAAGGCGGCACGCTGACGGGCCGGGACGGTCCACTTCAGCTGGTCCAGCTCCTGGCGGGCGGCCGCGACGGCCTCGAGGACCTCGGCCGGCGGCGCTTCGACCTGCTTGGGCTTCTCAGGGGTGGTGTTGAACTCGCTGGCGGAGCGGACGAGGTCGTTCCATACGTAGCCGAGCCACCACGAGTAGCCCTGGTGCTTGGCCTTGGTCATCGCGGTCGGGTGCGACTCGCGGATGATCCGCCAAGCCATCTCCGGGTCGCCGATCGCCCACACCATCTCGCGGGTGCAGGCCGCCTCGACGAGGGACCGGTCGACCTCGACCGCCGTGCGGGTCTTCGTCGCGCCGGCGGCCCACGACCCGGCCGGGATCTCGCCGGTCAGCAGGTAGTTGCGCCACTCAGTGCGGAGCTGGCGCTTCCACCGCTGCAATGCCAGCGGCACCACCAGGCCCGAGCCGGCCGCCGCAGCAGCGGACTTGTGGCCACCGTTCGTGGGCTTCACCTTGACGCGGGGCCGCAGCGGCGAGGCGGCGGGCGGATCCGGGAGCAGCCGCTTCAGGCCCCGCAGCGCCTCACGGAGGTCGCCCTTCGGCCTGGTCACCGCACCGAAGCGGTGAGGTGAGGACAGGGGGCGCACAGCGTCGCGCAGGTCAAGCTCGCCGCGCGGAACCTTCACGCCCTCAGCCAGGGCGACGAGGTAGTCGCTGACCGCGGCCGCGAACCCGGTCCGGGCAGCGGCGGGGGCGTAATGGAAGTCGGGGTGGGCGAAGAAGATGTGCCAGCGGCCCTTCGCGCCACCGGAGGGTCGCTCCAGCACCCAGCAGTCGCGCCGGGACAACCAATCGGAGACCTCAGCCGCCAGGAAGTCACCGAGCGGGCCGGGAACGTCGACGTCGATCACACCGACGCCGTCACGCAAATGGCCCACCAGTGCGGCGATCCGGCCCTTGCCGACCAACTCGAGCCCGTCGACCAGCGACGGCACCACGGTCCGGGGGACAGCAGTGTTGCCGGAGTCGATCACCAGCCACTGGGACGCGTCAGGGTTGAACAGGTGCTCATCGAGCGCCAGCAGTCCCGGCGGGACACGCCGACCTGCATCAGGGTGTGCGGCATCGCCATGCGACGCCGGTACAGTTACCGGCAACAAGTTGCTCTACCTCCTTTCAGAGGCACCCCGGTCACCAGCGCCAACTGGTCCCGGTCATCACCAAGACGGTCAGGTCCCGCGCCAACGGGGCCTTTCGTCATTTCTGGGCCTATGGGCCGTCCCGAACGCTGCCGGCCTCGACCACCGCCTTCCGTGCTCGCAGGGGCAGGAAGCTCATAGGCCAGGCGCCT
The DNA here is from genome assembly GCF_040676175.1 of Nocardioides sp. LML1-1-1.1. Lineage (NCBI taxonomy): Bacteria > Bacillati > Actinomycetota > Actinomycetes > Propionibacteriales > Nocardioidaceae > Nocardioides > Nocardioides sp. LML1-1-1.1. Next base: position 30,063 of record NZ_JBEGHK010000009.1, on the reverse strand, counting down.
CGCGCCGGTGCCGCGAGCAGGACTCGCTTCTCGTCACCAGCACGAGCGGTGGCGGGCGGCTGCGTTCGCGCGTCGACACGCCAGCGCGGGAATGACCTCCGCGCCACGTGGACCTGCTCTACAGTGGGCAGCACAACACCTCCTCGTGAGGATCAGAACTTTCATTGCGAATCCGGGCGGCAACCCGGTGAAGCTTCCGACTAGGCCCCGTTCCAGCGGGGCTTTCGTCGTTTTCAGGGCACTGCCCTGACCCGGTCATCCGGTCATCGGCAGCTGCTCTCCGGCCTCAGAGGCCTTCGCCCAGGCCCTGAGGGCCTTCTTCATCACCCTTGGCTCGAAGGGGACGTCGTGGAAATCGCAGATCGCCTTGGCGATGTAGTCGCTGAGCGAAACACCCATGTCCTCGGCCTCGTCCTTCACGATGGAAGCGGCCCTCATCGGGACCTTGGCGATGAACTGAACTCGGCCATCACCAACCGCCGGGGGCTCGGCGTGGTTGACGACGTCGCCGGTCGGCAACTCCATCGGCACATCGACATGGCGACAGATCACGTAGGCGAGGTAATCGGTGTAGTAGCAACCGAGCGCAACAGCCTCGGCCCGGACTCTCTTACCTGCGAGCTCCGGAACGCGCGTCATGAACGTGTGGCGTTCACCCTTGGATTTGCGACCCATAGGAATATCCAACCGGCTGGCGACCCGAGCCCGCCGCAAGCAGCGGTCTGCGGCGTGTCGCAAAATTTCTGAAATAGGGCCGGTCGGGATGCCGGGGGCCTGGCATGTGTCCCCGGCGGTCTGCGAACCCGTCACGCGAACAACAGCAACACCAGCAACACGGGATCGGACACTTGCCCCGAGATTCTGTCCCACCCCCGCGTCGCCCCTACTGATCCTGCTCTGGATCAGGCAGGGGACGACCAGCGACGTAGTCGAGCCAGATGCGCCCGACCTCCTCGGCGCGGGCTAGATCTGTCGCCCACAGCACGACCCTGCCCTTCGCGCGTCGGTCGCCTCGCGGATGGTCAGCGGTGACCAGGCCCATGTCCTCGAGTACAGAGAGGTGACGCCGCACCACGCGGGGGTCCGCGGCGATCACCTCTGCCAGCTCCGTGGCGCTCATCGCCCGGAGTGAGAGATGCCGCAGGATCTCGGTGCGCGCACTGTTGCCAGTCGCGTCGATGATCGCCAGCACCCCCTCGGGCATCCTGGGCGGCTTCGACAGACGTGGCACGCGCTGCATTGTGCCGGACCCCGAAACACGCCGAACTCTTTTCGTTATGACGGATATTTAGCGTCCGTCATGTGTCATGCTCAGGGTAATGCAGATCAGAACCCGATGGTGGGAACCACGGGTCACGCCTGGTGCGTCGGACTTGGCGACGCAGCGGACAATGGAGGCCCCCGGTTCGGGCCGGGGCGGGAAGGGCGCTGGTCTTGGGGATGCGTCAGCAGAGACGACGACCGGGGAAACAGACACCCCGGTGGACACCGGTGCGCCCGACTCCGCCGTCGCTGTCCCGCGTAGAGACGCCCCCGCTGTCCCGCGGCCAGCCGCCGGCAGCGGCCGATTCGCCGCACCCAGTGCCCCTTCTGACGCTGGCGACGCCCATCTGAGGCGCTTGATCGCGCGTCCCGAAGATTGTTCGCCGCCGGTGTCCGATCTCATCCATCGCCGGTTGCCTTCGCTGTTAGAGAGCCGCACCCAGAGGGAAGGACTTCACCTTGAACCCGACTCGCAGTACGGCGCGGTCGGCAACCCGTCGGCCATGTCGTCAAGACTGGTGCCCAAGGCCCGTGCATCGGGCGACTCGGGCTCAGGAAGGACGCTCATGAAGCGCACTCTGATCGCTGCCATCGCCCTCGCGATGGCCGGAACACTCTCCAGCTGCGGCGACGACGAGCCGAAGGCGGACCCGACACCAACGAAGTCAGCCTCGCCCTCGAGCTCGGCCACCACGACGCCAGAGCCCACGTGGGACGACAAGTACACCCCCGCACAGCTCCAGCGATACCGCGCCGCGCGCGACCGCTGGCTGGAGTTCTGGCGCTTCTACACAGAGGCCGCACGGAAAGGCGTGGACACCCCCGGCGTGAGGTCGGGGTTCGAGCAGTACTCCATGTCTCCGCTGGGGGAGTACTCGAACTTCCTGGACACCTACGTTCGTGGCGGAGCGCGGATGGAGGTTGCTCCCGAGGTCTTGTGGACCAGCGCCGCCAAGATCGGGAAGGACACCGTCGACTTCAGGTACTGCCTCGACAACACCAACATTCGAATCACGGTTGACGGGAAGGTAACGCCGCAGAAGAAGCCGTACCTCGTTGAGCGCACGATCCGGATGCGGAAGACGTCCAAGGGCTGGTTGAAGGAGCGGTACCTAAACGACGAAGAGGTGAAGACGTGCACGCCGACCGCACCGTGACCCGTGGTGCCCTGACGAGTTTCAGCGTCCTGGGCGTAGTTGCTGCGGTCCTTGCAGCCTTGACGTTGGTGTCTGTTGGACCTACGAGCACATCGTGGGCGGACGGCCCCGGCGAGTGCACCAAGTACGACCCGGAGACAGGTGCCTGCATCCAATGGGAGATTCCCGGCGACCCGTCGCCCACCCCCGGGAACCCCGGCGACACGGGCGGATCGGCATCGTGCCACGACAAGGATGGAACTGAGGTTCCGTGCACGAAGGACGGGTTGACCTGGTGGGGCGGCCCGCATTGGTGCTATGCCGAGCCGCAGAACCCCCAGGGTCCGCCTCCTCGTGGCCATGAGAACGAGAACGGCCAGTGGTGGACCTGTCAGACCGGTGCGAGCGGCACCGCAGTCAGCTACGCGGTCTGGTGGGTTACCGGAGGTGCGGCGCCGGTCGATGGCGCCGCGGTCGCCCGCCAGTTGGTGGTGACGATCCCGTTCGAGCTGGCTGACGCGAAGATCGCGCCCCCGCCGACCTATCACACCTACATCTCGTACAAGAACTGGCTGTGGATCGAGTCGGGGCAGTGGCACACAGTGACTGCGAGCCAGTCGGTGCGAGGGGCGACGGTGACTTTGACGGCGACTCCGTCCTACGTCGAGTGGGACATGGGCAACGGCGACACGCAGTCGTGTGTCGGTCCGGGTCGCGAGTGGGTGAAGGGGATGCCCGAGAACGCTCCGACGAACTGCTCCTACTCCTACGACGAGATGGAAGACCCCAAGGGCGATACGTGGACCGTGTCCGCGCAGATCAGCTACACGCTCGCGTGGACGTGCACGGGCAACTGTGGCGGCGCGACCAGTGGAGACCTCGGCTCGCAGCTCGCCGCAGCCGGTGACTCGACGACGATCACGGTTTACCAGCGCCAAACGGTCAACAAGAACGGCGGATGACAAAGTGACCTCTCTGGATTCTCGGACCTCGAGCCGCGCCAACGACCCGCGTGCGGCACCTCTGCCGGGTGGCCTGCCTAGTGCAGGCTCGCTGTCGAAGGCGGTGTCGAAGGCGCCGCGCAAGTACGGGCAGATGCTGATCAGCGTCCTGGTCGTGATCGCGGCTGTGATCGCGGGCGGGTGGCTCTACGTCAACAAGGGCGGCGTGGAGGAGGTGTTGGTGGTTGCCCAGCCGATTCCGGCCGGGCACCCGATCACTGAGGACGACGTCCGCACCTCCAAGGACCCGCTGCTGGTCTCGCGCAGTGTCTCCGGGATCGACGGGGCGATCCCGGTCTCCGAGGTGGACTCGGTGTTCGGGAAGCGCACCACGGTGGCACTGCTCCCCGGTCAGGTGCTGACCGAGGACTCGCTGACCAGCGACCTTCTGCCGCAGACGGGCAAGCGACTGATCGCGGTGAATCTCCCGGCCGGTCGCGTGCCGGACACTCTGGCGCCCGGCTCGGTGGTCGACGCGATCGCGGTGCCGCAGGAAGGCCAGTCGGGCGACCCGAAGACGCTCGACGACCCAACGGTTATCTCCGCCGGCGCGACGGTCTACTCCTCGAAGAAGTCCCAGGACGGCACCGTGGTGGTGACGATCCTGATCTCGGAGACCGACGCGAGGACGGTGGCAGCGTATGGGGCGGTAGGGCAGCTGACGCTGCTGCAGGCCCCGATCACCGAGGGTGACCCGGCTGACTCCGCTCCTCAGGACGACAGCGCTACCGGAGGGCAGGGCTGATGCTGATCGCTGTGTGCTGCGACCGCGGCGCCCCCGGGTCGACGACGACGTCGCTGGCACTGGGTGTCTCGACACCGGAGCCGACGATCGTGGTCGAGACCGACCCCTATGGCGGTGACCTGGCGCTGCGGTGCGTCGCACCCGGTGGCCATGGTGAGGCGTTCCCACCCACTCCGACGGTCCTGACTCTCGCGACCGAGGCTCGCACGTCGGTGACCCCCGGTCTGGCGGCCAGCAAGGCCCACGAGTTCACAGGCTCGACGCGGATCGTGCCGGGTCACTTCTCGGCCGAGCAGGCCGCCGGTGTGAAGAACTGGGCTCCGCTGGCGGAGGCGTTGCGGGCCTCCGCATCGCGGGTAGTTGCCGACCTGGGGCGGATCCACTCCAGTTCGCCGACGATCCCCGTTGCGGCTGCCGCCGATGTGATGGTGATGGTCACCCGCCCGGAGGTGGGTGCGGTGATGCACCTCAAGGACAGGCTGGAGCGGCTCGCTCCGGTTCTGGCGAACATCCGCAACGCCCCTCCGGTGGTGGTTCCGGTGGTGGTGACGTCGAAGCGGCAGGCCGGCGGGGTGGTCGCGGAGGTCGGTCGGATGCTGGCGCCGAGCAACGCCGCCGGCGTCATCGCCGGCATCGGGTGGATCGCGCTGGACCCCACAGGGGTCGAGGCGATGCACGCCGGCCAGGTCGGCGGCAAGAACGCGCGTTCGCCGCTGTTGAAGTCGGCTGGCGTCCTCAACGACCAGATCAACCAGGCCGCTGATCTCGGGCCGTACGGCGCGCATGCTGCCGCAGCGGTGGACGCATACGCCGGCCAGGGGGGAGAGGCGTGATGGAGAGCAACGGAACCAGCTCGAACGGCCGGGGCACGCACGTGAACGGGATGCACCTGAAGCAGCTCGTTCCGGTCGACCAGGTACTGGTCAAGCGTCTCCAGTCGCGCGTGGGTGCACGTCGCGGGAAGGCGTTGGAGGAGTTCCGCCGCAACGGCCAACCGGTCCCCAAGGGGGAGGACGCCCGACAGCACACCGAAGCGCTGTTGGCTTCGGTTCTGACCGAGTACGAGTCCGACCTGGTCGAGGACGGCCGTACCCCGTTGGAGGAAGACGCCCGGGCTCGGCTGGAGGCCGCGCTCAAGGCGCAGCTGTTCGGGGCGGGCAACCTCGACCAGCTGCTGGAGGATCCCGAGGTCGAGGACATCGTGATCAATAGCTGGCAGAACGTCTTCGTCACCTACGCCGACGGCAGCAAGGCACAGTTGCCGCCCGTGGCCTCCTCAGACAAGGAGCTGGAGGAGATCGTCAAGACGATCTCGGCTCACGACGGCCTGTCCACGCGTCCTTTCGACCTGATCAACTACAACGTCACCCTCAGGCTGCACGACGGTTCGCGCCTTCACGCGGTCCAGGGAGTGAGCGCCAACGGGTTGTCGATCTCGATCCGCAAGCACCGCCACAAGAGGGCGACCCTCCTTCCGGTCCCCGGGCTGGCCGAGCGGGAGGCCGCAGCCGGCGTGCCGGCGTCGTTGCGCACCAAGGACCTGCTGAGTGAGGGGACCGTTGATCACGACCTCGCGGCGTTCCTGTCCGCGCTGGTCAAGTCGCGTCAGAACATCATGGTCGCCGGAGCCGTGAGCGCGGGGAAGACCACCCTCGTGCGAGCGCTGGCCTCCGAGATTGACCCGATTGAGCGGCTCATCACTGTGGAGCGGTCGATCGAGCTCGGGCTGCACGAGGACCCTGAGCGTCACCCCGACATCGTGCCGCTCGAGGAGCGGCTGGCGAACGTTGAGGGGGAGGGCGCGGTATCGCTGGCTGACCTGGTCCGCAACTCGCTGCGGATGAACCCCTCGCGGGTGATCGTGGGCGAGGTCTTGGGCGATGAGGTCATCACGATGCTCAACGCGATGGCCCAGGGCAACGACGGGTCGCTGAGCACGATTCACGCGAACTCCTCACGCGACGTCATCGGAAAGATCCAGACCTACGCCCTGCAGGCAGAGGAGCGACTGCCGTTCGATGCAACCAACGGCCTGATCGCGAACGCCCTGAACTTCATCGTGTTCCTTCGCCGGATCCGTACCGAGGATGGTCGTCAGCGCCGCATCGTCGAGTCGATCCGTGAGGTTGCCGGACGCGATGAGGACGGGGTGAAGACGACCGAGCTGTGGAAGTTCAACAAGGCCACAGGCCGCACGGAGTTCACGCGGAAGGCGATCATTCGCGAGGAGGCCCTTCTCGATGTCGGCTGGGACCCCGACGGCTCGACGGACCTGAACAGGTTTGTCGAGCCGAGCGGCAACCCCGGAGATGAGGGGTGGCGGATCTAATGACGCTCTTCATCGGCTGCGTCCTGGCGGTCTGCCTCGGCATCTTCGGGATCATCCGCACCGCCCGCGGCAAGAACCTGCTCCCGGCGCGGGTGACCACGGCCCGGCGCAAGGTTGCCGATCCCCAGCAGACGGCCCGGCAGGTCACGATCGCGCTGATCGTCGGCGTCGTCGTCGGGATCTTGACCCGCTGGCCGGTGGCCGGACTGATGGCGGTCGCCGTGGTGATCTTGTGGCCGAAGCTCGCGCGCTCGGGTGCGATCGAGAAGCACAGCGTGGCCAAGATCGAGGCGATCGCGAACTGGACCGAGTCGCTGCGCGATGCGGCAGCCTCCGAGTCGGGTCTGGAGCAGGCGCTGCCGGCCACCTTGGACGGTGCGCCCGCGCTGCTGCGCCGGCCGCTGCGGAACCTGGTCAACGCCCTGGACCTGCGTACGCCTCTGCCGGTCGCGTTGGCTCAATTCGCCGACGAGGTCGACGACCGGGGCGCCGACAAGGTCGTCATCGCCCTCTCGCTGACCGCACAGCAGCGTGCCGGAAGCCTCAAGCGGGTGCTCACCACGCTGGCCTCCAATACCCGCGCGGAGCTCGAGATGCGCCGCAAGGTGCTCACCGAGCGCAACGGCGTACGCCGGCAGTCCAACCAGGTCGCGCTCGGCCTGCTCGCGCTGGCCGGGCTGCAGGCAGTCTTCCTGCGCGGCTGGGTCGAGCCCTACAGCACGGTGTACGGCCAGATGGTCCTCGCAGTGCTGGCCGCGGTCTACGTGGGCCTACTGGTGCGGCTGCAGCGTCTGGCCGCACCTGAGCCGCACCCACGGTTCCTGTCCGGGGCGGACGCTCTGGCACAGGCCACGGGTCGGGAGGTGGCCTGGTGATTCCGATGCTGATCGTCTCCGCGGTGGCGGGCGTCGCGCTGCTACGGCTCCACCGGCTGGCGTTCCCCGCCGCACCGCCGCTGGCCGACCAAGCGGCCCGGTGGGAGCGGGCACGCGCCCGGGCCGGCCGACGTGCCCGCCTCGACATCGCCGCCGAGGACCAGACCTGGTCGAAGAGGGCGGCGGAATGGTTCGCAGAGCATCTGCGCAACCGTCGGCCCGACGACGTGCAGACCTACGAGCGCGACCTCGCCGTCACAGGTCAGCCGATGGAGGAGTGGCTGGCCAAGCTCTTGGTGTGGTTCCTGATCGGCCTTCTCGGCCCGGTCGCGCTGGTGCTGCTCGGCAACGGCGCCGGGCTGGGTATCCCGATGCTCATCGCTCCCGCCCTGGGGCTCGCGAGTGCCGTGGTCGCGGTCATCGGCGAGGTCCGGCAGCTGCGGGAAATCGCCGGCAAGCGCCGCGAGGAACTGTGCGACGCGCTCTCGGACTTCCTCGACCTGGTCGTGATGTCGATGGAGGGCGGCCGCAGCCACGCCGACGCGCTGCCCACCGTGGCGCAGATCGGCACCGGCTGGGCCTTCCACACCCTGTACGACGCGATCGACAACGCTCGACCCAACGGCATGACGCCGTGGGAGGCGCTCGGCGAGGTCGGTGAGCGCTTCGGCGTCGTGGAGCTGATCGACCTCTGCGCCTCGTTGAACCTGGCCCAAGACGAGGGCACCAGCATCCGCAACACCCTCATCGCCCGCGCTCAGTCGATGCGCGATGCCCGACTGGCCGATTCCTACGCCCGTGCGAACAAATCCACCGAGGCGATGCGCAACAACTTGATGGTCATGGCCCTCGTGGCCGCCGCCTACGTGATCCTCGCCCGCGTTCTGTTCCTGTTCTCCGCCTAGTACCCACGTCGTTTGCTTGAAAGAAAGGAACCCACCTCATGAACGAGTTCACCCACCTGAAGATGGCGATGGAGTACTGGCGCTCCCGCTGGGAGGTCGCTCGCCGTGACGAGCGCGGGGCCTCGGCGCCGGAGTACCTGGTGCTGCTGCTCGGCATTCTGGTGATCGCTGGGCTGGCGATCGTCGCGGTCCGCACGTTCGTCACCAACAAGGGCAACGAGCTCAACGGCCGGTAGGGCCTGGAGAGCCAGCTGTTCCTGACACCGAGAACGAGAAGCCAGCTATGACCATCCCGAAGCGCCTCCGGCCCCTCTGGGGTCTACGGGTGCGCCGCCGCGACGAGCGCGGCATCGCGGCCCCGGAGTTCGTGGTCGTCATGCCGGTGGTGATGCTGATCTTCTTGACGCTGGTCCAGTGGTCGGTGCAGCTGTACAACGACCGGATCGTTCACGCCGCGGCCCGTGAGGCGGCCGTCGACGCTGCCGCCTGGGAAGGCACCGAAGACGCCGGCAGGCAGACCGCCAACGAGTACCTGGCCGACTCTGGCAGCGACCTGTCCAACACCAGCGTCAGGATCAACGTGGGGGCGACCGAAGTGACCGTCACCGTCTCCGGCGACGTGATGACGCTGTTGCCCGGGTTCACCAAGCGGGTCACGGCCACTGCCACTGTGCCACGGGAGAGGTTCGCAGAATGACGCGGCCGCCGACCACGACAACAGACTGGCGAGACGCCATCGACTCCTTCAGCCACGACGGTCCCGGAGGCGATGAAGCGCTCGCAGCCCAGCACCCTGACCTGGTGGCTGCCCTGCACAAGCTGATGCCCGGCGACGTGCCGGTGCAGATCGGGCGCGACAGCATCACCCGCCAACCAGATGGGGCCTGGCGCGTCGGGAACGACCGGAACCTTGCCTCACCATGGGTCGTAGTCCAGTCGCTCCGCTCCTCTCGCCACCGCCACCGCGACAGCAGTCCTTGGCGCGAGAGGCTCCGCGCACCGCGAGACGAGCGCGGCTACACCGCCGTCGAGCTGCTGGCGATGACCACCGTCCTGGTCGGCTTCATCACCGTCGTCGTCGGCGGCGGCCGGTTCGTCGACTCGAACAGCCAGGTTGATGACGCTGCATACGCGGCTGCACGGGCCGCATCCCTGGAAACGAACTTCGAGGCCGGGCAGATGGCAGGCCGCGAAGCGGCCGCCGACTCGCTGGCCGATCGGGGGAAGGCCTGCACCCAGTTGACGGTGTCGTTCGCGGGAACCGACTTCCGGACCTCGGGTCACGTGCGGGTCGAGGTCACCTGCCACGCGAACCTGAGCGACGTCGTCGGGTTCGGCCTGCCTGGCGCCAAGGCCTTCACCAGCACGGCCGTGGTCCCGATCGAGCAGTACCGGCGGCTGCCATGATGTCGCGACTCATTCGACGGCTGCGGGACCGGCGCGACGAGCGAGGAGTGGTCTCTACGTGGACGATCCTCATGGCCTCGGGGGTGTTCCTGGTGCTGCTCGGCCTCGTCTATGACGGCGGCAACGCCATGAACCAGCGCATCGCTGCCCACCGCGCCGCGGAACAGGCCGCGCGTGCGGCCGCCGACGAGATGCGCGGCGTCCGTGACGGGACCGAGGGAATCAACCAGGCGACCGCGACCGCGCGCGCCAACCAGATCCTGCAGCAGGCCGGATGGAGCGGCACCGTGAACATCAACGGGCTCGACGTCACCGTGAGGGTCACGGGAAAGTCAGACAACGCGTTCCTCAACGTCCTCGGCTTCACAAGCTTCCCGGTCGACGAGACCGGCACCGCAACGTCTATCACGGGCCCGAACTAGGTTCCGGGAGAGAGAAGACACACCATGCTGGGATTGGTCAAGCGACTCGGAGCCCTCGCACTACTGCTGGGGCTCCTCGTCGGGTTCCCCGCCCTGTTGATCGCGGCCGTGGGCAACCCGTGGCCCGCTGGGGGGTTGAACGAGCTCTCACTCATGAGCAATTCGGCCGTGCTCGGAATCATCTCGCTGCTGGGCTGGTTCGTGTGGGCGCAGCTCCTGCTGTGCACCCTGTGGGAGATCCCCCCTGCGCTGCGCCACGAGCCCCAGGGGGCCTCGAGGCTGCCGATCGCGGTTGGTGGCCAGCAGAGGTTCATCCGCATGCTTGTCCACACCGTCCTCGCGGTCGGGGTCACCTCGACAACTCTGCTCGGTTCGCACGCAGCCACCGCGGAGGCTGCCTCGTCCGCACCCGTGCGGCCCGTAACCCATGTCGCACACCAGTCGCCGGCCGCGCACCCGGATGCGAGTCCCACAGCCTCACCAGTCCAGGCCGCACCGAACACGGCCCAGGACCACCGGGCCGACCCTCCGAAGATCGTCACCGACAAGGGCGACACCTTGTGGGGCCTGGCCGAGAGGCACCTGGGAGACGGGTTCCGGTGGCAGGAGATCGCGGACCTGAACCAGGGGCGGGGCATGGCCGACGGCCGCACCTTCAACAACCCGCGCAGTATCGAGCCCGGCTGGGAGCTGCTGCTGCCCGCCGATGCGACCAACCTGCCCGGCGACCAGACCCCCGAGACCGAGCACGTCATCACGGCCGGTGAAACGCTGACCGGGATCACCGAGGAGACGACCGGCGACCCGGACAACTGGCAGGCGCTGTACGAGGCCAACAAGGAGGTGATCGGCAGCGACCCTGACCTCATCTACCCCGGGCAGGTCCTCGTGCTGCCGGGCGCTGGCGACGTCGACCCAGGCACGGACCGGGCGCCGCAGCGAGAGCGCGACCACCTGCCCGGCAAGTCCACCAGTGGTCAGGGGACCGGCGGATCCTCGGGAGCCGACGACCAGGCTGGGCAAGACGAGCAGCAGACTCCCGAGGAGCCGGCTACCCCGATCGCACCGTCGCAGGAGTCGGCTCAGGAGGCGCCGGGAAGTACGGAGCAGGTGCCGGCCGCAGCCGACGGTTCGGAAGAGGCCAGCGACGAGGGCGGGATCACGGGCCTGCGGGCGCTGCTGGCCACCGCTGCGTGTCTGGCGGTGGGAGCCCTGGGGATGGTGGCCGCTAACCGGCGGCGCCAGTTCCGTCGCCGCCGGATCGGCCGCACGATTGCCTCGACTCCTGACGAGCTCGTGGAGGTGGAGCAGGCGATCATCGAGAACGGCTCCGGGGCGCAGGAAGATGTCACGTTCCTCGACCGGGCTCTGCGACACGTGGCCGCATGCTGCAAGGTGGCCGGTCAGCCGCTTCCTCAGCTGGGCGCCGCGGTGCTGGGCGATGAGGACCTGACCCTGCTCTTCACCCACCCCGCGCCCGGCGAGGTGCCGGAGGGTTGGACCGCGACCGATGACGCCCGAGCCTGGATGCTGCCGCGCTGGACGTTCCTCGAGGAGGACCTGGAGAACCAGCCGGCCCCGTACCCGGCACTGGTGACCATCGGCCAGGACGAGGGCGGTCGTACCTGGCTGCTCGACCTGGAGACGCTGGGCATGTGCGGGATCTGCGGCGATCCCGAGCAGGTGGCTGACCTGGCGCGGTTCATGGTGGCCGAGCTGGCGGTCAACGCATGGTCGGAGGGCAGTGAGGTGCTGCTTGCCGACCAGTTCGGAGCCGAGACCATCGGCCTCAACCCGGCCCGCCTGCGGCAGGTCCAGCGCAGCGACGCCCTGGCTCGGGCAGCTGTGCTGACCGGTGAGATGGGCGAGGGTGAGCAGAACCTGGATGCTGACCTGTTGACTCGTCGCCGAGACGGGCTGCTGCTGGACAGCACCAGCCCGGTGGTGGTCGTGGTGTCCTCTCGCCCCGAGGGCGAGTTCGTCGCCGACATCGAGGACCGGGACCGCTCCCGGGTCGTGGTCGTGCACGGCGAGGAGGAGTCGCCGGCCGTGGAGCTGGCCGGCGACGGCATGGCGTTCCTGCCGATGTGGGGCATCAGCGTCAAGGCCTTCACCCTGCCGACCGCCCAGGCGGAGGCGATGGCAGCGCTGGTGGCGTCGACCCGCAACCTCGAAGACGAGCCGGTGCCGAACACGCAGTCTGACGAAGGGCCGCTGGGCAAGTACGCCCGAGCCGACGGGTCATTGCGTGAGGAGTACACCGAGCCGCGGCGCACCGATGGCAACGACCCCTCCTCGATGCTGCCCGATGCCGACGAGGTCTACATGGCCACCGCGGCCACGACCCCGGAGGACCTCGCTGCGGCCGCGCCGAGTGTTCCCAAGGAGGTCCGTGCCGAGATCGCGGCACTCGACCCGACGCTGGACCAAGACGTGGCTGATTGGTTCGACGAGTCCTCGCCGCGGCCCAAGGTGCACCTGCTCGGTCCGGTGTCGGTCAGCGCACGCGACGGTGGCGACCCCGCGGCGATCGACAACGCCGGGGGCACCGTCTCCTTCATCGCCTACCTGGCCGTTCAAGACCATGGGGTCACCGGGGAGCGGGCCGCCGTAGCGTGCGGGTGGAAGACGCAGAAGACGGTTCAGAACCGTGCCACCAACGCCCGCTTCCTGTTGGGCACCCGACCCGACGGCAGCGACTGGCTGCCGGACGCGAGCATGAGCGCCGGCGCCCGCCGGGGCACCAGCCCCACCTACGAACTCGTGCGGGGGACCGGCGGGGTCCTGAACAGTGCGGACTTGTTCGTGCGACTCAAGCACCGCGCCGAGCGCCGCGGTGATGAGGGCTGTGAGGAGGACCTGGTGACCGCGCTGTCGTTGGTGACTGGTGCACCGTTCGAAGCGGCCACCGAGCACCGGTTCAAGTGGCTCTTCAAGCCGGGGCAGCAGCGGTGGGACGAGATCCTGGTGGGAGCCATCCACGACGCGGCCCACATCTTGGCGACGCGGGCGGTCACGGCTGGCCGGACCGACCTGGTCAGGGTGGCCTGCGACGCAGCCCGGAAGGCCAGCCCTCACAGCGACATCGCGTGGCTCGACGAGGCCGCGGCCACGGAAGCCGAGAGCGGTCGTGACGCCGCTGGCGAGCTCATCCGCGAGCAGGTCCTCGACCCGTACGACGAGGACCTCCCGCCGCGCTCGGAGGCGGTTGTGGAACAGCGCGAGTGGGGAGCGACCGGGTAGCTCGCCGCAGGCTCCGAATGGGGCCCCGAGGACGACTTCGGCCCTGTCTCACCTGGATGGTGGGACAGGGCCGAAGCCCGTTTTCGGGTCGTCCACGGGGTATCCGCAACCCGTTCGGACGAACTTTTTTGACTTTTTCTCCGAAGGGTCTGGTGAGCCGGCTCACCGGCTCTGACCTGCGGTTTTGCGATTGGTGAGCGGGTTGGTGAGCGGTCATCGGGCCGGTCAGCGCGTGGGGTGAGCGCTGTGGTGAGCGAGGTGGTGAGGGGTCGGCTCTGCAGTAGGCGCGTCCTGATCGCCTCTCTCGGAGGACCGCCATGTCTGCCAGTCACCCCGCCCACGAAGTCACCATCGGCGCCCCAACTCGCACCACGGCTCCTGGCCCGTCCTGGAGCGACGCCCACCACCAGCGCCGCAGGGCACAAAGCGCGCTGGCCACTTCGGTCATCAGCAGCCTGGAGCGCTCCGGGAAGTGGGCCGAGTGGCAGCAGGTCGAACCCCGTCTGGCCGGGTTCACCAGCCTCGAGGAGGCCCGGGAAGGATGGCGTCGACGCGATGAGCGCTGCTACCAAGTCGTCGCCGGCCTGACCGCCCTCGGGTCCCGCCGCGGAGGCGATGACGACGACGCAGCGCTGGCCGTGGCGGTGCTGCTCGAGGAGGGCGTGAACCGGGTGGCGATGACCCTGACCGACGTGTGCGAGATCGACGACGTCAACGCCACGGTGTGGGAGGAGGTCAAGGGAGCCGAGCCGCAGATGGGCTGCCACGCCGCCACGTACCTGCTGCGACGCGCCCGCCAGCGCCTCAGCCGCCCGGCCGCCGGAATGGTCTCCCGGGTCGACACGACGTCTCTGGAAGCGCGGTCCGAGCGGATGAACTCGTTGGGGATCGGCAGCGATCCCGGGTCGGGCCCGGTCAACCTGGTCCGCGACGCGGTCCTCACGGTCCCGGAGGTCGAGGACCCCGTCGAGGACCTGGCCGATCTGCTCACCTGGGCGCGCGAGGTCGGCGTCATCGACACCGACGAGATCGACCTCCTCGTCGAGCTCCTCGCCGCCGAGAACGACGGCATGCCCCGTGAACAGGCCCAGCGGGTCGTCGGCGAGCGCCACGGCGTCGCGATGCGGACGATCCGACGCCGACGCGACCGCACCGCCGCGCGGCTGCGCGACGCCGCCCCGAAGTACCTGGCCGCCATCGCCTGAAGACCTCAGTCTGCATTCTCGAAGAATTTCCGGCGCCCTGTCCGATCCGGACAGGGCGCGGTTGCTTCTCCAAACATGAGCGAGCAGGCACCCACCGCACTCACTGACTCCGAGCCGACCCCTGAGGTCGTCGCGCAGCTGCTGGACGTGGTGGCCGACCACAGCGTCGACCACGCGCTGTCCGACATCGAGCGGATGATTGCGCGCCTGCGCGCCGACGCCGAAGAGGCCGCGGAGGCACGCGAAGTGCTCCGCAACACCCCTGCCGCCGTTCTCCGTGAGGCGCTGCGGCTCCGGGCGGCGGCACGGATCGAGGCGGCCCGATGAGCACCAGCACCGTGCCCCGCTACTCCACGCGTGAGCTCCAGGCCGCAGCTGCCGCACTGGCAGCCGGCACGTTCTCCACTACGGCCCCGCGAACCGCGACACCGGACGCGGCCGAGGACCAGGACCCGCAGGCGATCGCGGCGCCCCCGCCAGCGGCCGAGAATCGGGATCGGGCCCCCCGAGGCACCGACCGCACGCCGGACGAGGCCGCCGCGGCGACGGTGTCGACGGGCTCGCTGGTGCGGGTGCGTGCCGCCAACGCTGGCGCCGGGGCCTCGACGATCGCCCTGGCCCTGGCCGATGCCGCAGACGCCGCAGGTATCCGCACCCGCGTACTTGATGCCGCAGCCCCGGCCTGGTCGGGACTGCTGGGCGCCACTGTCACCGAGCTCGGCGCCGCCGAGGGCTGGCGCCGCGGCCGCCGCGGCGACGGCGTACTGATCGACCGTGTCGAGGACCCAGTAAGAGTCCTTGCTGAGGTGCCCCGCCCGCGGTCGGTGGATGGCGTCGACCTAACGGTTCTGGACGCCGGATGGTCCATGCGTGAGCTCGCCGCTTCCGGGGCGGGCTCTTGGGTCGCCACGACGCCGGCACGCGCAGAGGTCCTGGTGACCCGGCCGCACGGTCTGGCATTGAGCCAGACCGAGGCGGCGCTGGCCGACGTCGAGGACCAGCTCGGCCGCGGCGGGGTCGTGGTCGTCGTCGTGGGTGCAGACCGCTGGAGCGACCGCGAGTTCGCGGCCGCCGGCCGGCTGCTGCGCACAGCGCGCCAGCAGGAGGCCGTCCTGTTCATGCCGTTGCTGCCCGCCAAGGCCCTGCCGGGCCTGGGCCCGGACCCGCTGCCCAAGCAGCTCACAAGCCCCTCCCAGCGCCTGCTGGAGCGGATCACCACCATCACCGGCCCGCTGACCGCGAACCGGACCTGAAAGGAAAGAGAGAAGAAGATGATCATCGAGACCATCTCGGAGGTCGCCACCCAGATCGCGGCCGCGGGACACATCAGGGCCGAGGGTGTCGGCGACGTCTGCGCCCAGGCCCCGACCGGCGTCAAGCCGTACGTCAACGACATCCTCGGCTGGGTCAAGTACGGCGTGATCGCCATCATCATCGGCGCCGGCTTCGCCTCGTCGGGCGCACTGATCGTGGGGAAGTTCGGCCAGATGGGCCGGGCCGCTCAGATCGGCGCCTCGGGGCTGTTCTGGACCGTGATCGGCGCGATCGCGTTCGTCTGCATCTACGCCATCCTCAACGGCATCGTCGGGAACGGCTGCTGACATGTTCGACCGGACCCGACACGTCTACCAGGCAAAGCTGGTTGACCCCGACACCGAGTGGACCCGCCGCAGGCTGCAGATCCTGCTGGGGATCGCTGCCGTCGTCGTCCTCGCCATGGCGGCGGGCGGCGTGTGGTCGGTGGTCAGCATGCTCACCGGCTCGTCATCCGGAGACGGAACCGGGTCCGATTCGGCTGTGTCCGCCCAGGACCAGCTCGCCGACAAGCAGCTGCCCGACGCGCCCCTGGAGGCCGCGCAACCCGGAAGCCTGTCGTCGGGCGAGACCGGCACGATCGAGATTCCGGCACCAATGGAGGTGGGGGAGGTCGGTGTTGCGACCGGGTTCCCGCACACCCCGGAGGGCGCTCTGGCCCAGCTCGCCGCGATCGACACGACCGCGCTGACGTCGGCGTCGGTCCGAGTGGCCCAGGAGGTCATCACCGCGTGGGCCGCGCCCGGCGGTCCGACGGCCGAGAGCTGGTCGGGTGTGCAGGGCCTGGCCGCGCTCCTGGAGTCGGCCGGAATGTCCTCGGACGCCCAGAACACCATCACGATCGGTGCAGAGCCGAAGATGGGATTCATCAAGGGCACGGTCGGTGACGACTTCGTCATCCCGTGCATCGACTTCATCATCACCGCCACCACCGCGTCGGGCCGGCCACAGCAGGTCGCGGCCGCCGACTGCCAGCGCATGGTGTGGCAGGACGACCGGTGGGTGATCGGCGAGGGCGAGGAGCCGGCGCCGGCGCCGTCGTTGTGGCCCGGCTCCCAGGCCTCCTTCGACGCCGGCTACCAGTGGCTGGAGGTCCCGCAGTCATGAGCACACAGACCATTGCGGGCATCGTCCCGATGATCGATCTCAACCCCTTGAACTGGCTCGGGGAAAAGGCCAAGGAGGGCCTGGCCGACGGGTTCACCTCGATGATGATGTCGATCTGGTCAGGCGCACTGTGGCTGCTCAAGACCGCCTTCGGACTGATCGACAACTTCACCCCCAACGTCGCCGACCCGGACCTGGCCAAGCTCTACTCCGTCACCTTGTGGATCGCCTTGGTGATCGCCCTGGTGATGGCGTTCGGCCAGATCGGGCTGGCGGTCCTCCGGCAGGACGGCCGCGGTTTCGGCACCCTCGCCGCGGGAGTGGTCCAGTACGGCGCAGTCCTGTCCTGCTGGATCACCGTGAGCGCGGGGCTCATCGCCGCCGCCTCGGGGCTGACCAAGGGCATCTTGGACACCCTGCTCGGCGTGGACAGCTTCTCCGGCTACGCGGCCGGCGACGGGTTCGTCGACCGCGTCTCGGGCACGACACAGGCAGCGACGCTCGGGATCTGTGCGCTGTTCATCCTGATCCCGGCGTCCTTCGGTCACATGGTGATCATGATGGTGCGCTCGGCGGCGCTGCTGATCCTGGTGGCCACCATGCCGATGTCGGCGGCGGGAGCGTTGTCGGAGGGCACCAAGTCGTGGATGTGGAAGTCGATCCGCTGGTTCATGGCCTGCGTGCTGATGGAGCCCCTCCTGGCGCTGGTGGTGGGGATGGGCACGCAGTTCGCGTGGGCCGGCATGCCCGACGGCCAGGAGCAGGGCCTCGGCGACAATCCGCTGCACTTCAGTTCGACGTCAGAGAACATCGGCATGTCAGTGGTCGGGTCGATCATCATGCTGGTGGCCTGCTTCATGCCGCTGGTGTTGTTCCGGATGCTGGCCTTCGTCGACCCCGGCACCGCGTCGGGTGCCTCGTTCCGCTCGACGATGGACGCCAACGGCGGCGTCGCCGGACTGTTGAAGGGCAAGGGCGCCGGCGCCCAGGCGTCCGGATCCGGTGCCGCGAGCGAGACCGCCTCGGACGGCCGCACGACCTCGGAGAACGGTGCTGATGCCGAGACCGCGAACAGGTTCCAGTCCTCGGGGTTCAAGAAGTTCGGCGGCAAGGTCGGCGGGGTCGTCGGTGGTGCCATGGAGAAGACCGGGAAGGTCGCCCAGGCCGGCGCCTCGATGAGTGTCGACGTGCTCGGCCAGGCCGGAATCGGCAACCAGGGCTACTACCCGACCGACCACACCCCCAAGCAGAAGCGTCAAGGACAGCACGGCCAGCAGCGTCGGCCGTTCAACGACACCAACGGCGACGGCGTCGCCAACGACATCCCACCCGAGGCCCAGGCCGCAGTTGAGGACGGAGCGTTCGTCGCATGAGCGTCTACGGAGCATCCGCAACCCGTGACCGGCAGGCCTGGCTCTTCGGCCTGACCGGACCCCAGTTCTTCCTGGTGCTGGCCGCCGGGTTCCCGACCTGGATGGCGATCGCCATCGGGCAGTGGCTCGCGCTGCTGGGCCTCGTCCCGATGTGGGGCCTGGTTGCGCTACTGACCTGCCTACCGATCCGAGGCCACTCGGCATTCCAGTGGATCGGCGTCCTGTTCCGGCACCTGGTCGGCGCGGCGTTCGGCTGGTCCCGGTTCCAGTCCAAGGCTGCCGCCGGCGACCTCGACCTCGGCGACGAGGACGACGAGGAGGACAACGGCGAGGCAGGCGAGGCGGACCTGCCCGGCATCCTGTCCAGCATCCAGATCCACGACGGCCCGCCGATGACCGGGCAGACCGCGCGCCCCGCGATCATCCAGAACCACGCAACCCGCACGTGGGCGGCCACCGCGCGGGTCGTCCACCCGGGCATCGGGATGAGCGACGACGCAGACCGGTTCCGCATGGGAGCCGGCCTCACCGAGATGATGGAGGCCGCAACCGCTGGCAACCAGATCGACCTGGTCGTGGTGCAGGTCCGCACCATCCCCGACGACGGCACCGAGCGCGACGAGTGGGTGCGTCACAACGCGCGACCCGACGAGCCGGAGGTTTCGGCCCGGGTCAATGCCCAACTGGAGGCGATGACTGCCGGCGCGGCGGTGCGCCGCGAGGCGTTCGTGACCGTGGTGGTTCGAGAAGACGTCATCAACAAGGACGCCAAGCGCGCCGGCCGCGGCGTGATGGGCCGGGCGAGGATCCTGTACTCCGTGCTGGCCGAGGTCGAAGCCCGGCTGACCGGATCGATCGGCTGCACGCGGGTGAACTGGCTCGATAGCTCCGAGCTCGCCGTGGCGATCCGCACCGGCTTCGAGCCCGGTGATGCGCCGGCGCTCGCGGACGCGGCGATCCATCACCGTGACGACCCGTCGATCGCGGCCGGTGTCCCGCTTGGCGCCGCCGGTCCCACGAACGCGTCGACCGCAATGCGGTCCTACCGGCACGGGGAGTGGGAGTCGATCTCCTCCACCATCCTTCTTCCCCGCAAGGGCGCCAGGATGGGTGCGCTGGCGCGGGTGCTGGTCCCCTCCCAGCCCGGCGAGCGGCGCGCACTGACGGTGTTCTACCGGCCGGTCTCGCAGCAGGCGGCCGACAGGTCCACCGGCCGGGCACAGATGTCAGCAGTGATGGCCGGCACGCTGCGGGAGAAGGCTGGCAAGGTCGAGCGAGCCAAGGACCGCCAGTCGGTCGGCAAGCTGCACGAGCGTGACGAGAAGCTCGAGATGGGTCGCTCGCTGGTCAAGGTGTCCTCGGCAGTCTCAGTCACGGTTCCTGCCGGGTGGAACGTGCAGGACTTCGGCCGTCGTCTCGACGCCTCAATCCGTATCAGCGGCTTCACCCCACTCCCTCTGGACGGGGCACACGACGCGGCGTTCGCGGTGTCCGCGATCCCGCTGGGGGCAGGCCTACCGAAGAAGCGCCGCTAACCCGAGAAGCGCGCAGACCCGGCCCGGCCTGAAACAGCCCGGTCGCCAGATGTCCGATCTGGCGACCGGGCTGTTGCTTCTCCAGGCAGACGGAAGAGCGGTGGGCGTCACCACGCAGTCCCCGCCCGCGCACAACCTGTCGCCCGCCCTAAACCAAGTCCGCCCTGCCGAGCCGTGCGGGGCGCCGACGAAAGGAAGAGACACCATGAGCAACAGTTCTGCGGGGCCCGCCCGAGCGCGCCCGGCTGCCCGCCTCACTCTCCTCGCGCTCGTGTGTGCGGCGGTGACCGTCGTCGGTGGTGGGTCGCAGGCTGCCGCGGCAACCCCGGTCGAGGACATGGGGTGTCGGATGGTCGTGTTCGACAACCTCTGGGAGCACCCCTACGGGCGAGACGGGATGGTCGCGAAGTACCAGGGCTGCAAGGTCCGCAAGGGCTGGTCCAAGAGAACCTATCGCGCGATGACGGACCGCCAGGGGCGGCTCAACAAGCGGCTCGAGGCATCCGAGTGCACAGTCGGGGACCACCACCTCTCGGGTGTGACCAGGACGCATTACAAGGGCACCCGGGTCGTCGTCTTCAAGTACCGCTTCGACTACCTGCTGTCCTGCTGAACACCGCGTTCCCAAAGAGCCCGGCCGCCAGATGTCCGATCTGGCGGCCGGGCTGTTGCTTCTCCGGGCATGGAGCACCAATCCGCCCTGTCGAAGGAGTCACCCGTGTTGCCGCGATCGAGTAACCGCACCCGGACGTCGCAACCGCCGCTGGTTGGTCGCCTGCACGAGCTGGCGACCACGCGCCCCGTGTCCACCGCGCCCGCGTCGCAGATGTGGGGGCAGCCTCCGCGCCTGGCCGGCCAAGCGCTGATCCAAAGCCCGCAGATGGCGATGCTCGGCCAGCTCGGCCGCGGCCAGAGCGCCGTCTGCGTATCGAAGAGCTGGCTGCGGCAGGACGGCAGCAAGACCGCACTGATGCGGTGGCTCTACATGGACGCACTGCGGTTCTCGGGACGGCCCGTGGTGGTCCTCGACGAAGCGGCGGCCGTAGAGCCGTTCGACTTCTCCACGGTCAACGACGTGACGCTCGATCCGCTCGCGTTGGGGTCTGCGACCTCCAGCTCACCGAACGACGGCACGGAGAAGTGGTGAGCGTGGTGGCGACCAAGACCCGTTCTCGTGGCGGTGCGAAGAACGCGAGGCCGGCATCGCGGACGATCGACGACCTGCTGTCGGACTTCGGGACCACGATGCCACGCAAGGCGGCGCCGGTCGCGGAGCCGCCGGCGGAGAAGCTGTTCCCCGGCTCGGTCAAGGCCAACGGCGTACGCCGGATGGGGCATGGGTGGGCGGCCACGATGCCGCCGCTGGCCGGCTACCAGATGACATCTGAGGAGACCCCGGTCCTGTGGCCGCTGATCTCCGGTGACGGGCTCCCTCCCTGGGGCGCCGAGATGGGCTACGACGTGCTCTCGGGTGGCAAGTTCTACTGCGACCCGATGGGCTGGGTGCTCGACGACTCGATCCCGGTCACAAACCCCAACATCTTCATCTTCGGCAAGCCCGGCCGCGGGAAGTCCGCGACCGTCAAGGCGTTCATGCTCCGGATGATCCGCTACGGCTACCGGTCTCTGGTGCTCGGCGACGTCAAGGACGAGTACGAGGACCTGGCCCGGTTCCTCGGCGTCGACCCGTTCCGCATCGGCCCCGGTCTCGCGGGCCGGATCAACCCGCTCGACCTCGGCCCTCTCGGCGTGGACTGGGAGAAGCAGTCCTGCGAGGAGCAGCACCGCCGCGCGAACGTGATCTTCAACCGCTGGCTGTTTCTGATCCGGGGCCTGATCGGCTCCCAAGGCGTGACGTTCACTCCGACCGAGGAGCGGGTGATCAACAAGGTGCTGCGGCACCTGACCGGCTGGTCTGTGGGTGCCTCCCGGCTCAAGCCGGTCACCATCCCGCAGGTGTGGGCGGCACTGGATTCGCCCACCAAGGAGCTGGTCGACGACTGCCGCTACGAGAGCCCTCAGGCGTTCTACAACGGCACCCGGCCGCTGCGCGACGCGCTGGGTGCCCTCTGCGAGGGATCGCTGCAGGGCATGTTCGACACCGAGTCGACCTTCAACCCCGACTGGCGTGCGCCGATCCAGACGCTGTCGCTGCGCTCGCTGCACGAGACCGGCAACAAGGTCGCCGTGGGCATCGCGCTGATGTGCCTCAACTCCTGGGGTCAGGGCATGCGGGAGACCGCGTCGGCGGGGGATCGCCGGATCGTGCTGCGTGACGAGGCGTGGCTGCAAACCCGCCTGTCGCTGGACGCGGTGATGGCGCTCGACGCCAACCTGCGGCTCTCCCGCACCGAAGGTGACATCCAGCTGGTGACCTACCACAAGCCGTCCGACCCGCTCTCGGCCGGCGACCAAGGCAGCCAGGCCGCCCAGATCGCCAAGGACCTGCTCAACCTCTCCGACGTCCGCATCCTGATGGGCCAGGACGAGTCTGTCGCCG
Organism: Nocardioides sp. LML1-1-1.1; assembly: GCF_040676175.1. Lineage (NCBI taxonomy): Bacteria > Bacillati > Actinomycetota > Actinomycetes > Propionibacteriales > Nocardioidaceae > Nocardioides > Nocardioides sp. LML1-1-1.1. The sequence continues at coordinate 7,703 of NZ_JBEGHK010000009.1, read as the reverse complement.
ACGAGCTCGGCCGCCTGATGGGGCTCTCGGAGATGCAGCAAAGCGTGATCACCAACTGGGCGATGCAGGAGAAGGGACGCGCCCTGTGGATGGTCGGCGACCAGCGCTACAAGGTGCAGACGCTGCTGACCCCGCTGGAGCGGCGGCTCACGTACACCAACGACGCGATCGATCCGGCGGCGTGAATGTTCCCCGGATTTCTGACGGTTTCGCGACGGCACCCGTTCGGCGCCTGTCGGAGGAGGCCGTAAGCCGTGAAGAAGGGCGTCCTCCTCGGCCTGCCGCTGGTGATGATCGCGCCGCTGATGCTGCTCATGTTGGGCATGGGGAGCGCGAACATTGAGGCGGTCCGCGCGGCGTGCGCGACCACCGGCAGCTCGGGTGCAGGTGGATCGTTCGGGATCGGCACACTGAACTGGCGGGGGGCGTCGCACTACAAGAAGAACCCCCACCCGGGTGAGCGGCCATACGGCGAGCGCGTGCCGAACATGGTGACCAAGATCGGCGCCTCCGGTGCCTCGATCATCGGATTCCAGGAGTTCGAGCCGCCGCAGGCACAGGCCTTCCTCGAGGCCACCGACGGCGCTTGGGCGATCGTGAAGGGCAAGCATGGTGGCCCGCACGCCTCGACCGTGAACGCCATCGCGTACCAGCCCTCCGCCTGGAAGCTGGACGAGGTCCGCTACGTGTCGATTCGCTACGGCGGACCGATGATCCAGATCCCGATGGCTCGGTTCACCTCCACCGCGGGCCTCGGGTCGATCTGGGTCCTCAACACCCACAACCCGGCCGGCGCGGTGGGCGGAACTGACGCGATGCGCGATCAGGCCGTGCGTGCCGAGGCGCAGGCACTACTGCGGCTGCAGACCGCCGAGCCCAGCACCCCGTTGTTCCTGACCGGCGACATGAACGACCAGGCCAGGTTCAAGCGGCTGTTCCTGTCTCTGGCGTCGGGCTGGTCAGCTGCCAACCCCAGCAACCACCAGATCGACTGGATCATGGGGAGCCCTGCCGTCACCTTCTCCGGGACCGTCGTCGACCAGAGCACCAACGACAGGGCGCACAAGTACACCGACCATCCGTTCGTGCACTCCCGCGTGCAGCTCGCCGGCTCTACCCCTGGCCAGCCCGGAGGCAGCGCGCCCGGGCTCGGTGTCATGCCCACCGGCATCACGGCCACACCGGGTGGCCCGGTCAACGGCAATGTCTTGGTCGCGAACGCGAACATCAAGCTCCGGTCCGGGGCGACACCGGGCATCCGCGCCCTCGCCGGCCCGTCGCCTGACTTCATCACCCTCAACGAGGTCGAGGACGTCCCGCTGTCACAGATGCGGGCCGCCGCACCCGGCTACGACGCCTACCGCGAGAAGCAGCCGGCGGACAAGAACGATGCGGGGCAGGCCATGGGGAGCGCCATCATGTGGCGCTCCGACACCTGGACCATGCTCGACGGCGGTCGCATCAAGATCGTCGACGACGACCACACCGTCTTCCAGGGCAAGAACAAGCTGTGGGACCGGTTCGCCACCTGGGGCATCTTCCAGCGCTCCGACGGCGCGGTCATCTCCGTCATCGCAACCCACCACATGACCAACGCCTATCGGTTCCCCCGCCAGTGGGGGAACCCGCCGATGAGCCGCGCCGAGCAGTACGGCCTCGGCATGGACTACCTGATTGACCTGGTCGGTGTCCTGGCGCCGTACGGACCGGTGCTGATGGGTGGCGACATGAACTCTCATCCCAACGACGGGCCCAACGCGGCCGCGCCCCGGATGGCGGCGGCCGGCTACCGGTACACCAAGGACTCCGGCGTCATCTACAACTTCTACGCCGCCCCGATGAAGGTCACCAAGACCTGGGAGATCAGCAAGGCCGCCGTCCACTCCGATCACCCCGCTCTGTTCACACGCATGGCCATGAACGGCGCCGGCCCCGGCAACGCCCCCGGCAACGCACCCGGCGGAACCACCCCGGCCGGCTGCCCGCCTTGCCCCACCTCCGGGAGCCTGAGCACGGTGCTGCTCCAGCCCGTCGCGGCGACCGGCACCCTGGACGCCGCCAAGGTTGCAGCCTCGGCCGCCTACCAGGCCGGCTTCCGCGGCGAGGACCTGGTCACCGCGGTGGCCATCGCCCGCGTGGAGTCGACCTGGAATCCGCAGGCCACCAACGGAACTCACTTCGGGTTGTGGCAGATCTCCGCGCAACACAAGGGCAAGGTGCCCGGCTGGAACACGCAGGCCGACATCTTCGACCCGCTCCTCAACGCCAAGTACGCCTTCGCGCTCTACTCCGCGCGACCCGGGGCAGGAGAAGCCAAGTTCGCCGACTGGATCCCGTTCGAGAAGCAGGACTACCACCAATACCTCGCCGTCGCCCGCCAGGCAGTCGCGGCCACCGGCGGCGGCACCACAAACATCGCCAGCACCAGCTGCTCCGCCTCACCGATCCAGGTCGCCGGCGAGCTCTCGGCCGCACTCAAGACCCGCCTCGACGCCATGATGAACACCCCCAACGGCCTGTGTGCGCTGTCGTGGACCAGGGGTGCGCCCTGCACGTACGACAACCAGTGCCCCAAGGTCGTCGACGCGCTCTACGGAGGACCCGGCGTCGGACGCGGCTACGGCAACGGGCAGGACGTCGCCCAAGGCATCATCAACGCCGGACTGGCCCAGTCCCACGGCACGGGCCTCGACCCGCTCCCGCCCGTGGGCGCCGTGGTCTCCTACAACACCGGCAACGGCGTCGGCCACGTGGCGATCTACGTGGGCGGCGGCAAGATCTTCGGCAACGACTATGGCTGCAGCGCGAAAGGCGTCTACGGCTGCGTCGGCTTCGCCGACGTCCACACACCCGGCGGCTCGGTCACCTGGGCGCTGCCCAAGCAGGCCTTCGACCTCGGCGGGATGCCGGCCGCGGCCGCGTAAGCCGCTACCCAACAACAGGCGATCGCCACCAAAAAGTCGAAATCGGTCGCTCTGCGGTGTCCGATCGACGCCGCCCTGAGTTGCCTTTCCAAGCATGGACGTACGCATCGGCACCACAGTTGACGGCCAGGCCGCCGGGTTCGACACCAGCAGCGCCCGGCCGCTGCTGCTGGTCGGCGACGTCGGCCGAGGCAAGACCACCACCGCGCGCTACCTCACCCGGTGGTGGCTGGCGAACACCCGGCGGCACGCCCACGTGTACGCCCAAGCGCCCAGCGAGTGGGCAGACCTGCGCTGCGAGCCGGCGCACCCCGACCGGCTGGACGAACCGATCGGCCGCGACTGCCGTCCGGGAGCCTGTCTGGTCGTGGTCGACGACATGGACCTGCTCGACGACGACCGTCTCGACCTGCTGCCTGTGGGCCGGGCACGAACGGTCCTGACCTCTCACGGCGGCAACAGCCTGGCGGGTCGCGCACTGCTCGCCGCCGACATCGCATGCCTGGGCCTGGTCCGCCCCGATCACGCGGACCCGGCCGAGGCGGCGGTCCTTGACGGGCAGGGGCGCCTGGACTGGCCCATGGGCACGGTCGCAGTCATCCCGGATCAGCGGGGGCCGATCGACTTCCCGTGCCATCGCTGGCAGGCACCGGCAGGCGCGTGGTTGGCGGCTGCGCGATGACCCCCACCACAACTACCTCCCGAGAGGAAGTCTCATGAGCATGGAACGGTCCCGGCGAGCCCGGTTCACCAACGTCGCCCCGACGGCGGGAGAGTTCACGGTGGCCGTCCTCCTGGCCGGCCTGTTCTTCCTTCTGGTCACTCCGCTGGTCGTCCAGGGCGTCGTCGCGGGGGCCACCTCGGGGGACTTCGCGTTGCCGAACGGGCAGCTCCTCGACGCCTACGGCGGTCTGCTGCACGGCCACTTCGGTGCGGGGCTGCCCCGCGGCGTCGCCGCTGCCCTGCCTTCGGATGCGGTGATGTGGGTGCTCACGCTCCTCGGCGAGGGGTTGGTTCTCGGCGCCGGCGTCGTGGTCGGGATGTGGATGCGCGACCTGACCGGCGCCGGTTCCCGGCACGGCCTGGCCACCCCGACGCAGGCCGCGGAGGCGCTCGGGGTGCCGCGGCTGCGCAAGAGCGCCGCGGTGATCCGACCCGACCTCTACGCCCGCTCCGGCCGACGGACCCCCGTCGGCACCAAGTAGCCGGCCCCCGACAACAGAGAGGATCCCCGACGTGACCACCGCCCTTAAGCACGTGAAGCCCCACGACGTCGGCTGGCGACTCGGCCAGGCCGGACGCAGCGGACCCGAATTGTGGGTGCCCTTCGACCGGACCACCTGCGTAATCGGCCCGCAGGGTTCGGGCAAGACCCTCGACCTGCTGGTGCCTGCACTTCTCGATGCGCCCGGTGCCGCGCTGGTGACCCTGACCAAGCCCGAGGACCTGTTCCTCACCCTGGAGGCCCGCCAGAAGCTCGGTCCCGTGGCCGTGTTGGACCCGTTCAACGCCGCACCCGGCACCCCGGAGTTGGTGTGGGACTGCATCGCGGGCTGCGAGGACGCGATGCTCGCGGAACGTCGGGCGAAGGCATTCGCGAACGGAACCATCAAGGGCGCGACGTCGCAGTCCTCCGACCAGGCCGCCCGGTTCTACGCCGGCGAGTGCGCGAAGGTCCTTCAGGCGTACTTCCACGCCGCGGCGATCGCCGGCATCAGCTTGGAAGAGGTGCTGATGTGGGTCTCCAGCCCGCGCGAGTACCCGCAGGCCGAGGAGATCCTGCGTACCCACCCCGCCACGGAGCCGCTGTGGGACGGGCTGCTGCGCGGAGCCCTGTACGGCGACGAGAGGACCGCCGGCAACACGATCACGACCGTCCAGCAGGCGATGGCGCTGTTCTTCCAGCGCTCGATCCGGGAACGCTGCGTTCCCTCCGCGACCCGCCCGGCCACCGACCTCGAGGCCCTCATCCGGGACGGCGGCACTATCTACCTGCTGGGCCGCGACGACCCGTACGCCAGTGCCTCGCCGCTGATGACGGCGGTCACCGAGCAGATCCTGGACACCGCCAAGCGGCTGGGGGAGACCTCACCGCACGGGCGGCTGTGCCCACCGTTCCTGGCCTGTCTCGACGAGCTCCCGTCGACAGCGCCCATCCCGACGCTGTCGACCCGGATGGCCAACGAGCGCGCGCTCGGGCTCTCCTTCATCCTCGCCGCCCAGACATGGCGGCAGTTCGTGGTCTGCTACGGGGAGGACGAGGCGCGCACCATCTACGGGCTATCAAACAACCTGGTGGTCTTCGGTGGCGGCAAGGACATCGGCTTCTACAAGGAGCTGTCCGACCTGATCGGGTTCACCAGCCACACCGAAACCCGGTACTCGGCGCGCGGCCACGAGCTGTTCGGGGTGATGGACCGGTCCTACGACCAGCGGCGGGTGCCGATCCTCGAGCCGGCCGAACTGCGACGCATCGAGCAGCGCAAGGCGCTCGTGCTGGCCGAGATGTACGACCCGATCATCGCGAACCTGCACCGCTGCATTGACGGGAAGCGCGGCAAGGAGCTTCTCGCCGCGCAGAAGCGTGCCCGGCTCGCGGCCCGCGGCCCTGCCCCGGGGACGCAGCTGCCCATCCACCCGGTGACCACCGGACCGACGCCGCCGACCGAGCCGGTGTCCCGGACCCGGCAGCGGCTCGGGATGCCCAAGTAGGCGAGGAGAAGCCGATGACGACACAAGGGTTCACTGGGCACCCCTCTCAGGTCGCCTCCCGCGCAGCTGGTGGGGCCGCCGCACCGAACGGCAACGGGATGATGCCACTGGTCGGACTGATGGTGCGACCGTTCCCCGAACCCGGCCCCACGATCCGCACGGCGATGGAGCAGCTGCAGCAGGCCACCGTCGAGCCTCCAGCCGATGAGGAAGAGCTGCGCGAGCTCGCGCAGATGCCGCGGCCGTGGGACCCAGCCACGTGCACCGGGCTGATGCGCACCGAGCTGTGGGCGTGGCTGGACCTGGTCGCGATGTGGGTCAACGAGCAGCACCTGTGGAACGTGACCCGCCCCGGGATCCCCGAGTGCTGGCCCGCTCACCCGCACCTGGTGCACGACCTCGCGGTGCTCGCCTGCAGCCGCTACTACACCAGCTTTGCCGTCACCCCGGCCGCGCTGGAGGACTGGCACCGCTACGGGCTGCCCGGCTTCCTCGAGCGGCTACGTGACCGGCTCGGCGACGGCTGCCAGCCAAGCAAGCACCAGCCCCGGCCCCGCCGCGAACGCGACGAGAGCCACGCCTCCACCCCGGTGCGCCGTGGCCGCAAGCAGCACTACCGAGACGACGTTGAGCGCGCCGGCGAGCTGGCCGCGGTCATCGGCGAGGCCGGCGAAGCCAGACCCGACCACGACGACCTTCACGAAAGGTGGTAGCCGCGATGGCCACTCCAGACAACAACAGCCGACGGCTTCGGCTCGTCGACGACCAGCAGGACCAGCTCGCCGAAGCGCCCGATGATGGTGGGCTCACCGCCAAGCAGGCGGCGGCGTTCGCCGCGCTAGTCGCTAACGCGAATCAGGCCGCCGTCGAGCGCACGCTGGACCAGATGAACGCCGAGCAGCTGCGGTCGCTCGCGATCGCACTGGCCACCCAGGTCAACGCCGCCGAGACCGCCACCGGCGAGATGGCCGACGTCGGCCCCGACGGCATCTGCGCGATCGCGATCGCCACAGCCGCGCAATCCTTCGGCATCACCCGCGACGCCGTCCTCAGCGCCGACCGCCACCGGGCGGTGAGCGACGCCCGAGCCGTGGCCATGACCGCGGCACGCCGCGGCGGCCTGACCCTGCCGGCGATCGCGACCTACTTCGGCAAGGACCACACCAGCGTCATGTACGCCCAGAACAAGGTCGTGAACAACCCCCGACTCAACGCAGTGTGCGCCCGCATCGTCGACCAGCTCGACGAGCACTACGCAGACCCGACCAGCATCCCCGCCGAGGACCTCGCCGCCCCCGACGGCGGACGCAGCACCACGCTGCAGCTGGCCGCCCTCGACCAGACCCGCAACGACACCGCCCGCCGCCACCAGGACGAGGACGGCCAGCGGCTCGCGGTCTCCGCCGCGCCCTCCAGGTAGTGCAGGGCCGAGCGCGATGCTGAGCCGGGACCAACAGCAACTGCTGGGGTCACTGGGCGCCGGGATGGCGGCCGACGCACTCATCGATCGCCTCCGCGACCGCGGGACACTGGAAGGCGGCCGCTCGGCACCGCAAAACGGCTGCTGGATCAACTACAACCGCAAAGCGGTCTGGCTCGAAGACCATGAATCGCCCCGGGTTTCGTGGAGGCTCGGTTACTTGGAACCAGCCCCGGTCGGGACGGGTGTTTCAACGTAGCCGGTGACGATTCCGTTGGCCCAGTGGCTGGCCTCGAACTCGGCGGGCGGGACGAGACCGATCTCGCCGTGAAGGCGTCGGTGGTTGAACCAGTCGACGTACTCGGCGACCGCGATCTCGACGTCCCCGACGGACTTCCAGCCGCCTTTGGGGCGCATGGCGGGGTTGCGGATGCACTCGGCTTTGAACAGCGAGTTGAGCGCTTCGGCCATCGCGTTGTCATAGGAATCGCCTCTGGATCCGACCGACGCAACAGCCTCGAGGAGAGTCCCGTGGAGTGGTGGGGTTTGAGGACCGGCGTGGTGGCGTGAAGTAGGCGGCCATCGGCGGGATCTTCGGTGTGAAACGACCAAGTCACGCACTGAAGGAGAACCACCGATGGCCTTGT
>NZ_JBEGHK010000008.1:0-125568 GCF_040676175.1 Nocardioides sp. LML1-1-1.1 | reverse complement strand
ACAAGGCCATCGGTGGTTCTCCTTCAGTGCGTGACTTGGTCGTTTCACACCGAAGATCCCGCCGATGGCCGCCTACTTCACGCCACCACGCCGGTCCTCAAACCCCACCACTCCACGGGACTCTCCTTCGCCTGGCCCTCCGAAGTTCCAGCGTCACGTCGAGGCAGCGTTCTGGGCCGAGATCGCCAAGGGACTGTTGCCGATCGAAGCCGCGGCTGTGGTCGGCGTGGCGCAAGCGGTCGGTCAGCGGTAGTTCCGCAACGCTGGCGGCATGCCGCCGTTCGACCTGAGCTTCAAGCCGACGGGCCGCTACCTGTCGTTCGCTGAGCGCGAGGAGACCGCGCTGCTCAAGGCGCAGCACAGGGGCGTGCGCGAGATCGTTCGCACGATCGGCCGTGACCCCGGAACGGTGTCACGCGAACTGCTACGCAATGCCGCGACTCGTGGCGGGAAGCTCGAGTACCGAGCGTCGGTCGCGCAGTGGAAGGCCGATATGGGGGCCAGGCGCCCCAAGGCCGCGAAGCTGGTCACCAACCCGCGGTTGCACGCTTACGTCCAGGAGCGGCTGGCGGGACAGATCAAGACACCGGACGGCAAGGTCATCCGCGGTCCGGAGCCGCCACGGTTCACGGGTCTAAGCAAGCCGCACCGCAAGCATCGCGGGTGGTCGACGGCGTGGAGTCCGGAGCAGATCAGCAACCGGCTCAAGGTCGACTTCCCTGATGATGAGTCCATGCGCATCAGCCACGAGGCGATCTACCAGTCGCTCTACATCGAGGGCCGCGGCGCGTTGAAGCGCGAGCTGGGTCTGGTGCCTGCACACCGGCCGTGCGTTGCGGGCACCCGTGAGCGGTTGCGTCGCAAGACGTGGGCGCACGTGACGCCCGAGACGCTGATCAGCGAACGCCCAGCAGAAGCCGACGACCGTGCCGTTCCCGGCCATTGGGAAGGCGACCTGCTGATGTGACTGGAGCGCTCAGCGATCGGCACCGTCGTCGACCGCACCACCAGGTTCACGATGCTGGTCCACCTTCCACGCGAGGAGGGCTACCGGCACAAGGAGACACCCAGGAACGGCCCCGCGTTGGCCGGCTACGGCGCGCCCACGATGAAGAACGCACTGGCGAACACGATGTCGACACTGCCGGCCCAGCGGGCGCGGTCGGTCACATGGGACCGCGGCAAGGAGATGTCAGCGCACGCGAGGTTCACTGTCGAGACCGGCATCCCGGTCTACTTCGCCGATCCACAGTCGCCCTGGCAGCGCGGCACCAACGAGAACACCAACGGACTGCTGCGCCAGTACTTCTCCAAGGGCACCGACCTATCGCGCTGGTCCGCCGAGGAGATCGAAGCCGTCGCTCACGCCCTCAACACCAGGCCCCGAAAGACGCTCGGATGGAAGACGCCGGCTGAGGCCTTCAACGAGCATCTACTGTTGCTCCAGCAGGCTGGTGTTGCATCGACTGGTTGACCCGGTCAAAGTCCCGGTCACCGGGTTTCGCCACTTGTTGCGCGGCATCCCGGTGCGTTCGACCGTCGCCGAGCGGTTCCTCTCACCCTGCTGACGGCCGACGTAGCGCCACCCGCCGCCGTCGGGCACCTTGCCGAGCTTCTTCACATCGACATGGATCAAGTCGCCGGGCTTCTCGTGCTCAATGCGGCGGATCGGTTCGCCCGTGGCGCGGTCGAGGTGGGAGAGCCGGTTGATCCGGCAGCGGACCAGGACCGCGTGCACGGTCGAGGACGCCATGTTGAGGCGGTCGGCGATCTCGACCGGGCCGAGTCGCTGCTTCCAGCGCAGGTGCACGATCATGCGCCGGATCGGCGCCGGCGTCCGGTTCGGCTGCCGATGCGGGGCAGAGGACCGGACGGTCGAGCATCCCGTCCGGGCCCTCGTCGCGGTAGCGGTCGGCCCACTTCTTCGCTGTGCGCCACGAGACGTCGTAGCGCTCGGCAGCTCGAGCTGGCGGCCAGCCGTGATCGACGATCAGGCGAGCGAGCCGGAGCTTGGCGCGAGGGGTCAGGGCTGCGATGGCGTGGGTAGCGTGTGACACGAAGGCCTCCTGCGGTGGCGGAGCGGTTCCTAGACAGCTCCACTCCACACCGGGGAGGCCTTCGTCCATCTACAGGTCAGACCGTGTCGTCGCAGAATCTCGACCAACGTGCCTGGGCATCACAGTTAGGTCCGCCGCGAGCAGCGAGATTTAAAGAGTTGAAAGACCACTAAACAGGTACGGGATATTTAAAGGATTTAAAGAGGTTGATACCGTGTCTGACATGAACCCCTTCACCCCGACCTTCGGGACGAGCCCGCCGCTCCTGGTCGGCCGCGACGGCGACCTCGCCGACTTCCGCGAGGGGCTGCAAGGCGGCCCAGGCTCGCCCGAGCGTGCCACCTTGGTCACCGGGCTGCGAGGCACGGGCAAGACGGTGATGCTCAATGCCTACGAGGACGTCGCCGGCGAAGAGGGCTGGCTGGTGATCTCCGAGACCGCCACCCCGAACCTCATCGACCGAATCACCCACGAGCACCTGCCCCGCCTACTCAGCGAGATCGATCCCCGCCAGACCGAGTCGCATCTGACCGGCGTATCCCTGCCAGGTGGATTCGGCGCGGACCGGGAAGTCTCTGCCCGGCACACCCCCCGGCCGGGTCTGCGGTCCCAACTGAACCTGCTGACGGACCTACTGGCCGAGCGTGGCGGCGGCGGTGTCCTCATCACCGTCGACGAGGTCCACCGCAAGGGCATGAACGATCTGCGCGAGCTCGGGACCACGATCCAGCACGCCTTCCGCGAGCGCCGCAACGTCGCCTTCGTGGGCGCCGGCCTGCCCTCTGCCGTCGACGACCTCCTCTCCGATGAGGTCTCCACGTTCCTGCGCCGCGCCGACCGGCGCCACCTCCGCACGGTCCGGCCCGAGGAGGTCGCCGCAGCGATCGCCGTGCCCATCCGGGAAGCCGGCCGAGACATCACGCCCGACGCGCTGCAGACCGCCGTGGCCGGCACCGGCGGGTACCCGTTCATGATCCAGCTCGTCGGACTGCACGCCTGGCGGGCCGACAGCGCCGCCGCGACCATCGACGTCGACCAGGCCCGCCGCGGCGTCGACCAGGCCCGCCGCAAGGTCGGCCAACTGGTCCACGCCAGCGCCCTGGCCGACCTCTCCGACGTCGACCGCTCCTTCCTGGCCGCCATGGCCCACGACGACGGCCCGAGCCGCATGGCCGACATCGCCACCCGACTCGGCGTCGACGCCACGTACGCCGGCCAGTACCGGCTGCGACTCATCGCCGCGGAGGTGATCGAGCCCCGCGGCCACGGTCTGGTGGACTTCACCCTCCCCGGCTTGCGCGACTACCTGCGCGAACACGCCGCCAGCAGCCACTGGGGCCCCGAAGCCGCGCTCCCCCCGGTCGAGCGACCTGCCCTCCCCGGCGTCGACCAGGAGAGGAGGCAACTCCCAGGGCCGCCCGACAACACCGGCGGCCGCGGGTTGCCCCGGTAGCACCTGACGGCCCCTCCGGGCCCTCCCTACGGCCCCAGCTGGCGACGAGCCTGACGACGCAGAACCGCCTCAAGCTCGGCGACGCCGTCGCCCAGCGGCGTCGGCGGGGCGACATCGGCCAGGTCGTCGAGCAGCTCGTCGACGTCGGTGTCCTCGAACTGCGGCGAGGTGTAGGCGTTCCACTCCCCCACCGCCGCGGCAAGCCGGCGGTACGCCTCGACGTCGGCCGGAGCGTTGAACCAGGCCGCAGCGGCGAGCGCTACCCGCCGCGCGATCAAGGCCGCCTGGTCGTCCATGGCCGCTCAGTCTCCCGCCCAGCAGGCCCGGAGGGAACCCCTACCGGTTATCCACAGGCCCGCCGTCGGCGCCGAGCGCGGGCCGGCGCGAATCGGCAAGACTCAAGCCCTACCTCCTCGACAGGAAGGCAACCTCGGGGACGACAAAGACCCGCTCGAAGCAGGCGGGCACGCCGCGGCGGCCCGCGAGCACGTCTACGGCTTCAACCGCGCCACGATATGGGAGCAAGACCAGATCCCGTCCGAGACCTCCGACCAGCTGGCGGAGTTCGCCGACCTCGCGGCTGCGCTCCCCCAAGCGTTCTCCCAGCTCTCCAGCACGCTCGAGCAAGCCCTGGCCCACCAGGTGCTCAGCATGGACGCGATGACCGACGAGACCGACCCGTCCATGGCGATCGGCGTTGCTCGCCTCCACCTGGAGGAGGCCCGGGGGCTCGCGGTCGACCTGCACAAGCAGCTCGACGCAGCGCGGAACGCCACCGCGCACATCATTAGCCAAGGCGTCGACGACGGCCAGGAGTCGATGCCCTGGGACCAGCCCTGACCCGCAGCGCTGACGCGTCCGCAAGATTTCTTCGCGTCGGGTGATCGCCCCCACGGGTCGACCTTCCTTTGGTGACTGAGAGATGACCCCGGTCCACCAAGGAGCTGCCCGTGAGCACGCCCACCGATTCCCCGTCCGCCGCGGCCGACCGTGACCCGGTTCAGGACGTCCGCGCCCACCTCGAGCAGGCCCTAGCCGCGCTCGATCGCCTCCGCGAGGTCCTTCCGCCTCCGACCGCTCCCCCGCCCGAAACCGGAGGCGGTGACTCGGCATGAGCACCGACACCGCGCTGAGTGCCGCCGACGCGGTGTTCGAGGCCGAGCAGGCCGTGAGCAGGGCTCGCTGGGTCGTGGAGGAGCTGCAGGAGACGATCGGCTCCGCGCTCCGCGTGCTCGATGACGCCGAGCTCGACTCAGCCAAGGTCAAGCTGTCCGAACGTGGCTCCTTCTACCTCGCGGCCGCCGGCGAGCACCTGGGACGTCTGCGGACGCGGTGCAACGAGATGCCTGAGCTCACGCAGGACCTCTTCACGCACCTCAACCGCGCCACGCAGTCCGTCTCCGATGCCCGCACCCTCCTCGACCTGGCCGACACCTCCGATCCCGTCATCGCCAGCGAGGTCGCCCAGCTCAAGCCGCGAATCGCGGTCGTCGGCGAGATGGTCGCCCTGGCCAAGCCCGTCGCCCAGCTGGCGGCCCAACACGTCGAGACCGCCCATCAGGCCAGCCGGGACGTGACTGCCCTCGGCCTGCTGGAGCCGGTCAGCCTGGAGCGAAGCATCGCGACCGCGGGCAAGGAGCTCGGCCGCGCCGACGAGGACGTGCGCCTGCTCGGCAACGTCGTCGACCACGCCGCGGCCAGTGCGCGGGAGTCGGCCGGGATCGCCAGCGAGATCTCCGACAACGCCCGCCGACGGATGTCCGAGCAGAGCCGGGACCCGGTCCCGAGCGCCTCGCTTCCGACGCCCAGGTCCCCGGGTCGGTAAGGGCGCACGGCCATGGACTTCGACCAGGGGGGCCGCCAGCTGGCCGGGCTCATCCTCGACGCGGCCGGCCGCGGCCAGCACGACCAGGTCGCTGACCTGATCGCACCGCTCGATGCCGAGCAACTGCGGTCACTGGTGAGCGTGCTGGCCGTCCAGGTCGACCAGAGCACGCCGGCCTCCTCGGCGACCGGCCCGGCCGCGGTGTGCGAGCTGGCCATCAACGCTGCGGCGCCGATGTTCGGCACCACCCCTGAGGCGATTCTCAGCGCCGAGCGCAGCCGCCCGGTCAGCGATGCCCGGGCGGTGGCCATGACGGCCGCCCGCGCGGCCGGCCTGTCGTTCCCGGCGATCGCCGAGCACTTCAACAAGGACCACGGCTCGGTGATGCATGCGGTCTCGCGCACCGCCGAGCGGCCCCGGCTGGCCGACGCTGCAGCGCGGGTCAGCGAGCACGTCAACAGCCGCTACGCCGCCCGCGTGCCCCGCGGCGAGGAGAACGTGGTCCCGCTTCACCAGCAGCCGCCGGCGTCCACGTTCCAGCCCGAGGGCCCGGTCGAGCACGCCGTGGTGGCGGCCGCCGAGGCCTTCAACACGACACCGGAGGTCCTCCTGGGTGCCGACCGGAGCAGAACGGCCGCCGACGCCCGCGCGGTGGCCATGACGGCCGCCCGCATCCATGGCCACAGCCTGCCCACGATCGCCCGGCACTTCGAACGCGACCACACCACCGTGCTCTCCGCGACCCGACGCATCGAGAAGACCCCGCCTCTGCGCGACCTGGCGGCGAAGATCGCCGCGGATCTCCCCGAGCAGGCGGCGAGTGCCGGCGCCGACCACCTCGACATCGACGAGCAGATCCCAGAGAGCGTCCACCGCTCCCCCGGGCTGCGCGAGCAGCAGCGTGCCATCCCCGTCTCCGGCGAGCGTGCCCAGCTGAGGGTCGCCCGGTGAAGGCCCTGCTCGGCCTCGCCGCGGCCGCGGTCCTGGCGCTGACCGCCGGCGGCATCAAGGCGGCCCTGCCCGGAGCCCAGACTGGCCCCGAACCAGCCGAGGGCACGACCACCCAGGTGCGGGTGACCGCGGTCGTCGACGTCGACACCCTCCGCGTCGAGACCCTCGACGGTCGCCAGCTCGGCCGCGTCCGGCTGCTCGGCATCGACGCCCCCGAAGTCGTCCACCCTCCCGAGCCGGCCGAGTGCTACGCCGCGGCCGCCACCAACCTGCTCGAGCGACTCGCGCCGGTCGGCAGCACCGTCGAGCTCGTTACCGACACCGCCCAGCCCAGCCGCGACCGGTACGACCGGCTCCTGAGGTACGTCGACCACGACGACGGCGGCCACCGCATTGATGTTGCCCGCGAGCTCCTGGCCAGCGGCGCCGCTCGCCGCTACGAAGCCGACCAGGCGCTCGCCCGCGAAGAGTCGTACTCCGTGGCCACCGACGATGCCCAGGCCGCAGGTCGCGGCCTGTGGGGCAACTGCTGAGAGCCCGGGAGGCAGGGTCCATGGACGAGAACCTGACGATCGCCGCGAAGACGCTCGCCCGCTGGTGCTACGCCCGCGGAGTCGACGAACGTCTCCTCGGCTGCGGTGAGCAGCTGCTCAAGGCGGCGGTCGACCAGGCGCTCGGCCGACCGGCCCCGGCGCACCTCGAGCACGAGCTGTGGCACCAGACAGCCACCCTGCTGCGCCAGCGACGCGACTGGGACCGGCGACCACCAGGTGAGCCCCCCGAGGCCCGCGGCGTGCCTCCCCTGCGCCGTGGCGGTCGACCAGTGCGCCATCCACGTCGGCCGACGATGTCGGGCCTGTGGTGGCCAGCTGCACCGCATCGTCATCGACGAGGGCTACGACACCCACCCGTGCTGCGACCGGCCCGGTGCGGACCAATCCCCCCGGGCGGTCCTCGAGCACACCGCCCAGCTGCTCGGAGCCACGCTCCTGGCCCAGTCGGCCTGAGCCAGGAGCCGGACGGCACCACGGATCAGCCCGAGGTGATCGCACCCACCCCTGGTCCGCACTTAGGAGAGCAAGAGGACTGGCGCAGCCGCTGCCGGTCCACGGGATCCATGGGAGTTCACATGAGTGAAGCCGCTCGCGAGGAAGCCGCACTCGAGGAAGAGGCCCGCCAGCGCGCCGAGGAGATCCGGGCCACCGAGGAGGCCGCCGCCCAAGCCGCGGCCGCCGACACCGGTCCCTCCCCCGACGCCGAGATCGCGCAGGTCCACCGGTCCGGTCGGCAGCACGACCACACCGACACAGCCGCCTACCAGCGGCCCCAGCTCGCCCGCCGCCGCGGGCCGCGCCGCTAGGAGGTGCCCGATGGCCACCGCACTCGCATCATCGGCCGCCAGCCGCACAGGTCGTACGACCGGACCCACGACGGTCCGCTGGGTCGACTGCTCCCACAAGCTGGGCTCGCTGCCGTGCATGAACCACAAGCCGCACGAGGGCAACGGCCGCGGCTGCGTCCACCACTCCACGTCCGGCTTCCAGGAAGACGAGTAGCCCGCGCGGACCTGCAGCGCCTGCGGTGAGCGTCCTCAGCCGTGCACCAGGTGCAGCCGCGGCCGAGGCTGCACCGACTCGACGGGGGCCGTCTCCAGGCGCTGCAGCCGCTCGAGGGTCATCGGATGACCATGACGCCGCAGCAGGCCAGCCAGCACCGAGCCCAGGCCGAGGGCGACCACCAGATGGTCCGCCTCGGTCTCCGAACGAGCCTCGATCCGCCGGCTGGCCGCCGGCACCAGGTAGGTCAGACCGATCACCACACCGCCGAGGATCCCCGGCGCCGCCCGCCCCTCGGCGACCGACTGCACGACGCAGATCACCCCGACGACACCCCGCAGCGTCCACGCCAGGCGCATGAACGGGAGCCAGGCGAAGGCCCGGGCCACGCCGCGGAACGTCTCGACCACCAGCCGCCACGGCGTCGTCGCCGCGAGAACAGCGAGCTCGAGCCGCGGCCGGATCGCGCGACGCCGGCCGACGGCATGAGCCATCGCGGCGGCCGCCTCAGCAGCGGTCTCTCCACCGAGGTAGGTGGCATCGACCAGCCCGGGGGTGACCACGACTGCACGACGCGCGATCGCCACGGCGACCGGCGTGCTCGGCCCCTGACGCCGGCGCACGAACAGGGCGTCGACGTCGACGCCGCGGCCGCCCAGCTCGACGAGCACGGGCGTCATCACCTGGAGCTCAGCTGCAGTCGCGGGCCGCGATCCGGTCAACGTCGCGATCGCCGGCACCTCGAGCTGACCGAGCGCCAGCATCACGAGCACGACGCCGGCAGCCAGGAACGCCACCAGCCCCAGTGCCGGCGGGAGCAGGGCGCACATCACCACGGTGAGGACGAAGCTCACCAGCAGCGCCGGCGCCAGCGTCACCACCCTCAGCACGGTCATCGGGAACCTCATCATCACGACCCTCCTCCATCTGTCAGCACTAGTGCGGATCTCTTGACTTTGCTCGCGGTGATCGCCCGGCAACCGCCGTGCGACATAGGCGAACGAGACCAGTTTGTGCCCAGGCGCCGACACGACCCCGAGTTATCCACAGCCCGCCGCTCCGCGGAGCGATGGCCGACCCGGACATGGGTTCATGGGCCAGACCGACCTCCGACCGAAAGGAACACCCGTGGACACCCTCAACGCTGACGGCACTTGGGACCGCCTCGGCTCGATCGCCCTCCTGCTGCACCAGGCCGCCACCCAGCTGTGGAGCGAGGCCGACCAGTCCGCCGCCGACTCGCCGCTGCACGACCTCGGCCTCGGCGTCTACCTGGCGCACTCCCAGGCCAGCGCCCTGCTGCCCGAGGACTACGAGCTGCCCGACGTCGAGGTGGACGAGCTCGAGGAGCGCACGCCGCTGCAGCTGCTCACCGAGGCCGAGGAGCTGACCCGTCCCCTGCCGCTGCACCGGCCCGACCTGGTGCACGGCTCCGAGCTGGTCGTCGACCTGTGCGATCTCATCCGGGAAGCCCGCGGCCTTGGCTACTGACCTCCGGCTGGCGTTCGCCGACATCGACGAAGAGCTCTTCGACGTCGACCAGATCCCGATGACCTCACGCGACGTGCGCAGCGTCGGCGAGATGCTCTTTGACGTCGACTACCTCGCGCGCCAGCTGCTCATGGACGTCGACGGCGACGACGCCGGCACCCTGCTGCGCAGCTGGCCGACGATGGTCGCGGCCGCCGAGGACCTCTGGGCATCCCTGCCCGGGCGAAGGCCGGGTGTCGACGAGCGCGACCGGCCGATCACCAGCCTCGCCGCCCAGACCGCCACCATCGAGACCAGCCTGGACGGCCGTGGGGCCTGGCCCGGGCAGGGACCGACCAACCCCCGCATCGACCAGATGACCCAGAC
Source organism: Nocardioides sp. LML1-1-1.1 (assembly GCF_040676175.1). Taxonomy (NCBI): domain Bacteria; kingdom Bacillati; phylum Actinomycetota; class Actinomycetes; order Propionibacteriales; family Nocardioidaceae; genus Nocardioides; species Nocardioides sp. LML1-1-1.1. The sequence goes on along the minus strand of NZ_JBEGHK010000008.1, from coordinate 115,869 downwards.
GCTGATCAACGCCGCGGCGCTGGTCCGCCGCTGCGGCGCCGAGATCCCCCACGAGCAGCCCGATGCTCACCGCGACCTCGAGGCAGCTCGCACCCGGATCATGCACGGGCTCTACCTCACCGCCCACGCCGTCAACGTCGCGCTCCACGACCACGGCCGCGACCGCGTCAACGACGCCCGCAGCTCCGGGCGCCGGATCCACCTGGCGCACCACCACTCCCCCTACGCGATCGCCCCCACCGGGGCCTGGATCGACCGGATGTCCGCATGCGAGAACACCGCACGCAGCTACCTGACAGATCGGTTCGCCCAAGCCCTGGCCGGCGAGGCCACACGCCCCGTCGACGACCCCGGCCGGCTCGCGCAAGCGCTGGCCAACTGGGACATCCAGACGCACCGAGCGCTGGCCCGGGATCTCGAACCGTCCAACATCCTGCTAATCACCCGCACCCAGGGACTGATCGCCGGCGCGAGCATGGTCCTCGTCGACGCCGCCACGACTGCCGGCGTGCTCGAGCGCTCCGACCGCCTGGTCCCCGCGATTGCAGAGGCCGGACGCTCCTGGAGCAACCTGGCCAGCCGGTGGGGCGACCTCGCTCCTCCAGGAGCCCGCCTGCAAGAACCGCTGGCCCACGCGGCCGCGGAGGTTCGCGCCGCGTACCGCCAGATCACCCACGACAAGACCACCCTGGCCAGTCCTGAAGTCATCGCCGGCCGCCCAGGGCTGCCCCAAGCCGTGGGCGCCACGCTGCGCGCGATCGAGGCCGGTTCCGAGCTCGCCGTTGTCGTCGCCGAGAAAGCCGACGCACCCGACCTCATCGGCCCGGCCCGCGCTCTCTCGCGCCGGGCACACAACGACGTCGAGGCCGGCCTGGCCACCTCGCCCGTCGAGGGCGACGTCGTCTGGGTCTCCCCGGCCGACATCCTCGCCAAGCGCCTCGTTCCGCTCCCGCCGCCCGTCGCAGAAACGCTACGAGCAGCCAGTGACGCCACGATCGACGCGGCGAGCACAGCGTCGTCCGTGGCCTCCTTGCACGAGGTAGAGCGAGTTCACGCGAGTACCACCAGCGACGCCAAGCAGCCGCCAGCTGGCCCGCGGCCCGAGGCGCCGCAGTTCGAGCCGGTGAGGCTCAGTGCAGGGCCTCGTCGGTGACCGCGCCAGACATCCCCCGAGTGACATGCCAACTCGATGAGCAGGCTTCGGAGCCCCTAACAGTGGATCCGGAAGCCCCCAGAGCGTTGAAGGGCAAAGGATATTTCCAGAAATGTTTTCGGCGCGCCTTCGTTGACGAAAACTCAGCCTGCGGCAGGATCGCCGGCATGGACCAGGAGCAGAAGCCGCGTAAGGAGAGCCGAGCAGGTCGTCCTTCCAAGGGCGAGCGCCACGGTTTCCTCATCAAGCTCTCCCCCGAGACGATCGAGCACATCCAGCTCATCGCTGAGGTTACCGACAACCGCCCTCAGGCGGAGGTCGCTGAGGCCGTCACCTCTGATGCCCTCGGCTCTGATTTCGCCGAGCTGGTCGCGGCCGTCTCGGCGTTCAAGCCGTACAAGGGCCGGCGTGAGCAGATCAAGTTCCACCTGCCCATGGCTCAGGCCAGGATCGTCTTCGCCATCAAGGACGAGACCGGTCTGACGTACCAGAACATCCTCGAGTACCTCCTCGGCGAGGGCGTCAAGCCCTACGACGCCGACGAGATGCGTCGGGCCATCGCGGCCGAGCGTGCCGCTCGCCAGCAGGAGATGTTGCCTGTAGCCGTCTAACCCCGATCAGGGCAGTGCCCTGAAATGCTTGAAGGGCGACCGCGCCAACGGTCGCCCTTCCAAGAAGCAAAGACCCGACTCACTCGTTCCAGGAGATGATTGGGATGGCTTCGTGCTGCCCACCTTAACAGCGCCCAACTCAGACGACTCGGAAATCGGCGCTGTCGATTTCGCCGTGTCGCCTGGCGTTGACCACGCTGCGCTGTCTCCTGCCCAGAACCTTCTCGCTCTCGACGAGTGGCTCTTCTTCCCCACCGGCTGGCATGCGCTCGGTGCTGCTAGCAATGGTCGACTCCCCATCACGGTCCCTTCCCTGCATCAGGGCCTGGCCCTGATCGGCAAGGGGAGAGTGACCGCGATCTTCGGCCGGCTCCGCGCTGGCGCGGGCGTCATCGACCTCGACACCAAGAACGCCAACATGGGCGATTACCTCGCTCCAGAGATCGCGGACTGGCTGCGTCGACGTGGCTGCTGGGTGCTCGAGCGGCCCTCCGGTGGCGCTCCCGGGCGCTCCCACATATTCTTCGCGCGCGCCGACTTCCGTTACGCCTCCGCTGAGCATCGCTCCGGGCTCGCTTCCGAAATCAGCGAATACCTCGACAACCTCGCCGACGACGTCAACATCGACCGCACCGAACTCGACCTCCGCGACTCTGTGCGCCCTCTCTGTTCGCCTCACCGCTGGGGCACCGTCACTCGACCCCGTGGGGACCTTCGTGACGCGCTGCGGAATCTAAAGAAGGTCCTCCCCGAGGCCCCAGCGCTGCAGCCGCTCCGCTCCCCCAAGAAGCGGACGGCCGCCGGCGGTGTCTGGTCCGGTGCCGTCACCCCGCTGGAACTGCAGCGCTACAAGCGCGAGATCGCCCCGCAGTGGCGTCGCTACCTCGCCACCGGCGACACCTCGGTCCTGGGTTCCTACAAGCCCACCGGAGATGACCGGTCGCTCCCCGAGCTCGGCCTTACCCGCGAGCTGGTGTGGGCGGTCGGCGACCCCAAGATCGCCTGGAGCCTTATCCGGGAGTCCCACCCCACCGCGATGCAGAAGGCGAAGCACCAGCGCCCTGACTGGTGGCTGAAGTACGTGTGGAACCGGTGCGTCGAAGACGCCAAGGCCTTCTCCCCCACGGCCGAGTCCTCGCCGCGTCCGCAGGCCGCCCCCGGCGTTGCCGCTGCGGTCCAAGCCGCCCGCGTCCGCCTCGAGGACCTCATGTGGACCAAGTCCGCCCGCTCGCGCCCGTCGCTGCTCCTCGTCGGACACCACCTGCTCGATCGCATGCTGACCGCCGGCTCGCTGCGTGTTCCTTGCCCGGAGCGCGACCTGGTCAAGACCACGGGTCTTGGGGACCGCAAGACCATCAGAGCCGCCCTCAGGCTGCTCGATGGGGCTGTCGGCCGCCTGCACACCGACTGCCTCTCTCCACTCGAACCAGATTCGACGAGCTTCGAGTTCGAGGTGGACCCAACTGAGGATTGCAGTGAAATCCCCCCACTAAGTTTTCACCCGCCCCACGCGCCGCGCGGCCTCTGGGCCACCCTCCCCCGCGCCTCCCACGGCATCTGGCGCACCCTGCTGAACTCTGAAAGCCCCCTTTCCCCCAGTGATCTGGCTTCTAAGGCCGGCCTGGTGGAGACAAGAGACGCCGCTCCAACCCGCAGCCACCTTGCTGCGGTGAAGAACGCTGCAACTGCGCTGGCGCATGCAGGGCTTGCTCGGGTGGACGAGCACGGCTGCTGGATCGCAGCCACCGGCCCGCGCTCGATAAAGGTCGAGGAGCGAGCCGCCGAGGCGTACGCCGTACTGGACGCCCGGGTCGAGGCCGAGAGGGCGGCGTACCGGCAGAGCATGTCGTCGAGCTGGTCTCTGGATCGGGCTCGAGCGTTGAAGGCCCAGAAGGAGAAGGAAGCCGCTTGGTGGGCTGGCCTCTCCGGTAGCGAACGAGCTGCGCGCAGCGACCAGTGGCGCAACGCGTTTGACGAGCTCTCGATCACCGAGCAGGCAACGAGGAAGGCGAGGCTGGCTGCGGCACGTGCAAACGCTGGTATCGATGAGGTCGAGCACTACCGATCGTGGCTGGAGAGCCTGACGCCCGACGAGTTTGCCCGACGCTCGAATGACCGAAAGGCTCGCTTCAAGATGCTCAGCCAGAGCGAACGCGGACTGGCTGTGGCGTCCTGGGCCCGCCACCGAGCTGCGTTCGGCCTCCCCCTTCCAAGCACAACGCCGATCGACGAGCGATCCGTGCTGCCGAATGGTGTCGAGGAACGCGACCGGATCTTCCTCGAACGCCAGCTCTCGTTGCCGTTCTCGGGCGGGGTGACCGCTCGTGCTGCCGGCTGATCGACTCGAACCCACATTCGCCTCAGACGGCGCATCGGCCGTCGGGATGCCCCACTCCCCCGCTCTGGGGCTGTTCGGCGCTCAGAACGCCTTCTAGGGGCTCCTGTGCCCAAGTTCTGCTGGCGTCGGAGGGTCTCGCAGCGCGGCGTCGCCCGAGTTCCCGTTAACGCGCCACTAGTAGAGACATAGTGCCCCGGTAGTCCTCCCGGCATCAGAATTGCTAGGGAACACATACCGGCCCCGTTAACGGCGCCGGTAGCGGTCCCGCTAACGGACAGATAGGCACAGAGTAGAGGAACCGCTACCGCACGACCTAGATGACACGTAGCGGATAACGTAGCGAGCGAGTACGAGGCACCTACCGGGGCCGCTGCCGAGGTCGTTAAGCGATCCCTAGCACGAACATACTTGCTCCCTAGGCGTGTCGTAACGGACCCGTAGCGTGCACGTAGAGCAGACTCTGGACCATGAACGAACTGTCCCGAGTGATCGTCTTCGCGACCGGCAAGGGTGGAACCGGCAAGACCAGCTGTGCGGCCAACGTCGCCGGTCTCGCTGCCCAGGCGGGCATGAAGGTTCTTCTGATCGACCTGGACTCCCAGGGCAACCTTGAGTTCGACCTCGGCTACGTCGACAAGGGAGACGAGGGCAAGCACCTCGTCAGCACCCTCCTCACCGACGGCGTCCTGGAGCCCGTCCTGAAGAACGTGCGGCCGAACCTGGACGTCATCCCCGGCGGCGGCAAACTCGACGAACTCGAGGACCTGGTCCTGGGCCGCGAGCGTCGAGGTGAGGACGGCAGCATCCTCCTAGCCAACGCTCTGAAGCCTCTGGCTCCAGACTACGAATTGATCATCATCGACACCCCGCCATCGAAGCGGTCCGCGCTGGTCATGCTGGCTCTGGCCGCCGCTCGTTGGATCGTCATCCCGACCAAGTCCGACCGCGCCAGCATCAAGGGACTCAGCGTCCTGGCCGACCAAGTGGTGCGCATCCGCGATGTCAACCCGACCATCGATGTCCTCGGCGCCATTCTGTTCGGCATGGGTAGTGCCGCCACCGTCCGTCGTCGCTTCGCCGCTGACGATGTGCGCAGCGTCCTCGGTGACTCCGCGCTGCTGTTCGAGTCGATCATTCGCCACGCCGAGGCGGCCGCCGGCGATGCACGCGAAAAGGGCAAGCTAATCCACGAGCTCGCCGAGGTCGTGCACAACGCTGAGCCTTGGTACGTCGCCCTGAAGGCCGGGCGTCGTCCTGAACGCCCGGCCGGATCCTCCCTGGCACTGTGTGATGACTACGTGCTGTTCGCTGACGAGCTCATCAAGCGCATCGGCGCCGCCGAAGAGGCTGAGGGTGCTGACCTCGAGGCGGTGACGGCATGAGCGAGGAGCGAGTACCGATGAAGCCGGCTCTCGGACTCGTCCGCGACCGAGTGAGCACGCTGCCCTCCCGCAAGCCTGCTGTGCCCCCTGCGTCTGCGGCACCTCAAACCAAGCCCGCCGTCAGCATCGAGGAAGCCCGCGCTGCCGAACGCGCGAAGGAAGAAGCCTTCGCCAAGACCGTCGCCGAACCTACGGTGACGGCGACGCCCGAGGAGCCGAAGACCAAGGCCAAGCCGAAGAACAGGCCGGCCAAGGTGAGCGAGTCAACCGGTGGCACTAAGCGCACGACGCTGAGCCTCCCGCAGGACCTGGTCGACTTGATGACCGAGCGGCGAGAGTCCTCGCCCAAGGTCGGCCAAGTGCAGTTCATCCTCAATGCCTTGGCCCAGACTGCCCATCGACAGAAGGAGCTGGTCGCGGCCGAAAACGGCGCGGGCATCGGTAACGAGCTGTTCCCAGTTACGACTGCGCCGCGCGTCAACGTCGGCAAGCTGACGACCATCTCGTTCGACACGGCCGAGGAGAACATGAAGGTGGTGGACACCCTCGTGGCTGACAGCGGAGCCGTCTCGCGCAGCCAGTTGGTCAGGGTTGTCTTGCGTGAGGTACTCGGAGCCAGCTGAACCCGCAGGACAGGAGCCGCGGTGGCGACGCGGCCGCCGATGACACCGGCGTGCCGACCGTCAGGGGTACGCCCCTGGCGCCGCGGGCCGCTAGGGTTCGTCGCTGATGGTTTCCGGTGTTGACCCCTCAGAGTTGCGGGCTGCCCGCGAGCGCGCGGGCCTGACCCAGCACGAGCTCGCGCGACTCGTCGGGGCGGCCGGGGGAGAGCGCGTCTCCCGCTGGGAACTGGGCACCTCGGTGCCCCGGCCCGACTTCCTGGTCAAGCTCGCCCGCGCCCTCGACATCCCCACCCTGCGCCTGATCCACCTCGACGGAGAGATCCCCGACCTGCGGGCGCTACGGCTCCAAGTGGGGCTGACCGTGCCCGAACTGGCGGCCCGCACCAACCTCTCCGCACCCACCTACTCCTGGTGGGAACAGGGCAGGGCCACCCGACTGCCCAGCGCAGCAACCTTGGAGACCCTCGCAAAGGTGTTCCAACAGCCGGCCGACGTCGTCGCCGCAGCCTTTAACGAGGCGCAACGCCTGCAACGCCGCCGCAAGGGCGAGCAGCGCACCGGCAACTGAGTACCTCTACCGGGGTTGCCCGCTAGACAGGCAGGGCACAATCGGGCACCGGGAGAAACCGGGCAGGACGGCCCTTCGGCCGTTCGCCTGGACGCGATGTCGCTCAATTCCATCGGGGGAGTGGGCCGCGACCCATCTCCCCAAGAGGACTCGGGCGATGGCACCTCGACTTCCAGCCACCTGTGGAGAACCCACAGAATGCCATAGCAATGCACTAGTGTCGTACTACGAACTTGGGTCATAGTGATCGCCCCGGCCCGTCTTGACACATAGGTGATCGAGAGACGAGAGGACTCGGAACTAATGTCGCTGGACACCGCACAGACCACCGCGGGGGGACCGCCCCCGCCGCCGACCACCCAGACGCAGCCTGCGCCTGCCGCGACCGCGCGTGTCAAGGCACGCCGCCGGCCGTGGGTGTTCGGTCTGATGGCCGCCCTGGTCGCCGCCGGCGCCCTGGGCACCGCGTTCGCCTTCACCTCGGTCAACGACACCCAAGAGGTCCTCGTCGTCAGCAGTGACGTCAAGCGCGGCGAGACCATCAAGGCTGGCGACCTCTCCGTCGTGCGGGTCAGCGTCGACCCCGCGTTGACCCCGGTTCCGGGTAGCCAGAAGGCCGAGCTCGAGGGCAGCCGTGCCGCCGTCGATCTGTGGGCCGGCACCCTGCTCACCGAGGAGGCAGTCACCGACAACCTGGTGCCGGGGGAGGGGGAGTCCCTGGTGGGCATCAGCCTCACGCCCGCCAAGATGCCCTCGGAGCCGCTCTACAGCGGCGACGTCGTCCGGATCGTCACCACCCCCGGGGACCAGGGCGAGGTCACCGACAAGGAGCCGGTGACCATCGAGGCCACCGTGGTTGGTGTTAGTCGGGTCGAGGAGACGGGGGAGACCGTCGTCGACGTCGCGGTGCCCGAAGGCGAAGCGGCCGACCTGGCTGCCCGTGCCGCCACCGGACGGGTCGCGCTCGTCCTGGATGCCCGGGAGCGCTGAGGCATGGCGCTGATCGTCCTGGCCTCCGCGAGCGGTTCGCCCGGCGTCTCCACCACGGCGCTCGCCCTGGCCCTCAACTGGCACCGACCCGTGCTCCTGGTCGACGCAGACCCGACCGGATCGTCCTCGGTCTTCGCCGGCTACTTCCACGGCACCCAGGAGCCGACCGGCGGCCTGATCAACCTCGCACTCTCCCTGCGCGAGGGCACGCTGGCCGAGGCCCTGCCCCGCGAGACGCTGCTGCTCGACCCCGAGGCACCGGCCGAGCGCTCGGCGTGGTTCCTGCCCGGCATCCGAGCACACGAGCAGGCCCCCAGCCTCCTGCCCCTGTGGGATCCGCTCACCGAGCAGCTGCGCGCGCTCGAGCGCAACGGCCAGGACGTCATCGTCGACGCCGGCCGACTCGGCCTCGCAGGCTGGCCCCAGCCGCTCATCGCCGCATCCGACCTGACCCTGCTCGTCACCCGCAGCTCGCTGCCGGCCCTGGCCGGCGCGACCAGCTGGGCCAAGACCCTGCGCGCACAATTCGGCGCGGTCGGCGGTCTGTCCCGTCTCGGGGTCCTCCTCGTCGACGAGGAGCGACGCTGGCCCGCGATTCCCACCGGCGCCCGCGTCCGGCCCTACACCGCACGCCACATCGCCAAGGCCCTCCAGATCCCCGTGGTCGCCTCCGTCGACTGGGAACCCGAAGCAGCCGAGGTCTACTCCCACGGGGCCCGCAAGCCCCGCAAGTTCGAGACCTCCGGGCTGCTGCGTGGCTACCGAGCCAGCGCCGCGGCCATCCAGTCCATCCTCGGCGCCAACCAGGCCGCCCTCGCTCCCACGAACGGAGGCCACGCATGAGCACCAACGGACAGCCCCCGGCGACCAACGGCCGCGACCCGCTGCGCGCCGACGAGTGGCTCGAGGCCCGCCACGCCGCCAACCGCGAGCAGACCTCGCCGTTCGCCCGCGGCCGCGCCACCCGCGCCGCCAACGGCACTCCGCCGCCCCCGGCGCCGGCCCTCGAGGACCAGGACCCGACCTCACTGCCGATCTTCGCCGGAGCCTGGGCCAGTGAGCAGGAGCCCCCGGGCCGCTCCCGGTCCGAGTTCAGCCTGCGCCCCCTCGTGGCGCCCGCACCGGAAGAGCACCCCCGCACCCACGGCACGGACGGCGAGATCGAGCTGGACTGGGAGCTGATCGCGCAGTACCGCGCGGAGATCTCCTCGCGGCTGACCGCCCGACTCGACAAGGAAGGCGGCCGGGTCACCGAAGAGGACCGCGAGCAGATGGGCCTCGACGTCATCGAGGAGCTCATCAAGTCCGAAGCCGAGACCCTGGTCTCCACCGGCCGACCGCCGTGGACCCCGGCCCAGGAGAAGGCACTCAAGTCCGCCCTCCACGCCGCCCTGTTCGGGCTGGGCCGCCTGCAGCCCCTCGTCGAGCGCGAGGACGTCGAGAACATCATCGTCATCGCTCGCGGTCCCGACTGCGCGGTCTGGCTGGAGCTCGTCGACGGCACCCTCGTCGAGGCCGCCCCGATAGCCGACTCCGAGGACGAGCTGCGCGAGTTCCTCTCCGACCTCGGCGCTCGACAGAACCGGCCCTTCACCGAGGCCCGCCCGCACCTGGACCTCCGGCTGCCCGGGGGAGCGCGGCTCGCGGCCGGCTCCTGGGTGATGGCCTACACCTCGGTCGTGATCCGTCGCCACGGGCTGCGCGAGGTGTCGATGGACGAGATGGTCTACGACCGCAAGGCGTGCAGCCCGGTCCTGGCCGACTTCGTCGCGGCCTGCGTGCGCGCCGGCAAGAGCATCGTCGTCTCCGGCGTCCAGGGCTCGGGCAAGGCGTTGGCGCTCGACACGCCCATCCCTACTCCCGACGGGTGGACGACGATGGGCGACCTGCGACGAGGAGACGTGGCCTTCGACGACGAGGGCAAGCCCTGCCGTGTCATCGAGGCGCACCCCGTTCAGTACGACCGGCCCTGCTACGAGGTCGAGTTCGACGACGGCGCCACCATCGTGGCCGACGCCGACCACCTCTGGGAGGTAGAGCGGAGGGCCGGGAGAAAGCGTGGGCGATCAAACGGACCCGACTACGAGGTTGACCACGCCGAGCGCGAGCGCCTCTGGCAGCTCGCGCTGGCCGCCGCCGAGGAAGGTGAGCAGCACATCTGCAGTGCAGAGCTCCACAGCATGGTGGGAGAGCAGAACGGCACCGCGCTAAGGGAGGTGCTCCACAAGCTCGGGCCGACTGGACACATGATCAAGGGACGCACCGGACGCTGGGGGCACGAGCACCATCAGGTCTACACCTACGACAAGCAACTCGTACTCAAGGAACTCGCCGTCCGGCGGTCGACACCCCGGGGCGTGGGTCACCACGCAGACGGTGCGAGCACCGCGATCCTGACGACCGCCGAGATCGCCGAGAACATCTGGGTCAGCGAGGACAAGCCCTACCGCACCTACAACCACAGCGTCCGACTCACCAAGGCACTCACCTACTCCACCAAGGACCAGCCGATAGACCCCTATCTCCTCGGCATCTGGCTCGGTGATGGCACGTCTGGCGCGGCACGCGTGTCCACGGCTGATCCTGAGGTCGTGGCGGCCTTCGAGACCCGCGGCTACCCGTGCCGGCTCGTCGCTGGGTACGACTACCAAGTGGGCGGCGGGTTCCATCGCTCGCTCCGCATGCTCGGCCTCCTGGGTGACAAGCACATTCCACGCATCTACCTGCAGGGCGACGCCGAACAGCGCCTGGCACTGCTGCAGGGCCTGATGGACAGCGACGGCACCGTGACCAAGCGTGCGGCCAAGGGCACCCGCACTGCGGTAGGGGGCAGCGTCGAGTTCAGCAACACCAACCAGCTGCTGGCCGAGCAAGTCCGCGAGCTGACGATCGGGCTGGGCTTCAAGGCCCACATCCGGTCCAAGGCCGCCATGTACGAAGGGCGGCCCTGTGGCACCTCCTACACAGTCGCGTGGACAACGAACACCCCGGTCTTCCGGCTACCGCGCAAGCGCGATCTACAGGCGACCTGCAACGACGGCCCCCGAGCTCGGAAGATCGTCGCCGTCCGACCCGTCGCCTCGGTGCCCGTCCGCTGCATCAGCGTCGACGCGCCGTCGGCACTCTTCCTCGCCAGTCGCAGCTGCATCCCCACGCATAACACCACCTGGGTGCGCGCTCTGTGCTCGTGCATCCCGCCCTGGGAGATGATCGGCACCTTCGAGACCGAGTTCGAGCTGCACCTGCACGAGCTGGTCGACCGGCACAAGATCGTCCACGCCTGGGAGCACCGCCCCGGATCCGGTGAGGTCGGCATCGACGGCCGCCAGGCGGGTGAGTTCAGCCTCGAGGAGGCCATCCACCACTCGTTCCGGTTCAACCTCGCCCGCCAGATCGTCGGCGAGGTCCGCGGCCCCGAGGTGTGGAACATGCTCAAGGCCATGGAGTCCGGCCCGGGCTCGATCAGCACCACCCACGCCCGCAGCGCCGAGCACACCATCGAGAAGCTCGTCTCCTGCGCCATGGAGAAGGGCCCCCAGGTCACCCGCGAGCTGGCGATCAGCAAGCTGGCCGCCGCGATCGACATCGTGATGTACCTGCGCTCGGAGGTCGTCCCCAACGACGACGGCACCTTCCGCAAGCAGCGCTGGGTCGAGGAGGTCCTGGTCGTCCAGCCCAGCATCGACGCAGCGAGGGGCTACGCCACCACCCCGATCTTCGCCCCCAACCAGCTCGGTCAGGCCGTCGCGACCGGGAAGCTCGACAACTTCCTCGCCCAGGAGCTGGCCCGCCACGGCTTCGACCTCGAGGCCTACAAGGCCGAGTCCCAGGCCAACCCGGGGGTGGCGACCTCATGACCGCCGCGTTCCTGCCCGCCGTCTTCGGCGCCCTCATCGTCATCGGCCTGATCGGGATGGTCTACGCGCTGATCCCCGCGCCGCCCAAGCCACCGCGGCCCGCCCGGACCACCACGCCGTTCGGCCGGCTGGGCAGCTGGTTCATCCGACTCGACCGCCGCACCCGGATGCTGATGGTCGGCGGCGCCGTGGCCGGCCTCCTGGTCGCGTTGGTGACCGGCTGGGTGATCGCGATCGTGCTCGTCCCGGCCGCGATCGTCGGTATCCCGCTGCTGCTGACGCCCCCGCCGGCGGCCGCGAGCATCGAGAAGCTCGAGGCGCTCGAGGAGTGGACGCGGTCCCTGTCCGGAAAGCTGACCGCCGGCCAGTCCCTGCGCTCGGCGCTCATCAAGTCGCTGCAGTCCGCTCCGGCGCCGATCGAGCGCGAGGTCGGGCTGATGGTCTCCCGGCTGTGGAACAACACCGCCACCACCGAGGACGTGCTGCGCGCCTTCGCCGAGGACCTCAACGACTCCACCGGCGACGTCGTGGCCAGCCAGCTGATCCTCGCCGCCAGCGGCCGCGGCCAGGCCGGCCTGTCCAAGGCACTGGACGCCCTCGCCGAGACCGTGGCCTCCGACGTTCGGGCACGCCGCCAGATCGCGGCCGACCAGGCCAAGCCCCGCACCACGGCCCGCACCGTCACCGTGATCACCCTCGGTGTCCTCGGGATGCTCGCCTTCACCGGCGACTACATCGAGCCCTACGGCAGCCCGCTCGGTCAGGTCATCCTCGCCGTCCTGCTCTCGGCCTACGTGGCCACGCTGCTGTGGATGCGCCGCATGGCCGTCGCCAAGCCGCTCCCGCGGTTCCTCGACCTCCAGGCCCGCAACGCGCACCGCGCCGCCCAGCGCACCGCACCGAGCGAGAAGGAAGGAGCGCTCGCATGACCGGCCTGCAGATCGCCCTCGCCAGCGGCACCCTCCTCGGGCTGGCCCTCGCCCTGCTCGTATGGCGTCTCGCGCCGTCTGACCCCGACCTGGTCGACGCGCTGGACCGCCTCTCGCCCGATCGCGTCGTGCCCCGCCGCGGCGCCACGGGTCTCGACGTCGACGCGGGCACCGACACGAGCTCGGTGGTCGACCGGATCGGCCTGTGGGCGATGAAGAACCTGCCCGGCAGCGCCTGGGCGCACACGCCCCGCAAGGACCTGGCCATCCTGCAGATCAGCGAGACCCGGTTCTACGGCGAGAAGGTCGTCTGGGCGATGCTCGGCCTGATCATGCCGCCGCTGCTGGCCGGCTTCTTCAGCCTGATCGGGCTCCCACTGCCGTTCGCCATCCCCACCCTCGGGTCGCTCGCGCTGGCCGCCTTGTTCTGGTTCATGCCCAACTACAACGCCGCCGACGACGCCAAGAAGGCCCGCATCGAGTTCAGCCGGGCGCTGGGCGCCTACATCGACATGGTGGCCACCGGCGTACGCGACGGGTCCAGCGGCCAGCAGGCACTCCGCTCCGCGGCCGAGGTCGGGGACAAGTGGGTGTTCAAGCGGATCGAGAGCGAGCTGCGCCGCGCCCGCTACATGACCCGCGCCCCCTGGGACTCCCTGCACGGCCTGGCCGAGGAGCTCGGCGTCCCCGAGCTGGACGACCTCGCCGACATCATGCAGCAGTCCGGCCAGGACGGAGCCCAGATCTACAACAACCTCCGGGCCCGCGCCGCCGCACTGCGCTCGGCGATGCTCAGCGCCGAGGTCGGCAAGGCCAACGCCACCTCCGAGCGCATGTACATCCCCGCCAGCCTGCTCGGCATCGTCTTCATGGCGATCCTCGTGGCCCCCTCGATGCTCCGCTTCACCACCTGACCGCCCCTAACACCGACCCACCAACCCGGGTCCCCAGAACCGCAAACCGAACAACCAGAAAGGAAGACCCCGATGTTGAAGCTCTTCATCGCCCTCCAGCTGGCGGCGCTCACCACGCTCGCCTCCCTCGAGGACCGCATCACCAAGCGCGACGAGCGCGGCTCCGTCACGATCGAGCAGGTCCTGTGGGCCGGCGCGGTGATCGTCATCGTCGGCATCGTCGTCGCGGCCATCAAGTTCTTCGTGACCAGCGAGTCCGCCAAGATCAAGTAGGCGGGACCTCGTCATGTTCGCCAGCCTTCACCGCCGCCGCCGGGACGAGCGCGGGTCAGTGACCATCCAGATGGTCTTCCTGATGCCCGCGCTGTTCCTGGTGATGTTCCTCGGCCTCCAGGGCGCCCTGTACTACCACGCGAAGCAGGTAGCGCTCGCGGCCGCGCAGGAGGGCGCCCGCGAGGCGGGCAGCGAGACCGGCACCCGGGAAGCCGGCGTGGCCACGGCGAACACGTTCCTCCAAGACGCCGGCGGCTCCGACGTGATGACCTCCACCAGCGTGACGGGGTCGCGGACCACGACCACGGCCACGATCACCGTCACCGGCCAGTCCATGAGCGTGATCCCTGGCTGGCACGTCACCGTCACCCAGAGCGCCAGCGTCCCGGTCGAGAGGCTCACCGAATGACCAGGTGGACCAAGTGGAGGAGGAGCAAGCGCCGGGACGAGCGCGGATCGGTGGCCATCGAGGCCGCGATCGGCGTCCCGGCCTTCGGCCTGTTCGTGGCGATGATCATCCTCGGCGGCCGCGTGGAGATCGCCAAGCAGTCCGTGGAGGCAGCCGCCTACGAGGCCGCCCGAGCGGCCTCGATCGAGCGGACCCAGAGCGAGGCGATCAGCTCCGGCAAGTCCGCGGCCACCAGCAGCCTGAACGACCAGGGCCTGCAGTGCGCGACCACCAACATCACGGTCAACGCCGGCGCGTTCAACGCCCCGCTCGGCACCACCGCCCAGGTGACCGCCACCGTGACCTGCAAGGTCGACGTGGCCGACCTGAGCATCCCGGGCCTGCCGGGCACCAGGACGATCACCGCGACGGCCAGCAGCCCCGTCGATGCCTACCGGGAGCGCCGATGATGCGCCACCTCCGCCGCCTCATGACAGATCGTGCTCGCGACGAGCGCGGCTCCATCAGCGTCTGGTTCGCCACCGCGTCGTTCGCGATGATCATCCTCGTCGGGATGGCCGTCGACCTCGGTGGCAAGGTCCACACGCAGCAGCAGGCCCGCAGCGCCGCTTCCCAGGCCGCCCGCACCGGCGCCCAGGAGGTCCAGGGATCCACCGCGGTGCGCGGCGAGGACCTCCGCGTCGACATCAACGCCGCCAAGGCAGCCGCCCTGGACTACCTCCACGCCGCCGGTGTGGAAGGAAGCGCACGCGTCGTCAACGGCGACACCCTGATCGTCACCACCACCGACACCTACAACAGCAAGTTCCTCGGGATCATCGGCCTGGACTCCATGCAGGTCACCGGGGAGGCGTCCGCGCGGCTCATCCGTGCAGAAGGAGGCATCGAGAGTTGACGTCCTCCCAGGACTTGGGCTCCTGGGATTCCAACCCATCTACGCCGAGAGGAGGCGAGTCGAGTTGAGGTTCACGCTTCACAGAGTCGGGCAGCCCCGACTCTCCACGTGCTGGCACCGCCCGTCCGGCGGCGATGTTGCGAGCAGCGTTGATGTCAGCGTGTTCGGTGTAACCGCAGGACCGGCAACGGAAGGCGGCTTGGCTCTCGCGCGCCCTCGCATCCACGATCCCGCAAACCGAGCACGTCTGGGACGTGTAGGCAGCAGGAATCTTCTCGACTCGACCCGGCGCCTTGTCCTCGAGGCGGCTGGTCAGCTGGCCCCACCCGTTGGCCAAGATCCCCCGATTCACGCCGGCCTTAGCGGCTACGTTCTTGCCCGGCCGGTCGATAGTTCCCTTGGCCGATCGGGTCATCCCGCGGATATCGAGGTGCTCCACACGTATCAGGTCGAAGTTGCGAGCCAGGTCGGTACTCGTCTTCTCGACCCAGTCCTTGCGCCGGTCGACCTCACGGGCCTTCAAGCGAGCGATCGCGACCTTGACCTTCTGCCGACGCTTAGAGCCGCGCTGCGAACCGGCGAGGCGTCGCTCAAGGCGCCGCAGCCGCTCTGCCTCTTTGGGACGAAGACCGGGGGAGCGGAGCAGTGCGCCGGTCGACAGGGCTGCGGAGACAACCACTCCGCGATCGATTCCGACGACCTCCCCGTTGCCAGGCGCGGGGATCGCGGGCGGGATCGCCGCGAACGCGATGTGCCAGCGCCCAGCACGATCGCGGTTTACCCGATACGAGGCGGCTGCGGGCAGCGCACGGGTGAGCCGGAACCGGATCCAACCCACCTTAGGAACCCAAACGCGTCCCCACTTCCGCGACACCCGCTCCACCCGGCGGGCCTGGCGGCCAACGATCCGGAATCCCTCATCGATTCCGGCTTTTCGCCAGCTCGGACGGCCATGTGTGCCGGCAAAGAAGTTGCGCCAAGCCTGGTCCAGGTCCCGGAGTGCCTGTTGCTGCACGGTTTGGGAACCGGCGCTCAGCCACGGTTCAGACTGGCGGGCCTCAGTCAGCTGCGCTGCCTGGTCGACGTAGCTGGGCGTGTTCGGGCGGCCTGGGCGCCACATCAGCCTTTGCTCAAGACCCAGGTTCCACACGAATCGAGAGTGCGCGCAATGGTCCAGCATGGCTGCCTCCTGGGCAGCGGTCGGAGCCAGCCTGAATCGCGACACGTCACCGATCGAAGCATCACCTACCGACAGATCCCTGGAAGGAGGGAGCGGCGTTTCGTGCCCGGACATCGAGTCCGGGCTTGTGGCCCGCGACTTCGATGACCACGCCCACCCATCCCACTCTGGGCCAGCGACTCACCGGCCTCGCTGCCTCGGTCGCCGTGCTCGGCATCGTCATCGGGCTGCCCGCCCTCTTCCTCTCGATCGGCGCCGACCCGATCCCCGACCAGGTCCCGACCCTGGACAGCATCAGGAACGCCCTCCTGGCGCCCGACGACGGCACGCTCGTCCTCGGCCTGTTCAAGGTCATCGGCTGGGTCGCCTGGGCCTTCATGGCCCTGAGCCTCGTCGTGGAGGCCATCGCCCGGCTTCGCCGGGTCGAGGCCCCCCAGCTGCCGGGCCTCGGTCGCCCCCAGGCTGCGGCGCGCGGCCTCATCGGCCTGGCCGCCCTGCTCTTCATCGCGGCCCCGATCGCTGCGCAGGCCACCACGATCAGCTCGGCGGCGGCCGCGCCGACGGCGACGGTGGAGCACGCCAGCGTCGGCGTCGTCGACCAGGCTCCGGTGCAGCAGGACGTCAAGGTCGAGACGGAGCAGGAGCGCACGGGCCCCAAGACCGTCGAGCACGCCGTGAAGCCGGGGGAGAGCCTGTGGTCGATCGCCGAGGACCACCTTGGCGACGGAGCCCGGTACAAGGAGATCGCTCAGCTCAACCGCGACCTGCTCGGCGGGCAGCCGAGCTTCCTCGAGCCCGGGTGGGTGCTCAAGCTGCCGGCGCCCCAGTCCAAGGACGCTCCCGCGCACCACTACGGCGTGCAGGCCGGCGACACTCTCAGCGAGATCGCACAGGAGCAGCTCGGTGACGCCAACCGCTGGCCCGAGATCTACCAGGCCTCCACCGGCATCACCCAGCCCGGAGGGGTGCAGCTGACCGACCCCGACGTCATCGACGTTGGTTGGAAGCTCAACATCCCCGGCGCCGACCCGGAGCGCAGCCACGACGACACCGAGAACCAGCAGCCGCGCGAGGTCGAGCCGGAGACGCCCACCGTCCCGCAAGACCAGCAGCCTGCCGACCCGCCGGCCGAGGAAGAGCCGCCAGTCGCCCAGGAGCCCGAGACAGCCGCGCCCGAGACGGCCGCACCCGACGTCGCTCCGCCCCAGTCTGAGGAGTCGCCGGCGCCGGCGGCCGACGTCGACCAGGTCGACGACGCTGACGACTCGATCCTCGACGCGCCGTGGGTCCTCGCCGGGTTGACCGGCGGGGGAGTCCTGCTGTCCGGGGCACTCCTCATGGCCCTGCGGTCTCGTCGTCGGGCCGGCTACCGGAACCGGCCTCCCGGCCGCGCGATCGCCGCGCCGCCCCCGGAGCTCGCGCCGGTCGAGATGACCCTGAACGCCACCGGCACCGCGGCCGCGGCCACCGTGGAGTTCGCCGACGAAGCGCTGCGCCGGCTCGCGGCCGCGGTCGGCGCTCAGGGCACCACGATGCCGCCGCTCGCGGCTGTGGAGCTCGCGCACGGCAAGCTGACCCTGCACCTCAGCGCACCGGCCACCGTGCCTGCGCCGTGGGTGGGAAGCCCGGACCAGACCCATTGGCACGTCAGCACGGACACCGACGTCGACGAGCTCGGCCCCGCCCCCGACAACGTCGAGCCGCCCTACCCGCTCCTGGCCACCATCGGTATGAGCGACGAAGGGGAGACCTGGCTTCTCAACTGCGAGGAGCTGTCCACCCTCACCATCAGCGGCGACCCGACCCACGGCCGCGACTTCGCTCGCCACCTCGCCGCCCAGTTGGCCGTCAACCCGTGGTCGCGGCGCGTCCAGGTCGACTGCATCGGCGTCGCCGAAGAGACCGTCGCCATGGACGAGCGGATCAGCTACTACCCGACCGGTGCAGCAGGATCACCCGCGACTGCGGAGGTCCTCGCGGCGGCGGTCACCACCGTCGACCGCGCCAAGCGGCACAACACCGATGTGTCCACCGCCCGCACCGGCAGCGTCGACGACGACACCTGGCCCGCCCGGATGCTGCTGGTCGACGCGGCGGCTGGCGAGCCCGACGACCTCGAGCAGTTGCTGCAGCTGGTCAACGACCACGTCGGCCAGTCGGCCACCTCCATCGTCGTCGCCGGCGAGCGGCCCAACACCTCCGGTGCGGTGCTGCACATGACCAACACCGGCCGCGTCGTCCTCGAGCACGCCGGCCTCAACTTGATCGCTGTCGGCCTCACCAGCGACGAGGCCCGCGGCTGTGCCCTGGTCTACGCGCAGAGCGAGACTCCTGAGTACGTCGACACGCCTGTCGACGAGAGCGCCACCGACGGCTGGGAGGCCTACACCGACCAGTCCGGGGCCCTGCGCCGCGAGTACACCCTGCCGCGCAACACTCCCGCCGATGCCGTGGACGAGCCGCTGTCCTCGCTCCTCGAGGGCGACGACGAGGACTACATCCGGCAGAGCGCGATCGTGCAGGAGGACCTCGAGACCCTGGCACCGAAGGTCCCCGAGCACGTCCGCGCCGAGGTCGAGCAGAGTGACCCCACCCTCGACCAGGACATTGAGGACTGGTTCTCCACGGACTGCGACCGCCCCCGGCTCAGCCTGCTCGGGCCGGTCACCGCTCGCACCCACGGCAAGGCCCTGGCCAAGCGCAAGCCCTACTTCACCGAGCTCCTCGCCTACCTGGCCCTGCACCGCAAGCACGGCGCCACCCGCGAGCAGATCGAAGAGGCCTTCTCGATCACCGGCGGCAAGGTGCGCGACTACACCAACATCGTCCGCGACTGGCTCGGCACGAACCCCAGAACCGGCGAAGACCACCTCCCGTACGCCGAGAACGCGCCCGGCACCAAGCTCACTGGCGTGAACGTCTATCAGGTCGATGACGGCCTCCTCGTCGACCTCGACCTCTTCCTCCGGCTCCGTAAGCGCGGCCAGGCCCGCGGCGGCCCCGAGGGCATTGCCGACCTGTGCACCGCCCTCGAGCTCGTGGGCGATGGTCCGCCGCTCAGCCAGAAGCGGCCCGACGGATGGGAGTGGTTGATCAAGGAGAACAACCGGATCGACCAGATGGCACCCCGCTGGATTGCTGACGTCGCGCTCATCGTCGTCACTGAGGCCCTTGCCGCGGGCGATCTGGTCAAGGCCCGCTCCGCCGCCTACGTCGCCAACCGGGCCGACCCCGACGGCGAGAGCACTCGCCTCTGCCTGGCGCACGTCATGAAGGCCGAGGGCGACCAGCTCGAGGCCGACCGGATCCTGCGCGAGGAGATCTGCAACCGCTCCGACGACGGCGACGCACCCATGGAACTGTCGGAGCGTACGAAGACCATCATCAGTACACACGGCTGGCTGGCGAGCTGACTCGGGAAGGGAGCACCAGCACATGACGACGTTCATCCAGGAACTCACTGGCCGCTACGTCGCGGCCGGCGCCGACCGGCCCGATCTCGACGCACGCCGCGTCGCCAGAGCCGTCTTCGTCCGCGACACCATCCGCGCCCTCTACGACGCGGACAAGCAGTTCGGTCTCGACCCGGCCGACAACGGCTCGCTCGCCGAGCTCGTCGACGCCGCCGAAGAGCACCTCGAGCACATCGCCAACGACGTCAGCCGATCCGTGACGACGACGCCCCACACAGGAGGAGACACCGCATGAGGAAGCACCACTCCGTACTCGGGGGAGTGGCCCTCGCCCTGGCCCTGACCCTCTCGGGCTGCGGCGACGACGACACCGACCCCAAGGGCCAGGAGACGCCCAGCGAGACCCCCTCGCCGACCGCCACCAGCTCGCCGACCCCGAAGACCCCCGAAGAAAAGGCAGCGGCCCAACTGGAGGCCTACCTTGACGTTCGCGACGACGCGTTCCGCGCCGCCACGATCGAGTTCAAGCGGCTCAACAAGGTAGCGACGGGCCGGGAGTTCCTGAACGTTCAGCAGAACGTGTCCGGGATCGAGCGCTCCGGCAGCAAGGTCACCGGGGAGTACGTGCACACGCTTGGTGAGCCGCGCCAGCGCGCCGACGACCTGATCTTGATCACCGACTGCGAGGACCGCACTGGGGTCGAGCGGACTAAGGATGGCAAGCCGGTCCCCGAGCAGAAGGACCCGGAGGGCAATCCGCTGCGAAACCCGGTGCCGATTGAGTACGAGCTGGTGTTGGAGAAGGGTCGGTGGCTCGTTACGAGCTCGAACGTGCTGTGGGACGAGTCGTGCTAGCGCGAGCGCTCGCCACCATCTTTGCTGCGACAGCATTGGTCGTTGTCGGCTCATCCGCCCCAGCCTCCGCGGCCGGCGGGGAGAACTGCTGGTACGAAACCGACCCGAATACTGGAGAGGTCAAGCTCGTCTGCGAGGACGAGGGCGAGGACCCGGGTGGTGGCGGTGGCGACCCCGGCGGCGGGTCGTCGACCTGCAACTACGACGGGCGTGAGATCCCGTGCACCGGACCCGAGGGGTCGGTCTGGAGCAGCAAGTACGCGTGCTGGATCGGGGCAAGGGGACCGGATGACATGGTCCCGCCCGAGGGCAAGACCAAAGAGGACGGCTGGTGGCACGTCTGCTACTTCCCGCCGCCGGGGTCGTCCTGGGAGTACATGTGGATCGAGACCGGCGAGGTCGGCATCGACCCGGTGGTGCTGGCCAACCGGGCCATCGCCTCGATGGATCTAGACCCCATCAAGATCGGCATCGTTCCCGAGTCGGGAGCCAACCGAGCCGGCCTCGTCGGCTTGCCGGTGTGGATGTGGGTCGACAGCCCGACCGATGACACCTTCGGGCCGATCACTGCTTCGGCGAGTGAGGGGACGGTTTCGGTCAGTGCGACCGCGAGCGTCTCCAGCATCGTGTGGGACATGAGCGACGGCACCAAGGTGACCTGCACCGGCAAGGGCACCCCGTACGCCGATCACTACGGGAAGCAGCCATCCCCGACCTGTGGTCACCGCTACGCGAAGATGTCGTCGGACCAGCCCGATGGCGCGTACCAGGTCACCGCGACCAGCCACTGGGTGGTCGAGTGGACCGGTGGCGGGCAGTCCGGAACCATCGAGTTCGACCTGACCACCGACCCGCTCCCGATCCGCATCGGCGAGGCCCAGGTGCTGACCCAGTGACCAGGTCCTAACCACTCCCGATCACCGACACAGGTCCCCGTCCTCGAAGGAGGACGGGGACCTGTTCTCGTTCCTGGTCCTGCTCACCCGGGAGGGGGCGCGTCGGGCCTGCGGTCCGGCTGCTCTGTTCGTCGCTCTGGACGTGAAAGAGCCCCAGGCGTCTCGGGTCACCTGGGGCTCTTGGCCCAAGTAGAGCACGCACCGTCAGGCGTGCGTGGGGGAATCGGAAATCGGGCTGACCAGACCCGTGCGCTCGCGCTGGAGATCGACGCCAGCCATCCCGGTAACCGCGGCGTCGACCTCCTCGCCGGCGACCTGCCCGACCTTCCCCACGACGGCTCAAACCGGCCGATGGCGACTGGAAATCGGTGTCGAGACGCAGCGAAGATTGCGCGGCGTCCCGCATGGAGGCATTTCGCAGATCGGCCGTGCCCGGACTGGTGTGAAAAGTACGGTCCCGCCCTCGGCACAGAACGGACCGAGCGGATCAGGAGTCCTCAGAATGGCGCCAGACCTTGGCTGCGGAGACGAGCAGGATCAGGGCAAGGGCCGCAATGAGGGCGGGGCTCGCGACGTACTGGAGCAGGGCACCGCCAACCACGGCGCCGGCGATGGAGCCGGCTCCCATAAGAGCCAAGAACCGCAGATTCTGATGCAGCACGGTGAAGGCGCTGTCGCGGCTGTAGCGCGTGAAGGCAACCAGCATCGTGGGTAGCGATACCAAGAGCGAGAGGCTGCCGGCGAGACGGATATCGGCCCCGAAGATAAGCACGATGGTCGGGATCAGGAGCTCACCCCCGGCGACGCCCATGAAGGCGGCGACCATCCCGATCAGCACGCCCGCGAGGACACCCACAATCGCTCGGGGCCCAGCCGGTATGTCAAGGCTGCCGAGCTCTGCGTAGTGGGTGCCGGCGAGCACCACCGCGATCGCCACCAGCAGCAGGGCAAGCGTGCGGTGCAGGGTGCGCGAGTGCATCCGGGTAGCCCAGCCCGCCGCGGCCCAGGCGCCGACCATGGACCCGGCGAGCAGGTTCGCCGCGATCCACCAATGGTCTGCGACGTCGTTCCACGGGACCGCAAACGCTCGAGCGGGCAACGCCGCGATCACCACGACCAGGCTCATGGCCTTGTTCAAAATGACCGCCTGGAGCGCCGCGAACCCGAACAGCGCCATGAGTAGCGGCAGCCGAAACTCAGCTCCGCCCAACCCGATGAGACCGCCCAAGATCCCGATCAGCCCGCCGACCGCGAACGGCCAGGACGTTGACTGCCGTCGGCTAGCGACGCGCGCGGCGGAGCTCGAGGTGGAGGTCACGCAGGTAAGTGTGGCGGCCCGTCTGGCATGCCGCGAATCTCTACCGATTCAGTGTTGAAAAGTAGCCGGGACCCGTTTGGAAAAGTTCCGTGGTTCTCGACAATCGGGTCGCGCAACGGGTTGGCCGGAAACTTCTTCAACTTTCGGGGGGACGCCCTCTGACCTGCGCAAACGCGCGTCCCCCCTCAGCGTCCCCCCTCGAAATCAGGGGTTTGGGGGGACGGATGCGGGGACGCCCGCTCGCGACCTTTCTGCCGTGCTCAGTCACGGACGAAAGGAGCGAGTGCGATGAGTGTGGGAGACCAGCTCGGCCTCGACGACAACAGCGAACTGCTCGACCTGGCCCGCCAGAAGTGGCCTACCTGGGTCGCCGCGGATCCGCGGCTTGGGGTGGTCGAGGAGTTCGACGATCTCCGGGCCTGGCTGCCCTCGGTGGACAGCGAAGCCTCTGACGAGGTCCTCCTGGCGCTGGCCATGCTGGCGGCTCCCGACGGCGGCGACGACACCGCCGCCGCGGCCGCGCTCGCCAAGTGCCTGCTGCCCGGCGCCTGCCGGCTCGCGGGCTGGCTGAGCACCCTCCCGCCCAAGGACGTCTTCCGCGACAGTCAGCCCATCGACGCTGGAGCCTGGTCGGCGGTCGAGCGGATCGACGAGCTCGTGGCCTCCCAGCTGTGGATCGAGATCCGGACCTTCAAGTGGCGCCGGCTGCGCAAGGTCGCCGCGAACATCCTGATCAACACCCGGGTCGGTGTCCTTCGCGAGGTCGGCGACTTCTTCCACGTCTCCCGCGCCGACCGCACCTGGGCGAACACGACCCTCGTGGAGTCCTTCTCGACCGGCGACCTCTTCGACACCGAAGACGGCAAGGCGTGGGCCGCCGGCGAGATGCGGACCGAACGCGTCACCGCGGCATCGTTCCGTCGTCCCGAGCTGCTGGCCGACGCCGGCCCGGAGCAGGAGGAGCCCTCGGCCACCGAGGAGCTGCTGGAGCTGTTGGCGTGGGCGTGTGAGCACCAGGTGATCAGCCCGGCCGACCGCTACCTGCTGCTCTGCCTGGTCGAGGAGGCCGACCGGATCGAGACCCGCAATCTCACCCGCGGCTACGGCGGCCTGCTCAGCAACGAGGTGTCCAGCCGAGTCGCACCCCGCGTCGGGGTCTCCGAGGCCACCGTCCGCCGCCACGGCTCGCGCAGCGTGCGCGCCCTCGCCGCGGCCGCCCCGAGGAAGTTCGGCCATGACGAATGAGCGCAACCGTGATCGCTCCCACCTCCCCGCGACACATAGGCGACTGGAGGTGGTGAAGCCCATGACAAACACCCAGGACGACGGCGAGAGCCGGACGCCGGCGCAGATCGCCGAGCTGTTCGCGATCGCCGGCCGCGAAACCGAGGCGATCGAGCAGCTCACCGGCTGCGTCGCCCAGCTGCACGAGGTCCAGGCCGCCAAGGCACAGCTGGCCAGCCTGACCCCGGCCGAGGTCCGGGCCGCGCTCGAGTTCCGCCGCGGCGGCCTTGGGGAGGCCCAGTGAGCACCCAGACCTCGAGCCGCCCGGTCGGCGTCGACGAGCTCAAGCGGGCCTGGAACGCCGTGAACGCCGGCGAGTTCCGCACCGGCCCGGGCACCGGCAAGGGCCCCCGCGGCCGCGGCACCGCAGCCGCAGACAACTGGTCCCCGGCAGCGGGGGAGCACACCATCGCCGTCATCGGATGCGCCGGGTCGGTGGGCGCGAGCACCGTCGCCCTGGCAGCCGGCCTCGCCGCGGCAGCACCGGTCCGCGTCATCGAGTGCTGCTCGGTCACCGCTTCGGGCCTCGCTGCGGCCAGCACCGCCGAGCTCGGCCTGCACCCGACCGACTGGCGCCAGGGCAAGCGCGACCACGTCCTGCTCGAGCGGGCCAGCGAGGTCCTCGCCGGCGTCGACGAGGTCCCGCTGCCGACCGACGCCGCGCACGAGACCCAGCTGACCATCCTCGACGTCGGCTGGGAGGCCGGCCAACTGCTGGCCACCGACTGCTGGCTCGCCGAGGCCGTCCGCACCGCCGACCAGATCGTCCTGGTCACCACCGCCACCGTCCCCGGGATGCGCCGCGCCTCGGTCGCCCTCGAGCTGCTGGCCAACCACTGGCAGCCCGAGCAGATCACCCTCGCCGTACGCGGGCCGCGTCGCAAGAAGTGGCCCCGGGGCCTCGAGCACGCCGGCGGCCCCGCCATACGTCGCGCCCTGGTCGCAGACCGGTGCGTGGAGATCCCCGAGGACCGCGAGCTTGCGGTCAACGGCCTGGACTCCCGGCCCGTCCCGGCCCCCCTGATCTCGGCAGCCCGTCAGTTGCTCGAGCCCGCACACCTGCTCACCGACACCAGCGAAAGCGCCTGACCCGCACCGGGTCAGCAACCCAGAAAGGAAGTCCACCCATGGACGTCATGACCGCTCTCCTCCCGATGGCCGCCAAGGTCTGCCCGAAGGCGCCCCCGGGTGCCGTCGGACCCACCAACGAGATCACCAGCTACGTGCTGTGGGGCGTCATCGTCCTGTTCGGTCTCGGCATCATCATCGCCATCGGCGCGATCATCGCCGGCCGGGTCTTCTCCCTGCCGCACGCCTCCAAGGTCGGCGTGATCTCGGTGGTGGTGGTCTTCGCGTGCGCGATCGCCTACCTGGTTCTGCCCGGCATGCTCAACGGCATCCTCGGCAAGGGCTGCATCTGATGTGGCGCGCAGCCACGAAGAAGGCTGAGGGCACCAGCGAGTGGAGCCGTCGCCGCCTCCTCGGGATCCTGGTGATGGCCGTCGTCGTGGCTGCGCTCCTGATCGGTGGCCTCGTCTACGGGAGCTACCTCGCACTCGCCGGGATCGGCGACGACGCCAACGCAGCGGCGCCCGATGTGGCGACCGGCGAGAACGACCGCTCCACGGTGGCCCAAGGCGCCGCGCACCGCGACGAGATCGCCGCCGAGCCGATGCTGACCGTTCCCGAGAGGGCCGCCTTCCCGGCCGAGACGATCAGCACCCAGGCGCCCGTCATCAAGATCCCGGCCGGCACCGGCGTGAACGGACCCGCGTTCGTGAGGAGCGGGTTCCCGCAGACCCCCGAGGGCGCGATCGGGCAGCTCGCCCAGATCGACCTCGCGGTGCTGCAGTCGATGAGCCTCACCACCGCCGAGGAGGTCTACAACGCCTGGGCCCTGCCGGGCGGCGTCCGCACCGAGGACTGGTGGATCACCGCCAGCGTCCGCGCGTTCCTGACCAGCACCGGCATGGGCTCGGTCAAGGACCCCAGCGCCTCGGTCTCCCTCGAGCCGGCCGCCGCGCTCGTGAAGGGCACCGACGGCCCCGACTGGACCACCGTCTGCGTGCTGATGAAGGTCACCGCCTCCTACAAGCAGGAAGCCCAGATCGCCTTCGCCCACTGCGAGCGCATGCAGTGGGTCGGCGGCCGCTGGATGGTCGCCCCCGGCGCACCGCCCGCACCCGCTCCCGCCACCTGGCCCGGCACCCAACTGGCACACGAAGCCGGCTGGCGCACCTGGTCGACCGACGACACCACTGACCCTGACCACATTGAAGGGGACCACTGATGAAGAACCTGACGACCGGAAACGACGACTCGCGCACCACCCTCGTGCGCATCGGCATCCTGGTGGCGATCGCCACCATGGTGGCCACCGTCGTCTGGCTCGGTGCGCGCAGCCAGGCGGACGACGGTGGCAGCTCGGACACAGCCGGCGGGGACACCTCGAGCAAGACGGTCGAGAACGCCTCGGTCGAGCAGGTCGCCCCGGACACCGCGCCCACCGACGGCGTCGTGATCCCCACCGGCACCGACCAGGTCGACGGCCACCCGACAGGGTTTCCCGCCACCGACCTCGGCGCCGTCGCACTGCAGGTCGAGGTGGCCAAGGCCCAGGTCGGATTCGACTACGACCAGGCCGTCACCGTCGCCGGCCTCTACGCCAACCCCGAGGACAAGTCCGTCTTCGAGGAGCGCGCCCGCGCGGCGGTCGCGCTGCGCCGACAGCAGGCCGGCGTCGCGAAGGAGGGCGACGTGCCCGCTCCCGCGTCGTACGCCGTCACCCCGGTCGCCTACACCCTCGAGGAGCTCGACACCGACTACTACGCGGTGAACCTGCTCAGCTACGTCACGCTCACCACCGCCGACGGCAAGGTCAAGGACAGCCTCTACGCCGGCACCCAGCTGATGCGGTGGCTCGACGGCGACTGGCGACTCGTGCAGGGCAGCCAAGCCGACATCGAGCACCTGGTCACGGAGGGCCAGCCGGAGGCAGTGGCTCCCGGCACCCCCGAGTTCGAGAAGGCCGGATGGGTCCGGATCAGCGGAGCTCCCCAGTGAGCACAACCGTCAACGCCACCGCGCGCCGCGCGAGCCGCCTGGGCGTCGCCGCGCTGGCGCTCCTGGTGCTCACCGCGCTCCTCGGAGCTGCAGCGACCCTCCAGCCGCCGGCCGCCGCCGCGGCCACCGATCAGACGGCCACCACGGCGAACGTCTCGCTCGTCGCGTCCACCGGCCAGCTGCCGGCGCGAGGCAACGTCAAGATGGGTTGCCCCGGGCCCGATGCCCTGTGCGACCTCGGCGGCGACGCCGTCGACTGCGCGAAGGACCCGGTCGAGTGCGGCAAGGACGCGGCCGGCGACGTGAAGGACGGTGCCGGCGACCTGCTCGACGGGGCCGGGAACGTCCTGGACGGCGCGGGAGATCTACTCCCCGACGGCTGCGGGATCCTCGACGCGATCTGCGACGGTGACCTGCCCGGGCTGGGCGGGCTGCCGGGCGTGCCCGGGATCCCCGGCATCCCCGGGCTACCCAACATCGGCGACCTCTTCGGAGGCGGCATCCCCGGCGTGGGCGACATCCCGAACCCGTTCGAGGCCATCGGCGACGTCATCGCCAAGGCCGCGGCCGACGCCTGGACAGCAGCCATGCTCGCGGTCTGGAACTCCGGCCTGTTCGTGCTGCGCATCGTGCTCACGTTCAGCGAGCTGTTCCTGACCCCCGACCTGCGTGCCGACGGCCCCGGCAAGGACGTCTACGCCTTCACCCTGTGGCTGGCGCTCGGCCTGGTGGTCATCTTGGCGATGATCCAACTCGGCGCTGCGGCCTTCAAGCGTGAGGGGAAGGGACTCGCGCGGGCGTTCATCGGAGCCGGCCAGTTCGTCGTCGTCAACGCGTGCTGGTTCGGTTACGCCGTCACCCTGATTGCCGCCTGCGGTGCGATCACGCGCGCGTTGATGAAGTCGCTGCTCAAGGTGCAGACCTGGCCCGACTGGGACCCGCTCGGCGGCCTCGGCGTCGACGACATCACCGACGCCGGTGTAGCCACCGCGCTGGCCTTCCTCGGGATCTTCCTGTGGCTGGCCGCCATCGGCCACCTCCTGGTCTACCTCGCCCGAGCGGCCTCCCTGCTGGTCCTCACCGCCACCGGCCCGCTCTCGGCCGCCGGACTGGTCTCGGACTTCACCCGGTCCTGGTTCTGGAAGAGCCTGCGGTGGCTGCACGCCGCGGCGTTCACCCCGGTCCTGATGATCACGGTGCTCGGCATCGGCGTGCAGTTCGCCAACGGCGTCGCCGCGCACCTGGCCGAGGACACCGCCAAGACCTTCGGCACCGCGCTGCCGGCCGTGATGACGATCCTGATCAGCGTCGTCGCCCCGCTCTCGCTGTTCAAGCTCCTGGCGTTCGTCGACCCCGGCACCCCCAGCGGCGCATCCTTCCGCCAGGGCATGGCCATCCAGGGTGGCCTCCAGGGCCTGCTCGGAGGCGGCGCGGGCGGCGGCTCGTCGGCCGCGTCGACCACCGACGCCAACGGCCGCTCCTCGGGCGAGCAGAGCGCCGAGGCCTCGACCGGCGACCGGTTCAACAAGTCCACCCAGGGCTTCCTGGGCAGCTTCGGCGGGATCGGCCAGGCGCTGTCGGCCGGCATGGGCATGATCAACTCCGCCGGCGCGAAGGCGACGTCCCTGATGTCGGACGAGACCAACCAGGCTGGCGTCGGACAGAGCACCTACGGCCCCGATTTCAGCGGCATGGGTGGCCGGCAGTCCGGCGGCCAGTCGGGCGGCCAGGGCGGGAACCAGCCCGGTTCGCAAGGCGACGACCAGAACGACGGCGACTCCTCGATGCCGACCCCGCCGACGCCTCCTGCGCCGCCCACCCCGCCGACGCTGCCAGGTGGCGGCGGACCCGGCGGCGGCTCCGGTGGCCAGAGCGGCGG
This sequence comes from Nocardioides sp. LML1-1-1.1, assembly GCF_040676175.1. NCBI lineage: Bacteria > Bacillati > Actinomycetota > Actinomycetes > Propionibacteriales > Nocardioidaceae > Nocardioides > Nocardioides sp. LML1-1-1.1. The sequence goes on along the minus strand of NZ_JBEGHK010000008.1, from coordinate 87,039 downwards.
CCAGAGCGGCCGCCAGAGCGGCGGGGGAGCGGGTGCAGCCCCGAAGACCCCGGCCGCGAGCGGCGGCGGGGGAGCGGCCGGAGGTGCCGGCGGCGCCGGCGCAGCAGCTGGCGGCATCCCACCGGTGGTGGCGTAGCCGATGCACCAGCGCCCCCACCTCGAGCACCGAGCGACACCCACCGACCTCACTGACCAGAAAGGAAGCCGACGATGACCACCTACGCCGACTACCAGCGCGACCGCATCGGCTGGTTCTTCGGCCTCTCCGGAGGCCAGCTGATGTTCCTGGCGCTGGCCAGCCTGCCGGCGTTCTGGGCGATCAGCCGCGGAGCGTGGTTCTCCGCGTTCCTGTTCGCCCTGGTCTGGCTGTTCATTCTGGTCATCACCGTGGTACCGGTGCGGGGCCGCTCGGCCACCGGCTGGGTGTTCGCCTCGACGATGTACGCCGTCGGCGGTCTGCTCGGCTGGACCTCGTTCCGCGCCAAGGCCACGCAGGGCCGCGCCGAGGACCTCGACACCCCCGACCTGCCCGGCGTCCTCCAGGGCGTCCAGATCCACGACGGCCCGCCGCACGGCTCGCAGCTGCAGCGCGTCGCGATCATCGAGAACCACGCCATGAAGACCTGGGCGGTCACCGCCTCGATCGTCCACCCGGGCATCGGCATGAAGGACGTCGAGGAGCGCGCCCGCTACGGCGAGGCGCTGGCCGGCCTGCTCGACGTCGCCGGCCGCACCGAGAAGGTCGACGAGATCCTCTTCATGGTCCGCACCGTCCCCGAGGACGGCGCCGAGCGCGACCTGTGGGTCAACCGCCACCGCCGGCCGAACGCCCCGGAGCTGTCGGAGGTCGTCAACAGCGGCCTTGCCCACGGCCTCACCCAGGCGTCGGTGCGCACCGAGACGTTCGTGACGATCGTGGTCCCGGAGACCCGGATCGCCCGGTCGGCCAAGGAGTCCGGTGGTGGCTTCGAGGGCCGCTGTCGTGAGCTCTACCTCCTCATGGGCGAGATCGAGGCCCAGCTGCGCGGCCCGATGGGCATGACGGCGGTCCGCTGGCTCACCTCACCCGAGCTCGCACTGGCCTGCCGGACCGGGTTCGCTCCCGGCGATCGGGCCGGCATCGTCGAGGCCCTCTCGCTGCGGGAGAAGGACCCGAGCGTCAACGCCGACGTCCCGTGGGCGATGGCCGGCCCGTCCGGCGCCGACGCGACGGTGCGGCACTACAGCCACGACGCCTGGAACTCGGTCAGCTCCACCATCAAGCTCCCGACCCGCGGCGTCGCGATGGGCGCCCTGGCGCCGATCCTCACCCCGAGCGAGTTCGGGGAACGTCGCTCGTTCGTCGTCGCCTACCCGATCGTGTCCCAGTCCAAGGCCGACCGGCAGTCCGGCAACGCCGAGTGGGCCGCCGACCTGGCCGAGGGGATGAACGAGAAGCTCGGTCGCAAGACCCGCGCCAAGCAGCGCGACGAGGCCCACAAGGCCCGTGGCCTCGACGCCAAGCTCGCGCGCGGCAACTCACTGACCCGTCCCTACGGCGTGTGCACCGTCACCGTGCCCAAGACGATGCGGATCACCGAGTTCGGCCGCCGCCTGGACGCATCAGTCCGCCGCGCCGGGTTCGCGCCGTTGCGCCTCGACCTCGCCCAGGACGTCGGGTTCGCCGCGTCCACCATCCCCCTCGGCACCAGCCTGACTCGAAGCGGAGACGCCTGATGACCACCACCCGCCGGCACCGCCGCGACGGCCGTGACATGGCGGCCCTGTTGTCCGACTTCGGGCACGACCTGCCCACGATCCCCACGCTCGCTCCGGAGGCCAAGGAGCCCCGTCTCTTCCGGTACGCGCCGCGCCGCGGTGCTGCTCGCCGCGGCCGCGGCTGGGCGGCCGCCAGCGCTCCGGCGCTGGCCTGGCGCATGACCAGCGACCAGGCGCCGGTGTTCTGGCCGTTCGTCTCCGCGCCCGCCCTGCCCCCGACTGGTGCGCAGATGGGCGTCGACCAGCTCTCCGGCGGCTCGTTCTACTGCGACCCGTTCGGTTGGGTGCTGCGCGACGACGTGCCGGCGACCAACCCCAACATCTTCCAGTTCGCCAAGCCGGGCAGCGGCAAGTCCGGGACCACCAAGGGCTTCTGCACCCGGATGATGCCGTTCGGCTACCGCACTCTGGTCACCGGCGACGTCAAGGACGAGTACGAGTCGCTGTGCCGGGCGCTCGGGGTCGACCCGTTCGTGATCGCCCCCGGCTTCTGGGCCCGGGTCAACCCGCTCGACATGGGCCCGCTCGGCGACGGCTGGGGGAGCCTTCCCGCCGAGGAACAGCAGCGCCGCGCCACGATCATCTTCAAGCGCTGGCTGGTCCTCGTCCGCGGCCTGGTCGGCTCCATGAAGATCGGCCAGGACCACGTCCCCTTCGGGCCCGACGAGAGCGACGTCGTCCGCAACGCGCTGGGGATCCTCACCGGTTACGCCGCCGGCAACACGCAACTGAAGGAGACCACCATCCCGCGGCTGTGGGATCTGCTGCGCAACCCCACCGAGGAGCTGGTCCGCGCCTGCGAGTACGCGAGCACCCGCGCATTCCTCGACGAGACGCGGCTGCTGCGCAACGCGCTCGGCGAGCTGGTCACCGGAACCCTGGCCGGGCTGTTCGACGACTTCACCAACGTCACCGTCGACTGGCGCGCCCCGATCCAGTCGTTCAGCCTCTCCCGGCTCGACGGCCTGGGCGATGAGGCCGTGGGCATCGCGCTGCTGTGCATGAACTCCTGGGGCCGCGGCCTGCGGGAGATCGCCGAGCCCGGCGACCTGCGCATCGTGGTGCGCGACGAGGTCTGGAAGCAGATGCGCCTCGGCACCGCCGCGGTCGCGAGCTTCGACGCCGACCTTCGGCTCTCCCGCGGCATGGCCGGCAAGGGCGGCGACATCCAGTTCTGCAACCTGCACAAGCCCTCCGACCTGCTCTCGGTCGGCGACGCCGACTCCCAGGCCGCGATGATCGCCAAGGACCTCCTCGAACTGGCCGACATCAAGATCCTCGGCGCCCAGAAGCCCCGGGTCGCCCGCGAGCTCGACTCCATGCTCGGTCTCGGCCCGATCGCCCAGGACCTCGTCTCGGGGTGGGCCATGCAGGACAAGGGCCGCGCGCTGTGGTGCATCGGCGACGCCATGTACAAGGTCCAGACGGTGCTCCACCCGCTGGAGAAGAAGCTCTACTACACCAACGAGGCCATCGACGCCGCCGCCTGAGCGCGCGCGACCTTCGGACTGACCCGTCATGAAGAAGCTGCTGCTCGCCGGACTGCCCGTCCTGATCATCTTCATGGGACTGCCGCTCCTGATCAGCCTGATGGTGGTGATGAGCACCACCGCGGCCGCCGAGTGCCGCACCCAGACCAACCAGTCCGCCCCCACCGAGCTCGGTGACCTCGGAGCCATCGACGGCCCGGTGGGCGGCCCGGTCAAGGGCAAGATCACCTTCGCCCAGGCCAACATCCCGCGCCGCTCCGGCCTCGACGGGTTCCGGGCATCCATGCCCAAGGTCCTGTCCAAAAACCCCGACTTCGTCACCCTCAACGAGGCCAGCGGCTGGAGCATCGCCCAGATCGAAGCCGCCGCTCCCGGCTACGATGCCTTCCGCGTCAACCAGAACACCGGCGACAACAACTCCATGGGCAACGTCGTGCTCTGGAAGCGCGACACCTGGTCCAAAGCCAACGGAGGGCGGGTCACTCTCGTCGTCGACGACAAGACGTACTACAAGGGCAAGCCGGTCACCTGGGACCGCTTCGCCACCTGGGTCATCCTCGAGCGCGCCGACGGCGCGGTCGTCCCGGTGATCGCGACCCACCACATGACCAACCCGCACCGCTGGCCCAAGCAGCACGGCAACCCGCCGCTGACCCGGCCCCAGCAGTACGGCGCCGGCATGGACATCCTGCTGCAGCTGCGCAACTCGCTGGCCGCCCACGGCCCGGTGCTGATCGGCGGTGACATGAACACCCAGGCCTCCTACACCGACATCCCCTGGACGGCGGCCGCGAAGATGAAGGCCGCCGGCTACGGCTGGCACAACCACGGCGTCGACTTCATCTTCTTCCCCCACCACCAGGGCGCCCGCCTCGAGCACGGCTGGGACGGCACGATGGTCTCCGACCACCACTGGCTCTCGGCCCGCATCGCGATGAACGGCGCCGGCCCGGAGAGCGCCCCCGAGGCCGCCACCGGCAGCGACGGGATCGTGCCGGCGGCATACACCGCGAAGACGGCGGCCGAGCCGCCCACCGGTGATGTGCTCGCTCAGCTGATGCGCCTGCGGTTCGCGTCCAACTACCCGACCATGACCGCCGAGCAGGCCCGCAACGCAATCACCATCGCCCAGGTCGCCCGCGACCTCGAGATTCCCCGCTACGGGCTGCAGGTTGCAATCGCCGCCGCGGTCCAAGAGTCCAAGCTGGTCAACCTCAACAGCGGCGACCGGGACTCCCTCGGCCTGTTCCAGCAACGCCCGTCGACCGGGTGGGGGAGCCCGGCCGAGATCACCAACCCGGTGCTCGCGGCCCGCGCGTTCTTCGGCGAGGCCCAGCACACCGGAAACCCCGGCCTTCTCGACATCCCGGGCTGGCAGAACATGTCGCTCACCCAGGCCGCGCAGGCCGTCCAGCGCTCGGGCTACCCCGACGCCTACGCACAGTGGGAAGACGTCGCCGGCGACATCACCGACCTCCTCGGCGGCGACCTGCCCGACCTTCCCGACGACGGCTCGACCACCAATGTCGCCAACTGCCAGAACGACACCGTCAACCCGGTCACGATCGGGACCCTCAACCTCCTCGGCGCCGGCCACACCGACCAGGCCGGCGAGCGGCCCGGCTACGACACCTGGGACAAGCGCCTGCCTGGCGCCATGCGGACGATCGAGAACGCCGGCGTCTCCATCGCCGGCCTCCAGGAGGTCCACCCGCCCCAGGCCAAGGCCCTGGCCGACCGCTACGCCGCGAAGTGGGGCATGTACCCGGCCAGCGGCAAGGCCCAGAACCGGGTGATCTGGGACCGCAACGAGTGGGAGCAGACCGACGCCCGGCTCGTGCAGATCCCGTACTTCGGCGGCAAGGACGTCGGCATGCCGCTGGTCCAGCTGACCGGCACGGCCGGCGGCCCCAGCGCCGGGCAGGTCATCTGGGTCTGGAGCATCCACAACCCCGCCAGCACCCAGGGCAACGCCGCGGGGCACCGCAAGGAGGCGCTGCGCCGTGAGCTGGCGACGATGACCGAGCTTGCCGGCACCGGCACGCCGGCGGTCATCGTGGGCGACTTCAACGACGGCAGCGACGGCAACAACTCCTCGCACTGCGCGCTCACCCCTGAACTGACCAACGCCTTCGGCGGCTCCGCAGCGCCCTGCAAGAAGCCCAAGAAGGACGCACCGATCGACCACGTCTACGGTGCCAACCTCACCTGGGCCAGCGCCGAGGTCGACAACAGCACCAAGGCCAGCAAGCTCGCCGATCACCCGCTGGTGACCGCCACCACCGCGGGCAGCAGCGCCGGGTGCGCCGTCGACTCGAGCACGGCGGAGGCCAAGTACAACCTCGGCCCGGTCAAGCCCCAGCTGACCCAGCTCGTCAACATCCTCGGACCCATGTTCGACATCAAGACCGTCGGCGGCTACCGCGCGAGCGCCACCGACCCCAACGGTCACCCCGCCGGACTCGCCGCGGACTTCATGGTGCCGCTCAACGCCGCAGGTCGCGCCCAGGGCGACCGTCTCGCCGCCTACGCCAAGACCAACGCGAGCAAGCTCGGCATCGACTACATCATCTGGTACCAGCGCATCTGGTCGGTCGCACGCGCCTCCGAGGGCTGGCGCCCGATGGAGAACCGGGGGAGCGCCACTGAGAACCACCTCGACCACGTGCACATCAACGTCAAGCCCGGCGCCTCCGTCCAGCCGGTTGGCCTCGAGGGCGCATCCTGCGACGAGGTGGTCTACCCGGTGCCTGCGCAGTACATCGGCACCGACAACCACAACTGGCACGAGACCGGCCCCTACTGGTCCAACTGGCACACCGGCACCGACTTCTCCGCCCCCTGCGGCACCACCGTCTACGCCGCCCACGCCGGCACCATCGAGATCGACACCACCCAGGGGTGGGCCGGCCCGCAGCTGGTCAAGGTCACCACCGGCGCCGGGTCGCTGACCACCTGGTACGCCCACATGCAGACAGTCACCGTGAGCCGCGGCCAGACCGTCGCCGCCGGCGAGCCGATCGGGCGGGTCGGCAAGGAGGGCAACGTCTCCGGCTGCCACCTCCACTTCGAGGTCCACCTCAAGAACGGCTCCATCTACGGCCCCGACAACGTCGACCCCTCGACCTGGCTCGCAGAGAACGCATCACGCCCGAGCCGCGCCGTGTGATCGCACCGGAGGGCTGAGCGCACATAGGAGATCAGTGAGGCCCAACGACACGACCGCCTGGAGGTGGCCAGACCGATGCAGCGCGAGCGACGACGAGACCCCTATCCCTGGACCTGGGAGGTCCCGCTAGCAGTGACGGTGGCGACCCTGTTCGTCATCATCATCGGAATCCAGCTCGGCCGATCCGTCGCCAACCTCCTCGCCGGCGCCGGCTGGACCTGGCCCGACGCCAACGCCGGCACGTTCCCCTCCCCGATCGGGACCGCGTTCTGGACCAGCCTTCGCGGTGTCCTCGGCGGCCACGCCGACGCCGGGCTGCCCACCCCGGTCCCCGACGATCTGGCCGGCCGCGGCCTGGTCTGGGGCAGCGTCGCCCTGACCGAGCTCGCGCTGCTGGCCGCGACCATCTGGGCCGGCGTGTGGGCCTACCAGCGCTGGGGCCCGGGCCGGATGCGCGGCATGGCGACCGCCGCCGAGGCCGAGAAGCTGCTCGGCGTCACCAGGCTCCGCAAGGTCGCCGGCATCGTCCGCCCGGACCTCTACGGCAAGCACGCCAACGCCGCGGCGGCTCCGGTGCACCGCACTGCCGCCGGCGACCTGACCGAACAGCCCGGCCCGCAGCTGGGCCACGGCCTCAGCCCGTGGCTCCTCGACGGCCGCCGAACGAAGGAAGACCGATGAACTACGAGAACTACGAGCGGCGGCTGCCCGGCACCCCAACTGTCCGGACTTGGATCCACCGCTTTGTGGGTGGCCTCATCTGCCGCCATCGCGGGCACCGACCGACGATGGTGGAAGTCCACCACTACGTCGCTGTTGGCCCGCGGATTCCCATGACGCGCCTCGACACGGCCAACCAACCTGACTTCCAGCCAGCGGTGCAGTTCTTCGGGGTTCGCACTGAGAAGCGCCAGGGCCGCGAGGTGCGGTGTCGAACCTGCCTCGCCCCGTGCGGCGACACGATCCCGGAGGCGATCCGATGAAGCTGCGGTTCGACCCCTGGGACGTCGGCTGGCGGATCGGAAACGCCCACGAGCCGCGAGGCGGCGAGCTGTGGGTGCCGTGGGACCGCACCGCCGGCGTGATCGGCCCACAGGGCTCCGGCAAGACCCTCGACCTGCTCACCCCGGCGCTGCTCGGAGCACCTGGTGCCGCCCTGGTGACACTGACGAAGGTCGAGGACCTCCTGCTGAGCTTGACCGAGCGCTCCCGCGACGATCGTCCGTGTGTCGTGCTCGACCCCTTCGGTCTGGCCGAGGGCGTCGTCGACGAGCTGATCTGGGACCCGATCGCCGGCTGCGTCGACCCCAAGGTTGCCGAGCGGCGCGCGAAGGCGTTCACCGCCGGCACGGTCAAGGGCGCGATCACCGGCGGCACCGGTGACGACGCTGCACGGTTCTACGCGGCGGAGTCGGCGAAGGTGCTGCAGGGCTACTTCCACGCCGCGGCGCTGACCGGCAAGACGCTCGAGGATGTGCTGCAGTGGGTCGCCAACCCCACCGCGGCCACCCAGCCGATGGAGATCCTGCGCCGCCACCCGCACGCCGAGCCGTTCTGGCACGGCCTGCTCCACGGCGCGCTCAACGGAGACGACCGCACGGCCGGGAACACCGTCACCACGGTGCAGCAGGCGGTCTCACTGTTCTTCCAGGCCGACATCCGCCGCCGCTGCATTCCCAGCCCTGGGCATCCCGCCACCGACCTGGCCGACGTGATCCGCCGCCGCGGCACCATCTACCTGCTCGGCCGCGAGGACCCCTACGCCTCGGCCAGCCCGCTGATGACCGCCGTGGCCGAGTACGTCTTGGACACCGGACTGCTGCTGGCCAACAGCTCCCCGTGGGGCGGCCGCCTGTGCCCGCCGCTGGTCTCGGTGCTCGACGAGCTCCCCTCGACCGCACCGCTGCCGACGCTGCGCACCCGGATGGCCAACGAGCGCGCCCTGGGGCTCTCCTTCATCTGGGCCGCCCAGACCCGGCCCCAGCTGACCAGCATCTTCGGTGAGCACGAGGCCCGGGCGCTGCTTGGCCTCACCAACACGTTGGTCATGTTCGGCGGCTCCAAGGACGTCGCCTTCAACCAGGAGATCTCCGACCTCCTCGGCCAGGTCCGGATCGGACGCCGGACGCACCGCGGCAGCGGCGGTGGATACGAGGGCGACGACATCGCGATCATGCGGCCCGAGGAGGTCCGCCAGCTGCCCGAGCGCCAGGCCCTGGTGATCGCCGAGAACGGGAAGCCGATCATCGCCAAGCTCCACCGCTGCGTTGAAGGCAGGGCCGGCGAACGCCTGCTCGCCGACCAGCGGTCGCTCCGCGAGCGCCTCACCAATGACCGGCGCATGGTCATCACCCCCGAGGCCCGCGCGACAGCCGCGCTCGTCGAGGCCCGCCGCCTCGGCTTCGTCGACGACGAGCACGACCACTCAAGGAGTGAACTGTGACCAGCGAGCAGCAGACCCGCCGGGCGGCACCCACGCTGATGGTCTTCCCGTTCCCGGTCCCCGGGGACCACGTGCGGCTCGCCTACCGCGAGCTCCACATCGCCATCAACGGCACCGAGGAGGAGAAGAAGGCCCTGGGCAACCACGGGCTGCTGCCGCGGCCCTGGGAGCCGGCCACCTGCCTGGACCCCGAGCTGCGTCACGACCTGTGGGAGTGGCTCGAAGACGTCGTGATCTGGCTCAACCGCGAGTACACCTGGGACGTCTCCGGCCTCATCCCCAGCTGCTGGCCCCTGCACCCGCACCTGGTCCATGAGGTCGCCGTCCTGGCCGACCAGCGCCGGCGAGCCGGTCTGGCGATGACCAGCGACGCGCTCGAGGAATGGCACCGCTACTGCCTGCCGGCGTTCACCGACCGCATGCGCACCAGGCTGCGCGCCCACTGCGACGACGAGCACAAGAGCTGGCCGGCTAAGCCGCGGCACAACGAGCACCTGGCCGACGCCAGCCGCCAGCGGCGCGAGAACACCTTCGCCCACGACATCGACGCGCTGCCCGTCAACCGGCGAGCACGCGAGCAGCAGCCGGCGGCTCCGGCCGGCCCGCCGCGGCTGGGCCTCGTCGACCTCGATACCGGCGAGATCCACGACGACGACGAGCTCGGCGCGCAGCCGCGCACCCGCACAGAGAAGGGACCGAGGGAATGACACAGGCAACGATGCAGATGAAGGAACGCTCCGAGGCGATCGCGCGAGCCCAGCGCGCACTCAAGGCGCTCGGCGAGCACCCGCGCTCGAGCAAGAAGGAGCTCGGCCACGCCCGCGAGCACGTCAACGCCTGCTACGCCCACGCCTCGGGGGAGCACGTGTGGAACGCCGTCGCGCAGGTCGAGGCGATGGCCGAGCGGCGCTACGGCGTGCCGAGCGCCGAGGAGCAGCGTCAGCTGGTCGAGCCGAGCGAGGACCTCGAGGAGCCAGCGACCGCCGACCGCGGCCGCGCGGCGGAGGACCGCGCCATCCCGTCGACGTCGTCCAGTACGGACGTGGAGCTAGCGCCCACCCCATCGCGATGAAGTGGACGCGACGGGCTCGAATCGGGCTCACAACGCCGCTGGGCGACGCTGAACCACGTCTGGGGGACCCTCCCGACCCGTCCGGTTGCCAGAGAGCGATTTTGAGCGCTCTCGACGCCGCCGACGCTCAGGCATAGAACGTGTCCGATCCCGTGGCCTCGGCGCTCCTCTTCACCGTGGCGATCGCCTACCTCGCCGGCGCCGTCGTGGTGACCACGTCGCTGGTGAAGGTGCTCGCCAGCTGGTCCGCCGCCTGGCGCACGCGTCGCCACGTGGCCCCGGTCGACGACGCACTGCAGAGCCGGGCCGCTGCGGCGATAGCGGCCGTCGCCGCCCTGGCGAACGTCGCGCCCCCGGCGACCGAGGTCGTCGCCTACCTCGGTATGCCCACCGGCGATGACGACCGCCGAGCCGGTGACGGTGGCCTGGCCGTGACCCGTTTCCGGGCGGGCCGTCCGGCCACCGTGGTGTTTGCCCAGGTCGCGCTCACCGGCCTCAGCTGGGCCGCGGTGCAGAGCCTGGCAGCGCACGAGCTCGCCCACGTCATCCGACGTGAGCGCTCCTCGGCCGCGGCGCGCTACGGCTGGCTGGTCGGCTACCTGGTTCTGATGCTGTCCGGCGCTGGGCTCACCGTCGTTGCTGTGGTGGCCGCGCCCCAGCTGGCCGGTCCGGCACGGCTGGCCACGATGATCGCCGCGGTGGCCTTCCTCGCGCTCCAGGTCGCCTTCGACCGGCGCGAGGAGATCTCGGCCGACCTGTTCGCAGTCGACCTGACCCGCGACCTCGAGGCGGCCGCCGAGCTGATGCGGTTCTACGAGGAGAACGTCGCCAAGCCCCTGCCTGCCGGTCGTCTCGGCCGAGCGCGGGCGCTGCTCGAGCGCCGCTGGTTCGCGACCCACCCCGACCCCCAGACGCGGCTCTCTGCGATGCGCCGCCACGTGGTCGACCAGCAGGCCGACTAGCTCTCGACGCCGCTCTCGGCCGCGGCCAGCGATCGCGGTGCGGTGCTGTAGGTCAGCACTCCCTCGTGTGCCAGCAGGCGGATGATCCGGGCCCGTAGCGCCGGCGACCAGCCCATCTCGTCGCCCAGCTCGGTCCAGGTAGGGCCTGTGCCGGTGCGCTGCCACACGCCGGCGACATAGGAGGCGGCGCGCTCAGCATCACGTGCGGCCGTCTCGCGAGCCGCTGAGGCGGCCCGGGCGCGCGCCTGTTGCTGCTGGCGCCAGGCATCCTCGAAGGCTTCCAACGCGGGTGCGGTCCATCCCGGGGACTGCGCGGTCAGGTGCACCGCCAGCCGATGACGGGGAAGCCCCGGGCGGCCTGCAGCGCCGACCAGGTCGACGTACTCGGTGACCAGGTCGTCCGGGGGAGTGCCCTCGTAGCCAGCGGCCTCGAGGAACTGACGTACCTGGGCACGCGTTGCGCGCCGGGGCTGCTTCGTGTCGGGCATGGCACCTTGATCGGCCGGGGGTAGGGCCGCCCAAGGCTAGCGACCAGGGTCGGGCGTGGCTCGGTTTCAGCGGCGCGGAGTGCCGCGTCGCGGCGGCCGCGGACGATCCACGTCCTGCCGGTCGCGTGCCGCACCCTGCGACTTGGTCGGCGCCGGGCTGTCGTCGCCGTCGATCGGGATCTCGAGGCGGGACACGATCCGGTAGCGCAGGTCTCGGGCGGGGCTGTCCCCCAGGGGCTTCTCCGCGACCAGGCCGCGCGTGGCGGCGTCGACGTCGTGACCCTGCTCGTGGGCCTGCTGCAGCATTGCCGCGGTGGCCGGCCAGTCGCCCTGCTCGAGGAGCCGGGGGTCGAGCTCGCGCGCCAGCGGAGCCCACCGCTCGGCCGGAGTCTTCTCGGCCGCGGCCGCGAGCCGTGCGCGGACCTCGCTGCTCTTGTGCAGCTCGGCCAGCGCGGCCTTCCGCGGGTCGGCGTCCCACGTCTTGACCGCGTCGCGCAGGTCCCGGCGGGCCTGCAGCTGGGAGAGCTGCAGTCGGGCCCGGACCTGGTTGACGCCCGGCTCCCACGCGCGACTGGGACGGGCCGAGAGGATCCTCATGGCCGCCACGCGCGCCTGCTCGGGGGTGAGGTGGTCGAGCCGCTCGGCGAGCAGCTCGTCGCCCAGCGCACGGAAGGCGGGCTGGCCGCTGGCCACCGCGGCGGTGAGCGCGGCGGGCCCGCGCTGGGCGAGCAGGTCGGCCGGGTCGAGGCCGTCGGGGAAGCGGGCGTAGCCAGGGTCCAGGCCGTGCGGGGTGAGCATCCAGAAGTCCCGCTCGGCCGCGACCTGGCCGGCCAAGTCGGCGTCGGTGGCCACGATCGGGTCGCGGCCGATGGCGGCCAGCTGCGCGGCCTGCTCGTCGGTCAGCGACGTACCGAGCGGCGCCACACCGAGGTAGAGCCCATGGCTGGCCAGCGTGACCGCGACAGCGTCCATCGGGCCCTCGACGATCACCGGCACGGCGCCCTCGTCGAGCAGCTCGTCGACGACGCCGAACAGCTGGGCGCCCTTGTGGAACAGCGGGGTGTCGGCGGTGTTGAGGTACTTCGGGCCGCCCTTGTCGGCGTCGGTGAGGTCGGGCCGCCGGCGGCCGACGAAGCCGAGCACCTCGCCGCGTCCGTTGTTGTGGTGGATCACCGGGAACATCACGCGGTCGCGGAACCGGTCGATGAGGCGGCCGGTGCTGGCCTCGCTCGCAACCCCGGTGGCCAGCATCTCGGCGTCGCTGACGCCGCGGCTGCGCAGGTGGTCGACCAGGTTGGTCCACCCGGCCGGCGCCTGCCCGGGGCGGAAGCGCTCGTCGCCGGCGAGGTCGACGCCGAACCGTCCGGTGAGGTAGTCGCGGCCCCACGAGTCGGTGAACCGGGCCTCGAAGAACGCCTGCGTCATGTTGTTGATCTCGAGCATGCGCTCACGCGAGACGGGGGAGAAGTGCCACTCGTCGGCTCGCTGGTACATGAGCCGGAGGTCGGCGTCGGTGGGCTCCAGTCGGGTGCCGCCGAGGTCGCGGATGTAGGCGGCCAGCGTCAGGTCGGGCTCGACGAACTGGTCCTCGTCGACGTCGACCGGCTCGCCGGCGACGGCGTCGACCAGGTGCTCGTCGGCCGGGTCCATGGGCGGCTCCGGCTCCGGACCGGGGTCCTCGGCGAGCGGCCAGTCGGTCCAGTCGGGGGCCGTGGCGGTGTCCATCGGGTGGTCGACGACCGTGGCCGGGTCGGGCTCGACGCCCTCCCACAGGTCCGCGGGCGGCTCCTCGAAGTGGTACTCGTGGGCGTGCTCGTCGGGGGCGGTCTCCAGCGCGATCGAGGTCCGCCAGACCAGCGCCTGGCACTCGTCGACGCCGTCCCAGCCGTCGCTCGGCATCGCCCGCCCTGCACCCAGCAGGGCCTCGACCTGCCAGCCGCGCTGCACGCCGTGGTCGACGTTGGAGACGAGCGCGGGCCACCAGGTGCTGGCCTGGATGCTCGCGGCCCGCCCGGGACCGAAGAGGTCCACGAGCCGCGGCGTCCACTCGGTGGTGACGCCCTCGCCGTGGGAGCCGTCGCCGATCTGGGCGGCGACGGCCGGGGTGAGCTGACGGGCCATGCGCCACCACACCGCGGCCGTGGCGTGCTCGTCGGGCAGCGGCCCGGCAGGGTGGTCGGGCGCGGTGGCCGTGCGCAGCAGTTCGTGGGCGGTGACGCCGGCCCGCGACATCGCGGCGAGCCGCTCGGCCAGCAGGGGGGTGAACTCGTCGTCGCGGACCTGCGGGGCCAGCGAGTAGAGCAGCTGACGCCATTCCTTGAGCGCGGGGGTGTGGTCGCCGGTGACGGCGCGGTTGAGTCGCCGCTGCCAGGTCGCCGGAGCCTTCTGCAGCTGCGGTGCGCCGGTCGGTCGCCGGTCGTCGGCGGGGACCTGCATGGCGGCCCGCCAGACCTCGACGTCGGCGACAGTCGCGGCCTCGGGTCGGATGCCGTTCTGTGCCCACACCGGAAGTGCGGCCTGGTCGGTCGCGCGGGTGCGGACCTCGTCGGCGAGCTCGGTGACCAGGTGAGCGCGCTGTGCGAGGTAGGCGCCCCAGTGCGGGTCCTCGGCCAGGCGCGCGGGAATCGCGGGCATCCAGGGCAGCGGGCCGGCGCCGGCGTTGCGCAGCCCGGAGGCGTCCAGCCGCCAGTCGAGGACCGCGGCGCGGTCGTGCGCGCTGGCCAGCTCGCGGTCGCCGGCGGCGGCCCGGAGCGCGTCGACGGGGTTCTCGCCGGAGGCCCCGAGTAGCAGCAGGTGGGCCCGCAGGGTCGGCCAGGCAGCCTCCTCCGACAGCCCCGGGACCAGCGTCTCAACAGCGCTGTCGAGCGCGTCGACGACGTTGACCGCCGTCCCGTCGGGCGCCGTGATGGTCTCGTGGCGCAGCAGGTCCTCGGCCGCGACGTAGAGGCTGTCGAGGTAGCGCTGGGAAGCCGCGCCGAGGCGGGTCGCCGGGTCGGCCTGCTCGCGGATCAGGCTGGTCGCGGACCGCTGCGCGTCGTCGCGAGCCAGCATCGACTCGAGGATGTCGGTGGGGGTGAGCGGCCGGACCAGCGTCGGGTGGATCACCGAGTGCGGGTCGCCGTCGCCCACGACCTCGAGATAGACGTGGTTGGCGTGCGCGCCGCGGGTCATCATCGTGTAGAGCTGCTGGCGCGATTCGCTGCCGGTGGCCAGGCCGTGCATCGTGTCAGCGGTGACGCCCTGGGCGGTGTGGACGGTGCACGCGTAGCCGAGCTCAGTGGACCGGGCGACGTAGTCGGCGGGCAGTCGCACGGTGCGGCCGTGCTGGGTGTGCTGGACGGTGAGGTCGCCGCCGTCGTGGATCTCCAGCACGTTCCACCGGTCGCCGTTCTTCACCCAGTCGGTGGCCGAGCTACGCAGCCGGCGGTCGTTCTCGCGGGTGATGATCAGCTCGCCGATCGAGGCCTCGTTGCCGTCGGCGAGACGACGCGTCGGGCCAACCTCTGCGGGGTCGATGCCGTCGAGGCGGTGGGCGCGGGCCTGCTGGTTCAGCTCGCTGACCAGGTCGCGGGTGGGGGCGAGCATGATCGAGTCCAACCCGGCGGCCCGGTCGGCCTGCCAGGCCGCGAAGACGTCCTCGGTCATGGTGGCCAGGTCGCCGACGTGGACGCGGTCGCGGTCGAGGTAGAAGCCGAGCGCCTCGGTCTTGCCCTCGCGCAGCGCCAGGGAGGCGGCGCCCTCGGCGGGGTCCTTGAAGCGGACCAGCTCGGTCAGCTGCAGGGCGCCGTGGGTGGCGCGGATGTCGCGCAGCACACCGCCGGCGCCGATCGCGGAGAGCTGCTGGTCGTCGCCGATCAGGCGCACACTGCCGCCGCGCTCGAGGATGAAGGAGACCGCGGCGTCCAACGACAGGGTGTCGGCCATGCCGGCCTCGTCGATGACCACGAGGGTGGAGGAGTCGATGCCGGCAACCCAGGCGGGCATCGCGGCGCCGGTCTCGCGGGCCTCCTGGATCGAGTGGGTCAGCTTGGCCAGGGTGTCGGTCTGCGTGTCGATCTGGGAGCGCAGCGCGTCGGCGGCCGCGGCTGAGGGGGCCAGCCCGATGATCGTGCCACCACCGTCGGCCCAGGCGGAGGCGAGGGCTCGCATCGCGGTGGTCTTGCCCGATCCGGCGGGCGCGATCGCCAGCTGGAGGCGTGCGCCGGAGGTGGCCATCTCGCGCACGAGGGTGGCCTGTCCGGCGTTGAGGGTGATGCCGTTGGCGGTCGACTCGAGCAGGGCCAGGTCGACCGAGTCGGTCGTGACGGCGTACCCGTCGTGCCGGCCGGCGGCCTCGACCAGGCGCTGCTCGGCGGCCAGCACCTTGCCCGAGGTGAACAGGTCGGCGCCGGACTGGGTGTAGACCGAGGCGCCGTCCGCGCGGCGCAGCTCGGCGGGTTCGCTGATGGTGTCCCAGGCGCGGGCCATGCTCACCGAGCGGCCGTCGAGGACCTCGCTGACGAGCAGGTCGACGACCTGGGAGACCTGGTTGGTGGGCACGTTGGCGCCCCGGACCTGCCGCTGCGCCTCGGCGTAGACATGCCAAAACTGCCAGGTGCTGCGGGCGCCCTCCATCGTCGTCACGATCCGGTCGGTGGTCTTGACGAACCAGGCGGAGTCGGCCAGCGAGCGGGCCGCACCCTTCGGGTTCAGTGCGCCGTGGACCATCTGCTTGACCCGCTGCGGGGTGCCCAGCACCTCGATGGCCTCGCGGTTCCAGGTCTCGCGCTGCTCGGCCAGCGAGCGAGGCTCGTGCTTGGCCTCGCGGGTCTCCAGCGTCGCCTGCTGGGAGAGCTGGATGGTCTCCACCGGCGTGGGCGGGCGTCCGTGGGTGGCCTGGAACGCAGCCGCGAGGACCTTGCGGCGGTCCTCGACGTTGGCGCGGCGCTTGGAGAAGCGGCGGTTCAGCTCGGGGACGACGCCGACGATCTCGCGCACGGGACGCTTGCGGGCGTCCTCGTTGGGGCGCTCCTCGAACCGGACGCCGAGGGCGTCGACCAGGTGCCGCTCGAGCGCGGTGTTGTAGGTCTCCGAGGCCGACACGACGGCCTTGTGCAGCGGCCGGCCGTCGATGGCCAGCCACTTGCCGTCGAGGGTCTGGACCTTGTTTGCGACCGCGACGTGCGTGTGCAGGTCGGGGTCGCCGGCGCGGGAGTCGCGGTGGGTGAACGCGGTGGCGACCAGGCCGCGGACGTCGACCTGGCGCACGCCGTTGGCGCCCTGGCGGGTGAACAGCGCCTTGGACTCGATGAAGTCCAGGGCGTCCTTGATCGCCGCCTGGTGGGCCCGCTCGATCACCGCGGCGGTCTTCGGGTCGGCGATCGCCCACAGCACCGAGACGCTCTTGACCGGCGAGAAGGTCAGGTCGTAGCCGGCCACCGCGTTGGTCTTGGGGCGGGAGTGCTTGGCGATCGTGGCGGCCAGCTCGCGGGCGTCGGTGGGCTCGCGGCCGTGCTCGGCACGGAAGAACTCGGCCGCGACCTCGGTGCGGGCCTTGGCCCGATCGGCCGCCGGCACCGGCCAGTCACCTGGCAGGCCGGCGGCCTCGTTGATCGCCGCGATGCGCTTGGCGACCTCGATCCGGAACGGGCTGATGTCGTTCTCGTAGACCTTGTACGGGGTGCCGAGCTGGCGGGCGGTCTTGTAGTCGGCCTCGGTCGGCTTGTCGACGCCGTCGCGGCCGATGCGCAGGTCCAGATCCTTGGTCCGCTGCGTGGCCAACGGGTGGTGCCCGGAGCCGAACAGGCTCTGCATGTGGTCGGCGGTGACGATGTCGCCGGCGTCGAGGCCTTCCAGGCCCTCCATGCCGGAGCCGACCCACACGCCGGGGGTCTCGCCCTTCTCGGTGTAGTAGCTCGCCAGCCCGGTGTGGCCCTTGTCGGTGGCGTCCATCGCTGCGACCTGGCGGGTCAGGTAGTCGTACCCCGACCCCGCCGTCAGCTTGTGGAGGCTCATCGTCACGGGCACCTACGTGCGCGCGGGTGCGCGGTGCGATCACTTCCGGCCGGATTTCTGGTGTGTTCTTTCTATTCGGCAGACCGAGAATGCAAGAGGTGTGTGGCACTTGGGAGGTCGCGGAAATCCGGGGGGACGCTGAGGGGCGTCGGTGACGGCTGCGGCGTCGGCTTCGGACTGGCTGAGTTGGACGGGCTGGCTGGGGTCGAGGTTGGTGGGTTCGGAAGGTTTCTTGGTCGGTGTGATCGCACGGGCACCGGGAATTGTCGTAGGTGGGTGTCAGAGTCCATGTCGACACGGAGTGAGGACCGATGAGTCAGCAGACGATCAAGCAGCAGGCGCGGCGTACGGCGCGGGAGATGGCCGACAAGAGGCGGCGCGAGCGCGAGGAGCGCGAGCGGCGGGTGATCGACCTGGCCGAGCAGGTCATGGTCGCGATCGGCCAGCGGGACGCGGCGGTGGCCGAGACCGAGAAGCGGGCGGGCGAGGCGCTGCGGGAGTTGACCGAGGTCGAGGGGCTGTCCCTGGGCGAGGCGGTCGAGTGGTGCGGCGAGACGATCACCGTGCGGGAGGCGACGCGGCTGCGGCGGCTCGCAGCACCGGACGGCGGCGCAACCGTTGGGCAGGAGCCCGACGCGACGGCCGAGAGCGGGGGAGCGGGTGCCGGTTCGGCGGCTTGATGACGCCGGCCTCGCGGCAGTCGCGGCGGCGATCGCGGACCCGGCAGTGCTCGCGCGCTACCGGGCGAAGGTCGCCACGGTTCCCGGCAGCGAGTGCCTGTGGTGGACCGGCGCGGTGGCTGGCCGCTCGGAGCGAGAGCGCACGGACGGCGGCGGCCATGGCCGGTTCTGGTACGCGCCGGGACGGGTGATCATCGCCCATCGGTTCGCGTACGCGGTGATGCACGGCGTGGAGGCGCTGGAAGAAGCGCGGCTGCTCGGGCACCGCTGTCACAACCCGCTGTGCCAGCGGATCGCACCGGAGCACGTCGTGGTGTCGAGCGCGGCGAAGAACAGGCAGGAGTGGGCGGTGCAGCGGCGGCTGCCGTACAGCCCGCTGGCCGACCCGCGCGGCCCGCGTCGGAGGGCGCGGGAACTGCGCGACCTGGCGCGTGAGGACCCGCAGCTCGTAGCCGACGACCTCGCGCGGCTCCAGGAGCTGCTGGGCGAGCAGCTGACCCTGTGGTGACCGGCCAGACGTAGATGGCCCCGACGCAGAAGACCGCCCGCACCCGATGGTGTGGGCGGCCTTGCGGTTGTTGGTCAGGCGGGCTCGCCGTCGAGGAGCCGACCGAGCGTTTCCCACAGGTCGAGGTAGCCGTCCGCGTCCTCGGGGGCGTGGTCGCCCCACTTGGCGTGAAGGTCGCGGATGCGGTCGAGCCGGTTGAGGCGGTCGGGCAGCGCGGTGCGGGCGGCGGCCATGAACTCCACGTCGGGCGCGTGCTCGGGAACGTCGCCCCCGCGTGGGTACTTCTTGATCCCGAGCCGCTGCCAGTGAGCACCGGCGTAGGCGACGAGGATGTTGTCCGGGATCAGGGCGTCGGCGGCGGTGGCGCGGATCTTGTCGCCGTCCGGGGTCCAGGGGCCGGGGGTGGCGCGCTCCTCCAGTGCGCGGAGGCTCGCGTCGTCGCTCATGCGGGCTGGTCCTCTCGGGTGGCGACGTCGAGCCGTCCAGCGGCGGCGGTGGCCACGGCGGTGATCCGGGCGGCCAGTGCTCTCAACTCGGCGGGCGTGCCTTGGATGGCGACCACGTCGTCTCCGGCGAGGGTCAGGACGGGCTGACGGTGCTCACCGGCACCGAGCCAGTCCTCGCCGGGGGTGAACACCTGGACGCTGGTCTCGCGGGCTGCCAGCCACTCGATGTGCGCGCTCACGGGGTCACCTCGGCGGGCGCGGTGCCGATAAGGCGACGGAACGCCGTCACGTCGGACTCGAGGGCGAGCAGGCGGCGGTGCTGATCGTCGCCTCGCTGGGCGACCTCGGTCAGCACCTCGCGCAGAGCGTCGAGGAACGCGACCACGTCGCGGGCGGGAGTTCTCCGCGTGCCGGGATCGGCACGCGGAGGTCAGCGGCGTAGGGGAGCGCGTTCATTGCTACGCGGATGTCGCGTTGGTCGTCCGCGCTGATCGCGGCGCCGGTCGGCACCGGCTGGGTCTTCTCGGTCATGACTGCTCCTGTTCGGTGGTGGTGCGGTGGGCGTACTCGGCGTGCAGGGCGTCCAGCGCCGTGGCGACGCTGGACAGGGCCGCGTCCAGGTGGGCGCGGGCAGGCGCGGGGGTCCAGCGGCGCACGTCGCGCAGCCGGTGCTCGATGACGATCAGGTCGCAGGCCGTCTCGCTGAGGGTGTGCCGATCCTTGGCGGTACTGGTCTTCACGTCGGCGGCCGTGGGGTCGGGGTGTCGTCCCGCTTTGCGATGGTGACGAACTGGTTGAGCGGCAGGGTGCGGGCGCCGAGGACCACGGCTGCGATGTGGACCCTTCGTCCCGCGCGGCCGGGCTCATCCACGTTGACAGTGGCGATGGGGAACGCGACGCCGAGGTCCGGGTCGACCAGGGTGTCGGTGGGCCGGAGATCCCATGCGCGGACCTGCTCGGTGGCGAGGGCGGTGTGTCTGTCGGTCATGGCTCCTCCTTCGGTTGGGCCGGTGGCGGGCCGGACTCGGGGTCTCAGCCCGCCACCGGAGGACTTGCGGGATGGACGGTCAGGCCGGGGCCAGCGCGGTCCAGGCGCGGCGCTTGATGCGGTCGGGGTCGTCGCTGGTGAGCACGCGGGCCGCGCGGGCGGCGGCCTCGTCGCCCTTGGTGCGGACCGGTGCGTAGTGGTCGACGTACTCCGCGACGGCCTGATAGCCGGCCCACGCGGTGTCGCGGATGCCGGCCTGGGTCGCGGCGTCGGCGAAGAGCCAGTGGAGCCGGGAGCGGCGGCGGCGCTCGGTCTCGCGGACGCGCTTGGTGGCGCTGGCCTCGGCCTTGCCGAACGTGGCGTCGATCAGGGCGTCGAACGTCGCGTCGGTCATGGTCTGCTGGATCAGCCGCTCGGCCTCGACCTGGAACGCGTCGACGTAGGTGAAGGTCAGCCCGAGCGCGTCGCGCGCGGCCTGGACCACGGCCTTGGCGTTGCGGGTGTGGCGGATCGAGAAGGACGACTCGTGGTTGCGCAGCGCGGCGCTCTGGGTGTTCGCGCACACGACGCGGACCGGGGTTACGAGGATCCGGAACGCGCTGGACCCGTCGTGGCTGTTGAGCGCGGCGATGTTGAGGTCGACGCGATCGGTGCCGCCGACCGTGAGCGAGTCCGGCAGCTGCATCGTGATGAACACCTGACGACCGCCGCGCAGCGACCCGGCGGTGTCGAAGATCGCGCCGGACTCGTCGGCCAGCAGGTTCAGGAACTCGGCGTGGTCCTCGTTCTGCAGCGGGGTGTAGCCGCCGCCGACGACGCCGAGCGCCTCGGGCTGGCCGGTGAACGGGTTGGTCCGCACCGTGGCGAAGCCGGGGACCTCGATCGCAGTGACGCCGCCTTCGTTGACCTCAGCGGTGGTCAGCGGCAACTTCCGCACGTCCCAGCCGCCCAGGTGGCCGAGCGTCATGGCCTCTTCGGCGGTGAACGCGCGGTCGCGGACGGTGGTGCCCAGGCGGTGCCAGGCGTCCTTGCGGGCGAAGACGGCGGCGGCCTGCGTGCCGTGGGTCTCGATCTCGTGTGACATGTCGGGGTCCTCCCGGGTAGCGGATCAAACGAACTGAGTTCATTCTATGGTTTCTATTCCACTGAGAACGGTTCTCCACAGGGCGAACCGCCCTCGGGTGGGGGAGTGGTGACGGGTCAGGCGGCGCTGCCGCTGGCCTCGTCGTCGCTGGTCTCGTCGCTCTCGGTGCTCGGCTGGGGCTCCTCGCCGAGCAGGATGCGCTCGACCTCGCTGGGCTGGTAGCCCCACTCCACGAGCGCGCCGAGCACGCGGGCGTCCCACGCCGTGGGGTTGCGCCAGGAGTGCTTGCCGGTCGTGGCCTCCCACGCGGCGACGACGGCGGCGAGCATGGTCATGGTCGCGGCCTTCGGCGTGGTCGCCTTGGTGGCGATCTTGTGGCACTCGTCGGAGCCCGCGCCGTAGTAGCCGGTCGGGACCTCGACCCCAAGCAGGGTGAAGAGCATCGGGTGCCGGTGGTCCATGGCCTTGCTCAGCGAGTAGTGGCCGGTGACGACCGCCTCGCAGATCAGCGCCTCGGCACCCTTCGGGGCCGTCTTGCGGGCCACGAACGAGGCCAGCCACTCGCGGCGCACCGTCTCCGCGCTGGTCCACGCCTTGTTGTTGGCGATCACGCGGCGACGCTCCTCGCGGCGGGCCTCGGCCTCCTCCTCGCTCTCGCCCGCGTCCTCGTCGCTGGCGCTGCCGCCGCTGACGCCGCCGCGACGGCGCAGGCCGGAGGCATCGAGGTCGGTGACCACCCACACCGGCACGTACTGCTGGTAGGGCTCGGCGGGCTCGTAGGCGTCCTCCTCGTCGTCGCTGCCTTCCTCGCTCTCGTCGTCGTACTCGTCCTCGGGGTAGACCCACTCCTTGACGACCTGGACGCGAGCGCCGGGGACGTTGGGCCACTCCTCCTCCGGAACCGGCTCGCCCTCGGCGGTGACCAGCCGCTCGATGCGCAGCACCTCGTCGGCCTCGGCGACCTCCTCAGCGGTCAGCACCGGCAGGCCTTCGGCGCGCAGCCGCTCGACCTCGGCGGCGTCGGCCTCGCGCTCGGCAGCCTCGTCGCGCAGCCGCTGGGCCTCGTGCGTCAGGGAGCGCCGCCACCGCTTGGCGTTCTCCAGACGCTCGACGGCCTCGGGGTCGTGCTCGAACTCGGCGAAGATCGCGGCCTCCTCCAAGGTCAGGTCGCCGGAGTCGAGACGGTTGCGGGTCTGGTCGGCCTTGGTGACCGCCAGAGCGGCGTTCACGGTCGGGCGGTCGATGCTGGTGCGCTTGGCGATCTGCGCGGCGCTCACGCCGAGCAGGGCCAGCTGCTCCACGCCCGCGACGATCTCGGTCTCGCGCATCCCGGCCCGGTGGATGTTCTCCACCAACTGGTCACCGATCCGGTCGGCGTCGGCGGGCTGGGGGACGACTCGCGCCGGGATCGTCCCGGTGGGGGTGCCGACCTCGGCGGCGGTCACGGTGCGGCGCTGCCCGCGCAGCAGGACGTACTGGCCGTCCTCGTTGCGGTAGACCGTGACGGCCTCGATGACACCGCGCTCCTTGATCGACTTGCGGAACTCCTTGTGGTCGGGGCGCAGGTCGGTCCGGACGTTGGTGCCGATGATGATGTCGGCGGGGTCCAGGTGCACGAACTCCTCCGTCTCGGCGGCGCTGGTGGCCTCGTCGGCGGTGGTGTCGGCGGGGGTCTGGATGGTGTCGGTCATGCGAACTGTCCTCCGTGAGTAGAATAGAAAGAACTGACACGCCCAAGTCTCTCAACGGGGACCGACGCCTACCGGGCCACAGCGCGGACCTGTGGAAAGGTGGGCACGCCCGGAGGGTGGGGATAACCCCGCCTTGTACGGGCGCGGACTCCGCTGAGGCGGCGCGGCGCAGCTGCACCTCGTAGCTGTTCGGACGGAAGGAATCGAGCGAGAGTGGGAACGGCGGCACACGGCCCCGACCGGGAATGCAGCGACGTTGGTGTTAGCCGCCGCAGCAGCTCGTCGACGAGCTGCCGGGGAGTGGCGACGTGACCAGCCAGACCACGACCCCGGTCGGGATCTACTGGAAGCCCGGCGTGTGGGACCTCGCCCGCTCGGCCTACGTCGCCGACCTGGACACCGACCCCGAGTCGCCCGGCTCGTTCGTCGGCTGGCTCGCCCAGGCGCTCGAGCTGCACGCCCGTCGCTCACCCAAGCAGCGCGCCGAGCTCGCGGCCGCCGGCGAGCAGCACCCCGCCCTGGTCAGCGTGACCCGCAAGAGCTTCAACAAGAAGCACGACCTCCCTGCCTCGACGATCGAGGCGGTCGAGGACGCGCTCGTGGCCGACCGCCAGGAGCTGGGCCGGATGCTCGCGCGCTCCGCGTTCGCCCAGGAGGCGGTGATCGCCGCGGCCGAGGACTCGCGCCGGCGGCTCGGCCGCGACCTGCCTCCGCCGCCGCAGAAGCTCAGCAACCGACCTCCGCGGCGCCGGCCGGCACGGTAGGCCCGGCGGGGCCGGTGCCGCGGGCATCGGACCGGCCAGCGTCGGTTTGTGTCGGTACCTACGTCTAGCGTCCTTCTCAGCGCCCCGATCCGGTACCCGAGAGCCGGTCGGGGCGCTTCTTTGCGCCCTCGTTGATCGTTCCGACCCTCTCCGCGGACCTAGGTGACCGCGAGCCGACCTGCGGCCCGCGGAACCGAGGAGGAACACATGTCCAGATCACCGGGCCGCGCTCGCCGCGGCGCAACCCACCGAGCAGTCCTGGCTGCTCTCGCCGCGGTCCTTGCCTCCGCGCTGTGCCTGACGTCGACCTCGCCGGCGGCCGCGGCCGCCGTGCCGGTCGAGGACATGGGCTGTCGGGTGGTCATCTGGGCCTCCGACAGCGTCTTCGACACCTCCTACGCCCATGACGGCATGCGGCACCAGTTCCGCGGCTGCCTGGTCAAGCGCGGCTGGTCGACGAAGTCCTACCGGGCGCTGAAGAACCGGCAATGGCGGCTGAACAACCACCTGGCCAGCTCGGAGTGCCGCGTCGGGGACTACCACCTCTCCGGCGTCCGGCGGACCACGTACAAGGGCATCCGCGTCGTCGTCTTCAAGTACCGCTTCGACTACCTGGTGCCCTGCTGAGCAGCTCGACGTGAGCACGAGCGAATCCCAACAAGTTCAGCCCGGGTGATCGCTGCCGAACCCCGATCGGACCTAGGTGACTGCGGGACCACTCCGAAGGTCTCGCAGTCACCTAGGAGGAAGCATGTCCACCACCGTCACCTTCGCCGGCAACCTGGCCGAGGCACCCGAGCTGCACTACACCCGCGGCGAGAACAAGCCGTTCGTCAGCTGCCGCGTCCTGGTCAACCGGCGCTTGCAGAACGACCAGGGGGAGTGGGTCAACGACGAGCCCACCGCCCACAACGTCAAGATCTTCGGCTCGGCCGCCACCCACGTGCACGACAGCTGCGGATCCGGCGACCCGATCTTCGTCCACGGCCTCGAGCGCACCGAGAGCTGGCCGGACAAGGAGACCGGCGAGAAGCGAACCAAGGACGTCGTGGTCGTCGACAACCGCTTCGGCGAGGTCGGCGTCTCGCTCAAGTACGTCTCCGCGCGCATCGAGCGCGTCACCCGTCCGGCCCAGGCCAGCTGACCGCGCGGAGGTTCCGATGGATCTCGTCGTACAGTCCCCGGACGAGCTGCTGGCCGCCGTGCCGCACGTCTTGGGCTTCAAGCCCGAGGAGTCGATCGTCCTGGTCCCCTTCGGGCCCGGACTCCCGATCACCCGCGTCGATCTCCCCACCAACGCCGCCGACCGCGAGAAGGTCTGGGACGCCATCAGCGGCCCCTACGGCCGCCACGCGCGACCCGGCGCACGGTTGGGCGTCCTCTGCTTCACCGAGGACCGACGCAGCGCGGAACTGGCCAGCCAGCACCTGTCCAACCGCCTCGAGACCGTGGGTATCACCACCCAGATCCGGCTGTGGTCCGACGGCGAGCGGTGGCGCGAGTTCAACACCGGCTCCACGGGCGTGCAGACCCAGGCGACCGCCGAGCGGATCGCGGCCGCGACCGTGCTGTCCGGCGTCGCGCAGCCGGCCTCGAGCAGGGCCTCACTCGCCGCGTCCATGGTCGGTGACCGTGAGCCGATCGCCCAGCTGCTCCCGGCAGCTCGAGCGGCCGCCGCGGCGAGCACGCCGGCCGCCGAGCGGGACTGGGCCCTGGACCGTCTCGAGCAGTTCCACACCGACGGCAACCGGCTCACCGACGTCGATGGCGCCCGGATGCTCGTGGCGCTGGAGACGATCGGCACCCGCGACGCGCTGTGGGAGGACATGACGCGCGAGAACCACACCTCCCATATGGCGATCTGGAACGACCTCACCCGCCGCGCCCCCGACGAGGTCCGCGCGGCGCCGGCCTCGATGCTCGGCTTCGCCAGCTGGCTGCACGGCGACGGAGCCAAGGCCTGGTGCGCCCTCGACCAGGTGCCCGCCGACCGGCCCTACTCCATGGCCGCCATCGTCGCCTCAGCCCTGCAGAACGGCATCCACCCCCGCGAATGGGAGCGATACCAGACCCAGATGCGCGACCTCGCCGGCGAGCTCGACGAGTCCTTCGTGCCCAAGCCTCCCGAGCATCAGCGGGACGTTCCGCGCACCCAGCCCACCACCGGCCGCCCCGCCCCGGGCCGCTGAGGAGAACGCGATGAGCTTCGACGACACCAACCCGATCGACCAGACCGAGCGTGCCCAGCCCAGCGCCACCGAGCGCCAGCTGCGTCGCCTGGTGGTGCCCGAGCCCGCGGCGTACGCCCCCGACAAGCGGCTCGACGTCATCCACGACCCCGACCTCGAGCTGCTGTGGGGAGCCCAGTCATGAGCGAGAACCGGCCCGACGTCGACGACGCTGACCGGCTCGCCCGCGTCATCCTCAGCCGGACCATCGAGCCCGGAGATCTCCGCGTCACCGGACTGGTCAACGAGCTCGGCGCCAGCAAGGTCCTCGGCTACCTCGAGGCCGCCGCCGACGTCGAGTCGCACTGGGGCTTCGCCCTCGCCCACGAGCTCGGCCGCGTCGACCCCGCCCAGGTCCTCGAGCAGGCCGCCGCCAGCGGCATCCGCTTCATCGTCCCCGGCGACGCCGAGTGGCCCACCCAGCTCGGCGCACTCCGCAACGCCGGCGCGCTCCATGATCGCGGCGGCGAACCCGTGGGCCTCTGGCTCCGCGGGGCGCACGACCTGCGCCAGCTCGCCGGCAACGCAGTGGCCGTCGTCGGGTCACGTGCCGCCACCAGCTACGGCACCGAGCAGGCGACCGAGCTGAGCCGGGACCTCGCGAACATGGGCCACACCTTGATCAGCGGCGCGGCGTTCGGCGTCGACCAGGCAGCGCACCGCGGCGCCCTCCTGGCCGGCGGCCCGACGATCGCGGTCATGCCCTGCGGCGTCGACCGGCCCTACCCGACCGCGCACGCCCAGATGCTCGACGCGATCGCCGAACGCGGCCTCGTCGTCTCCGAAGCACCGCCGGGAGCCGTGCCCACCCGAGCCCGCTTCCTGGCTCGGAACAGGATCACCGCCGGGCTGGCCGAGGGAACCGTGGTCGTCGAGGGCGCGGTACGCAGCGGCGCGCTCAACACCGCCCACTGGACCACCAACCTGCACCGGCCTCTCATGGGCGTCCCCGGCCCCGTCAGCAGCGCCGCGTCCACCGGCGTCAACCAGCTGATCCGGCTCGGCCATGCCAGCGCGGTGACCACCGCCCAGGACGTCGTCACCGACGTCATGACCCACCAGGCCCGGGCGGCGAGCGGCGACGTCGACCAGGTCAACGAGTCCTTCGTCCCCGGCCCGGTGCGCTCCACAGGGCCGGCGTTCTCCGGCGCCGCCGGCCCGCTCACCACGCCCCGCAGATGAGGCCGGCTTGGGCGCCTGTGGATAACCCGATTTGCGTCTGAACCCACACCTACTCTGCTGAGAGTTCCTGGTCTGGTCGACCACCTCGACCAGACCGCAGCTCGGGAGGAAGACACCATGAACGACCCCCAGAAGACTCCGCACAGCGAGGCGACGTCGCGCGAGCCCACCGACCGGCCGGCCCAGTGGATCCTCGACCTCGGCCTGGAGATCGAGGCGGGTCGCCGACCGTGGCTACGCCCCCTGGCGGCCGCGGTCCTGGTCCTGGGGATGCCCGTCATCCTCCAGACGATCGGCGGCCTCGAGCACGGCGAGCCCGCACCAGACCCCGACCTGGCGGCGCTCACCGACCGGCTGACCAGCCTCGCGACGGTCCTCGCGGTGGTTCTCGCCGGCGTCTTCGTCGTGTCCAGCGTCGGCTACTGGTTCCTCTGCCGATACGCCCGCGCCGCGTGGCGATCACTGCCGGAGGACGAGCGCGACGCGATCAGGCGCGAGCGCGTCGAGCAGCTGCGCCGAGCGATCGTGGCGCTCGGCGGCGACGATCCCGACGAGCTCACGATCCGAGGCGAGGACCTCGAGGATCTCAGCGACCGCCACCGGCACCTCCTCGAGGACCTCCGCGCGTGCTCCCGGCGATCCGCTGGGCCGATCTGCGCCGGCGCGCGAGCCCGAACCGACGACCTGGTGATGGCTGGCCGCCTTCACCGCGCCCTGTCGAAGGACACGATCGTGCGGCCCCCGCACGCGGCAAACGCGGCGACAGATCCCCGCGTGCTTGCGCTGGTCGAGCTCGACGAGGAGATCCAGGCCGAAGCCAAGGCGATCAGGGAGTCGCTGGACAGCGGCCGCTGCAACTGCGACCAGGGCACCCACGAGCGCCTCGTCTGCGCCGGCGACCGCGCCCACGCCCGGCTCCACGGCCTCGACCCCGAGGACCCGAAGGCCCAGAGCTCGGCCACGCCGCGCCCGCGCTGGGTGGGCCGCCTGATCTGGACCGGTGTGGCGATCGCCATCGCAGCGCTGCCGATCGGACTGCTGACGGAGATTCCCTCCGTGACCATCAGCGCGCTGGGCATGACCGCCACGGGCGCCGGCTTCCTCGTCGAGAACCACCGCGCCGGATCAGCTAGGACCCCCACCGACCGGCTGCGCCGCCGGCTGTTCGTCATCGCCTGGCTCGTGATCGTGGCGGCCGCCGCGACGGCGCTCCTGGCGTAAACCCCAGCCCGCAGACCACGAAACCCGACAAGGAGAACCCACCGATGATCACCCTGACCACCGACCCGCCGGCCGTCCGCATCGACTGGATGTGGACCGTGAGCGTCGAGCGCGTCCTGGACGCCGCGCCCGACCTGCTCACCTGGGCCGACGCACCGCTCACCGAGTGAGGCAGCGATGCGTGGCGCCCACACCGAGCGGTCGATGCTGGACCGCCTGAACGTCCGCTGCTCGACCCGGGTCACGAACGGCGCCTGGAGCGGCGCGAAGTACCTGCGCGCCGAGCACGTCCCGGTCGGGCTTCGGTTCCAGCGCCACCGCATCTGCGAGTTCGTGGCGACCTCGATGCACTCGACCCCCTGGGCCCGCGAGCAGCCCGTCGCCTTCCCGCCGGTGTTCCACGGTCACGAGGTCAAGGTGTCGCGGTCTGACTGGCTCGCCGAGCTGCGCGACCCGTCCAAGGCCGCCGCCTTCCAACCCCACATGCACTACTGGTGGCTGGTCGCCGCCCATCGGGACATCGTGCGCGACGACCTGCCCGAGGGCTGGGGTCTCCTGGTCCCGCACGGGCCACGCACCCTACGAGGGGTCGTCCCCGCGGCGCTCAACCCAGAGCCCGAACCCATGCCGCACGCACTGCAGGGGGCGCTGCTGCGGGCGGTGGCCACCACCGAGGCACGGCTGGCCCAGGACGAACAGGCCGCACGGAGAGGCGTCAGCTGATGGCGGCCGGGGCGATGTGCGGGTGCGGCTGGTCGCGGCTCTTCAAGACCAGGGAGAAGGCCCAGGCCGCCGCCACCCAGCACGCGTGTGCCGCCGGCGTACGCCGGTCGACCCGCAAGCACCGATGCGCCCGCTGCGGCCTGGAAGCGGTCTACGAGAACGCCGGCGCAGCCGAGGCGCGCTACTGGTTCTCCCGGCACTCGTGCCGCAAGCAGGAAGAGGCGATGCTCCGCGCCGCCCTGGCCGAGGAGCGAGCGGCCGCGGTCGACCGGACACCGAAGCCGTGCCACCACAAGCAGGCAAACCACCAGCACGGAACCCGCGCCTGCTACGTCCTCGACCGCTGCCGGTGCGCGCCGTGCGCGACGGCCAACGCCGCGGCCGAGAGCGAGCGAAACCGGTTGAAGGCCTACGGCCGCTACCACCGCTACGTCGACGCCTACCCGCTGCGGCTCCACGTCCAGGAGCCGCGTGACGCCGGGATGGGGCTCAAGACGATCGCCGTTCGCTCGGGAGTCGCCCACGGGGCGCTGTGGAAGCTGATGTACGGCAAGCGCCAGCCCGACGGCTCAAAGACGCCCTCGTGGCGCGTGCTGCGCGAGACCGCCGAGAAGCTCTACGCCCTCGACCCGACCTGGTCCGCGCCGCTGAGGCTCGCCGGGGGAGCGGTGCTGGACCAAGAGCGCTCCGCCGCCATCTCCCGCCGCCTGCAGGCGCTGGTCGCGCTGGGCTGGTCCATGTCCGAGATCGGGCGACGGCTCGGGCTGCGGCATGCCGCGAACGTGATCCCGATCGTGCGCGGGGAATGTCGAATGACCGTCGCCACCGCCCGTAAGGCCAGCGCGCTGTTCGACGAGCTGTGCATGACGCTGCCGCCGGCCGACACCGTGCCGCAGCGCGTCTCCACGACCCGGGCGAAGCGCTACGCCAAGGAACAAGGCTGGGTGCCGCCCCTCGCGCTCGAGGACATCGACGAGGAGATCTCCTCCGGCGCGCTCGACGTCGCCTGACCAAGCACGTGGGCGGCGGAGGACCTCGACCTCAGGGGCCGGTCCAGTTTGGGTCCACCGGAACCGGGATCAGATCCTCAATGCGCAGCCACTGCCCGCCACCTCGCCGCACGCTCGGACCTGGGAACCGAACGACCCGCACTCACGATCGTCACCAACGCACTCAACATCGCCACCGAGCTGGTCCTCCGCCCGCACATTCGGACGGTCTCGCTGGGCGGCGTGGCCCGACCCTCCTCCTACGAGGTCGTCGGACCGCTCGCCCACAGCGTCCTGCAGGAGCTGTGGATCGACCACCTGATCCTCGGCGTCGACGCCCTCGACGTCGAGGCCGGCGCGAGCTGCTTCCACGAGGACGAGGCCGCCATCAACGCCGTCATGGTCCAGCGCGCGAGACAGGTCACCGTCGTAACCACCTCGAACAAGCTCGGCCAGCGGACCTTCGCCCGCATCTGCGAGACCAGCGCTCTCGATCGCCTGGTCACCGACAACTCGATCCCACCCGAGGTCACCGACGCCTTCCGTGCCCACGGCACCACCGTCGACATCGTCTGAGAGGAACAACCCCATGGCAGCCGTCGTCTTCGACCATGCCCAGCGCACCTACCCCGGCACCGCCCGACCCGCGGTCGATCACCTCGACCTGCAGATCAACGACGGCGAGTTCATGGTCCTCGTCGGACCGTCCGGCTGCGGCAAGTCGACGTCGCTGCGGATGCTGGCCGGCCTGGAGGAGGTCAGCGGCGGCGAGATCCGCATCGGCGACCGCGACGTCACCCATCTGCCCGCCAAAGCACGCGACATCGCCATGGTCTTCCAGAACTACGCCCTTTACCCGCATATGACCGTCGCGGACAACATGGGCTTCGCCCTCAAGATCGCCGGCATCAGCAAGGACGAGCGCACCGCCCGCGTCGCCGACGCCGCGCAACTTCTAGGTCTGACCGACTATCTCGACCGCAAACCCAAGGCACTCTCCGGCGGCCAAAGGCAACGCGTCGCGATGGGCCGCGCGATCGTGCGTCAACCCCAGGTCTTCTGCATGGACGAACCGCTGTCCAACCTCGACGCCAAACTCCGGGTATCCACACGCACCCAGATCGCCGCCCTTCAACAGCGTCTCGGAGTCACCACCGTCTATGTCACCCACGACCAGGTCGAGGCCATGACCATGGGCGACCGAGTCGCCCTGCTCAAGGACGGCGTCCTCCAACAGGTCGACACCCCGCTCGCGATCTATGACCGGCCCGCGAACCTCTTCGTCGCCGGATTCATCGGCTCACCGGGCATGAACCTCCTCGAAGTCCCACACGCCGACGGCGTCGCCCGGCTCGGCGGCCACTCGCTGGCCATCGATCGTGCGGCCGCGTCCCGTGCGACCGGCGCCATCACACTTGGCGTGCGGCCCGAAGCGTGGCGGCTCGCCGTCGAGGATTCCGGCCTACCGGTCAGGGTCGAGGTCGTCGAGGAGCTCGGCGCGGACGCCTACCTCTATGGCACCTGCGACATGAAAGGCGCCTCCGCGCCGCTCGTCGTCCGTATCGGCGCCCGCCGAGCGATCCACAAGGGCAGCGTCATTCACGTGACCACCGACCCCCACCACATCCATCTCTTCGACACCACCACCGGCCTACGCCTCTCCGCCTGAGCCGTCCTTGGTTGACAACGGGACGTTGGGGACTTCCCCGTGGTTCTGACATGACCCCTTTGGAGGCTCTGCATGACTGACGGTCTGTGTGGTGAACAGGAGTTCCGGGGAGTGGTGGAGTGGAGTCCAGAGCAGATCGCGAACCGGATCAAGCTTGACTTCCCCGATGATGAGTCAGCGAGGGTCGGCCACGTGGCGCTTTACCACGCTCACTTCATTGAGGGCCGCGACGACGCGCTCCCACGCGAGCTGATCTTGCGCCTTCGAACCGGCCGGGCATTAGGTGCACAACGGGCGCCTTCGCGCCGCAAGACGCGGGCGCAGGTCATGCTTGAGTCGTTCTTCAGCGAGCGACCTGCCGAAGCCGAGGATCGGGCCATGCCCGGACACTGGGAAGGTGACCTGATCATCGGGCTTGAGCGCTCGGCCATCGGGGCCGTCGTCGAGCGGACGACGCGGTTCACGATGCTGGTCCACCTGCCCCGAGAAGTGGGCTACCGGCACAGGCTCATCGCCAAGAAGGCGCCGGCATTGGCCGGCCACGGCGCACTGAACAACACCCTCGCGAACGCGACGACGACGGCTGACCCAGCAACTGGCCCAATCGGTGACCTGGTGCCGGGCAAGGAGATGTCGGCACCTGCCCAGTTCAGGGTCGACACTGGCATCCCGGCCTTCTTCGCTGATCCCCACAACCCCCGGCAGCGCGAGACAAGCGACAACACCGACGGAGTCCTTCGCCGGCGCCTCCCCAAGGGCACGAATCTATCGAGATGGGCGGCCGAAGAAGTCGAGGCAGTCGCTCCCGCGCTGAACACCATCGGACCTCGCAAGACCTTCCGATGGAAGAGACCCACAGAAGGGTTCAACGAACAGCTATTGCCGTTCCACCAGGCGTTGCTCCGGCCGACCTCTGACGACGCGACAGGCGGCACCCAGAAGGGCCACCCAAACCAATGCGCCCGTGATCCACATTGCAGCAACCACGTCTGCTCTCCATCCATGCTAGTCCGGTTGGCTCACTCGGCCCTGACGGTCCGCTCGGGCGCAGCGACGACGGCACGTGCTGCGGCCTACGGCCGACGGGTGCGCATCATTGTCGTGAACCGAGCTGCCGAGATCCAGACCCGTCGCTGGCGACCGCACGGTTGCCGCCGGCGGTTCCTTGACTAGACGCACCGAGCGTCGGCCATATCCTTCACCCAGGGAGAAACCGGAGGGAACCACATGAGTAGGAAGATCTGGCGC
Source organism: Nocardioides sp. LML1-1-1.1 (assembly GCF_040676175.1). Taxonomy (NCBI): domain Bacteria; kingdom Bacillati; phylum Actinomycetota; class Actinomycetes; order Propionibacteriales; family Nocardioidaceae; genus Nocardioides; species Nocardioides sp. LML1-1-1.1. Next base: position 54,242 of record NZ_JBEGHK010000008.1, on the reverse strand, counting down.
AGCGCCGGAGCCGCCGTCGCGCTGATGGTGGCGTCACTGACGACCGGCGCGGCGTCGCCGTCGTGGAGCGCTTTGACAACCGCCCCGGCGCCGGGCGCCGCTGCGGCACCGGCGGAAATCGTGCGCGAGGTGACTCACGACGGTCGGACGTTGACAGTGCGGTTGCATCCGGTGGAGTCCAGGTCGCCGGGCTTCGAGGTGCTCGTCCAGCAGTCCGATGGGAGTTTCCACCCCGTCGCGGCTCCCGCCGAGCGCAGCTACCTCGGCAGTGTGGACGGGCTCCCGAGCGCCCTGGCGGCCGGCATTCTGCGATCCGACGGCAAAGTCGAAGGCGCGATCGTCTTCGACCGCGGCGGCACCTGGAGCTTCCTCGACGAGATCGTGACCTCGACCCGCGGGCTGACCCAGCCCGACACGTTTCAGTGGCCCTCGGCCGCCGAGGCCGCCCGCAACGTGACGGTCGCGCCGGGGCAGGTGGGCGGTACGACATACCGCTGGGACGTCGGCTACGACCTGGCCCACCGGTGGTTCTCCGACCCGGACACCGTCAACAGCTCGGTAGCGCGCGCTCTCGACCACGTCGAGCTCAACACGGTGCTCATGCTCGCCGCTTACGAGGTCGACGCCCGGCTGCGCCCCGCGACCGGCCGGGTCGTCATCCGCGGGTCCGCCACCGCCGAGCCCTACACCGGCTACGAGAACCTGCTCGACAAGGTCACCACCGAGTGGCAGGGCGCTCAGGCCGACGCGGACGTCGACGCCGCCGCCCTATGGCACGGCGGCCCGGGGGGCGCCGGTGTCGCATGGAACGGGACGATCAGCAGCGGCTCGGGGACCAGCAGCAACAGCGGGTTCGGCACGCCGTGGGGCGTCACCCGTCACGAGATCGGCCACAACTGGGGCGCCCACGACAACCACACCAAGGGCCCGGAGGGTCCGACCATCGAGTCGGGCAACCAATATCACCGCTTCGACGGCACCGAGCTCAGCGCCATCATCCGCAAGCGCGACCAGCGACTCGCGTGGGACGCCCCGCCCTTTCCCGCGGTCGCCCCCCTGAGCGAACCCGTGCCGCCGTACGCCGCCCTTGACCTCGTCGAGCACCAGACCAGCGGCATCCCCTATTCCTTCCGACCGACCGCCAACGACCACGACGCCAACGGCGGCCGGCTGATGCTGCGGTCGATCCGGTCCGAGAGCCACCTCGGAGGGACCCTCGCCCGGTCGGGCAACGTGGTGACCTACGTGCCCCCGGCGACCGCCGAGCCCGTCACCGACTGGGTCACCTATGTCGTGGAGGACCCCTCGGGCCGGCGGGCGACCGGCGTCGCGATGTTCGCGGTCGAGTCCCAGGTCGACCCCGGCCCGGTCGCCAACTGGCCCGCCGTGCCGGTCGAGGGGGCGCGGGACTATCGGCTCGTCAACACGCAGTCGGGGCTTCCGGCGTCGCGGAGCACCGCCGGCCGTCCCGTGCAGGCCCGCGCGAAGGACACCACGGCTCGTTTCGCAATCCACCCCGCCGGTTCGTTCTACCGGTTCAAGCACAGTTCGGGCCGTTGTCTCGCCACCGCGCCCCGGGGCCGGCTGGTCCTCGAGCGGTGTCGCGCGGCCGGGCGCCAGAAGTTCACCGTGGTCAGCCACCCGGTGGTGGGCGAGGCGGTCGTGAGCGCGGCGACCGGCCGCTGCGTCGCCCCGTCGAAGCGGTCGATCCTCGCGGGTGCCCGGCTGAAGCAGGTGCGCTGCGGCCTCGAGCTGACCTCGAGTTGGCACATCGAGCCCAGCGCGGTCGACAGGTGGAAAGCGATCGTCCCGCCAACGGAGGCGACCGGCCTGATCCAGAACGCGTCTGGGCTTTTCGCCGGCGTGCCCGACGGCGCATCCGGCAACACCGGACTGCTGTTGCGAGAGGCGTCGGGCCCTGCGGCCCAGGTGACCTTCACCCACAGCGACAACGGCACCTGGCAGATCGCAAGCGCGGCCACCGGCCGCTGCTTCGACGCCTACGACTCCGACGAAGGCGGCCAAGTGGGCACCTGGACGTGCGCCCCCCAGGACAACCAGCAGTGGCGGGTGCTGCGCAACCCCGCCGGCGGGATGTCGCTGCGGCTCATGCGCGGCGGGCTCTGCCTCGGCGCCGCCGACGTCACAGTGGGCAGCGGGCTGGAGATGCGCGCCTGCGACTTCTCCGAAGGGGTGCGCTGGTCACTGCGTTGAGGATCGACTGCCGGTGCCCACAGCATCCGGGTCGGTGGTCGCACACCTGCCAAACGCGATCTCGGGCGTTCGCACGTCGCTGACTAGCTCAAGCACGCGCACGATATCGAAAGGCGTGCCCGTGTGGTCCGAACCGTGTCAACCCATCCAGATCGACTCCGGCCCGGCACAAGTTGCGTCCCATGACCCAGCGCCGCAGCGTCTGACAAGCCCGGCAGCCGGGACACCACGCGAGGATCCTGCGCAACACGCGGTCGTCGTGCCGACACGTTTGTCCCAATGACCTGTTGGGTACTCGCTGAGCCGTTGTGGACGATGTGGCATGGCGCCGCCCGCCGGGGAGCCAGATAGAGAGGGCAACAGTTGCGGCTGAACAGGCTGGTCGGCATCTTCATCTTCGGGGCGACCCTGCTGGCAGCAGTCGCGCTGATCTGGGCGATCGTTATCGCTGATCCCGAGCGGGGCCATGCTCCCTCCCGCGGGGTGCTGTTCGGGTTGTGGGAGGTCTTCTACGCGACCGAGGCTCCCTCGCTGAGGGTGATCGTGGCGGCTGGGGCGCTGGCGCTGCTGTTCGCTGCCGGCGTGGCGGCGTTGGAGCGACGGATCGCCAACCGTGCCCGCCGCGGCTTCGACCCCGCCTACCAGCCTCTAGCCCCACGGGTCGTGATGGAGAAGACCCTGGGGGTGTTCGATGGGCCGGTGACCGTCACGGTTCTCATCCCAGCGCACAACGAGGAGAGCGCTCTGCCGCATACCCTCACCTCGCTGCTCGAACAGTCGCACCGACCTCGGCGGGTGGTCGTTGTGGCAGACAACTGCACCGACCGCACCATCGAGATCGCGCGCTCCTTCGGAGTGGACGTCTTCGAGTCGGTCGGCAACGCCCACAAGAAGGCCGGCGCGCTCAACCAGGCTCTGGCCCGGATCCTCCCCGACCAGGGTGAGAACGACACGGTCATGGTGATGGACGCCGACACCACCTTGGACCCCGGCTTCCTCCAGAACGCGGTGCGGCGCTTCACCGACGACCGGGCCCTGATGGCCCTGGGCGGGTTGTTCTACGGCGAGGACGAAGGAGAACTCCTGGGACAGTTCCAACGCAACGAGTACACCCGCTACGCCCGGGAGCTTCAACGCCGCCGCGGACGGGTCTTCGTGCTCACCGGCACCGCTTCGCTCTACCGCCCCCGCGCATTGCGCACCGTCGCCGCTGAGCGCGGCCGCAACCTGCCCGGGGTTCCCGGCGACTACTACGACACCGTCGTCCTCACCGAAGACAATGAGCTGACCCTCGCGCTGAAGTCGCTTGGAGCACTGGTGATCTCGCCCCCGGACTGCACCGTCGTCACCGAGGTCATGCCGACCTGGCGAGCCCTGTGGGCACAACGCCTACGCTGGCAGCGAGGAGCTCTGGAGAACTTGGGCTCTTACGGCATGCGGCCAGCGACGTTCCGCTATTGGGCACAACAGCTCGGGATCGGCTACGGCGTGGTCGCCCTCTTCAGTTACATGGCTCTCATGCTGATCATGATGCTGGCCATGGATGAGTGGATCTGGTTCACCTTCTGGATCGGGATCGGAACGATCTTCACCCTCGAACGCGTCGTGACCGTGTGGGCCGGCGGCTGGCGCGCACGACTGCTCGCAGCCACCCTGTTCCCCGAGCTCGGCTACTCCTTGTTCCTCGACGTCGTGTACCTCAAGGGGATCATCGACATCTCGCTCAACCGAGAGGCAGCCTGGAAACACATTGTCCAGACCGAAGCCGGCGTGAAGGTCGGTGACTGAGATGCCACACCTGGTGACCATCCTCGGGATACTTCTTCCCGAAAGCACTCTCCAGACCGAATGGTTCGCCGTCGCCGCAACGTTCGTCGCCATCAACACCGTGGTCTACACAGCCCTCGCCATCGCCAAGATGTCGCCCAAGATCTACCTCAACGACTGGCGCCGACGCCGATACGAGCGCGCCGCTACCCGCAGCATCCACCCCGACGGACCGCGTTAGACGCGCCGAGTCACCCGAGACGTTCGAGGTCCTGCGCCCTGGCTACCGTCCACGGAGTGCGCTCGGGAACGGGGTCGGTCGTCCACGATCAGCGGGCCCCGGGGTTTGACCTGAGCGTGGGTCGCCAAGGCTGCCACACGCTGCACGCCGAGCCCTTGAGGCGGCTGAGCCGGCCCCGCACTCACCTACCTGCGCCACGGCGCACCCGGCCCGAGCCACGTTAGTGAGACAACCCCCTCGATCAAGCGGTCCGCGCGGCGCCTTGGGGTCAATCCTTCATCGCGGCGCGGCCGCACAACGGCTTCGCCGTGGACCGTCGAGGTTGCTACACCGATGGTGTGCGGGTAAGCGAAGCCTTGGCGGCGTACATCTGGACGTCGGCCGCTAGGAGCGCGTCGTAGAGCTCGTCGGGACTGTGCAGCGCGGCGGTGCCGACGCTCGCGCGCCCGGACAGCGCGACCTCAAGCCGGGCTCGCAGCGTGGCCGGGTCGAGGTCGAGGGCGAACACGGCGAACTCGTCACCGCCCACCCGGCCCACCACGTCGCCGGGCCGGACGGCCATCTGCAGGATCCGCGCCACGTCCTGAATGAGTCGGTCACCGGCAACATGTCCCTCGCGATCATTGACCGCCTTGAGCCCGTTGATGTCGATGAACGCGACCGCGGCATCGCTGGACTGCTCGCGGGGCATGGCCTCCGCGACGTGTTCGCCGAACCCGCGCCGGTTCAGGGTCCCGGTGAGGTCGTCGGTCTGGGCCAACCGGTGAGCATCCTTGGCCAGCCGCACCTCTTGCTCGAGCTCACGGTGGATGGAGACTTTCTCCAGAGCCAAGGACGTCGCGTCAGCGAGCGCCCGCAGCAGGGCGATCTCCTCCTCCGCAGGCTCATGCAGCCGTGCCCAATAGGCGCCAACGGCTCCGATGGGCGCCATCGTCCGGATCGGAGTCATCACCATGCTCTTGACGAAGGTGTCCCGGTACGCCTCGTGGGGCACCCGGGGATCGTCATAGATGTCCGGGATGACCGCGTGCTCGCGATGCTGCATCGCCCAACCGCTCACGCACGCCTCAACGGGGAACCGCTTCCCTCTCCACAGCGGCGCGATCGCATCCTCATCGGCGTAGTAGCACTGCTCGCCGTCGCGCAGCACGAATGTCACCCCGTCGCAGCCCGCCAGCTCGCGCGCGGCGGCCGTGACGACCCGCTGCACGTCGGTCAGCCGCGGCGCCAACGACAACTCCTGGACCGCGCGAAGAAGCACATCCAACCCTGCCATGGCGAACCCCTTTCCGGACCAGATAGTAGATCCGCAGCGCCCGGCGTAGACGCAGTTTGATGAGACCTTTACTTCACCGTCGAGCTGTCCCGCCCTTCGTCTCGTCGCGGTCCGTTCCCTCTCGCGGTGCACCTACCGACCCGAACTGAAGTCAGAGCCCCGCGGGGCGGCGCACCCTGAGGTGATCCTCCTTGCCTCCACCGCGCTGCTCTCGAGAGCGGCGACCGGGGCGCGATCGAGGTGGCGATGGGCTGGTCACGTGGCCGGCGGCGTGCACGTCGGGGCCCGGCCCGACCCGGATTGCTGCTCTGGCTGGCTTGCGGTGCAGCAACGGTCGTCCTCAGCCTTGGCGTGACTGGCACCTTGTCGGGCTGGACGACCGCCATCATCACCAACTCGGACAACTCCGCGGTGACGGCCAGCGCGGTGATCCTGCAGGAGACGGGCCCGGGGTCCCAGGGAACGCCGGTCTGTCGGTCCAGCGACGGTGGGCAGAGTCCGGTCAACAGCTACACCTGCACCACCGTCAATAAGTACGGCGGCACGGGCTCGCCCTTGTTTCCGGGGGACAGTCGCACCGTGGACATCGTGTTCAAGAACATCGGTGGCGCGCCAGCGACGTCCTTCCAGTTGGCGCCGGGAACCTGTTTGCAGTCGCCGGCGGCGGGAAGCGGCACCCCTGCTGCGGCCGACCTCTGCGTCAACGGAGACCTGAGGATCTCGGTCAGTTGCTCGCCCGGCACGTCGTACTCGCTGGGCACCGCCTGGTCCGATCTCGCGTACGCCGCCGCGGCGCCGCCGTCTGCGACCAAGTCACACACAGCCAGCGGCGGCGATCTCAACGCCGGCTCTTCGTGGGCGTGCCGTCTGACCGTCGCACTCGCCAGCGGTGCCGGGGTGACAGGCCAGGGGATCACGGTGAGCCAGCCGCTGACCTGGACGCTCGTCCAGTAGCGGGAGGAGAGCATGGCTGTACAGCGAACCGATCGACGTGGGCCGGTCTGGGCCGTGGTGATCGCGCTTCTCTCCGCGCTGATGCTTCTAAGTCTCGGCACGACCCGAACCCTGTCCGTGTGGAGTGCGGCGCAACTCGCCAACTCGTCGAACTCCGCGAGGACCGGTTCGCTGGTGTACACGCACGCCTACCCCGAGAGCTGTACTGCAGGCCCGCGCGCGGCGGCGGTGACTTGCAGCGGGAGCCCGGCATCCACGGTCGGGGCGTCGGACGCCGCGGCCACGGTCTCCGACACGATCACCAATCAAAGCGACTACCCCGCGGGCACGCCGTTCCATGCGCAGGTGCGCATGGAGTCCTGCGCTCCGGTGGCGTTCGCCAACCGTCGGGCACCCAACAACCCGCAGCTTCCGCGCTATGCGGTCGGGTTTCAGGCCGACGACCCCTGGGGCGGCACGAACGCGGTGACGACGATGGGGACCGGCGGTCTCACTGCGGCGTCCGCGGCAACCGCTGGGGTGCCCGACACCCTGCTGAGCCTTGGTGGCACTGTCGGTTGGGGAATCTGGTTCAAGACCACCACGACGGCCGGGGGTCCGATCTTCTCCTTGAACAGCACCCCGGCCTACGGGGGCACAGCCCCCGACAAAGTGCTCTACATGAACAAGGCCGGGAAGGTGGGCTTCGTCTACTCGACGACCCCGGCGACCACGGCCCTGTCGAGCGCGTCGTACAACGACGGGGAATGGCACTTCGCCTACGTGCGCCTTCAGGTCACGTCCCTGGCCGGGATTTCGGTAACCTCGACGGCGGTGGTGAGGGTGGACAACCAGCAGGTCGCTTCCGGGAACACCCTGCTCGGCGGCTCGCTCGCCAGTGGCTACTGGCATGTCGGCTGGGCGCCGATCAACGCGGAGACCTACGGCACGGGTCTGTCGAACCACTGGCTGGGTTCGGTCTCGAATCTGGCCGTCTTCTACGGATCGGTGGTCCCGTCCTCATCCGGACCGAACGCGACGTCGCAGACCGCGTACGACACCTTCGCCGACACGGCGACTCAGCATTGGCAATTCGGGGACTCCGGCGTGAGCACGTACTCCGGCAACATCGGCTACATCTCGGGCGGCGACGCCTGCACCGAGGACACACTGGGCTGGACGCTGGGCGCCAACACCGCGGTCGCGGCGACCACCACGCTCCGCTCGATGGTCGGGCTGGGCTGGACGCCCGCGGTCGCCGTGGCGGCGCCCACCCCGGGCGCCAGCCAGACGGGGGTGACGTCCTATCGGCGCGTCGCGAGCGGGTACGACCTCGACGTCGCCGGGCTGCACCTCTACGCGCCGTTGTCCTACCGAGTCGGCACAGCGCGTCCCCCGACAACTGGGTGGACGATCACGTTCAGATGGGCCGACGACCCGGCAGGGGTGTTCATCGCATGAGCCTGCGCGCGCGCGGCAGTAGCCGGTGGGCGCGCTGGTGGACCTGGACGCTGCTGTGCCTGGTGATCGGCTTCATCGCGTTCTATGGCGTCTGGCGGCTCGACGGTGGCCGGTGGGAACGCGTTGAGACGCCGTCTATGGGAACCGTCGCGCCGGTCGGGACGCTGTTGTGGGTGAAGCCCGTGCCTTTCGAATCGCTGCGAGCGGGGGACTTCATCACTTTCCACCCACCCGGGCGGCCCGAGACGACGTATAGCCACCGGGTGCTGGCCCGCAACGCCGACGGCACTCTCATGACCAAGGGCGTGATCTCCGCTCCGGACCCGTGGCGGCTCACCGCCAAGGACGTCGTCGGCCGGGTCCAGATGCGCTGGCGGGGCATCGGGTGGCTCGTGGCGGCGACGCCGGTGCTCCTCATCGGCTCGGCGCTGGTGATCGGCGTGCGTGCGCTCGCCGCGCCGCATTGGCGTGGACCTGTGGTCATCGTCTTGGGGTCGGTGGTGCTTACCGTCGCGATCATGTGGCTGCGCCCCCTCGTTAATGCCGAGCAGTTGGCGTTCGCTCCGGCGCCCGATGGAGGGGCAGACGCGACGTACGTCGGCACCGGCCTGCTTCCAGTGCGACTGGCGGCTCATGACGGCGCGGAAGTCGTGATGCGCACTGGTGAGATCGGCCACGTGCACGTCAGCGCGGCAGACGACCACGGCCGGCTACGAGTCACGCTGTCATCAGCCCCACCCTGGTGGTTCTGGATCGCGCTGTTCTCGATGTGCTTCGCGCCGGCCCTGTGGTGCACAGCGACGGGCGCGTTCGCTACCCGCCGCGCGGAGCGCCCGGCGGAGTAACGCCAGCGCTCCGCTGGTCGTGGCTCCCACAAGAAGCGGAAGCGACGGGCTCGCTGTGCGGGCCTCTGCGGGCCGCGAACGGTGCCACGTAGAGCACCGGCATCGCTTAGTTGTGATGTCCAGGGAGGTTGGTCAGCCGGGCGATCGGTGGCTTGCCTCCGATGGCGGAGTGGGCGCGGTGATGATTGTAGAAGTGGAGCCAGTCGGGCAGGGCAGCGTTGCGCTGCTGGGTTGACTCGTAGAGACGTGCGTAGGCCCAGCCGTCGGCCAGGGTGCGGTGGAATCGTTCGATCTTCCCGTTGGTCTGGGGCCGGTAGGGCCGGGTCCGCTTGTGCACGATGCCGAGCTCGGCGCACGTGTCGCGCCAGGCGTAGGACCTGTACGCCGACCCGTTGTCGGACAGCACGCGCTCGACAGTGACGCCGTGGTCGGCGAACCATGCCACCGCGCGCTGCAGTACACCGATCGCGGTCGCCGACTTCTCGTCGGTGCAGATCTCCGCGTAGGCCATGCGCGAGTGGTCGTCGATCACGGTGTGGACGTAGGCGGTGCCGATGAGTGGCCGGTACCGCTTGCCCCGCTCGCCAGTGCGGCGTGCGGTGGACTGAGCGTTGTGTCGTCCTTGGACGCGGCCGACGTAGCGCCAGCCGCCACCGTCGGGGATGTTGCCGAACTTGGTGACGTCGACGTGGATCAACGATCCCGGGTGGGGGTGCTCGTAGCGGCGCAGCGGCTCACCGGTTGCGCGATCGATGTGGGAGAGCCGGTTGATCCGGCAACGCACCAGCACTGCATGCACGGTCGAGGCCTGCATTCCGAGTCTCCCGGCGATCTGGACCGGACCGAGTCGGTGGCGCCACCGCAGCCGAACGATCCGGCGCACCAGGTCTGGACTCGTCTTCGCCGGGCTTGAGCGCGGCCGCGAACTGCGGTCGACCATGCCCGCTGCGCCTTCGGAGCGGTAGCAATCGGCCCACTTCTTCGCGGTGCGTGGAGCAACCATGAACATCTTGGCTGCTGCGGCGTAGGTCCAGCCGCGGTCTACGACGAGTTGGGCGAGCCGTAAACGGGCACGTGGGGTCAGGGCCGCGTTAGCGTGGGACACGAGGGCCTCCGGTCGGGTGAAGCGGTTCCTAGACAGCTCCACTTCACAACCGGAGGCCCTCGTCTGTCAGACAGGCTCACCGATGCCGGGCGGTACAACCTCCCTGGACATCACACTTAGTCGATCTTCGGGGGAAGAGCGTGACCTTCGCCGTCCCGGCGATCCTGGATGCGCCCGGCGCGGTGATCGTGACGTCGAACAAGAGGGACCTCGTCGACGCTACCCGCGATGCCCGTGCGGACGCCGGCGATGTGTGGGCCTTCGATCCACAGAGCATCCCCAACGAGCCCGCCAGCGGCCCGGGCAGCTGGTGGTGGAACCTGCTCTCGTACGTCACCGATGAGGTCAAGGCGGCCAACCTGGCGCCGCACTTCGCCTCCGGCTCCCGGGCAGCTGACGCCAAGACCGATGCGGTCTTCGACCTCATGGCCCGTGACCTGCTCGCCGGGGCTCCTCCTGGCGGGCGCGCTCGACAACCGGCCCATCGCCGACGTCTACCGGTGGCTGACGCTGACCCGCCCCACGACGACGAGGCGGTGCAGATCCTGCAGCGCGAGGACTTCCCGCTGACCGCCGACCAGGTCAGCGGCGTCATCGACTCCCCAGAGAAGCAACGCGGCGGGGTCTACGGCACCGCCCAGCAAATGGCCTCCTGTCTGACCAACCGCGCGACGTTGCGGTGGGTCGCCCACACCGTCCGCACAACCGGGCAGTCGGTGGGGGAGCGCCGACGCGAGCTCAACCCGCACACCTTCGTCCGCGAGGGCGGCACGCTCTACAGCCTCCAAGGAGCGACCTGCCCGACCTCCACTCCCATCACGGCTCGCGCGGGATCGTGCTCATGACGATCCTGCAATCCTGGTCCCAAGGCGTCGCGGTCTGGGGCAGGACCGGGATGGACAAGCTGTGGTCCGCCTCCAACGCCGCCGTCTGCGGCGGCGGGGTGAAGGAGGAGGACTTCCGCGAGACGCTGTCCAAGCTGATCGGGACCTAGATCAGAGATCTCGCCGGCAAAAAGCGTACGCGAATGACTATAGAAATGTTCATTTCGGTGTTAACCTGTTGAGGCAACTAGAGGAGGTTGTCATGGTCAGGACACTCAGGACACTCAGGCCCGTAAGCGATCCGCTGGGGTCCTACCTGCGCGTCGGTCGGCTGGACCACACGTTTCTTGCGCAGATGCTCGTCGACGGCAAGGCCGTCAGCGGCCTTGTTGCGGATCCTGCACAGGCCGAACAGCACAGGGAGCTATGGGTCGAGGCGCATCACCAGGGCGTCGAAACCGTCCTAGACCCTCGGTCGCTTGAACTCTCCACGCCTGGGGGGATCCTTCGCGGTGGAGCGGTCGATCTGGCGTGGGCACCTGAAGGGCTTCACACGCCCGACTCCTTGTACGGCAGGGCTGGTGAGGACCTCTGCGATCAGTTGGTCGATGCCGTGGTCAGCGCATCGCACACAGCGGTCCTCGCGCCTACCCATTATCTCGCCTCCGCGACAGACCCGTGGCTCGACGTTGACGCTGACCTCACCCACGCCTTGCGCAGCTCGTTGAACGGGGCGGGCCTCAGGGAGGTTCCGATCTACTACCCGCTGATCACGAAGACGGAGAACTTCTACGACCCGCACTGGCGCGACGCCATCATCGCGTCACTCAGCCGACTTCCGATCGACGCGGTTTGGCTGCGGATCCATCCGTTCGGAACGGCCAGGTCGGGCCCACTCGCGCTCAAGCGCTACCTCGAGGCATGTCGGGACCTGCACCGGCTCGGGCCTCCGCTAGTCGGTGAGCACACCGGCGCCGTCGGCGTTGGACTGATGGCGTTCGGCGCGCTCGGGGGAGTCGAATCCGGCATCACCGTCATCGACCACACCGACCTCGCCGACTGGCTCCGGGTACCCAAGAAGCGCGGCGGAGGCGGCGGAGAAGCGCGCGTCTATCTCCACAACCTGGGGGCGTTCTTGGACCGCAGCAAGGCCGATGCTCTCTTGTCCCGCCCCGGCATGAAGTCCGCGCACGCCTGTCTGGATACTTCGTGCTGCCCACGAGGCTGGAAGGACACCCAAATGCGCTACCGCGAGCACTTCGTGACCCAGCGGGAGCGCGAGGTCCGAGCGCTGTCGTCCATTCCGGAACCTCTGCGTGCCGGGCACTATCTCGAAAGCTTCCTGCGGCCCGCCTCCGACAAGGCTGTCCGTGCTTCCGAGGCCGAGCCGGCCCTGATGCCGGTGCGCAAGCGCTTGGACTCGTGGCGCGGCACCCTCGGAAATGATCTGGTCAGCAACCCGACCCACAGCTTCAGCCCGCCGGCCGCGGGCAAACGTCATCGCAAGTCCGCATGAGCACCGATACGAACCAGGAAGAGAAGACATGACCAGCGCAGTGGCCCACCGCTTGGACTCCATCAAGGACCGGGCCGGGGTTCGTTCACGCGAGATCGCGGAGCTGCTGGACACCACGCCACAGACCGTGTCGCGCTGGCAACAGGGGCGGGTCGACCCACACCCAGCCAAGCTTCACCAGCTTCTCGCACTCGAGTGGCTCGCGACTCAACTTGCCGAGTTTTACGAGCCCGACGACGCCAGGCTCTGGCTCTACAGCCCCCATAAGTTGCTTGCCGGGAGGCGCCCGGCCGAGCTGATTGCCGACGGTGATATCGACTCCGTGCTGGCTCTCATCGACCAGTTGCGCGACGGGGCCTACATCTGAGCCATGGCCATCCACGACCCTGAGCTCCTCGACGCGATTGAGAGCCTGGGATTTGACGTCCTAGACGAAGTCACCGTCTGGCGCCACATGTTCAACGACAACCCGCCGGAACTCTCCAACACTCGCGGAGCACGATGGAACCCAGCCGGCCTGGCAGCGATCTACACCTCCGAGCAGCGCGAGACCGCCATCGCCGAGGGTCAGCACGCCATTGACTCTCAACCGTTGCGACCGAAGGCCCGCCGGTACGTCTACGAGTTACGCGTCAGCGCCGCGAAGGTGCTTCGAATCACTCCCTCTGACCTGGCCGCGCTCGGTCTCGAGCCGAAGGATCTGGAGTCCCCTGACTTCTCGGCATGCCAACGAATCGGCGCGCACGCAGCATTTCTAGGTTATGACGCGCTCATTGTGCCGAGCGTGCGCGCCGACGGAACCAACGTTGTGATCTTCGTAAACGAGCTAGCGGCTGACGGGGCGTTCGAGCGAGTCGAGGTGGAGCAGATCACCTGAACCACCGCTCGCGAGCCTGCTGCGTTTCATGGCCGCGTGTAGCGCCATATATGAGGTCTCCCGCTTGGCGCCCGCCCTCGATGTGATTGCGGCCGTCGCGGCTCCGGCTGCTCCCTCCTGCATTGGCGACCAAGCGAAGCGTGCGCGCCGAGAAGCGCCTTGCGCACCCGATCTCCCCGACGCTAGTGCCGGCAGACCCTCCAGGAAGCCGGTTCGCCGAACGACCGGGATCGTAGGGACGCCATCGGTGGCGGTGACGCGCCGCGCCTGTTGCTGGGCGGTCCGCTGGCCTGCGGCGACGGCATCCAGCTCCGCCCACCGACGGACGAGCTCAACGACGGCCTCCAGTGCGCGAGGTTCGCCGGGGAGGCGGGCAACGACCGAGCGGACGGGTTGGTCGGTATTCAGGGTGAGGTCGGTGCCGAGTAGGTCCCAACACAGGGAGCCCTGGCGGACGCCCATGGTCGGCCGGGATATCGCGTCGGCTCCGATTGCGACGAAGGTGATCTTCGTTCCGGTGCCCACGACGACGACCTCGCCGCCGGGTAGTGACGGATGCAGGGCGACCTGGGTGGCTCGGACCAGGCACTGGGCCTTGGCGGACCCGAGCGAACCGAGCACGGCGTCGGCGATTGGCCCGGTCGCAGGTGGCGGCACGGGACTGGCGGCGTACGCCGCCTTGGTCTTGGACGACGTGGGTCAGGTCGAGGACCACAGCGCGGACCGGCCGGGCGTCTGCCGGCAGCCGGAGCGCCTTGAGTAGGGCTTTGCGCTGCTCGGGCCGCCCGACCAGGCGCAACGGGGTTGAGGAGCTGCCGTCGACAGCCGCAGTACGCCTTGCACGGTCCGGGTGTGCTCGGTGACTTGGACGCTGCGGTGCACCATTCTGCGGAACCGGTCGGTCAAGACGGTCCACGACAAGAGCCGCTCGGAGGTGACGGCCACGAACACGTCCCGGGACCCGTCGGTGAAGATGTCGAGGTACAACGTCAGCTCGGTCGCGTCGAGCTCGGCCAGCAGGCGACGCCACACCCGTGAGTCCGGCAGAGCGTGGGAGGCGGCCCGAGAGGAGGCCTCCCAGGCGTCGCGGGTGCGCGGGTGTGGCGCTGACGTCCATCGCTGTGGTCACGGGGCCAGGTTGACGCGGTAGACGGCCGGGTCGGCGGCCGCCACCACGGTCTCCCGATGGAACGTGGTCAGGGTCGGGCAGTCGGTGAGTGCGTTGGTCACGACGGCCAAGAGCCAGGTGCTGTCCGATTCTGCGCTGCGCAGCTCGTTGCGGGTCAGGAGAACTGACGGCATCGAGCTGGATACGCCTTTGACCTCGATGTGGAGCTCCTGGTCGTCGTGGGTCGCGGTGAGATCCCATCCGCACTTGAGGTGGGCGACCCGAGTGATTGTCCACCCGGCGGTCTCATAGTGGCGCTGGACTACGGCCTCGGCGGCCAGCTCGACTTCACGGTTCGTGGCCGGGTCGCCGAACCCGGCTCCCCAGGCGCCCACGGCGATCGTGCTCGAGGTCTCGCGGGGGTCGCCGGGGTGGACTGGGGTCTCGATCGGGCCGCTGAACTCCCGTACCAGCACCGGCACGGATCGTGGGTGCGTTCGGTAGCCCAGGCCGCGCTCGGTGAGGAGCTTGACCAGGTCGGTGCGGAGCGGGATCAGGCGGTGGCGTGTCTCGGTGTCGATCTCGAGCAACTCGGCCCACAGGGTCATGATGTTGCCCGGCGAGCGATGCCAGTCGTCGTCGTAGGGGGCAGCGGTGTCCCACAGGTAGGCGTGGAGAAGCGTGAGCAGCTCTTCCCGTTCCTCCGACGGGTAGAGCTTGAGCGGCACGCGGGCGAGGCCGGCGGCATCGGCTCGAGCGAGGCCGGCGCGGATCAGCTCGACGAGCCGGGCGTTGGAGTCCTGTGAGGTCACGGCGATCACTCACGTGCCTCGTGGGTAGTCGACCTCGTGAACGACGTCCATGCGCCAGGCCCGCGCTGGCCTCCTCGTCGTACTCGTAGTGGGTCATCAGCGCATCCCGAAATACGCAGTGATGCGGTCGACCTGCTTCTGGTCCAGCAGCGCCGGCCGACAGGCGCCGTAGGCGTTGGTGAGGTCGATGACAAGCTGGTGGGTCTGGTCGAGGCTGAGGTCGATGGTCGCCGACTCCCCGTCCGTGCTGGTGGCTTTGAGGTCGACGCGCTGCACGTCCTCATCCAGATACCGGGCGTGTGCCCCGATCTTCTTGGCCCTCACAGCCTCGCTGCGCTTGAAGATCCCCACGCTCGCATCGTGGCATGTCGATCCGACGGAAAGGGCCGAAACAGCGGCGCGATGTCGAAGCTGCATAAGGTCGAGCTCAGGTGGGCGACCAGCTGAGTCCATCGCGCCGAGGTGTTGCTGCGCGCGATCACAAGAGGCCCGAGGCGGGGCACTGACTCAGCAAGGAAGGGACCGTCGAGATTGCGCGCACGTAAGCCGCCGCAGCCGGCGCGACCCAGCCGAACAGCTCGTCGACGTCGCGCATGCGGTCGTGAAGTCCGGAGGAGGTGGACAAGACGGGCTCGTTGTGGGCCAGTCGGTTGCGGAACTTGTTGATCCGGGCGACCCGCTCATGAACCTCGCCACGCGTGGGGGCGCCGTTGAAGGCGTGGCGCAGCATCGGGGTCCAGAACGTCGCGGTCCGGTCTCGGTCGGTGAGCTTGGTCCAGAAGCCGAACGTGGTCGCGGCCACGACCTTGCCGTGGCTGGGGTTCGCTCCAAGGCCACGCCTGGCGTCGTTGAGCGCGCGCAGACTGCCTGAGTTGAGGCTGATCTGCTTCGCCACCGCTCGGCCGTGGCCTTGGGTCCGGGTGAATAGCCGGCTCGTCGGGTCCACCGACCAGTCCGGAAACTGCTGGGCCAGCTGCCGGTCATAGGCGTTGCGCAGCGCGACCTCGAGGTGACAGGTGTCGGCCAGCGCTGCCGCCGCCAGTTGGCTGTTCCAGCAGTAGAGCTCGAGCGCGAGGCCCGCGTCGCCGCCGCAGTGGAACAGGTAGGTGTCCAGCCGTGGGGGGCTGAGCCAGGCTTCGAGCTCGGTCACGCCGAGGGACGCCGGGGTCGCCGCGGCGGGCGCGGGGGCGGCAGCTTGCTCCTCAGCAGTCACATGCGTACCCTAGTGACATCGCCCCGCGGATAACCGCCCTCTGGCACGGCTCGCAAGAGCCGGGTTAGGCACCGCGGGGCTTAGGCATTTCTTGAGGCCGCCGCACTGGGACGTCAGGACTCCGGCGCCGCTGGCAACTGGCCGAGCCTCGCTTCGACGGCGCGGCCGTTGAAGGGGTGGGCCAGGATCGTCACGTCCTCACCAGCGGCTGTGAACTCCAGGGTCTCGGCATCGAGACAGATCAAGTAGGAGCCGAGCTCGACGTCGCGCCCGCAGATCGACGCCACGTACGGGGTCGCCGCGTCGACCTCCAGCCGGTGGGCGGGTGAGGAGGCCGTGGACCGCTGGAAGCGCTCTGCTGCGGCAGCCTCCATCACGATGCGGGCCGGCCCCCGGCCGATCTTCACCGAGTCCCCGGCGAGTAGGGCGACGGCGCGGCGGACCTCGTGGAGATCGCGACTGGTCCACTGAGGCGGTGTCGGGAAGGCGTGCCCGGTGCTCGCCTGGATCCGGTCGAGCCCCTCGACGAACTCGAGGTAGGAGTCGATGCCGGGCAGTGGGGGAGTGTCGATCGGGACCGCCGCGGCCGACGGTGCGTCGCCTACCCCGAAGGAGAGCTGGTTCGGGGCGGTGGCGTGCCGCATGAAGCGCACGACCGGGAGCAGCGTGCCGGGCAGAAGCGGCGGGGGCTCGTCGTAGGTCAGCTGCAGGGTGACTTTGAGGAGCTGGTGGTCCAGCCGCATCCTTGCCGTGACGATTCCGGTGCTGTCAGATCCCACCACCGTGGTGCCGCGGCGGCCGTGGCTGCGGTCGACGAGCCGGGCGGGCAACGTCGCCAGACGCCGGCCATCGGGTGCCCAGACGACGAGCTCGAGGTCGAGGTCGACGGTCTCGACCTCGGGTGTGAGGGTGATGTGGGCCTGGTCGAAGCTGCCGCCCAACCCGTGTGGGGCCCGTACCTCGAAGTCGCGAACGTGGGTGGCTGGGACGGTCGCGGGCTCGCCCCACTCGAATGCCGCCTCGAGCGCATCGCGGACGTCCTGGTCGGCGGCGGAGGTGCCGGTGATGACGTTGAAGCTGAGCGTAATGGGGCTGTCCAGCTCGGCGCCGAGGTACTTCGGCCGCAGGCTTGCGGCCGTGATCTGGCCGGCGTCGATGGTGAATGCCACGCTGTAGAAGGGATCGGATGCCTCGATCTTCGCGGCGATTGCCTCGAGCCGTGACTGGGCTGCTGGGAGGCCGTCGACGAGTGCGTCCTGCTCCTGCCGCAGCTCGCGCAGCAACTGCACGTATTCGTCGCTGGCGCCCATGAAGTGCCGCACGATCTGGGGGTGGTGTGCCAGCTGCGCCTCGAGCCAGTCGCCGGCGAACCAGGCGATGGGGAAGGGGTAGTCCTTCTCGAGCTTTCCGAACCAGGCGAGCTCCTCGGGCGTCGGAACCATCGGCGTGACCAGGGTCCAGTGATCCGGCTGCAACGCCGCGGCGGTTATCAGGCTCTCGGTGATCTGTCGCTTCCGATTGCCCGTGCTCAACCGGCCGAGGAAGTACTTGGACTGCCAGACCAGGAGCTGCCCGTCAACGTGGAACTGGTGGTCCCGGCCGCCGTCGCCGCCGGCTCCGTCGATGCGGCGGGATCCGGGGTGCAGGGTGCTGAGGAGGACGCTGACGATCTTCTCGAAGCGCCCACCCGAGCCCACCTCAGCCCAGTCGATTCCGTCGCGCATATGACCATCTTGCCTGCCGGGTGTGTGCGCCCTGGCTCAGTCGAGATCTGGCACCACGCGCAAGGGCGAGGGCGGACCCCAGGGATACGGCCCGTCTCGGAGTGCGAGCAAGTCGTCGATCTTGCAGCGGAAGATCTCGCACAGCCACAGCAGCTCGGACAGGGCGATGCGCGCCGGCTGGCGGTCGTTGACGAGCGACTCGACCCGACGGAAGGGCAGCTCGATGCCTGCGAGCTCGTTCATCAGCTCCCACAGGGCCGGCGGCGACATCCCTTCCGCGGCCATGAGCTCCTGCAGCCGCCACTCGATCCACATCGGCCTTACCCCGCGCCTGCGAAGGATCGCGCCGCCGCCAGAACCTGCGGGCCGACCTGCTCGAGGTTGCCCTCGCGCAGCAGCCGGGCCGGCGCGACGTCGTCGAGGCGCGGGTTCATGCCCTGGAACCAGGCCTGGACAACCGTGGTGGAGTCGCTCTCATTCAGCAGCGCGGCGATCCGGTACGCCATCCGCAACCGATTGAGCACCTCGGCCGACGGCGTACGCGCGTCGCCGGCGTCGGCCCACTGCCGCACCGCTCGGGTCTCCTGGACCGAGCCCAAGTACGCGACCAGCTTGGCACCCAGCAGGTCGCGCAGTCGCTCGACGAGCTCGGGTGCCGCCAGCCGCACCGACTCTTCGTAGGCGCGCACGTCGCCTCGAGCGACGGTCGACTGATTCCGCATGCCTGCAGTGTCCCACGTCGACGCCGCCGATTCGAGGCCAAATCCCGCCCCAAATCACAGCCCAATTTACACCACCGATAACCTAGATTATGACAACCTTTAGTCTGTGTTATCCACCTGGTGGCCGCGCCTACGTTGCAGGCACGCGCTCACTCAGGTCGTCGTACACCACCCTGCTGGACTCCACTCACGTGGACGTCATTGCGGACGAATGTCGTCGATCGCCCACTCCTCGCCGCGCGGCACCAGCTCAACCACGACCCGGCTGCGGGTGATGGCAGGAGCCTCCTGCTGAGCGCTACCGGCGCCCGCCACGAGTACCTGATCGATGTAGGCCAGCACCGTACGCCGATCGCCGTCGACGTCGCCGATGCCAGCGGCCCGCACAAGGGTGGACATGACGGCCCTCCTCGTTGCGGCTGTCTGACGGGTGGCGTCGAAGGTCGCACGGAAGGTGCGGGCGAAGTCGTTCGTCATCGTCGCGGCGGCCGCGTCGGCGGCCTTGTCGAGCGAGCGGTAGTCGTACGACAGCGCCTCGGGCAGGTTGCTGACCACGAAGGCGACGGCCGACTCGTCGTCCGGCGACCCCAGCGTGCCGGGCCGGAAGCGTCCGTCGTCCAGCACCTTCGGCACGATCGGCGCTGGCCCTTCGTCTCCCTTGAGGTCGGAGGCGACCCACCCACCGAGCACGATCGCCAGGACGAACAGCGCGATATCGATGCGGGGCCGCCACCACGCGGCGTCGCGCGCGAGCCCGGCCATCAGGGCACCTGCCGGACGTCGGAGGCGAGCCAGCGATCGCCCACCTTGCGCAGCGAGATGCGGGCCCGGAAGCGTTCGGTGCCGGCCTTGGTTCCAGCGGTCGTGCGGGCCAGGTCGACCGAGACCAGGACCTGCGCGCGCCGCTCGGTGAGGAACTCCAGCGCGACGCCGTCCGGGGGCACCGTGACGTCGATGACGAGCTGCTGCTTCTTGACGTCGGCAACGATCTGGTCGCGACGCGAGGCATACTCCTTGCGGAAGCGTCCCGTGGAGCCGGTGACGACCCTGTCGACGTTCTTCTCGACGCGGCGGTAGTCGAGCGAGAAGAACGCGTCAGCGCTCCCCCGACCTGCGAGCAGAACGGCAGCGCGATCAGGAGCGGGGTCGTCGAGCACCCGCACCAGCGCGAACACCCCGAGGCCCACCACTAGGAGGGCGAGCACCCCGGTGCGCCACCACAGGCGCAGACCCTTGCGGCTCATCGGCGGGGCACGTTCTGCTCGCCGCGGACGTTCGGGCTGTTAGGGTCGTAGGGCGACGCCGTGCAGCGGGCGTCGAAGTTCGGCGCGCTGTCGGCGCCCTGGCGGCCTGAGCCCTTCAATGCCTGACCGTTGGGCAGATACTTGGTGGTGCCCTCGTAGCCCTGGGTGCACGGGAAGTACGGCCTAGTTCCTGGCAGCTCCGGCAACTGGAGCCCGAGGTAGCCGGAGTAGATGGGGCGGCCCTGGGCATCGTAGCGACAGGTCGCCTCGATCGGGCGCCCGGTCGCGGCGTCGTACTCGCTGCAGCGACGTGCAGCCGTGGCGGAGTACTCGAGGACCCAGGGGAAACCGATCAGAAACTTGCGGATGCCGAGATTGTGCCGGGCCACCACGTCGGACAACGTGAGCAGCCCGGAGGTGAGCCCCAGCAGGACGGCGCGATTGTCGCCGATGAGAGCCTGAACCTGGGCGGCCGCCGAGGTGCCCGTGTCGAACAACGCGGCGACCTGGTCGCGGTCGGTGTCGAGCTGGCCGGTGAAATCGGCCAGCGCACTCAACGACTCCCGGGTCCGTGGGCCGAGGTCGTTCTGGGTGCGGAGCACCGTTCCGGCGCTGTCGATCAGCCGGCTGATGTCGTCGACGTCGTCGACGAGGCGCGCGCTGACGGAGTCGGCCGAGGAGATGATGCTGCCCAGGTCGTCGCCACGACCCTCGAGCGCGGTGGACAGCTCGCCCATCACCGTCGCCAAGGAGTCGGGCGGGATGGAGGACACCAGGGCGTCGACCCGCTGCAGAAGGGTTCCGGTGTCGACGGGCGCACTGGTGCGGTCGACGGGGATCACGTCGCCGTCCGCCAGCTCGCCCTCACCGGCGTTCGGCGTCAGCTCGAGGTACTGCTCGCCGATGGCGCTACCGTTGCGCACAGCCGCCGACACGTCGGCGGGCACCCTGGTACCGGCGTCGATGTCGAGCACCACGGTGGTGCCGGCACCCGGGCCTGGACGGATCTCGCCCACGCGCCCGATGCGCACTCCCGTCAACGTCACCTCGGCGCCCTCGTAGATGCCTCCGGCCCGCGCGAACTCCGCCTCCACGCGGTAGGGCGGGTTGAGGAGTGACCCTACGCCGAGGTAGCGCACGGTCCCGTAGGCCATGACCGCGATCGCGACAACGGCGAAGGCGACGAGCTGCCGACGGGTGGTGCGCTTGCTCATCGCTTGCCTCCTAGGAGCCCGGAGAGCAGGGCGTCGAGGCTGCCTGCCACACCCGAAGTCAGCGGGTCGAGCAGCGACGGGACGTCAGCCGGCGCCGACCCACGGTCTGTCTGGGGGCTGGAAAAGGCCGGCATCGGCAGCGGGGCACGCGGGAGCTCGGTGGGCATGAGAAGTCCGCTAAGAGCGTCGAGGTCGATATCGGCGTTGGCGATCGCTCCGGCGAAGTCGCCCTTGAGCACCGAGAGCACCGTGCCGGGGAAGGGGAAGGTAGCGATCCTGCTGAGGGTCGCCGGCAGCTCGCGCCCCACCGTCGCGAGTCGCTCGAGGACGGGGGCCAGGTCGCGCAGGTCGGCCGCGAGGTCGACCCGCGAGGCGTCGAGGAACGGCACGACCGTGCGGCTCAGGTCCGCCAACTTCTGCAGCGACGCGACCAGGTCACCCCGTTGCCGCGCCAAGACGGCGAGCCCCTGGGGCACGCTGTCGAGGGTTGTCGCGATGACGTCGCGCTGGCGCGAGAGCCGAGC
This sequence comes from Nocardioides sp. LML1-1-1.1, assembly GCF_040676175.1. NCBI lineage: Bacteria > Bacillati > Actinomycetota > Actinomycetes > Propionibacteriales > Nocardioidaceae > Nocardioides > Nocardioides sp. LML1-1-1.1. The sequence goes on along the minus strand of NZ_JBEGHK010000008.1, from coordinate 32,622 downwards.
GGCGAGGCGGTCGACGCTCGTGAGGGCGCGCACCAGCGAGTCGCTGCGGCGATCCAAGGTCGACGTGGCATCGCGGACCGCGTCCAGTGTGCCGCCGAGATCGGCGTCGGAGAGGGCTGTGTCCAGCTCGGAGACGATGCGCTGCACGGAGGCGAGGCTGCCGCCGTTGAGCACCTGGGACAGAGCTCCGAGGACGACCTCGGTGTCGGGTTCGGTGCGGGTTTGTCCGACCTCCAGCCGCGCGCCGCTGGGCAGCGTCCCGCTCGGCGCGACACCCTCGGGCGGGTCGAGAGAGACGAAGCGTTCGCCGAGCAGACTGGTCTGGACGAGGCGGCCCTCGGCATTGGCAGGCAGGCGGATGCTATCGCGCACGCGGCAGGTGATGACCGCGCGCAGGTCGTCGTCCAGCTCGATCGAGGCGACGCTGCCCACGACCACGTCGTTCACGCGGCACGACTGTCGCCGTGCGAGGTTCGCCGCGTCGGCGACCACGATCGTCACCGGATAGGTGTCGTCGCCGTCGATCGCACCGGGTGCCGGGATGCTGTCGACGCCGCCGAAGCCGCAGCCCGAGACCACCAGCGCACTCGCGGCGATCGTCAACGCCGAGGCCCGCCTCATCGTCCACCACCGAGCAGGCCGCCGAGTCCGTCGGAGAGGCCGACCGGGCCTCCCGCATTCGCCTCGACCAGCCGACTGAGCAAGCCGCCGAGGCTGCCGCCCACGCCGGTCAGTGCCGAGCAGAGTGGGTCGAGGCCGGCGCGGGCCTGCCCCGGCAGCTGTGCACACACGGCGCCGAGGGTGAATCCGAGCTGGGTGTCGAGATCCTGCAGCAGGGCGGGCCGCAGGACGAGCGAGCCGGTGCGACCCTCAAGTACCGACTCCCAGGGCCTGCTCGGGTCCCAGTTGGTCGGGACGTAGACCTCAGCCAGGTTGCCGACGCCGGCAGAGAGCAGGTCGAGCAGGCGGGAGAGTTCCTTGGTGCGGCCCGTGATCGTGTCCGTCACGTCTGCGGCGTCGGCGAGCGTCGCCTCCAACGGTGCCCTGTTCTGCGCCACCAGGCCGTCGAGAGCCGTGAGCGCGGAGCGGAGCTCTGTGACTGCGGCGCTGATGTCGCCGCGCTGCGCCGCCAGGTTCGTCGAGACCGCCGTCAACCCGGTCACCAGGCTGCGCACGGTGTCGTCGTCGCCTGCGAGCCGGCCGGTGACGGTCCCGAGGTTGCGCACCGTGGTGCTGACGTCGCCACCTGCAGCGTCGAGCGTGCGCAGCGCCGCGGCCAGCTCAACCAGCGTCTGGTTGAGGGTCGCCCCCCTCCCCTGCAGGTTGGCCGCAGCGGCATCCACGAATCGCGACAGGGAACCGTCGCGGTTAGCGCCCTCGGGGCCCAGCCCCTGGGCGAGGTCGCTGAGCGCGCTGAAGGTCTCGTCGAGCTCGACCGGCACCCGGCTGCGGTCGATGCCGAGCCGGGCCCCGTCGGCCAGCTCGGGTCCCCCGTCGTACACGGGAGCGAGCTGCACGAACCGATCGCCGACGATCGATGGAGGAACGATCGCTGCCACGACGTCCTTCGGCAGGCGCACGTCGCCGCGGTAGCTCAAGGTCGCCTCGACTGATGCGCCCTCGGGCCGGATCGACTCGACCCGCCCGACGGCCACCCCGAGCACCTTGACCTTCGCACCTTCGTAGAGGCCCGTCGTCCGGGCGAAGGTGACGGTCACGGTGCGTTCGTCGGCATCCTGGGACCTGGCGAGGACGAGCACCGCCCCCGCGAGGAGCGTCACGAGCACGACCACCGTCAGGAGCCGTCGCGGGCTGGTCACGGTGCCTCCACGGCGGGTCCGAGCGGCAGACAGGGCTTCGAGGACCCGTTGACCGACTGGTTGATCGAACCCAGGACCGGGCCGAGTATCGAACTGAGCACCGACGGCAGGCTGTCGGCGGCGCAGACGGAGTAGCTCTGCGGGAACTTCACTGTCGCGTCGAACCACGGGCCGGTGCCGCTAACGTTGACGAACTCGCGGCCGTAGAGCTCCCCGAGCCGGATAACCTCGTCCAGCTGCTTCCGGTTGCCGCGCAGCACCTTGACGACCTTCTTCAGGCTCGCGAGGGTGCGGGTCAGGGCGTCGCCGTCCTCAGCCACGAGGGCCGACACCTGGGCCGACAGTCCGCGGACCTGGTCGATGATCTGATTGATCACGACGCGCCGACGCTGCAGCTCGGCCAGCACGCGGTCGGTGCTGACGAGCAGCTCGCCGATGTCCGCGTCGCGGTCGGCGACGACACCGGACACCTTCGCTGTCTGTTGGAAGAGGCGGCGCAGGTCCTCGTCGCGGGTGCTGATCGTGCGCGAGAGCCGTCCCAGTCCCTCGATCGCCGCACCCACCTCGGGGGCTGCGGCGTCGAGGGTGGTGGCGAGCTGGTCGAAGGCCTCGCCGAGTTGGGCCGCGTCGATCGCCCCGCCCTCGGTGGCGAGGCCCTGCAAGGCGGGGACGATGTCGAAGGGTGCCGTAGTGCGCGTGAGCGCGATGGTGTCGTCCTCCAGCTCGCCGCGGCCGGCCGGCACCACCGACAGATAGTGCTGGCCCAGAAGGGTCTTGATCTCGATCGCGGCGCTGCTGCGATCGCCGAGCCTCACCCCGTCGACGGTGAACTCGACGGCGACGGCGGTGCCGGCCAGTTCGATGGCGGTCACCGTGCCGACCTTCACCCCGGCGATGCGGACCTCCTCACCGGTCGCCAGACCGGAGGCGTCCGCGAAGAGCGCGCGGTAGGTCCGCGAGCCGTCGAACAAGGGGATCCTGCTCGCGGTCGCGGCCAGCGCCAGGAGGAGTCCGAGGACGACGAGCCCCACGACGGCGTGACGCAGCTTGCGGGCGTCGCTGACAGGGGCGCTCATTCGATACCTCCCCCGCAGACGGTGTCGCGCTCGTTGGCCGCCACGGATAGTCCGCGGAGCGGTACGGTGCCGTCGAGCAGGCTGACGTTGAGGTCGATGCCGCAGATGTAGAAGTTGAACCACGAGCCGTAGGACGACGTGCGATCCAACGCCCGCAGGGTCCGCGGCAGACGGTTGATGACACGGTCGAGGTCGCCGCGGCCGCCCTCCAGCTGCGCTGCCAACGGTTGGAGGCCGCGCAGCGTGTCGGAGAGAGGACGACGCACCTCGGCGAGGGTGCCGCGTGTGGTGTCCAGCAGATCCGCGACCGGCGCCAGGGAGGCACCGATCGCGTCGGCGTCGCCGGCGAGGCCCTGCATCAGGTCGTGGAAGCGGACGATCAGGTCGGTGAGCTTCTCGTCACGCCCGCCGACCGTCTCGAGCACCGCGGTCAGGTTGTCGACCACCCGCCCGATGACGGCGTCACGGTCGGCCACCGTGCTGGTGAGGCTCGCGGTGGTGCGCAACAGGTCGGACACCGTGCCGCTCTCGCCCTGGAGCGCAGCGACGAGCTCGCGGCTGAGTCGGTTGACTTGGGCCGGCTCGAGGGCGGTGAACAGCGGCTGGAAGCCGTTGAACAACTGGGTCAGGTTGAGCGCCGGCGTCGTCTGGCCCGTGCCGAAGGTCGCCCCGGGCTTCATCGCCCGTCCGTCCGGAGACTCCTCGATGGCGAGGTAGCGCTGGCCGATCACGTTGGCATAGCGCAGGGCGAGCCGGGCGTCGGTGTGCAGCGGCACGTCGTCCTCGACGGTGAAGGTCACGCGGGCGAGGTGCGCGCCGCCACGCTCGACGAGCTCGACGCTCTCGACGGATCCCACCTCGACGCCGGCGAGCCTCACCCGGTCGCCCTTGAACACGCCGGTCGCGTCGGTGAAGAGCGCGGAGTAGGAGCGGGTCGGACGGTTGCTCAGGTTGCCGACCAGGGTGGCGATCATCGCGAAGAGGACGACGGAGGTCACCGTGAAGACCGCCAGCTTGTACGCCGACGCCGGAAGGCGCAGGGATCGGCTCATCGCACACCTCCGGATCCGGGCAGCAGGGGGGCCAGGAGCAGGTCGGTGAGGGCGGGCACGTCGTCCTGGCCGACGCTGAGCTCGCGGGCGGCGATGAGGCGCGCCAGCGCCCGCCGGGCTTCATCGACGGCGTCCTGTTGGGCGGCGGCGGGCCCGGTCTCGAGAGGCGTGCCCTGCAGTGACCCCGACCCCGGGGTGGCCGGAGTGAGGTCGAGGACCTCACGGGAGAAGCGCGGGCAGTGCGGGTTGGTGTTTGGGACCAGGCCACCGAGGGTGACTTCCGCGTCGTTCGCCGTGCTGCCCGGCGAGGTGGGCAGGTCGCGGGGCGCCTTGTAGGGCTCGCGACGCGTCACGATGTCGACGGTCAGGTTGATGTAGGGACCGCGCGCTCCGACCGCCTGGGTGAGCAGCGTCTCCAGCACCTTGAGTCCGGTGACCGTGCAGGGCAGCACCGATGAGTACTCGCGCAGCAGGCTGAGCGTGTCGCGGCTGCGCGCCAGCAGGGAGACCGTGGTGGGGCCGATCTGCTTCACCAGCGCGGCTGTGTCGTCGGAGGTGGCGCCGACCTGGACGAGAAGGTCGGAGAGTCGCTGCTCCTGGGGAACCAGCAGGTCGCTGCTAAGGCTCGCGGAGGCGATCAGGAAGCGCATCAGGTCGGGCACGGCCTTGCTGTAGACGTCCGCGGTGGTGGCCAGCGCATCGAGGTCGTCGACGAGATCGTCCAACCGCGGGTCGAGTCGGGTGAGTGCCTCGTCGGTCTGGCGCAGGGCACGACCGAGGTCGTCGCCACGACCTGACAGACCCTGGGCCAGCGCGTTGAGGACCACGGATAGCCGGTCCGGACTGACGGCTCGGAGCACGGGGACGAGGCGGTCGAAGATGGTCCCCAGCTCGCTGGCCGAGGTGGTCTGCTGGACGACGTCACCTGACGTCAGTCGAGCCCTCGTGGGGTCAGCCGGGGTTCGCAGGTCGACGAACTTCTCGCCGAACACCGTCTTCGGCACGATGACCGCGTCGACGTTGCTGGCCAACAGGCGCATCCGGCCCGGTTCGATGGCCAGCTCGATACGCGCCCGGCGGCCATCGGTGGTGATCGCTCGCACCTCGCCGATGCGCACCCCTTGGAACCGCACGTCGGAGCGCACGTTGAGCTCGAGCCCCGGGTTCGGCGTCGGCACGTAGACCGCGGCGGCGCGCTGCCACGGCATCGCCTTGGCGAAGATCAGCACGCACAGCACGAGGAGCGCGACGACGATCGCGAGGTAGGCGGTGCCGGCGACGACTCGGCCGCGGTCGACCGCACTCATCCGGCGATCCTGACGGTCGTCGTGGACCCCCATAGCGCGAGGCTGAGGAAGAAGTCGGCGACGACGATCATGACGAGCGATAGGCGCACCGCGCGGCCCACGGCCACGCCGACGCCGGCAGGACCACCACTGGCGTGGTAGCCGTAGTAGCAGCAGACCAGCGTCAGGATGACCGAGAAGACGAGCACCTTGATGAACGAGTACAGGACGTCGATCGGGGGCAGGAACAGCTGGAAGTAGTGGTCGTAGGTGCCTGGCGTGAGGCCGTAGTACTGGATCGAGACGATCTGGGTCGCGGCATAGGTGCCGATCAGTGCGACGAAGTAGAGCGGGATGATCGCGGTGAAGGCCGCCAACAGACGCGTGGTCACCAGGTAGCGCACCGAAGGGATGGCCATCACCTCGATCGCGTCGATCTCCTCGCTGATGCGCATGGCTCCGAGCTGCGCGGTGAAACCGGCTCCGACGGTGGCGACGAGCGCGTTGGCCGCCACGAGCGGAGCGACCTCACGGGTGTTGAAGTAGGCCGAGAGGAACCCCACGTAGGGCTGGATGCCGATCTGACGCAGTCCCTCGTAGCCGACCAGGCCGATGACCGCACCCACGGCCAACACCTCGAAGACGATGACTCCCAGCGTTCCGGCCACCAGGATCAGCGCACCACGACCGAGCGCGACCTCGGCGAGCAGACGGAGCACCTCGGAGCGGTACCGCTGCAGCACGACGGGGATGCCGCCGATCACGCGCCCGTAGAACTGGACCTGAGCACCGAGCTCGTCCAGGACGCCCAGGGCGGCCGCGCCTCCGCGGGAGAGCGGTCCGGGCTTGGCCGCCTGCTTCGTCGACGCCATCACAGACCCTTCGGCGGGACGAACTGGAAGTAGGCGAGAGTGAGCACGGCGTTGACGATGAAGAGCAGCACGAACGAGATCACAACGGCCTGGTTGACGCCGTTGCCGACGCCCTGGGGGCCGCCTCGGGCCGTGACACCCTGGTGGCAGGAGACGATCCCCGCGACCAGGCCGAACAGCAGGGCCTTGACGGCACCGACGTACAGGTCGGGCAGCTGGGCCAGGGTCGAGGCGGCCTGGAGGTAGGCACCAGGCGAGCCGTCGAGCACGAAGACGTTGAAGGCGAAGCCTCCGGCGATACCGACGGCGGCGGCGACCGCGTTGAGCAGCACGGCGACCAAGCTCATCGCGATCACCCGCGGCACGACCAGCCGCTGGATGACCGAGATCCCGAGGGTCTCGAGGGCATCGAGCTCCTCGCGGATCTTGCGGGAGCCGAGATCGGCGGCCATCGCGGTGCCCGCGGCCCCGGCCACGATCGTTACCGTCGCGATGGGTGAAGCCTGCTGGACCACGGCGACGACGGCCACAGCCCCGGTGAAGGAGCGAGCGCCGAGCTGGCCGAACAGGGAGCCGATCTGGAGCGACAGCACCGCCCCGAAGGGGATCGCGATCGCGATGATCGGCAGGAGCGAGACGCGGACGGCGACCCAGGCCTGGTCGAGCAGCTCGCGCCACTGCAGTGGCGTCGTGACGGCAGTGCGGGCCACGTCCGCGGCGAACACGAACAGGTCGCCGATGGGAAGCAGAGGCCTGCTCACGGTCCGCAGGAGGACGGCGGTGCCCATCGCCATCTCAGGCCTCCTCGACGTGGTTCCGCGGGCCGTACCCGCGCTCGTGACGGTCGTCACTTGCCGGGATCATGTCACGGATAAGTGAATCTTGACTAGCCCCCGACGAACTTGTGCGACGGCGGGTCACACTGCAGGACTGTCGCGCTATTGAGGATTGACGGCGCCTCGCCACCCTGTTTGAATCCAACGTAAGTGAATCTCACGTCGCCGTCGCCTGCGGCAGGCCCCCAGGACGGAGTCCCAGCCCGTGACGATCGACCCGACCTCCGCTCTCGCACCGGGCGCCATGCCCGAGCGGGGGCGCCGACCCCGAAACCGGCGATTGCTGATCCTGCGTGCCGCGCGCAAGCAGGTCATCGACCGCGGCTACGACCGCACCTCGATGAGCGACGTCGCGAGCGCCGTCGCCGTGGGCCCGTCGGCGCTCTACCGCCACTTCCGGACCAAGCAGGATCTGCTCCAGGACATCGTCGACACCAGCCTAGTCGAGGTCGCCGAGGCGATCGTGCGTTGCCACGACGCAGACGACCCCCTCGAGGACCTTTGCGCCATCGGGATCGAGTTCCGCGGTTTCGGCGTCCTGTGGGCTCGCGAGATCCGGCACTTCGACGAGGCGGCCCGCCTCGACGCAGAGACGCGCATGGGCGTGCTGGTGGAGTTGGTCCGGGGGGTGCTGCGTGCCGCTCTCGAGCGGCCGGTGAGCCTCGCCGAGGCCTGGACGGCGACCTGCATCGTCGCGAGCCCCTCCTTCCACCGCACTCCGCTGGCTCGCGCCGAGGCCGTGGTCAGCCTCCGTTCCATGGTCGTCGAGGCTCTGGACCGCCTCGGGCGTGACCTGACGTCCACTGAGCTGCCACCGATCCCGCCTTCCCTCATGGAGCCTCCGACGTCGCGGCGCGAGGAGCTCCTCCGCTTGGCGATCGATCGGTTCGCCGAGCAGGGGTACGCCGGGGTGGGCATGGACGAGATCGGTGAGGCAGCCGGTATCACCGGCACCAGCGTCTACAACCACTTCGCCACGAAGTCCGACCTGCTGGTGGCCTCGATGATGCGGGGAGCCGAGTGGCTGCGCCTCGATCTCGATCGCGCCTTCGAGCTCGGCGGCGGACCTGAGACGGTGCTGCGAGCCCTCGTGTCCTCCTACATCGGGCTGACCGTGCGCCACCCGGGACTGATCGGCATCCTCGTCTCGGAGGTGCAGAACCTGCCCGACGCCGACCGTGCCCGCATCGCCCAGGAGCAGCGGGACTACGAGGCCGCCTGGGCGACGATGCTGCGCCAGGTCCATGGCGACGAGGACGCCGGCCGCGCACGCCTTCGCATCCATGCGACGTTCGCGGTCGCCAACCTCACGCCGCGCCACCCGCTGCTGGGCACCGACGGCCGATCGGCCGTGGCGATCGCGGCCGACCTGCACGCGGTCTGCTGCGCAACCCTCGGCATCGCCGGTCACTAAACCACCGGCATGGCGAGCGCCGCGCGGAGCCGAGCCCCCAGCCCCTCGACCGCCGCACTCGCCGGGGCCACCACGCCGGCCAGCAGGTGGAAGTCGTGGAAGCGACCTTCGTGGTGCACGTGATCCAAGGGCACGTCGAGCGCCGTCAACCTCTCTGCGAGCAACTGGGCGTCGAGACGCAGCGGGTCGTCCCCCGCCGAGTCCAGGACGACAGGGGGCAGCTTCCCGAGCACGTCGTCGTCCGCCAGCAAGGGGGAGAGCTCGGGGTCGGTGCGGTCACAGCCCGCGGCGTAGCTACCGGCGAAGACGTCCATCCGCTCGCGCGTGAGCAGCGGCTCGCGTAGACCGTACGGTCGACGCGGGCCGTGATCCTCTGTCAGGTCTGCGACCGGGCACACCAGTGCCAGGGCCGCTGGCAGCGGGACGTCGCGGGCCAGCGCCCGGACGGCGAGCGACAGCGACAGCGCTCCGCCCGCCGAGTCACCACCCACGACGACCTGGGCGCGGTCACCGTCGTGCCGCGCCCTCTCCTCCTCCACCTCGCGCAGCTCGAGATAGGCCGACCAGACGTCGTCCAGGGCGGCGGGGAAGGGGTGCTCGGGCGCGAGTCGGTAGTCGAGCGAGTGGACGACGAGCCCGGTGGCGGCGGCCAGGCGCGTGACCATGGAACGGTGACCGCGCGGGCTGCCCACGGTGAATCCGCCGCCATGCAGGTAGAGCAGCACTCCCCCGCGCCGGGCATGTGCCGACTCGTAGCGTTCGCTCGGTCGCCCACCGAGGGTCCCCTCCATCACCCGGACGCCGGGCGCCGGAGGGATCGCCCAGGTGAGCAGCTCGGTGCGGCGGCGCCGGGTCGTCCAGGAGGCCCGCGATGCCAGGGCCCACGCTGCGCCGGCCCGCGAGGCGTCGATCAGGGCACGCTCCCCGAGAGGGGCGGCTGCCGCGATCGCAGCAGCAGCGGGGGTGGGGATGCGGCGCGTGAGGGTCATCGTCTTCCTTCTCTCTCCCGCGGTGCGGGCGGGGGTTCATCGGCTCAGGTGCTCCACGAGCACCACCTGGAGTTCACCGACGGCGAAGCCGAGCACGGCGCCGACGGTGACCATGAGCAGCTCGTCGTCCTTGAAGACCGGGCGCATGATCCCCTCGTACTGCTCGGGGGTCAGCTGCCGCATCTTGTCGATGATGAGCTGCTCGATGTCGAGGGTGCGTTCCGCGTAGTCGCGGGCGGACTCGATGGTCTCGGGGATGGCCTGCACGAGGCGGTCGACCACCGAGGTCTTGAGGTCGCGGTAGCGGCGGGTGCCGATCGCGAGGGTGAGGGCGGGCCGCGCCAGACCTAGCTGCGAGTCGACGGCATCGGAGATCTCCCGGTCGATCGCGGCGAAGAGTCGATCGGAGGTGGGCCCATGCAGCACGCTGTCCAGCAGCACCTCGGTCGAGAAGATGTCACGCGCCAGGATGCGGGCGTAGTCGCGGGTGATCTGCTCCCGCTGGGCGTGCAGCACCCCGTGGACGGGCACGAATCCGAGCCAATGGCGTGGTTCACGCGGCACGAAGATCAGGTTCAGGGCGAGCCAGTCGCTCGCGAATCCGACGAACAGGCCGAAGGCCGGCATGATCCACGGCTCGTGGAAGTAGGCCCAGGCGACCATCTGCACGAGGCCGATGGCGAAGCCGAAGTAGATCCCGCTGCGCCGGATGAAGCGCAGCGGACCGCGACCGATGCCGCGAACCAGGTCGTTGAGCTGGGTCTTGTTCCGCACCAGGATGTTGACCGCGAGGTACTGCAGGTCGACGAAACGGGTCAGGTCGGCGCGCATCTCGTCCAGCAGGTTGTCGACCACGCGTGGGGCTGATCGCTGCACCTTGGCGACGACGGCTCGTCGTCCGACCTCGGGGATCGACTCCCACAGGCCGGGTCGCAGCTGCTCGCAGAGTTCGCGCGCGAGGTCGTCGACGAGACCGACGAGCGGCTCGCGCAGCTCCTCGACCAGCTCGGCCGCATCGACCCGTTCAAGGATCTCCTCCGGTCGCAGCAAGCGCTCGGTGAGCATCTCGATGGTGACCGCGGCCGTCTTGCCGGCACGTCGCGGAACCACGCCCTGCCAGCCGATCGGACCGATCCCGCGGTACTCGAGGGGGCGATAGAGCATCTGCAGAGCCACGATCTTCGTCGTGTACCCGACGAGGGCGGCGACGAAGGGCATCGAGAGGTAGATAAACCAGTTGAGTGAGGCGTCGACACGGATCTCCTCCCAGGTCTGCACCCACGGCACGAGCACGTCCGGGGCGATCACCTGGTTCCCCCTGCGGTCGCCCACAGCTCGCTCCCGAGCGGTGAGAGCCGCAGGCTCCCGCGCTCGATCCGAGCGGGCAGCGGTCCGCGGGTCGAGGCCTTCACGGCACGCAGCACCGTGGGATCGGCCAGCAGCACCTCGTAGTCGGGGCCGAGGTCGTCCTCCTCCGGACCGATCTCGACCAGCCCCAGAGCGAGCAGGTGGCCGACGTAGACGGGCGTGAGCTGAGGAAGCGAGAGACTCGCGCTGCGGCCCACCAGCGACGCGTATTCGAGCGCCGGCTCGGCGGCGCGTCCTGAGCGAGCGCGCACCCACACCGACACGACCGGGGCGGCGCTGCCGTCGGAGAGGGCAGCGAGGATGCGGGCCTCGTCCGGCACCAGCTGGTCGAGCACCCGGTGGAAGAGCGTCTCACGGCTCTGCGACGACGACTGCTCCAGCGCCTGACGGAGGAGCCGACCCAGCTTCGCCCCGAGGTCGGGCTCACCGGGTCCGAGCTCGACCGGACGGTCGGGCCGCTCCGCCCGCGGCGGCGCGACGGCGTCCATGCGGGCGCGGAGCAGTCCGAGCGCCTGCCGCTCGTACCAGCCGGCGACGAGCGCCGTCGAGCGGCCGGCGGTGCCGATGACCCACCGGGCGGCGCCGATCACCTCGGGCGCGACGGGTCGCGCCTGCGGGCGATGATCCGGGAGTCGGTCGTTCACACCGGCTGCTGCGCGGTCACGTCCTCATCGACGGGCGCGACCGCCCCAGGCTCTCCGGTGCGTGCGTCGTAGGCCCGACGCCCGGGCGAGTGGGCACCACCGAGCATGAGGGTGTCACCACCGAGCAGCCGCATGAGTCGGTCCATGACACCGATCGGCACGATGGCGTTCGAGGCGACGAACAGCGGCATGATCCGCGGCGTGAACACGGCGAATCGCCCGCGCTCGACAGCGCGGACGACGCGGACGGCCACGTAGTCGGGAGTGACGGTCGGCAGCAGCCGCGTCTTGTCGAGACCTGAGATGAGCTCGGTGTCGACCAGTCCTGGCATCACGCACGAGACCGAGATGCCGGTTCCGTGCAGCTCGCGACGCAACGCCTCGCTCAGACCGTGGACGCCGAACTTGGTGGCGCAGTAGGTCGAGACACCGACGAAGCCCATCCGACCGGCCGCCGAAGCCACGTTGACGATGTGGCCCCCTCCGTTCGCCTTCATCCTCCGCGCACCCTCGCGCGCGCCGTGGACCACCGCGGTCAGGTTGAGCGCGATCTGCAGGTCGGCCCGGTCGGGGTCCTCGTCCAGGAAGGAGTCGACGACCATGAAGCCGGCGTTGTTGACCAGCACGGCCAGCGGCCCGAGCGTGGCCTCGACGTCGTCGAGGAAGGCAGCGAAGGCGGCGCGGTCGGTCACGTCGACACTGCGTCCGATCGCGTCATCCCCGAGCCCTGCGGCTGTCAGTGCTGCCTGCTCGCCGTCGATGTCGGCGATCGCGACCTTCGCTCCCCGCTCGTGCATCCGGGTGGCGATCGCGGCTCCGATGCCACGCGCTCCGCCGGTCACCACGACCGTGCGACCGTCGAGGTCGCGCAGGCCCTGTCGCTTCGTCATCCCGCCATCTCCTCTGCTGCCATCTCGCGCAATGCGCGCTTGAGTACCTTGCCGGTGGGGTTGCGCGGCATCGTGTCGATGACGCGGACCTCCCGCGGCACCTTGTAGCGGGCGAGGTTGTCGCGCACGAAGGTGCGCAGCGCCTCACCGTCGACAGGTCCCACGGATTCGCCCGCCGCCGGGACGACGAACGCCACCAGCCGCTGGCCGTAGGTGGGGTCCGGTACGCCGATCACCGACACCTCGCCGACCTCAGGCCGGGTGACGAGCAGCTCCTCCACCTCGCCGGGGAAGACGTTCTCACCGCCGGAGACGATCATGTCGTCGTCACGACCGTCGATGTGCAGACGACCCGCCTCATCGAAGTGGCCGACGTCGCCGGAGCTCATCAGCCCGTCGACGATCTCCTTCGAGCCGCCACCCGTGTAGCCCTCGAACTGCATGCCGTTGCCGACGAAGACACGGCCGGTCTCACCGGCCGCGACCTCCCGGCCGTCGTCGTCGAGCAGTCGCACGGTCGTGCCACGCAAGGGTCGGCCGACGCAGGCCGGCGCGGCCCGCATGTCCTCGGGGGTGGCGATGGTGGCGTACGCGACCTCGGTGGAGCCGTAGAGGTTGTAGACCACAGGGCCGAAGCGATCGAGGGCTCGCGTCGCCAGCGCGGCGCCGAGCTGCGACCCGGCGACGAAGACCACTCGCAGCGACGACAGGTCCCGCGGGCGCTCGCCGGCCTCTTCGGCCTCGAGGATGCGCTGCACCATGATCGGGACGGCGATCAGCGACGTCACTCCGTGGGTCTCGATGCTGTCGAGCACGGCCTGCGGATCGAAGCGGCGGCGCAGCACGACGCTCGAGCCCAGAGCCAGCGCCAGCAGGACGTGCGCGAAGCCGAGGGTGTGGAACATCGGGGCTGGGATCTCGGTGACACCCCGCCCACGGAAGGGGATCCGCTCGACCTGGACGCCGAAGGGCGCCAGCGACAACGGCTCCTTGCGGGGTGCGCCCTTGGGGGTTCCGGTGGTGCCGCTGGTGAGCAGGACCAGCTGGGCATGGGTGCCGGGCCGCGGCGGCGGAGAACCCGGATGGCTGGCGACGAGCCCGTCGAGGCTGTCGGTGGGAGGAGGACCCGCGTCGTCCTCGCGCCACGCGATGAAACGCCCTAAGCGAGGCTCGAGTCCGGCAAGCAGGTCGGTGTACTCCTCGTCGTGGACGAGGAGATCGACGCCCTCACGGGTCGCGACCTCCACGAGCTGCGGTCCGGCGAAGTCGGTGTTGAGCAGCACGATGCGCGAGCCGCAACGGGCGGCGGCGAACACCGCCTCGAGGAATCCCCGGTGGTTGCGAGCCAGGATCGCCACGGCGTCCCCCGGCTTCAGGCCGACTGCTCGCCAGCCGTTGGCGATCGCGTTCGCACGACGGTCGAGCTCGGCGAAGGTGAGCGTGCCGTGCTCGTCGATCACCGCGATCCGACGACCGTGCCGGGCAGCGCCCGCGCTGAGCAGGCCTCCGACCGGGCCGTGGCGGTAGAGACCGGCGAGCATCCTCGCCACCGTGACTGGCGACTCGAGCCCGAACATGCCTGCCCGCTGGCAAGCACGCGCCCACGCGGCCTCGTTCGCGACGCGGCCGATGACACGGCCCGGCCCTGGGAGCGTCATCGCGCCCCTCCCTTCAGACGGCGTGATCCGCGCGCGGTCAGCGCACGCAGGGATCGCTCGAGGAGCACGGCCTTCAGCGGCCCGTACGGGTGCCAGGCCAGTCGGCTGACCAGCGGCTGGTGGGCCCGCGAGGTCGTCACGACCTGCGGGCGGCAGAACTTCCGGACGCCGGCGGCACCGCCGAGGCGGCCCCCGACGCCGGAGGACTTCCAACCGGCCTGCGGCACGGGGAAGCAGGCCAGGTGCATGCTCACGTCGTTGATGTCCACGGCACCTGCCTCGATTCGAGCCGCGACGTCGCGACCACGGGAGGTGCTCGACGTCCACACCGATGCGGACAGTCCGTACTCGGAGTCGTTGGCCAGACGCACCGCTTCGTCATCATCGGCGACACGCATGATCGGGATGATCGGGCCGAAGGTTTCTTCCGTCATCACGTCCATCGTGTGATCGACGTCGACGAGCACGGTCGGTCGGACCAGTTGGCCGTCGCGTTCGCCTCCGAGCACGGTCGTGGCGCCCTTGGCGACCGCGTCGGCGACATGGGCCATCACGAGATCGGCCTGCGCGGCGGTCGTCATCGCACCGAGGTCGGTGCGATGGCCGGTGTCAGCGACCTGCCGCAGACCGCGCACCTGGTGAACGACGCGCGAGACGAACGCGTCGTGGATGCTGTCGGCCACGTAGACGCGCTCGATCGAGGTGCACATCTGGCCGAGGTTGGAGAGCGCGCCGAACACGACGCCGCGGGCCGCGGTGTCGACGTCGGCGTCGTCGAGCACCAGGGCAGGGTCCTTGCCCCCCAGCTCGAGACCGCACGGGATCGGCCGCGCGGCCGCGCGGGCCGCGACCAGGCGACCGGTCCTGGTGGAACCGGTAAACTGCACGTAGTCGACCGTGTCGACCAGCACCTCACCGACCTCGGCGTAACCCGTGACTGCCGTCAGCACGCCGGGAGCGCCGATCTCCCGCCACCCCTCGACGACGCGACGAACGGTGACGGGCGTGAACTCCGAGGGCTTGAGGACGACTCCCGCACCGGCGAGCAGCGCCGGCACCGCGTCGAACAGAGCCAAGCCCAGCGGGAAGTTCCACGGCACGATCACGCCGACCACGGGGTAGGGCCGGTGCACCGTCCGGAGCCGACGGCTCGACGTCAGGAGGTTGTGCGGCAGCGGGGTGTCCTCGGCGAGGAAGCGACTCGAGCGCTTGGCGTAGTAGTTGAGCAGGTCCATCGCCATGCCGAGCTCGAGACCGGCCTCGACCCGAGGCTTGCCGGTCTCGGCCTGCAGCAGGGCGACGAGCTCGAGCTCGTGGTCCCACAGCCAGTCGGACCAGCGGCGCAGCCAGCCGGCGCGGGCCTCGGCACCGAGCCCCTCCCACGCCTGCTGGTGCTCGCGCAGCGCCGCCACAGCGACCTCGACATCGCGGCCCGACATCTGCGGGACCTCCCCCACGGTCGTGCCGTCGACGGGGTTGGTGACCCGGATCGCCTCGACCCGGTCGAGGGCATCGGTGTGGACCATGCGCCGAACCTAGGCACCGCCACTGGTGACGACCATCACCGAGCGGGCCAAGCGCTTCGCGATTTCGGCCAGCCGTCCACCGGCCGCGTCTGCACCCCACCCACCGTGCCGTCGCGCCACAATGGTCACGACATGGACGACGACGCCCCGGCCCCGGTCAGCGGTTCGAGCTGGCAGCAGCGCAGACCGACGGCGAGCGCTGCCCTGCTGGTCGCCCTGGGCACCGAGCACGGGGCCCGCACCGAGGACCTGCTGCGCGACACCGGCCTCGACCTGCTGCAGATCCACGACCCGTCTGCGGAGATCGACGCACGCCAGGAGCTGAGGCTGATCGACAACCTAATCGGACTGGTCGACGTCCCGACGCTCGGATTCGTGGCGGGTCGTCGCTACCACTTCGGACTGCACGGCCTGTGGTCCTACGCGGTGCTCAACAGCGCCGATCTCGGCGCCGCGCTCGATATCGGCACCCGTTACGCGGAGCTGACCTACAGCTTCCTCCGCCCGGTCTTCGCCGTCGTCGGCGATGAAGGTCGACTGCTGCTCAACCCGTCCGACATCCCTCCCCACCTGGTCGCCTTCCTCGTCGAGCGCGATCTCCAAGCGGCAAGTGCTGTCGTGCAGGCCCTGACAGGGCTCGCGGCGCTGCCGGCACGTTCGGCTCGGCTCGCCTACCCGCGCCCGGACGATGCGGAGCGGGTGCGGTGCTACGTCGACCTGCTGGGCGTCGAACCGACCTGGGAGGCTGACGACTGCTGGCTCGACTTCGACCCTTCACTGCTCGACCAACCCGTGCCGACGGCATCGCCCGAGGCCGCCGCTGAGGCGGAGCGGGCGTGCGCAGAGCTGCTGACCCGGCGCCGGCGCCGCACCGGCTTCGCGGCCGAGGTGCGCGAGGTGCTCGCCCGGGGCCGGGTGACCACCGACCAGGTCGACGTGGCGGCGGCGCTGCACGTGAGCCTGAGGACCCTGCGTCGACGGCTCGCAGATGAGGGCACGACCTATCGCGAGCTCGCCCAGGAGACCTGGGGGCTCCTCGCCGAGGAGCTGCTGCTCTCGGGCCTCACCGTCGAGCAGGTGGCCGACCGCCTCGGCTACGGCGGAGCGTCGAGCTTCACCCGGGCGTTCAAGGCCTGGAAGGGCGTCGCGCCGGGCTCGTTCGCCAGGCAACGGGGCACCACAGCCTGACCTTCCCCACAGGCAGGTCAGGCTGTGCGCCGCGCGACGCCGTCAACGAAGCCGAGCACCGCGGCCGCGACCTCGTCGGGGAATTCGATCTGGGGGCAGTGACCCCAGCGCCTGCGGACGTCGAGGACGCTGTGCGGGATCCGGGCGTGGATGAGCTCCGCAGAGTTGACCGGGATGATCATGTCGCGGGCGCCGTGAGCCACGAGCACGGGGCAGGTGACGGCGTCGAAGTCGTGGCAGTCGATGCTCTCGAGGGCGAGCTGGCGGGCGGTGCGCAGCGCCCAGGCGGGGCCACCGCGACCGATCACGAAGTCGGCGATCCGACTCGGTGCATCAGGATCGAGGGGACCTCGGCCCACCGCGCGCGCGGCGCCCGCCACGAGCAGGCGGTGGACGATCGGCCGCGGCAGCGGCACGGGGAGCCCGAGCAGGGCCAGTGGTCCGAGTCGCCGGCGCCGGAAGAGGCGGATCAGGGCGCGGTCGCCGCACGAGGGTTCGGAGAGCAGGACGACGCCGTCGAGCGGCGCCCCGGCGGCGGCTGCTCGCAAGGCGGCGAGCGCCCCGAGGGAGTTGCCCACCAGGACGACCGGTCCACCGCGTCCCTCGACGGAGACGAGGTCAGCGACGAACCGGTCGAGCTGGGGAAGGATGGGCCCTGGCGCCAGGACGTCGGCTGACCCGAAGCCGGGGAGGTCGACCGCGACGGCCGACCTCCCCGACCGCGCCAGGGCTCCCAGCACACCGGACCAGCTGTGGCCGCTGTCGGTGAAGCCGTGCAGCAGCACCACGGGAGTGCCGACCCCGGGGGATTCCCAGCGTCGCGTGGTCCAGCCGGCGTACCGGGCTCGGGTGGCGTGCACGTCAGCCTGCGAGCAGGCCCTTGGCGACGTGCGTCACCTGGATCTCGTTCGAGCCGGCGTAGATCATCAGCGACTTGGCATCTCGGGCGAGCTGTTCGACCCGGTACTCGGCCATGTAGCCGTTGCCGCCGAAGAGCTGTACAGCCTCCATGGCGACCTCGGTGGCGGCCTCCGAGGAGTACAGCTTGATCGCCGACGCCTCCGAGAGGTCGTGCATCTTGCCCGCACGGATGTGCTCGAGGGTCGAGAACACCATGTTCTGCACGTTGATGCGCGCCACCTCCATGCGGGCCAGCTTGAGCTGGACCAGCTGGAAGTCGCCGATGGGATTGCCCCACAACGTGCGGTTGCGGGCGTAGTCGAGGCAGAGCCGGTGGCACTCGTTGATGATGCCGAGCGCCAGCACGGCGACACCGACACGTTCCGCGGCGAACGCATCGCGCACCTCGGACTTGGCCCCGCCGTCACCGGGGATCCCCTCGGTCTCTCCGAGCAGACGGTCGCGGCCCAGGCGCACGTTGTCGAAGAACAGCTCACCCGTGGGCGAGCTCATCATGCCCATCTTCTTGAACGCCTTCGCCTGCGTGAAGCCCTCCATGCCCTTGTCGAGCACGAAGGCGAGCACCTTGCGGCCGCGCTTGTCAGCGCCGTCCCCCTCGTCGAGCTTGGCGTAGACGACGACGGTGTCGGCGTGAGGCCCGTTGGTGATGAAGGTCTTGCGACCGTTGAGCAGGTAGTCGTCGCCGTCGCGCTTGACGTAGGTCTGCATGCCACCGAAGGCGTCGGAGCCGGCGTCGGGCTCCGTGATCGCCCAGGCGCCGACGTGCTCGAAGCTCGCCAGCTTGGGCAGCCACCGCTCCTGCTGCGCCAACGTGCCCTTCTTGGCGATGGTCGCCGCACACAGACCGAGCGAGACGCCCATGGACGCCACGGTGCCCAGGCTGACGCCGGCGAGCTCGCTGATGATGGCGACCGCCATCGACTCGGCGCCCTGCAGACCGCCGCCGGAGTCGCCCTCCTTCTTCGAGCGCTCGGGCTTCGGCTCACCCGAGGCCTTGCGCTCCTCGCGACGCCGCAGGCCCGCGAGGTACTTCTCGACCGCATCGCCGGCCATGGCGTCGATGCCGAAGGCCGACCAGAAGCTGCGGATGATGTCGTACGGCGGCAGCTCACCGGTCTCGAGCTGGTCGAGGTTCGGGCGCACCTCCTTGTCGATGAAGTCGCGAGCGGCCTCGCGCATGGCCTCGTCGGTCTCGGACCACGCGATCATTCAGTTCCCCCACTTCTCGATGCCGTCACGCACCGCGTCGATCGTCCAAGGATCGTCGGTCTCGACGAGGTCGAGCGCCGTCCACCCCTGCAGACGCTGGATGGATCCGCCCTGCACCGCGTACACTTGGCCGGTGATCGGGCAGTCGGCGGTGGACAGGTAGGCCACCAGCGGCGAGATGTTCGCCGGGTGGAACGGGTCGACCACGCCCTCCTCGATGGTGGAGCGCATGATGTCGCCGAAGCCCGGGGTCGCCTCGGTGAGACGGGTGCGGGCCACTGGCGCGATCGCGTTGGCGCGCACGCCGTAGCGGGCCAGCTCGTCAGCGGCCACGAGGGTGAGGGCCGCGATGGCGGCCTTCGCGGCGCCGTAGTTGGACTGGCCGGCGTTGGGCAGGGTGACGCCCGAGCCGGATGCCGTGTTGAGCACCGAGGCGTTGGGCGTGCGGCCCGCCTTGGTCTCCGCCTTCCAGTACGCGGCCGCGTGACGCAGCACGGAGAAGTGGCCCTTCAGGTGTACCTGGACGACGGAGTCCCACTGCGACTCCTCCATGGTCGGGATGAAACCGTCGCGCAGGATGCCGGCGTTGTTGACGACGGCGTCGAGACGACCGAAGTGGTCGATCGCCTGGTCGACGACCGCCTGGGCGCCGTCCCAGGTGGCGATGTTGTCGGTGTTCGCGACCGCCTCGCCACCGAGGGCGACGATCTCGTCGACGACCTGCTGAGCGGGTCCGGCGTCGGTGCCCGCACCGTCATTGGCGCCGCCGAGGTCGTTGATGACGACCTTGGCGCCCTCGCGGGCGAAGAGCAGCGCGTGCTCGCGGCCGATGCCGCGGCCGGCACCGGTGATGAGGGCGACGCGCCCGTCGAGCTGTCCCATCAGGGAACCTCCATGGAGTGGGTGGGAAGGGGAGTCGGCAGGGTGCGCGTCAGCGCGCGATCTCGGCCAGGCCGTCGGTGAGCACGACCTTGTCGCCGACGTAGGTCTCGAAGGCGTAGGTGGTGCTGTCGGCGTCCTGGGCGGTCTGCCAGATGCGGGTGGTGAGGTCCTCCCCGGGGAAGACCATCTTGGAGAAGCGGATCGCCAGGCGGCGCAGCTTCGTGGTGTCGGAGTCGCCGACCTGCTCGAGCACGCCCCAGGCGGCCATCGCCATCGAGCACAGGCCGTGCGCGATGATCCCGGGCAGGCCGGAGTCCTTCGCGACCTGCTCGTCGAGGTGGATGGGCATGGGGTCGCCGGAGGCCTCCGAGTAGCGGAAGGTCTGGTCGTCGTCCACGTGGGCGTGAGCGACGGCCGTCGGCTCGGTCTCCCGCAGCGCGGGATCCAGCTTGTGGTCCGGCGCCTTCTCGCCGACGGACCGGCCCTCTACGTGACCGCGCACGAAGCACGTCACGATCTGCTCGTTGACCAGGGCGTCGTGCTCGTCGCGGCACTCGAGGTGCACGATCACGCGGGTGCCGTTCGGCAGGCTCTCGTAGCCGACCACCCGACCTCGAGCGGTCAGGAGGTCCCCCGGCCGGATGGCGCGGTGGAAGATGAACTCCTGCTCCCCGTGCACCACCAGACCGAAGAGACCGGTGGGGACGACCTCGATGACGGGCTCGAGCAGCGACTCGAAGACGGGGACGATCGCGAACACGGGGTTGGCGATCACCCCACCGCGGTGGGCGAAGATCGGGTCGTTGGTGGCCTCCGCGTAAGCGGCGATCCGCTCGGAGGTCACCTCGAACTTGGTCGGCTCGGTCCAGACACCGATGCCGGCGTCGTCGAAACGCAGCTCGCTCATGCGAGGGCGGCCAGCTTGTCGAGGCTGTCGTCGAGGTTCTTCAGGGCGTCCTTCTCGACGGCCTTGGCCAGAGCGCCGACCACGAGGGAGCCGGAGAAGTTGGCGTTGATGACGACCTCGGTCTCACCGTCGCCGGACGGCGCGACGTTGAACTCGAAGAGCGCCTTCACGCCGGCCATGCCGGTGCCGGAGATCGTCAGCTGCGTCTCGGGGACGATGGTGTCGACGGTCCACTCGAGCTTGTTGGCCATGCCGAGCATGACGACCTTCTCGATCAGGCGAGCGCCGACGGTGATCTCGGCCGGCGGGGCCTCGAGCCAGCCCGCGTGGATCGTGAGCCACTGCTCCCAGCTGGTGACGTCGGCGATCTTCGCCCAGACCTTCTCGGGCGCGGCGGGCAGGGTCTTGGTGGTGTTGATCTGGCCCATGGTGGGTCCTTCCTGGTGGTCCGGCCCAGCAGGCCGGTGGATGAGGTGGATGGGTGCCGCTGGCGCGGCGGGGATCAGCGGTCGGCGCGCTGGTAGATCGAGACGACGGACGTGCCGCCGATGCCGATGTTGTGCTGCATCGCGGCGGTGACGCCGTGGACCTGGCGCTTGTCGGCGGTGCCGCGCAGCTGCCAGGTGAGCTCGGCGCACTGGGCCAGGCCGGTGGCGCCCAGCGGATGGCCCTTTGAGATCAGCCCACCCGAGGGGTTCACGACCCAGCGGCCGCCGTAGGTGGTGTCGTCGTTGTCGAGCAGCTTGCCCGCCTCGCCGGGGGCGCACAGGCCGAGGGCTTCGTAGAGCAGCAGCTCGTTGGCGGAGAAGCAGTCGTGCAGCTCGATGACCTGGATGTCCTCCGGTCCGAGGCCCGCGCGCTCGTAGGCCCGGCGGGAGGCGGCGATGTTCATGTCGTAGCCGATGATGTTCGCGGCCGTGCCGTCGAAGGTCGACTCGAAGTCGGTGGCGATGCCCTGTCCGACGATCTCGACGGCCTGGTCGACGAGGTCGTGCTTGGCCACGAACTCCTCGCTCGCGAGGATGGCTGCGCCGGAGCCGTCCGACGTCGGCGAGCACTGGAGCTTGGTCAGCGGCTCGTAGATCATCGGCGAGTTCATGATGTCGTCGAGCGAGTACTCCTCCTGGAACTGCGCGTACGGGTTGTTAACCGAGTGCTTGTGGTTCTTGTACCCGATCTTGGCGAAGTGCTCGAGCGTCGTGCCGTACTTGGCCATGTGCTCGCGGCCGGCCGCGCCGAACATCCACGGCGCCGGCGGGAAGCGGACCTCACTGATCTCAGCGAGCATCAGGAAGTGCTTGCCGTTGGGCTGCTCGCGGTCGTCGAAGGTGACGCCGAGGGAACCGGGATTCATCTTCTCGAAGCCGAGGGCCAGCGTCACGTCGCTCTCTCCGGAGCGGATGGCGTTGGCGGCCAGGTAGAGCGCGCTCGACCCGGTCGAGCAGTTGCTGTTGACGTTGAAGATCGGGATACCCGTCATGCCCAGCTCGTAGGCGGCCCGGTGACCCGCGCAGCTCTCGCCGTAGACGTAGCCGACGAAGGCCTGCTCGACCTGGTCGTAGGTGATGCCGGCGTCCTCGAGCGCCTTGGTGCCCGACTCCTTGGCCATCTGGGGGTAGTCCCAGTCCTCGCGTCGGCCGGGCTTCTCGAACTTCGTCATCCCGACGCCGATCACGAAGACCCGATTGCTCTTCTTGGTGCTCACTTGGCCTCCTCGTTGGTGCTGGCAGTTACGAAGGTAGGAATCAGCGGACCTGAGCCGCGACGACAACGGAGCCCGATCTACTTGACCGAAACGCTCACTGCACCGGGGCGGAGGATGCTGGTACGGTGCGCCGCATGGCCGACCGGACGCTGCCGATCGACCTCGTGCAGGCGAGCGTCTCCCTGGCCCTGCGCAGCGGTTGGGACGTCAACGCGCTCCTCGAGGACGCCGGCCTCTCCCCGCTCCTCGTGGCCGAGGGACGGGCGCGGGTCACCGAGGAGCAGCTGGTCACGGTGCTGCGCTCGCTCTGGGACCGCACAGACGACGAGCTGCTCGGGCTGGGGCCGCATCCTTTGCCCCGCGGCAGCTTCCGACTCCTGCTCTTCGGCATCGCCGGGGCACGCGACCTTGGCGATGCGCTCGAGCGGCTGCGCGGCTTCGTGCGCGCCTTCCCAGCGCTGGTCTTCGAGCTCGACCTCGGCGAGCAGGAGGCACGCATCAGCGCCCCCTGCGATCTCGACGACGAGACGGCGAACATCGTGCTGCTCGCCGGGCTCGCTGCTGGGCACCGCCTCATCAGCTGGGCGGTGGGGCGGGAGGTCAGTGCACTCCGGGTCGAGCTGCCCTTCCCCCGGGCGCACGAGGAGACGCTGACGATGATGTTCGACGCCCCGCTCGTCTTCCACGCCGCTCGCGCCGCGATCGTCGTCGAGACCGACCTGTTGCGCCGGCCGTTCGTGCGCTCGGACGAGGAGATCGAGCAGGTGGTCGCCCAGGCCCCGCGCTGGTTCCTGAGCCGGCCTCGACGCGAGGTCACTTTCAGCGCCCAGGTGCGGCGCTATGTGGAGTCGACCATCGCCGGCGGCCGCTGGCCCGAGGCCGCTGACGTCGCCTCGCGGTTGACGATCAGCCCGCAGACCCTGCGGCGTCGGCTAGCCGAGGAAGGCACGTCCTTCCGTGCGATCAGCGACGAGGTGCGTCGCGACGTCGCGATCACCAGCCTCGTCGGGGCCACGGAGTCGATCGCCGACCTCTCCGCGCGCCTGGGCTTCTCGGAGCCGAGCGCCTTCACCCGGGCGTTCCGACGCTGGACGGGGGACGCTCCATCGGCGTACCGCTGCGCCGGGCCGGAGTGAGACGGAGCGAGTGGCTGGCCGGTAATGCGTCGGCGGCGACCGGTCGGGGCATTGACCGGTCAGTGGCACGCGCCTACCGTCGCGCCATGCCTGCAACGTCGCGGCGTCCGTCGACCGACGAGACCACCGCCGCCCCCGACCTGCCCCAGGGGTGGTCGCCCGCGGTCACCGCACGCCATGAGGCGCGCCTGATGCACCTCGCTGGCCGCTTCACCTCCACGCGCACGCTGCGCCGCCCCGACCTGCTGGCTCGTGCGGTGCGCGGCCGGGTCGTCGTGATCACCGGCGCCTCCAGCGGAGTCGGCGCCGCGCTGGCCGGACTGTGCGCTGACGCCGGCGCCCAGGTCGTGATCTGCGCCCGCAGCGCCGATCTGCTCGAGGAAGTGGCCAGCGAGATCCGATCTCGAGGCGGACTCGTCGACGCCCACTGCGTCGACCTCGGGGACGACGACCAGGTGCGCGCCTTCGCGGCCGCCGTGCTGCGCGATCACGGCCGGGTCGACGTCCTCGTGCACAACGCAGGCAAGTCGCTGAACCGCAGCGTCGCGCTTTCGGGTGTGCGCCCGAAGGACCTGCACGCCACGCTGGCCGCCAACTACATCGGTCCGGTCCGCCTGACGATGGCGCTGCTGCCCTACATGCGGGCCCGCGGCGAGGGCCACATCGTCAACGTCTCCACGGCCGGCATGCTGATGCCGGCCGTGCCGCGCTGGAGCCTCTACCTGGCCAGCAAGGCCGCCTTCGACTGGTGGCTGCGCTGCATCGCCTGCGAGATCGCCGATGACGGCATCGACGTCACCTCGCACTACCTTGGCAGCGCCCGCACCAAGATGAGCGCCTCCGACAACGTGCTGACGCGGCTGCCCAGCCAGTCGGCCGAGGATGCCGCACGCGGCGTCGCGCACTCGATCGCGCACCGCCCTCGTGTCGGGGCGTGGCGGCCCCTGTTCGCCGTCGCGGGGATGTCGGCGCTCCTTCGCGGGCCTGCGGACCGGCTCGCCGCCCGTGCCTACCGACGCATCCCAGAGCCGCGGCTCAGTGCGAGCCGCGCGCTGCCCCAGGAGGACCTGGTCTTCGGAGACCCGGCCGAGCTCGCGCAACGCTGCGGCTGACGCCCGCGCAGCTGGAGGGGGAGGTGCCCACGTCCTCCACGTCCGTGGGCGCCTCCGTCTCTGGACCGAACCTAAGGGGCCGATGTGGCGCGGTCGTTGTCGACGATGCTGCGCAGGACCGACCTGCTCCGCGGACTGTGGACCAGGTAGGCGTCGACGACCGGACCGATGAGACCGCGCATCAGGTACACGGGGACGAACCGCGCCGGGTAGATCAGCCGGGGACGACGGCGCTCGATGCTGTCGACGAGCGCTGCAGCGGCGTCCGCGGGAGTGGCCTTCGTGAGTCCGACGGCCGGGAGCACGCCTTCGAGAGCCTCGTTGAGAGGATCCGCTGCGAAAGCGCGGACCAGACCGGTGTCGACGAAACCGAAGTGGATCACTCCGACGCTGACCCCGCTGGGGGCGAGCTCGATCCTCATCGCCCGAGCGAGGGACTCGACCGCCGCTTTGCTGGCGCCGTAACCGGCCCACGCGGGGGTCGGCGCAAACGCCGTCACGGACGAGATGATGGCGAGGTGTCCGCCGCTGTCGACGAGGTGCGAGGCGCTGGCCCAGGCGGTGTGCCAGACACCGTGGAGGTTGACGTCAAGCAGGCGACGTTGGTGTTCGCGGTCGCCGAATGCGACCGACGTGGGACGCGGACCGATTCCTGCGTTGGCGACAACGACGTCGATGCGTCCGCACTCGGCCGCGATCGAATCGACGGCCGCCTCCAGGACGACGAGGTCGGTGACGTCCGCGACCCGCCACCGCACCGGTCGCGACGAAGTGCCCATCTCGGAGGCGACGCGCTCCACCTCGTCGTTGCGGTCGATCAGCACCACGTCGGCACCGCGTTCCCACGCCTGCTGAGCGGTCGCTCGGCCAATACCGGCGGCGCCGCCGGTGATCACGATGACGGACCCAGCGAGGGTCTGGCGCGGGAGAGCGCGCGATCCCCGGCTCATAGGACGACCGGCGCGTGATCGAGTGGAAGCAGTGATGTGAACACGGAAGCACTCCTCGTGGAGGTCGGTGGTCGAAGGGGCTGCGACGGCGGACCGGAGGGCGGCATCAGGCGATGGCCTCCGACGCGATGAGGCTCCTCGCCCGATCGGGCCCGATCCCCCAGTCGGCCAACGTGCTCACCACGTCACGCCCGCCATGGTCCGCCGCTGCCGGCGGCGCTGCGGGGGTTCGACTGAACCGCGGCGCTGGGGCGGGCTGGATGACTCCGTCGATCTCGACGAACGATCCGCGGGCGACGGCATGAGGATGGTCGTGCGCTTCCCACGGGGACAGCACAGGGGTGACGCACGCGTCGCTGGCGGCGAAGACCTCCGCCCATTCCGCCCGGGTCCGGGTCCTGAATCGCGCCGCGATGCGACCCCGCCAGGCATCCCAGCCACGAGGATCGACGTAGTACGGGAGGTCCTCGTCCTCCTTGAGGTCCAGCCCCGCGAGTAGCTGGGCGAAGAACTGTGGCTCGACGCAGCCCACGGCGACGTGACCGCCGTCGGCGCACTCGTAGGTGTCGTAGAACGCAGCGCCACCGTCCAAGGCGTTGGTGCCTGGCTCCTCCTGCCAGAGGCCGACGGCGTGCATGCCGCGCATGAACGCCGTAAACAGAGAGGCACCGTCGACCATCGCCGCATCGACGACCTGGCCGCGACCCGAGCGGTTGCGCTCGAGCAGCGCCGCGAGGATCCCGAAGGCCATCAGCAGGCCACCGCCTGCGAAGTCACCCAGGAGGTTCAAGGGGGGAAGCGGTCGCTCCCCCTGTCGGGCGATCGGTTGTAGGACACCGGCGAGGGCGATGTAGTTGATGTCGTGCCCGGCGGTGTGAGCCAGCGGGCCGTCCTGCCCCCATCCTGTCATCCGTGCGTAGACCAGCCGCTCGTTGAGGGCGAGGAGGTCGTCCGGGCCGATCCCCAGACGCTCCGCCACCCCAGGGCGGAAGCCCTCGACGAACACGTCCGCGCCTGCGGCGAGCTCGCGCACCAGCGCCAAGCCCTCGGGATCCTTGAGGTCGACGGCGACGGTCCGCCTGCCCCGATCGAGCGGCCCGGCCGGAGGCGTGATCGCGGCCGACGAGCCGGCGCGGTCGATCCGCAGCACCTCCGCACCCAGGTCGGCGAGCACCATGCAACCGAAGGGAGCCGGAGCCAGGCTGGCCACCTCGACGACACGGATCCCTGCCAGCGGTCCTTGCGGTGTCATGCGTAGTTCTCCTCGTGGGACCTGGGCGCGACGGCGCTGCGTGATCGACGCCAGTGATCCTCCACGGGAGCGCGCATCGCCTTGCGATAGCGCTCCGGCGTCCACGGCCAAAGCTCCGGCAGACCGTCGCCGCCGATGTACCAGCTGGTGCAGCCGCTGGCCCATACAGTGCCGGGCAGCGCCTCGCTCATCGCTTCCTGGTGGGCACGGTAGGCCTCGTCGGTGACCTCGACCGTGTCGAACTCCCCCTGGGCCCAACGGCCGATCCAGCCCGCGATGAACCGTGCCTGCGCTTCCGCGATGGCGGTCAGCGAGTAGTTGCCCACCGGACTGTGGGGGCCCATCAGCATGAACAGGTTCGCGAGCCCCGGAACCGCGACGCCGTAGTAGGCCTTCGGGCCCTCCGCCCAGATGTCGTCGAGGGTGCGGCCGCTATCGCCGATCACCGACGCGGGGCGGATGAAGGCGTGCGCGTCGAAGCCGGTGGCGAGCACCAGGACGTCGAGCTCGTGCTCACGACCGTCGGCAGTACGCACCCCGGCCTTGGTGATGCGGTCGATACCGTCGGTGACGACGTCCACGGTCTCGCGTTGCACCGCCTTGAAGTAGCCAGGCGACATGACCAGGCGACGACAGCCCGGCTGATAATCGGGCCGGAGCTTGCTGCGGAGTTCCGGATCACGGACACCGGCGAGGCTGCGCCGGACCACAGCGTCGAAGACACGACGACGGCGTCCGTCCTCGGTGAGCGCCTGCGCGATGGCCTCCAGGCCGGCGCGGTAGGCCAAGTAGCCGACGCGGTTCAGCGGAGGGACGAGCCGGTGGGCCTGCCGCAGGACCCGGGGGTACGCGGGGTTCGGCACCGTGACGACCCAGTGCGGGGAGCGCTGGAAGACGCTCACTCTGGACGCCACCGTGGAGAGTGCCGTGGTGATCTGGACGCCGGTCGATCCGCTGCCGATGATGCCGACCCGTGCCCCCTCGAGCGGCACCGAGTGATCCCATCGGGCGGAGTGGAACATCGCGCCTGCGAAGTCCTGGGCACCCGGGATCTCGGGAACGTGCGGATGGTGCAGCACCCCGGCTGCGCTCACGACGAAGTCGGCGTGCCAGGTATCGCCGGTGGCGGTGTGCGCGACCCACTCGCCGTCCCTGCGCTCGACGGAAGTGACCTCCTGACAGTGGTGCACGAGGCGGCGCATACCGAGGTCGTCGGCCACCTTGTTGAAGTACGCAGCGATCTCGGCCCCTGGCGAGAACAGGTGCGACCAGTCCGGGTTGGGGGCGAAGGTGAACTGGTAGAACCGCGACGGCACGTCGCAGGCGAGGCCGGGGTAGGTGTTGTCGCGCCAGGTGCCGCCGACCTCTGACCGCTTCTCAAGCACGGTGATGTCGGTGACGCCTGCCTCACGCAGGTAGTGGACGGCGCACAGCCCGGACATGCCGGAGCCGACGACGACCACGCGGGGCATACGGATCACTGGTTCCTCCTGACTCTGCGCTCAGCGCGGCCGGCGGACCGGCAGCGACTTCGGACCGCGCAGCGACGGGTTGGTGGACCACACGAGCGGTCCGGCGGGCTCGAGCGCCGGCACCTCGTCCAGCAGGGTGTCGATGGCGATGCGCGCCTCGAGTCGGGCGAGGTGAGCGCCGAGGCAGAAGTGGGGGCCGACTCCGAAGCCGAGCTGACCGGTCGTCGTCCTGGTCGGGTCGAACGTGTGCGGGTCCGGGAAACGCGCGGGATCGCGGTTCGCTGCGCCGAAGTAGAGGACCACGCGGGAGTCCTTCGGGATGACATGTCCAGCGACCTCGTAGGGCTCCTTGGTCACCCGGGCCACCCACTGCAGGGGCGAACCCCAGCGCAGGCCCTCCTCGACGAGACCGGGCACGAGCGAGCGGTCCTCCCGGATGCGCGCGTAGAGCTCAGGGTCCTGCACGAGCCTGTCACCGATGATGCCGAGCAGGTTGGTCGTGGTGTCGTTGCCGGCGACGATCAGGAGCATCACGAAGAGGTAGGCGTGCATCCGGGTGATCTCGCCCTCGTCCACTCCACGCTGGAGGGCGGTGAGGATGTCGTCCCGGGGGTCGGTGCGTCGCTTCAGCATCTCCGTGTGGACGAGATGCTCGAGCTTGACGATGACCGGGAAAGCGGCGCCGATCACCTGACCGACCTCGAGCACGGTTCGCGGCGAGAACACCCGCGCGAGATCGAGAGACCACCTCCGGAAGTCGGCCCAGCGCTCCTCCGGCACGCCGATCATGTGCGCGATCATCGTGATCGGCAAGGGCACCGCGAAGTCGCGCATGAGGTCGACGTCGGCGCCGTCGCGCACCTTCGCTGCCAACGGCTCGACGATGCGCCTCACCTCGTGCTCGAGGTTGCGCACGGTGCTGGGGCTGAACGACCTCGACACGACGCTGCGCAGGCGGTTGTGGTCGGGTTCGTCGGTGGTGATGATCGACGGCACACTCGCCGATCGCAGGAAAATCCCCTCGGCGGACGAGAGCACGTCGTGCGCACGCGCCGCCGTGTTGACGTCGTCGAAGCGCGTCAGCATCCACACGTTCAGTCGCTCATTGACCGCAATCCGCGCGGATTGGAGAGCTGAGTAGGCGGCGTAAGGGTCGGCCACCGATGCGGGGAGGGTCGGGTCGAAGGTCGTGCGCAGCACGGTGTCGGGCGCCTTCGCGGCCGAGGCGCGGTGGGCGATGTCCTGCCACAGGCTGCGGCCGAGCACAGGGGCGACCTGGCCGACGATGTAGACGAGGGAGGCCGCCATGCCGGCGGCGTCGCGCACGCTGGCACCGCGGGGCTGCGAGGCGGTGACGAGAGCGGGGCTCATGTGGTCCTCCAGGACTGGGGAGACGGGGCAGGGGCAGTGGCATCGGCGGCCGTCGTAGGGGTGACGGGGGCGACGGAGGTGACGGGCGTGGTGGTCGCACTCGTCAGGCCCGGGACGCGGCTCAGGGCGATGTCGAACGGGGCGATGGCGCTGCGCAGGACGAGGGCAGCCCCGACCCAGCGCGGCGCCCAGACCCGAGCAGAGCGACACTCAAGGCCGCCGACGATCGCCTCGGCGGCGACGGTGACCGGGGCGGGGCTCAGGAGCCACGGCACCTTGGTGGCGAGCGCGCCGAGCGGCGTACCGCCGAGCAGGTCGTCGCGGGCGAGCCCGGTGTCGATGAGGCCGAAGTAAGCGACTCCCGCGGTGGCGCCGGTCGGGGTGAGCTCGATGCGCAGGGACCTGCCCAGCGACTCGACCCCCGCCTTGGCCGCGCCGTATCCGGCGATGCTGGGGCAGGCGATGGCGGCCGCCAAGGAGGCGACGAGCAGCACGTGACCTTGCTCGCGGACGACGTGCGGTAGCGAAGCGTAAACCGTGCGCCATACCCCGAGCAGGTCGACCTCGAGCACCCTCTCAACGGCCGCCGGGTCTGCGTCGAGCAAGGGAGAGACCGGGCCCGCGATGCCGGCGTTGGCGACGATCGAGTCGACCGGGCCTAGGTCGCGGGCGATGCGGTCCATCACCTCGATCATCGCGGCCTGGTCGGTGACGTCGACTTGGTAGGCCAGCGCCTGAGCGACGGCCCCGCTGATCTCGGCGGCGACCTCGTCGCCGGCGTTCGGGTCGCGGTCGAGCACGGCGACGCGGGCGCCTCGCTGTGCCAGCAGTCGAGCGGTCTCACGTCCTATGCCGTTGCCGGCTCCGGTGACCACGACGACGCGGCCCTGCAACGAACGTGGCCTCACGGCGTCCTCCTCATTGAGTGCGGTTGTCAGAGGATCTACCAGTCGGGCCGGCACTGGAAGGGAGGATCTTCCTATCGAGAATCTATAAACTGTGCAAAACTCCAATCGTGTCATCCGCAACGGCCTCACAGATGCCCCTCCCCGAGCCACGCCCACACCTGGTGCCGCTGCTGGCGATCCTTGAGGAGCCGGCGACCCTGGACGCGCTCAGCCAGCAGATCCTCGAGGCGCTGGCCGCATCGACTCCCTGGTTCGACGTCGCGATCCGGCGTGAGCTCAGCGACCTGGTGCGCACCTCCGCGGACCGGCTCGGTCCGATCCTCGCTGGCACCGCCACCGGCTTCGAGACCCCGCCCGAGGCCCTTCGCCTGGGACGTCGGATGGCTCGGCTCGACGTGAGCGTGGCCGAGGTCCTGCGAGCGTTCGGCGACATGCGCCAGCAGACCACCGACCTGCTCACCACTGTGCTGGCCCTGCTGGAGATTCCGACCGACCAGCAATTGAGCCTCGCGCTGGAGACCAACCAGCTCGTGATGTGGTGGCTCGACGCCCTACAGCTCGCCGTCCTGGCCGAGCACGCGCAGGAACGGGACTCGCTCAGCCAAGCCACCCAGCGACGGCGCCAGGACCTGGTGCGCCGCGTGCTGGATACCCCGTCCGCCGACCTCGACGAGGCGGGCCGACAACTCGGTTACAACCTGCGCGGCACCCACACGGCGCTGCTCACCTGGCCCACCCCCGACGCGGACGACGACACAGCAGCCTCGACCTTCGCCCGCCGACTCCAACAGCGCGCCGGCGCCCTCCTCGTCGAAGGCGGGGCGCGGGAGACGTGGGTCTGGCTGCCCGGAGGTGAAGCCGCGGCCGTAATTGAGACGCCGCCGCCTGGGGTGCAGATCGCCGTCGGACGCACCTTGCCGGGAGCCGACGGGTTCCGGCTCTCTCACCGCCACGCACAGGCTTGCCGCCGTCTCGCACCGCACCTGCGCGACTCCCCCGCCGTCGTTCAGTTCGACGATCACGACGTCGTGGCGCTCCTCGTCACCGACGACGTCATCACACTTGCTGCCTTCGCCCGCGCCGCGCTCGGCGGACTTGGTGACGACACCGCCCTCGCACGGCGGTTGCGTGACAGCGTGCGCTCCTACTACGAGCACGACCAGCGGATCGGGCCCGCAGCCGCCGCCCTGCAGATCCACGCAAACACCCTTCGCTACCGACTTCAGCAGGCCGAGGACATCGTCGGCCACCCGCTCGGCAGCGATCGGCTCCGCATCGAACTAGCACTGCTGGTGCGCGACCGAGTCGTCACCAGCAATCAACGGTGAGCCTGCGAATCGGGATTGGCCACTTTCCAGCACCACCCGGCATGACCCACCTCGGCGAACACGGCCAACTGACCGGGCTCAAGATCGAGGGACTTCGGAAGGGGCGATCGAACTCGACTCGGGGATTTCGAGCTCCCGCCCGGCGCAGATCGACGCCGATCGAGGCGCATTGCCGTGGAAGTGTGTCCCCCAGGTGCTCCCAAGGTCCGACTCGGTCGGCATAATGAATCGCCCCGGCCCTGATGCGGCCGAGCAGCTCGGCATGCATCCCGAGACGCTGCGTAACTGGGTCCGGCAGACCGAGATCGACGGTGGTGTCCGTCCGGGCACTACGACGGATGACGCGCAGCGGCTGGCAGAGCTCGAGCGCGAGGTCCGCGAGCTGCGTCGGGCCAACCACATTCTGAAGACCTCGGCGGCTTTCTTCGCGTCAATGCCGCAGTGATGACTGTCCGACCGGGGTTCGCTCCTTTCTTCGCTGAGTGGAGTCCAGCAGAGTGGTGTACGACGACCTGAGTGAGCGCGTGCCTGCAACGTAGGCGCGGCCACCAGGTGGATCCTTCGAGTGATCTCTCACAACCGACTCGAAGAAGGACAGCTTGATGACCGCTGTGCCCAGGGCGAAATCAAGCGGTCGTCGCAACACCCCGTCCTGGAGGTGTTGCGTGGCCCGTCGTCAGCAGGCAGCAGATCGGGCGATCCGACCGAAGCTGCGGTCGCCTGGGACAGAGCCCCGCGGGGTGGTGGGCTTTGAGGTGGTCCTCGGTGCCCTACTCGCCAGCCTCGATGGCGGCGTGATCACCAGTATCCACCGGGTCGTTGAGTAGCGCCATGGACTCTTCTGAGAGGT
>NZ_JBEGHK010000007.1:0-171510 GCF_040676175.1 Nocardioides sp. LML1-1-1.1 | reverse complement strand
GGGACATGAGGGCCTCCGGTCGGGTGAAGCGGTTCCTAGACAGCTCCACTTCACAACCGGAGGCCTTCGTCTGTCAGACAGGCTCACCGATGCCGGGCGGTACAACCTCCCTGGACATCACACCTAGGTGAACAGCGCCGCGGCCTCGTCGACGGTGTCGACGAGGTGCACGTGCGCCTCCATCGCCCGGCCGCGCGACAGCGCCTGTAGCAGCGGCCAGGCGGGCAGCGTCTCGGTCCAGTAGGCGCGCCCGACGAGGACCATCGGGGCGACGTCCTGCTCGCCGGCGTAGTAGTTCTCGCAGGCGTCCTGGAAGATCTCCTGCACGGTCCCGCCGGCGCCGGCGAGGAACACGATCCCGGCGTCGCAGACCTGGAGCAGGATCGCCTCGCGCAGCGCGTTGCGGAAGTACTTCGCGATCGCGGTGGCGAACAGGTTGGGCGGCTCGTGCCCGTAGTGCCACGTCGGTACGCCGAGCGAGGGCCTCGGCGACGGGCTGAGCTCCAGCGCGTCGCGGGCCGCCTGCACCCAGTCGTCGATCGAGGGCCGGAACGACGGCACGGCGCTGACCCGTCGTACGGCCTCGGCGAGGGTGTCGGCGTCCAGCCCGGCCATCCGGCCGCCGAGGTTGGCGGCCTCCATGGCGCCGGGTCCGCCGCCGGTCGCCACCACGTGCCCGGCGCCGAGCAGCGCACCCAGACGGGCCGCCTCGGCGTAGCCGGGGGTGCCGCGGTCGGCCGCGTGCCCGCCCATCACCCCGACCAGCCGGGGCTCGCGCACCCAGTCGGCGAGGGCGGTGTCGACGGCCTGGTCGTGGAGCACCTCGGCCAGCGCCTCCGCGGGCCCGCACGCGGCGCGGGCCCAGGCGTAGGCGCGGGCGTCGAAGGTCTCGGCGTAGGGCGTGCGGTCGTAGAGCTCGGCGGGGGAGTAGAGCGTGCTCCGCTCGATGTCGAGGCCGGGGAGCCCGGCTTCCGCCGCCCGGCCGGCGCCCGCCTGCCAGTGCCGGTCGTCGGTGGTGCGGGTGGTGACGACGGCGTTGCGGCTGCGGGTGCTCCTCACGCGGCCGGACGCTACCCGACGGGTGCGTGTCCGAGCGGTGGACAACGCGTCTCATGTTTCTTGATCAACTCACTAGAGTTAATGCCACCAGCACGCCGCGCGCCGGCGATCCCTCGACAGGAGACACCGATGACCTACCGTCCCGAGACCCTCGCCGTGCACGCCGGTCAGGAAGAGCCCGACCCGGCCACCAACGCGCGGGCGGTGCCGATCTACCAGACCACGTCCTACGTCTTCAACGACACCGAGCACGCCGCCAACCTCTTCGCGCTGTCGGAGCCCGGCAACATCTACACGCGGATCATGAACCCGACCCAGTCGGCGTTCGAGGAGCGCGTCGCCCAGCTCGAGGGCGGGGTCGGCGCCCTGGCCGTCGCCTCCGGCTCGGCCGCGATCACCTACTCCGTGCTCAACCTGACCTACGCCGGCGACAACATCGTCGCGATCTCCACGCTCTACGGCGGCACCTACGCGCTCTTCGCGCACACGCTGCCGCAGTACGGCATCGAGGTCCGCTTCGTCGACCCGGACAAGCCGGAGGACCTGGCCGAGCACGTTGACGAGAGGACCAAGCTGGTCTTCGCCGAGACCATCGGCAACCCGAAGATCAACGTCGTCGACACCCGCGCCTGGGCCGACGCGGCGCACGCGCAGGGCCTCCCGCTCGTCGTGGACAACACCGTCACCACGCCCTACCTGGAGCGGGTCTTCGACCACGGTGCCGACATCGCGGTGCACTCCGCGACCAAGTACATCGGCGGCCACGGCACCTCCATCGGCGGCGTCATCGTCGACAGTGGCAAGTTCGACTGGGCCGCGCACCCCGAGCGCTTCCCCGGCCTGACGACCCCCGACTCGGCGTACCACGGGGTGGTGTGGACCGATGCTGTCGCCGAGCTCGCCTACATCATCCGGGCCCGGACCGTGCTGCTGCGCAACACCGGCGCCGCGATCGCCCCGCTCAACTCCTTCCTGTTCCTGCAGGGCCTGGAGACGCTGCACCTGCGCCTGGAGCGGCACAGCGAGAACGCGTTGGCCGTGGCCAAGTACCTCCAGGGCCACGAGGCGGTCGCGTGGGTGAACTACCCCGGCCTCGAGGGCGACCCCTCCAAGGCCGTCGCCGACCGCCTCTTCACCGGCAAGGGGTACGGCGGCCTGGTGTCCTTCGGCCTCAAGAGCGGCCGGGACGGCGGCAAGCGCTTCATCGAGTCCCTGGAGCTGTTCAGCCACCTCGTCAACATCGGCGACGCCAAGTCGCTGGCCGTGCACAACGCGAGCACCACGCACTCGCAGCTCACCCCGGAGGAGCTGGAGCTGGCCGGCGTACCGGAGGACCTGGTCCGGCTCTCGGTCGGCATCGAGAACATCGACGACATCGTCGCCGACCTCGAGCAGGCCCTCATCGCCGCGAAGTAGCCACCATGACCGACTCCGTCGGGGTCGTCGCGACCCAGCGGGCCGTGCTCACGCAGCACGGCCCGCTGGTGCTCGCCTCGGGCGCGGAGCTCGGGCACGTCGAGATCGCCTACGAGACCTACGGGACGCTGTCGCCGGCGCGCGACAACGCGGTCTTCGTCTGCCACGCGCTCACCGGTGACGCGCACGCGGCCGGCTGGCACGAGGGCGCCACCCGGCCGGGCTGGTGGGACAACCTGATCGGGCCCGGCAAGGCGCTCGACACCGACCGCTTCTTCGTCGTCTCCGCCAACCTGCTCGGCGGCTGCTCGGGCACGACCGGCCCGCAGTCGGTCGACCCGGCCACCGGCCGCGCCCACGGCCCGGACTTCCCGGCGCTCGACATGGCCGACCTCGTCGCCGTCCACCGTGGACTGCTCGACCACCTCGGCATCGAACGCCTGCACGCCGCGGTCGGGGGCTCGCTCGGCGGGATGCAGGTGCTGGAGTGGGCACTCACCGAGCCCGACCGGATCGGCCGCGCCGTGCTCGTCGCCGCCAGCTCGCGGCTCACCCCGGAGAACATCGCCTTCTCCTCGGTCGCGCGTGCGGCGATCCTGGAGGACCCCGACTTCCACGGCGGCCGGTACGCCGAGCACGGCACCACGCCGCGGCACGGGCTCAAGATCGCCCGGATGATGGCCCACATCACCTACGTCTCGCCCGAGTCGCTGGAGGCGAAGTTCGGTCACCGGCGGGCGACGGTGGGGCACGCCAAGCGGCTCGACGCCGACTTCGAGGTGGAGGCCTACCTCCAGCACCAGGGGGAGGCCTTCCTGCGCCGCTTCGACGCGCTGTCCTACCTCCACCTGACCCGGCCGATGGACTACTTCGACCCGTTCGGGGCGCATCCCGACGTCGTACCGTCGACGCGGTTCGGGCTGATCTCCTTCGACTCCGACTGGCGCTTCCCGACCCCCCACTCGCTGCGGATCCGCGACCGGCTCGCCGCGCGCGGCGCGGCCGTCGAGCACGTCGAGATCACCTCGCCGTGGGGCCACGACTCCTTCCTGCTGGAGCCGCCCGGCTACCACGACGAGGTGCGCCGGCACCTCGGTTAGCAACGCCTAGAAGGCGTGCGCCATCAGCTCGCCGAACAGCTCCTGCGGATCCACCTCCAGCCCGCGCCGGACGAACCACGTGCACACGTTGGTGCAGTCGCGCAGCAGGAAGTCGAAGCCCTGCGCGTTGCCGACGAGGTCCACGAGCTGGGGCAGGTCGATGACCACGAGCCGCTCGCCCGCCGCCAGGATGTTGTACGGCGACAGGTCGCCGTGCACCAGGCCCGCCTGCACCAGCGTCGCCATCGCCTCGCGCAGCTGGTCGAAGTACGACGCCAGCAGCGCCGGCTCCGGCCGGGTCTGGGCCAGCCGGGGCGCGGTCTCGCCGTCGACGGTGATCCACTCCATGAGGATCTCGGTGCCCTCGACCTGCACCGGGTAGGGGACCGGCAGGCCGAGCTCCCAGCAGCGGTTGAGGGCGGACCACTCCGAGACCGCCCACTCGCCGGCGGCGACCTCGCGGCCGAAGGTGGACTTGCGCTTGACCGCGCGCTCGTCGCGCGAGCGCTTCATGCTGCGCCCCTCGGTGTAGCTCGCCGCACGGTGGAAGGTGCGGTGCTCCGGCGCGCGGTAGCGCTTGGCCGCCATCACCACCGACTGCGCCGGGTCGTGCGGGTCGGTGCGGTCCAGCAGGAAGACGTCGGCCTCCTTGCCGGTCTTCAAGATGCCGAGCTCGGTGTCGACCGCGCCCTGCGAGGTCACCACCCAGTCGGGACGGGGCTCGGGGCCGCGGGACAGCGGCTCGACGTCGAGCCAGGTCGACCAGCGTTGGCCGGGCCCGAGGTCGTCGTAGGCCCGGTAGTCGAAGACGAACCGGGGGTCGAGGTCAGGGGAGAGGTTCTCCTGGGACAAGACGGGTGCTCCTGGGGATCGAGAGGAATCGGTCTGAAGGCAGGCCGAGGACAGTCATGGACATGTCACGCTCCTCTCGACGGGTCCGCGGGGCGCGCGGACGACGTAGCCGATGCTCGCGCATCCCGATCCGGCACGACAACCGGTTTTCCGTCGGAGGATTGACGTACGGTGCTGCCATGCGTTGGCGGATCGTTCTCGTGGTGCTCCTGCTGGTCCTCGTCCCGGGCTTCTCGGGCGCTGCCGTGCGCACGGCCGCACCCAGCGGCGGCGGGGGGAGTGGCCCCGACCCGTACTGGAAGCTCGACGGCAACGGCGGCACCAACGCCCTGCGCTACGACGTCCGCGTCGGCTACGACTTCTCGCGGGCGCGCCTCAGCGGCCGCACGATCGTCACGATGCGGGCCACCAAGGACCTCTACAGCCTCAACCTCGACCTGCTGCTGCCGGTCTCCGGGGTCACCGTCGACGGGCGCAAGGCCCGCTTCGGCAAGCCCAACAACCACGAGCTCTACATCCGCCCCGCCCGGGCGATCCGCAAGGGCGCGATCTTCAAGGTGGCCGTGGCCTACGGCGGCTACCCGGGCCGCTACCGCTACGCCGGCGAGCGCAACTGGCTCGCCGACAGCGGCGAGGTCGTCGCGATGAACGAGCCGCACATGGCGCCGTGGTGGTTCCCCTCCAACGACCACCCCAGCGACAAGGCCGTCTTCGACATCCGGGTGACCACCCCGCGCGGCAAGCGGGTCGTCAGCAACGGCAGCTACGTCGGCCGCACGGTCCGCGGCACCAAGGCCACCACGCACTGGCGGATGAGCGACCCGATGGCGACCTACCTCGCGTTCTTCGCGGCGGGCCGGTTCCAGGTCGAGACCGGCCGCAGCGCCGCCGGCATCCGTTACGTCAACGCCGTCTCGGCCCGGCTGCCGAAGGCGGAGCGGACCCGGGCGATGGCGGCGCTGCGCCGCACCGGCGCGATCACCGACTGGCTGCAGTCCTGGGTGGGGAAGTACCCGTTCACCTCCACCGGTGGGCTGGTGACCAGCCTCGGCGTGGGCTTCGCCCTGGAGAACCAGACGCGTCCGACGTACGGCTCGTGGGTCTACCCGGGGGTGATCGTGCACGAGATCGCCCACCAGTGGTTCGGCGACAGCGTCTCCGTGCAGCGCTGGCGCGACATCTGGATCAACGAGGGCTTCGCGACCTTCAGCGAGGTCGCCTACGACGCCGCGCACGGCGGCCCCTCGGTGAAGACCTGGCTCGACCGGGCCTGGGACGAGGAGTGCGGGGAGCGAGGATCGTTCTGGGCGATCAACCTCAGCAACCCCGGCGCGGCCAACATCTTCGACTCGGCGGTCTACGACCGCGGGGCGATGGTGCTCGCGGCCCTGCAGAGCCGGATCGGTGCCACCGCGATGCGCGACCTGCTGCGCACCTGGGTCGCCTCGCACCACGACGGCAACGCGACGGTCGCGCAGTTCGAGGCGCTCGCCTCGGCGCGCACCGGCCAGGACCTGCGCGGGTTCTTCCAGGCCTGGCTGCGCTCCGGCGCGGCGCCGGCGGCCACGCCGGCCAACGGGTTGACCCACGCCTGCCCGTAGCCTCCCTCCGCGCCGAGTGACACCCACGGCAGCCGCACGGCGCCGTACGACCTGCCGGAGGTGTCACTCGCCCGGCCGGGCGAGGTCCAGCGCGCCTCCCACGTGACGGGTGGGGCGTTTGGTACCAATGTGTCGACCTGTGCCCCCGTCGGGCGCGCGCCCGCACCAGGATGGAGACCCATGGACGCCAAGAAGCTGATCGCCCTGGTGGTGATCGTGTTCCTCGGGTTCTGGATGTTCACCGACCCCTCGGGGCTGGCGGTCACGTCCAAGAGCGCGGCGAGCAACGGCTGGGACCTGACCACCCAGGCCTTCGACGGGGTCATCGACTTCGTCGGCGCGATGGACTGACCCAGGGACTCCTCATGAGCTTCGTCGCGGGCCTCGTGGTCCGGCTCGGCGACCCGAAGATCGGCAAGCACCTCCTGCGCGACGAGGGCGAGGTGGTCGTCGACGAGGTGACCCACCACTGGTTCGCCTACCTGCGCCCCGGTGCCGAGGGCGTGCTGGCGACCCTGCTGCTGGTCTGGAGCTGGTTCGTGGCCGTCCAGGTCGCCTGGTTCTTCCTCATCGTCGCGGTCGCCCTGCTCGCGCACGCCGCGTGGGGCTGGCTGGCGGTCCTGCGCGACCGCTTCGTGATCACCAACATGCGGGTCTTCCGCGTGCACGGCGTGCTCTCCCAGAGCCTCGCCACCATGCCGCTGAGCCGGATCCTCGACATCTCGGTGAAGAAGCCGCTGCACGGGCGCATGCTCGGCTTCGGCCACTTCTGCTTCGAGTCGGCCGCGCAGGAGCAGGGCCTGCGCGACATCCGGTACGTCGGGCGGCCCGACGACCGCGACCTCGCCATCCAGCGCGTCGTCCAGCGCTCTGGCCTGCGCGGCCCCCGCGTCCCGAACTAGCCTCGATGGGCCGAGCGCGCCCTCGCTGCGCTCCGCCGCGCTGCCGGCCACGCGGTCGCGTCCGGTGCCACCGAGTCCGCCTAGCGACAAACCACCGGCGACCGGTATCTGGATGACCGGTATCTGATCGCCCGTCGTCGGTGTCTCCACCGGGGCTTCGTAGGATTGCGGGCATGACGCAGCAGCCGTTCTCCCGTCCCGGAGCCATCGACCTCTCGGCGCTGAAGCGGCCCGCCCCGGCCGCCGGCGGCAGTACGCCGAGCGCGGCACCCGCAGGCGGCGCGAGCGCCGGGTCGGCGTACTCGGTGGCGGTGGACGAGGCGAACTTCCAGAACGTGCTCGAGGCGTCGATGACGGCGCCGGTCGTGCTGGTGTTCCACTCCGCGACCCAGTCGCCGGAGAGCGAGCAGCTGGCACGCGACGTGGCCACCGTGGCGGCCGAGTACGACGGCCGGTTCCTCGCCGCGAGCATCGACGTGGACGCCGTGCCGCAGATCGCCCAGGCGATGCAGATCCCGCAGGTGCCGCTGATGCTGGTGATCCTCGACGGTCGGCCGGCGACCCAGCCGATCCCGGGAGCGGCGCCGATCGACGACATCCGGGCCCTGTTCAACCAGCTCGCCCAGCAGCTCACCGCCCAGGGCATCGCCGGGCGGCACCAGCCGAACGCGTTCGCCGCGCCCGCGGCCCCCGGCGAGGAGGGCGAGGAGGCCGAGGTCGACCCGCGCTACGCGCCGGCCCAGGACGCGCTCGCCGCGGGCGACATCGACCGTGCGGTCGCGGAGTACCAGAAGCTCGTCGACGGCAACCCCGCCGACGCCGAGGCCGCCGCCGGCCTGGCGATGGCGAAGGTGCTGCAGCGCACCCAGGGCGTCGACCTCAACGCGGCGCGGGCCGCGGCCGCCGCGAGCCCCGACGACCTCGACGCGCAGACCCTCGTCGCCGACCTGGACATGCTGGGCGGCCACGTGGAGGACGCCTTCGCACGGCTGGTGGAGCTGGTCCGTCGTACGGCCGGCAAGGACCGCGACCGGGCCCGCGAGCACCTGCTCGGGCTCTTCGGCGCGGTCGGCAACGACGACCCGCGGGTGCTCAAGGGCCGCCAGGCCCTCGCGTCTGCCCTGTTCTGAGCCGATGGGCTTCCGGCAGGGCGCCGGCTTCCTGCTGCGGGGGCTGCGGCTGTGGCGCGAGCGGCCCCGTCTGATGCTGCTCGGCATCGTCCCGGCGCTGATCGTCGGGGTGCTGCTGGCGGGGGCGTTCGTCGCCCTGGTCGTCTACGCCGACGACCTGATCTCCTGGGCCACCCCCTTCGCCGACGGCTGGTCCGAGGCGATCCGCTCGGTGTTCCGGGCGCTGCTGTGGCTGCTGGTCGTCGCCGGTGCCGGCATGCTCGCGATCGTCACCTTCACCGGGCTCACGCTCGCGGTGGGCGACCCCTTCTACGAGAAGATCTGGAAGGAGGTCGAGCTCTCGCTCGGCGGCACCGTGCCCGACCGTGGCGTCGGCTGGCTGCGTGGCATCGCCGACGGGCTGGTGCTGGTGGTGATGGGGGTCGTCACCGCCGTCGTGGTCTTCGCGATCGGGCTGCTGCCGCTGGTCGGAGCGGTGATCGGATTCGCGCTCGGCCTGGTCCTGTCCGGCCGGCTGCTCGCGGGCGAGCTCGTCTCCCGGCCATTGGAGGCGCGCGGCCTCGACCGTGCGCAGCGGGCCGCGCTGATGAGGCAGCACCGCGGTGCGATGCTCGGCTTCGGGGTCTGCGTGCAGGCCTGCTTCCTGGTGCCCCTCGGCGGGATCGCGGTGATGCCGGCGGCGGTGGCCGGCGCGACGTACCTGGCCCGGGAGGCGCTGGACCGCGCGCCGCGATGACCAGATGCGGTAAACCTTCCGCGAATTCGGCGATGGTCGCGTAAGACCTCCGTCGCGGCGGTGTCCGGCACCGGGACAATCGTCGATCGAGGGAGCAGCACCGATGCCATCCGGCAGCGCCGCCGCGCGCACGCACACCACCAGGAACCGAGCCCGGGGAGGGCGCCTCGCGCGCTGGCTCTCCGCCGTCGCGGTCCTCGCCACGGGGATCGCCGTGCCGGCCCTCGTGCTGGCGCCCGCGGACGCGGTGAGTGTCGGCAACGTCACCGGCGCGGTCTCCGACGTCCGCAACGCCGACGGCACCCCGGTGCCCTGCCTGCACTACGCGCCCGGGGCCGGCACGCCGTCGGCCGGCGAGGTGGACTTCTCCTACGGCGTGCCGAGCGGTGCCACCGGATGTCCGGCGGCGCTCGACCTCGACCGCCAGAGCGGGGTCGGCTTCGACGCCCACAACGCGGGTGACGTGGACCCGGGCCAGGCCTTCCTGCTCGCCTCGATCATCCACTACAACAACCCGATCCGCTCCTCGGGCGGCGCCGGCTCGACGTTCCTCGGCGGCACCCTGTCGCTGCGGCTGGGCGACTTCCAGGGCACGCCGACGGTGGACTACCCGTGGGTGCTGGAGGAGACGCCGAACGTCGCCGGCCGGTGCGCGTACGGCGCCACGAACGGCCCGTGCGACGACCGGCTGAGCTTCACCGACCCGAGCGGCTCCCGGGCGGTCACCGACGCGACCGGCCAGCGCTACCGGCTGACCATCACCTCGGTCGCGAAGGCGCCCGGATCCACCTGCCCGGCCACGCCGCCTGCGAACGCCACCGACGCCTTCGTGACCCCGGAGCAGCAGGAGACCACCGGCTGCGTCTACGGCATCCTCGACCCGGTCCGCCAGGTCACCATCGAGAAGCAGACCCTGCCGCAGGGTGCGCCGGACCGGTTCACCTTCGACCTCGACGGGGACACCGTCGACGGCCCGCTGCCGGCGAGCACGACGCTCGGCGACGACGACACCGCGTCGTACGAGGTCAGCGGGGAGTCGACCTTCGGTGAGCGGGACGCCGCCGGCTGGACGCTGACCGGCCTCGCCTGCACCGGCGACACCTCGGGGGTGCGCACCGACCTCGCCACCGGCGTCGTGACCGTGGGCGCCGAGGGCGGCGACGTGCACTGCGTCTTCACCAACACCCAGGGTGGTGCGATCGTCGAGAAGCGCGACGCCGACGGCGGTGCGCTGATCGGTGCCGCGACCTTCCGCTTCGAGCACGCCGGCCGTCCGGCGATCGAGGTCACCGACAACCAGGCGCCCGACGCCGACCCGACCCTGGGCCGGGTCGAGGTGCGCGGCCTGGTCCCCGGTGCGTGGACGGTCACCGAGATCGCCGCGCCCGAGGGCTACCGGATCGACGACCCGAGCCCGGTCCCCTTCACCGTGCCGGCCGGTGACGCCACCCCGGTGCGGGTGCCCGCCTTCACCGACAGCCGGCTGACCTCGGAGCTGTCGGTCCTCAAGCACGAGGCGCGTCCGGACGGGTCCGTCACCGACACCGTCGTACCGGGCGCCGTCTTCCAGCTGTGGCGCGAGAGCAACGGCGAGACCGGGCTCCAGCCCGGCGCCGACACCGCGGTGGGCAGCCCCTGCACGACGGCCGGCACCGCGCCGTGCACGGTCGGCGACCTGCCGTTCGGCACGTACTACTGGCAGGAGACCCAGGCGCCGCAGGGCTACGAGCTGCCCGCCGACGCGATCTCCGCGGCGATCGTGGTCGACGCGAGCAACGCCGGCGGCCGCTTCCCGGTGACCGTGATCGGTGACCCGCAGAAGCGCAGCGCGCTGTCGGTCGTGAAGACGGACGCGAGCACCGGGGCGCACCTGCCCGGGGCGACCTTCGCGCTCTACCGCGACACCAACGGCACCGCTGGCCTCCAGCGGGACGAGGACACCCTGCGCGACACCTGCGTGACGGGGGCGGCGGGCTCGTGCACGATCGGCGACCTGCCGTTCGGGACGTACTGGTGGGTCGAGACCGCCGCGCCGACGGGCTACGCGCTCCCGGCGGACCCGGTCGTCGGCCCGGTCACGGTCGACGCCACCAACGCCGGTACGACGATCGCCCCGGCCACGCTGGCCGAC
Source organism: Nocardioides sp. LML1-1-1.1 (assembly GCF_040676175.1). Taxonomy (NCBI): domain Bacteria; kingdom Bacillati; phylum Actinomycetota; class Actinomycetes; order Propionibacteriales; family Nocardioidaceae; genus Nocardioides; species Nocardioides sp. LML1-1-1.1. Next base: position 160,583 of record NZ_JBEGHK010000007.1, on the reverse strand, counting down.
CCGCAGGTCCGCTCCGCGCTCACCGTCGTCAAGCGCGACGCGAGCACGGACGCCGAGCTGGACGGTGCGGTCTTCGAGCTGCGCCGGCAGGGCACGGACGGCTCCTGGACGACGTACGGCACCTGCACCACGCAGGCCGGGCGCTGCACCGTCGGTGGCCTGGAGTTCGGCACCTACGTCTGGCACGAGCTGACCCCACCGGTGGGCTACGACCTGCCCGCGGACCGCGACTCCGACCCGATCGAGGTCACCGCGGCCAACGCCGGCGGCGACTTCGCGCTGACGACCTTCCGCGACCCGCAGACCGCCAGCACGCTGGCGGTGCTCAAGCAGGACCAGGAGACCGGTACGACGCTCGACGGCGCCACCTTCGCGCTCCACACCGAGACCAACGGCGTCCCCGGCCTCCAGCCGGACGGCGACCGCCTGGTCGAGGAGTGCACCACCGCCGGTGGCGTGGCGTGCTCGGTCGACGGGCTGCCGTTCGGTACGTACTACTGGCTGGAGACGGTGGCGCCGCAGGGCTACGACCTGCCGGCCGGCGCCCAGTCCGGCGCGATCGTGGTCACCGCGGAGAACGCCGGCAGCACCTTCCCGGTGACCGTGATCGGCGACCCGCAGAAGCGCAGCGCGCTGAGCGTGGTCAAGCACGACGCCGAGACCGGTGCCGTGCTGGCCGGGGCGACGTTCGAGCTGTGGCGCGACACGGATGGCGACGGCCGCCTCGACGCCGCGACGGACACGAAGGTCGGTGCCTGCACCACCACCACCGAGGCGTGCGGCGTGGACCCGGTCGGGTTCGGCACGTACTTCTGGCGGGAGACCAAGGCGCCCCAGGGCTACCAGCTGCCGAAGGACGCGGTGTCGGTGCCGATCGTGGTGTCGGCCGCCAACGCCGGCACCACCTTCACCCCGGTCCCGGTGGCCGACCCGCAGAAGCGCAGCCGGATCGACCTGCGCAAGACCGACGCCTTCACCGCGAAGGCGCTGGCGGGCGCGGTCTTCCAGCTCTACGCCGACACCGACCGTGACGGCCGCCGCGACCCGGGCGAGCCGATGGTCGGCGGGCCGCGCACGAGCGACGCACAGGGCCGGATCGCCTGGGACCGTCTGCTCGTCGGCGGGTACGTCGCGGTGGAGACCAAGGCCCCGAAGGGCTACGTCCTGCCGACCGGCACCGCGGCCGAGCACGCCGTGGAGGTCACGACCGCCAACGCCGGCTCGACGCTGACGATCGCCGTCACCAACGAGCGCGGTGGCACGGTCGGCGGCATCGTCGAGGACCCGCCGGCCGGAACCCCGACGAGCGCGTCGGGTGTGCTGCCCAACACCGGCGCCCCGACGTACGCCGTCCCGCTGGTGGCCTTCGCCGCCCTGCTGGTGCTGCTCGGCGGGTGGCTGATGGCCGGTGAGCAGCGGCGCCGCGCGCACTTGTAACTACGTGTTCAGGCCTCTACCAGGGTGGTAGACCACCCTGGTAGAGGCCACAACACCCGGGTAGATGAGCGCCGCGGACCGGTCAGCCCAGCCCGGCGAACGCGGCGAGCACGGCCTGTACGGCGGGGGAGTCGGCCATCGTGCGCCGGTGCAGGGCGTCGACCAGGCGGATCGGCTCCGGGTCCACCACCCGTACGGCGACCAGGTCGTCCCCGAGCGGTCCACGACCCATCCGCGGGACCAGCGCGACGCCGAGCCCGGCGCGCACCAGCGCCAGGTGCGACTCGAACTCCCCGCTGACGTGGGCGATCCGCGGTGGGCGGCCGGTGCCGTCGTACATCCGGGAGAGCCACTGGCGGCAGATCGTCCCCTCGGGCGTGGCGATCCAGCCGACGTCGACGAGGTCGTGGGGGGTGACCCGGGGCCGCCGCGCGAGCGGGTCGTCGCGGTGCACGACCAGCTCGGCGAGGTCGGTGGCGACAGCGGTGGTGACGACGTGGTCCGGCACCGCGAGCGGCACACCGCCCCAGCGGTGCACGATCCCGAGCTCGGCCTGGCCGGAGGCGACGAGGTCGACGACGTCCCACGGCTCGCGCTCGTCGAGGGTCAGCTCGAGGTCGGGGTGCGCGTCGCGCAGGGTCCGTGCGATCGGGGCGATCAGCCCGCGCATGGCGGTGGAGAAGGCCGCGAGCCGGACCCGGCCGGCGACGACCCCGGCGCGTTGCTGGAGCCCGGCCTCGAGCTGCTCCAGGTCGGCGAGCACCCGTTCGCCGGCGTCGACGAGGTGCTGGCCGTGGCTGGTCAGCATGACCCCGCGACCCACTCGCTCGAGCAGCGGCACACCGGTCTGCTTCTCCAGCCGCTTGACCTGCTGCGAGATCGCGCTCGGGGTGAAGCCGGTGGCGGCGGCCGCGGCGACGACCGAGCCGTGGGTCGCGACGGCGCGCAGCCCGGCGAGGGCATCCAGATTGATCATGCAGTGACGCTACATGAAATGACACACAACTGTTCGCTGGTGCTTCATGGTGTGCAGCCCCGACGATGGACACGTGACTCGTAGGGACCAGGCCCTCGCCGCGCTCGTCGCGACCATCTGGGGCTTCAACTTCGTCGTGATCGACTGGGGCATGGGCGATGTGCCGCCGCTGCTCTTCCTCGCCGTGCGCTTCCTGGCGGTGCTCGTGCCGGCGGTCTTCCTGCTGCCGCGCCCGCCCGTGCCGTGGCGCACCATCGTGGCGGTCGGGACGTTCATGTCGCTCGGCCAGTTCGGCTTCCTGTACGTCGCGATGGACGCCGGCATGCCGCCCGGGCTCGCCGGCCTGGTGCTCCAGGCCCAGGTCGTGCTGACGATCGGGCTCGCCGCCGTGGTGCTCCGCGAGCGGCCCACCCGGCCGCAGGTCGCGGGGGTGCTGCTCGGGGTGGTCGGCCTGGTCGTGGTCGGGCTCGGCCGCGGCGGGCACGTCCCGGCGGTCGCGCTGCTGCTGTGCCTGAGCGCCGCGGCGATGTGGGCGATCGGCAACGTCGTCTCCCGTGCGAGCGGGGCCAGGGGCGGGCTGAGCCTGACGGTGTGGTCCGCGCTCGTCGTACCGTTGCCGCTCGTCGCGCTCTCGCTGCTGGTCGACGGGCCGGTCGCGGTGGCCGACGGTGTCGCCGCCTTCGGCTGGCGGGCCGCGTTCTCCACGCTCTACACCGCGGGGCTGGCCTCGCTGGTGGGCTACGGGCTCTTCAACAGCCTGCTCTCGCGCAACCCGTCCTCGGCGGTGGTGCCGTGGATCCTGCTCGTGCCGCCGGTCGCGATCGGCTCGGCGTGGGCGCTGCTCGACGAGGTGCCCTCGGCGGGCGAGCTCGCCGGGGGAGCGCTGCTGGTGCTCGGTGTCCTGGTCGCCCAGGCCCGGTGGAGCAGGCTCAGCGGCCGGACTCGGAGTACGCCGGGCCCTCGCCCGCGAGATGAGCCAGCGCCGCTCGCACCCGTCGCGCCGTGAAGTCGGCGGCGCGCTCGTCGACCTGAGCCAGGGTCAGGAACTCTGCGCTCCTGATCTCGCGGGCCTGCGGCACGATCCGCTCGGTGATCGACGCCGGGTGCACGCCGCCGTCGAAGACCAGGCACAGCGCGTCGTCCCAGCCGCCCCACGGCGGCAGCCAGTCGGTCAGCAGCAGCGGGCCGGCCGCGATCTCCAGCGCCAGCTCCTCCTCGACCTCGCGGGAGACCGCGACGAGGGGGGACTCGCCGACCTCGACGACCCCGCCGGGCAGGTCCCAGTCGCTCTTGTAGGTGAGCTCGCACAGCAGCACCCGCGGCTCGGGCGACTCGTCACGCACCAGCATCTGCGCGATCCCGCGCTTGCGCGGCAGGAAGGAGTTGAGCAGCGCCCGGAAGCCGCCGGGCTCGTGCACCGGCACGTCGTCGACCAGGCGCGCGTAGACGACCACGTCCCCGGCCCGTCCGCGCTGCACGCCCTCGCGGCGCAGCCCCGACCAGGTCGCGATCCGCTGCGCCTCGGCGTCGTCGACGGCGACCTTGACCTCGACCCGCTCGTGGTCGGCGAGGGCCGTGGCCACCTGGCGTCGTACGACGTCCACGGCGGCCTGCCAGCCGCGGTCGGTCAGGTCGGAGGTCCAGGTCAGCCGGGCGGTGCCGTCGTCGACGGTCGCATGACTGATCTCCGGCTGCTCGGACACGCCCCGAACCCTAGTAGACCGGTGGCTATTGCCCGGAGGGCGCTCGCAGCCACAGCGTCGCCAGCGGCGGTACGACGAGCGAGGCGTACGCCGCGCTGCCGCCGGGCGCCCCCGACTCCATCGCCCCCGCGGCCTCCGCGTGCACGGTGCCGAGGTTGCCGACCCCGCTGCCGCCGTAGGGGACGGCGTCGGTGTTGAGCAGCTCGGTCCAGGGTCCGGCGACGGGCAGGCCGAGCCGGTAGTCGTGGGGGACGGCGGCGAAGTTCGCGACGCAGACCACGTCGGGAACGTCCGGCCGGCCGGAGCGGCGCACGAAGGAGAAGACGTTGTGCCCGGCGTCCTGGGCGTCGATCCACGCGAAGCCGGCGGGGTCGTTGTCGCGGGCCCACAGTGCGGGCTCGTCGCGGTAGCGGGCGTTGAGGTCGCGCACGAAGTCGTGCACCCCGCGGTGCTCGGGCTTGGCGAGCAGCCACCAGTCGAGCTCGCGGGCCTCGGCCCACTCCGACTCCTGGGCGAACTCGCTGCCCATCATGATCAGCTGCTTGCCCGGGTGGGCCCACATGAACGCGAGGTAGGCGCGCAGGGTGGCGAGCTGCTGCCAGCGGTCGCCGGGCATCTTGCGCACCAGCGAGCCCTTGCCGTGGACGACCTCGTCGTGGCTCAGCGGCAGCACGTAGTTCTCGGAGAAGGCGTAGACGAGGGAGAAGGTCATCTCGCCGTGGTGGTAGGCACGGTGCACCGGCTCGTGGGCGAGGTAGCCGAGGCTGTCGTGCATCCAGCCCATGTTCCACTTGAAGCCGAAGCCCAGCCCGCCGCCGGAGGTGGCGCCGGTGACCCCGGGCCACGCGGTGGACTCCTCGGCGATGGTGACGATGCCCGGCACCCGCTTGTACGCCGTGGCGTTCAGCTCCTGCAGGAACTGCACCGCCTCGAGGTGCTCGCGGCCGCCGTACCGGTTGGGGTGCCACTCGCCGTGGCTGCGCCCGTAGTCGAGGTAGAGCATCGAGGCGACGCCGTCGACGCGCAGCCCGTCGACGTGGAACTCCTCCAGCCAGTAGAGCGCGTTGGCGACGAGGAAGTTGCGGACCTCGGGCCGGCCGAAGTCGAAGATGTAGGAGCCCCACTCGGGGTGCCAGCCGCGCTGGGGGTCGGGGTGCTCGTAGAGCGCGGTGCCGTCGAAGCGGGCCAGCGCCCACTCGTCGGTCGCGAAGTGGCCCGGCACCCAGTCCAGGACCACCGCGATGCCGGCGGCGTGCAGGGCGTCGACCAGCCGGCGGAAGCCGTCGGGGTCGCCGAAGCGGGCGTCCGGGGCGAAGTACGACGTCACGTGGTAGCCCCACGAGCCGCCGAACGGGTGCTGCATGACCGGCATCAGCTCGACGTGGGTGAAGCCCAGGTCGGCCAGGTAGGCCGGCAGGTCCGCGGCGAGCTCGTCGTAGGACCAGAAGGTGCCGTCGGGGTGCTTCTTCCACGAGCCGAGGTGCAGCTCGTAGGTCGCCATCGGCTCGTTCACCGGCTGCCTGCGGGCCCGCTCGGCGAGCCACGCGTCGTCGCTCCACTCGTGACTGCTGGCGAAGACGCGGGACGCGGTGGCGGGCGGCTTCTCGGCGTAGAACGCCATCGGGTCGGCCTTGTGGCGCCACACGCCGTCGGCGCCCTCCACGACGTACTTGTACGACGCGCCGGAGCCCACGCCGGGCACGAACGCCTCCCACAGCCCGCTGCCGATCGGCGTCATCCGGTGGGCGTTGCCGTCCCAGCCGTTGAACTCGCCGATGACGCTGACGTTGCGAGCGTTGGGGGCCCACACCACGAAGCTGGTGCCGTGCTCCGGCTCGCTGCGCACGTGGGCGCCGAGGGCTTGCCACAGCAGCTCGTGGCGGCCTTCCGCGACGAGGTGCAGATCGATCTCTCCGAGGGTCGACGGCACGATGGGCGGCATCCTCTCGAGTCTAGCGGCGGGTGGTGAGGTGACCCAGTGGGCACCTGCACGCCGGCTGTACCCAGGAGGTGGCCGGTCAGTCGTGGCTCGTCCGCCTATTGATTTTCGATAGGAAATGAGCGACAGTCGACATATGACTCTCGTTCGTCGTGCGGTCCTCCCGCTCCGCGCCGTGCTCGTGATGGCCTTCGCGCTGCTGGTGGTCTTCCAGGTGCTCTCGATGCCCGGCCAGTTCCGCCACCAGGCCGAGCAACACCCCGAGGACGCCGAGCTCCGCTGGCCGCTGACCATCGTGGCGGTGCTCGTCATCGCCTGCGTGCAGGTCGTCATCGTGTGCACCTGGCGGCTGCTGACGATGGTCGCCGAGGACCGGATCTTCACCCGCGCCTCGATGCGCTGGGTGGACGCGATCGTGGTCGCCATCGGCGTCGGCTGGCTGCTGATGGCCGGCGTCCTCCTCGGGCTCGCCGGCTACTGGGACGACCCGGGGGCACCGCTGCTGCTGACCCTCCTGCTGCTCTGCGCGGGCGCGCTCGGGCTGCTCATGATCGTGATGCGCGAGCTGCTGCGGCAGGCGACCGACCTGCGCACCGACCTGGACGCGGTGATCTGAGTGGCGATCGTCGTCCGGATCGACGTCGAGCTGGCCCGTCGCAAGATGAGCGTGGGGGAGTTCGCCGAGCAGGTCGGGCTCACCCCGGCCAACGTCGCGGTGCTCAAGAACGGCCGGGCCAAGGCCGTGCGCTTCAGCACCCTGGAGGCGATGTGCCGGGTGCTGGAGTGCCAGCCCGGCGACCTGCTCGAGTACGTCGAGGACTGAGTCGCCGCGCGGGTCTGGTGTGATGGACCGGTGACGAGCGAGGAGCGGCTGGGCTGGCGGCTCACGGTGCTGGTGCCGGGTGTGCTGGCGTTCTTGTCGATGATCGGCCCCTTCAGCATCGACACCCCCTTCCCGGCGTTCGCCCAGATGGGCCGCGAGCTCCCGGCGACGGCCGGCCAGCTGCAGCTCGTGGTGACCGTCTACCTCGCCGCCTTCGCCGCGATGAGCGTGCTGCACGGCCCGATCTCCGACGCCGTCGGACGACGCCCGGTGATGGTCGTCTCGATGGCCGTCTACGTCGCCGCCTCGATCGCCTGCGCCTTCGCGCCCAACCTGGTCCTGCTCCTCGTCGGCCGTGCCTTCCAGGGCCTCAGCGCGGGCGGGGCGACCATCGTCAGCCGCACCGTCATCCGCGACCTGTTCGAGGGCGCGACGGCACAGCGGCTGATGAGCCGGGTCGCGGTCATCTTCGGCATCGCGCCGGCCATCGGGCCGATCATCGGCGGCCTCGTCCTCCAGCTCGGCGACTGGCCGCTCATCTTCGTCTTCCAGGCCGTGCTGGGCGTGGCGCTGGTGCTCGCCGTGGTGCTGCTCCTGCCCGAGACGCATCCCCGCGAGCGTCGTACCTCGCTGCGGGTGGGGGAGGTCCTCGGTGGCCTCGCCGCGGTCGCCCGCCGGCCTGCCTTCCACCGGCTGGCATGGTCGACCGCGCTGATCTTCGGAGCGCAGTTCCTCTACATCGGCGGGGCCGCGATCTTCGTCGTCGACGTGCTCGGCCAGGGCGAGCTCGACTTCTGGAAGCTCTTCGTGCCGATGATCGGCTGCATGATGCTCGGCTCCTGGCTGTGCGGCCGCGCAGCGGGCCGGATCACCGCCCGCCGGCTGACCTCGATCGGCTGCACGACCTCCTTCGTCGGCGGTGTCGTCGGTGTCCTGGTCGCAGCCTCGCCGGCCGCCACCGACCTGCCCTGGGCGGTCGTCGGGATCAGCCTGGTCGCGCTCGGCAACGGGATCACCTATCCGACGATGCAGCTGCTGCTCCTCGACCTCTTCCCCGGCCGGCTCGGCGCCGTGGTGTCGATGTCGTCCTTCCTGGCGCTGATCCTGAACGCGGTCACGGCGGTCGCCGTCACGCCGTACCTGGGGAGCGCACTCGGCTTCGCCACCGCCGCCCTCGTCGGCGTGGGGGCCGGGCAGCTGTGCTGGGCCTGGCACTGCGCGATCGAGGACCGCGACTGCGCGGTCGCCGACGTGCACGCGCGGGAGCCGGTGGAGCTCCTGTGAGCCCGTGGGTCCGGGGTCATCCTCAGGGCCGGCGCCGCCCGAGCACGCCGACCACGCCCACCAGCGCGACGAGCAGCACGGTCAGCCAGGACATCGCCGTCACGGCGCTGACGCCGCGCACGGCCAGCCCGATGCCGACGGCCGGCACGCTCATCCCGAGGTAGGCCACGAGGAAGAGCCCGGCCAGCGCCTCGCCCCGCTCGGCCGGCGCGGCCAGTCCGGCGACCGCGCCCACCGCGGACTTGAAGAGCAGCCCGGCACCCGCGCCGGCGACCACGCCGCCGAGCAGGAAAAGCCCCAGGGAGGCGGCGTGCATGCCCAGGGTCAGCAGGACGAGGCCGGCGGCGACACTGAGCAGCCCGGCCCGGCGGCGCAGGTCGAGGGACAGGCCGCCGCTCGTCGCCTGCGCGAGCGCCGCGCTGCCGAAGACCGAGAACACGACCAGCCCGGCCAGCGCCCGTGAGGGGTGGTGGAGGCTGCCGGCGACGAAGCCGGGTGCCACCGAGGTGAACAGCCCGAACACCCCGAAGGCCACGAATCCGGACAGCACCGCCGCGAGCCAGGTGCGCGGGTCGCGGTGGTCGGCCCGCGGCCGCTGGGGACGGTACGCCGGCCGCTCGGCCGGGCGCTCGACGGTCTCCGGGGTGAGCGCCACCGCGGCGATCGCGGCGGCGACGAGGGCCACGAACACGACGTACGCGGTCCGCAGGGGAGCGGGCGCCCACTCGGCGAGGACGCCGGTGAGCAGGGCGCCGGCGCCGAGGCCGCCGATGTTGACGGTCGTCGAGACCACCTCGAAGCGGCGCGGCCCGGCGCCCGGGCGGTGCCGGGCGTCGAGGTCGGCGAGCGCGGCGGTGGCGGTCGCGGTCAGCATCCCGACGCCGAGGCCGTTGACGAAGCGCGCGACCAGCAGCGTGGCGAGGTCGGTGCCGCTGAGGAAGAGCACAGCCGCGACCAGCTCCAGGACGAGCGCGGGCACGAGCACCCGCCGCCGCCCGAGCCAGTCCGAGACGTGGCCGGCGAGCACCAGCGCGGTGGCGACGCCGACGGCGTAGGCCGCGAAGACCACGGTGATCATGAACGTCGAGAAGCCGTCGCGCTCCTGGTAGACGGGGAAGAGCGGGGCCGGCACGGTCGAGAACGCCATCGCGACGAGGAAGGCGAAGGCGACGTACCAGAAGCCGCGGCCGTGCCCGGTGGTGCGGGGCGTGGTCGGCGGAGCGGGCGCGGTGATCGTCATGGCTCCAGCCTGCCGCGCGCAAGCCATCACGTCCAACGAAGAATAATGCATTGATCTATCATCAGAAGCGATAGATTGGTCGGCATGGAGCTGCGCCACCTGGACTACTTCGTCGCGGTCGCCGAGGAGGGCAGCTTCACCGCGGCCGCCGCCCGGCTGCACGTCGTGCAGTCAGCCGTCTCCGCCGGGGTCAAGGCCCTGGAGCGCGAGCTCGGCACCGTGCTGCTGGAGCGGACCTCACGCAGGGTCGGGCTCACCGACGCCGGTGCCGTGCTGCTGCCGCACGCCCGGGCCAGCCTGGACGCGGCCCGCGACGGCCGCGAGGCGGTCGCCGCGGCCGAGGGCGGCCTTCGCGGGACCGTGCGGGTGGGGATGCTGACCTCGGTGGGCTGGCTCGACGTGCCGGCCCTGCTGGCGCGCTTCCACCACGCCCACCCCGGCGTGGCGCTGCGCCTCAGCGCCGCGCCCTCCGGGTCCAGTGGCCTCGTCGCCTCGGTGGCCGAACGACGTCTCGACCTGGCCTTCGTGTCGGTCCCCGGCCCGCGGCCCACGGGGGTGCGGCTGACCGACCTCGGTGCCGTGCCGATGGACCTGGTGCTGCCGCTCGACGACCCGCTCGCGGACCGCCGCCGGATCAGCGTGGCCGACCTCGCCGAGCGCGACTTCGTCGACTCGCCACTCGGCTTCGGCAACCGCGGCGTGGTCGACCGAGCCTTCGAGGCCGCCGGCGTCGCGCGCCGGGTGGTCATCGAGGTCGCCGACATCGCCACCGCGCCGAGCTACGTCCGGCACGGGCTCGGCATCGCGATCCTGCCCCGCTTCACCACCGAGCGGCTGGGCGCCGGCACCGTGGTCCGCACCGTCGAGGGCGCCGACCTCAGCTGGCCGATCGGTCTCGCGACCCCCGCCGACCGGACGCCGAGCGCGGCCGCCGCCCGGCTGGCCGAGATGGTCGTCGCGGACGCCGCGAGCCGCGCGGGCTGAGCCGACGCAGTCGCTCAGCCGACGAGCCGGGCCACCCCGGCGAGCGGGATCGGCAGCCAGGCCGGGCGGTTGCGGGCCTCGTAGAGGCACTCGTAGACGGCCTTGTCGACGACGTACGCCGTCAGCAGGGTGCGGTCGGCCGGGCCCAGCCCACCTTCGCCGCAGTAGGCCGCGAGGAACGCCTTGCGGTTGCGACGCGCCCACTCACCGGCCCGGATCGCGCGCTGGTGCAGCACGTCGGGGTCCTCCTCGGGCAGCGAGGCCGCCACGGCGTGCGGGGCGTAGTCGAAGGAGCGGGTCATCCCGGCGACGTCGCGCCACGGCGAGTCGGGGAGCAGCCGCTCGGCGAGGGTCTTGGCGGGCTCGCCCTCGAAGTCCACGAACTTCCAGCCGTTGACGGTGCGCAGTGTCTGGCCGAGGTGGAGGTCGGCGTGGACCCGCTGCACCGGGATCTCGCCGAGTCCGGCGACCGCGGCGAAGAGGTCCCGCGCGCCGTCGGCGTGCTCGGCCAGCTCCGGCACCACGCCGATCGCCGCGTCCAGGCGTTGGGTCATCACTTCGGCGAGCACCGACGCCGACGTGGTGGAGGTGGGGAAGGCGTCGCGGAGCTGGGCGTGCACCTCGGCGAGCGCCTCGCCGAGCCGGGCGGCCTCGCCGGCGAAGTCGCCGCCGACCTCCTCGGCATGCAGGTCGGCCTCGGCGAACAGGTCGCGCACGCTGGCCAGCGCCTGGCCCCAGCCGTCGGAGGCGGTGCGCAGGAACTGCTGCAGCATGCCGAGCTGCAGGTCCTCGTGCTCGATCCAGCCGTAGAGCGCGGCGATGTGCGGGGAGCCGGCCTCGGTGAGGGCACGGTGCGTGGTGACGTCGGGGTTCTCGCCCGGGGTCACCTTGCGGAACAGCTTGAGCACCGAGTCCTCACCGAAGAACACCGAGGAATTCGACTGCTCGCCGCTGAACGGGCTGCCCGGGGCGTCCAGGTCGAGGTCGTGGCCCTCGATGCGCACGAACCGGATCGGCCCGTCCGGCGGGTCGCCGAAGGCTCGCAGGTACGCCGCCATCGCGTCCCGGTCCTGCACGGCGTCGTACGCGGTGCGGCCCTCCCAGGTGCCGACCAGGGCGTGCTCGATGCGGTCCTGCGGCGCGTCGTAGAGGGCGAGGGGGACCTGGTAGATCTCCACCTCGTCCGCCTGCCCCGAGCCCGTCGAAGGGTAGGTGACCTCGACGAGCAGCACGACGACCTCGGGGGAGGTGCCGAGGCTGCCGACCTCGGTGGTCCCGGTGACCGTGAACGTCCGCCCCTTGCCGCCGAACCACCGGCTGCGGGCGAGGAAGGAGTCGATCACAGCACGGGCCTCCCGGTCGTGTCCGGATCGGTGAGCCGGAACCAGTAGAAGCCGTGCCCACTCAGGGTCAGCAGATACGGGAGCTCGCCGATCCGCGGGAAGGGCACCCCGCCGATCAGCTCCACTGGCACCCGGCCCTCGAAGCGGCGCAGGTCCAGCTCGACGGGCTGCGGGAAGCGGGACAGGTTGTTGACGCACAGGATCACGTCGGAGCCGTCGGGCAGCTCGCGCACGTAGGACAGCACGGTCGGGTTGGAGCCGCCCAGGTCCTCGAAGGTGCCGAGGCCGAAGGCGTCGTGCTGGCGGCGGATGTGGATCATCCGGCGGGTCCAGTGCAGCAGCGAGGAGGGGTTCTCCAGCTGCGCCTCGACGTTGACGCTCTGGTAGCCGTAGACCGGGTCCTGGATCGCCGGCAGGTGCAGCTTGCCGGGGGTGGCCGCGGAGAAGCCCGCGTTGCGGTCGGGGGTCCACTGCATCGGCGTACGGACGCCGTCACGGTCACCGAGCCAGATGTTGTCGCCCATCCCGATCTCGTCGCCGTAGTAGAGGACGGGGGAGCCGGGCAGCGAGAGCAGCAGGGCCGTGAACAGCTCGATCTGGTTGGTGTCGTTGTCGAGCAGCGGCGCGAGCCGGCGGCGGATGCCGATGTTGGCCTTCATGCGGGGGTCCTTGGCGTACTCGCCCCACATGTAGTCGCGGTCCTCGTCGGTGACCATCTCCAGGGTCAGCTCGTCGTGGTTGCGCAGGAAGATGCCCCACTGGCAGCCCGACGGGATGTCCGGGGTCTGCTCCATGATCTCCGAGATCGGGAAACGGGACTCGCGCCGCACGGCCATGAAGATGCGCGGCATCACCGGGAAGTGGAAGGCCATGTGGCACTCGTCGCCGCCCACCTCGGGGTCGCCGAAGTACTCCACCACGTCGGTCGGCCACTGGTTGGCCTCGCACAGCAGCACCCGGCCGGGGTAGTTGTCGTCGACGAACCGGCGCACCTTCTTGAGCATCTCGTGCGTCTCGGGAAGGTTCTCGCCGTTGGTGCCCGGGCGCTCGTAGAGGTAGGGCACCGCGTCCAGCCGGAAGCCGTCGAGGCCCATGTCGAGCCAGAAGGCCATCGCCTCCAGCATCGCGTCCTGCACCTTCGGGTTGTCGAAGTTGAGGTCCGGCTGGTGGTGGAAGAAGCGGTGCCAGTAGTACTGCCCCCGGGTCTGGTCCCAGGTCCAGTTCGACGGCTCGGTGTCGACGAAGATGATCCGCGCGTCCTGGTAGAGCTCGTCGGTGTCGGACCAGACGTAGAAGTCGCCGTAGGGGCCGTCGGGGTCGTTGCGGGAGGCCTGGAACCACGGGTGCGCGTCACTGGTGTGGTTCATGACGAAGTCGATGATCACCCGGATGCCGCGCTCGTGCGCGGCGTCGAGGAAGGCGTGGAAGTCGTCGACCGTGCCGCACTCGGGGAGGATGTCGGTGTAGTCGGCGACGTCGTAGCCGCCGTCGCGCAGCGGCGAGGTGAAGAACGGCGGCACCCACAGGCAGTCGACGCCCAGCCACTGCAGGTAGTCGAGCTTCTCCGTGAGCCCGCGGAAGTCGCCCGTCCCGTCGGCGTCGGCGTCGCGGAAGGAGCGCACCAGCACCTCGTAGAAGACCGCGGTGCGGAACCACTCCGGCTCCTCGCCCAGCACGATCGACCCGGTCGTGGCCTCGCTCATGCGCCTGCTCCCTTCACCACGAGGATGTGCGCCGGCTCCGCGGGGGTGAGCCGGACGTAGTTGTCCTCACCCCACGTCCAGCTGCTCCTGGTGACCTCGTCCTCGACCGTGTACGACGCCCCGGGCAGCATGCCCAGCGCGGCCAGGTCGAGGTGGACCATCGCCTCGTGGGCCTGGTGCGGGTCGAGGTTGAGCACCACGACCACCCGGTCGGCACCGGCGGTCTTGGAGAAGCACAGGATGTGCTCGTCGTTCGTCTCGTGCACCGTGAGGTTGCGCAGCAGCTGCAGCGCGGGGTGCGCGCGGCGGATCGCGTTCAGCCGGCTGACGTACGCCGTGAGGTCGGCCCCGATCGTGCCGGGCGCCGTCGCGGCGGCCCAGTCCCGCACCCGGACCTGGTACTTCTCGGAGTCGAGGTACTCCTCGCTGCCCGGGCGCACGGCCACGTGCTCGCCGAGCTCGTAGCCGGCGTACATCCCCCACAGCGGCGAGGACATCGCCGCCAGCGCGGCCCGGATCTTGAAGGCCGGCGGGCCGCCGTACTGCAGGAACTCGTGGAGGATGTCGGGGGTGTTGACGAAGAAGTTCGGCCGCACCCGGTGGGCCGACTCGGTGCTCACCTCGCGCAGGTAGTCCTCGATCTCCTCCTTCTCCGTGCGCCACGTGAAGTAGGTGTAGGACTGGTGGAAGCCGATCGCACCGAGGGTCTGCAGCATCGGCGGCTTGGTGAAGGCCTCGGAGAGGAAGACGACGTCGGGGTCGGTGCGTCGTACCTCACCCAGCAGCCACTGCCAGAACGCGACCGGCTTGGTGTGCGGGTTGTCGACGCGGAAGGTGCGCACGCCGTGGGACATCCACAGCCGCACCACGCGCAGCACCTCGTTGGCGATGCCCTCGGGGTCGTCGTCGAAGTTGATCGGGTAGATGTCCTGGTACTTCTTCGGCGGGTTCTCCGCGTAGGCGATCGTGCCGTCGGCGCGGGTGGTGAACCATTCCGGGTGCGCGGCGACCCACGGGTGGTCGGGCGCGCACTGCAGGGCGAGGTCGAGCGCCACCTCCAGGCCCGACTCCGCGGCGGCCGCGACGAAGGCGTCGAAGTCGGCGAAGGTGCCCAGGTCCGGGTGGATCGCGTCGTGCCCGCCGTCCTTGCTGCCGATCGCCCACGGCGAGCCCGCCCAGTCGGCCGGCGTCTCCTCGTCGTCGGGCAGGACGGCGTTGTTCGGGCCCTTGCGGTTGACCTCGCCGATCGGGTGGATCGGCGGCAGGTAGATCACGTCGAAGCCCATCGCCGCCACCGCGGGCAGGCGCTCGGCGGCCGTCGCGAACGTGCCGGAGACGACCTCGCCGGTCGCCTTGTCGTACGTCGCTCCCTCGGAGCGGGGGAAGAACTCGTACCAGCTCGCGTAGCGCGCCCGGGGCCGGTCGGCGTAGACCGGGTAGGGGCCGCTGATGGTGAGCAGGTCGCGCAGCGGGTGGGCCAGCAGCACGGCCCGCAGCTCGGGCGACTCCAGCTGGGCGAGCCGGGCCTCGGCAGGCCGTTCGGTGTCCCGTGCGGCCTTGACGGCCGCCTGGACGGTGGCCTTCTCGGCCTTGCCCAGGCCGTCGGCGAGCACCCGCTCGAGCAGCAGGACGCCCTCGGCGAACATCAGCTCGGTGTCGATCCCGGCGCGGATCTTGATGCCCGCGGCGTGCTGCCAGGTCGCGACCGGGTCGGCCCAGGCGTGCACCTCGAAGGCCCACGAGCCGACCACGTCGGGCGTCACCCAGGCCTGGTGGCGGTCGACGCTGTGCCGGTCGACCGTGGCGACCGGGCTCATCCGGACCGGTGGTCGCCGGTTGCCGTCGGGGTCGACGAGCACGACCTCCGCGCCGAACCTGTCGTGGCCCTCGCGGAAGACCGTGGCGCTGACCGGGAACGGCTCGCCGGCACTGGCCTTCGCCGGCAGCGGTCCCTCGGTCGGGCCGGTGTCGAGCACCGGCTGTACGTCGATGACGGGGATGCGTCCGACCATGTCTCCGAACCTATCGATGAGTCCTAACCGTTGGCCAAGTCCCACACGTCGACCGTGTCGCCCGGCGCCAGCGGCGTGGTACCCGGAGACAGGTCGATCAGTGCGTCCGCTCCCGCGAACCACCCGAGAAAACCGGATCCGGCCGGTCCCCAGGGGGTGACCTCGCCGCTCGCGCGGTCCAGCCGGCCGCGGCGCCACTGCCGCTTCGCGGCCAGCGGCGTGAGCGCCTCGGTGAGCCGGGCGCGCACCACCGGGCGATGCGGCAGCGGGTGCCCGTACGCCGCGCGCAGGGCCGGGCGCACGAAGACCTCCCACGACGTCAGCGCACTCACCGGGTTGCCCGGGAGGCAGACCACCGGCACCCCGGCGACCCGCCCCGAGCCTTGCGGCATCCCGGGCTGCATGGCGACCTTGACGAACTCCACCCCGCGCGGGCCGAGGGCGTCCTTGACCACCTCGTAGGCGCCGGCGCTCACCCCGCCGGAGGTGAGCACGAGGTCCACGTCGCCGCCCGAGAGCTCGTCGTCGATCCGGGCGAGGAAGCCGCCCACGTCGTCGGCGACCCACAGCCGTCGTACGGCGACCGCGCCGGCGTCCTCGACCGCGGCCGAGAGCAGCACCCCGTTGGCGTCGCGGATCTGGCCCGAGCCGGGCTCGGGCTCCTCGGCGAGCTCGGAGCCGGTGGAGATCACGAGCACCCGCGGACGGCGGCGGACCTCCACCTCGCGCACGCCCAGCGCGGCGAGCACGCCGAGCTGCGCGGCGCCGAGCACGGCGCCCGCGGCGAGCACCTCGTCGCCGACGGCGACGTCTCCACCGGCGGGTCGCACGAAGCTGCCCACGTCCCGGGCCGCGCTGATCACGACGGTCTCGGTGCCGCCGTCGGTCACCTCCACCTCGACCACCGCGTCGGCGCCGCGGGGGACCGGGGCGCCGGTCATGATCCGCACCGTGGTGCCGGGAGCGAGGTCGCTGACGGGCGCCCCGGCCGGCACGTCACCGGCCACGGGCAGCCGGACCGGCTGCTCGGCGGACGCCGCGGCGACCTCGGCCGCCCGGACGGCGTACCCGTCCATGCCGGAGTTGTCGAAGGCGGGCAGCTGCTCCTCGGCGCGCACGGCCGTGGCGAGCACCCGCCCGCGCGCGGCGTCGAGGGGCACCCGCTCGGTCGGCCACGCGCCCGGGCGGGCGAGCAGATCGGCGACATGGCGCTGGTGGTCGGCGACGGGGCGCGGCTGGGTGCTCATCGCCCGCCAGCCTAGGGGCAGTCGTCCGGCGCCGCCTTCCCCGCGAAGCGGTCGGCGAGGTAGGCCATCCCCTGCGGCGCGAGCAGCACGGCGCCGGAGACGTGCTCGGCGAGCGGCAGGGCGAGGAAGCGCGCGTCGGCGCCGCGGGCGCACCAGGCGTGGAAGAGCGCCTGGCCCATCGCGAAGGGCATGATCTCGTCCTGCCGGGCGTAGCTCACCAGCACCGGTGTCCGCGGCGCGACCCGGCCCAGCTCGTTCTCGTCCATCCGGCGCCGGAACGCGGGGATGGTGCGTGGGTCCACGGTGAAGTAGCGCGCGAGCTGCTTCGGCAGCAGGAGACCGACGGCGATCGCGTCGTAGATGCAGGTGGTCCGCACCCAGGAGACGACCTGCCGGCCCAGCGGGGTGAGGTACGGGTCGAGGTCGACGTCGGGGTACGCCGAGGTGAAGCCGCTCGCGGCATAGGCGAGCAGGAAGGCGAACGGGCTGCCGTCGTGGCGCTCCAGGAGGGCGTCGAAGTCCGACGGCGCGGCGCCGACGACGGCACCGGTGATCCGCACGTCCGGGGCGTACGACGGCTGCTGCTCGATCGCGCCGCCGGCGGCCCCACCGCCCTCGGACCAGCCGTAGATCGCGACCGGCCCGTCCGGGGCCAGCCCCGCCCCGGGCAGCCGACGGGCGGCCCGCACCGAGTCGAGGACCGCCCGGCCGAGGGCGCGGGTGACGACGTACGGGTGCTCGCCCGGCGTGCCCAGGCCGGGGTAGTCGGTCACCGCGACGGCCCATCCGCGGGCCAGCGCCTGCGCGATCTGCGGCGTCTCGTACTCGGTGCCCGCGCGGAGCTGGGCGGAGGCCGCGCACCGGTCTGCGAGTCCCTGGGTGCCGACGGCGAAGCCGACGACCGGGCGGCTGCCGCGACCGGTCCAGGGCGTGCGCGGGACGAGCACCGTGCCGGAGACGACGTCGACACCGCCGGTGGCGTTCGTCGAGCGGTAGCGGACCTGCCAGGCCCGCGCCGGCAGCAGCGGCACGCTCACCGGCGTGGCCGCGACCAGGTCGCCGGGACGTGCGGGCTCGGCGGCCGCGGGCACGGCGAGGGCGGTGAGCGCCACGACGGTGGCGAGGACGGTGCGCATCATCGGGTCACCTCGGTGAGTCGGCTCTTGACGACCTTGCCGGTCGCGTTGCGAGGCAGGTCCGCCACCACGACGATGTCGCGCGGCAGCTCGTAGCGCGCCAGCCGATCGCGCAGGTGGGCGCGGACAGCGTCCTCGTCGTAGCCGTCGCGGGTGACGACGTAGGCCCGCAGGCGCTGCCCGAAGTCCTCGTCCGGCACGCCGACGACGGCCGCGTCCGCGATGGCCGGGTGCCCGAGCAGGGCGTCCTCGACGGGCTGCGGGAAGACGTTCTCGCCGCCGGAGACGATCATGTCGTCGGCCCGGCCGTCGATGAACAGCCGGCCGCGTGCGTCGAGGTGCCCGAGGTCGCCGCTGGCGAGGTGGCCGTGCCGCACGTCCTTGCTGCCGCCGCCGGTGTAGCCGTCGAAGGTCATCGGGCTGGACACGAAGACCTGGCCGACCGTGCCGGTGGGCACGCGCTGCCCGGCCTCGTCGAGGACGAGCACCGAGGCGCCGAGGGCCGGCCGGCCGACCGTGCCCGGCGCGGCCCGCAGGTCCGCGGGCGTGGCGAAGGTGACGATGCCGATCTCCGAGGAGCCGTAGCCGTCGTGCAGCACGTCGCCGACGACGTCCATGAAGGCGGAGGCGACGCTCGGGCTGAGCGGCGCGGCGCCGGACAGCACGGCGCGCAGCGACCCGGTGCGGCCGGCGAGGCCGGGCAGCGCGCTGAGCCGCTGGAGCATCGCGGGCACCGCGACCAGGTCGGTCACCTGGTGCCGCTGGATCGCGGCGAGGGCCTGCTCGGCGTCGAAGCGGCGCTGCAGCACCACGGTGTCGCCCATGGCGAGCCCGAGCAGCAGCGTGGCCAGGCCCATCCCGTGGAAGGCCGGCGGGCTGACCAGCATCGTGCTGCCCGTGCGCAGGCCGAGGCGGTGCACGGCGCTGGCCGCCATGCCCAGCAGCGACAGCGGCTCCGGCGTGCGCGGGACGCCCTTGGGTGCGCCGGTCGTGCCGGAGGTGAGCAGCACGAGCTGGCCCGGACGGCGGACCCGGGGGAGCGGCGTGCTCGCCGGCGGCAGGTCGACCGGGCCGTCCTCCCACAGGCTCAGGGCCGGCAGGTCAGGTCCGGCCTCGGCGAGGCGCCCGGTGAGGTCGTCGTCGTGGAGCACGACCGCGGGCTCCTGCCGGGCCAGGATCGCGCCGAGCTGGGCCGCGGGCAGCTCGGTGTTGACCATCAGCACGTCCGCGCCGATCCGCCCGGCCGCGAGGATGCCCTCGACCACGGCGCGGGAGTTGCGGCACATCACGGCGACGCCCTGGTTGGGGCGCACCTCGTACCGGTCGGCGAGGTGGGTGGCGAGCGCGTCGGCGCGCTCGGACAGCTCGCGGTAGGTGAGCTCGCCGCCGTCGTCGACGATCGCGACCCGGTCCGGCCAGCGCACCGCGGACACCCCGACCAGGGTCGCGGGAGAGGCGCCCCAGCGCCGCGTCTGAGCCGCGATCCGGGCCAGCCGCACCGGGCCGACGGGCCGGACGACGCCGGCACGGGTCAGCACCGCGGCGGCGGCCAGCAGCTCCTTCATCGGGCCTTGCCGCCCACCTCGGCGCGCGGGTGCGCGTCCGGCAGCGGTACGTCGCCGCGAGCGCTCGCGGTGTCGCCGGAGTGGCGCGCCATCACCCGCATCGCCGCGGCGATCGGGCGGCGGGCGAGGGCGTCGGTGGCCTGTGCGGGGGTCACCCACCAGGGCGTGATCTCCCGCTCCCGCTTCACGATCGAGCGTGCCACCAGCCACGCGGCGTCGTCGGCGGTCATCCCGGGCAGGCGGCGCATCGACGGTGTCGGCGCGCTCATCCGGGTGTAGATGAGGGTCATGTAGATCGTCGAGACGTCCACGCCGTCGGGCGTGATCTCGGGCGTGATCGAGCGCAGCCACACGTCGAAGGCCGTCTTGGTGGACTGGTAGACGCCCCAGCGTGGACCGGGTGGGATCCGCACCCCGATCGTGGAGACGTTGACGACCAGCCCCGAGCCGCGCTCGCGCATGTGGGGGAGCAGGCCGAGCAGCAGGCGGACCGGGCCGAGGTAGTTGACGTTGGTCATCCGGGTGAAGTCGTGGAAGCGCTCGTACTGCAGGTCCAGCGAACGGCGCATCGACTTGCCGGCGTTGTTGACGACGACGTCCACGCCGCCGTGCTCGGCCAGCACCTGCCGGACGAGGTCGCCGACGGCGTCGAAGTCGCCGAGGTCGACCGGGTACGCCGTCGCGGAGCCGCCGGCGGCCCGGATCTCGGCCACCAGCTCCTCCAGCCGCTCGGCCGTGCGGGCGACGACGAGCACGTGCGCGCCGTGCCGCGCGAGCAGCCGGGCGGTGGCCTCGCCGAGGCCGAAGGACGCCCCGGTGACCAGCACCGTCCTGCCCTCGACCGCGCGGCGCAGCGCCGCCTCGTCGGAGATCCGGGCGGAGTTGACCACCCGGTCGACGACCCGGTCGCGGGCCTTCGAGAGTCGCGGTGCCATGCGGGCTCCTTCATCGAGGTAACGTTGTCATTCAGATAATCACGTTATTTCAACGACGTCAACGGATAGGGTTCCGGTGTGCCCCGCCTCACCCGGACCGAGAGCCAGTCCCGCAACCGCGAGCTGCTGGTGGCCTCCGCACGCCGGCTGTTCCTGCGCGACGGCTACGCCGCCACCTCGCTCGCCGCGGTCGCGGCGGAGGCCGGGTTCTCCACCGGGGTCGTCTACTCGAACGTCGCGGGCAAGGCCGACCTGGCGCTCCTCGTGCTGCGCGAGATCCAGGCCGAGCAGATCGCGGCGCTGGAGGCCGCGCTGGAGGCAGGAGCCCGGCCCGAGGACAAGCTCGACGCCTTCGTCGGTTGGGCGGAGGCCGCGCTGGGCGGCGGGTGGCCCCAGCTGGAGCTGGAGTTCGCGCTCGACGCCCGCAGCGACCCGCGCCTGGTCGCCGAGGAGGCGGAGCGCCACGACGCCGCCCGGGACCTCGCCGAGCGGGCGCTGGCCCACCTCGTCCCGCCGGAGCTCGCACCGATGGTGCCGACCGGCGCGGTCGCCGAGGCGCTGGTCAACCTGGTCATCGGGGTGTCCGTACGACGCCTGATCGACCCGTCGGTGACCTACGACAGCATGCTCGGGCCGCTGCGCGACCTGCTCCGCGCCGTCGCGCCGGCCTGAGCCGCACGAGGCAAAAAGTCAGGACGGGTGAGGAAGCCCCCATGACCCGCCTCACCCGTCCGCTGACCGGTACAACCGCGCCCGGCCCCCGGGGTTACGGGACCTCGTCCCGACTTTCTCGCCACGCCCGGCCGTTGGAACGTTCAAGTCGGCTTCGATAACGTCGGACCCATGCGTGCGATCCGGAGGTTCACGGTCCGCCCCGTCCTGCCCGACGCGCTCGCCGGCCTCGGTGAGCTCGCCGCCAACCTGCGCTGGTCGTGGCACCCGCCGACCCAGGCGCTGTTCGCCCAGATCGACCCGGCCGGCTGGCTGGCGGTGGGCCACGACCCGCTGCGCCTGCTCGGCGAGGTCTCGGCCGAGCGGTGGGCGGAGCTGGCCGCCGACGAGGCCTACGTCGCGCGGGTCGCCGAGGTGCGCGCCGACCTCGCGTCGTACCTCACGGGGGAGCGGTGGTACCAGCGCGCCTCCGCCGCGGCGCCGGAGCAGACCTGGCCGGCCTCGATCGCCTACTTCTCCCCGGAGTTCGGCATCACCGCCGTGCTGCCGCAGTACTCCGGCGGTCTCGGCATCCTCGCCGGCGACCACCTCAAGGCGGCCAGTGACCTCGGCGCGCCGATCGTCGGCGTCGGGCTGCTCTACCGCCACGGCTACTTCAAGCAGGCGCTCTCCCGCGAGGCCTGGCAGGTCGAGTCCTACCCGGTGCTCGACCCCGACGGGCTGCCGATCTCGCTGCTGCGCGAGGAGGACGGCGAGCGCGCCACCGTCACGCTGAGCCTGCCCGGCGGCCCCGGCCTGCTCGCGCAGGTCTGGGTGGCCTCCGTCGGCCGGGTCCCGCTGCTGCTGCTCGACACCGACTTCGAGGCCAACCCGGAGCAGTACCGGCTCGTCACCGACCGGCTCTACGGCGGCAACACCGAGCACCGACTGCGCCAGGAGCTGCTCCTCGGTGTCGGCGGTGTCCGAGCGCTGCGTGCCTACGCCCGGATCACCGGCGCCCCCGCGCCCGAGGTGTTCCACACCAATGAGGGGCACGCCGGCTTCCTCGGCGTCGAGCGGATCCGCGAGCTCACCGCCGGGGGAGAGGTCGACTTCGCCACCGCGCTGGAGATCGGCCGCACGTCGACCGTCTTCACCACGCACACGCCCGTCCCCGCCGGCATCGACCGCTTCCCGCGCGAGCTCGTCGAGCAGCACCTCGGCGACCAGGGCGCCATGCCTGGCGTACCCGTCGACCTGGTGCTCGGCCTCGGCGCCGAGGACTACGACGGCGGCGACCCCGGCGTCTTCAACATGGCCGTCATGGGCTTCCGGCTCGCGCAGCGCGCCAACGGCGTCTCGCAGCTGCACGGGCACGTCAGCCGCGGCATGTTCAACGGCCTGTGGCCCGCCTTCGACGAGGCCGAGGTCCCGATCACCTCGATCACCAACGGCGTGCACGCCCCCACCTGGGTCGCGCCCGAGGTGCTCGCGCTCGGCGCCGCCCAGGGCGGCGACCCGGAGGGTGACGACACCGAGGCCTTCTGGGCCGCCTTCGACAAGGTGCCCGGCCCCGACGTGTGGGGCACCAAGCGGGCGCTGCGCGAGCGGCTCGTCGCCGACGCCCGGCGCCGGCTGCGCAAGTCGTGGGAGAAGCGCGGTGCCGCGCCCGCCGAGCTCGGCTGGATCGACGAGGCCCTCGACCCCGACGTGCTGACGATCGGGTTCGCGCGGCGCGTGCCGTCGTACAAGCGCCTGACGTTGATGCTGCGCGACCCCGAGCGGCTCAAGTCGCTCCTGCTGCACCCCGAGCGCCCGGTCCAGCTGGTCGTCGCCGGCAAGGCGCACCCGGCCGACGACGGCGGCAAGCGGCTGATCCAGGAGCTCGTGCGCTTCGCCGACGCCGAGGACGTGCGCCACCGCATCGTCTTCCTGCCCAACTACGACATCGCGCTCGCGCAGCCGCTCTACCCCGGCTGCGACGTGTGGCTCAACAACCCGCTGCGGCCCTACGAGGCGTGCGGCACCTCCGGCATGAAGGCCTCCCTCAACGGCGGGCTCAACCTGTCGATCCTCGACGGCTGGTGGGACGAGTGGTACGAGCCCGAGTTCGGCTGGCCGATCCCGTCGGCCGACGGACTGGAGGACTACTCCGACAAGCGCGACGACCTCGAGGCCGGTGCCCTCTACGACCTCATCGAGAACGAGGTCGCCCCCCGCTTCTACGACGTCGACTCCGAGGGCGTCCCGCTGCGCTGGGTCGAGATGCTGCGCCACACCTGGGCCAACCTCGGCCCCAAGGTGCTCGCCACCCGCATGGTCCGCGACTACATCGAGCGCCTCTACGCCCCCGCCGCCGCCTACTCACGGTCCCTGGCCGCTGTGCCCGACGGGGCGCGGTCGCTGGCCGAGTGGAAGGCCCGGGTCCGCGGCGCCTGGTCCGGCGTCCGCGTCGAGCACGTCGAGGCCCACGGCGTCGGCGACGTCACCGAGGTCGGCGCCGGCCTCTCCGTCCACTCCTACGTCGCCCTCGGCGACCTCGCCCCCGACGACGTCGAGGTCCAGCTCCTGCACGGCCGCGTCGATGCCGAGGACGACCTGCGCGACCCGACCGTCACGCCGCTGCGCCTCGTCGAGTCGTACGACGGCGGACGGCACCGCTTCGACGGGGACATCGAGCTCGGGCGGCCGGGGCCGTTCGGCTACACCGTGCGCGTCGTACCGAAGCATGCGTTGGTGGTCGCTCCGGCGGAACTGGGGGTCGTGGCGCTGGCGTGAGTCAGCTCGCCGCGGGCTCTTCCGAGCTGCCTGCGCTCCACCGGCTCACTCAGCCTCCTGGTCGCTCAGCAACGACCTGAGCTCTCGGAGGCTGACAACGGACTGGCGATCGACGTCCAGCTCGTCATCGATGGTGGCGGTCGATGCGTCCATGTCGAGGCGGATATTGAAGGTGTTCGAGGTGAACTCGCGTACCCCTGCCTGCAGTCGATGCATCGCCTCGAGGAGCTCCGATCGCATGGACTCGTCCAGCTCGTGAGCGAGGAGTTCCTCCAGAGCCGACCGGTTCGTCACCATGCAGCCCTCACCTCGATTCCCTTTCCAGCCACCCGTCCCGCCCGGCCATCCAGCCGGGCGGGACGAGGCGCTCAGCGACCCAGCGGCCGCAGGTAGTCCGGCGTCCGGTCGAGCTTGGCGTTCCGCACCGGCCGGCCGTCACCGGCGACCGCCTTCGACGCCTTGTCGGAGGAGCCGAGCCCGGCCCAGTCGAGGATCTGGGCGGTGACCTTCAGCCGCTCGGCCTCGGGCAGCTGGGCGATCCGGGCGCCGTGGGTGCCGCCGGCGACGACGTGCACGGAGCACTCGCGGCGCTCGGCGCGCTTGCCGCAGGTGAACTGCTCGGCGCCCCACGGGTCGTTGCCGCCGTAGACGTAGAGCATGTTCGTGGAGCGGGTGCGCACCCAGCGGTCGATGTCGGGCATCGCGCGGCGGTCGAAGCGGATCGGCTTGAGCTCGGCGGGCACGAAGTTCGCGCCACCCCAGCCGCCCGGGAAGTGCAGGACGTCGGCGAGCGGCGCCTCGTAGGCCTCGTACCAGCCGAGCTGGTAGGCGGCCTGGTAGTAGTACGCGAGCGTGCCGAGCAGGCCCTGGTCCAGATACCCCGTGAGCGGTACGACGCCCTGGGTCCAGTCCCAGACCTGCTCCTTCGTCGCGTCCGGCCCCGGTACGTCGGCGCAGGCGGACTGCGGGGAGTACTGCCAGAACGTGAAGTACAGGTCGACGACGGCGGTCTCCATGCCGCGGTCCAGGCTGCCGAGGACGTTCCAGGTGTCGCCGGTGGCCTCGGCGTCCTGCCGGGTGCGCTCGAGGAACCAGGCGCGGTCGGGGCCGAGGATCCGGCGCTGCACGGCGGTGAGCGCCGCGCGGCAGGCCGGGTCGGTGCCGACGTTGGCGAGGAAGCGGTTGTAGGCGTCGCGGTCGTTGTCGACGTCGTTCGGGGCGACGTAGGGGATGGTGCCGTCGACGTCGGCCGGGAAGAAGCGGCGGTGGTAGGTCGCGGTCATCCCGCCCTTGGAGCCGCCGGTGGTGAGCCAGTTCTCGCGGTAGAGCCGCTGGAAGGACTTGATGATCCGGTGCTGGTCGGAGGCGGCCTGCCAGATGGTGAGCTGCTTCGGCCAGTCCGGCTTCGCGGGGATCGAGGGCTCGAAGAAGCGGTACTCCATGCTCAGCTGGTTGCCGTCGACGATCTGCGTCGGCTCGCTGCGGCTCGGGTTGGCGGACAGGTTGTAGCCGCTCGTGTACATCACCATCGGCCGGGCGGTGTCCTTGTGCAGCAGCGAGAGCCGCTGCTCGAAGGTGCCGGCCCTCGGGTGCCGGTGGTCGACCGGCTGGCGGAAGGTGATCTTGAAGAACCGGTAGCCGGCGGGCGCGGTCGCCTCGGTCACCGAGGTGACCCCGGGCAGCGCGGCGACCTGGTCGCGGATGTCGGCGGTGGCCGGCGCCTGCGCGGTGGGCGCGGCCGGGCCGGACGGGGGAGCGGAGACGGCGGGGCTGAGGGTGAGACCGGCCGTCGCGACGGCCGTGGTGAGCACGGCGCCGAGGGCGGACCTGAGGCGGGGCATGGGTGACCTCCCGAGAGGGTGTGGACTTGTGCGGTCCCCCGAACCTAGTCGGCCGCCTCCTCCATGACCACCACCGAGCGGGCGCCGATCGTCAGCACCTCACCGACCTCGACCCTCCGGCCGGCCGGCAGCCCGGGGTCGGTGGACAGCACGACCGAACCGGCGAAGACCCAGTCGTTGTCGGGCAGGTAGACCTCGACCTGCTCCGCCCCGGCGTGGAACCACAGCAGGAACGAGGAGTCGATCTGCTGCTCCCCGTGCGGGCCCGGCGTGCGCAGCGGCTTGCCGGAGACGAACATCCCGACGGTCCGCAGCCCCGCGTCGTACCAGTCCTCGTCGGTCATCTCGCGCCCCGACGGGTGCAGCCAGGCCAGGTCCTTGGGCCCGCCGACGATGGTGGGCCGGCCCTCGAACCAGTGACGTTGCCGCAGCGCCGGGTGCTCGCGCCGCAGCCGCAGCGCGCTCTTGGTGGTCTCGTAGACGTCCAGCCAGGCGTCGTCGGCGCGCCAGTCGACCCAGGAGATCTCGTTGTCCTGGCAGTAGGCGTTGTTGTTGCCGCCCTGGGTGCGCCCGCGCTCGTCCCCGGCCGTGAGCATCGGTACGCCGTTGGACAGGCACAGCGTCGCCATCAGGTTGGCCGCCTGCCGCCGCCGCAGCGCGCGGATCTCCGGGTCGTCGGTCTCGCCCTCGACACCGTGGTTCCAGGAGCGGTTGTTGTCGGACCCGTCGCGGTTGTCCTCGCCGTTGGCCTCGTTGTGCTTGACGTCGTAGGACACCAGGTCGCGCACCGTGAAGCCGTCGTGGGCGGTGACGAAGTTGACCGAGTTGTACGCCGAGCGCCCGTCGTCGGCGTACAGGTCCGAGGAGCCGGCGAGCCGGGTCGCGACGGTCTGCGTGCCGGCGCTCTGCCCGCGCCAGAAGTCGCGGATCACGTCGCGGTACTGGTCGTTCCACTCCACCCACGGCGGCGGCATCTTCCCGACGAGGTAGCCGTCCATGGACACGTCCCACGGCTCCGCGATCAGCTTCACGTGCCGCAGCACGGGGTCCTGCCCGATGGCGGTGAGCAGCCGGCAGGCCATGTCGACCGGGACGACGTTCGTGCCGGCTGTGCGGGTCAGCGCCGACATCAGGTCGAAGCGGAAGCCGTCGACGTGCATCTCGGTGACCCAGTAGCGCAGCGAGTCCAGGATCAGCCGCAGCGCCAGCGGGTCCTCGGTGTCGACGGTGTTGCCGCACCCGGTGACGTCCCAGTAGGTGTCGTCGAACTCGTGCTGCGCGCCCGGCGGGATGCGCCGGTAGAACCCGCGGTCGTCGTAGCCCCGGAAGGAGTACGTCGGGCCGTCCGGCCCCGCCTCCGCGGTGTGGTTGTAGACCACGTCGAGGATGACCTCGATCCCCGCGGCGTGCAGGCTGCGCACCATCTCCTTGAACTCCGTGACCTGCTGGCCGCGGTCGCCGCTCGCGGCGTAGGCGGCGTGCGGCGCGAAGTACCCGATCGAGTTGTAGCCCCAGTAGTTGACCGTGCCGCGCTCGACGAGGGCGGGCTCGGAGAAGAACTGGTGCACCGGCAGCAGCTCGACCGCGGTGACACCGAGGTCGCGCAGGTAGTCGGTGACGACGGGGTGCCCCAGGCCGGCGTACGTGCCGCGGACCTCCTCAGGGATCCGGTCGTGCAGCTTCGTGAAGCCCTTGACGTGCAGCTCGTAGACGACGGTGTCGAGGAAGCGGCGCCGGATCGGGCTCTCGCCCTGCCAGTCGAACGACGGGTCGACCACGACGCTCCAGGCGGCGCCGGCCTCGCCGGAGACGGCGAGGGCGTAGGGGTCGAGCAACAGGACGCTCGCATCGAAGCGCATCCCGTCCTCGGGCTCGTGCGGCCCGTCGACCCGGTAGCCGTAGCGGGTGCCGGGCGCGATGTCCGGGAGCGCGCCGTGCCAGATGCCGAGGGACTGCTCGCTCAGGGCGTAGCGCCGTTCGGCCTCACCGGGTCCGTCGAGCCCGATGCACAGCCACACGCCGGTGGCGTTGGGGGCGTGGACGGCGAAGTTCGTCGACTCCGGTGACCAGGTCGCGCCGAGCGGCCAGTTGCGTCCCGGCCACACCTCGGCCTGCTCTCCGAGGGCTCTCCACAGGCTGGGCGTCACCCGGACATCATGCCGGGTCTGACAACGCCGACCCGCGGAAGTCGGGGGTTCGGGTGACCTCCGCCACGGGGGACGGCAGAATGCGGGACGGGGGCCCCACCCCGTGTCGAGCGAGAGGGAGCAGATGAGCAGCGAGTTCGTGCGCCTGGAGGTGGCCGACGGCGTCGGGACCATCCGGCTCGACCGGGCCAAGGCGATGAACGCCATCAGCATCCAGGTGCAGGACGAGCTCCGGCTCGCCGCGGACGAGGCGACCGACCGGGCCGACGTCCGTGCGGTCGTGGTGTGGGGCGGCGAGAAGGTCTTCGCCGCCGGCAACGACGTCAAGGAGATGGCCGCCATGTCGTACACCGACATGGTCGACCGGGTGGAGAAGCTGCAGGGCGCGGTCAACGCGATCGCCCGCATCCCCAAGCCCGTCGTCGCGGCCGTCAACGGCTACGCGCTCGGCGGCGGCTGCGAGCTGGCCCTCGCGGCCGACGTCCGCTTCATCGCCGACAACGCGGTCCTCGGCCAGCCCGAGGTCCTGCTCGGCATCATCCCCGGCGCCGGCGGCACCCAGCGGCTGCCACGGCTGGTCGGCCCCGCCAAGGCCAAGGACCTGCTCTACACGGGCCGGTTCGTCAAGGCGGACGAGGCGCTCGCGATCGGCCTGGCCGACCGTGTCCTGCCCGCCGCCGAGGTGTACGACGAGGCGCGGGCCTGGGCGGCGAGGTTCGCCACCGCGGCGCCGTACGCCCTGCGCGCGATCAAGGAGTCGGTGGACCGCGGCCTCGAGTCCGATCTCGAGACCGGTCTGCAGGTCGAGCGGCAGCACTTCTCGGCGATCTTCGCCACCGAGGACAGCAGGACCGGCATGCAGTCCTTCATCGACAACGGGCCGGGCAAGGCCACCTTCGAGGGACGGTGAGCAGTGATGGCGGACGACAAGGCAGCCGACCAGGCTGACAAGCAGACCGACAAGCACGCGGACAGGCAGTCCGGCGGCGGGACCGACCGGTCGGCGGCGCGGTCGCTGGCGGCCACCCGGGCCCGCGACACCATCGCGCGCACGGTGTGGATCGTGTGCGTGACGCTGGCGCTGGTCCTGGCGGCCGCTGCGTTCTCCTACGCCCTGGAGGCCAACGAGGACAACGGCCTGGTCCAGGCGGTGCGCGACCTGGCCAACACCTTCGACCTCGGGTTCTTCGACCTCGACAACCCGGTCAAGGCGTTCGACGACCCCAACGGTGCGGTGAAGACGGCGCTGTTCAACTACGGCATCGCCTGCGTGGTCTACCTCATGGCCGGCCGGATCCTCGAGCGGCTGATCCGGCCCTGACCCGGCCCGGGGTGTGAGGTAGTCCACTGAGACGCGGTTCCCGCTGCTGGTGACCGGGCGGTAACCTGCGAACGCTGCCCTCAACGGGCCACAGTTGCTCCCTGCGCGGACCCCGCGGCAGGGACCCACGAAGCACAGGAAGGGGCCGGTCCGGCCACAACCATGACTCTCTCCAACATTGTCGTCCTTGTGAAGTACGTCCCGGACGCCACGGGTGACCGCAAGTTCGAGGCGGACAACACCGTCGACCGCGTCGGTGTCGACGGCCTGCTGTCCGAGCTCGACGAGTACGCCGTCGAGCAGGCCCTCCAGATCAAGGAGAAGCGCGCCGACGAGGAGATCACCGTCACCGCGCTCACCGTCGGTCCGGCCGAGGCCGAGGCGGCCGTCCGCAAGGCGCTGCAGATGGGCGCCGACAAGGCCGTCCACGTCTCCGACGACGCGATCGCCGGCTCCGACGCCATCGCGACCTCGCTGGTGCTCGCCAAGGCGATCGAGAAGATCGGCGTCCCGGAGCTGATCGTGGGTGGCCTCGCGTCCACCGACGGCGGCATGAGCGTCGTGCCGGCGATGCTGGCCGAGCGGCTCAACCTGCCGCAGGTCACGCTGGCCGCGGTCGTGGAGACCCAGGGCGACCAGATCCGCATCAAGCGCGACGGCGACACCGCCACCGAGGTCATCGGCGGCACGCTGCCGCTGGTGCTGTCGGTCACCGACCAGTCGGGCGAGGCCCGCTACCCGTCGTTCAAGGGCATCATGGCGGCGAAGAAGAAGCCGCTGGAGTCGCTGAGCCTGTCCGACATCGGCGTGGACGCCGGTGAGGTCGGCCTCGACGCCGCCTGGACCACGGTCGAGGCCACCGCCGCCCGCCCGCCGCGCACCGCCGGCGAGATCGTCAAGGACGAGGACGGCTCGGGCGCCACGGCGCTGGTCGACTTCCTCGCGTCCAAGAAGTTCATCTGAGAAGCGCCGAGAGGATCGAATAGACATGTCTGAAGTTCTGGTTCTCGTCGACCACGTCGACGGCGCTGTCCGCAAGCCGACGTACGAGCTGCTGGCGATCGCCAAGCGGATCGGTTCCCCCTCGGCCGTCTTCATCGGCGGTGCCGACAAGGCCGACGCCGCCGCCGAGGCGGTCAAGGGCTACGGCGCCGACAAGGTCTACGTCGTCGACGACGCGGAGATCAAGGGCTACCTCGTGGCCCCCAAGGCCGAGGTGCTCCAGCAGCTCGCCGAGCAGGCCTCGCCGGCCGCGATCCTGATCCCGGCCTCGGCCGAGGGCAAGGAGATCGCCGGTCGCCTCGCGATCAAGCTCTCGTCGGGCCTGATCACCGACGCCGTCGACGTCAAGGTCGACGGCGACGACATCGTCACCACCCAGTCGGTCTTCGCCGGCAACTTCACCGTCGACGCCAAGGTGGTCAAGGGCACGCCGATCATCGCGGTCAAGCCCAACGCGGCGGCGCCCGAGCAGGGCGACGGTGCGGGTGCGGTCGAGCAGTTCTCCGCGACCATCTCCGACGCCGCCAAGACCGCGCAGATCGTGGCCGCGCAGCCGCGCCAGGCGACCGGTCGCCCCGAGCTCACCGAGGCCGCCATCGTGGTCTCCGGTGGTCGTGGCACCGGCGGTGACTTCACCGCGGTCGAGGCCCTCGCGGACGCGCTCGGCGCGGCTGTCGGCGCCTCGCGTGCCGCCGTCGACTCCGGCTGGAAGCCGCACACCTTCCAGGTCGGCCAGACCGGCAAGGTCGTCTCGCCGCAGCTCTACGTCGCCAACGGCATCTCCGGCGCCATCCAGCACCGGGCCGGCATGCAGACCTCGAAGACCATCGTGGCCGTCAACAAGGACGAGGAGGCCCCGATCTTCGAGCTCGTCGACTTCGGTGTCGTGGGCGACCTCCACTCCGTCCTCCCGGCCGTGACCGCCGAGGTGGAGAAGCGCAAGGGCTGACCTCAGCCTTCGGCTCCTACGACGAGCGCCGCGGCCCCCGAGAGGGTGACCGCGGCGCTCGCCGTTTCGCCCGAGCAGCTGGAGCGGTCAGTGCTCCTCGTCGGTCCCGTAGCCGTGGTCGTCGACCAGGCCGACCTTGTAGTAGGTCACCTTGCGGTGGCCCGGCGTACCGCTGAGCCGCAGCTTGCGCAGGGCGCGGTTGTTGGTGGTGCTGGACTCGACGAGGTTGCGGTTCGGGTTGGCCTCGACGGCGATGTAGTAGTCGCCGTTGGGCAGGTTGTCGATGCGGAACGCTTGCCCGGCCCGGAACTGCTGGTAGGTGTCGCCCGAGCCCGGGGCGAGCACCTCGCGCAGCGAGATCGAGCCACGGTCACCACATGCGGTGTGCAGGTCGGTGTTCTCCGGCTGCCAGTCGGCGCCGGGCACGGTGTAGTCGACGGCGTCGGTGTTGGCGAGGCAGAAGGACTCCTTGCGTGAGACGACGACCTCGCTCTTGTCGGCGCGCAGCAGGGAGTACTTGGCGAAGTCCTTGAAGTGCCAGTGGTTGTGGCTGGGCGCCTTGTGCCAGATCATCGTGCCGACCTTGCGGTAGCCGGTCTGGTTGCCGTCGCGGTCGATGAAGTACTGGTAGGCGTCCATCACGTCGCTGGTCCCGCGACGGAAGCCGTCGACGACCATCGGGCCGTCCCCGGCGTTCCAGACGGTGGCGGAGAAGCGCAGGTAGCGGCTGTCCTCGGAGACCTGCATGCCGAACGCCGGCAGCGAGCGCAGGTCCGGTACGGCGTCCCCGGGCGCCCCCGCGCGTGCCGCGGTCGGCCGCGCGTCGGGCCGTGGCCGGGCGGCGGTCCGCCTGCCGTCGGCTGCGCGGTCGACGCCCACGTCGGTCTCCTTGCGCACGACCAGGCGGTAGCTGCGCACGGCGTCCGCGGTCCGGATCCCCAGCGCGTCGACGTAGGGCCGGCCGATCCGGGCGAGCACGGTGTAGGTGCCGGGCGGCAGGCGCAGGGCCGCGCCGTCGAGGCCGACGCTGCTGAGCCAGCCCCGCTGGATGCCCTGCACCGAGCCGAGGGTGAACGGGTGCGCCGGGCAGCCCTGTGGGTAGGGGGAGCGCAGCGGCGCGTCCGGCCGGGTGCGCTGGGTGTTCCAGGAGTTGAGGCACAGGTCGAGCCGGCGGGTGCGGACGACCTTGCCGTCCGTGGCCCGAGTGATGGCGAGGTAGACGAAGCCGTTGAGCGCCGGCCAACGGTCCTGGGTGCCGGCCGGCAGGACGACCGGGCCGCCGGGGGACTGCCAGGTCGTCCGGATCGGGCTGGTCCAGGTCGGGCGCTGGGAGCGGATCTCGAAGGCGCGGTCGCGGGCCAGCAGCCCGAGCCCGATGTCGTCGATCGTCCCGTCGTACGTCGTGACGGTGACGGTGCTCGCGGCAGTGAGCGCCACCGGTGAGCCGGGTGCGGGCTCGGCCCCGGCGGGCGGATCGGCCACCGTGGGCACGAGGGCGGTCGTGGTGAGCACTGCGGCGACGGCACCGAGACGCAGCTTCATGTCTTCTCTCCTCAGTCGAGTGGGTCCCCGGGAGGAGTGACGCTCGCCGCAGCCGTTCGGTTGCGAGTCATATGCGGTCGCGTGGCGTTTGGTAGAAGTAAGTACAGCGATATACCTTGCTTTGGTGCTTGCGCCGAACCGGATCCTGCGGACCGCTCCCATCGCCCTGGTGGCGGCCCTCGCGACGGTGCTCGCGCTGCTCGCCGCGCCGGCCACCCAGGCCGCCGCGCCAGCGCAGAAGGCGGTGCCGTGGGCGCCGTACCTCGGCATCACCTTCAACAACCCGATCGGCCCGCTGTCCCAGCGCAACGTCATCGTGCGCCGCATCCACGCGGCGATCGACCACACCCCGGCGGGGCAGACGATCCGGATCGCGACGTACAACCTCGGGCTCAAGACGAGCGCCGACAAGCTGATCGCGGCCAAGAAGCGCGGCGTGCGGGTGCAGGTCATCGTCAACGCCAACCTGATCGGGCCGCTCGAGGCGAGGGTGCAGCGCGCGCTCGGCAAGAACCCCAACCGGGCGAGCTTCCTCTACGTGTGCCGTGACGCCTGCCGCAACAGCGCCTCGACCGGCAACATGCACCTGAAGATCTACTCCTTCACCCGCAGCGGCACGGCACGGCAGCTGTTCATCAGCAGCTCCTCCAACCTCGGCGGCCCGGCCATGCACGGCCAGTGGAACGACTCGGTCGCGCTCGCCGGCCAGACCGCGTTGTTCACGACCTGGTGGCGGCTGTTCGACCAGATGCGCAAGGACCGCGCGGTCTCGCCACGGCGGGTCAACTACGTCAGCAGCGCCGTCAGCGCCTACTTCCAGCGACTCGTGCCGGGCGGGGCGCAGGGCCGGGTGACGACGAACAAGGTGATCACCGACGCGCCGTACGTCCGGCTCCGGGGCGTCACCTGCGTGGCGCCGAAGGGCTTCGGCAGCAACGGCCGCACGGTCATCACCGTCAACATGCGCGCCTGGTACGCCACCCGCGGCGAGCGGCTGGCGAGCCTGCTGGCCGCCCGCAAGGCGGGTGGCTGCAAGGTGCGCGTGATCGGCTCGCTGATGAGCAAGGAGGTCGTGCGGATCCTCCAGCGGGCCAAGATCCCGGTGAAGGCCGCCGACTGGCAGTGGGGCCCGCGCCCCTCGACCTCGGACGCCGACGAGACCGTCTACGGCCCCAGCTGCTACTCCCACCTCAAGTACGTCACCGTCAACGGCACCTACCGCGGCCGTGGCGACCGGTTGGTGTGGACCGGCTCGGAGAACTGGTCGCCGCCCGGCCTGAGCAGCGACGAGGTCACCCTCGAGCTGCACGGCGCGCAGACGGTGAAGGCCTACAACGACCAGTGGGCGAAGATGTGGGCCAGCGGCCGGACCACCCACCGGGTGGGCATCGAGCCGAAGTACCGCCCCTGCGCCTGAGCCCTATCCTTGGGCACATGAGTGCCGAGGTCGCCGTCCGAGAGGTCGCCCAGCGGGCGCGGGTCGCCAGCCGGGGGCTGGCCCTGGCCACCCGGGCGCAGAAGGACGCCACGCTGCACGCGATGGCCGACGCCCTGCTCGCCCGGGCCGAGGAGGTCCTGGCGGCCAACGCCGAGGACGTCGCCCGCGCCGAGGCTGGCGGCACACCGGCCAACATCATCGACCGGCTCCGGCTCACCACCGAGCGGCTCGAGGGCATGGCCACGGGCCTGCGCGAGGTCGCCGGTCTC
This sequence comes from Nocardioides sp. LML1-1-1.1, assembly GCF_040676175.1. Classification (NCBI taxonomy): domain Bacteria; kingdom Bacillati; phylum Actinomycetota; class Actinomycetes; order Propionibacteriales; family Nocardioidaceae; genus Nocardioides; species Nocardioides sp. LML1-1-1.1. The sequence continues at coordinate 126,318 of NZ_JBEGHK010000007.1, read as the reverse complement.
GCCGATCCGGTCGGCGAGGTGGTCCGCGGCGGCGTGCTCGCCAACGGTCTCGAGCTCCGGCAGGTCCGGGTGCCCTTCGGCGTGGTCGGGATGATCTACGAGGCCCGGCCCAACGTCACCGCCGACGCCGCCGGCATCTGCCTGAAGTCCGGCAACGCCGTGCTGCTGCGCGGCAGCTCCTCGGCGCGCTCCAGCAACACCGCCATCGTCGCCGTGCTGCGCGACGCGGTCCTCGCCTCCGGCCTGGAGGCCGACGTCGTCCAGCTCGTGCCGGGCGAGAGCCACGACAGCGTCAAGGCGCTGATGCGCGCCCGTGGTCTGGTCGACGTGCTCATCCCGCGCGGTGGTGCCGGCCTCATCCAGTCCGTCGTCGAGGAGTCCACGGTCCCCGTCATCGAGACCGGCGTCGGCAACTGCCACGTCTACGTCGACAAGGCCGCCGACCTCGACAAGGCGCTCCCGCTCGTCCTCAACGCCAAGACCCACCGCACCAGCGTGTGCAACGCGGCCGAGTCGCTGCTCGTGCACGCCGACGTCGCCGCGGAGTTCCTCCCGCGGGTCGTGGCGGCGCTGCAGGAGGCCGGGGTGACCGTCCACGGCGACGACGCCTTCGGCTCCTACGACGGCGTGGTCGCGGCCACCGACGAGGACTGGGGCACCGAGTACCTCTCGCTCGACATCGCCGCGCGCGTCGTACCGGACCTGGACGGGGCGCTGGAGCACATCCGGACCTGGTCCAGCGGGCACTCCGACGCGATCGTCACCGAGGACCAGGGCGCCGCGCGGCGCTTCGTGGCCGAGGTCGACTCAGCGGCGGTGCTGGTCAACGCCTCCACGCGGTTCACCGACGGGGGAGAGTTCGGCTTCGGCGCCGAGATCGGCATCAGCACCCAGAAGCTGCACGCCCGTGGTCCGATGGGCCTGCCCGAGATGACCTCCACCAAGTACGTCGTCATCGGCGACGGCCACGTCCGCTGACGCCAGCCGCCACAGCCCCCACGCCATCGCGGCCACCGCAGCCGCCGACACCGCCGTCGACCCGGCACCGGCGGCGGGCACCTCGCCGAGCACGAAGTGCGCGAAGGCGAGCGTCAGCAGGCAGTTGACGACGTTGAGCACCGGCATCGACGCCGACAACCGGGCCGCGCGGTAGGCCAGCTGGTTGACGGCGACGCCGCCGACCCCGCAGGTCGCCAGCACGACGTACAGGCGGTCGGCCTCGATGAGCACGGACATCAGCCCGAAGAGCACCCCGGAGGCGCTGCCGAGCAGGAACGCCCGCCCCGTCGGGTGCGGGACGCCGGCCGCCACCGCGATCAGCAGCACGGCCACGAGCGCGCAGGCACCCACGGCGGCGAGCAGGAGGGCCGCGTCGGGTGGCCGCGGGCTCTCCCGGGCATCGGTCGCCAGCAGCAGCGCGGCGATCGCCAGCGCGGTCACCGCGACGGCGACCAGCTCGCGACGTCCGGGCCGGGACCGGGCCAGCGCCGCCCGCAGCGGCACGGCCAGCACGATGCCCAGGATCGCCAGCGGCTGCACCAGCCCGATCGGCCCGTGGTCGAGGGCCAGCACGTGGAAGACGAAGCCGATCGGGCCCAGCACGACGGCCAGGAGCACGGCCACGAGCGGCTTCCGGGACGCCGTCAGGTGCTGGCTCGCGGTCGACACCGCGGTCGTCGCGGCGCTCGCCAACGCGAACACCACGGCCAACCAGATCACGCCGTGAGGCTAGGGCGGGCAGGTGGCCGTCCGGTGAATGCGCGGTACTCCTGGGGGGATGTCGTCGGGACACTTCCTGCCGCGCGGTAGGTTTCGCGGCATGGCAGGCTCCCCGGACCGGATCTACGCCGATCCCTCCGTCGAACGGCTCTTCACCGGGGCCACCATCATCACCTTCGTCCGCACCGTCATCACGCTCGCGATCGCCGTCTGGGCGGCGTACGACGAGAGCCTGACCTGGATCGTCATCGGGCTGGTGACCTACTGGGTCGGCGACAGCATCGACGGGGAGTGGGCGCGCTGGCGCGACTGCGAGACCCGGATGGGCGCGGTCGTCGACATGATGTGCGACCGGCTCAGCTGCGGGGTGCTCTACGTCGGGCTGATCTGGCTCCAGCCCGGCGGCTGGATCAGCGACGAGCCGATGAAGTGGATCGGGATCCCGATCGCGATCTACCTCTTCGAGTTCATGGTCATCGACATGTACCTCTCGCTGGCCTTCCTCGCCTGGCCGATCCGCAGCCCCAACTACTTCCACGTGATCGACCGCCGGATCTACCTGTGGAACTGGTCGCGCGTCGGCAAGGCTGCCAACTCCGGCGCCTTCGCGGTGATCCTGCTCGTCAGCGGCTGGGTGTGGCTGGGCACGATCATCGCCGTGGGGCTGCTCGTCCTGAAGTGCGTGTCGCTGCGCTGGCTGCTGCAGCTGGGGCTGCCGGTCCCTGAGCGTGAGGCTGCCGCGGCATGATCCTGTGGCTGACGACGTTCGCCTTCAGCGTCGCGTCCGCCCTGCTCCCGTTCCTCCCGATCGAGGTCTACATCCTCGGTGCCGGTGCCGCCGAGGGCGGTACGGCGACGGCGATCTCGCTCGGCATCGCCGCCGGTGCCGGCGCGACCGTCGGCAAGATCGTCGTCTACGAGGCGGCCCGCCGCGGGTCCGAGTCCGCCTGGGCCCAGAAGAAGCTCTCGGGGCCCAAGGTCAAGGCGACCTACGACAAGTGGATGGGCCGCATGCAGGGTCGTCCCTGGTACGCCGCCGCGATCATGTTCCTCGCCGCCTCCGTCGGGATCCCGCCGCTGCTCGCCATGGCGGCCATCGGCGGCATCCTGAAGATGCCGATGTGGGCTTTCGTCCCCACCGTCTTCGTCGGCCGATCGATCCGCTTCTCGCTGCTCTTCCTCGGCGTCGACTTCGCCATCCACTGACCTGTGGGCAAGGCCCGCGGCGGGGGTTCGGTAGGCTGCGCGCATGCTCAGCCAGATCAGCCTCACCGCCCTCGCCGTCGTCAGCGCCGCCGAGGAGCACGGCGAGCCCGCCGTGAACCCGTGGTTCATCGGTGGCGGCGTGCTGGCCTTCCTCCTGTTCCTGCTGCTGGGCCTGGTCTGGTTCGGCGGCGGCCGCGACCACAGCTGAGACCGTGCCGGGACCGGACGGCCGCGCCCGCATCGGCGTGATGGGCGGCACGTTCGACCCGATCCACCACGGCCACCTGGTCGCCGCCTCGGAGGTGCAGGGCTGGTTCGGCCTCGACGAGGTCGTCTTCGTGCCGACCGGCCAGCCCTGGCAGAAGGCCGAGCGCGAGGTCTCCCCGGCCGAGCACCGCTACCTGATGACGGTCATCGCGACCGCCGCGAACCCCCGGTTCACGGTGAGCCGGGTGGACATCGACCGGGCCGGTCCGACGTACACCGTGGACACCCTGCGCGACCTGCGGGCCCAGCGTCCCGACGCCGACTTCTACTTCATCACCGGCGCGGACGCGCTCACCGACATCTTCAGCTGGCACGACGCCGAGGACGCCTTCGAGCTCGCCCACTTCGTGGGCTGCACCCGGCCCGGGGCCGACATGGACCCCGCGACGTTGGCGAAGATCCCGCACGACCGTGTGACCATGGTGGAGGTGCCGGCCCTGGCGATCTCCTCCACGGACTGCCGGGACCGACAGCGCGCCGGCCAGCCGGTCTGGTACCTCGTGCCCGACGGCGTCGTGCAGTACATCACCAAGCACGGGCTCTACGCCCGCACTGATCCCACTGATTCGGAGTTCCATGACCGCCACTGACCACGCCGTCGAGCTGATCCGCGCGGCGGCCCTCGCCGCCTCCGACAAGCTCGCGACCGACCAGCTGGCCTTCGACGTGAGCGAGCAGCTCGCCATCACCGACGCCTTCCTGCTGGCCTCCGGCGGCAACGACCGGCAGGTCCGCGCCATCGTGGAGGAGGTCGAGGACAAGCTGCGCGAGCTCGGCGCCAAGCCGATCCGACGCGAGGGTCACCGCGACGGCCGTTGGGTGCTGCTCGACTACGGCGACGTGGTCATCCACGTCCAGCACGCCGAGGAGCGCGAGTTCTACGCCCTCGAGCGCCTGTGGCGCGACTGCCCGCTGATCGAGCTGCCCGCGGAGATCTCCGGCCCGCCGGCCCCCACCGCGTGAGCGCGCGCCGAATCGTCCTGCTGCGGCACGGCCGCACCGCCTGGAACGCCGCCCGCCGGGTCCAGGGCCAGCTCGACACCGAGCTCGACGAGACCGGCCTCGAGCAGGCCCGTGCCGTCGCGCCGCTGGTCGCCGAGCTCGCCCCGGTCCGGATCGTCTCCAGCGACCTGGCCAGGGCCGCGGTCACCGCGCAGACGGTGGCCAAGGTGTGCGGTCTCGAGCCGTCGTACGACGAGCGGCTGCGGGAGTTTCGCCTCGGCGACCTCCAGGGCCTGACCCACGACGAGCTGGAGGCCCGCGACCCCGCGGGCTTCGCCCGGTTCCGCGGCGGCGACTGGGACGACCTCCCGGGCGCCGAGACCCCCGCCGAGGTCGCCGCCCGCTTCACCGCCGCGCTCACCGACCTCGCCGCCGGCCTCGGGCCGGGGGAGTGCGGCGTCGCCGTCTCCCACGGCGCCGCGACCCGCACCGGCGTGGTCGCCTTCCTGGGCTGGCCGCTCACCGTCGCGACGGACCTGCGCGGCCTGGGCAACTGCGGACGGGTGGTGCTCGACGAGCGTCCTTCCGGCGCGTGGGCCCTGTCGTCGTACAACGCCTGAGGGGAAACCGACCCCCGGATTTCACCTCGGGTGGATGGGTTGGCTAGTATTCCGCAGGTTGCTCCGCTTCCGCGGGGATCACAACTGAATGGGGCTGTGGCGCAGCTGGTAGCGCATCTGCATGGCATGCAGAGGGTCAGGGGTTCGAGTCCCCTCAGCTCCACCGAAGAAGGGCCGCGACGCACGTGCGTCGCGGCCCTTCGGCATTTCCGGTCCCGGTCCCGGACGTGCGTCCGGATCGAGGTGCCCGGCCATGGACACCCCGGCCGGTCGGCGCGACGGTGTCGGGATGAGCCGTCCCCGCAGGTACGTCGCCCGGTCCGCCGCAGTCCTGGTCGCCGCCGTGGTCGCGCTGGTCGCGACCGCCGGCCCCACCTGGCCGTGGGTGACCATCGCGCCAGCCGGCAGCCCGGTCACCTTCGTCGGCACGGCAATCAAGCTCACCGACATCCCCGCGGCGCACACGGTCTCGTGCACGTCTTTCGGCGTCGCCGGCGTCGTGACCCCCGCGGCGGGCACCAACCTCGCCTACGGAGCCAGCACGGCGAACCTGGCGACGATGACCTCGTCGGGCTGCACGAACCCCATCGCTGGAGCCTGCACGCTCACCGGGAGCGGGGTCTGGGGCTTCGCGCTGACCGGGCCGGTGTCCGGCGGGCTCTGGCCGGCGCGGTTCTCGAACGTGCGGGTCGCTGCGGTCTGCGGCAGCGTGGGGTGCTCGTTCACGATGACGGGCGCCGTCGACGGCCGCTTCGACCGGACGGTCGGGTCGCCGACGTACCAGCGCTTCACGCCGGTGACCGGGTCCTCGGGACTGCTGGTCGCGGCCAGTCCCGCGCCGAGTGCGGGCTGCGCGCTGCTGGACGTCGTAGCGGGTGACGACGTCGCGGTGGGCGGCTACCTGACGAACACCGGCACGGCGATCTGACCGGTCGTTCTCGGAACCGGTGCCGAGGCAACCGCCGGGCTGGCCGGGAGCGCCGGATGCTGTGTTGGATCGGAGCAGCCCGGTCTACGAAGAGGTCGCCATGGACGCGCTGCTGCCGGACCCGTGGGACGAGGCCCGGGTCGAGGACGACTTCGCCGTGACCCGGATCGGCGTCCTCGCCTCCGGCCGGATGCCGGCGGAGCGGGGGATGGTCGCCTCCTGGCTGGCGTGCACGGGCGAGCTGCTCGACCAGTGGGCTTCCTGGGGCTGGGCGGTCCCGGAGCTGCGCCTGGTCCGGTTCGACCCGGAGCGGGTGCGGGCGGTCATCACCCCGGACCGACCACTGGTCCGGGCCCGCGAGATCGACACCCTGCTGCGGCTGCGTCTCGACGGCAACCTCGACCTGTGCGGTCACCTCTCCGGCCCCCCGCCGGCGGAGCCCTTCGTCTACGAGTGGTCCGCCGCGGCGCACCTCGAGCCGCCGGACTGGATCAGCCTGTTCCTCGACGTGAGCATCGTGGGCGCGGTCCCCGAGGAGGTGCGGCGGCGGATCACGCGGCAGGTGGTCCAGGTGGTGCGTACGACGGTCGCCGACCCGCGCATCCACTACGCCGAGGCCGGTCCGCGCAGCATGGCGCACGGCGCCACCCCCTGGGAGGACGCCTACGACGAGGACCCGATGGCCTCCGGTGCCCGGCTCGCGCCGCAGTGGCTGCGCGGGACCGGCGCGGTGACCTACGTCCACGACCGCGTGGTCGACGCCCTCGGCGGCCGCCAGCACCTGGGCGCGGCGCTCGTCGACGCCGAGGTGCTGCCGAGCGAGGAGGGTGTGGTCGTGGTGGCCCGGCCGAGCCTGTGGTCGGAGGATCCCCGCCAGGACGCGCGGATCCGCGCGGCGGTGGCCGAGCGGCTGGTGCCCCTGGACCCGCTGCTGGACGCGGTGCGGTTCGCGGCGGACTGGGTGGGCGGGCCGGACGCGGCCAGCGTGGACGCGCACTTCGCCACGGAAACGTGGGACTGACGTGAGCCGTGCGCGGGTCTAGCCTGGCCGCATGAGCGCAGGGGCGGGCGATGCCGCCTTCACCGGGTCGATCCCGGAGGTCTACGAGCGGCTGATGGTGCCGATGATCTTCGCGGAGCCGGCCGAGCTGCTGGCCGCGGCGGTGCTGGCCGCCGCGCCGCACGACGTGCTGGAGGTCGCGGCCGGCACCGGGGTGCTCACCCGGCTGCTGGAGCGAGCGGCCGACGTACGGTTGGTCGCCACCGACCTGAATGCCCCGATGCTGCGGGCCGCGGAGCGGCGCAGCACGTCCGGCCGGGTGACCTGGCAGGTGGCCGACGCGACCGACCTGCCGTTCCCGGACACCTCCTTCGACGTGGTCGCCTGCCAGTTCGGCGCGATGTTCTTCCCCGACCGCGTCCAGGGGTACGCCGAGGCGGGCCGCGTGCTGCGCCCCGGCGGCCTGCTCGCGTTCAACACCTGGGACCGGATCGAGCGCAACGCGATCGCCGAGACCGTCACCGACGCCCTGACGGCGGCGGTGCCGGAGGCGGACCTGGCGTTCATGAGGCGCACGCCGCACGGCTACTTCGAGCCGGACCGTGTCGTCGCCGATCTCGTCGAGGCCGGCTTCACGACCATCGGGGTCGAGGAGGTCGACGGCACCAGCCTCAGCACGACCGCCGAGGCCGCGGTCGCCTTCTGCCAGGGGACTCCGCTGCGCGGGGAGATCGAGCGGTGCCCGGGGCTCGACGTCGAACGGGCCACCGAGATCGCGGAGGCGGGCCTGGTCGCACGCTACGGCGCGGGCCCGTTCGCGGCGCCGACGCGGTGGCTCCAGGTCACCGCTCGCCGCCCGGGCTAGGCGCGACCGGCGGCCTCCGCGACGAAGCCCGCAGCCGCCTCGACCAGCTGGTCCAGCCCCGGCTGCTCCAGCGGGTAGTGACCGGCGTCCTCCAGCATGACCGTGCGCACCGGCACCCTCGTGATCCGCGCCAGGAAGGGCTCGGACAGGTGCAGGGGGGTCCACCGGTCGGCGGCGGGCTGGGTGAGCAGCACCGGACAGACGTCGAAGTCGCCGGGCTCGGTGACGGGCCGGTAGTTGAGGTAGGAGTCGAGGAAGGCGATGGTGGCGCTGTTGCCGGCCGAGGTCTTGTCGGCGTAGCAGGCCCTCTTGGCGGCCTTGTCGTTGACGAGCGTGCGCATCTTGCTGACCAGGCGCATCGGCAGCCGCAGCCGGCGCAGGGGAGTGCGCGCGAGCAGCGCCATCACCCGGGCGCCGACGAAGCCGGTCACCGGGTCGAAGGCGGTCTGCACGCGCACCTGTCGCGAGCGCTGGTCGAGGAAGGTCATCCCGATGATCCCGCTGACGCGGCCGTTGAGCGCGGCCACGTGGTAGGTCTCCATGCCGCCGGCGGAGAGGCCGTAGAGCACCACCGGGCGGCCGTCGGCGAGCTCGCGGTCCACCAGCGCCGAGCCCAGCCGCACCCAGTCGTCGTAGGTGACCAGCGCGCCGTCCGCCACCTCCGTGACGCCGTACGTCGGCATGTCGATCGCGATCGTCTCGTAGCCCCGCTCGGCGAGCGGCCGGCCGAGCACCAGCGACATCTGGCGTCCGTTAGTCCCCACGCCGTGCAGCAGGATCACCTTCGCCGGTGCGTCCGGGTCGCGGTAGGTGTCGAGGTGCACCCGGTGCCCGTCGACCTCCCACCACTCCTCGGCGGGCTCGGTGCCGGGGGTGAGCCGGTAGGCCGCGGGCAGGAATTCCTGGATGGCACGCCACTCGGGCTGGTTCGCGTAGCTCATGGTGGGTCCATCTCCCCATGCTCTGGACGCGCTGTCCAGGGCAGCGGTCTCACTTGCGGTCAGCCGGCCGGATCCAGTCCGAGCAGGCCGGCGCGCAGCAGGGCGAGCCCGTCCGCGGTCCACGGGTCGAGGCCGACCAGGTCCGCGACCCGGCGCAGCCGGTAGTCCACGGTGTTGGGGTGCACGCTCACCAGCTCCGCGGTGCGGGTGCGGCTCTGCCCGGTCGCGAGGTGCGCGTGCAGCGTCGCGACCAGGTCCGGGCGGGTGGCGAGCGGCGCGAGCCGGGCCCGGAGCGCGTCGGCGACCGGCCCCGGCCGGGAGAGCTGGTAGTCGAGGAGGACGTCGTCCATCGCGTAGGTCCCCGGAGACCGGGAGGTACGCCGGACCAGGTCGACGATCTCGCGGGCCAGCGCCGCGGCGGCGGGCACCTCGGCGATGCCCGCCGTCGTCGTACCGGCCCAGACCTCCGCTCCCGCGGCGCCGCCCAGCCGCCGGACCAGCGCGTCGACGGCGGCGGTGTCCCAGGCGTTCTCGTCACCGTGGGGATGGGGGAGCAGCACCAGGCCGCCGTAGGGGTCGAGCTCGAACAGCGGCACGTTGACCCGGTCGCCGGCGAGCTCGGCGCGCAGCGCCCGCAGCCTCCGGCGCGCGGTGATCGCGGCCGGCCGGCTCCAGCCGCCCTCCGGCGGCTCACCACCGATGTGGAGGGCCACCACGGTGTAGCGCTCGGGCAGGCTGACCCCGAGCGAGGTCGCGACCTGGTCGACCTCGTCACCCGCGAGCAGCGCCGCGACGAGCGAGGTGCGCACGGTCTCCGCCTCGTCGCCGCTCATCCGCAGCTCCTCCAGGTAGGCGCCGGTCACCGCGAGCATCACCTCGGTCAGGTGCGCCAGCGCGGCGTCGCCGAGCGCACCCAGGTCGGTCACGTCGTCGGGCCCCGCCGTCGCCGCCACGGTCGTCCACACCGTGGCGATCCCCGTGAGGTAGGCCCGCTGCACCAGGTCGAGCGGGAAGCCCTCCTCCGCCCGGCGGTACGCCGAGGCGGTGACCCGCGCGAGGATCTCGGGGTCCGGCGCGGCGCCGGCCACCCGGGCCTCGAAGAGCAGCAGGTTGTCCCGGGCGACGCCGCGCACGTCGACGCCGAGCAGGTCGGGCAGCTCGGCGTACATCGCGACCTGGCGCGCGATGTCGTCGAGGATCGACTCGACGAGCTGGTGACGCCCGGTGCGCAGCAGGTCGTCGATGGGGCGGCCGGAGAAGGTCAGCACTTGTGAAGAATCACAAAGCCCGCCGGGGTTTTCCAGAGCGCTGCCACTCGCCGAGACCGACCGGCTCGTCAAGGATTCCTGTGAGCGGCGCCACACGCCGCCCCAGGGAGGAGAACGATCATGAAGCGAGCAACAGGTCCGCGCCGGATGCGCTGGATCACGAGGCTGTTGGGAGCCGGCCTCGTCGCGGTGGGCCTGGTGGCCCCGGTGGCGGCCAGTGCCCCGGCCCAGGCGGCGGCGCCGACGAGCGGCTGGAACGACTGGTCCTGCCGGCCCTCGGCCGCGCACCCGCAGCCGGTCGTGCTGCTGCACGGCCTGGGGGGCCAGGCAGTGACGAACTGGTTCTACCACGGCACCAAGCTCGCGGACGCCGGCTACTGCGTGTTCTCGACGACCTACGGCCAGGGTGCCTTCGGCGACCTCGTCGGCGGGCTCGGCTCGATGCGCACCAGCGCCGTCCAGGTCGGTGCCTTCGTCGACAAGGTGCGCGCGGCCACCGGCGCGGCCGAGGTCGACCTGGTCGGCCACTCCGAGGGCAGCACGGTCTCGGCGTACTACCTCAAGCACGAGGGCGGGGCCGCGAAGGTCAAGGACTACGTCGGCTTCGGCACGAACTATCAGGGCTCCACGCTCAACGGGCTGTCCGTCCTGCTCAAGGCGGCCATGCCGTTCCTGCCGAGCATCACGGCGTTCGTGCAGTCGCAGTGCGCGTCCTGCCTGGAGTTCCTCGCGCCCAACGACTTCCTCGACGACCTCCAGCGCGGCGGTGTGGCGGTCCCGGGGGTGGCCTACACCAACATCATGTCGCGCTACGACACCGTCGTGACGCCGTACACGAGCGGCCGGATCGACCAGCCCGGAGTGACCAACATCGTGCTGCAGGACCGCTGCGCGTTCGACGTCTCGGGCCACCTCGCGATGGCCGTCGACCCGAACGTCAACCTGCTCATCCGCCGTGCGCTGGACCCGCAGGACCCGCCGGCGATGAGGTGCAGCCTGAGCCTGCCGGCGCCCTTCTGAGCGGGGGAGGGGGACGGCTCGCCTCGGGAGGGGGTGAGCCGTCCGCGCGGGCGGGCATGGTGCCACCGCACCGGCCCGCCCGCAAGACTCCTCCGGCTCATGCGTGAGTGCCCGGACCTCGCCGACCCTGGTGCCAGGGAGGCCGGATCCGAGCAGAAGGAGCACGTCATGGTGGAGAAGGAGCTGCGCGGCGCGGGAGTGCGCCACGTGAAGCTGGCCCTGGAGCCCGACACGGGTTTCGACGAGATCGTGGACATCCTCCGGGAGACCCTCACGATCAAGGTGCCGAAGGGCGGCTGCGCGCCGTGCCTGAGCGGCCTGGACCGGCTGTCGATCGACAGCATCGTCTTCGAGCGGCTGCAGCAGGTCGCCCGGTTCGAGCGGTTCTGAGGGCCGGTCGTGCTGGGCGTGGGACTGCTCTACCAGCCGGCCTGGCGCGACCTGGTCCTCGACGGCACGCTGCCGGTCGACTACCTGGAGGTCATCCCCGACACGCTCTGGCGCGACCGCGGTGCTGCGGAGCCCGTGCGGTTCGTGTCCGAGCCGGAGGACCGCCGCTACCTGGAGCAGGTGCGGGCCCGGATGCCCGTCCTGCTGCACGGCATCGGGTTGTCGATCGGCAGCGCCCGCCCCCTCGACGAGGGGTACGTCGACGAGCTCGCCGCCTGGGTGGAGTGGCTCGACCCGCCGTGGCTCAGCGAGCACCTCGCCTACTGCGCGGTGGAGGAGCAGGGGGAGTCGGTCAACCTGGGCCTGACCCTGCCGCTGGCCCTGGACGAGGAGACCGTCGACCGGGTGGGGCCGCGGGTGCGGGCGCTCGCCGAGCGCCTCGGCCGGCCGTTCCTGCTGGAGAACAACGTCTACTACTTCGCCACGCCCGCCGAGCCGCTGACCGAGCCGCAGGTGCTCAACGCGATCAGTGCCCGGTACGGCGGAGGCGTCCTGCTCGACCTGCACAACCTGTGGGTGAACGTGCGCAACGGCGCGATGTCCGCGCCGTCGTACCTGGCGGAGCTGGAGCTGTCCGCGGTGCGCGAGGTGCACGTCGCGGGCGGCATGGAGCTCGACGGCTTCTACCTCGACGCGCACTCCGGCGCCCCGCCCGAGGAGGTGTGGGCGTTGCTCGACCAGGTGGTCGCGGCCTGCCCGAACCTCGGCGGGATCACCTTCGAGCTGCTCGGCTCGTGGGGCGAGGAGGTCGGCCTCGCCGGCGTCGCCGCGGTGCTCGACCGTGCGCGGGCGGCGCTCGGGGCGGTGCGGTGAGCGCCGCGTCGTACCAGCGGGCGCAGGCGCGGATGGTGCTGGAGCCGGCGTACGCCCGCCGGGTCGCGGCGGGCGAGGAGCCCGACGGTCTCACGGAGGTCGAGGCCGCGCGGCTGCGGGCCCAGGCGGGCGACCCGGGGCTGGCGCTGTGCACGACGCTGCACGAGGGCTGGCGGCTCACCAAGCTGCTGACCCTGCTGCCCACGGTCTTCGCGATCGGCGACCCCGACGACCTGGCGGCGCTGGTGCGGGAGTTCTGGGACGGGCGCCGCCCGCGCGGGCTGCGCTTCGAGGGCGAGGCCGCGGAGTTCGCCCGGCTGGTCGCGGAGCGGGCCGGCGCCGGGCCGTTGCGCGAGGTCGCCCTGCTGGAGGCGGCCGCACTGGTGGCCGCGACGTGACCGTCCGATGAAGAGTGCGTACGTCGCCGTCCACGCTGCTGCTCCGGCTCCTCGCCCGACCTAGCCTCGCCGGGTGGAGTCGCGCACCGCTCGTCACTCGCTCGCTGCCCTGGCGCTCGGCGTCGGGCTCTGGTGCGCCCTGCTCGCGTGGCGCTGGGACTGGTTCATCGACCTGCGCGTCTACGAGCTGGGGGCGAGCGCCCTCTTCGGCGGTGACCTCTACGGCGTCCGCTTCCACGTGGCGGACCTGCCGTTCACCTACCCGCCCTTCGCGGCGCTGCTGATGCTGCCGCTGGCGGTGCTGCCGATCTGGGTCAGCGCGTTCGTCTGGTCGGTCGCGTGCGTGCTCGTGCTCGCGTGGGTCGTCGACCGCACGCTGCGAGCCGGTGGGGTCGCCGCGCGCCCGTGGGTGCTGCCGGCCGTCGTCGCCGCGGCCCTGCTGGCCGAGCCGGTCTGGTCGACCTTCTCCTTCGGGCAGGTCAACCTCTTCCTGATGGCCGCGATCCTCGCCGACGTGCTGCGCCCGGAGCGCAAGCACGCCGGCTGGCTGGTCGGCGTGGTGGCCGGCATCAAGCTCACGCCGCTGTTCTTCGTCGCCGTCCTCCTCGTGCTGGGCTACCGCCGTGCCGCCGGCACCGCGGTCGGCGCCTTCGCCGCCACCGTCCTGCTCGGTGCGGTGGCCGCGCCGAGCGCCTCCTGGGCGTACTGGACCGACGTGCTGTGGGACCCGGGCCGTGTCGGCGGGGTCGAGTACGCCGGCAACCAGTCCGTGCTCGGCATCCTCAGCCGGCTGCTGGGGCACGAGGCCCCGACCTCGCTGTGGTTCGCCGTCGCCGGGGCGACAGCCCTGGTCTCCCTGCTTGCCGCGCGGCTGCTGTGGACCTCCGGCTCGCCGGCCGCCCGGCCGCTCGCGGTGTGCACGGCGTCGTACGGGATGCTGCTGGCCTCGCCGATCTCCTGGGACCACCACTGGGTGTGGCTGGTGCCGACGGTGGTGGCGCTGTGGGTCAGCGAGCTGCGGCGGGCGCGCGTGGTGGCCGGCGTGGTCGCGGGGGTCGCCTGCTCCCGGGCGATCTGGTGGTCGCCCTTCCGCAACGGCAAGGAGTACGGCTGGAGCTTCGCCGAGGGGGTCGCCGGCAACGCCTACGTGATCGTGGCGGTGATCCTGCTGGTGGCCACCACGACGTGGGGTCTGCGTGCCGCGCGTCGCAGCGACTCAGGAGCCGCGCGGCGGCTCCGCCTCTTCGCGTAGCCGTGGCTCGGTGCGGTTGTCGGGCCGGATGCCGTGCTTGTCGGCGTAGAACGCGCGCACCCGGTCCATGTCGGCACGCACGTCGCCGGTCGGGTGGAAGGTCGGGCCCATCCCGAGCGTGCGGCTCGGTCCGTCGACGAAGCCCAGGCTGATCGGCAGTCCGGTCTGCTGGGACATCCGGTAGAAGCCGGGCTTCCAGAACTCACCCTTGCTCCGGGTGCCCTCGGCGGCGATGACGAGCTGGAAGGCGTCGTCCTGCTCCGCCGCGACGAGGAGGGCGCGGATGGTCGCTCCTGGGCTGGACCGGTCGAGCGGGATGCCGCCGGTGTGGCGCAGGACCCAGCCGACGAAGCCCTTGAAGTAGCGGTCGGCGACGAGGACGTGCGGTCGCACGCCGTGGGCCCAGGCGATCATCAGCATCGCCACCCAGTCCCACTGCGAGGTGTGCGGCGCGCCGACCAGGATCCCGCTCTCGGGGACCTCGCCGACGAGCCGCCAACGGGTCACGCGCAGGAGGCCGCGCGCGACGGTGCGCCGGACCCGCATGGGATGTGCCATGGGGTGACCGTAGCCGTCCGGCGTACGGGCTCAGCCTCCGTGGCGGTCCGAGGGGTCGACGGGGGGAGCGGTGGGGTCGGGGAACATGCGCTCGGTGTCGTTGGCGACGTCCTCGTTGCGCTTGCGGTCGGCCAGGAAGGCCCACAGGAGGCCGCCGACGATGAAGACGGCGACGACGGCGCCGAGGAAGATCGCGACTGCTGCGGTGTCCATGGCGGGGTGGTACCCCGAAGTCCGCGGAACAGTCGCCGACACCCCGCACGGAGTCTTGACTCGTTCAAGAAAAGTGGCAGGATGGTCGTCATGCAGCGGCCCGACTTCTCCCAGCAGCTGCGGGAGGTCGCGCTCCGGGTCACCCGGCCACGCCTGGCCGTGCTGGCCGCCGTGCACGACCACCCGCACGCCGACACCGAGTCGGTGATCGCGGCGGCGCGCTCGCACCTGCCGGACGTGTCGCACCAGGCGGTCTACGACTCGTTGCACACCCTCACCGAGGCGGGCCTGGTGCGCAGCATCAAGCCGGCCGGCTCCGTCGCGCGCTACGAGACGCGCACGGGCGACAACCACCACCACGTCGTGTGCCGCTCCTGCGGCTCGATCGCCGACGTGGACTGCGCCGTCGGGCACGTGCCGTGCCTGACCGCCTCGAACTCCCACGGCTTCGTGATCGACGAGGCCGAGGTCATCTACTGGGGCCTGTGCCCCGGATGTTCCGTCCGCACCTGACCGACCACTTGAAAGGTTGAGCATGTCCGAGAACCAGTCTGGCTGCCCCGTCGCCCACGACGGCGTCACGCCGGAGGGCAGCGAGAGCGAGAACCCGGCGCTGTCGTCGCCGACGCCCAAGACCCACCGTCCCCGGACCAACCAGGACTGGTGGCCCAACCAGCTCGACCTCTCGGTGCTGCACGCGCACGCGCCGGCCGGCAACCCCCTGGGTGAGGCGTTCTCCTACAAGGAGGAGCTGGCGAAGCTCGACGTCGAGGCGCTCAAGCGCGACGTCACCGAGGTGCTGACCACCTCGCAGGACTGGTGGCCCGCCGACTTCGGTCACTACGGCGGCCTGATGATCCGCCTGAGCTGGCACGCCGCCGGCACCTACCGGATCTACGACGGCCGCGGCGGCGCGGGCGACGGCGCGCAGCGCTTCGCCCCGCTCAACAGCTGGCCCGACAACGGCAACCTCGACAAGGCGCGCCGTCTGCTGTGGCCGGTCAAGCAGAAGTACGGCCAGCAGATCTCCTGGGCCGACCTGCTGGTGCTCGCCGGCAACGTCGCGCTGGAGTCGATGGGCTTCAAGACCTTCGGCTTCGCCTTCGGCCGTGAGGACGTCTGGGAGCCCGAGGAGATCAACTGGGGCACCGAGGACATCTGGCTCGGCGACGAGCGCTACAGCGGCGATCGCGACCTCTCCAACCCGCTCGGCGCGGTCCAGATGGGCCTGATCTACGTCAACCCCGAGGGCCCCAACGGCAACCCCGACCCGCTGGCCTCGGCCCGCGACATCCGCGACACCTTCGCCCGGATGGCGATGAACGACGAGGAGACCGTCGCCCTCATCGCCGGCGGCCACACCTTCGGCAAGACCCACGGCGCGGGCAACCCCGAGCTCGTCGGCCCCGAGCCCGAGGGAGCGCCGCTGGAGGCGCAGGGCCTGGGCTGGCTGTCCTCGCACGGCACGGGCAAGGGCGCCGACGCGATCACCTCCGGCCTCGAGGTGACCTGGACCGACCGGCCCACCGAGTGGAGCAACCGCTTCTTCGAGATCCTCTTCGGCTACGAGTGGGAGCTCACCGAGAGCCCGGCCGGCGCCAAGCAGTGGGTCGCCAAGGACGCCGAGGCGATCATCCCCGGCCCGGCCGCGGACTCCCCGAAGCGCAAGCCCACCATGCTGACCAGCGACCTCGCGCTGCGCTTCGACCCGGAGTACGAGAAGATCTCGCGCCGGTTCCTGGAGAACCCCGACGAGTTCGCGCTGGCCTTCGCCAAGGCCTGGTACAAGCTGCTCCACCGCGACATGGGCCCCATCGAGCGCTACCTCGGTCCCTGGGTGCCCGAGGCTCAGCTGTGGCAGGACCCGGTGCCCGCCGTCGACCACCCGCTGGTCGACGACGCCGACGTGGCCGACCTCAAGGCGAAGGTGCTGGACTCCGGTCTCACCGTGGCCGAGCTGGTCTCCACCGCGTGGGCCTCCGCGGCGTCGTTCCGCTCGACGGACAAGCGCGGCGGCGCCAACGGCGCGCGCATCCGCCTGGCCCCGCAGAAGGACTGGGAGGTCAACCAGCCCGAGCAGCTCGCCAAGGTCCTCGGCAAGCTCGAGGAGGTCAAGGCGGCCTTCGACGCGCAGGGCGAGAAGAAGATCTCGCTGGCCGACCTGATCGTGCTCGCCGGATCGGCGGGCGTCGAGAAGGCCGCGAAGGACGGCGGCTACGACATCACGGTGCCGTTCACGCCGGGCCGCACCGACGCCACCGAGGAGCAGACCGACGCCGCGTCGTTCGCCGTCCTCGAGCCCCGTGCCGACGGCTTCCGCAACTACGCCCGTCCGGGCGAGAAGCTGCCGCTGGAGACGCTGCTGCTCGACCGTGCGTACATGCTCGACCTGACGGCTCCCGAGCTGACGGTCCTGCTGGGCGGCCTGCGCACCCTCGGCACCAACGCCGGCGGCTCGACCGCCGGTGTGCTCACCGACCGGCCGGGTGTGCTGTCCACCGACTTCTTCACGAACCTCCTCGCCCCCGGCGCGGTCGTGAAGGCGTCGGAGACCGAGGAGCACGGCTACGAGATCCGCGACGCCGCCACCGGTGAGGTCCGCTGGACCGCCACCGCGGCCGACCTGATCTTCGGCTCGAACTCGCAGCTGCGGGCGCTCGCCGAGGTCTACGCCAGCGACGACGCGAAGGACAAGTTCGCCCGGGACTTCGTCGCCGCCTGGGTCAAGGTCATGGAGCTCGACCGCTTCGACCTGCGCTGATCCCGCACCACCACGAAGGCCGCCCGGCAACGGGCGGCCTTCGTGCCTTTTCCGGATGCGGCAGGATGTCGCCATGACCGAGGCAGGCATCACCTACGTGCACGCGCCGGAGCAGCACCGCTACGAGATCCGCGACGGCGAGACCCTCGCGGGCTTCACGCAGTACCGGCTCCCCGACGACGTCCACGTCGACTTCGTGCACACCGAGGTCGACGACGCGTACGGCGGCCACGGGCTCGCCGGGCACGTGGTGGAGCTCGCCCTCGCCGACGTACGGGCCCGGGGCAAGCGGATCATCCCGCACTGCCCCTACGTCGCGAAGTGGATCCAGAAGCACCCCGAGTACGACGACATCACCGACTGGCCGGCATGAGCCAGGGCCAGGCCGGGCGACGGCACGTCTTCCTCGACAAGGCCCAGCCGGCGGCGTACAAGGCAGCGGCGGCGCTCTCGGACCAGGTGGGCGCCGCAGCCGAGGCCGCGGGCCTGGACCGCCGCTTCGTCGAGCTGCTCAACCTGCGGGTCTCGCAGCTCAACGGCTGCGCCTACTGCCTCGACCTGCACCACCGCCGTGCGATCGAGGCGGGGGAGTCCGAGCGCCGGGTCGCGGTGCTGGACGCCTGGCAGGAGACGGCGCTCTTCGACGAGCGCGAGCGCGCGGCGCTGCAGCTGGTGGAGTCGATCACCCGCCTGCCCGACCCGCTCGACCGGGTCTACGCGGAGGACGAGGCCCGTGCCGTGCTCGGCGACGACGCCTACAGCGCCGTCGCCTGGGTCGCGATCACCATGAACGCCTTCAACCGGATCTCGATCACCAGCCATCACCCCGTGAGGTAGCGCGCCACGCCCACCAGGGCGCCCGCGGCGATCAGCCACGCGCTGTTGAGCCTGGTACGCCACAGCGCCAGCAGGGTGAGCCCGAACAGCGCCACGGTCAGGGGATCGACCAGGCCCGTCCGGCCGAGCTGGAGCGAGACGCCGGCCATCAGCGCCAGCGCGGTGGCGTTGACGCCGTCGAGCAGCGCGCTGGTCCAGGCGCGTGAGCGCAACCAGTCGGTGAGCCGGGTGAGGAGCCCGACGAAGACGAACGACGGCAGGAAGATCGCCACCGTCGCGAGGAAGGCGCCAGGCAGCCCGGCCACGACGTAGCCGAGGAAGGTCGCGGTCGTGAAGACCGGCCCCGGCGTCACCTGGCCGACGGAGACCGCGTCCAGCACCTGCTGGTGGCTCACCCAGCCGAGCCGGTCGACGAAGTCGCCCTCGAGGAAGGCCAGCAGCACGTAGCCGCTGCCGTAGAGGACGGCGCCGATCTTGAGCATGGTCAAGAAGAGCTCGGTCAGCCGGCCGTCCTGCTGGGTGCCCGCGACGAGCAGCGGCAGCGCGAGCGCCGCCGGGCCACGGCGGGCCAGGTCGCGCACCCCGCGCACCGCGGCGACCACCGCCGCGCCACCGAAGAGCACGACGAGCTCGTTCACCCCCAGCAGGTACGCCGCCAGGGCGGCCCCCGCGAGCAGCGCGAGCCACCACGACGACAGCACCGTGCGCCCCAGGCCCGCGAGCGCCCAGACGATGATCGCGAGGACGACCGGCACCACGCCGTACAGGACCCCCTCGACGGCGGGGGTCTCGCCCTGCTCGACGTACACCCAGGCGAGGAGGGTCACCAGGACGGCCGCCGGCACGATGAAGGCCACGCCGGCGACGAGCAGCCCGCGCCAGCCGGCCCGCTCGTGGCCGAGGTGGATCGCCAGCTCGGTGGAGTTGGGCCCCGGGATCAGGTTGGTGGCGCCCATCAGGTCGGCGAAGCGCTGGTCGCTCACCCAGCGCCGGCGCCGGACCAGCTCCTCGCGCATCAGCGCGGTGTGCGCGGCCGGGCCGCCGAAGGCGATCAGCCCGAGCCGCAGGAACACGCCTGCGACCTCGCTGACCACCGGATCAGGTGATGGTCATGCCGCCGTCGACCGCGAGGGTCTGCCCGGTGACGTACCCGGCGGCGTCGGAGGCCAGGAACACCAGCGTCGCCGCGAGCTCGCGCGGGTCGCCCTTGCGGCCGGCGGGGATCCGCGCCTGCTGCGACTCGAGGTAGCCCGGGGGGTAGGAGTCGGTCATCTCGGAGGCGAAGAAGCCCGGCGCGATCGCGTTGACCCGGATGCCCTTGCGGCCGGTCCACTGCTGGGCCAGGTCGCGGGTCAGGCCGATGACACCGGCCTTGGAGGCGGCGTACGCGGCCTGGGGGAGACCGGCGGTGGTGATGCCGAGGACCGAGGAGATGTTGATGATGCTCGACCCCGGCTGCATCACCCGGCCGCACGCCTGGGCCATCCAGTAGCTGCCGTTGAGGTTGATGTCGATGACCTGGCTGAACTGCTCCGGCGTCTCCCGGGTGGCGGGGACGGCGGTGCCGACGCCCGCGTTGTTGACCAGGACGTCGACCCGGCCGAGCTCGGCCATCGCCGCGTCGACGAGGGCCTGGCAGGACGCCGGGTCGGCCACGTCGGTCTGCACGGAGACCGCGCGGCGGCCCGCGGCCTCGACGAGCGCGGCGGTGTCGGCGAGGCGCTCGGCCCGGCGGGCGCCCAGCACGACGTCGGCGCCGGCCTCGGCGAGGGCCTTGGCGAAGTCGACGCCCAGCCCGGAGCTGGCGCCGGTGACGACGGCGACCTTGCCGTCGAGTCGGAACAGGTCGGTGACGGTCATGGGCCGAACGGTAGCGGCCCCGGGCGTCGGCACGGTGACACGGCCTTCTAAGGTATACCTAACTTTCGTCCCCGAGGAAGGACCGCCGTGGACCCGGTGATCGAACGACCGCTCGGCGCGCTGTGGGGGCGCTACCGCCGCTACCGCGGCCGCTTCGTGCTCGCGATCGTGATGTCGACCGTCAACAAGGTGGCCGACGTCGTCCCCGAGCTGCTGATCGGCGCGGCCGTCGACGTGGTCGTGCGGGGCTCGGGCTCGTTCGTCGCCGACCTGCTCGGAGTCGAGTCGCGGCACGCCCAGCTGGCCTGGCTGGCCGCCATCAACTTCGCGGTGTGGGTCGTCGAGTCCGCCTCGGAGTACGTCGCCGCGGTGCTCTGGCGCGGGCTGTCGCAGGGCATCGAGCACGACCTCCGGGTCGAGGCCTACGACCACGCCCAGCACCTGCACCTGGGCTGGCACGAGTCGCGCACCTCCGGCTCCACGCTGGCGACCCTCAACGACGACGTCAACCAGCTCGAGCGGATGCTCGACATCGGCCTGCCCGCGATCCTGCAGACCGCCCTCAACGTGTTGCTCGTCGGCATCGTGTTCGCCGTCGCCTCGTGGCAGCTGCTGCTCCTGGCGTTCCTGCCGATCCCGGTGATCATCGCCGGCTCGCTGGTCTTCCAGCGCCGCCTGGAGCCGCTCTACGCCAAGGTGCGCGAGTCCGTCGCCGACCTCTCCGGCGCGCTGAGCGCCAACCTCGCCGGCATCGCCACGATCAAGTCCTTCACCGCCGAGGACCGCGAGCGCGACCGGATCGAGCGGGTGTCGGCGGCCTACCGCGAGACCAACCTGCACGCGATCCGCTCCTCGGCCGCGTTCGTGCCGCTGGTGCGGATGGCCATCCTCGCCGGATTCACCTGCACCCTGCTGCTCGGTGGCTGGAAGACCCTCGACGGCGACCTCGAGCTCGGCCTCTACTCGGTGCTCGTCTTCATGACCCAGCGCCTGCTGTGGCCGATGACCGACGTCGCCGAGGTGCTCGACCTCTACCAGCGCGGGCGCGCATCGACCGCCCGCATCCTGGCCCTGCTCGCCGAGCCGGTCACCGTGCCCGCCGGGTCGGCCACGCTGGAGCGGCCCGTGCGCGGCCGGGTCGAGCTGCGCGGCGTCCGGGCCGGGTACGCCGACGGGCCGGACGTGCTGCACGACGTGGACCTCGTCGTACCGGCCGGGGAGACGCACGCCATCGTCGGCTCCACCGGTGCCGGCAAGTCGTCCCTGCTGCGCCTGGTGCTGCGCTTCGACGACCCGCGCGCGGGTGCGGTGCTGCTCGACGGCACCGACGTGCGCGAGCTCGACTGGGACTCGCTGCGCGGCTCGGTGGGCTACGTCGCCCAGGACATCTACCTGTTCTCCGGCTCGCTCGCCGAGAACATCGCCTACGGCCGCCCCGACGCCACCCGTGAGCAGGTCGTCGCCGCGGCGGAGGCCGCGGCGGTCGCCTCCTTCGTCGACGGCCTGCCCGACGGCTACGACACCTGGGTGGGGGAGCGCGGGGTGACCCTCTCCGGCGGGCAGCGGCAGCGGATCGCGCTGGCCCGTGCCCTGCTGCGCGAGCCCGCCCTGCTGGTGCTCGACGAGGCCACCAGCGCGGTCGACAACGAGACCGAGGCGGCCATCCAGCAGTCGCTGCGCCGGGCCGGTGAGAAGTGCACGACCCTCGTGGTCGCGCACCGCCTCTCGACCGTCCGCCACGCGCACCGGATCTGGGTCCTCGACGCCGGCCGGGTGATCGAGGCGGGCACCCACGACGAGCTGGTCGCGGCCGGTGGCGCGTACGCCGCGCTGTGGCGCGTCCAGACCGGTGAGGCCGTGGCCTGAGGCACCGCCCGGGACGGATATCCTGAGACGTGTGAGTGAAACGGTCGCGCCCTCCGAGGTCCACTACGACGTCCATGCCGTCGAGGAGAAGTGGCTGCCCGTCTGGGAGGAGCTCGACCTCTTCCGTGCCGACGACGAGGCGGTGCTCGCCGGGGAGCGGGAGAAGCGCTACGCGCTGACGATGTTCCCCTACCCGAGCGGTGACCTGCACATGGGCCACGCCGAGGTGTTCGCCCTGCACGACGTGCTGTCGCGCTACTGGCGCTTCCGGGGCTACGAGGTGCTCAACCCGATGGGCTGGGACTCCTTCGGCCTGCCCGCGGAGAACGCCGCCATCAAGAACGACGAGCACCCGGCGACGTACACCTACGCCAACATCGAGACCCAGCTGGCCTCGATGAAGCGCTACGGCACCAGCTTCGACTGGTCGCGCCGGCTGCACACCTCCGACCCGGCCTACTACAAGTGGACCCAGTGGCTGTTCCTGAAGTTCCGCGAGCAGGGCCTGGCCTACCGCAAGAACTCCCCGGTCAACTGGTGCCCCAACGACCAGACCGTGCTGGCCAACGAGCAGGTGCTGGCCGACGGCACCTGTGAGCGCTGCGGCGCCGAGGTCACCAAGCGCGAGCTGACCCAGTGGTACTTCCGCACCACGCAGTACGCCCAGGAGCTCTACGACGCCCTCGACGAGCTGCAGCCGACCTGGATCGACAAGGTCGTCAACGCCCAGCGCAACTGGATCGGCCGTTCCGAGGGCGCCCACGTCACCTTCGACATCGCCGGCCACGACCCGATCACCGTGTTCACCACGCGGCCCGACACCCTGGTCGGCGCGACGTTCATGGTGGTCGCCGCCGACGCCAAGCTGGCCCAGCAGCTGGTGGCGCCGGAGCGGGCACAGGCGCTGGAGGACTACCTCGCCGACGTGCGCAAGGCCTCCGACATCGACCGGCTCGCCACGGACCGGCCCAAGACCGGCGTCGACCTCGGCGTGACCGCGACCAACCCGCTGACCGGTGAGCAGATCCCGGTGTGGGCGGCCGACTACGTGCTGGCCGACTACGGCACCGGTGCGATCATGGCCGTGCCCGCGCACGACGACCGCGACCGGGAGTTCGCCGAGAAGTTCGGGCTCCCCATCGTGCCCGTCTACGACGACGAGCAGCCCTACGACAAGGCCGCCGAGGTCTCGAAGGCGATCGCCGCGCTGGAGGCGAACGGCCACGGCCAGGGCACCGTCAACTTCCGGCTGCGCGACTGGCTGCTCTCGCGCCAGCGCTACTGGGGCGCGCCGATCCCGATCATCCACTGCCCGGTCGACGGCGAGGTCCCGGTCCCCGAGGACCAGCTGCCCGTCGAGCTGCCTGAGCTGCGCGGCGCGGACCTCAAGCCCAAGGGCACCTCGCCGCTCGGCGCGGCCCGCGAGTGGGTCGAGGTCACCTGCCCCACCTGTGGCGGCCCGGCCG
Organism: Nocardioides sp. LML1-1-1.1; assembly: GCF_040676175.1. Classification (NCBI taxonomy): domain Bacteria; kingdom Bacillati; phylum Actinomycetota; class Actinomycetes; order Propionibacteriales; family Nocardioidaceae; genus Nocardioides; species Nocardioides sp. LML1-1-1.1. The sequence continues at coordinate 103,068 of NZ_JBEGHK010000007.1, read as the reverse complement.
AGCGCGACACCGACACGATGGACACCTTCGTCGACTCGTCGTGGTACTTCTTCCGCTTCCTCTCGCCGAACGACGACACCCAGGCCTTCGACCCGGCCCTGGCCAAGGCGTGGGGGCCGATCGACTTCTACCTCGGCGGCGACGAGCACGCCGTCCTGCACCTGCTCTACGCGCGCTTCTTCACCAAGGTGCTGCGCGACCTGGGGCTGATCGACTGGGACGAGCCGTTCTCGTCGTACCTGTCCCAGGGCAAGGTGATCAACAACGGCGCCAAGATGAGCAAGTCGCTGGGCAACGGCGTGGCGCTCGGCCCGCAGCTGGCGGAGTTCGGCGTCGACGCGATCCGGCTGACGCTGGTCTTCGCGAGCCCGCCGGAGGACAACGTCGACTGGGCGGACGTCTCGCCGGCCGGCTCGGCGCGCTTCCTGCAGCGCGCCTGGCGGCTCTCCGGCGACGTGACCTCCGCGCCGGGAGTGTCCTTCGCCGACGGTGACCTCGCGCTGCGCAAGGTCACCCACAAGACCGTGCACGAGGCGACCCACCTGCTCGACTCCTACCGCTTCAACGTCGTCATCGCGCGCACGATGGAGCTCGTCAACGCCACCCGCAAGGCCATCGACTCCGGCTGCGGCCCCGCCGACCCGGCGGTGCGCGAGGCGGCCGAGACCGTGGCCATCCTGCTGTCCCTGGTGGCGCCGTTCACCGCCGAGGAGATGTGGGAGCGGCTCGGTCACGAGCCGTCGGTGGCGCACGCCTCCTGGCCCGCCGTGGAGCCGGAGCTGCTGGTCGAGGACGCGGTCACGGCCGTCGTGCAGATCCAGGGAAAGGTGCGCGGGCGCCTGGAGGTCTCGCCCGACATCACCGAGGCGGACCTGGAGGCGTTGGCGCTGGCCGACCCGGCCGTGCAGAAGGCGATCGACGGTCGCGCGGTCCGCAAGGTGATCGTCCGCGCTCCCAAGCTCGTCAACATCGTGGTGTGATCTCCCTCGTGGGGACCACCGCTCTCGTCACCGACTCCACGGCGCACCTCCAGCCGGGGGTCGTCGAGGCGTGCGGCGTCACCGTCGTCCCGCTGCAGGTCGTGATCGACGACGACGTCCACGACGAGGGGTCCGAGGCGGCCACGCCCGAACGGGTCGCCGCCGCGCTGCGCGAGAAGCGCGCGGTGAGCACCTCGCGGCCCGCGCCGGCGGTGTTCTCCGAGCTCTACGAGCGGCTGGCCGCCGAGGGCGCCGACTCGATCCTGTCGGTCCACCTCTCCGCCGAGGTGAGCGGCACCTTCGAGTCCGCACTGGTCGCCTCCCGCACCGCGCCGGTCCCGGTGACCTGCGTCGACACCCGGCAGGTGGGCGTCGCGACGGGGTACGCCGTCGAGTCGGCCTCGGCCGTCCTCGCGTCCGGCGGGAGCGTCGAGGAGGCGGCGGCGGCCGCCCGGGAGCGCTCGTCGTCGGCGACCTCGCTCTTCTACGTCAACACCCTGGAGTACCTGCGCCGCGGCGGCCGCGTCGGCGCCGCCGCCGCGGTCTTCGGCGGGGTGCTCGCGGTCAAGCCGCTGCTCGGCATCGTGGACGGCGTGATCGTGCCGCGGGCCAAGGTCCGCACCGCCGCCAAGGCGATCGCCCAGCTCGAGGCGATGGCCGTGGAGGCCGCGGGGGAGCAGCCCGTCGAGGTCTGCGTCGCCCACCTCGCCGCCGAGGACCGGGCGCTCGCGCTGGCCGAGCGGCTCGGGGAGCAGCTCGGCGAGCTCGTCGTGCCCGGCCGGGACGGCAGCCCGGTGCGCTGCCTCGAGCTCGGCGGTGTCCTCGGCGCCCACGTCGGTCCCGGGATGCTCGCGATCTGCGTCGCGCCCGTCCCACCCTCCCCCGCCGGCTCCTGAGCGTCCACTTCCTCTCCACAGGCGGCCCCGCCGCCGGCCCTCTCCACAGGCCCGCTCGCCCTGCACCGGGCGCGCCACCTCCCCTCCCTACGGTGCCGCCATGCACCCCCGCCGCACCCGTCCCGACCCCACCGCCGCCGCCCGTCGTCTCGCGCTGATCGCCGCTGCCTCCCCGCCCTCGTCGGCCCTCGCGGAGGAGGAGGCCGAGGACGCCTGGTGGGCCGACCACACCCGGATCGCGGCGCCGGTCCCCGCCGCCGATCCCGCTCCGCCCACCCTCCCGGTGCCGGGGCGGCACGCCGCGCGCCGGCGCCTGCTCCCGCCGGTCGCCCGGCTGCGCCCGCTCCTCCCGGCGCTGGCGCCCGCGCACGTCGCGGTGGTGGCGCTGGTGGTCGCGCTCGGGCTGGCCGTCACCGCGTGGTGGGTCGTGCGGGCGGATCCGGGGCCCTCCGTCGTACCGGTGGCGGGGGAGGCGGTCTCCCCGCCGGTGGGCGGTGCCACGCCTGCCGCTCTCACCAGCGCGCCGGTCTCGGCGCCTGCCCCACTCGCCACCGGCGCGTCCTCCGGCGCCTCGGTGACGGTCGACGTCGCCGGCAAGGTCCGCCGCCCTGGCATCGTCGTCCTCGCCCCGGGCACCCGCGTCGCCGACGCGCTGCGAGCCGCCGGTGGCGCCAAGCGCGGCGTCGACACCACGCCGCTCAACCTCGCCCGGGTGCTCGTCGACGGTGAGCAGATCCTCGTCGGCGGGCCCGCTCCGCCGCGCACCGTGGCCGGCCCCGCGGGCTCGGCCGCGCCCGGCACGGCCGGCCCGCTCGTCAACCTCAACCAGGCCGCGCAGGCCGAGCTCGAGACCCTGCCCGAGGTCGGCCCGGTGACCGCGCAGGCGATCATCGCCTGGCGCGAGCAGCAGGGCGGTTTCACCAGCGTCGACGAGCTGCTGGAGGTGGACGGCATCGGGGAGAAGACCCTCGCTCGCCTCACTCCCTACGTGACGGTCTGAGCCGTGGCCGTCCCGTCGCCCGCCCCGCGGCACCCTCCCCGCCACGACCTCCGCGCCCCGGCCCTCGGCGTCGCCGCCTGGCTCGCCGGGATCGCGGCGGCCCGACTGCCTGCCCGTGGCTCCGGGCTCCTGGCCGGTCTGCTCCTGCTGGCCGCGGTCCTGCTCGCGACCCGCCGCTCCCGGCTGCTGCTCGCCGCCGCCCTCGTCGCCGGCGCCGTCCTCGTCGGTGCGCTGCTGCGGCACGAGGCGATGACGACCAGCCCGCTCCACGAGCACGCCGCCCGGCGGACCAGCGCCCGGCTGGTCGCGACCGTCGTCTCCGACCCGCGCCGGGTCGAGGGCTCCTGGGGCGACCGGGTCGTGGTGCGGCTCCGGGCGCGGGAGCTGACCGCGCGCGGTGAGCGCCGCGAGCTGGGCGGCACCGTCGTCGTGCTCGGCGACCCGGCATGGGCCCGGGTGGCGCTGGGCGAGGTGGTCCGGGCCCAGGGGCGACTCGCGCGCGCCGATGGCGACGACGTGGCGGCCGTGCTGCTCGCCTCCCGTGCGCCGGTGCGCATCCGCGGGCCCGATCCGTGGTGGCGGGCCTCGGGAGCGCTGCGTGCCTCGATCCGTACGGCGGTCGCGGACCGGCCACCGGACCAGGCCGGGCTGGTGCCCGCGCTGGTCGACGGCGACGAGTCGGCGCTGCCGCAGGACCTGGAGGCCGACTTCCGGACCACCGGACTCACCCACCTCACCGCGGTCAGCGGCACCAACCTCACCCTCGTGGTGGGCGCGCTGCTCCTGCTGGCGCGGGCGGCGGGCGTCCGCGGCCGCTGGTTGGCGCTGGTCGGGGCGGTGGGCATCGCCGGGTTCGTGCTGCTCGCCCGGACCGAGCCGAGCGTGCTGCGTGCGGCCGCGATGGGCACGGTCGGACTGTTCGCCTTCGGACCGGACGGCCGTCGGCGCGGCCTGCGAGCGCTGGGCGTCGCGCTGGTGACCCTGGTCCTCCTCGACCCGGGGCTCGCGACCTCGGCCGGCTTCGCGCTGTCGGTGCTCGCCACCGCCGGCATCGTGCTCCTCGGTCCGCCGTTCAGCGACGCCCTCGCCCGCTGGCTGCCGCGGCTGGTGGCCGAGGCGGTCGCGGTCCCGACGGCCGCCCAGCTCGCCTGCACGCCGGTCATCGCGGTGCTGTCCGAGCAGGTGAGCCTGGTCGCGGTCCTCGCCAACCTGCTGGCCGGCCCGCTGGTCGGACCGGCCACCGTGCTCGGGTTGCTCGCCGGCCTCGTCGGGCTGGTCGCGCCGGGCCCCGCCGCCCTGGTCGGTACGACGGCCGGCTGGTGCGTCGCGTGGATCGTCACGGTCGCCCAGCACGGCGCCGCCCTGCCGGGTGCCGCCGTCGGCTGGGGGAGCGGGTGGTGCGCGGTCGTGCTGCTGGTGCTGCTCTGCGCCGGCGTCGCGCTGGCCCTCCCGCGCGTCCTGCGCCACCGTGGCCTCGCGGTCGCCCTCGGCGTGGTGCTCGTCGCGGTCCTGCTCGGGATCCCGGGCCGGCTGGTGCCCCGGGGGCATGGCGCGTGGCCGCCGCCGGGCTGGCTGCTGGTCGCCTGCGACGTGGGCCAGGGCGACGCTCTCGTCCTCGCGGCCGCGCCGGGTGCGGCGGTGGTCGTGGACGCGGGTCCCGACCCGGACGCGGTGGACGAGTGCCTGGGCCGGTTGGGCGTGGTGCAGGTGCCGCTCCTGGTGCTCACCCACTTCCACGCCGACCACGTCGACGGGCTCCCGGGTGTGCTGCGAGGGCGCCGGGTGGCGGTGATCGAGACCAGTCCGGTGCTCGACCCTCCGGGTGGGGTGGCCGACGTGCGCCGTGCCGCGCAGGAGGCGGGCGTGCCGGTGCGGACGGCGCCGTACGGCTCGGTGCGGCGGGTGGGCGCGGCCACGCTGCAGGTCGTCCATCCGGACCTGCCCGAGCAGCCGGGTGCCGGTGACGGCAGCTCCGCCAACGACGCCAGCGTCGTGCTCGCGGTCGACGCGGGCGGGGTGCGGATGCTGCTGACCGGGGACGTGGAGCCGACCGTCCAGGCCCGGCTCGCCCGGCTGCTGCCCGGCCTGGACGTCGACGTGCTCAAGGTGCCGCACCACGGGAGCCGCCACCAGGACGAGCGCTGGCTGACCTCGCTGCGCGCCGAGGTCGCGCTGGTGTCGGTGGGCGCCGACAACGACTACGGACACCCCGACGGCCCGTTGCTGGCCCGGCTGACCGCGGCGGGCGCCGAGGTGCACCGCACGGACGAGGAAGGAGACCTCGCCGTCGTACGACGGCCGGACGGTGGGCTGGCCACCGCCACCCGCCGGTGACGTCGGAGCCGTGTGGGAAGGTGTCTCCCATGCGCGGCGCGGACGTGTTGGGACGGGTCATCCTGGTCACCGGCAAGGAGGAGTTCCTGGGCGCCCGCACCGTCGACGAGGTCAAGGCCGGCGTGCGCGAGCACGACGCGGAGGCGGAGTTCTCCGACGCCTCGGCCTCCGACCTGACCTTGGCGACGCTGGGGGAGATGGCGGCGCCGTCGCTGTTCTCCGCGGTGCGCTGCGTGGTCGTGCGCAACCTGGAGAACCTGCCGGACGAGTCCGTCGAGGGCCTGCTGGCCTACGCCGCCGCACCGGTCGAGGACGTCGCCCTGGTCCTGGTCCACGGAGGTGGGCAGAAGGGCAGCGGGGTCCTCACCAAGCTGCGCAAGCTGAAGCCGGTGATCGAGCACAAGTCCGAGGAGCTCAAGCCGTCGGACTTCCCGGCCTTCGTCGCGGGGGAGGTGCGGCGTCACGGCGCGACGATCGACCGGGAGGCCGCCGACGTCCTCATCGAGGCGATCGGCCGCGACCTGCGTTCGCTCGCGGGGGCCGCCCACCAGCTCACCAACGACTTCCCGGGCGAGCGGATCAGCGAGGAGCAGGTCCGCCGCTACTTCGGTGGCCGGGCGGAGGCGAAGTCCTTCGCGGTGGCCGACGCGGCCTTCGCCGGCCGGGACCGGGCAGCGCTGGAGGAGCTGCGCTGGGCGCTCGACGCGGGCACGGCCGCGGTGCTGATCACCTCGGCGTTCGCGGGCAGCGCGCGCGGGCTGGCCCGGCTGGTGAGCGCGCCGCGCGGGATGCGCGACGTGGACCTGGCCCGCGAGGTCGGCGTCCCGCCGTGGAAGCTGCGCTCGCTGCGCGACCAGGCTCGCGGCTGGACCGAGGCCGGTCTGGCCCGCTCGATCCGGGCGGTCGCCCAGGCCGACGCGGACATCAAGGGGGCGGCGAGCGACGCGTCGTACGCCCTGGAGCGGTTGGTGCTGACGATCACCGCCCTGCGCCGCTCCTGAAATCACGAAGGGAGCCCCCGGACGGGGACTCCCTCGACGCGATGGCTCCGGACCGGAGCCAGACGGGGCGGCTCAGAGAGCGGCGGCCCGCTTGCTGATCGACGACTTGCGGTTGGCAGCCTGGTTCTTGTGGATGACGCCCTTCGAAGCAGCCTTGTCGAGCTTCTTCGTGGCGTCCTGCGCGAGCGCGACGGCGTTGTCCTTGTCGCCGGACTCGGCGGCCTCGTTGAACTTGCGGATCGCGGTCTTCAGGCCGGACTTGACGGCCTTGTTGCGCTCGTGACGCTTCTCGTTCTGCTTGTTGCGCTTGATCTGGCTCTTGATGTTGGCCACGGGTGCTGTGCCTTGTCTGTCGGAGGATGCTGGTCTGGTCCGGAGCGCGGGCCCCTGCGGTCCCGCCGCGAGGGCAGGCGCGTGCACAGGGATGACGCGACCAGCAAGGCTAACAGTGGGCGAACACCGGCCCCAAATCGCGCCCGCTCGTCCCGGGCGGCCTCAGTCCCGCCACCCGCGCCGCTCGGCCAGCCAGTCGTCGATCACGTCGCGCTGCCAGGCCTGCGCCGCCCGGAGGTACGGCGAGGTGGGCGGCACCCGCTGGGCGGCCGAGGCCGTGAAGTAGCCCAGCACCAGGGCGAGCGCGACGTCGATGTCCTCGGGCGGCACGTCACCCAGCAACGGGTGCGCCGCGAGGTGCGCCTCGACGTCCAGGCCGTCCCCGCGCGGGCCGACGAGCAGCAGCAGCGAGTCGAGCCAGGCCGGACCGCGGACCGCCCAGTTCCAGTCGCAGAGCAGGGCGCGCTCCACGCCGGAGCCGTCGTCGACGAGGAGGATGTTGTCGTCGCGGATGTCGGTGTGGACGAGGGTGTCACCGGTGAGGACGTCGGCGTACCGCGCCGCGAGGGCGCCGATCTCCGCGGCCCGTGGGTGGTCGATCACGTCCCACAGTCCCGGCCAGGCGGCGAACTCCTCGACGGCGCTCGAGGCGTCCGCGCCGGGTGGCGGGGTGAGCGCGGCGGCGGCGGCCAGCGCCATGTCCGAGGCGAGCGCGAGGTCGCCGGCGGTCCAGGGCCGGTGCGGGGCGCGTGCGGCGACGTGCTCGATGCCGAGCAGGAACCAGTCGTCGACCTCGTCGGTCCACAGCAGTCGCGGCGACGGTACGGCGGCCGGGAGCCGGCGCAGCTGCTCGGCCTCGTCGCGGTAGGAGTCGGCGAAGGCGCGTTGCGCCTTGGTGGAGGCCGCCTTCACGAAGTGGCGGCTGCCGTCGGCCAGCGTCAGCACCGAGGCGAAGCCGGGGGTGAAGCCGCCGCCCTGGGAGTCCGCCTCCACGACCGGCCCGCCCAGGCGGCTCGCGATGGCGGCCCGCACCCGCGGGGGCAGGTGGGCCCACTGCACCCGTCGAGCGGTGCGGCCATGGGGGATCCGAGCGGGAAGCACGCGCACATGATGGCGGACCTGCGGGCGGCGTGGGGCGCCACTACGCTTCCGGCCATGCTCCCGCGCCTCGTCCTCGCCTCGTTCACCCTGGCCACGCTGTCCCTCGCCGGCTGCGGCGGGTCCGACGACGACCCGTCCGGCACCCCGGAGACCGAGCTCGGTGCGTCGAGGGAGAGCGTCGGACCGGAGGGTGCCGACACCACGGAGGCCGCGCCCACCGGCGAGGTGCCGGACCCCTGCACCCTGCTCGACACCGAGCAGCTCACCGACCTGCTCGGCGCCGACCCGGGCGAGGGCTCGGTCGCCGGCCCGGTGCCGGACCAGCGCAAGATCTGCACCTTCTCCACCGGCGTGATCCTCGCGGTCGAGGTGGCCGCGGACTGGGACGAGACGCTCGTCCAGCTCGAGAAGAACGCCGGCAAGGACGCCCTGGAGCCCGCGGCCGGCGTGGGCACCGAGGCCTACTGGCAGGAGAAGGGGCAGCAGCTCATTGCGCTGGGCGAGCACTACTTCGTCGGGGTGACCGGCGCGGACCAGGCCGCCGGCAAGGCGGTCGCCGAGGGCATGCTTGCCGCCCTCTGAGACCCGGCGGCTCGCCCGAGCCCAGCGGCTCAGCGCCGCGCCGGGTCCAGCGTCCGGGTGTAGAGCGCCGCGCCCTCGACGTCGCGCAGGGTGACGGTGAGCCGTCCGCTCGCACCGTCCACCTCCACCTCGCCGAAGAACTGGAAGCCCGCGGCCGGAGAGGCGTTCGGCGCCGGCGCGGCGGCGACGAAGTCCGCGACCGGGCCGAAGGTGCCGTCCAGCGTGTTCGGGCCGAAGGCGCCTGCGTTGAGCGGCCCGGAGACGAACTCCCAGAACGGATCGAAGTCCTGGTAGGCCGCCCGGTCGGGCGAGTAGTGGTGCGCCGCGGTGTAGTGCACGTCGGCGGTCAGCCACACGTGGTTGCGGATCCCGGCCCGCGAGAGCGCGGTGAGCACCTGCGCGATGTCCGCCTCCCGGCCGAGCGGGGCGCCCGGGTCGCCCTGCGCCAGGCCCTCCTGCAAGGTCCCGTCCGGTACGACGAGCCCGAGCGGCAGGTCGTTGGCGATCACCTTCCAGGTCGCCCGCGAACGCTTCAGCGCGTCGATCAGCCAGGCCGTCTGCCGCCTGCCGAGCACGCCGCCGTCGCGGGTGGTCTCGGTGTTCGCGGTGTTCGGGTCCTTGTGCGTGCGCATGTCGAGCACGAACAGGTCCAGGTGCGGGCCGTAGGGGATCACCCGGTAGACCCGGCCGTCCGGGTCGGGCGAGATGGGCGCGACGGGGGTGTACTCGTGGAAGGCGCGGCGGGCCCGCGCGGCGAGCACATCGACCCGCTGCTCGGTGTAGCGGGCGTCGTCGAGCACCTCGCCGGGGTACCAGTTGTTGGTCACCTCGTGGTCGTCCCACTGCACGACCTGGGCGGTCTCGGCGAGGAAGGCGCGCCAGTTGTCGGCGAGGAGGTTGTAGCGGTACTGCCCGCGGTACTCCGCCAGGGTCTCGGCCACCTTGGTCTTCTCCGGGATGACCAGGTTGGTCCAGGTGGAGCCGTCCGGGAGCGCCACGGAGGCCTGGACCGGGCCGTCGGCGTAGACGTTGTCGCCGCTGCACAGGAAGAAGTCGGCCCGGCGGGCCCGCATGGCGTCGGCGATCCGGAAGCCGCCGTAGGACGGGTTGACGCCCCAGCCCTGCCCGGCGATGTCGCCGGACCACAGGAAGCGGACGTCGTCACCGCGCCCCGGTGCGGTGCGCAGCCGGCCGGCGACCGGCGCACTGACGGCGCGGTGGTCGTCGAGGGAGACCGCCCGCAGCCGGTAGTGCAGGTCGGTGCCCGAGGGCAGCCCGCGCAGGTCGAGCTGGCCGGTGAAGTCGGTGGCCGCGGTGACGACCGGGCCGCGCAGGGTCCGCGCCCGGCGGAACGACGGGTCCCGGCTGATCTCGGCGACCAGTCGCGCCGGCCGGTCGGCCTTGGTCCACAGCACCGCACCGCCCGGCCGTACGTCGCCCGACTGCACCCCCACCGGGAGCACCGGCCGGTCGCGCCGGACCAGCAGCGGAGCGGCGGCGCGGGCGCCGGGCAGGGCCGGCAGCGCGGTCAGGCCGGCGGTCAGCGCCGCGCCGCGGAGGATGCCGCGACGGTCGAGGCGGGCGGGGGCGGAGGTCGGGGGGAGGGCCGGGTCCATGCCGGCCACCCTGTCGTCGTACGGCGAACGGGCGGCCAACCGCGGGCGGCGAATTCTTGAACCCGTCCGGCCCTGGAAGAATGGCGGGACCATGTCAGTCACCGTCCCGCAGCCCGGTCACACCGACCCCGCGATCATCCGCAACTTCTGCATCATCGCGCACATCGACCACGGCAAGTCGACCCTCGCCGACCGGATGCTGCAGCTGACGGGTGTCGTCGGCGAGCGCGAGGCGAAGGCGCAGTACCTCGACCGGATGGACATCGAGCGCGAGCGCGGGATCACCATCAAGTCCCAGGCGGTGCGGATGCCGTGGACGGTGGAGGCGGGCAACGAGGCGGGTGCCGAGCCGGGCACCTACATCCTCAACATGATCGACACCCCGGGCCACGTCGACTTCACCTACGAGGTGTCCCGCTCGCTCCAGGCGTGCGAGGCGGCGATCCTGCTGGTCGACGCCGCCCAGGGCATCGAGGCGCAGACCCTGGCCAACCTCTACCTCGCCATGGGCGCCGACCTGCACATCATCCCGGTGCTCAACAAGATCGACCTGCCCAGCGCCAACGTGGAGAAGTACGCCGCGGAGCTGGCCAACCTCGTCGGCTGCGAGCCCGAGGACGTGCTGCTCACCTCGGCCAAGACCGGGGTCGGCGTCGAGGCGCTGCTCAACGAGATCGTCAGGTCCGTCCCGGCGCCCGTCGGCGACGCCGCCGCCCCGGCCCGCGCGCTGATCTTCGACTCCGTCTACGACACCTACCGCGGCGTGGTCACCTACGTCCGGGTGGTCGACGGCGAGCTCTCGCACCGCGACAAGATCAAGATGATGTCGACCGGTGCGCTGCACGAGATGCTCGAGGTCGGCGTGATCAGTCCCGAGCCGATGAAGGCCGCCAAGCTCGGCGTCGGTGAGACCGGCTACCTGATCACCGGTGTGAAGGACGTCCGCCAGTCCCGCGTGGGTGACACGGTGACCGTCAACGGACGCCAGGCCGCCGAGCCGCTGGGCGGCTACGAGCACCCGAACCCGATGGTGTTCGCCGGCCTCTACCCGATCGACGGCGACGACTACCCGACGCTGCGCGACGCCCTGGAGAAGCTGCAGCTCAACGACGCGGCGCTGACCTTCGAGCCGGAGACCTCCGGCGCGCTCGGCTTCGGCTTCCGCTGCGGCTTCCTCGGCCTGCTGCACATGGAGATCACCCGCGAGCGGCTGGAGCGCGAGTTCAACCTCGACCTCATCTCCACCGCGCCGAACGTGGTCTACGACGTGATCATGGAGGACGGCACCGAGCTCATCGTCACCAACCCGAGCGAGTATCCCGACGGCAAGATCTCCGAGGTCCGCGAGCCGGTCGTGGACGCCACGATCCTGGCCCCGGCCGACTTCATCGGCACGATCATGGAGCTGTGCCAGCACAAGCGCGGCACCCTGCAGGGCATGGACTACCTGTCCGAGGACCGGGTCGAGATGCGCTACGTGCTGCCGATGGGCGAGATCGCCTTCGACTTCTTCGACCAGCTCAAGTCCAAGACCAAGGGCTACGCCTCGCTCAACTACGAGCACTCCGGCGAGCAGGCCGCCGACCTGGTCAAGGTCGACATCCTGCTCCAGGGCGAGCCGGTGGACGCCTTCTCCGCGATCGTGCACAAGGAGGCCGCCTACTCCTACGGCGTGATGATGGCCGGCAAGCTCAAGGACCTCATCCCGCGCCAGCAGTTCGAGGTGCCGATCCAGGCCGCCATCGGCGCCCGGGTGATCGCCCGCGAGAACATCCGCGCGATCCGCAAGGACGTCCTCGCCAAGTGCTACGGCGGTGACATCACCCGCAAGCGCAAGCTGCTGGAGAAGCAGAAGGAGGGCAAGAAGCGGATGAAGATGGTCGGCCGCGTCGAGGTCCCCCAGGAGGCGTTCGTCGCCGCGCTGTCCACCACCGGCCCCGCGGGCGACAAGCCGAAGAAGTGACCTCCCGGCCGGTGCCGGTCCCGTCCGGGCTCGACGCGCAGCGCGCGCTCGGTCCGGAGTGGGCGGCCTGGCTGGACGCCCTCCCGGCGACCGCGCGCGGCGTCCTGGACGACTGGGAGCTCACCGCGGGCGAGGAGGCCTGGCACGGCTTCTGCTCGCTCGTGCTGCCCGTGACGACGGCCGACGGCACCCCCGCCGCGCTCAAGATCGGCCTGCCCGACGACGAGTCCGAGCACGAGCACCTCGCGCTCCAGCACTGGCACGGGCGCGGGGCGGTCCGCCTGCTGCGCGCCGACCCGGGCCGCCGGGCGCTGCTGCTGGAGCGCCTGGAGCGCACCGACCTGAGCGAGCGCTGGGACGTCGAGGCGTGCGAGGTGGTGGCGGGGCTCTACCCCCGGCTGCACGTGGCGCCGCTGCCGCAGCTGCGCTCCCAGGCGTCGTACGTCGACCGGTGGGCCGCCGCGCTGCGCCGCGACGCCGCGACGGTGCCGGTCCCGCGCCGCCTGGTCGAGCAGGCGCTGGGCCTGGCGGCGGAGCTGACCGCGGAGCCCGCGACGGCAGTCCTGCACGGCGACCTGCACTACGAGAACGTGCTGCGCGGCGAGCGCGACGGTGCGCCGGACTGGCTGGCGATCGACCCGAAGCCGACCAACGGCGACCCGCACTACGAGCTGGAGCCGATGCTCCGCGACCGCTACGACGAGTACGCCGGCGCCGTCCGCGACGGCATCCGGCGCCGCTTCCACACCCTGGTGGACGCCGCCGGCTTCGACGAGGACCGGGCCCGGGCCTGGGTGGTGGTGCGCTCGGTGCTCAACGCGCACTGGGCCCACGAGGACGCCGTCCGTGCGGGCCGGGCGCTGGACGCGGAGGAGCGGGCCCATGTGACGTCCTGCATCTCGGTCGCCAAAGCGGTGCAGGACTAGGCACAATCGTCCCGTGCCCACCATCCTCACCGTCAGTGTCGGCCGCCCGCGGGACAAGGAGTGGGCCAAGATCGGCCGCACGTCCATCGACAAGCGGCAGGTCGAGGGCCCGGTCGACGTCCACGTGCTCGGCATCGAGGGCGACCAGGTCTCCGACACGCTCCACCACGGCGGCCCGGACCAGGCCGTCTACGCCTACGCCCGTGAGGACGTGGAGTTCTGGGAGGCCGAGCTGGGCCGCCCGATCCGCGACGGCCAGCTCGGTGAGAACCTCACCACGGAGGGGATCGACCTCAACGCCCTCGAGCTCGGCACCCGCTTCGAGGCCGGCACCGTCCTGTTCGAGGTGGCCCACGTGCGCACGCCGTGCAACGACTTCAAGGGCTGGATGGGGGAGACCGGCTACGACACCACCGCGTGGGTGAAGAGGTTCGCCCAGGCGCTGCGCCCGGGGCCCTACCTGCGGGTGCTCCGGCCCGGCACCATCGCCGCGGGTGACGAGATCGTCGTCGTCCACCGCCCCGGCCACGGGGTCACCGTGCGCGACCTGTTCGTCGCGCTCAACCTCGACCGCAGCCGGCTGCCCGAGCTGCTCGTGGTCGACAACCTGCCCGCCAAGGTCCGCGCGAAGGTCGAGGCTTTCGTCCCGTAGTGCAGGCTTCCCTACCGGGCGTTGGGCCGGTGATCTAGGTTACTGATCAGTCAGCGCCGGTCTCGGACGAGCATGCAGGAGCGTCATGCCCATCAATCACGACACGAACTTCCTCCAGAACCTGCCGAAGAACTGCGCCGTGCAGTTCCTCGACCGGGTGGAGCAGAGCGCCAACCGGGAGGCCTTCCGGTTCCCGCGCGGCGATGCCTGGGAGTCCGTGACGTGGCGCCAGGCCGGCGACCGGGTACGCCGCCTCGCGGCCGGTCTGCTCGCGCTCGGGCTGGAGCCCGAGCAGCGCGTCGGCATCGCCTCCTCGACCCGCTACGAGTGGATCCTGGCCGACCTCGCCGTGATGTGCGCCGGCGGCGCCACCACGACGGTCTACCCCTCGACGGGCGGTGAGGACACGGCGTACATCGTCGGCGACTCCGAGTGCCGCATCGTCTTCGCCGAGGACGCCGACCAGCTGCAGAAGCTGCGCGACCACCGCGACGAGCTGCCCGCGCTGGGCACGGTCGTCTCCTTCGACCCCGCGCTGGCCGACGGCGACTGGGTGATCTCCCTCGACCAGCTCGCCGAGCGCGGCGACGCCCACCTGGCGGAGCGGCCGGACGCCGTCGACGAGGTCGCCCAGGGCATCGCGCCCGACCAGCTGGCGACCCTGATCTACACCTCCGGCACCACGGGCAAGCCCAAGGGCGTGCGCACGCTGCACAAGGCGTGGGTGTTCGAGGGCGAGGCCATCAAGGCGCAGGACATCCTGCACGAGGACGACCTGCAGTTCCTGTGGCTGCCGATGGCCCACTCCTTCGGCAAGGTGCTGCTCTCGACCCAGCTCGCGTGCGGCTTCGCCACCGCGATCGACGGCCGCGTCGACAAGATCGTCGACAACCTGGGCATCGTGAAGCCGACCTTCATGGGCGCCGCGCCGCGCATCTTCGAGAAGGCGCACGCCCGGATCGTCACCATGACCGCCGCCGAGGGTGGCGCCAAGGAGAAGATCTTCAAGAAGGCCTTCGAGGTCGGCACCAAGGTCGACGCGCTCAAGCTCGCCGGCAAGCCGGTCCCGCTGCCGCTGCGCCTGCAGCACGGGCTGTTCGACAAGCTGGTCTTCAGCAAGGTCCGCGACCGCTTCGGTGGCCGGGTGAAGTTCTTCATCTCCGGCTCGGCGGCGCTCAACGCCGACATCGCCGCGTGGTTCCACGCCGCCGGCGTGCTGATCCTCGAGGGCTACGGCATGACGGAGAACGCCGCCGGCGCCACCGTCAACCACCCCGACGCCTACAAGCTCGGCACGGTCGGCCAGCCCTTCCCGGGCACCGAGGTGCGCATCGGCGAGGGCGGCGAGGTCCAGCTCAAGGGTCCGCACGTCATGGCCGGCTACCACAACCGGGACGACGCAAGGGCCGAGGCGATCACCGCCGACGGCTGGCTGCGCACCGGCGACAAGGGGGAGCTCGACGCCGACGGCTTCCTCACCATCACCGGGCGGATCAAGGAGCTCTTCAAGACCTCCGGCGGCAAGTACATCGCCCCGCCGGCCATCGAGGCCAAGTTCAAGGCGATCTGTCCCTACGCCAGCCAGTTCATGGTGTTCGGCGCGGAGCGCAACTTCGTCTCCGCGCTGGTCACCGTCGACCCCGACGCGATCGCGGGCTGGGCCGAGGAGAACGGCAAGTCGGGCAAGACCTACACCGAGCTCGTCCACGACGAGGCGGTGCAGGCGATGATCGGCGAGTACGTCGAGCAGCTCAACGCCCAGCTCAACCGCTGGGAGACGGTCAAGAAGTGGAAGCTCCTCGACCACGACCTGAGCATCGAGTCCGGTGAGCTGACCCCCTCGCTGAAGGTCAAGCGGAACGTCGTGGAGACCAACAACAAGGATCTCATCGAGTCCTTCTACGGCTGACACAGCAGACGCACAGGACCGGCCCCGAGACTCGGGGCATGAGCCACCACGCGCACGCTGACGAGACCGAAGAGCACGACCTCGGGCTGTCCCACGACCTGCCGAAGATCATGGCGCGTCGTGGGCTGCTCGGGCTCCTGGGCGGCGTGGGCGCCGCGGCGGCGCTGACCGCGTGCGGGTCGGGCGGCACGACGTCCACCACGGCGGACTCCTCCGCCTCCACGAGCAGCGGTCCGGGCGGCAACCCCCCGCCGGCCGGTGGCGGGATGGGCGGCGACAGCAGCGTCGAGGTCGCCGAGGGCGAGATCCCCGAGGAGACCGCCGGCCCCTACCCGGGCGACGGCAGCAACGGGCCCAACGTGCTGAGCGAGTCGGGCGTCGTCCGCAGCGACATCACGTCCAGCTTCGGCGACGCGACCGGGGTCGCGGCCGGCATCCCGGCCACCGTCAAGCTCAAGGTCTACGACCTCGACGGCGACGAGGTCACCCCGTTGGCGGGTGCCGCGATCTACCTGTGGCACTGCGACCGCGAGGGCCGCTACTCGATGTACGACGAGGCGATCGCCGAGGAGAACTACCTGCGCGGCGTGCAGGAGGCCGACGCCAACGGCGAGCTGACCTTCACCACGATCTTCCCGGCCTGCTACTCGGGCCGCTGGCCGCACATGCACTTCGAGGTCTACGAGAGCCTCGCCAAGGCCACCTCCGGCGACAACAAGCTGCGCACCTCGCAGCTCGCGCTGCCCGAGGACGTCTGCAACGACGTCTACGCCACCGAGGGCTACGAGCAGAGCGTGACCAACCTCGAGCAGCTCTCGCTCGACTCCGACGGCATCTTCAGCGACGGCTACTCCCTGCAGCTGGCCAAGGTCACCGGCTCGGTCACCGACGGCTACACCGTGACGCTCAACGTGCCCGTCTGACCCCGGAGGTGACCTGAGAGGATGGCCCCGTGCCGTCCGCGTTGCCCGAGGGGGACCCCGCTCCGCCGGACGGGTCCCTCCCGGAGCCGGCGCTGGCCGAGGTGGAGCACGGCCCGTTCGGGTTCTACGTGCACGTCCCCTTCTGCACGGTCCGCTGCGGCTACTGCGACTTCAACACCTACACGGCCCAGGAGCTCGGGCCCGGCGTCTCCCAGGCGACGTACGCCGACCAGGCGGTCGCCGAGGTCCGGCTGGCCCGCCGCGTGCTGGGTGAGCGGGAGCGGCCCGTCGACACGGTGTTCCTCGGCGGCGGGACGCCGACCCTGCTGCCGGCCGCGGACCTGGGCCGGGTGCTGCGCGCGATCGACGACGAGCTCGGCCTGGCGCCGGGCGCCGAGGTGACCACGGAGGCCAACCCGGACTCCGTCGACCTCGCCTACCTGGGCGCGCTGCGCGAGGCGGGCTACACCCGGGTCTCCTTCGGGATGCAGTCCGCGGTGCCCTCCGTGCTCGCCGTGCTCGACCGCACCCACGACCCCGAGCGGGTGCCGCTCGTGGTGGAGGCGGCGCGCGCGGCCGGCTTCGAGCAGGTCAGCCTGGACCTGATCTACGGCACGCCGGGGGAGAGCGCCGAGCAGTGGGAGACCACCCTGGACGCGGCGCTGGCGTGCGCGCCGGACCACGTCTCGGCGTACTCCCTCATCGTCGAGGACGGCACCGCCCTGGCCCGCCGGGTCCGCCGCGGCGAGCTGCCGATGCCCGACGAGGACGACCTCGCCGACAAGTACGTCCAGGCCGACGAGCGGCTGCGCGCGGCGGGCCTGGGCTGGTACGAGGTCTCCAACTGGGCACGCGACGACGCCGCCCGCTGCCGCCACAACCTGGGCTACTGGACGGGTGCCGGCTGGTGGGGGATCGGCCCGGGCGCGCACTCGCACGTCGGCGGCGTGCGCTGGTGGAACGTCAAGCACCCGGCGGCGTACGCCGGCCGGCTGGCCGCGGGGCAGAGCCCGGCCCATGCCCGCGAGCTGCTCGACGCCGAGACCCGGCGCGTGGAGCGGGTGCTGCTGGAGGTCCGGTTGCGCTCCGGCCTCGACGTCCGCGTCCTCGACGACACCGCGGCGCTGCCCGGGCTGGTCGCCGACGGGCTGGTCGAGGACCGGGCCGACCGGGTGGTGCTCACCCCGCGCGGCCGGCTGCTCGCCGACGGCGTCGTCCGCACGCTGCTCGGCTGACCCCCGCGCCCCGTCCTCGGATCGGGCAAGGGTGCGAACCGGCGCGGCCCGTCGTCCGTCGTCCCGGTGACGGCGTGTGGCAGTGGTCACGCCGTCGATGCCATAGACACTTAATTGTAGTGATACAGTAGTCTTTAGCGTCGAAGGGCGGCGCTGCCTGAAGGAGGCTTCGATGGGTCCCGTGATCGGCTACGCGCCAGGTGCCTTCGACCTGTTCCACATCGGTCACCTCAACGCGCTGCGTCAGGCGCGTCAGTGGTGCGACGTGCTGGTGGCCGGCGTGGTCTCCGACGAGGTGTGCCTGGAGACGAAGGGCGTGCAGCCCACCGTCCCGCTCGCCGAGCGGCTCGAGATCGTCGAGGCCATCGGCATCGTCGACGCGGTCTACGCCGAGGAGACGTCCAGCAAGACCGACTCGTGGCGCGACGTGGGCTTCCACCGGATCTTCAAGGGCGACGACTGGGAGGGCACGAAGAAGGGCCTGCGCCTGGAGCAGGAGATGGCCCTGCTCGGCGTCGAGGTCACCTACTTCCCCTACACCCTGCAGACCTCCTCGACGGCGCTGCGCAAGGCGCTCGCGCACCGCGGGGCGTCATGACGATCGTCTCCGACGAGGGCCTGCTGCTGCCGCTGACCACGCGCCCCTTCCTCGTCGAGATCGACGGGCACTACGTCTGGTCGCTCACCCCCGAGCGCGACGGCGTGCGCCAGGGCGCCGAGGTGCTCGTGCCCTGGCCCGGCGTGCTGCGCCCCTACCTCTCCGGCCGCGGCCGGGTGCGGGTCGCCGACACCACCGGCGCCCAGGTCCTCTACGACGACGAGGCCGTCCTCGGTGACGGCGAGGGCAACCTGGCCGTCGTCGACCGCGCCGGCAACCGGCTGTGCGTCGACAAGGTCGGGCACCTGACCCGCTCCTTCGAGGCCACGGCGGAGTCGGTGCGCGAGGAGATCCTCGCCGGCACCCAGCGCGCGGTCAACGACCTGCTCGTGCACGCCGGGGTCAAGGCCTACCTCAACTACGGTGCCCTGCTCGGCGCGGTGCGCGAGGGCCGGATGCTCGCGCACGACTCCGACACCGACCTGTGCTACCTCTCCGACCACCACTCACCGGCCGACGTCATCGCCGAGTCCTACCGGATCTCGCGCGCGATGCGGGCCCGGGGCTGGAACCTGCTGCGGATGTCGGGCGGCGACATCAAGCTGCTGCTGCCGCTCTCCGACGGGCGGCTGTGCCACATCGACGTCTTCGCGGCCTTCCACGTCGGCGACACCTTCTTCCAGCTCGGCAACCGCAGCGGCGACCTGCCGCGCACCGCGATCGAGCCGTTCTCGACGATCGAGCTGCACGGCTTCTCGTTCCCGGCGCCACGCGACCCGGAGGCGATGCTCGCCTTCCTCTACGGCCCGCAGTGGCGCACCCCGGACCCGTCGTTCCGCTACGCGGACCCGGCGGCCGGCGTACGACGCCTCGACGGCTGGCTGCGCGGCTTCCGCAGCGAGATGGGCCTGTGGACCGGCTTCCTCAACGGCCCGGGCGGCCAGCAGGTCGGCACCGGCCCGTCCGCCTTCGCCCGGTGGGTCGAGCCGCAGCTCGGCGGGCTCGGGGTGGCCGACCTCGGCAGCGGCACGGGTCGCGACGCGCTGTGGTTCGCCCAGCGCGGGCACCGCACGCAGGCGCTGGACTTCTCCCGCGCGGGCGTCGGCGGGGTCCGCCGCAAGGCCACCCGCCGTCAGCTCGACCTCGACGCCAGCCAGCTGATCCTCGGCGAGCTGCGCTCCACGCTGCTGCACGGCGCCCGGCTGGCCCGGGACCCGCGGCACCTCTACGCCCGCCACCTGCTCGGCTGCCTCGACGACGCCGCCCAGGACCAGCTGTGGACCCTGGCCCGGATGGCGCTGCGCCCCGGCGGCGGCAAGCTGTTCCTGGAGTTCTCCGCGGCCTACGCCCCCGAGGCACCGGCCGGCACGCCCGGTGCGCCCGACGGCCTGGTCCGCCGGGTCGACCCCGAGCGGGTCCGGGCCGCCATCGAGGCGGCCGGCGGCGTGGTGGAGCAGCTCCTCGTCGTACCGGGTGAGGACATGCTGGACCAGTTCGACCCCGTCGTCTGCCGGATCCGGGCCTCCTGGCCCGCGCGCACCACCCACATTCCGAGGGAGAACCGATGAGCAACCACGAGATCCGGACCCGGATCCGCGCCCAGGCCCGCGAGCACCTGCCCGCGCCGGTCGTCGAGCGGATCCGCAACCGCGGCAGCCGCAGCAGCCTGCAGGAGCGGGTCCGCGCGCTGGAGGCCGAGGTGCAGGAGAACCGCCAGCTCAACCGGCGCATCGCCGAGCTCACCGACGTCGTCGCGGAGCTGCTGATCCCGCTCGAGGCGCGGGACCAGGCGAAGGTCGACGAGGTGCTGAAGCGCTACCAGCAGGGCCTCTGAGCCTCAGGGGCTCGTCACGAAGTCGATCAGCTCCTCGACCCGCCCGAGCAGGGCCGGGTCGAGGTCCTGGAAGCCGCGCACGCCGCCGAGCACGTGCTTCCACGCCCGGGCGATGTCGGCCTGGTCGCGGTGCGGCCAGCCGAGCTGCTGACAGGTGCCCTTCTTCCAGTCGATGCCCTTGGGCACCTTCGGCCAGGCCGCGAAGCCGAGCCGCTCGGGCTTGACCGCCTGCCAGATGTCGATGAACGGGTGCCCGACGATCAGCACGTCCTTGCCGACGGGCGACCTCATGATGCCCTGGGCGATCCGGCTCTCCTTGGAGCCCGCGACCAGGTGGTCGACGAGCACGCCGACCCGCCGGTTCGGGCCCGGCGCGAAGTCGCGCAGGTGGTCGGCGAGGTCGTCCACGCCGCCGAGGTACTCCACCACCACGCCCTCGATCCGCAGGTCGTCGCCCCACACCTTCTCGACCAGCTCGGCGTCGTGGCGGCCCTCGACGAAGATGCGGCTGGCCCGGGCGACCCGCGCCTTCGCGTCGTGCACGGCGATCGACCCGCTGGCGGTGCGGGTCTTCTTCTCCGGGCCCTTCCGGGTGACGGGCGGGGTGAGGACCACCGGCTTGCCCTCCAGCAGGAAGCCCGTCCCCAGCGGGAAGGTACGACGCTTGCCGCGCCGGTCCTCCAGCGTCAGCACGTGCAGGTCCCGGTCGACGGCGACGATCTCGCCGCACCAGTCGGTGGTGACCTCCTCGACCACCAGGCCGAGGTCCGCCGGCGTCTCCACGGCACGTCCCCGCTTCGGGGCCTTCCAGTCTCCTGACAGCACGTCGGTCCCGTAGCGATCCACGACGGACCAGCCTAGGACGGCTACGCGAGCGGCAGCTGGCGGCGCGCCCGGGGGAGCTGGGCGTAACCCCGCGGGACGGCGTGGTGCAGCGCGTCCTCGGGGAAGGGCCACTCCGCGGAGGCGAGCGCCTCGGCCTCGGGGACGCCGCGCCCGGCGAGCTCGCGGATCGTCTCGGCGACCGCGCGCAGGTCGTCGCACTGCTGCTCCACGAACCGGCGGTCCACCACCTTCCCGTGTCCCGGTACGACGACCGTGCCCGGTGACGTGAGACCGAGCACCAGGTCCAGGGTCTGCGGCCACTCCAGCGGCCAGGAGTCGGCACCGATCGCCGGCGGGGCGGACTCCTCGACGAGGTCGCCGACGAGCAGCACGTCCGCGTCGGGGACCCGGGCGACGAGGTCGCCCGCGGTGTGGCCCCGGCCGGGGTGGACCAGCTCGACCTGGCGGTCGCCGAGGTCGATGACCGCGGCGCTGGAGAAGGTCCGGTCGGCCGGCGGGGCATCGGGATCGGTCCGTGCGGCGGCTTCCTCGGTCGCGTGGACCGGCGGGTCGTCGTACCGCTCACGGAAGGCGGCGTTGCCGAGGACGTGGTCGAAGTGGTCGTGGGTGTTGACCACGGCGACCACCGGCCCGACGCCCAGGTCGCCGATCGCGGCGATCGCGGCACGCGCCTGCGCGGCGCTGGCCAGGGTGTCGACCACGACGAGGCCGCGCTCGCCCCCGATGACGGTCAGGTTGACGTCGTACGACGGCTCGCGGCGGACCCAGACCCGGTCCGCGACCTCGGTGAACGGCATCCGCCCACCGTAGCGAGTCCCGGCTCAGCTCAGCACAGGCCGGCGTGGAGCTCCGAGCGGAGCAGCTCGCCGAGCTCGGGCGCGCTGCGCGCCGCGTGGCCGAACCGCAGCTCGGCCTGGTGCGACCCGCTGAGGTCCACCCACTGCAGGACGACGCCGGA
Organism: Nocardioides sp. LML1-1-1.1; assembly: GCF_040676175.1. Lineage (NCBI taxonomy): Bacteria > Bacillati > Actinomycetota > Actinomycetes > Propionibacteriales > Nocardioidaceae > Nocardioides > Nocardioides sp. LML1-1-1.1. The sequence continues at coordinate 81,381 of NZ_JBEGHK010000007.1, read as the reverse complement.
GGCGCTGAGGCCGGTGAGCTGGACGCCGACGACCTCACCGAGGCGGGTGCCGGTGCGGGTCGCGACGGCGCGGCGCAGCTCGTCCTGGTGGCACTGGTTGGCGTGCTCGGTCGAGCGCTGCAGGAAGCCGCGGTTGAGCTCGAGCCCGGGCGCGGTGAAGGCCGCGAGCGGGACCCGGATCCGGGCCTCGTCGGGGCCGTGGCCGGGCCGGGCGAGCAGCGCGAAGTCGAGCCGCAGGAGCACCCGCATGCGGATCTCGGTGCAGCACTCGCACTCCTCCAGGCCGGCCGCCTCGAGCCGCCCGGACAGGGTCAGCGTCGCCTCGCGGTCGGGGGTGCCGGGCCGGCCGAGCCCGCTGTGCAGGGTGAGCAGCGCGCCGCGGCCGTCGGTCGCGGCGACGGCCAGCGCGGAGTCGGCGGGGCAGGAGAAGAGCGGGCGGCCCTCGTGCTCCTGCATCTCCAGGTGGGCGTCGGCGAGGCCCTCGGTCACGTCGTCGATCCCGTCGACCACCAGCCGTACGTCGGACGGGCAGGCCAGGATGCTGCGGGCCGCGGCGGCCAGGCGCTGGACGTCGGCGCGGCCGGCGTCGATGCCGGGGTCGAGGGACATGCCGTCTCCCTTGGTCGAGTGATCGAGCGTGTTTAGGTGAGCCTAACCTACTTCGCGATCCGGGCAAAGCGGTGTCTCGCCGGTCCCGCCGATCGGGGGTGCGGTGGGTAGCATTGGCACTCCGGTCCGTGGAGTGCCAGTGACCCGCCGGGTGAAGTGCCGAGTCCAGGAGGTGGCATGCAGGAGGAGCGTCGGCTCGCCGTGCTGCGCGCCATCGTCGAGGACTACGTCGCCACCGAGGAGCCGGTCGGCTCCAAGGCGCTGGTCGAGCGGCACAGCCTCAACGTCTCGCCGGCGACCATCCGCAACGACATGGCCGCCCTGGAGGACGAGGGCTACCTCCACCAGCCGCACACGAGCGCGGGCCGGGTGCCGACCGACAAGGGCTACCGGCTCTTCGTCGACCGGCTCTCGACCGTCAAGCCGACCACGACAGCCGAGCGCCGCGCGATCGCGAGCTTCCTCGACGGCGCCGTCGACCTCGACGACGTGGTGCACCGCTCGGTGCGGCTGCTCGCCCAGCTGACCCGGCAGGTCGCGGTCGTGCAGTACCCCACGCTGTCGCGCTCCACGGTGCGCCACGTGGAGGTCGTCGCGCTCACCCCGACCCGCCTGCTGCTCGTGCTCATCCTCAGCACCGGCCGGGTCGAGCAGCGTCACGTCGAGCTCGACGCCGACCTCGCCGACGACGAGCTGGCCGCGCTCCGCTCGCGGGTCAACCTCGCGGCCACCGGCGAGCTGATCGGCGACGCGGCGAGCGCGCTCGGCGACCTCGTCCGCGTCCCCGAGGGCGAGGACGCCCCGGCGGCCACCCGGGCCGTGGTCGAGGCGCTGGTGGAGGCGATGAGCGACCACCGCTCCGACGAGCGGATCATGGTGGCCGGCACCGCCAACCTGGCCCGCTTCGGCGACAGCTTCGAGACCTCCGTGCGCCCCCTGCTCGAGGCGCTGGAGGAGCAGGTCATCCTGCTCAAGCTGCTCGGCGAGGCGACCACGGGCGGCGCGGTGACGGTCCGGATCGGTGCCGAGGGCCCCTACCAGGAGCTGTCCTCGACGAGCGTCGTGGCGACCGGCTACGGCCCCGACGACGCACTGGCGTCGCTGGGGATCGTCGGCCCCACCCGCATGGACTACCCAGGAACGATGGCGGCGGTGCGCGCGGTGGCGCGCTACGTCTCGCGCATCCTCGACGAGAGCTGAGAAGAAGAGAAGTGAGCCAAGACCTCTACGAGCTGCTCGGTGTCGCCCGCGACGCGGACGCCGACACGATCAAGAAGGCCTACCGCAAGCTGGCCCGGCAGCTCCACCCCGACGTCAATCCGGACGAGGCGAGCCAGGAGCGGTTCAAGCAGGTCACCGCGGCCTACGAGATCCTCTCCGACCCGCAGAAGCGGGCGTCGTACGACCGCGGTGGCGACCCGTTCGGCGGCGGCTTCGGTGGCGGCCAGGGCGCGGGCTTCTCCTTCACCGACATCATGGACGCCTTCTTCGGCGGCCAGGGCGGTCCCGGTGGCGGCGGCGGGCGCGGCCCCCGGCCGCGGGTACGACGCGGCCAGGACGCCCTCATCCGGCTCGAGGTCGACCTCGCCGAGGCCGCCTTCGGCGTCTCCCGCGAGCTCAAGGTCGACACCGCCGTGCGCTGCACCACCTGTGGTGGCGACGGAGCCGCCCCCGGCAGCCAGCCGGTGCCGTGCGAGACCTGCCGCGGGGCCGGCGAGGTGGCGCACGTGCAGCGTTCGTTCCTCGGCGAGATCCGCACCCTGCGCCCGTGCGCGGCCTGCCGCGGCTTCGGCTCGATCATCCCCGACCCGTGCCGCGAGTGCGCCGGTGACGGCCGGGTCCGCTCGCGCCGCTCGCTGACGGTCAAGATCCCCGCGGGCGTCGACACCGGCACCCGGGTCCAGCTCAGCGAGCAGGGCGAGGTCGGTCCCGGCGGCGGTCCCGCCGGCGACCTGTACGTCGAGATCCACGTCGCCCCGCACCCGACGTTCTCCCGCCACGGCAACGACCTGCACTGCACGGTCTCGGTGCCGATGACCGCGGGCGCGCTGGGCACCACGATCCAGATGCCGACCCTGGAGGCCGACCTCCCGGACGCCGAGGACGCCGGCCTGGAGACCGCCTTCGAGCTGCCCATCCCGGCCGGCACGCAGTCCGGCCACGAGGTGGTGCTGCGCGGCAAGGGCGTGCCCGGGCTGCGCGGCGGCCGGGGCGACCTCGTCGTCCAGGTCGCGGTGGAGACCCCGACCCGGCTCGACCCGCGCCAGGAGGAGCTGCTGCGCGAGCTGGCCGCCATCCGTGGCGAGGAGCAGCCGACCGGTGACGTGCGCCCGGCCCACAAGTCCGTATTCGGCCGGCTCCGCGACGCGTTCACCGCGCACTGAGATGACCCTCCCGCAGCACCTCGTCCCCACGCTGGCCGGAGTGGTGACGGGTGACACGGTGACGGTGGAGGGCGACGAGGCCCACCACGCCGTCGTCGTACGACGCCTGCGGGCCGGGGAGTCGCTGCTGCTCACCGACGGGCTCGGCCGGTCGGTGACCGGCGAGGTCACCGAGACGACCAAGCGGTCGTTCACCGTGGTGGCGCGGGTGGTCGAGGACCTGCCCGAGCCGCGGCCGCGGGTCACCGTCGTGCAGGCGCTGCCCAAGGGCGACCGCGGCGAGCTCGCCGTCGAGGTGCTGACCGAGGTCGGCGTCGCCCGGGTGGTGCCCTGGGCCGCTGCCCGCAGCGTGGCGGTGTGGAAGGGCGAGCGCGCCGCCAAGTCGCTGGCGAAGTGGCAGGCCACCGCCCGCGAGGCCGCCAAGCAGTCGCGCCGCGCCTGGCACCCCGAGGTCGTCCCGCTCGCGAGCACCGAGGAGGTCACCGCGCTGGTCGCGGGCGCCGACGTCGCGGTCGTGCTGCACGAGGACGCCACCGAGCCGCTCGGCGCGCTGGCGCTGCCCGACGACGGTGAGATCCTCGTCGTGGTGGGGCCCGAGGGCGGGCTCACCGACGACGAGGTGGCCCGGCTGGTGGCGGCGGGTGCGGTCGCCGTACGGCTCGGCAGCGAGGTGCTGCGCACCTCCACCGCCGGCGTGGCCGCGGTCTCCGCCCTGCTCGCCCGCACCCCGCGCTGGGGCGGCTGAGGCTCAGCGCGCGAGCAGCGCCTCGACCCGGGCGACCTCCTCGTCGAGCTCGGCCCGCTCGCGCTTCGACAGCGGGCGCAGCACCTCGCCGACCACCACGCGGCCGTCCACGACCTTCCACAGCCCTTCCAGCCAGCCGTCGGCGAAGAGCGCGTTCGACTGGGCGCCGCTGACACCCATCCAGGTGTTGCGGCGTTCGGGCTCGGTGACCCGGTCGCGGCCGGCGTGGGAGAGCCAGACGTTGTCGTAGGTGCCGAGCAGGCGGACCGGGGCGGGGGTGTCCTCCTCGGCGACCGGGGCGCCCTCGACGTCGTAGAGCGGCTTGCCGTCGGGACCCTCGTGCCGGACGAGGTCGTCCATCGCCTTGAGCACCGGCACCAACCGGGTGATGCCGGACCAGGTGGTGACGTCGGCGGCGGTGGCCGGCCCGAAGGCGCGCAGGTAGCGCCGCACCAGGTCCGGTACGTCGGGCGTGCCCAGCGGTGCGCCCAACCAGCGCTCGGCGAAGTCGTAGGCGACCGCGGTCGAGGCCTCCGGCTTCCAGCACCCGCGCGGCGGCAGCTGCACCAGCACCTGCATCACCCGGGCGACCTGGCCGAGCTGGGCGGGGGTGTAGGCCGGGAAGTGCTCGGCGAGCCCCGCGCTCAGCGTGCGCTGGGGGAGCGGGCCGTCGGCGAGGACCGTGCGCACGGCGGCCGCGAACCGCTCCTGGTCGACCTCGCGCGCCGTACCGATCGTCTGGCTCATCCGCAGCTCGCGGTCCCGCACCGGCGCCGCCCACACCGGGAGGGTCAGCGCGTCGGCCGGCAGGTGCAGGTGGACGGTGTCGCGCAGGCTGAGGATCCGGGCCATCGTGCGCTGCTCCAGCGCCGTGCTGACCACGAGCGGGTCGAAGTCGGTCAGCCGCGCCGCCAGCGACAGGTACGGCGGCATCGACTCCTGCGCCTGCAGCCCGACCAGGTGCTCGACCATCTGCGCGGGCGTGCGGTCCACGCGCGTCAGGAGGTGCTGGCGCAGCAGCAGCGTGCGGTTGAGCCGCCGTCGGGTGAACCTCACTCGACCGTGATCCGCTTGGTGTCCTCGGTGGGGCCGCCGCCCTCACCGTCGGAGGGGTCGTCGGTGGCCGCGGTCAAGGTGTAGCGGCCGGGTGCGAGACTGCTGACGTCGATCGTCGTCGTCCACGGGTAGAGCTTGTCCATCCAGCCCTCGGCGGTGGCGAAGCCCTGCTGCACGACCTTGCCGGTGCTGTCGGCGATCGTCCACGGGACGGTCGCCTCGAACGAGCTGGCCCGGCCGGTCGCGGTGATCTCGTCGCCGACCACGCTGCCCTCGGCGGGCTCGGTGACGTTGACCAGCGCGAGCGTGTCCAGCTCGGGGCCGGCCGTGAGGCCGTCCGAGGCGTCGACGCCGAGCAGCGTCGGGGCGGGCTTCCCGTCGAGGGTGACCCGCACCGGCAGCCGCTTCGCGGCGACGCCCTGCAGGGTGTGGACGAGCTGCTGCACGGCCAGCCGGGCCCGCTCGGCGTCGAGCGAGCCGCGGGTCAGCCAGGTGCGGTCCGGCAGCTCGACCACGATCGCCTCGCTGGTCCGGACCACGGAGGCGAAGCGCCCCGTCGGCCACAGCGTGCGGTAGTCCGGGTCGACCGGGTCGCCGCTGGTGACCGCCGCCGCGGCCGCCACGAGGGGGTCCACGCCGGAGGCCTGGGTGAACTCGCGGAACAGCCGGTCGCCCTGGGGCGTGTCGCCGACGTAGTAGACCGGGATCACCGCGGGCCTGCCGGGCGTGGTCGGCGTCGCCGGCCCGGAGGCGCTCGCCGAGGTGGACGGGCTCGCGCTCGGGCTGCTGTCGCCGGCCGCGGGCTCGTCGTCGTCGCCGCAGCCGGCGAGCAGCCCGGCGCCGAGCGCGGCGAGCGCCACCACGCGGGCGGTACGACGAAGGGGGGTCTGCATGGGGGGATCCTCTCGGAACGGGCGAGCCGGTCAGCGGACCGTGACGGTCCGCGTGTCGTCGGAGGCGGGCCGCCCGAGCGGGAAGACCGCGACGACGTAGCGGCCCGGCGTCTCACCGGAGACGTCGAGGTCGAGCGACCAGGCGAGGTCGGCGACGGAGGTGGTGCCGTCCTGGACGACCCGGCCGGAGGGGTCGCGCAGCTGCCAGGCGATCCGCCGCGGCGGCTGGTGTGGAGCCACCCGGCCCCGGACCGCAAGGACGTCGCCGACGGCCAGGCCCTCGACGGGGTCGCTGATGTTGACCGGCGCCACGACCCGGTTGTCGCGCAGGTGCTCGGTGCTCGTGCCGCCGGCTCCGAGGAAGACGACCGGCGCCGTCGACTGCAGCACGCCTTGCACGGTGTGCACCGCCTGCTGCGCGGCGAGGCCGCTCGGGACCGCGTCGACGCCGAGCCGGACGGCGATGCGCTCGTTCGCCACGACCACCTCGCGGAAGGCGCCGTCGGGCCAGCCGGTGGTGTAGTCGGGATCCTCGGGGCCGGCGTCGACCTCGAGCCGGCGCAGCGCGGCGAGCGCCCGGTCGGCGTCCGGGCCGGCATCGACCACCTGGAACTCGCGGTAGAGCAGCGCGTCCTTGACGAAGTAGGTGCCGACCACGGCCTCCTTCGGGGCGCCGGCGACCGGGGGCTCGTCGTCGCCGCGCAGGCCGAGGCCGCCGACCAGCGCGATGCCACCGACGACGGCCGCGGTCGCGAGTCCGGCGGACAGCGCCACGAGCGGGCGCCGGCGCCGGGCCGGGGGAGCGGTCCGCCGCCGGATCTCGCCGAGCCGGTCTCGTGGCGTCAGGTCGTCGACGGCGTCGCCGAGCAGGCGTCGCAGGTCGTCGTCGGGGTGGGACATCACAGGCCGTCCTTCTGGTGCGGGGCGAGCAGCGGGCGCAGGGCCGCGCTGCCACGGGAGGCGTGGCTCTTCACCGCGCCCCGGCTGATGCCGAGGGTCTCGGCGATCTCCGACTCCGAGAGGTCGAGGTAGTAGCGCAGCGCGAGCACCTCGCGCTGGCGGCGGGGCAGGCGCTGCAGGGCGTCGAGCACCGCGCGCCGGCGGCTGTCGGCCAGCACCGGCTCGTCCGCCGGTGCCGCGTCGTCGACCCGGTGCTGCCGGGCCAGGTGCCGCTGGACGACGCCGCGGTGGCGCAGCGCCGAGCGGGAGCGGTTGACCACCGTCTGGCGCAGGTACGCCGGCGCCCGGCCCGGGTCGTCGAGGAGGGCCCACCGCTTGTGCAGCTCCACGAACGCGTCCTGGACGACCTCCTCGGCCTGGCCCAGGTCGCGCACCAGCAGCACGGAGAGGCGCACGAGCTGGTCCCAGTGGGCGACGTACAGGCTCTCCAGGGCGGCGTCGGCATCACTCATGGCAGCACCGCCCGCCCCGGCGGCATCGCCGAGGGAGGAGGGGTGAGCGCCGAGCACCGCATGGACCGTCACGGTAGTTCCACGCCCCGGCTACCCGAACGGTTGACACGGGCTTCGGTCGATCTGGGAAGGTGGCGCCGTGAGCGCCGACCCCGACTGCCTGTTCTGCAAGATCGTCGCCGGGGACGTCCCTGCCGACGTCGTCCACACCAGCGAGCGGACCGTCGCCTTCCGCGACATCAATCCGCAGGCGCCGCTGCACGTGCTCGTCGTGCCCCGTCACCACGAGCCGAACGCCGCGGCCACCGCCAGCGCCGACCCGCTCGACCTGGCCGAGATCGCGATCACCGCCCGCGCCGTCGCCGCCGCCGAGGGCTACGACGACTACCGGCTCGTCTTCAACACCGGCGCCGGTGCGCAGCAGACCGTGTTCCACACGCACTGCCACGTGATCGCCGGCCGCGACCTGACCTGGCCGCCCGGCTGAGCGAGTCATGGAGGAGGCACCGGCCGGTTTTGGGGACGCGCTCGCCGCCGCGATGCGCCGGCGCGGGATGGCCCTCAGCGAGCTGCGGGAGCGGCTGCGGGGCCGCGGGCACCAGGTGTCGCTGACCGCGCTGTCGTACTGGCGCTCGGGACAACGCACCCCCGACCGGCTGTCCTCGCTCGAGGCGATCGGCGAGATCGAGGCGATCCTCGGGCTCAAGGAGAACGACCTGCTGCACCGCCTGCCCGGGCCCCGCCGGCGCCGGGCGGGCGATCCGGTGCCCTTCGACGAGCTGCTGCTGGGCTACGCCACCGCGGAGCCGGCCGTCACCGAGGGCGACGTCTTCCGGGTGACGGCCCACCTCACGGCCGACATCAACGAGCGCGGTGAGCTCGTCTCCGGCCGGCTGCGCCAGCTCGTCGTCGCCGACCGCGAGGGCGTGACCGGCTACACCCTCTTCCACGGCCCGGCCGCCGAGGACGAGGAGAACCGCACCGTCGTGCTGCCGGCCGCCGGGTGCGGGGTCGAGGACGTGCAGGACCTCGAGCACGGCATCCGCTCCACCTGGCTCGTCTTCGAGCGCCCGCTGCGGATGGGCGAGGCGGCGATGACCGAGGTGGAGATCCGCAATGCCGACGGTGCCCCACCCGACCTCGACCAGGAGTACGCCTTCGCCGCGGAGCAGCGCCTGGAGGAGGCCGTGGTCTGGGTGCGCTTCCACCCGGACCGGGTGCCGGCGCGGGTGTGGCTGTTCTTCTCCGAGGCCGGGCTGCGCCACGAGTGGGAGGTCCCGCTCGACGGCGCGCGGAGCGTCCACCACCGCCAGACCGACTTCGGCCCGGGCACCCTCGGCGCGCGCTGGGAGTGGTGAGCGGGAAACGAGGTGGGCCGACCGGGCTGCCTCCCGTAGCATGGAGGGGACCGTTCGTCGTACTGAAAGGCCGCCCGCACGGGCATCCATGACCGACTCCACCCCCACCCCCATCAGCTCCACCCGGCACACCGTCGTGGTGCCCAACAGCATCGACATGGTCACGCTCTTCGGCCCGGGCGACGAGCACCTCGGCATCATCGAGAAGCAGTTCGGTGTGCAGGTCCACGTGCGCGGCAACCGGGTCACGCTCAGCGGCGACCCCCACGAGCTGGAGCTCGCCGAGAAGCTCATCGAGGAGCTCGTCGCCGTGCTGCGCACCGGCCAGGGCATCACGCCCGAGGTCGTCGAGCGCGTCGAGGCGATGCTGCGCGCGCAGACCGCGACCTCCGAGCGTCCCGCCGAGGTGCTCTCGGTCAACATCCTGAGCAACCGCGGCCGCTCGATCCGGCCCAAGACGCTCAACCAGAAGCGGTACGTCGAGACGATCGACAACCACACGATCACCTTCGGCATCGGCCCCGCGGGCACCGGCAAGACCTACCTCGCGATGGCCAAGGCCGTGCAGGCGCTCCAGGCCAAGCAGGTCAACCGGATCATCCTGACCCGCCCGGCGGTCGAGGCCGGCGAGCGGCTGGGCTACCTGCCCGGCACGCTCAGCGAGAAGATCGACCCCTACCTGCGCCCGCTCTACGACGCGCTGCACGACATGCTCGACCCCGAGTCGGTGCCCAAGCTGCTCGCCGCCGGCACCATCGAGGTGGCGCCGCTGGCCTACATGCGCGGCCGCTCGCTCAACGACTCCTTCATCATCCTCGACGAGGCGCAGAACACCACGCCCGAGCAGATGAAGATGTTCCTGACCCGGCTCGGCTTCGGCTCCAAGATCGTGGTCACCGGCGACGTCACCCAGGTGGACCTGCCCTCCGGCACCACGTCCGGCCTGCGGATCGTGGAGGACATCCTCGACGGCGTCGAGGACCTCGCGTTCGTGCGGCTGACCAGCCACGACGTCGTGCGCCACAAGCTGGTCGCGCGGATCGTCGCGGCCTACGACGACTTCGACGCCCAGAAGGAAGCCAAGCGGGAGATCCGCCAGCAGCGCCGCTTCGAGGCGCCCCGGGACAGCCAGAAGGACGACGCCGAGTGAGCATCGAGATCCTCGACGAGGCCGACGCCGGCCTCGACGTGAAGCACTTCGCCCGGCTGTCCCGCTTCGTGATGGACCAGATGCGCGTGCACCCCCTCGCGGAGCTGTGCATCAAGGCCGTCGACGAGGACACCATCGCCGAGCTCAACGCGCGGTGGATGGACAAGGAGGGCCCGACGGACGTGCTGGCCTTCCCGATGGACGAGCTGCGCCCGGGCCTGGTCAACGAGGAGCCCGAGGAGGGCGTGCTCGGCGACCTGGTGCTCTGCGTCGCGGTCGCCGAGCGCCAGGGCGAGGCCGCGGGCCACGGCACCCAGGCCGAGCTGGAGCTGCTGACCACCCACGGCATCCTGCACCTGCTGGGCTACGACCACGCGGAGCCCGAGGAGCACCAGGTGATGTTCGGCCTGCAGGACCAGCTCCTCGCGCAGTGGCGCGCGCTCCCTCGATGATCGGCGACAGTCTCTGGCCGCTCGGTGCAGCGGCCGTCCTCGTCGTGCTCGCCGGGTTGTTCGCCGCCGCGGACGCCGCCCTGGCGGGCTTCTCCCGCGCCCGCGCCCTCGAGCTGCTCGCCGAGGGGCGCGGCGGCGCCAAGCGCCTGGTGGCCGTCCTGGAGGACGCCCCGCGCCACCTCAACACCGCGCTGCTGCTGCAGCTGCTCTGCGAGATCGCGGCCATCGTCGTCGTCACGCTGTACGTCGACGACCACCTCGACGCGTCGTGGTGGGCCCGCGCCGGGCTGTCCCTGGCCGTGATGCTGGTCGTCTCCTTCGTCGTGATCGGGGTCGCCCCGCGCACCGTGGGGCGCCAGCACGCCGAGAACGTCGCGGTCTGGTCGGCCTGGCCGCTCTCCGCGCTGACCACGGTGCTCGGCCCGGTGCCGCGGCTGCTGATCCTGGTCGGCAACGCGATCACCCCCGGCCGCGGCTTCCGCGAGGGCCCCTTCCAGACCGAGACCGAGCTGCGCGAGCTGGTGGACATCGCCGAGGCCAGCGAGCTGATCGAGGCCGAGGAGCGGAAGATGATCCACTCCGTCTTCGACCTCGGCGACACCACCGTGCGCGAGGTGATGGTGCCGCGCGGCGACGTGGTCTACATCGAGGCCCACAAGAACCTGCGCCAGACCAAGTCCCTCTTCCTGCGCTCCGGCTTCTCCCGGGTGCCCGTCATCGGCGAGAACCTCGACGACGTCCGCGGCTTCGCCTACCTCAAGGACGTGGTGCGCCGCGACTTCGAGGACCCCGACATCGAGGTCACCCAGAAGGTGGAGGAGGTCATGCGCCCGGTCCACTGGGTGCCCGAGTCCAAGCCGGTCGACGACCTGCTCCGCGAGATGCAGGCGCGGCGCCAGCACGTCGCGGTCGTCGTCGACGAGTACGGCGGCACGGCCGGGCTGATCACGATCGAGGACCTGCTGGAGGAGATCGTCGGCGAGATCACCGACGAGTTCGACGAGGCCGAGGTGGAGGTCGAGCAGATCGGCGGCGCGGCCGACGGCATGGTCCGGGTCTCCTCGCGCTACCCCGTCGACGACCTCGACGAGATCTTCGGCTTCGACATCGAGGAGGAGGACGTCGACTCGGTCGGCGGCCTGCTCGCCAAGCACCTCGGCCGGGTGCCCATCCCGGGGTCGGTCGTGGAGGCCCACGGCCTGCGCTTCGAGGCCGAGCAGGCGGCCGGGCGCCGCAACAAGATCGGCACGGTGCTGATCTCGCGGGTGGTCGAGGCCCCGGTCACCGAGGGCTGATCGCCCAGGGGTCCTCGCGCCGCCACACGGTGGGGAGGTGGAGACCCACGCCCTGCTCGGCAGCCAGGTCGCCGAGCACCCGCATCGTGACGTCGAGGTCGTCGCCGGCGTACGGCAGCGCGCGCAGCGGCTGGTCCAGGGGACGGAAGAAGTCGTCCCAGTGGGTCAGCACGACCTGCCGGGCGCCGACGGCCTCGACGGTCTCGGCCCAGTAGGCGCGCAGGTAGCCCTCGTCCTGCACGCCGAGCTGGCCGACGCCGAGGTAGGCCACGTCCGCCCGGCGACCGGCAAGGGCGCCCGGCCGGAAGCCGGCGCTGCCCTGGACCAGCGCGCTGCGCCCGGAGGTGTGTGCGAGGAGGATCGACCAGGCCTCGCCGCAGCGGTAGGTCCCCGTCCGCACGGGAGGGACGACGGGCGCGTCGATCGTGCCCGGGAAGCGGTCGGGTGGGCAGTGCTCGGACTCGACCCAGGTCACGGTGAAGGCGCCGAAGATCTCCGCGACGCCGGGCGTCACCACCCGGACCCGGTCCGCGGGGAGCCCGCCGCCGTGGCCGACGTTCGCGGTCGACGTACCGCCCGCGAGGACCGCGCCGGTGCGCGCGGCCACGACCGCGGAGTCCATCGCGTGGTCGTAGTGGGAGTGCACCGGCGTGACCAGGGCGAGCCGGTCGATCCCCGCGCGGCGCATCACCGCGTCGATCCGCGCACCGTCCGGCGCGATCCGGCGCAGCAGCACCCGTGCCATCGGCGGCCGGGAGAAGAAGCCGTCGGTCAGCAGGGCCGTCTCGCCGTCGTCGACCAGCAGGCTGCTGACGCCGAGGAAGGTGACGCCGAACGGGCCGGCCGCCTCGGGCACGTCGAGACGCGCGGCGTACCGGTCGAGGCCGGGGCGGCCGAGCCGGAGCCGCATCAGGCTCCCGGCACGATCCGGATGTCGCGCTCCGCGCCGTCGCCGAGGGCGTCCAGCGCCTCCCGGTAGGCGGCCGAGTCGTGGGCCGCGACCGCCGCTTCGACGCTCTCGAACTCGATCACGACGACCCGCTGCTCGATCCCGGCCTCGTAGACCTGCTCCGGCAGGCCGCGGGCGAGGAAGCGGGCGCCATGGGCCACGAGCGCGGGTCCGGCCAGCTCGGCGTACGCCGCCATCTTCGCCTCGTCGGTGACCGCGCGGTAGTTGCTGATCCAGTAGGCAGGCATGGCTCCATCCTGCCCGAGCCTCGATGGCTTCGGGTTATATGTGCGTACGCTTGATAGAGACAGACATACTCAGAATGTCGTAGTGTGTCTTCCGTGGATGGTGGGACTTCGTGATCGAGTTCCTGACGATGCGAGGGGGCCCGGTGTCCAACGATGCGTTCAACTTCTTCGAGCTCGACAGATCGACGCGAGCGCACATGATGGACGAGCTCGAGCTCGACATCGCGAGGTACGCGCACCCCTATGAGGGCGTCTCTCTCACGCCGGCCGGCGTGATCGCCTATGTGGGGTTGCTGCGCGCGGCGATCGAGCACGGCTCGGAGATGGACCTCATCGCTTCGCTAAGCGACGGGAGCCGCGTCACCGACACGCCTGTCGATGCCGCGCGGCGGCTCGGTTCCACCGAGTTCAATCGCTACTACATGCGCGCGATCTGCCTCCGCGCGCAGGCTCACGGCACCAACACGGTGGTTGGACACCGGCTTCGCGACTCGAATGTGTCTCGAAAGACTTCGGACCGGCTGGAGGGTATGCCCCTGTCGGCCCCGAAGGTCATCGAGAACCTGCGGGCTCGCCTAGGGCAGGACTCCGAGACGGGGCTCGGTCGTCCCAACTCAGGTATGTCGATTCGATGCGGCTGCGGGCCCTGCATCGCTGTCTCCTGCGGGTGTGAGCTGTGCGAGGCATCGAGCAGTGAGTGATGGGCGAGACGCTGCTGCTGGGGAGCGGCGGTTCGGAGAGCCAGCTCAGTTCTTCTACGACCTGGATCGTGCAGATGCGCAGCGGTTGCGCCCGGGACTCGGCGGAGAGTGGCACGTCGGACGGCCCGATGCGTCCGATCAGTTCGGTATCCGGGTTCTTGCCCGCTATGGCGCTGACGGTGTCGAAGAGGTCTGGATTGTCCGGATCGCCGACGACGGACAGGAGGTTGAGACGCTCATTCATGTCGCTGGGGACCAGGCGACGCAGTTTGTTGAGGTGTTCCGCAGCTCAGCCTTCGAGCCGACAGCGGAGGGACTGCGGCCCACGCTGGAACCAGAGTTGGTGCCGGGCATCAAGGAACTAACTGTGGCCTACCATCGGGAACCGGAGGCGATGCGCGCACTGATTGAGGGAGATGCCACGGCTCACGATGTCATTGCTGTTGCGCACCGCAAGGTTGTGGTGACTCAGTTTCGACGGATGCTGGACGAGCCAGCGTTCTTCGCCAACCTTGAGTCGACCCTTGACAAGACCGAAGAGGGAGTGTGGCAGCACTTCTTTGAGAGCCATCCGTGGCTGCTGGGTCTCGGGCTGTCAGAGCATCTCCTCCTTGGTTGGGATCCAACGAAGCTCGAGCAAACAGTTGCTGGCCAGAGCATCACCAGCGCGGGCAAACGGACGGATGCCCTTCTTCGCACCGCTGGTCTGGTGCGGATGCTCGCCTTCGCGGAGATCAAGCACCACGAAACTCCGCTTCTCGCTTCCAGGACGTATCGGTCGGGCTGTTGGGCGCCCGGCATGCAGATCGTCGGCGCAGTCGCGCAGTCGCAAGGCACCGTGCAGCTTGCGTGGGAGCAAATCGGCAAAGCTCTCAGGAAGGCGGCGAGCGAGCAAGGTGGCGGCGGGCCAATCAGTGATTCTCACTTTTACCGACCTCGCGCTTTCGTCGTGGCAGGCGCACTACGGCAGTTCGTCAGCGAGACTGGTCAAGTGGATGTGGACAAGGTCCGCTCTTTCGAGCTGTACCGCCGCAATGTCACCGACCCGGTCATCTTGACCTTCGACGAGGTCCTCGCTCGCGCCGAAGTTGCCGTAGCCGCTGCGGGAGGTGACGCCGTGGAGGAGAGGTTGAGTGTGCCGACAGATGAGGTTGGGACTGGGCCCCAGTCCGATTGCTGAGCGCCCCTCGCTGAGATGATCACCCCATGACCGACCTCTCCGCCGAGGACAAGAAGCTCGTCACCCTCGCCCGTGCCACCCGTGCGCGCATCCAGGCCGCGGAGGGCGCGGCGGTGCGCGACACCGACGGCCGGACCTACGCCGCCGCGACGATCGACCTGCCGTCCCTGCGGCTGACGGCGGTGCAGGCCGTGGTCGCGATGGCGATCGCGGGCGGCTCGTCCGGCGTGGACGCGTGCGTGGTGCTGGGGGAGGCCCAGGACCTGACCGAGCCGGACGAGGCGGTGCTCGGCGACGTGGCGGGCGCGGGCGGCGTCACGGTCCACCTGGGCGACGCCCGGGGCGCGATCACCATGACAGATGTCATGGCGCGGTCGTGACGGGCGAGCGAGGGTCCGCGCGCTAGGAGCCGCCACGCTGGTCGCATGACGACGACAGCGACCCCGGCCGTGCGGCTCGCGGGGGTGACCAAGGACTTCGGCGAGGTGCCGGCGGTCCGGGGGATCGACCTGGAGCTGCACCCCGGCGAGATCGTGGCGTTCCTCGGCCCGAACGGTGCCGGCAAGACCACGACGATCGACATGGTGCTGGGCCTGACCCGGCCGACCACCGGCTCCGTCGAGGTGCTCGGCATGGAGCCGCGACAGGCGATCGCCCGGGGCCTGGTGTCCGCGGTGATGCAGACCGGGGGCCTGCTCAAGGACATCACCGTGCGCGAGACGGTGGCCTACACCGCGAGCCTGTTCGCCGACACCCGTCCGGTGGAGGAGGTGCTGGAGAAGGCGGGCATCACCGGCATCGCCGGCCGCAAGGTGGGCAAGTGCTCGGGCGGTGAGCAGCAGCGGCTCCGCTTCGCGATGGCGCTGCTGTCCGACCCCGCCCTGCTGCTGCTCGACGAGCCGACGACGGGCATGGACGTCGAGGGCCGCCGCGCCTTCTGGTCCGCGATCCGCGCGGACATCGACACCGGCCGCACCGTGCTGTTCGCGACCCACTACCTGGAGGAGGCCGACCAGTACGCCGACCGGATCGTCCTCGTCAGCAAGGGCAAGGTCGTCGCCGACGGCTCCGGCCCCGAGATCCGGGCGCTGGCCAGTGGCCGCACGCTGCGGGCGCACCTGCCCGGTGCCGACCGATCGACCCTGGAGCGGCTGGGCGCCCTCGGCGGCGTCGAGAGCGTGGAGACGCGAGGCGAGGTCGTCATCGTCCAGGCCAAGGACAGCGACGCCGTCGCCCGCTACCTGCTCACCGAGACCACCGCCCGCGACCTGGAGATCACGGCCAAGGGCATCGAAGAGGCGTTCCTCAGCCTGACGGGAGACCACCGATGACCAGCCTGGACCCCACGACCCGCAAGGTGCCGCCGCTCGGCGGCTTCAACCTCACCGTGCTCGGCATCGAGCTGCGCCGGATGCTGCGCAACCGCCGCACCATCGTGTTCACGCTGATCTTCCCGGCCGCGATGCTGCTCGCCTTCGGCGGCCAGCAGGGCTGGGACGAGCGGGCCGGCAGCGGCAACGTCGCGGCGTACATCCTCGCCTCGATGGCCCTCTACGGCGCCGCCCTCACCGCCGCGGCCGGTGGCTCGATGGTCGCCCTCGAGCGCTCGCTCGGCTGGTCGCGGCAGCTGCGGCTCACCCCGCTCAACCCGGTCGTCTACATCCTCACCAAGGCCTTGGTCGCCCTCGCCATGGGTGCGCTCGCCATCGCCGCGGTCAACGTGGTCGGCGTGGTCGTCGGCAAGGCCGACATGCCGGCCCACGTGTGGGTCGAGTGCGCCGTGGTGACGCTCTTCTGCACGCTGACCTTCGCCGCGCTCGGTGTCTTCATCGGTTACGTCGTGCCCGGCGAGAACGCCATGCAGATCCTCGGCCCGGGCCTGGCCCTGCTGTCCTTCCTCGGCGGGGTGTTCATCCCGCTCGACAACTACGCCGAGGCCGTGCGCCACGTCGCCTACTGGACGCCGATGTACGGCCCCGCCGAGATCGCCCGCTGGCCGCTCACCCACGAGCTGCCCTGGTACGCCGTGGTCAACGCCGTCGTCTGGTTCGCGATCTTCGTGGCCGGCGCCGCCTGGCGGATGAGCAAGGACACGGCGCGGGTCTAACGTGACGCCCGTGGAGACACCCGGAGCACCGCCACGCCCGCTCGGGCGGCTCGGGCCGCTGTTCGCCGCCGTCTGGCTGGTGTTCCTGATCGACCCGGTGCGCGCCGCGGTCGACGACCTGCCGGCGGTGCACGCCGAGGTGGGCCTGGTCGCGACCGTGGCGTTCGCGGCGTCGTACGTCGGGCTGTGGGTGGTGCTGCGCATCGACCGCGCCCGCCTGCGCCTCGGCCCGCCCCTGCCGGTGCGCCTCGGCTGGACCGCCCTGCTGGTGGGACTGGCGGCGGTGATGGTCGCGACGCTGGGGCAGGTCGGCACGGCCAGCGTGGTCTACCTCGCGGTGACCTTCGTGATCCTCTACCCGCTCGTGGTGTTCGTGCCGGTGGTGCTGGGCCTGGCCGCGGCGGTGCTGGCCACCGGCGTCACGGTCGACGGCTGGGAGCACAGCCCGTGGCTGGCGTTCTCGGTGGTCGCGGCGTCGCTCGCGGTCTTCGGGGTGCGCTCGATGATGGCGCGCAACGTCGAGCTGCTGCGTGCCCACGAGACCAACGCCGAGCTCGCCGCCGAGCAGGAGCGGACCCGGCTGGCCCGCGACCTGCACGACATCCTCGGCCACTCGCTGACGGTCATCACGATCAAGGCCGAGCTCGCCGGCCGGATGCTCGACGTCGACCTCGACCGCACCCGGGCCGAGCTCGCGGACCTGGAGCGGTTGAGCCGCGACGCCCTGGCCGACGTACGACGAGCGGTGCAGGGCTATCGCGACCTCAGCCTGCCCGGCGAGCTCGCCCGGGCCCGGACCGCGCTGCAGGCCGCCGAGATCGAGGCGAGCCTGCCCGGCAGCACCGACGACGTGCCGAGCGACCTGCGCGAGCTGTTCGCGTGGACGGTGCGGGAGGGAGTGACCAACGTGATCCGCCACTCGGGCGCCCGCCGGTGCGAGGTGGTGCTCGCCCCGACCCGCGCGGAGGTGCGCGACGACGGCCGCGGACCGAGCGCCGAGGGCCCGCCCGGCTCCGGTCTCACCGGCCTGCAGGAGCGCGCAGAGGCACTCGGCGCACGGCTCGTCACCCGGCGTCTCGACCCGGGCTGGTCCTTGACGGTGGTGCGCGAGTGAGCGCCGCGATCCGGCTGCTGCTCGCCGACGACCAGGCCCTGGTGCGCGGCGCGCTCTCCGCGCTGCTCGGCCTGGAGCCCGACCTCGACGTGGTCGCCGAGGTCGGCACCGGCACCGACGCCGTCACCGTGGCTCGCGACCTCACGCCCGACGTCGCGCTGCTCGACGTGGAGATGCCCGGCCTCGACGGGATCGCCGCCTGCGCGGAGATCCGTGCCGCCTCGCCCGCGACCCGGGTGCTCATCGTGACCACCTTCGGCCGCCCGGGCTACCTGCGCCGCGCGCTGCAGGCCGGCGCCTCCGGCTTCGTCGTGAAGGACACCCCGGCGCCCCAGCTCGCGGACGCCGTACGACGGGTGCACCAGGGGCTGCGCGTCGTCGACCCCACCCTGGCGACCGACTCGCTCGTCAGTGGCGAGTCGCCGCTGACCGCGCGCGAGACCGACGTGCTGCGCGCCGCGCGCGACGGCTCCTCGGTCGCGACGATGGCCGCCCGGCTGTTCCTGTCCGAGGGCACCGTGCGCAACCACCTGTCCGCCGCGATCGGCAAGACCGGCGCCGGCAACCGTGCGGAGGCGGTCCTCGTCGCGGACGGGAATGGATGGCTCTGAGCCGGGGTTGCCCCGAAACCCCGTCGACATCGAGCAGGAGTAAGTTGCGGATCGTGGCAGACCGAGGCTGGCACCAGCACAACGAGGCAGTGGCGCGACTCGCGTCGTCGTACGCCGCGATCCCGGCGGGAGAGACGGTGCGGCTCGCCAAGCGCACCACGAACCTCTTCCGCGCCCGGGCCGCGACGACGACGCCGGGGCTCGACGTCTCCGGGCTCGACGGCGTGATCGAGGTGGTCCCGGACGGGCCCGACGGCCCGGTCGCCGAGGTGCAGGGGATGTGCACCTACGAGGACCTGGTCGACGCGACCCTCCCGCACGGCCTGGTGCCCGCGGTCGTCCCGCAGCTGCGCACGATCACCCTCGGCGGTGCGGTCACCGGGCTCGGCATCGAGTCCACCAGCTTCCGGCTCGGCCTCCCGCACGAGACGGTGCTGGAGATGGACGTCTTCACCGGCGCGGGCGAGGTGGTCACCACCCGCCCCGGCGACGAGCTCTTCGACGCCTTCCCCAACTCCTACGGCTCGCTCGGCTACGCGACCCGGCTGCGGATCAGCCTCCAGCGCGTGCCGTCGTACGTCGCCCTGCGGCACCTGCGCTTCGACGACGCCGAGCTGATGGTCAAGACGCTGGCCGACATCGCCGCCGCCAGCGAGTACGACGGCGAGGAGGTGCACGGGCTCGACGGCGTCTCGTTCGGCCCGGGCGAGCACGTGCTCACCCTGGCCCGGTGGACCGAGGAGCCCGGCCCGACCTCCGACTACGCCGGCCAGGACGTCTACTACCGCTCGCTGCAGCGCACCGACCGGGACCGGCTGACGGCCTACGACTACCTGTGGCGCTGGGACACCGACTGGTTCTGGTGCTCGGGTGCCTTCGGCGCGCAGAACCCGAGGATCCGCCGCTTCTGGCCGCGGTCGCTGCGTCGTTCCGACGTCTACATGCGGCTGCTCCACCTCGACCGCCGGTTCGGCATCGCCGACAAGCTCGACCGCCGCGCGGGCCGCCCGCTGCGTGAGCGCGTCGTGCAGGACATCGAGGTGCCGGTCGAGCGGCTGCCGGAGTTCCTCGCGTGGTTCGACGAGGAGATCGGCATGCGCCCGGTCTGGCTGTGCCCGCTGGTCGCCACCCGGGCCTGGCCGCTCTACCCGTTGGAGCCGGGCCGCCTCTACGTCAACGTCGGCTTCTGGGGCACCGTCCACGTCGGCGAGGACGCCCCGAACGCCCCGAGGAACCGGGCGATCGAGCAGAAGGTCACCGAGCTCGGCGGCCACAAGTCGCTCTACTCCGAGGCCTTCTACGACCGCGAGGCCTTCGACGCGCTCTACAACACCACGCACCTGGCCGCGGTGAAGCGGCAGCACGACCCCGACGACCGACTGACGACCCTCTACGACAAGGCGGTGAAGAGCCGATGACCAGCAAGGGCATCGCCCCCACGATCGCGTCCCTGTTCCCCGGCGGCCTGCCGCTGTGGCTCAAGGCCTACGACGGCAGCGAGGCCGGTGCGCTCGACCAGCCCTACGGCCTGGAGCTGGTCAACGAGCGCGGGCTGTCCTACATCATGACCGCGCCCGGCGACCTCGGCCTGGCCCGCGCGTACGTCGCTGGCGACCTGGTGCTCCACGGCGCCCACCCCGGTGACCCGTACGCCGCGTTCTCGCTGCTGAAGGACAACACCGACTTCGGCGTGCCCAAGGCCGCCGAGCTGGTCGGCATCATCCGCGCCCTCGGCGTCAGCCACCTGGTGCCGCCGCCCCCGCCGCCGCAGGAGCACCTGCCCGCCTGGCGGCACCGCCTGGAGGGGCTGCGCTCGCTGAGCATCCCGTTCGGCAAGTGGAGCCGGCACTCGCAGGAGCGCGACGCGGACGCCATCCACCACCACTACGACGTCTCGAACGCCTTCTACGAGCACGTCCTCGGTCCCTCGATGACCTACACCTGCGCCGTCTTCCCGACCGAGGACGCGACGCTGGAGGAGGCCCAGGCCTACAAGTACGACCTGATCTGCCGCAAGCTCGGGCTGAAGGAGGGCGACCGGCTGCTCGACATCGGGTGCGGCTGGGGCGGCATGGTCCGCCACGCGGCGAAGCACTACGGCGTCAAGGCGCTCGGCGTGACCCTGTCCCGGGAGCAGGCGACCTGGGCGCAGGAGGAGATCAAGCGCCAGGGCCTCGACCACCTGGCCGAGGTGCGGCACTCCGACTACCGCGACGTCGAGGAGGGTGACTTCGACGCGGTCAGCTCGATCGGGCTCACCGAGCACATCGGGATCGCCAACTACCCGGCGTACTTCTCCTTCATCAACGGCAAGCTCAAGCCGCAGGGCCGGGTGCTCAACCACTGCATCACCCGCTACGACAACGTCGACCGCTCGACCGGCGCGTTCATCGACCGCTACGTCTTCCCCGACGGCGAGCTCGCCGGCTCGGGGACGATCGTCGAGGCCGTGGAGAACGCCGGGCTCGAGGTGCACCACCACGAGAACTTCCGGATCCACTACGCGAAGACGCTCGAGGGCTGGTCGAAGAACCTCGCCGACAACTGGGACGCGTGCGTCGCGGAGACCGACGAGGGCACCGCGCGGGTGTGGGGCCTCTACATGGCCGGGTCCCGGATCGCCTTCGAGCGCAACGAGATCCAGCTGCACCACGTGCTGGCGACCAAGACGGTCGACGGCGAGAGCGGCTACCCGCTGCGTCACGAGTTCTGAGTCAAAGTTTCGGCATTCCCCCGCGCACCGGGCCCTCGCCTGTCACAGTGACGGGCGGGGGAGGAGCGTCTCGAGACGCTCTTACGTGTGGCGTGAGGGAAGTCGATGTCGAGGTCTCGGAGCAGCTGGTTCCTGCGTACGGCGAGCTGGGGCGCGGTCGCCCTGCTCGCGCTCACCACGGGGGCGGGCTCCGTCCCCCTCGCCCGGACGGCGGCGGACGGTGCCCCGTGCACCATCGTCGGCACCCGGGGCAACGACCTGCTCGTCGGCACGCCCGGTCGTGACGTCATCTGCGGCGGCCCGGGCAACGACCGGATCTACGGCCAGGGCGGCAACGACGTCCTGCGCGGTGGGCCCGGGAACGACCGGATCTACGGCCGGGGCGGCAACGACGTCATCCGCGGTGGCTCCGGCAACGACGTCATCCAGGGCGACGCGGGCGCCGACCGGATCCTCGGCGGCCCGGGCAACGACCGGATCGACGGCGGTGCGGGCAACGACCGGCTGAGCGGCCGCGGGGGCGACGACGTCCTGGTCGGCGGCGGCGGCCGGGACACCCTCGCCGGCGATGCCGGCGACGACGTGCTGCGCGGGATCGACAGCGCCGCCTGGGCCGAGCTGCTCTCGTGCGGCAGCGGCCGCGACCGGGTCTTCGCCGACCGGCGCGACGTACGTCGAGCCTGCGAGACCACGGTCCTCGCGCCGGTGCCGCCCAAGCCGCCGACCCCGCCGGTCAAGAAGCACGCCCCGGTCGCTGTCGACGACACCTTCTCCGCCTTCGAGGACACCACCCTCGGCCTGACCACCAGCGGCCCCGGCGGGCCGGCCGCCAACGACACCGACGCGGACGGCGGGACCCTGCGCGTGGTCGCGGTCTCCGGGGCGACGGGCGGGACGGCGAGCCTCTACAGCGAGAGCCTGCTCCAGTTCGTCCCGACCGCGGACCTCTGCGGTCTGGCGGCCGGTGGCTTCGACTACGTCGTGCAGGACCCCACCGGCCTGCAGGACACCGGGCACGTCACGGTCGACATCGCCTGCGCCCCCGACGCCCCGGTCGCCGTCGACGACGAGGCCACGGTGACCGAGGACGCCTCCGACGTCGCGCTCGACGTGCTCGCGAACGACAGCGACGCCGACGGCGACGCGCTGCACCCGGCCATCGCGACCCAGCCGCTGCACGGCACCGCCCAGGTCGTCGCCGACGTGGTGCGCTACACGCCGGACGCGGACTACTGCAACACCCCGCCGGGCACCAGCCCCGACACGTTCACCTACACCCTCGACCCGCTGGAGCCCGCGGCGACGGTCTCGGTCGCGGTCACCTGCGTCGACGACCCGCCGGTCGCGGCGAACGACGGCTACCTGCTCGACGAGGACGACGCGGCCACGCCGCTCGACGTCCTCGCCAACGACACCGACGTCGACGGTGGCGCGATCGCCGTCGACGAGGTCACCCAGCCCACGCACGGCCAGGTCACCGTGACCGGCGGCGGCACCGGGGTGACGTACGTGCCGGACGCCGACTACTGCAACACCCCGCCGGGCACCGACCCCGAGACCTTCACCTACACGCTCGCACCGGGCGGATCGACGGCCACGGTCAGCGTCGCGGTCACCTGCGTCGAGGACGCGGCGGTCGCCCACGACGACGCGGTGACGGTCACCGAGGACGCCGCGCCGACCACCGTGGACGTGCTCGCGAACGACGAGGCCGGCGACGCCGGCGCCCCGAGCGTCACCGGGATCACCAGCCCGGCGCACGGCACCGCGATCCTGTCCGGTGGCGTGGTGACCTACCAGCCCGACGCGAACTACTGCAACGTCGCCCCCGACGTCGACACCTTCGACTACACCCTGTCCGGCGGCTCGTCCGCGACGGTCAGCGTCGCGGTCACCTGCGTCAACGACGCGCCCACCGCCACCGACGTGACCTTCTCCGGCGCCAGTGCGGCGATCGGCAACACCACTTTCGTGGTCGACGACTCCACCGATGGCCCGCCGTCGGTGGGCCACGCGCACAAGACGGTGGGCGGCGACCTGCTGGGTGGCGCGACCGACCTGGAGACCCCCGGCAGCGTCGCGCTGGTCGCGGAGACGGTCACCACCGCGCTCGGCGGCACGGCCGTCATCGAGGACGACGGCGACATCACCTACACCCCGCCGGCGGGCTGCTCGGCCACGCCGGACAGCTTCGACTACACCGTGACCGACGGCGACGCCACCGGGCAGGCCCAGGTGACGATCGCCTCCACCGGCTGCGTCTGGTACGTCGACAGCGCGGCCGCCGGCAACAGCGGCACCTCCGCCGCGCCCTTCGACACCCTCGCCCAGGCGGTCACCGCGAGCGGCGCGAACGACGTGCTCCACGTGGGCCACGGCACCGGTGCGTCGTACGACGCCGCGGTGGTGCTGAAGGCCGGCCAGCGCCTGGTCGGCGGGGCCGCCGACCTCACCGTCGCCGGCACGTCCCTCCTCGCCGGTGCACCGGCTGAGCGTCCGACGCTCACCCGAGCGGGGGGCGACGTGGTCACCCTCGCCACGGGCAACACCGTGACCGGCGTGCAGGTCGACCCGTCCGGCGCCGGCAGCGGCATCGCGGGCGGCAGCGGCGCGGGCGGGGCCACCCTCACCGACGTCCGGATCATCGACAGCGGGACGGCCGGCACCGAGCCGGCCCTCGACCTCGACGGCACCAGCGGCACCTCCACGGTCACCGGCCTGGTCGTGGACTCCTCGGCGGCGACCGGTGCGACCAGCGGCTCGGTCGGCGTGCGGCTGAACAGCGCCGGCACCGTCGTGCTCACCCCGGCCGGCACGATCTCCGTCACCACCCAGGGCGCACGCGGCCTGGTGATCAGCGGGACGGCGCTCGGCACCAGCACGGTCGACCAGGTCACCGTCACCGGCTCCGGCAGCGGCGCGGTGGACCTCACCGGGACCACCGGATCGCTCACCCTCGGCGGGCTCGCGCTCACCACCACGAGCGGCACGAAGGCGGCCCTCGCGGTGCAGGGCTCGGGCACGGTCGTCGTACCGGCCGCCGCCACCGCGCTCGTCAGCGCGACGGGCGGCCCGGCCGCCGACATCGTCTCGACCCCCGGCGCGGACGTCACCCTCGACACCGCCTCGTCCACCAACAGCTCCACGGACGGCCTCAACCTCGACGGCGCCGGCACCTTCACCGCGAGCGGCGGCAGCATCAGCGGCGCCGCGGGCATCGCCGTCGACGTCAACGGCGGGTCCGGCGACCTGACCTACGGCGGCTCCGTCGCCGACGGCAGCGGCGCCACCGCCGAGGTCACCGGGCGCACCGGCGGCACGGTGACCCTCAGCGGGACGCTGACCGACGGCTCCGACGCGGGCGGTGGCATCAGCCTGAGCGGCAACTCCGGCGGCAGCACCGTGCTCAGCGGCACCGCCAAGTCGTTCAGCACGGGCGCCTCGACCGCGGTCGCGATGGCGTCCAGCGACGGCCACGCGCTGCGTTCCACCGGCGGCGGCCTCACCGTCGTGACCACCAGCGGCAAGGGCGTCGATGCCGTCGCCAGCGGGACGCTGGTCGTCAGCGGCAGCGGCAACGTGATCGACAGCGGCAGCGGGCGGGCGCTCGGCGTCACCGGCACCGACATCGGCGCGGCCGGCCTGGTCTTCGACAGCATCAGCAGCGACGGTGCCGCCAACGGCATCGTCCTCGACGGCACCGGTTCGGCCGGCTCGCTGCAGGTCACCGGGACCGGTGGCACCTGCACGGCCGCCGACACCTCCGGCTGCACCGGCGGCGAGATCGCGCACACCACCGGTGCCGACAGCGCCTCGGCCACCCCGGCCGGTGCGGGCATCGTGCTGCACGACACCCAGGCGCCCAGCCTGACCCGGGTGTGGGTCCACGACCACAGCAACTACGCCGTCCGCGGCAGCGGGGTGCGCGGGCTGACGATCGCGCAGAGCGTGGTCAACGGCACGAACGGCGACAACGCCGCCACGCCGTACGACGACTCGAGCATCCTGCTCACCGACCTGACCGGCAGCGCGGCGATCACCGCGACGTCCGTCAGCGGTGGCCTCGAGGACAACCTCCGGGTGACCAACGGGACCGGCTCGCTGGACCGCCTCACCCTCGACCACGTGACCCTCGCGGCCAGCGGCAACCGGCCCACCAACGACGCGGTGGCGGTGGAGTCCACCACCGGCGCGGGTGCGCTGAAGCTGACCGTGACCGACAGCACCTTCCGGAGCGCGGCGGGCGACCTGCTCCAGGTCACCCACGGCGGCGGTGGCGCGGGCGACCTCGTGCTGACCGGCAACGCGTTCAGCAACGCGCACCCGGCGATCGCCACGGGTGGCGGCGGCGTGAGCGTCGTGCAGTCCGGCTCGGCGGGCGCCACCACCATGAACGTCACCGGCAACACCTTCCGCGACGCCGTCGGGCCGGGCGTCCTGCTCGTCAAGGACGCCGGCGCGAGCACCCAGCAGGGCACGTTCAGCGGCAACACGATCGGCGTGGCCGGCGTCGCCAACTCGGGGTCGGCGGAGGGCTCGGCCCTCAAGCTGCAGCTCGTCGGTGGCGGCTCGTCGGGCTGGACGGTGGCCAACAACCAGGTCCGCGGCTACAACAACATGGGCATCGAGGTGCTCGCCGGCGGCGGTGGCAGCGCCCAGAGCGGCACCTTCGTCACCACGGTGACCGGCAACACCCTGACCGAGCCCGGTACGACGCCCGGCACGATCGGCATCGCCAAGCAGGCCATCCACTACAACATCGGCACCCAGCCCGGTGACACCTTCCTGGCCTGCGCGGCGATCACCGGCAACACCCTGGCCAGTGGCGGCGCGGACTCCAACCCGCCGACCATCGACGCCGACGTCCGCCTGCGGCAGCGGCAGAGCACGACCATCCGGTTGCCCGGCTACGCCGGCGCGAACAACGACAACGCCGCCGTCCAGGCGTTCGTCGCGACCGCGAACGCCGCCGGCGCCCCGACCGTCTCGGCCACCAACACCGTTGCGAGCGGGGGCGGCGGCTTCACCGGCGCCGCCTGCCCGTCCCTTCCCTGATCCAGGAGCACCTGTGGCTGAACCCTTCCTCGGCGAGATCCGCCTGATGTCGTTCGTCTTCCCGCCGCGCGGCTGGGCACTGTGCAACGGCCAGCTCCTGCCGATCAACACCAACCAGGCGTTGTTCTCGCTCCTCGGCACCATGTACGGCGGCAACGGGACGACGAACTTCGCCCTGCCCGACCTGCGTGGCCGGGTCCCGATCCACGTCGGGCAGGGGCACACCCAGGGCGAGCGGGCCGGCGAGCAGGCACACACCCTGACGATCAACGAGATGCCGCAGCACCTCCACCGGGTCCGGGCCTCGAGCGCGGCGACGGGTGGCACGGCGGCGCCCGCGGGCAAGTACCTCGGCGGCGGCAACAACGTCTACCGCGACGCCGGTGCGTCGACGACCCTCAGCGGCGAGACGGTCGCGAACGTCGGCGGCAGCCAGGCCCACCAGAACATGCAGCCCTTCGTGACGATCAGCTTCTGCATCGCCCTCGAAGGCATCTTCCCGAGCCGGGACTGAGGAGCACAGCGACGATGGCGCAACCGTACGTGGGCGAGATCCGCATGTTCGGCGGCAATTTCCCGCCCCAGGGCTGGGAGTTCTGCGAGGGTCAGCTGATCGCGATCAGCGAGTACGAGACCCTCTTCAACCTCATCGGCACGACCTACGGCGGCGACGGCGAGTCCACCTTCGCGCTGCCGGACCTCCGCGGGCGCGTGCCGATCCACCAGGGGGGCGGCTTCATCCTCGCCGAGACCGGCGGGGTCGAGGAGGTGACGCTCACCAGCGCGCAGATCCCCGTGCACTCCCACCCGCTGCGCGCGGTCAGCGGGCTGCCGGGCAACCAGGTGAGCCCGGCGGGCAACCTGCCGGCGATCTCCTTCAACGTCGTGCCCTACCTCAACGACGCCACGACGGGGGCCTTCGACCCCGCGGCCGTCACCCCGGCCGGGGGCAGCCAGCCGCACACCAACTTCCAGCCCTACCTGTGCATCAGCTTCATCATCTCGATGTACGGCATCTACCCCTCCCCGAGCTAGGAACGAGCCCCATGGCAGACCCGTTCGTCGCCGAGATCCGGATCTTCGGCTTCAATTTCCCACCCCGGGGCTGGGCCTTCTGCGACGGCCAGCTGATGCCCATCTCGCAGAACACCGCGCTCTTCTCCCTGCTCGGCACGACCTACGGCGGCGACGGCAAGTCCACCTTCGCGCTGCCGAGCCTCCAGGGCAGCGCCCCGATGCACCCCGGGCAGGGGCCGGGGCTGAGCCAGCACTACCTCGGTGAGCAGGGCGGGTCGCAGACCGTCACGCTGCTGGAGTCGGAGATGCCGGCCCACACCCACGCGCTGCGGGCGAACACGATCGACCCCGCCGACACCAGCACCCCCGGCACGAGCGCGACCTTCGCGCCCTCGACGGGCGGGACGCTCTACCAGGCCGCGGCCGACACCGAGCTGGCGCCCACGGCGCTCGCGCCGGCCGGCGGGAGCCTGCCGCACAACAACATGCAGCCCTACCTGACCCTCAACTTCTGCATCGCCCTGCAGGGCGTGTTCCCAGCGCGGCACTGACCGTGGGTTCCCCGACCGCCTCCGTCCTCGACCGGGTCGAGCTGCGTCCCGTCGTGGCCGGTGACCTGGAGGACCTCGTCGACCTGTACGCCGCCGGGCGGGCCGCCGAGCTCGACCAGGTCGCCTGGCCGCCGGGCCAGCGCGAGGCGTTCGTCCGGATGCAGCACGACGCCCAGGACCGCCACTACCGTGCCGCGAACCCGGACGCCACCTTCGACGTCGTCGAGGTGGAGGGCCGGTTCGCGGGGCGGATCACCCTCGACCGGCGGGTCGACGACATCCGTGTCGTCGACCTGGCCCTGCTGCCGCCGTACCGCGGGCGGGGGATCGGGGGTGCGCTGCTCACCCGGGTGCTCGCCGAGGCGAGCGCGACCGGGCGCACGGCGAGCATCCACGTCGAGGTGCACAACCCGGCGCGACGGCTCTACGCGCGGCTCGGGTTCCGGCCGGTCGAGGACCGCGGCGTCTACCTGCTGATGCGCTGGACGGCGTCAGGCGAAGGCGGCCTCGTAGCGCCCGGGGCCGACCGGGACCAGGAAGAGCGCGGTCTCGCCGATCTCGTCGTGGCGCACCTGCCAGGTCCCCTGGGCCAGTCCCTCGGGACCGCTGAAGACCAGCGCGAACTGCTGTCGGACGCGCCCGTCGGGCGCGGGGGCACCGGGCTCGGCACCGAGCGTCGCCTCGTCGAGGGTCAGCGCGACCCGCTCGCTGCCGGGCAGGCCGACGTCGAACCGGTCGCCGACGAGCCCGGCGAAGTCGTCATGGGTGAGCCACTCCACCCGCCCACCGTAGCGGGGCACGACGCCCCGAGCAGGAGGAGCTGATGTCCGACCTCACCCGCCGCACCGTGATCGGTGCGAGCGCGACCGGCCTCGCCGCGACCGTCGTCGCCGGCGCGGTCGCCGAGCCCGCGCAGGCCACGCCCGTGGGTGGCGCCGGGCCGGTGACGCGGCGCTTCACCTCCGGGCACGCGCTCTACCGCCGCGGCCGGTTCCTCAAGCGCCGCGGATCGGCCTTCTGGGTGACCGGCACCGGGGTGCGGCTGACCATGAAGCTGGTCAAGGTCAGCGACATCAGCGGCGTGAGCCGCGGCTCGCTGCGCAGCTTCGAGCTGACCTTCCGCGCCGCCCGCAAGGGTCCGGTGCAGGGCACCTACACGCTGAGCCGGAAGGGCTTCGCCGCGACGTCGCTGTTCCTCGTGCCCACCGGCGCCGACCGGCGGACCTACCGAGCGGTGGTCAACAACCGCTAAGCACTAGCCTTGGCGGGTGAGCACCCGGGCCCAGCAGCACACCGCCGACGTCGTCGCGCGGGAGCAGGTGACGCCTCACCTGGTGCGGCTCACCCTCGACGTACCGGGCTTCGTCTCGACGGGCATCGCCGACGAGTGGGTGGGCCTGGTGGTGCCCGGGCAGTTCCAGAGCCGCTACTACACCGTGCGCTCCCTCGCCGGCTCGACGATGGTGCTCGACGTGGTCGTGCACCCGGTCGGGCTCGTCACCGAGTGGGCCTCCGGGGACCCGGTCGGCCAGCAGGTGACGTTGACCGAGGCCAAGGGCTCCTTCCTGCCGCCGGTCGACGCGGGCTGGCTGCTGCTCGTCGGCGACCTGACCGCGCTGCCCGCGATGGCCCGGATCGCCGTCGAGCGCGGCGCCGCGACGCCGACCCGGATCGTGGCCGAGGTGCCCACCGACTCCCGCGTCGAGGGCTACTTCCCCGACGGGGTCGAGGTCACCTGGCTGCCCACCGACGGCGCGAGCCGGCTCGCCGAGGTGGTCGAGACGCTGGAGTTCCCCGAGGGCCCGGGCTACTTCTGGATGGCGGGGGAGTCCGCGCAGATGCGGGCGATCCGCAAGCACCTCATGCGCGAGCGCAAGCTCCCGAGCACCCACTACGACGTGATGGGCTACTGGCGCTCGGTCGCCCAGCGCCAGCCCCGCGCCGTGGACCCGGGCCCGATCTGGCGCGCGGGCAAGGCCGCGGGCAAGTCCGACGAGGAGATCTGGGCCGACTACGACGCCGCACAGGAGGCCGACCGGTGAGCGAGCACGACGACGACTTCGACGACGACCTGGACGACGAATTCGACGAGGACTTCGGGGCGCTGCCCCCGCCGGCGGCGCCGGTGTTCTCCGGGGGCGACGTGCCGGAGGGCTACCGCAGCGGCTTCGCCTGCTTCGTGGGCCGCCCCAACGTCGGCAAGTCCACGCTGACCAACGCCCTCGTCGGGCAGAAGATCGTCATCACCTCCGACAAGCCGCAGACCACCCGCACCGTGGTGCGCGGCATCGTGCACCGCCCCGACGGCCAGCTCGTCCTCGTCGACACCCCGGGCCTGCACCGCCCCCGCACCCTGCTCGGCGAGCGCCTCAACGACCTCGTCAAGACCACCTGGGCCGAGGTCGACGTGGTCGCCGTGTGCTTCCCGGCCGACGAGAAGATCGGCCCCGGCGACCGGTTCCTGGTCACCGAGCTGGCCAAGGTCCGGCGGACGACGAAGATCGCGATCGCCACCAAGACCGACCTCGCCAGCCCCGAACGGATCGGCGAGCACCTGCTCGACATCGCCGAGCTGGGCCGCGAGACCGGCACCGAGTGGGCCGAGATCGTGCCGGTGTCCTCGGTCGGCGGCGACCAGATCCCGCTGCTCGGCGACCTGCTGGTCGCGCTGATGCCCGAGGGACCGCCGCTCTACCCCGACGGCGACCTCACCGACGCCCCGGAGGAGGTCCTCGCCGCCGAGCTGATCCGCGAGGCCGCGCTCGACGGCGTCCGCGACGAGCTGCCGCACTCGATCGCCGTGGTCGTGGAGGAGATGGGCCTGCGCGAGGACCGTCCGGAGGACAAGCCGCTGCTCGACATCCACGCCAACCTGTACGTCGAGCGCGACTCGCAGAAGGGCATCATGATCGGCAAGAAGGGCGCCCGGCTGCGCACGGTCGGCACGGCGGCCCGGCAGCAGATCGAGGCCCTGCTCGGCGTGCCGGTCTACCTCGACCTGCACGTCAAGATCGCCAAGGACTGGCAGCGCGACCCGCGCCAGCTCCGCAAGCTCGGCTTCTAGCCGACCGGAGGCGCAGGGAGGCGATGCTCCGCGTGCCGGCGGGCTTGCCGCCAGGCGGAGGCAGGACCTACGCCAGCCAGCTGCGGCGCGGCAGCGCGGCGCGAGGCCCGAGCGACGCGCTCGCGCCTAGTCGGGAGCCCAGCAGCGGCCGAACGCCTGTCCCATGCCCCACTGCTCCTTGGTGGGCCACTCGTAGCCCCACTCGAAGGTGAGCGGGTCCTCGGCGACGTCGGCACCGGCGTCCTCGCACTGGGTCCGCCCGGCGGCACGGACCTTCTTCTCGCCCGGGTAGGCGCCCTCGGGGAAGACCACGACGTCGATCGCGCGCCAGGAGTGCTTGGCCGAGCAGAGCACCCGCTCGAACTTCTTGTCGTCGGGGGCGGCGGTGCCGCACATGGCGTAGCGGTCGCGGGTCGCGGGCTTGCCGAGCACGCCGCGCAGGCCGGCCTTGAGCTCGGCCAGGTTCGAGGTGCCGGCGAGGACGACGGCGTCGCAGCGGTACCAGTCGGCACCCGCGTCGGAGTCCTCGACGGTGGGGGTGAACCAGACCGGGCGGATCATCGACAGGCGCAGGCTCTTCACGCTCCCGCCGACGTACGACGTGAGGGCCTTCGGGCACGCCGTGGCGACCTGCTGCTGCACCCGGTCGGAGTCGACCGCGAGCAGGTGGCCGTCGACGAGGGCGTCGATCCGGCCCACGGCGACGGTCTCGCTGGTGTGCGCCGCGCCGCAGGCCACCGGCTTGCTCTCCGAGGTGGGGGCGACCGCGGTCTCGTAGGGGAGCTGGTAGCAGGCGCCGACCTTCGGTGCGGCCGGCGGCATCGGGGCCGGGGTCTGGGTGGCGCTCGGCTTGGTGTCCTTCTTCTCCGGCTCCTCGCCGCTGCACGCGACGAGCGTGGTGGCGAGGCCGAGGGTGAGCACGGCGAGCAGCCCGCGGCGCAGGGCCGTCGGGGTCGTCAGGTGGGGGGTGGAGCGCATCTCGGCTTCTCTACTTCGTCGTCTTGGCCCAGCACACCGAGCGCCGGATGCCGGCCTTCCACTCCGCCTGGTGGAAGAAGGTGAATCCGTACTCGAACTCCGCCGGGTAGTTCAGCCAGGCCTTCACCGATGCGGCGCAGAAGGAGCGGGTGCGGCTCTCCATCACCCGATCGCCGGGGTAGGCGTCGTCGGGCTGGCCGAGCTTGACCGTGGTCACCGCCCGCCACTCGTGCTTCTGCGAGCAGGGCACCTTCTCGCCCTGGGCGACGGAGGGCCCGGTGGCGCAGGCCAGCCAGCTGTTGTCGGGGCGGCCGGACAGCATGCCGCGCGCGGTCGTCGGCAGGGCCCGGTACGCCGGGCTGGCGGAGTTGCCGCCGATCACGTCGCAGCGGTACCACCGCGCGCCCTTGGACCACGCCTTCTCCGAGGGCCGGAACCAGGCCCAGCTCACCGTGGTGCGCAGCACCAGGCTCTCGTCGGCGCCGACGAACTCGGCGAACTTCGTCGAGCAGGTGCGGTAGGCGTAGGTGCCGAGGTCGGTGTCGTCGTAGTCGGCGTCGTCGTAGTCGGCGGGGAGCTCGCCGACGGCGTACGTCTCGGCGGTGTGCCGGCTGGTGCAGTCGATGGTCGCCGTGGCGTTGGCGGGCTTGGCGACGTCGTCGGGGGACAGGTCACGGCACACGCCGGTCGTCGGCAGGGTGGTCGCGTCGACCAGGTCGGGGTCGGTGTTGCCGCCCTGGTCCTCCGAGCCGCAGCCGCTCAGCGCGGCACCGAGGAGACCGAGGCAGACGACGGCGACGGCATGGCGCAGCCTCATCGTCGCCTCCCCTCTCGTCCCGCCCCCGGGTCTGCTCACGTCAGCAGTGCCGCGATCGTAGCGCCCAGCTCATAGGCGGCGGACCGCGAGGCGTCGTCCACCTCGCCGAGGACGCCGAGCACGTCGTACCCCTGCTTCCAGCCGAGCGCGCCGACGATCGACTGCACCGAGCGCTGCGCACCGGTGAGGTCGTAGCGCCCGTGCAACCAGAGGCCGTACGGGCGCCCGGCGGTCGCGCCGGCGCCGCCGGCCGGTGCGCCCGAGGGGTCGAGCGCACCGCCGACGGCGAGGAAGGTGGAGTCGAAGAAGTGCTTGAGCGCGCCGCTCATGTAGCCGAAGTTGGCGCTGGTGCCGAGCAGGTATCCGTCGGCCGCGAGCACGTCGTCGGCGCTCGCCTCCAGCGCCGGACGCACGACCACCTCGACCGTCCCGGCCGCCTGCACGTCCGGGTCGTTCGCGCCCGCGACCACCTGCTCCAGCAGCGCCTTCAACGAGCCGCTGGGGGAGTGGTGGACGACGAGCAGGCGGGCCATCGCTCCAGGCTAGACCGGACCGTCAGACCGCGGCGGGGAACCGCTCCCACACCCGGTGCGTGCCCATCAGGTCCTGCACCTGGGCGAGCACGGCGGGACCTTCGCTCCCCGTCACCACCCCGGGTACGTCGTCGGTGAGCCCCACCGCGGTGAGCGCGTCGATCCCGGCGCCCCACGCGCCGACCACCTTGGCGTGGCGGTAGGCCTCCTCGAGCAGCAGAACCACCCGCGGGTCGAGGCTCGACGTGCCGGCGGCACCGGCCTTGGCGTCGCGGGCCGGCAGGGCGTCCGGTGCGGGCGGCGGGCTGCCGGCGAGCAGCACGACGTCGAGCTCGACCGAGCGGACCGTCGCGAAGGTGCGCTGCAC
The DNA here is from genome assembly GCF_040676175.1 of Nocardioides sp. LML1-1-1.1. Classification (NCBI taxonomy): domain Bacteria; kingdom Bacillati; phylum Actinomycetota; class Actinomycetes; order Propionibacteriales; family Nocardioidaceae; genus Nocardioides; species Nocardioides sp. LML1-1-1.1. The sequence goes on along the minus strand of NZ_JBEGHK010000007.1, from coordinate 48,022 downwards.
GTCCAGGTCGCCGACCTTGCCGCCGTGCGGCGCGACGAGGAGCGGCACCATGCCGGCCTCGTCGATCGCGGCACGCACCGCCTCGACGTCGGGCAGGTCGCCGGCCGGGTCCACGACGATGCCGACCACGCGGCCGTCGCCGGGCCACGGACCGCCGGCGAGCTGGGAGAGCACCGGGCTCGGCACCACCTCGCCGGCCTCCTCGGTCGGGTCCGGGGCGGGCAGGCCCAGGGCGGTGGCGACCTCGCCGCACAGCCGCTCGTCGATGTTCGCGAGCGCGAGCAGCTGGCGCTCCTTGATCGTCTGCTCGTAGCACTTGCCCAGCTCGAAGGCGTAGGCCCGGATGATGTGCTCCTGCTCGACCGGGCTCATGCTCGCCCAGAACAGCCGGGCCTGGCTGAAGTGGTCCTCGAAGCTCGCGGGGTTGGCGCGCACCTTCGCCCCCTCGACCGCGCGGGCCACCTCCACGAAGGCCCGGGCCTGCTCGTCGCCGAGGTCCCCGCCAGCCATGAAGGGACAGCCGCCGTCGAGCGAGTTCGGGTGGTACGGCGCCACCCCGGCATGGACCGCGTGCTGGTGGAAGCCGTCGCGGAGCATGTCGTTGACCGGTGCGTGCGTGCGGTTGACCGGGAGCTGGTTGAAGTTCGGGCCGCCGAGACGGCTGAGCTGCGTGTCGACGTACGAGAACAGCCGGGTCTGGAGCAGCGGGTCGTCGGTGACGTCGATCCCGGGCACGAGGTGACCGACGTGGAAGGCGACCTGCTCGGTCTCGGCGAAGAAGTTGGTGGGGTTGCGGTCGAGGACCATCCGGCCGATCGGCTGCACCGGTGCCAGCTCCTCCGGCACGATCTTGGTCGGGTCGAGCAGGTCGATGCCCTGGAACACCTGCTCCTCGGTGTCCTCGAAGACCTGGATGCCGAGCTCCCACTCGGGGCGGGCGCCCGCCTCGATCGCGTCCGCGAGGTCACGGCGGTGGAAGTCGGGGTCGAGGCCGCCGATCAGCTGGGCCTCCTCCCAGGTGAGGGAGTGGACACCGAGCTTGGGCTTCCAGTGGAACTTCACCAGCGAGGTCTCGCCCTCGGCGTTGGTGAGCCGGAAGGTGTGCACCCCGAAGCCCTCCATCATCCGGTAGGAGCGCGGGATGCCGCGGTCGGACATGTTCCACAGCGTGTGGTGCTGGGCCTCGGTGTGCAGTGAGACGAAGTCCCAGAAGGTGTCGTGCGCGCTCTGCGCCTGCGGGATCTCGCGGTCCGGGTGCGGCTTGCCGGCGTGCACGATGTCGGGGAACTTGATGCCGTCCTGGATGAAGAAGACCGGGATGTTGTTGCCGACCAGGTCCCACACGCCCTCGTCGGTGTAGAACTTCGTGGCGAAGCCGCGGGTGTCGCGCACGGTGTCGGCCGAGCCGCGGCTGCCGAGCACGGTCGAGAAGCGCACGAACACCGGTGTCCGCTTGCCCTCGGCGAACAGGCCGGCGTACGACACGGTCGAGGCGGTGCCGTAGCCCTCGAAGTAGCCGTGCGCCCCGCTGCCGCGCGCGTGCACCACGCGCTCGGGGATCCGCTCGTGGTCGAAGTGGGTGATCTTCTCGCGCAGGTGGTGGTCCTGCAGCAGGGTCGGGCCGCGCTCGCCGGCCTTGAGCGAGTGGTCGGTGTCGCGCAGCCGGGTGCCGGTCGAGGTCGTCAGCCAGCGCCCCTGCTGGGCGCGCGCCGAGGGTTCGGCGCCGGTGTCGGCACCTGTCGCCGTACGCGCCGCGGGTGCGCCCTGGTCGGGCTTGGGCGGCAGCGGCTCGACCGGCTCGGTCGGCTCGGCGAGGTCGGGGGCCTGCGCGGCGGGTACGCCGGGGATCGTGCTCATGGAGGATCTCCTCGAGGTGGGGGTCACCGGCCGGTACCCGTGGCCCGGCGGTGGAGTCCGGGTCCTGTTAGAGTGATCTCGTCATGATGCGAGCCCTGCTTCTTAGCGGCCGCAGCGAGGTCTGACCAGCCGGACCCCCTCGCTGCGGAGGAAGTTGCGCGCCCGGCGCTCCGTCTCATTCCTGAACCAGCCGAGGTAGTCATGACCCACCAGCGCGTCACCGTCCCGCAGCAGAAGCCCAGCGGGATGCCCTTCCACCGCTACACCGCCTTCGAGCCCGTCACGGTGCCGGACCGGACCTGGCCCGACCAGAAGATCACCCGCGCCCCGCGGTGGCTCTCCACCGACCTGCGCGACGGCAACCAGGCGCTCATCGACCCGATGAGCCCCTCGCGCAAGATGAAGATGTTCGAGCTCCTGGTGAAGATGGGCTACAAGGAGATCGAGATCGGCTTCCCGGCCGCGAGCCAGACCGACTTCGACTTCGTGCGCCAGCTCGTCACCGAGGACCGGATCCCCGACGACGTACGGGTCTCCGTGCTGACGCAGGCCCGCGAGGACCTCATCGCCCGCACCGTGGAGTCGCTGCAGGGCGCCGACAAGGCGACCGTGCACCTCTACAACGCGACCGCGCCGCTGTTCCAGCGGGTCGTCTTCAACGTGACCGAGGCCGAGTGCATCGCGATCGCGACCCGCGGCACCGAGTGGGTGATGAAGTACGCCGAGCAGCTGCTCGCCGGCACCGACTTCGGCTACCAGTACAGCCCCGAGATCTTCACCCAGACGCCCACCGACTTCGCGCTCGAGGTGTGCGAGCGGGTCTCCGACGTGTGGCAGCCGGAGGAGGGCCGGGAGATCATCCTCAACCTGCCCGCCACGGTGGAGATGTCCACCCCGAACACCTACGCCGACCAGATCGAGTACTTCGGCCGCCACCTCTCCCGCCGGGCGCACTCGGTGATCAGCCTGCACCCGCACAACGACCGCGGCACGGCGGTCGCGGCCACCGAGCTGGCCCTGATGGCCGGCGCCGACCGGGTCGAGGGCTGCCTGTTCGGCCACGGCGAGCGCACCGGCAACGTCGACCTGGTCACCCTCGGGATGAACCTGTTCAGCCAGGGCATCGACCCGCAGGTCGATTTCTCCGAGATCGACGAGATCCGCCGCACGGTGGAGTACTGCACCCAGCTGCCCGTCCACCCGCGCCACCCGTGGGCCGGCGACCTGGTCTACACGGCGTTCTCGGGCTCCCACCAGGACGCGATCAAGAAGGGCCTGGAGGACCTCGACCGGATCGCCGCCGAGCAGGGCAAGCCGGTCAACGAGGTGGCCTGGGAGGCGCCGTACCTGCCCATCGACCCCAAGGACGTGGGCCGCACCTACGAGGCCGTCATCCGGGTCAACAGCCAGTCCGGCAAGGGCGGCGTGGCCTACGTGCTCAAGGCCGAGCACAGCCTCGACCTGCCGCGCCGGGCGCAGATCGAGTTCAGCCGGGTCATCCAGCAGCACACCGACGCCCAGGGCGGCGAGGTGACGCCGGAGGCGATCTGGGACATCTTCCGCAAGGAGTACCTCGACCGCGAGGAGCCCTACTCGCTCGTCGCGTTCTCCTCTACCACCGACCAGGACGGCGACGACCGCCAGGAGGTCAACCTGCGCGTGCGTGGTGAGGAGCAGACCTTCACCGGCATGGGCAACGGCCCGGTGGCGGCCTTCGTCGACGGGATGCGCCAGGCGGGTGCCGACATCCGGGTGCTCGACTACGCCGAGCACGCGCTGTCCTCGGGCGGCGACGCCCTCGCGGCGGCGTACGTCGAGGCGGAGATCGCCGGCGAGATCGTGTGGGGCATCGGCATCCACCACAACATCGTCACGGCCTCGCTGCGTGCGGTGGTGTGTGCGGCCAACCGGGCGCAGGCGATCACGATCCCCTCGACGGGCCGCTGAGCATGGGTCGCGCCGCGCTGGCCTCCGAGCAGGTCGGGCAGGTCCTCGTCGAGGGCCGGCGCGGCCGCGACCGCCTCGAGTTCACCGAGTACGGCGCCGGGGAGGCCTGGGTCGTCCTGCTGCCGCCGCTGCTGGTGCCGCGCAGCGTGCACGACCACGCGGCGCGCACGCTCGCCGCGGCGGGCCTGCACGTGCTCGTGCTCGACCCGCTCGGCCACGGCGGCTCGGACCGCCCGGCCGACCCGCTGTCGTACTCGATCACCGCCTTCGCCGAGCAGGTCGTCGCGCTGCTCGACGCCGTCGGCGCCGCCCGTGCGGTCGTCGGGGGCAGCTCGCTGGGCGCCAACGTCGCGCTGGAGGTGGCCGTCCGCGCGCCCGAGCGGGTCGCGGGGCTGCTGCTCGACGGGCCGGTGCTCGACAACGCGCTGACCGCGCAGCTGGCCGTCCTCGGCCCGGCCATGTACGCCGCCCGCTTCGCCCCGCTCCCGCTCAGCCTGCTGCGCCTGGCCAGCCGGCCGGTGCCCTCCCGGCTGCTGCCCGCCTGGCTGCGGCTGGCCCGCGAGACGCTCGACCAGCGCCCCGGGACCGTCGCGGCGGTGATCCACGGCGTGCTCTTCGGCCGGCTCGCTCCGACGCCGGCGGAGCGGGAGGCGATCACCGCGCGCACGCTGGTGCTCTCGCGCCCGCGCGACCCGTTCCACCCGGCCGGCGACGCCGAGCAGCTCGCCCGCGAGATCCCGGGCGCGGTGCTGGAGCGGGCCGAGATGCCGCTGGAGTGGCGGCGCCGGCCCGAGCGCCTGGACCTGGTGGTGGCCCGGTTCGCCCGCGAGTGCTCGCGCGGCTCGCTCCGGGCGCGTCGTACCCGTAGTTCCTGATCTGACAACTCCTGGCAGCGCGCCGGCCCGTCCTGGCGTAGGGTCCGCGCCATGACCACGCTCCGTCGCCTCGTGGCGACCCTCGGACTCGTCCCGTCCCTGCTGCTCGGCACCGCCGGCCTCGCCTCCGCGCAGAGCTGGTCGGGCGGTGACGCGAGCGGCGACGTGCTGCGGGTGACCGGCGACAACTCGCTGCTGGCCGTCGTGCGGCCCGAGGGCCGGATCGCCGAGCCCGGCCGCGTGCGCGGTGACGTGGTGCGCACCTCGGTCAGCCACACCCGCACCAAGGTCGTCATCCGGATCACGATGCGCGCCGTCCCGACGGGGGACTGGATGGGCATGACCACGATCCGCACGCCCAGCACGTCGTACGACCTGTTCCACATGCGCTTCGACCGCCACAGCTGGACGTCGCTCACCAAGACCCACGGCAACGGCCGCGAGCTGTCCTGCAAGGCAAAGTCGTCGCGGCTCGACGGGCGCGCGCTGATCCTCACCGTCTCGCGCGCCTGCCTCGGCAAGCCGCGCGTGGTCCGGGTCGGGGCCGGCGTCGCCGCCGTCGCGCCCGGCGTCCGGCTGGCCTACGTCGACGACGCCAACCGCCGGGGCGCCTACGCCGACATCGCGCACCTGCAGCTCTCCCCGGTGCTGCGTCGCGGCTGATCTCCGATCTGACAACTCATGTCAACTCGCCTGCTGAGATCGGTTAAGGTGCGGCCCATGAAGAGCATCCGTCGCCTCGGCGCGACCCTCGGCCTGGCCACCGCCCTCCTCGTCTCCTCCGCCGGCGTCGCGTCGGCCCAGAGCTGGTCCCTCGCCGACCCGGTCGGCGACGTGGTCACCATCCACGAGGACAACTCGGTCAGCTACGCCCCGAGCCGGGCCCAGGGCGACGTGGTGCGCACCACCGTCAGCCACACCCGCACCACGCTCGTCGTCCGGCTCCGGATGCGCGCCCTGCCGCGCGGGGACTGGAGCGCCTTCGCCGTCGTCCGCACGCCCAGCACCTCCTTCGACCTGACCCAGGTCAAGATCGGCGGCACCCGCGGTTTCGTGCTCACCAAGACCAATGGCGGCAAGGTGGTCCGCTGCGCCGGCAAGTCCGCCCGCTTCGACCGCACCGCCCTCGTGCTCACCGTCCCGCGCTCCTGCCTCGGCAAGCCGCGCACGGTCCGGGTCGGGGCCGGAGTCGCGCTCTTCGAGGGCGAGAGCGTGGTCCACGGCGACGACGCCCTGCGCCGCGCGCTCGGCGAGGACCTCCGCCTCTCCCCGCCGATCCGGCGAGGCTGAGCCGGCCGGGAGCCACCCCTGCCACCGGGGTGGCTCCCGGATCTCCCACCGCCCGGGCGGCACAATGGGCAGGTGGTTCTCTACCGTGACGAGGCGATCGTGCTGCGCACCCACAAGCTGGGTGAGGCCGACCGGATCATCACGCTGCTGACCCGCGAGAACGGCCGGATCCGGGCGGTGGCCAAGGGCGTGCGTCGCACGACCTCGCGGTGGGGGTCGCGGCTCGAGCCGTTCACCCACGTGGACCTGCAGCTCGCGCACGGGCGCAACCTCGACACGGTCACCCAGGCCGAGACCCGGGGGTCCTACGCCGCCCCGATCGGCTTCGACTACGACCGCTACACCGCCGGCACCGCGATGCTGGAGACCGCCGAGCGGCTCGTCGTGGAGGAGCGGGAGCCGGCCCGTCAGCAGTTCGCGCTGCTGCTCGGTGGGCTGAACGCGATGGCCGCGGGGGAGCGCCGCCCCGGCCACGTCCTCGACTCCTACCTGCTCCGCGCGCTCGCCATCGCCGGCTACGCCCCGGCGTTCGTCGACTGCGCGCACTGCGGGCGCCCGCCGGTGACCGCGACCGGTGAGCTGGGCAGCCACCGGTGGTTCAACCCGTCGATGGGTGGCGTGCTGTGCTCGACCTGCCGGATCCCCGGCTCGGCCACACCCGCGCGGGAGACGCTGACCCTGCTCGGTGCCCTGCTGGCCGGCGACTGGCCGGTCATCGAGGCCGCCGAGCCGCGGCACGTCAAGGAGGCCAACGGCCTGGTCGCGGCGTTCGTGCAGTGGCAGCTGGAGCGGGGCCTCCGCTCGCTGGCGTACGTCGAGCGCTGACACAATCGGCACCGTGAGCCGCTCCTCCCGTCGTACCCGTGCCGAGGCCGCGCGCCGCGCCACCCCGCTGCCGCCGACCCCGCACCCCTCGGGCGCCCGTCCCCCGGCGCTGCCGCCGGAGCTGGTGCCGCACCACGTCGCGATCGTGATGGACGGCAACGGCCGCTGGGCCAAGGAGCGCGGCCTGCCCCGCACCCGCGGGCACGAGGAGGGCGAATCCAGCCTCTTCGACGTCGTCGAGGGCGCGATCGAGATCGGCGTGAAGGCGGTCTCGGCGTACGCCTTCTCCACCGAGAACTGGTCGCGCAGCCCCGACGAGGTGAAGTTCCTGATGGGCTTCAACCGCGACGTCGTACGACGCCGCCGGGAGGAGATGCACGAGCGCGGCATCCGGGTGCGGTGGGCCGGGCGGGCGCCCAAGCTGTGGAAGTCGGTGATCGACGAGCTGCGCACGACCGAGGAGCTGACCCAGCACAACGACGTGCTGACCCTCACCATGTGCGTCAACTACGGCGGCCGCTCCGAGCTCGGCGACGCCGCCCGGGCCCTGGCCCGCGACGTGGCCGCCGGCCGGGTCAACCCGGACCGGGTCGACGAGCGCACCCTGGGCCGCTACCTCTACGTCCCCGAGCTCCCCGACGCCGACCTGATCTGGCGGACCTCGGGGGAGCAGCGCCTGTCGAACTTCATGCTCTACCAGGCGGCGTACTCCGAGCTCGTCTTCACCGACGTGCTCTGGCCCGACGTGGACCGGCGGCACCTGTGGCAGGCGATCGACGAGTACGCGCGCCGGGACCGGCGCTACGGCGGAGCGGTCCCCAACCAGGTCTGAGCCCGACCGTGCGCTGACGGCAGGCCGGGAACGGCCCCGGCCCGGAGCCGGAGGGAGCGAGGCACGAGCGACCGGAGGCGGAGGGGGGCCGTCCCCGGCGCCGTCCGGCCTGCCGCCAGGCGGACCCGCCTGCTACGCAAGCCAACAGCGAGCGCGGCAGCGCGGCGCGAGGCACGAGCGACGCGCTCGCGCCATCAGCTCAGTGCTCGTCGTAGTGCGAGCCGTGGGCGGCGTGGCGGTGCCCGTCGTGGACGTAGTCCACGTGGTCGTCGTGCGGTACGGCGAGGTGACCGCACCCCGGTCCGTGGTCGTGCGGGTGCTCCGCGCAGGCCTCGTGCGCGTCCGGCTCCCCGGTGGGGAAGGGCTCGCGCAGGCGCGCCCGGTGGCGGGTCCAGATGCCGATCGGCCAGGCCACGGCGTAGCAGGCCAGGGCGAGCAGGACGATGGTCGGACCCGGCGCCACCGTCGCCTTGTACGACGCGAAGGTGGCCACCACGAGCCCGCCGACCGAGGCGAGCACGCCCAGCGCCATGGCGGCGGCGATGGTGGCCCGGAAGGAGCGGGTGAGCTGCTGGGAGGTGGCGACCGGGACGACCATCAGCGCGGAGACGAGGAGCAGCCCGACCGTGCGCATCGCGACCGTGACCGAGACGGCGGCGAGCACCGCGACGAGCACGTTGTAGGCGCGCACCCGCAGTCCCGCGACCCGGGCGAACTCCTGGTCCTGGGCGACGGCGAAGAGCTGGGGGGCCAGGCCGAGGCACAGCGCGATGACGGCCGTGGCGAGCACCATCGTGGCGATCACGTCGGAGACGGACATCGTGGTGAGCGAGCCGAAGAGGTAGGTGTTGAGCGAGGCGGCGCTCTGGCCGCCGAGGCCGCTGAGGAAGATGCCACCGGCGAGGCCGCCGTAGAAGAGCAGCGCGAGGGCGACGTCGCCGTTGGTCTGGCCGCGCTCGCGGATCAGCTCGATGAGCAGCGCGCCGAGCACGGCGACCAGGACCGCCGTCCACACGGGGGAGGCGCCGGTGAGCAGGCCGAGCGCGATGCCGGTGACGGCGACGTGACCGATGCCGTCGCCCATCAGGGCCAGGCGGCGCTGGACGAGGAAGGTGCCGATCGCGGGCGCGGCGAGGCCGGTGAGCAGCGCGGCGATGAGCGCGCGCTGCATGAACGGCAGCGAGAACAGCTCGATCGGGCTCATCGCTCGCCTCCGCGGTGGTCGACGCTCCGGTCGACCGGAGACGCGACGCCGGGGACGTGGTCAGCCGGCCGCGGCGCGTGGTGGTGGTGGTGCGTGTGCGGCTCGCCGAGCCAGGGCTGGTGCACCTCGTGGTCGCGCAGCGGCGGGCCGTCGTAGACGACCCGGCCGTCGCGCATCACGACCGCTCGGTCGACGAGGCGCTCCAGCGGCCCGAGCTCGTGGGCGACCAGGACGATGGTCGCGCCGCGCTCCTTGAGCCGGGCGAGGGTGTCGGCGAGGACGTGCTGGTTGGGCAGGTCGACGCCCGCGGTGGGCTCGTCGAGGAAGAACAGCTCGGGCTCACCGGCCAGGGCGCGCGCGATGAGGACGCGCTGCTGCTGGCCGCCGGACAGGTTGGTGACGGCGTCGCGGCGCCGGTCGGCGAGGCCGACGACCTCCAGCGCGTCCTCGATCGCGGCCCGGTCGGCGCGCGAGAGCGGGCGGAGCAGGCGGCGCCGGGTCAGCCGGCCGGCGGCGACGACCTCCCACACCGACGCCGGTACGCCGGCCGCGGCCGTCGCGCGCTGCGGCACGAAGCCGACCCGGGACCACTGGCCGAAGTCGTCGAGGGGGGTGCCGAACAGGCGCACCTCGCCCGCGACCAGCGGGCGCAGCCCGACCAGGGTGCGCACCAGGGTGGACTTGCCGGAGCCGTTGGCGCCCATGAGCGCGACGAACTCGCCGGGCTCGACGGCGAGGTCGATACCGCGCAGGACCGGCCGGCCGCCGAGGGCGACGGTCCCGCCGGTGAGGGAGACGGCCGCTGTCATCGGCACCCGTTGGCGGTCTGCAGCGCCTTCAGGTTGGCCTGCATCAACGACAGGTAGTCCTCGCCGGAGGACGCGTCGGAGAGTCCCTCGATCGGGTCGAGGACGCCGTTGGTCAGGCCGAGGTCGGAGGCGATCCCCTTGCCGAGGGCGGGCTTGAGCGGCTCGCTGAACACCGTGGTGATGCCCTCCTCCTTGATCAGGTCCTGCAGCTTGCCGAGCGCGGCCGCCGTCGGCTCGGCGTCGGGGGAGAGCCCGACGATCGAGGCGAGGTGGAGGCCGTACTTCTCGAGGTAGCCGAAGGCGTCGTGCGAGACCACGATCGTGTCACGCGCGCAGTCGCGCAGGCCAGCGGTGTACGACGCGTCGAGCGACTCCAGCCGCGTGCGCAGCGCCGCGGCGTTCTTCTCGTAGTCGTCGGCGTGGTCCTCGTCGAGGCCGGCCAGCTCCTTGGCGACGGCGTCGGCGACGGTGGCCACGCGCAGCGGGTCCTGCCAGAAGTGCGGGTCGAGGCTGCCGTGGTCGTGCTCGTCGTGGCCCTCCCCCTCGCCGTGCTCGCCGTGCTCCTCGTGCTCCTCGGCGGACTCGTCCACCGGGCGCAGGCTGGCGAGGGCGGCGACGTCGAGGGTGTCGCCCTGGGCGTTCTGCGCGACGGCGTCGTCGACGGCGGGCTGGAAGCCGGCCTGGTAGAGGACGAGGTCGGCCGAGGCGATCTCGGCGGTCTTCTTCACGTCCAGCTCGAGGTCGTGCGGCTCGGTGCCGGGCTGGGTGAGCAGCTCGACCTCGGTGCCGGTGCCCTCGGCGACCTGCTCGGTCAGCCAGGCCAGCGGGTAGAAGGCGGCGGCCACGGTGAGGTCGCCGCTGCCGCCGCTCGCCGAGCCGCTGTCCTCGCTGAACGCCGAGCACCCGGAGGCGAGCACGGCGAGGGCGGACAGGGCGGCGAGACCGGAGAACGAGCGCATGAGAATCATTCTCAACTGCGCTCGCCTCCCGGTCAAGTCGGCGGCGTCACCCCGCGACGGGCTCCAGGCGGGCGGGGACGTACTTGTGCCACGGCGTGCCGGCCAGCCAGTCGCGGTGCCGGGTCGAGGTGAGCTCGTTGGGCGCGACGCCGGGCGTGCCGTCCGGGTGCGCGATGCCGAGGCCGTTGGGCAGCGAGACGTGCCCGCGCTGCAGGCTGTCGGTGACCTCCACGGTCGCGACCGCGCTGCCCGCCTCGGTCACCACGCGCAGCACGTCGCCGTCCGTCACCGACAGGCTCCCGGCGTCCTCCGGGTTGATCCGCAGCGCGCCGCCGGCGTCCCGCCGGCGCCAGGAGGGGTCGCGGATGATGGTGTTCGCGGTGAACGCGCGTCGTTCGCCGGCCGACAGCACGTACGGGAACTCCGTGGTGGTCCACGAGCTCGGCTCGTCGGCCAGCGCCCGCATCCGGTCGATCAGCTCGGGGATCTCCAGGGTGAAGCGGCGGTCGGGACGACGGACGTAGTCCCACGCCTGCTCGTGGTCGTCGCGGGTGAACACCACCGCCTCGCCGGTCAGGATCCGCTCGAAGAGCGCGTTGCCCGGCTCGAAGCCGGTGCCGGTGAAGCCGGCGCGCGCCACCGAGGCGGGCTGGTTCATCGCGCAGAGCTGGGCCACGCCCCACAGCGCTGCCGTGCCGCGTGCGGTTCCGAGCGTCGGCCCGAGCGTCTCGTGGAGGACGAAGCCGGCCAGGCCCATCAGCCGCGGGTCGGCCGTCACCGCGGCGAAGAACGCCTCGGCGTACGACGTCAGGCCGGCCCGCGCCGCGGTCCGCAGCGGAGCCAGCGTCGACTCCTCGACCGCGTCGAGCGCGCGCAGCACCCGGGCGTAGACCTCCGGCTCCGCGAGCGTGCCGGGCAGCGGGTCCATCAGCGGGGCCCGCAGGTGGAAGACGTTCTCGGGGAAGTCGACGTTGAAGAAGGTGCACTCCCACTTCTCGAACTGGGTGGCGGCCGGCAGCACGTAGTCGGCCTCCTGCGCGGTCTCGGTCATCGCGATGTCGATGACCACGCTCAGGTCGAGCGTGCGCATCGCCCGCCGGAAGCCGGCCGAGTCGGCCAGCGAGTGCGCCGGGTTCGTGCTGTCGAGCCAGAGTGCCCGGAACCGGTCGGGGTGGTCGGTGTCGATCTCCTCGGCGATCGAGTTGCAGGGGACCAGCCCGGAGATGATCCGCGCCCCGGTGACCGGGGTGACCTTCGCGCCGCCCCCGCCGCCCCCGCCCGCGAGCGCCGCGAACGTCGAGTGCAGGAACATCCCGCCCTTCTTGGCGAAGTTGCCGGTGAGGATCCACAGCATCTTGTTGAGGTAGGAGCTCAGCGTGCTGTGCGGTGCCTGCTGGATGCCGAGGTCCTCGTAGGTGCAGGCGCTCTCGGCGCTCGCGATCCGCCGCGCGGTGGCCCGGATCAGGTCCTCCGCCACCCCGCACCGCTCGGCGTAGTCGGTCACGTCGACGGCGCGGTACGCCGCGAGGACCGGCTCCGCGCCGGTGGTGTGCTCCTCGACGAAGGCGTGGTCGACCAGGTCCTCCTGCACGAGCACCGCGCCGAGGGCGGCCAGGCACCAGGCGTCCGTGCCGGGCCGGACCTGGAGGTGGACGTCGGCCATCGCGGCGGTCTCGCTGCGCCGCGGGTCGATGACCACCATGCAGCGGCCCGGGTCGGCGGCCATCTCCTTGAGCACCGGGCGGGTGCGCGGGAAGGAGTGCGACTGCCAGGGGTTCTTGCCGACGAACACCACCACCTCGGCGTGCTCGAAGTCGCCCTTGGTGTGCCCGCCGTAGAGCCGCCCGTCGACGTACATCTCGCCGGTCTTCTCCTGGGCGAGCGCGTTGGACCTGTAGCGCACGCCGAGCGCGGCCTGCAGGGCCTGGCCGTAGCCGGCGCCGAGGTGGTTGCCCTGCCCGCCGCCGCCGTAGAAGAAGATCTTGTCGCCGCCGTGCTCGTCGCGGATCGCCGCCAACCGCGCCGCGATCTCGGTGATGGCGGTGTCCCAGTCGATCTCCTCGTAGCCACCGTCGGCGCGGCGCCGCAGCGGGCTGGTCAGCCGCGGCGTGCCGTTCTGGTAGCGGTCCAGGCGCAGCGGCTTCTCGCACGTGTAGCCGGCGGAGGAGGGGTGCTCCTTGTCGCCGCGGATCTTGACGAGGCGCCGGTCCTCGACCTGCACCTCGATCCCGCAGTTGCACTCGCAGAGGATGCAGGCGGACTTCTGCCAGGTCGCGGTCACGGGTGCTCCTGTCGCCGGATTATGATGACCTTCATAATCCGGGTCGGCGGGGGAGCCGTCAAGGGCGCCGCGCCTGCGTAGAGTGCGCGACGTGCTCGTCGTGAACCGCTTCCGTGCCGGGGAGGACCCCGCCGCCCTCCGTGCCGACCTCGAGACCGTCCACGCGCTGCTCGCCGCCGCCCCCGGCTACGTCGACGGCCAGGTCGGGCGCAACCTCGACGACCCCGATCTGTGGCTGCTCAGCACCCGGTGGGAGAACGTCGGCGCCTACCGGCGCGCCCTGTCGTCGTACGACTTCAAGCTGCACGGGATGCCGCGGCTGGGCCGGGCGATCGACGAGCCGGGCGCCTACGAGCCGGTCGAGCCGAATACGGTGCTGAACGTGGCCGGGTCTCGCGTAACCTAGGAGACTGCTCCCGCGAGTCAAGACACACCACGCCCGACAGCCAGCCGGGCTCGTCCCATAAAGGATCCTTCCGTGGCCAAGCCGCCCCCGTCCACCGTCGACCACGTCGTCTCCCTCGCGAAGCGCCGAGGCTTCGTCTACCCCTGTGGAGAGATCTACGGCGGCACCCGCTCGGCCTGGGACTACGGCCCGCTCGGCGTGGAGCTGAAGGAGAACATCAAGCGCCAGTGGTGGCGCTCGATGGTGCAGAGCCGCGACGACGTCGTCGGCCTCGACTCCAGCGTCATCCTGCCGCGCCAGACCTGGGAGGCATCGGGCCACGTCGCGACGTTCAACGACCCGCTGACCGAGTGCCTCTCGTGCCACAAGCGCTACCGCTACGACCACCTGCAGGAGCAGTACGCCGAGAAGAAGGGCATCGACGACCCGGACACGGTCGACCTCAAGGACGTCGCCTGCGCCAACTGCGGCACCCGCGGCGCGTGGACCGAGCCGCGTGAGTTCTCCGGCATGCTCAAGACCCACCTCGGCGTCATCGAGGACGAGTCGGGCCTGCACTACCTGCGCCCCGAGACCGCGCAGGGCATCTTCCTCAACTTCGCCAACGTGGTCACCTCGCAGCGGATGAAGCCCCCGTTCGGCATCGCCCAGATCGGCAAGAGCTTCCGCAACGAGATCACGCCGGGCAACTTCATCTTCCGCACCCGCGAGTTCGAGCAGATGGAGATGGAGTTCTTCGTCAAGCCGGGCGAGGACGAGGAGTGGCACCAGTACTGGATCGACACCCGGACCGCCTGGTACACCGACCTCGGGATCGACCCCGACAACCTGCGCCACTACGAGCACGCGAAGGAGAAGCTGTCGCACTACTCCAAGCGGACCGTCGACATCGAGTACCGCTTCCAGTTCGCCGGCTCGGAGTGGGGTGAGCTGGAGGGCATCGCCAACCGCACCGACTTCGACCTGTCGACGCACGCGGAGCACTCCGGCAAGGACCTGTCGTACTTCGACCAGGCCAACAACAACCGCTACGTGCCCTACGTCATCGAGCCGGCAGCCGGTCTCTCGCGCAGCCTGATGACGTTCCTCGTCGACGCCTACGCCGAGGACGAGGCCCCCGACACCAAGGGTGGCGTCCGCAAGCGCACCGTGCTGCGCCTCGACCCGCGCCTGGCGCCGGTCAAGGTCGCCGTGCTGCCGCTGAGCCGCAACGAGGACCTCAGCCCCAAGGCCCGCGCCGTGTCCAGCGAGCTGCGCGCGCTGTGGAACATCGACTTCGACGACGCCGGCTCCATCGGCAAGCGCTACAGCCGCCAGGACGAGATCGGCACGCCCTACTGCGTGACCATCGACTTCGACACCCTCGACGACCAGGCGGTCACCGTCCGCGAGCGGGACACCATGTCCCAGGAGCGGGTCGCGCTCGACAAGCTCACCACCTACTTCGCCGAGCGGCTCGTCGGATGCTGAGGGACCGCATCCGGCCGGTGCTCGCCGTGGGCGTGGCGCTCGCGGTGGCGAGCGGGCTGGCCGGGTGCGGTTCGGGCGACGAGGACGCGGCCACGTCGAAGCCGAAGCCGTCGGCGTCCACGAGCGCGCCCGCGACCTACCTGGAGGTTCCGGACGGGGTCACCCTCACCGAGCCGGGCACCGCGCTGACGCTCGGCCAGGCGGGGGTGGTCGCCTTCGAGCGCCGCCAGGACCAGGTCGGCGTGCTCTCGGTGGTCGTCGAGCGGATCGAGCGGACGTCCTTCGCCGAGTCCTTCCCGGGGTGGAACGTCGACGCGACGACGGCGGCACGCACGCCGTACTTCGTCCGGGTGAAGGTCACCAACACCGGCGACACCGACCTGGGCGGGATGCGCCTCGACAACGTGCTGTGGGCCGACGACGGCACCACCCGCGAGGCGCCGAACTACTACACCGCCCAGCAGCAGCCGTTCTGCAACGGCGGCCCGCTGCCCACGGCCTTCGCGGCCGGCGCGACCGCGCAGCTGTGCCAGGTCTACTTCCTCGCGCCCGGGCGGACCCTGCAGCACATCTCGTTCCTGCCCTTCGGCGGCCTCGACGCGGTCACCTGGAGCGGCCCGGTCGGCAAGGTGACCAAGCCCGCCACCAAGAAGCCCGGGAAGAAGCCCGCCAAGAAGGGCGGCCGGCCGGTCGTCCCCCGCTCCACCCCCTCCGCGTCGTGACCGGGCTGCGCCTGGGCTCGCTGGAGGTGCCCACGCCGGTGGTGCTGGCGCCGATGGCCGGGATCACCAACGCGGCCTATCGCCGGCTGTGCGCCGAGCACGGCGCCGGGCTCTACGTCTGCGAGATGATCACCAGCCGCGGCCTGGTGGAGGGCGACGAGACCACGAAGCGGATGCTCGTCTTCGACGAGCTCGAGACCGTCCGCTCGGTGCAGCTCTACGGCACCGACCCGGTCTACGTCGGCCAGGCCACCAAGATCCTCTGCGAGGACTACGGCGTCGCGCACGTCGACCTCAACTTCGGCTGCCCGGTCCCCAAGGTCACCCGCAAGGGCGGCGGTGGTGCGCTGCCTTGGAAGCGCAACCTGCTCGGCCGGATCCTCCAGGAGGCGGTGGCCGCCGCGGCGCCGTACGACGTCCCGGTGACCATGAAGACCCGCAAGGGCCTCGACGAGGACCACCTGACCTACCGCGACGCCGGGCGGATCGCCCAGGACACCGGGGTCGCCGCCATCGCGCTGCACGGGCGGACCGTCGCGCAGGCCTACTCCGGCGAGGCCGACTGGGACGCCATCGCCGACCTGGCCGCGTCGGTGGACATCCCGGTGCTCGGCAACGGCGACATCTGGGAGGCCGCGGACGCCGTACGGATGGTGGAGCAGACGGGCGTCGCCGGCGTCGTCGTCGGCCGTGGCTGCCTGGGCCGGCCGTGGCTGTTCCGCGACCTGGCCGCCGCCTTCTCCGCCGACGGGCCGGCGGAGACCACGTTGCCGACCCTCGGCGAGGTGAGCGCGATGATGCGCCGGCACGCCGAGCTGCTGTGCGAGCACATGGGGGAGGAGCGGGGCTGCAAGGAGTTCCGCAAGCACGTCACCTGGTACCTGAAGGGTTTCCGGGCGGGCGGCGAGCTGCGTCGTTCGCTCGGCCTGGTCGACTCCCTGGCCGCGCTCGACGGGCTGCTCGCCGAGCTCGACCCGAGCGAGCCGTTCCCGGTCTCCGAGCTGGGCGCGCCCCGCGGACGGCAGGGTGCGCCGCGGCACAAGGTGGTGCTGCCGGAGGGGTGGCTCGACGACACCGACGGCCTGTGCGAGGGCGGATCCGTCGTCCTGGAGGACGCGAACGAGACCACCGGAGGGTGAGCCGTCTCACCCCTCGGCGCGGGTTGTTGATTCGTTGACGACTCTCGGGGTGTGCTTCACTCGCACGATGCCCCGGCTCCGGCCGAGGCTCTCGGGACGACCTGCAAGCAACAGCAAAGGAATCAGCGCGTGGCCACCAGCCACAAGCGGGAAACCGCGCGACGTACGCCCCGAGCCGCCGTCCTGGCCGGCTCGCTGGCCGTCCTGGCGACCGGTGCGGTCGTCTCCGCCGGAGTGATGAGCTCCCCGGCCCCCGACCGCGACCTGCTCGCCGTCGACGGCAACCGCGCGGCCGGCTCCGTCCAGGACGCCGCCCCGCGCGAGCTGCCGATCATCTCGCGCAGCAGCGATCGCTCCGCCGACGCGATCGGCAGCAAGGTCGACCGCCTGATGGCGAGCACCGCCACGGCCAAGGCCGTCGCCGGCGCCGACGCCAAGCGGTGGACGACCGACGCCCTCAACCTGTGGACGCGCCCGGACAAGTCCGGCAAGAAGGTCGGCGAGGTCGAGGAGGGCGAGAAGGTCTTCCTGACCGGCCGCACCTACGGCGGGCGCGAGGAGATCGTCGTCGGCGGCAAGGCCCGCTGGGTCACCACCGGCCACCTCTCCGACGAGAAGCCGCTGGCCATCGACGCCTCCTGCACCAACGGCACGAGCGTGCCCGCCGGCGTCAGCCCGAACATCAAGAAGGTCCACCAGGCCGTCTGCGCGAACTTCCCCGAGGTCTCGACCTACGGCACGTTCCGCGGCGACGGCGAGCACTCGCAGGGCCTCGCGGTCGACATCATGACCTCCGGCGCCCGGGGCTGGGAGATCGCCGAGTTCGTGCGCGCCAACTACGCCGCGCTCGGCGTCAACTACGTGATCTACTCGCAGAAGATCTGGTCGGTCGACCGGTCCGGTGAGGGCTGGCGGGGGATGTCCGACCGCGGCTCCACCACGGCCAACCACTACGACCACGTGCACGTCACGACGTACTGACGCTGCCAGGCAGCCCACTCGATAGGGTCGCCGGGTGGACCAGGTGGAGGCGCGCTACGACGAGCACGCCCGCGAGCGCGTCGTCCCCGAGCCGCCGAAGCGGGTCGAGGCGCCCGAGCGGCTCGCGTTCGAGCGGGACCGGGCGCGGGTGGTGCACGCGGCGTCGTTCCGGCGGCTGGCCGCCAAGACCCAGGTGGTGGGACCGCAGAGCGACGACTTCGTCCGCAACCGGCTCACCCACAGCCTGGAGGTCGCCCAGATCGCGCGCGACCTCTCCCGCGCGCTGGGCACGCACCCGGACATCACCGAGACCGCCGCGCTGGCCCACGACCTCGGGCACCCGCCGTTCGGGCACAACGGGGAGCGGGCGCTGGCGGCGCTCGCCG
Organism: Nocardioides sp. LML1-1-1.1; assembly: GCF_040676175.1. Lineage (NCBI taxonomy): Bacteria > Bacillati > Actinomycetota > Actinomycetes > Propionibacteriales > Nocardioidaceae > Nocardioides > Nocardioides sp. LML1-1-1.1. The sequence goes on along the minus strand of NZ_JBEGHK010000007.1, from coordinate 30,039 downwards.
CGGACTGCGGCGGCTTCGAGGGCAACGCGCAGACCCTGCGGCTGCTGACCCGGCTGGAGGCGAAGACGACCGACGCCGGGCTCAACCTGACCCGGGCGACCCTCGACGCGTGCACGAAGTACCCGTGGGGCCCGGAGGCGGCGAAGGACGGCAAGTTCGGCGTCTACGACGACGACCGCCCCGCCTTCGACTGGGTGCGCCGGGGCGCGCCCGCCGGCCGGCGGTGCGTCGAGGCGCAGGTGATGGACCTCGCCGACGACGTGGCCTACTCGGTGCACGACGTCGAGGACGGCATCGTGGCCGGCAAGATCGACCTCACCCGGCTGGACGAGGCGGGGGTGTGGGAGACACTGCGGTCCTGGTACGACCCGGACGCCACCGACGACGCGCTCGACGCGGTGCTCGCGCGGCTGCGGTCGGTGGGCAGCTGGCCCGCGGCGTCGTACGACGGCCGGCGGGCCGGGCTCGCTGCGCTGAAGAACCTGACGAGCGACCTGATCGGCCGGTTCTGCGGGGCGGTGCAGCAGGCGACCTTCGCGGCGTCGCAGGGGCCGTTCGTGCGCTACGCGGCGGACCTCGTCGTACCGGAGGAGACGTGGGCGGAGATCACCGTGCTGAAGGCGGTGGCGGCCCACTACGTCATGCAGGACGCCACCCGGGTGGCGCTCCAGGTGCGCCAGCGCGACCTGCTCGCGGAGCTGGTCGCGGCGCTGCTGCGGGACGAGGGCACGGACCTCGACGAGGCGTTCGCGGAGGACTGGAAGCAGGCGCGCGACGACGCCGCCCGGACCCGGGTCGTGATCGACCAGGTGGCCTCGCTGACCGACGCCAGCGCGGTGGCCTGGCACCGGCGTCTCGTTGTCACCGGATCCGAGAACCCCTGACAACGAACGACCGGCCGCAACCACGAGGGTTGCGGCCGGTCGGTTGCCGACAAGCGGTGCGGCGAAGGGTCAGCCGGTGACCGGGACGTGCGACTCGACCGGGGTCGGGGTCGGCGCGTCGGTCTCGGTCGGGGTGGTCGGACCGGTGTCCGTGGTGACGTTGCCACAGGTGGCCGAGGAGACCGTCAGCTCGACCTGGTCGAGCAGGTTGACGTAGAGCGCGTCGACGGTGAAGGTGCCGTCGGCGTTCTTGGTCTGGCGGTTGGCCGTGATGGTCAGCAGGCCCGGGATGGAGACCGAGGCGTTCGGCTTGGTCACGTCGATGTCGACGGGCAGGCCGAGCGCGGTGAGGTCGGTGAGCTTGGTGGTGCCGGTGTCACCGTTGCACTCCGCGATGACGGCGCCGGCCGCGACCAGCTTGTCCTTGCCAGCGAGGACGTCGCACAGACCCAGCAGGTCGAGCGGAGCGAGCTTCGAGAGGTCGATCGCGCCGAGCAGGCTCAGGTCGAGCGGGGTGCCGTCGGTGGCGTTGCTGACCTGGCCGAGCAGGCCACCCAGGGTGGAGAGCACCGGGGTGAGCACGCCGTTGACCGCGCCGGTGACGGGGTCGATCGCCTGGACCAGCGTGGTGCACGCGGCGCCGAGCTGGGTGGTCAGGGCCGGCGGCAGCTGCGAGAGCAGCCCGTCGCCCACGCCGAGGTCGGTCACGCTGGAGGTGGCCTTGCCGTTCTCCGCGCTGACGTTGATCACGCCGCCGCTGGCGACCGGGTTGCTGGGCAGCCCGATCAGCGAGTCGGTGACGACCTTGCCGTCGGTGGACTCGACGGCGGGGAGCGGCTCGATCACGGCGTTGTCCGCGATGTTGAGCTCCAGGCCGAACGCCGACGACGGCTGGCCCGCCGCCGTCGCCGAGCCGCCGCCCAGCACGGCAAAGGCGGTGGCGCCGGTGACCAGCACGACCGCGCCGGTGGCCGAGGCCAAGATCCTCGTCTTCTTCATGGGGTTTCCCTTCATCTTCATCTCTTGTCGGCAGAGCGAGTCTGGCGTCTGGGGTCAGGCCTTGTCGACCATGACGGTGGTTCCGGTCGGGATCGTGCGGAGCAGGGCGAGCGCGTCATCGGGCACCCGCACGCAGCCGTGGCTGATCGACTTGCCGAACACCGAGGCGTCCGTCCAGCCGTGCAGGGCCACCGTGCCGGGGCCGCCGCCGTAGGAGTCGAGGGTGTCGCTGTGGCTGCCCAGCGGCAGGATCACCGGCGAGAAGGGCTGCTTCTCGTCCGAGATCTGCCCGAGCACGAAGGTGCGTCCGACCGGGGTCGGCGTCGCGGGCGCGCCGATCGCCACCGACCAGGTGCCGACCTTGCTGCCGCGCTCGAAGAGCTCGAGGGTGTGCGACTCCAGGTGCACCTTCACCAGGAACCGGCTGTGAGCCTCGGTCAGGTCGCGCGAGCGCAGCCAGCCGGTGGAGCCGTTCGGCTTGGAGGGCAGCAGCACCTGCACCCAGTCCTGGTTGCGGGTGATCACCGGCAACCAGGTGTCCCCGAACTGCTTCGGGCCGATCTTGGCGAACGCCGTGCCGTTCGGGCCGTCGTAGAGCGCCTGCATCCGCTTCGGATGCACCACCGTGCCCTTGGGGATGCGGTCGGGGCGCGGGTCCTTGGGCGCGGCCTTGATGACCGTCTTGGTCGAGCTGAGCTTGAGCGCCGTGAGGTCGACCTTCTCGGCGACCTTCGCCGGCTCGGCCGGCTTCGGCTTGTCCTCGTCGGTGTCGCGGAACACCAGGAACAGGGCCGAGATGGCCAGCAGTGCGGCGATGACCGGCACGGGCCAGCTGGCGCGCGTGCGCGCAGACGGCTGCTCCACTCCCGGTCCCTCCCCGTACGTCCATGCTGGTTCCCACTCTCCGGCTGTCACACCGCTCCCGTGTGCCAAACGACCTGAGTGGGACTTAGGTCACGCGTGAGAATAGGGGAACCTGACAATTTGTGGCGAACGGTCTCCCCGCGTGGACGCCGCGGGGTCGTCAGTAGGATCCAGGGCATGGCCGGACGGATCCGTGACGAGGACATCGCCGCGGTCCGGGAACGGGCCCGGATCGACGACGTGGTCTCCGGCTACGTCACCCTCCGCAACGCCGGCGGCGGCTCGATGAAGGGGTTGTGCCCCTTCCACGACGAGAAGTCCCCGTCGTTCCACGTGACGCCCTCGCGCGGATTCTTCCATTGCCTGGCCGGCGAGACCCGGGTGCTGACGTGGGACGGGCCTCGCGAGATCCGCGAGCTGGCCGGCGGCACCCACCGGATCCTGGGCGCGCGCGGCGACTGGATCGAGGCGCCGTTCCGGTCCTACGGCGTGCAGCGGCTGCACCGGATCGTGGTCACCCGCAACCGGCAGCGCAAGGAGCTCTACGCCACCGACGGGCACCGGTGGTTCATCCGTGCCGGCGCGGGCGACCGCGGCTCGCGCGAGGTGCTCACGACCGATCTCAAGCGTGGCGCCCGGTTGGTGGCGAAGTTCCCCCGCTCCCGGATCCGCCGTACGACGCCCTCGCCGTTCGGCATCGCCCACGGGTTCACCTACGGCGACGGCACCCGCAACGGCACCGGCTCGATGGCGCTCATCTGCCCGCCCAAGGACGCGGCGATGCTCAAGTGGTTCCCCAACAGCCACACCTCGGACCGTGGCGACGGCAACCTGCTGGTCCACCACCTCCCGAAGTTCTTCAAGGAGCGCCCCTCGCTCGACGAGTCGGTGCCCTACCTCTACGGCTGGCTCGCCGGCTACTTCGCCGCGGACGGCTGCGTGGCCGCGGACGGCACCGTGATCATGAACTCCGCCGACCGCGAGGACCTGGAGTACTTCCGGACCGTGTGCACCCGGCTGGGCATCGCGACGTACGGGATCACCGCCCAGACCCGGCTCGGCCTGGGCCGCGAGCCGTCCGAGCTCTACCGCATCCATCTCGTCAACGAGGACCTCGAGGAGGACTTCTTCCTGCTGGACGCCCACCGCGAGCGGTTCTCCGGCAACGCCAAGGCGTTCGCCCGGCGCGGATGGGTCGTCGAGAGCGTCGAGGAGACCGACCGCGTCGAGGAGGTCTTCTGTGCCGAGGTCGAGGACGGGCACGCCTTCACGCTCGAGGACAACATCCTCACCGGCAACTGCTTCGGTTGCCAGGAGGGCGGCGACGTCTTCACCTTCTTGATGAAGATCGACGGCCTCAGCTTCGGCGAGGCCGTCGAGCGGATGGCCGACAAGTACGGCGTCCACCTCCGTCGTGACGAGACCGGGCACGACGACCGGCCCAAGGGCCCGCAGCGGCGGCGGCTGGTCGAGGCGCACGCCGTGGCCCAGGAGTTCTACGCCGAGCAGCTCGGCACGCCCGACGCCCTGCAGGCCCGGCAGTTCCTGGCCGAGCGCGGCTTCGACCAGCAGGCGGCGCTGCACTTCGGGGTCGGCTTCGCGCCGCGGGACGGCGAGGCGCTGTGGCGCCACCTGAGCGGCCGCAAGTTCACCTCCGAGGAGGCGATCGCCGCGGGGCTGGTCGCGATCGGCCGGTCCCACTACGACAAGTTCCGCGGCCGGCTGTTGTGGCCGATCCGGGAGACCAACGGCGACACGATCGGCTTCGGCGCGCGCCGGATCTTCGACGACGACCGGATCGAGGCGAAGTACCTCAACACCGGCGAGACCTCGATCTACAAGAAGAGCCACGTCCTCTACGGCATCGACCTGGCCCGCAAGCCGATCGCGCTCAGCTCGCAGGCCGTCATCGTGGAGGGCTACACCGACGTGATGGCGTGCCACCTCGCGGGCGTCACGACCGCGGTGGCCACCTGTGGCACGGCCTTCGGCGACGACCATGCCCGGGTGCTGCGCCGCTTCCTCGACGACCACGCCGAGCTGCGCAGCGAGGTCGTGTTCACCTTCGACGGCGACGAGGCCGGCCAGAAGGCCGCGCTGCGCACCTTCGAGGGCGACCACCGCTTCGTCGCCCAGACCTACGTCGCCGTCGCGCCCGAGGGGATGGACCCGTGCGAGCTGCGGATCAAGGAGGGCGACGCCGCGGTGCGCGAGCTGGTCGCCACCCGCCGCCCGCTCTACCGCTTCGTCCTCGAGAACGTCATCGGCCGCTACGACCTCGACCGCGCCGACAGCCGCGTCGACGCGCTGCGCGCCGGCGCCCGCCTGGTGGCGAGCGTGCGCGACAGGTCCAAGGTCGACGCCTTCGCCCGCGAGCTCGCCGGCATGGTCGGTGTCGACATGGAGCAGGCCCGGGCCGAGGTACGACGTGCCGCCGCTCGCGGCAACGCGCCCGAGCGCTCCACCTCGCGCGAGCGCGGAGGCCCGCCGCCGGCGGAGGCACCGGCTCCGCGCACCAACGTCCCCGACCTGCGCGACCCTCGCTTCGGCATCGAGCGCGACACCCTCAAGCTCGTGCTGCAGCACCCGATCGCGATCGGCCGCACCAGTGCGGACATCGGCGCCAACGACTTCACCCACCCGACGTACCGCGCGGTGTGGGAGCTGGTGGCGGCCGCGGGCGGTGCCGCTGCCGGGCAGAGCGACCCGGGCTGGGTCACCAAGGTGCGCGACGGCGCGACCGACCCCGCGGTGTCCTCGGTCGTCAGCGCGCTCGCGGTGGAGCCGATCACCACCAACCGGGAGATCGACGCGACGTACGTCGCCACCCACCTGTTCAAGCTGCAGGAGCTCACCGTGCTGCGCCGCATCGACGAGGTGAAGTCGCGACTGCAACGCACCAACCCGGTGGAGAACGAGGCGGAGTTCAACCGGATGTTCGGCGAGCTGGCGGCGCTGGAGCAGCACCGCCGGACGCTGCGCGAGAAGATCGTGGGCTCCGGCTCGTGAGCCCGCTGCGCCGCCCACGGGTCGACGTGGCGCCGGGGGAGCGGGTGCTGGCCGCGGCCGGCCCGGTCGCGGGCACCCGCGACGCGCTCTACCTGCCCACCCGGGTGCCGTGGGAGCAGGTCGCCGCCGCCGACTGGGACGCCGAGCAGCGCACGCTCACCGTCACCGAGGTCGGCCGCTTCGGCGAGGAGCAGCCCGTCCACGTCGTCGCGCTGGAGGAGGCGGGGCGGCTGCTGCAGCTGGTCCGCGAGCGGGTGACGGCGAGCATCGCGCTGCAGCGGCACGTGCCGGTGCGTGAGCGGGCCTCGGTCCGGGTGCTCGCCCGGCAGGCGCCGGGCCGGCGCGGGGAGCTCGCCTGGTTCGTCGAGTACGACGCCGCGCTCGACCCCGCCGACCCCGAGGTGGATGCCGTGGTCCAGGCCGCCCTGGCGGTCGCCCGGGCCGACATCGGCGGCTGACCACGTTCCGGGGCACCTCGATTTCGGGCCGCCGGTGCGGCCTTGCTAGTGTTTCCCCGCTGCACGACCCCCGGGTCGGCGCCGGCATTCCCCCGTAGCTCAACTGGCAGAGCATGCGACTGTTAATCGCAGGGTTATTGGTTCGAGTCCAATCGGGGGAGCCACCAAGCCCCGTCGGTCCTACCGGCGGGGTTTCGTCGTCTCGGTGACCACGCGCAGGCGCAGCCCGGGGTGACGGGCGCCGACCGCGCGGAACAGCCCGACCGGGTCCTGCGGCCCGGGGCCGAGCCGTACGTGCACGGTCAGGCCGCCGTCGTCCCGCTCCAGCCGGACTGGCTCCATGCCGGCCTCGCGCGCCAGCGCGCGCACCGAGCGTCGTACGGCCCACCCCCCGAGGATCTGCACCCGGCAAGTCTAGACAGGGCCGCCCTGCCCCGCCATCTCCGGCCGGGGGCGCCAGGAAAACCCGCGCAGCGCGGACGGAAGCAACCGAAATGCCGTTTCGAGCGTCTGTGAAACGTAGGGTGACGCTTCGGTCATCGGGAGAGGGAGTGCATGCGCGCGTCGGTCGGAAGGGCGTGGGGAGCGGCCGTCGCCATCGGGGTGGTCGCCTGCCTCGCGCTGGTGCTCATCGCCCACGCGGGACGGTCCCACCCCTCGGGCAAGCCGGCGGAGCCCGAGTTCTCCGGGCCGGTGCCGACGGCCGTCGCGACCGGCACGAGCACGCAGCCGACGACGCTGCCGAAGCGCCCGAACGTCGTGCTCGTGATGTCCGACGACATGCGCACCGACGACCTGGCCTTCGCGCCCAACCTGCGCAAGCTGATCGCCCAGCACGGGGTGACCTTCGAGAACTCCTTCTCGCCCTTCCCGCTGTGCTGCCCGGCGCGCGCGTCGTTCATGACCGGGCAGTACGCCCACAACCACCACGTGTGGTGGCACGACCCGCCCTACGGGTACGGCGCCTTCGACGACTCGCGCACCATCGCCACCTCGATGCACGACGCGGGCTACCGCACCGGGTTCATCGGCAAGTACCTCAACCGCTACGGCCTGGCCCGCTCCAAGGTCACCGACGAGCCGTCCGCCCGCTACGTCCCCAACGGCTGGGACGACTGGCGCGCCGCGGTGGAGCCGCCGGGTGACTCCGACATCCACGGCAACACCTACGACTACATGGACACCCCGTTCAACGTGAACGGCGAGATCGACAACCGCTATCGGGGGGTCTACCAGAGCGACGTGATCGGCGACTTCTCCGTCGACATGGCGAAGCGCTTCGCACGGCGCCAGCAGCCGTTCTTCATGTACGTCAACTACGTCGCGCCGCACCACGGCGTGCCCAACGCCCCCGACGAGCCGGACGTGGTCCACGACGAGGACGGCCACGAGCTGAGCGTGGTCACGCCCGCCGTACCGGACTGGGTGAAGGGCAAGTTCGACAAGCGGATCACCCGCGCCTCCGGCATCGCCAAGACCGGGGAGCCGGTCGAGACCGACGTCAGCGACAAGCCCAAGGCGCTCCAGCAGCGCTACCAGCCCGAGGGCGAGGAGGCGAAGGACGCGCTCCTGTACGCCACCCGCCGCCGTGCCGAGGCGGTCTACGTGATGGACCGCAACATCGCCCGGCTGGTGGCCGAGCTCCAGCGCTCGGGGGAGTGGGAGAACACCGTCTTCGCCTTCACCTCCGACAACGGGATGCTCATCGGCGAGCACGGCCTGGGCATGACCAAGGTCCGGGCGCACGAGCCGTCGCTGCGGGTGCCGATGCTCGTCACCGGTCCGGGCCTGCGCACCGCGCAGAAGAGGTACGACCCGATCACCACGGTCGACCTCACCGCCACGATCCTCGACCTCGGCGGCGCCAAGGCCCCGCACCTGGCCGACGGCACCAGCCGGGTGAAGACCCTCGTCGACGGCGACCAGGGCTGGACCACGCCGGTGGTGACCGAGGCGGTCTTCACCGCGCGGGGCCGCGACCCCCTCTTCACCGACCTCCGTACGACGATCGGGATCCGGACCAGCCGCTACTCCTACACCCGCTACCGCGGCGGGGACGCCGAGCTCTACGACCTGGCGAAGGACGCCCGCGAGGACACCAACGTCGCCGACGACCCGGCGTACGCCGCCGTGCGGAAGGCGCTCGACGACCTCTGGCCGCGGGTCAAGGACTGCAAGGGCCGCCAGTGCGTGCCGAGGATGGCGCCCGAGCTGTCGGCCGCGCCGCCGCAGAACGCCCGGGACACCGACGCGTACTGGACCGCCTTCGAGGCGGCCTACGGCTGGTAGGTCAGCTCGACGAGCCCTGGCTCGGCTGGTCTTGCTGCGGGGCGTCCTGCTGCGGCGCCTGCTGCTGGGGACCGGGGCCGCCGTCCCGACCGCCGCCGGGGCCGGGGAAGCCGCCACCGGGTCCGGGCCGCCGGTCCATCCAGTGCTGCCTGGGTCCGTCGTCGTGGCCGTCCGTGGCGAGCAGCGTCGTACCGACACCGGCGCCGGCCCCGACGATGAGGCCGGCCAGTGCGACCGCGAGCACCGCGCGGAGGTTGAAGGCGCGTTCGCGCCAGCGGACCTTCGTCGGGACGGGTCCGGCCGCCGGCAGCGGTGCGGCGGGGGCGGCCGTCGCTGCCGGCGGGGCAAGGGGGGCGGTCTCGGCGGCGGGGTCGGCCGGGTCCGCGGGCGAGCCCGGCACGGGGTTCTGGTTCTCGCTCATGTCCCGAAGCGTCCCGCGCTCGGCTGTGGGGAGCCTGTGGCGCAGCGATGGAAGTCCTATCCGTGTGCACAAGCGGCACACAGCAAGGTCACAGGTTGGTGGCAGAGTGTGAAGCCATGACCGAGACCGCCACCCGCCCCGACGGAACCCCGCTGCGTGCCCTCGTGGTCGATGACGAGGTGAACATCGCCGAGCTCGTCGCGATGGCGCTGCGCTACGAGGGCTGGGCCGTCGAGACCGCGCACACCGGCGGCGAGGCGGTCGCCGCGGTCCGCGGGCAGGGGCCGGACGTCGTCGTGCTCGACATGATGCTGCCCGACTACGACGGCATGGAGGTGCTGCGCCGGATCCGCGCGGACGACCCGAGCGTGCCGGTGCTCTTCCTCACCGCGCGCGACGCCGTCGAGGACCGGGTCGCCGGTCTCACCGCCGGCGGGGACGACTACGTGACCAAGCCGTTCTCGCTGGAGGAGCTGGTCGCCCGTCTCCGGGCACTGGTACGACGCGCCGGCACCGCTGTCGAGCAGAGCCGCTCCACCCTCGTGGTCGGCGACCTCGTCCTCGACGAGGACAGCCACGAGGTCACCCGCGCGGGCACCGAGATCAACCTGACCGCGACCGAGTACGAGCTGCTGCGCTACCTGATGCGCAACCCGCGCCGGGTGCTGAGCAAGGCGCAGATCCTCGACCGGGTCTGGAACTACGACTTCGGCGGCCAGGCCAATGTCGTCGAGCTCTACATCTCCTACCTGCGCAAGAAGATCGACGCGGGCCGGGAGCCGATGATCCACACCATGCGGGGCGCGGGCTACGTGCTCAAGCCGGCGCTCTGATGCGTCACCTCGTCCCGCGTTCGCTCACCTCGCGCCTGGTGGTCACCGCGGTGACCCTGGTCGCGGTGGTGATCCTGCTGATCGGCGTGGTGACGACGCTGGCGATGCGGTCCTACCAGATGGACCGGCTCGACCGGGACGTGAGCGAGGCGGTCCGGCGTGCCGACGGCCCGGCCGGCGCGGGCCTGCCGGTCGTCCCGCCGGGTGACGGGGGAGCCGTGCAGGGACGGCCCCGCTTCGGCCAGCCCGGCCAGGTCACGCTGCTCTACGACGACGCCGGCTCTGCGCTCGGCTGGATGATCCCGACCGGTGCCGAGTCCGCCGAGGCGACGCTGTCCGCGAAGGTCGCCGAGGTGCTGCGCGAGGACGGCGCCGCGACGCCGCACACCGTCGACCTGCCCGGCCTCGGCAGCTATCGGATCGTCGCCGACGAGACGCGCTCCGGCGTCACGGCGGTGGTCGGCCTGCCCACCGAGGACGTCGACGACGCCACCACCTCCCTCGTCCGGTGGGAGGCGGCGCTGGCCCTGCTCGGCATCCTCGCCGCCGCGGCGGCCGGCACGGCCGTCGTACGACGACAGCTGAGGCCGCTCACCGAGGTCGCCGCCACCGCGCACGCGGTCGCGGAGCTGCCCCTGGAGTCCGGGGAGATCGGGGTGACCGAGCGGGTGCCCGAGCACCTGACGGACCCGCGCACGGAGGCCGGCCAGGTGGGCCTGGCGCTCAACCAGCTGCTCGCGCACGTGGAGTCCTCGCTCTCGGCGCGGCACCGCAGCGAGCAGCAGGTGCGGCAGTTTGTGGCCGATGCCTCGCACGAGCTGCGCACCCCACTGACGACGATCGCCGGCTACACCGAGCTCGCCCGGCGCCAGGGCGACGCGGAGACCGCGTCGGTGGCGTTGGCGAAGGTCCAGGAGGAGGCGGTCCGGATGACCGCGCTCGTCGAGGACCTGCTGCTGCTCGCCCGGCTCGACGCCGGCCGGCCGCTCGCGGAGGAGCCGGTCGACCTCACCCGGCTGCTGCTGGAGGCGGTCGACGACGCCCGGGTGGTCGACCCCGGGCACCGCTGGCAGATCGCGCTGCCCGACGACGGGGAGCCGATCGAGGTCGCCGGCGACGGTCACCGCCTGCATCAGGTGGTCACCAACCTGCTCGCCAACGCGCGCAAGCACACCCCCGCCGGCACCACCGTCACCGTGACCGTCCGCCCCGACGGCTTCGACGTGCACGACGACGGCCCGGGCTTCCCGCCGGACCTGGTCGGCACCGCCTTCGAGCGGTTCACCCGCGGCGACGCCGCCCGCCACCGCTCCGACGGCATCGGGCTCGGCCTGGCCCTGGTGCAGGCGATCGTCGCGGCCCACGGCGGCACGGTGGCCTTGGCGAGCGAGCCGGGCGACACCGTCGTACGGGTCCGGCTGCCGCGCTGACGCCGCTCACAGGCAGCTCATAGGGCAGCCAGACGGCCGGCACAGACCGGGCCGACAGGGTCGGTCCCGTGATCAGAAAGCTGATGTCCCGGGTGCGCCGCCCGCGGCGCCTCGTGCTCGTCCTCTCCGCCCTCGTGCTGCTCTCCGCGGCCTCCGGCGCGTGGTTGCTGCTGCGCGGTGGCGAGCCCGCCGCGGCGGCGTCCACCACGGCCACCGTCTCGACCCAGACGCTCAAGCAGACGGTCACCGCGAGCGGCACCGTCGCCGCGGGGACGACCGACGAGCTGTCCTTCGACGTCAGCGGCACGGTCACCCACGTCTACGTCGATCCGGGCGACACCGTGAAGAAGGGCCAGCGGCTCGCGGCGGTCGACGACGACGTGCTCCAGGCCCAGCTCGACGCCGCCGAGAGCGCGCTCACCGCGGCCCGGACGGCGCGCTCGGAGCACCTCTCCGACGGCGCCTCCGACGAGCAGGAGGCCGCGGACGAGGCCTCCGTGCTGGCCGCCGAGTCCAGCCTCGCCGAGGCGCAGGAGGCCGTGGACGGTGCCGTGCTCCGCGCGACCATCGCCGGCACCGTCACCGACGTCGGCCTCGAGGTCGGCGACAAGGCCGGCTCCGGCTCGGGATCGACGGGCGGCAGCAGCCAGCCCAGCGGCTCCGACACCTCCGCCAGCACCTCCAGCGGAGCGATCACCGTCGTCTCCACCGGCCGCTACGTGGTGGACGCGACCGTCGCCAGCAGCGACGTGGCGAAGGTGAAGAAGGGCATGCAGGCCGAGATCACCGTCAGCGGCATGGACGACACCGTCTACGGCACGGTCACCGAGGTGGGCCTGGTCGCGGAGACCGACTCCTCGGGCGCCGCCGCCTTCCCGGTGACCGTCACGGTGACGGGCAAGCGCGACGACCTCTTCGCCGGCACCTCCGCGGACCTGGCGATCGTGACCAGCCAGCGCGCCGACGTGCTGACCGTCGACAGCCGGGCGCTGAAGACCGACGGCGACACGACGTACGTCGACAAGGTCACCGACACCGCGTCCGGCGCCACCACGAAGACCGTGGTGAAGACCGGCGAGGCCGCCGGGATGGTCACCGAGGTGACCTCCGGGCTGGCCGAGGGCGACGTCGTGGAGGTGCCCGGCTTCGCCGGCCCCGGCGGCAGCGGTGGCGACCAGGACATGCAGCAGCGGATGCAGGAGCGGATGCAGGACGGCGGGGGCTTCCCCGGCGGCGGCACCCCGCCGGGCTTCTCGGGCGGTGGCCGGTGAGCGCCATCATCGAGCTGGAGGGCGTCCGCAAGACCTACCGCTCCGGCACCGTCGAGTTCGAGGCGCTGCGGGGGATCGACACCACGGTCCGCGCGGGGGAGTACGTCGCCGTGATCGGCCCCTCCGGGTCGGGCAAGTCCACGTTGATGAACCTGCTCGGCTGCCTCGACGTCCCCACCGAGGGCCGCTACGTCCTCGCCGGCGACGACACCTCCCGGCTCGACGAGACCGCGCTCGCCGCGATCCGCAACCGCCGGATCGGGTTCGTGTTCCAGCAGTTCCACCTGCTGTCGTCGATGACCGCGCTGCGCAACGTCGAGCTCCCCCTCGTGTACGCCGGCGTCGGCCGCGCCGAGCGCCGCGACCGCGCCGCCGCGGCCCTCGCCAGGGTCGGCCTGGCCGACCGGCTCGACCACCGCCCCGGCGAGCTCTCGGGTGGCCAGCAGCAGCGCGTCGCGGTGGCCCGTGCCCTGGTCACCGAGCCCGCCCTGCTGCTCGCCGACGAGCCCACCGGCAACCTGGACTCCCGCTCGACCGGCGACGTGCTCGGCCTCTTCGACGAGCTGCACGCCGCCGGGCGCACGATCGTGCTGATCACGCACGAGCCCGACGTCGCCGCTCGGGCCGGGCGCAACCTCGTCATCGACGACGGCCTGATCACCGAGGACCGGCTGACGGCCGCGGTGACTGCCCGATGAGCTGGTGGGAGACGGTCCGCTCCGGCCTAGCCGCGATCCGGGCGCACCGGCTGCGCTCCTCGCTGACCGTGCTCGGCATCGTCATCGGCATCTCGTCGGTGATCCTCACCGTCGGCCTCGGTCAGGGCGCGCAGCAGGAGGTCGAGGACCAGATCGACGCCCTCGGGTCGAACCTGCTCATCGTCTCGCCCGGCAGCAGCACCGACAGTGCCGGCCAGCGAGGCGGCTTCGGCTCGGCCTCGACGCTGACCTTCGCCGACGCCTCCGCGATCGCCGACCCCTCGGTGGTCCCGGACGCGGCCGCGGTGGCGCCGACGACCTCGTCCTCGGTCTCCCTGGTCAACGGCAGCACCAACTGGACCACCTCCCTCGTCGGTACGACGACCGCCTGGCTCGACGTGCGCAGCCGCGACCTGTCCGCCGGCCGGTTCTTCACCGCCGACGAGGCCGCCTCGGGCGCCGCGGTCACCGTGATCGGCGCGGACACCGCCTCCGAGCTGTTCGGCCGGCAGAGCCCGGTCGGGCAGCAGGTCACGGTCGACGGCACCCGGCTGACGGTGATCGGCGTGCTGACCTCCTCCGGCGCCTCGTCGAGCGGCACGAGCGAGGACGACCAGGCCGTCGTACCGGTGGGGACGGCGAGCCGGCTGACCGGCAGCACCACCGACACGGTCTCGACGATCTACGTCGAGGCGCGCAGCGAGGAGACCCTCGCGGCGGCGTACCAGGAGGTGCAGGCGCTGCTCGCCAACCGCCACGACGTGCCCACCGCCGACGCGGACTTCTCGATCGCCACCCAGGACTCGCTGGTGGAGACCGCCAACGAGACGAACCGGACGTTCACCGTGCTGCTCGGCGGTGTCGCCGGCATCTCGCTCCTGGTGGGCGGCATCGGCGTCATGAACATCATGCTGGTCTCGGTCACCGAGCGGATCCGCGAGATCGGCCTGCGCAAGGCGCTCGGCGCCGCACCGCGGGTCATCCGCCGGCAGTTCCTCGTCGAGGCGTCCCTGCTCGGGCTCACCGGTGGCGTCGTCGGCGTGCTCGTCGGCGTCGTCGGCGCGCAGGTCCTGCCGCACTTCATCGACCAGACCGTCGCGATCTCGGCGCTGGCGACCGTCGCCGCCCTCGCCACCTCGCTCGCCCTCGGCGTCGGCTTCGGGGTCTACCCCGCCGGCCGCGCCGCCCGACTCACCCCGATCGACGCACTCCGCAGCGAGTGACGCACCCGAAGGAGAACTCCATGACCCGCACCTCCCTGGCCCGGCCCGTCGGCGCCGTCACCTGTGGCCTCGCGCTCGCCGCGCTGCTCGTCGGCTGCGGCTCCGACGACGCCACCGGCACCGCACCCGCGGCGTCCGGCACCTCCGCCGCCGCGCCCGGCAACGGTGGCCCCGGTGGCGGCGGGATGCCCGGCACCTCCGGCCTGATCGCCGCGGTGGACGGGACGACCCTCCAGGTCCAGAACCAGATGACCGGCCAGGTCGCGGTCACCGTCACCGGCAGCACGAAGGTCACCGACCAGGCGGCGGCGACCCTCGCCGACGTCACCGCCGGCGCCTGCGTCGTGGTCCGTACGGCGGACAGCGGGTCCGCCTCCGCCGGCACCGACAGCGCCCCGACCGCGGTCACCGCGTCCTCCGTGGCGGTCTCGGCGGCGACCTCCGACGGCTGCGCGGGCGGTTTCGGCGGCGGTCCCGGCAACGGGCAGCGGCCGACGGGCCTGCCCACCGACATGCCCTCGGACCTGCCGACCGACCGGCCCTCCGACGGCCAGGGCCGGGGCGGGCGACCGGGTGGCTTCGGCACGGTCGGCGAGGTCAGGTCGGTCTCCGCCAGCGGGTTCGTGGTGGAGGGGCCGAACGGCGACGTCACCGTCACGGTCGGCTCCGCGACGACGTACACGAAGCAGGTGGCCTCGACCACGAAGGCGCTCACCGAGGGCCGCTGCGTGCGGGTCCAGGGCGATGCCGACGACACCGGTGCCGTGACGGCGTCGACCGTCCAGGTCAGCGACGCGGAGGACGGCCAGTGCGCGCGCTGATCAGGTCCCGCCGGGTCGCCCTGCCGCTGGCCGCGCTGGCGCTCGCCGGCACCGGGGTCGCGGCGTACGGCGCCGTCGGCGACGACGGCCCGAGCTATCGGACCGTCAGCGCCGGGATCGGCTCGGTCGAGCAGGAGCTCACCGTGTCCGGGACGATCGCGCCGAGCGGCAGCTCGGACCTCGCCTTCGGCACCGGCGGGACGGTCGCGCAGGTGAAGGTCGCCCAGGGCGACGAGGTCGGGCAGGGCGACGTGGTCGCCGTGCTCGACCGGGCTTCGCTGCGCGCCGCCGTCGACGAGGCGGGCTCGAGCCTGGCCTCGGCGAAGGCGCAGCTCGCCGAGGACCGGGACGCGCAGACCACCGCGGTCAGCACGGCCGCGACGACCACGACGACGAGCACCACCGCGCGGGCGACGACCGCCACGACGGCACCGAGGAAGCAGTCCGCCGACCCGCAGCTGGCATCCCAGCAGGACGCCGTGCTGAAGGCCCAGACCGCCGCCGGCACCACCCTCGCGGCCGCCGAGAAGGCGCTCGCGCAGCAGCAGACGGCCTGCGCCGACCCGGTCACCACGACCGGGCCGACGGCGAGCGCCACCCCCGCCGACGGTACGACGGACGCGCCCACCACCAGCGCCACGACGAGCGCCGTGCTCAGCGAGGAGTGCAGCGACGCGCTCACCGCCGTGCAGTCCGCCCAGACCGCCGCCGGCGCGGCGCAGAGTGCTCTGCAGAAGGCATTGACGACCCTCAGCGGCACACTGACGAAGGCGCTCGCCTCGACGCAGAGCCAGCCCACCGCGTCGGCACCTGCCGCGTCGGCGCCCGCTGCGTCCGCACCGGCCGCCTCCACGCCCAGCGCCGGCCGCGGCGTCACCGCTGCGACGCTCGCCCAGGACCAGGCCGCCATCGACCGCGCCGCGGCCGAGCTCGCTTCGGCGAAGGCGGACCTGGCCGGCGCCGTGGTCCGGGCTCCCGCCGACGGCACCGTGGTCTCGCTCGCGGTCGCGCAGGGCGATGACGTCTCCGCCGGCGACACCGTCGCCACCGTCGTCGCGCCGGGCCTGACCACCGTGACCGCCGAGGTGAGCGCCACCCAGGCGGCCCAGCTGAAGGCCGGCCTGGACGTGGAGGTCACCCCGGCCGGGGCGACGGAGGCCCTGCCGGGCGCGGTCGGCCGGGTCGAGCACGTGGCGACCAGCAGCACGACGAGCGACTCCGACCCGACGTACACCGTCGAGGTGGTGCTCGACGAGCGCGACCTCCAGCTCGCGGCCGGGATGCGTGCATCGGTGGCCGCCGTCGTCGGCTCTGCCCAGGACGTCGTCGTGGTGCCCGCCTCGGCCGTCAGCAACGGCACGGTCACGGTGGTGGAGAACGGCACCGCACGACGGGTGCGGGTCAGCACCGGCATCGTCGGCGCGACGGAGATCGAGGTGACCGACGGGCTCGCGAAGGGCGACGAGGTGGTGCTCGCCGACCTCGACGCGGACCTGCCCTCCGGCGACAGCACCCAACAGGGCCCGGGAGGCTTCGGGGGAGGTGGCTTCTCCGGCGGTGGCGCGCCGCCGTCAGGCTTCCGGATGCGCGGCTGACAAACCCCTGGCGCGAGGGCACCCCGGTGGGTCACCCTGCGGGAGTGAGCACGTGGACGAGCGCGGTGTGGTCCGGCGAGGAGTTCCTCGCCGGCCTGCGCGCCTTCGTCACCGCGGCGGTGGGCGAGCCGCTCGCGATCGAGCCGGTGGGGCGGCAGCCGTGGTCGGCGGTGTGGCGGGTGCGCACGGCCGCCGGGACGTCGTACGTCAAGCAGAACTGCCCCGGCCAGGCCCACGAGGCACGCCTCGTCGCCGAGCTCGCCCTCCTCGCGCCCGACCAGGTCGTGCCGGTGCTCGCCGCCGACCCGGAGCGCGACCTGCTGCTCACCGCCGACCTCGGGCCTACCCTGGCCGACCTCGGCCGGGCCGGAGACGTCGACACGTGGTGCCGGGTGGTGGCCGAGTCCGCCGCGCTGCAGCGACGCCTCGTCGCCACCGGGGTCACCACCCCGCTCGCCGTGCTGACCCCCTGCGACGCCTCGACGTACGTCGCCGACGCGGTCGGCCGCCTCGCCGCCCTCGCGCCCGACGACCCCCGGCGGCTCGACGCGGACGTCGCGCACCGGCTCGAGCGGCTGCTGCCCACGATCGACCACTGGGCCGACGAGGTCGAGGACCTCGACCTGCCGCTGACGCTGGTCCACAACGACCTGCACGCCGGCAACGTCGTGCCGCTCGACGGGACGCTGCGTTTCTTCGACTTCGGCGACGCCCTCGTCGCCGACCCGCTCGGCAACCTCCTGCTGCCGCTCGTCGCGGCCCAGCGCGAGCTGCGCGCTCCCGACGACGACCCCCGCCTGCGCCGGATCGCCGACGCCGGGCTCGAGGCGTGGAGCGACCTCGCGCCGATGCCCGCGCTCCGGGCCGCGCTGCCCGCCGCGCTCCAGCTCGGCCGGCTGGCGCGGGTGGAGTCCTGGCGACGTTGCGTCGCGTCGATGACCGACGCCGAGCGGGCCGACCTCGGCTGGGTGCCCGCGCGCTGGCTCGGGATGCTCCTCGACGATCCGCCCGTCGGCGCTACGCCGACCGCGGCGCGTACATGATCACCGCGACACCCACCAGGCAGACCAGGGCGCCGAGCACGTCGTACCGGTCGGGACGGAAGCCGTCGGCGACCATGCCCCACAGCAGCGAGCCCGCCACGAACACCCCGCCGTACGCCGCCAGGATCCGGCCGAAGTGCGCGTCCGGCTGCAGCGTCGCCACGAACCCGTAGGCCCCCAGCGCGATCACCCCGGCCCCGATCCACAGCCAGCCGCGGTGCTCGCGCACGCCCTGCCAGACCAGCCAGGCGCCACCGATCTCCGCGACCGCCGCGGCGAGGAAGAGGGCGGTCGAGCGCAGCGTGTCCATGGGGTGATCCTCCCAGAGGCGCGGCTCAGGGGGTCGGGACCAGGTCGGCGACCAACGCCGCGACCCGCTGCCGGATCTCGTCCCGGATCGGCCGGACGGCGTCGATGTCCTGCCCGGCAGGGTCGTCGAGCTGCCAGTCCTCGTAGCGCTTGCCGGGGAAGAACGGGCACGCGTCGCCGCAACCCATCGTGACCACGACGTCGGACTCCTGGACCGCCTCGGTGGTCAGCACCTGCGGGGTGGCGGAGGTGATGTCGATGCCCTCCTCGCGCATCGCCGCCACGGCGACCGGGTTGATCTCCGCCGCCGGCACCGAGCCCGCGGACAGCACGGTGACCCGGTCGCCCGCGAGGTGCCGCAGGTAGCCCGCGGCCATCTGGGAGCGGCCGGCGTTGTGCACGCAGACGAAGAGGACGGTCGGCTTGCCGGTCATGGGGTCTCCTCGGTGGTCGGATAGAGCAGCCGCACCAGTCCCAGCGCGAGGGCGCCTCCGGCGACCTGGGCGAGGAGGAACGGCGGGACGGAGCCGGGTGCGATGCCGGCGAACGTGTCGGAGAACATCCGGGCCACGGTGACGGCGGGGTTGGCGAAGCTGGTGGAGCTGGTGAACCAGTACGCCGCCGTGATGTAGCCCGCCACGGCGTAGGCGACCGTGTCCGTGCGGCCCGACCGGACACTGCCGAAGATGATCACCACCAGCCCGAGGGTCGCGACGACCTCGGCCAGCCAGAGGTGCCCACCGCTCCGCTCGGTGCCGGACAGCGAGACCGCGTCGAGGTCGAACATCAGGTTGGCGAGCACCACCCCGACCAGCCCGCCGACGACCTGGGCGACCACGAGGGCGGCGGCCGTGGTCGTGGAGAGGAGGCCGAGGGCGCGCTCCACGAGCGTGACGACCGGGTTGAACGCCGCCGACACCGGCTGCAGCGCGAGGATCAGCGCCACCAGTGCGGCACCCGTCACGAGGCTGTTCTCCAGCAGCTGCAGGCCGGTGTCACCGGGGGAGAGGCGGGAGGCGGCGATCCCGGAGCCGACGACGGCCATCACCAGGAACGCCGTACCGACCAGCTCGGCGGCGGCCCGGCGGCCGAGCTCAGCGTTCACCGGCGACCCCGCCGATGAGCGCGCCCAGGTCGGCCAGCGCGCTGCGCCGGATCGCGTAGTAGACCCACACGCCCCGCTTGCTGCGGTCGAGCAGGCCGACCTCGTGGAGGACCTTGAGGTGGTGGCTGATCGTCGGCTGGGAGAGGTCGAAGGCGTCGTTGAGGTCGCAGACGCAGGCCTCGCCGTCCGCGTGCGAGGCGACCAGCGACAGCAGCCGGAGCCGGACCGGGTCGGCCAGCGCCTTGAGCAGCGGCGCGATGCGCTCCGCCTGGTCGCTCGACAGCGGCTCCTGGGTGAGCGGCGAGCAGCAGGCCACGGCCTCCACGGGAGTGAGGACCGGCAAAGACTTAGACATACATCTATGTTGACATCCGTCTATGTCTGGGAGCAAGGTGGGCTCGCCAATACATCGACATCCATCGATATCCGAGGAGAAGCCCATGAACCGCGTCCAGCTCGCACTCAACGTCGAGGACCTCGACGCCTCGATCGCCTTCTACAGCCGGCTGTTCGGCACCGAGCCCGCCAAGGTCCGGCCCGGCTACGCCAACTTCGCCATCGCCGAGCCGCCCCTCAAGCTGGTGCTGATGGAGAGCCCCGGCCGGGGCGGCTCGCTCAACCACCTCGGCGTCGAGGTCGGGGACGTGGCGGCCGTCGACGCGACCCAGATCCGCCTGTCCGCCGAGGGACTCGCCTCGGCCGACGAGCGGGGCACGACCTGCTGCTACGCGACCCAGGACAAGTTCTGGGTCGAGGGCGCACCCGACGGCGAGCGGTGGGAGGTCTACACCGTGCTCGCCGACAGCCCGACGTTCGACGCGGTGGGCGACGACGGCGCGGTCTGCTGTGGCGCGTAGGTCCGGCCGCACTAGGGTGGGCGCGCACAGGGGGCGGTAGCTCAGTCGGTCAGAGCAGAGGACTCATAATCCTTGGGTCGTGGGTTCGAGCCCCACCCGCCCTACATGTTCGCGGTTTCGCGCCGCCTAGAACCGCTCGCGTAGCAGGCGCACGCCGGTTCGACTCTCCCATTTCCTGATTCGCTTACCGACCGGCCAATGTTCGACCCGCCTACGGTCCAAGCCCACCCGCAATTGAGCCTCTACCTCCTTTGCCCCGACATAGATCCCGGTCTCGGTCGTAAGCATGTAAGCCAGCGCTTGCACCGCGTCGTGACCATTGCAGAAGGTGAGCAGGCGGCACGCACTACATCCCTCTGATGTGTGAGGGCACGAGACGATGCCGGGACTGGCCGCTAGAACGCCTTGAACTTCATCGCGCGTCCAGCCGATCACGCCGCCCATGGCGTTCGCAACTAGGTCTAGCGTCAAGTTCGTGGCTGACGGGAGCTGTGCTCGCAGGTCGTCAGGGCGTGCCACCCGTCGATGCCCGGAATGTGGATCGGTAAATCTCACGCGCAAGGCGCATGACCTAGCGGCGTCCCTGACGACGCTGCACATCGCTGCCAGATTCAACGCGCGCTCTAGCGTTCGCTCGGCTACGGACTCGATGGCTGATAACTCGTAATGGACGGCGCTGAGAAAATCGATGGCCACTCGGTCAAAAGCATCCAGCGAAAAGAGAAGGTCTGCTTCGAGGTCTCGATGACATGTGACCGCTAAGTCGTGCATGCCCTTCCGATTATCGGGGGTGTCATTGTCGCAATCCATCAGGAAGAACATTTTCTGATCAAATCCACTGCCTACGAGCCCGTCGTAGGCTTCAAGGAGCACAGACTTGCCGTGCGCAGGCACAATTCTCACCGTGGGTGCGAGGATATGCATCAGAGCTCGTCTGTCAGTATGGCCTTCGACGATTAGAATACTGTGAGACGCGGGCAGGGCTCGCGCCATCTGCTTAAGGCTCTGGCCGAATCCACCAGTCGGGAATCGGAGGTTCATCGGGCCAGGTCGTCAAGCGACCGCTCCAACTCGGAGTGATTTGCAAGAATCACGGGTGAATGAGTGGCCATCAAGAACTGGAGGCCCGACGCGGAACCCATTTGCGAAAGATCTTCGATAAGCGTATCTTGCCACAACACGTGAAGAGAGATTTCGGGCTCGTCGATTATGACGAGCGTATTTGGCGCGGTTCGGAACAGGATTTCGTATGCCATCACGGCCATCTGCTGCTCGCCGGAGCTCAGGTCCCCCGGTGCGATGCTCCCACCCTCGGAGAGATCAATCCTGACGCCGAGGCGCCGGTTAAGAGTTATTGATTTGGGAGCGAATCGGCGATCAAGAAACTCTTTGTAGGTCGTAAGGCGAAGGGCGAGGTCCCCGAGAACGCCGAGCTTTTTGAGATTCGCCTCCATGATTCGCGCTACGACAGCGCGTACGCGGGGATCCTCAAGGTCAGATGGCTCAATCTTGGGGTCGTAACGCTCGGCGCGGTCGAGAAGGCCCACTGAACGCAGTCGCTCTCGCTCGATATCCACGTCTTTGACCAATTTGGACACGCGGCTTTGGCTGACGCTTTTTGACTGGCGCATAGCGTCGACCACGTCGCGTGGAAACGTGCGGTCGTGCTCCTGCGAAACTCGCGCGTACTTGGAATCTGCGTCTTGAATTCTAGATGCGATATCCGAACTTGCGTGGTCGATAGAGCGACGAGCGCCACTTCGGGACGATCCGCGTCGCGGCCCAGGTGGTCGGCGAGACGTGCTCGAAAGCACGCCCGGGCGCTGAGGCTCGACGATTAGGCGCTGGTCGGAGATGAACAATACGGCAAACTGGCTCTGCAGATCCTTGAACCAGTCCGGTGGTGGCATTCGGCGGGGCTTCGAACTCAAGTCTCGCAGTCGGTCCCGAACCTCCGCAAATTCCGAGTAGGTCACTCGCTCCGGAGCGTGACGCATGAATTCTGTCATGAAGTCTTCGACGTCGTCGGGAAATTCGTTGATGATTTCTCGTGCCCACTGTGGAAGTGTTTGAAGTTGAGAGTCCCAGCTGATATCGATGAGTGTGCTGTGTTCGCCCCAGGTTAGCGCGAGAGTTTGAGTTTTGCGGTCTCGGACCAGACTAAAGGGATGTGTCGACTCAAAGTCGATGCGAAGTGCATTCAAAGGTGCGTTAGCGAGAGTATCAATATCCGCTCGGGCGATGGCGTTGATCAGTCGCAAGATTGTTGACTTTCCCGTGCCATTCGAACCGGTGAGGACGGTAGGTCTCGTCGAGTCGAGGTTGATCGTGTAGTCGTGACTACCGAAGAGTCCTTCAACAACGACGGCGCGTAGGCGCTCACTGGTACTCATGGCGCACAGCCTAGAGCGTGGTCAGTCTTGCCAGGCACAAACGACCTTACGTATCGTGCCTAGTTCGCGGCGGCCGCGCCGAACTCCATGTCGTCGGGGTGGGCGACGATGCACAGCGCCCGCTCCCAGTCCTCGGTGAGCGGCTCCAGCGGCTCCGGCTGCGTCATCCCCCGAGGATGTCAGACTCCGAGCGCCACGAGGAGGGTGCCGAGGGCGAGCAGCACGAAGGTGCCGCCGTGGAGCAGGATCGCGAGCGAGGGGATCTGCTTCTCCGCGACCCGGATCTCGGCGGGGTCACCGGGCTCGAGGACGCCCTGGTTGCGGGCGGGCCGGTCGACGTAGGCGCTGCCGCGCATCGTCTTGACCCCCATCACCGCGCCGCCGCTGGCGGTGAGGAGCAGCGCCACGAAGGTGGCCCACGCGAAGCCGGTGCGGTCGCTCACCATGAAGCCGACCCAGATCGCGAGCGTCACGACGGCGGCGAGCGGGTGCACGAAGGCCACCAGGTCGGGGATCCGGGTCGCGCGGGCGTTGCTCGACCACTGGCCCGCTCCCAGCACCGATCCGTACATGTAGCTGCCCACCAGGAGCTGGAACACGAAGAGGAAGGTGACGAGGACGGCCATACGCCGAGCGGTACCCGGCCCGGGTCACCTCACCCGTTCCAGCAGGCCCACGGCGTCGTGCGGCGCGTGCCCCTCGGCGTCGTTGTCGAAGTAGACGAAGACGTCGGCGACCTCGGACCACGCCCGGCAGCGCTCGGCCCACCGGTCGAGCGCGGCCGGCGAGTAGCCGGAGTGGTAGAGCCGGGGCGAGCCGTGCAGCCGCACGTGCACCACGTCGCTGGTCACCGCGTCCGCCTCGGGCCACTTCCCGCCGGTGTCCGCCACGACGCAGCCGATGTCGTGCTCGCGCATCTGCTCCAGCGCCGCGTCGGTGCAGAAGCCGGGGTCGCGGAACTCCAGCACGTGGCGCACCGCCCCCTCCACCTCGTACGTCGTCACGGCCCGGTCCTCGGCCAGCCGCTCGTCGTGGCGCGCGGCCAGCGCGGCCGCCTGCGCATGGGTGCGCGGCAGCAGGTCGTAGAAGTCGCGCATCAGCGCGGCGTCGTAGCGCAGCGTCTCGGGCAGCTGCCACAGGACCGGGCCGAGCTGGGGGCCGAGCGCCAGCACGCCGGAGGCGAAGAAGTTGGCCAGCGGCGCCTCGACGTCGCGCAGCCGCTTGAGGTGGGTGATGAAGCGTCCGCCCTTCACCGCGAGCACGAAGTCGTCGGGCGTGGCCTCCCGCCAGCTCCGGTACGACGAGGGCCGCTGCAGCGAGTAGAACGAGCCGTTGACCTCGACCGAGGTCAGCCGGCGGGAGAGGTGCTCGAGCTCCCGGCGGCGCGGCAGCCCCGCCGGGTAGAAGTCGCCGCGCCAGCCGTCGTACGACCACCCCGACGTGCCGACCCGGATCTCGCCCATGGCGGGGCGGTGCCCGGGAGGAGGGAAAAGCACACCACCCCGGCCGGGCTCACGCGAGCCGGCCGGGGCGGTGTGATGAGTGGGGTCAGCGCCAGACGACCGGCTTGCCGTCGAACTGGTCGTAGCCGGCGTCGTCGGCGCCGCCGCTGAACTGCACGCCGTCGACGACCGAGCCCTTGGTGGCGAGCGCGGGGACGCAGCCCTTCGCGGTGTCACCGGCCTTGGCGTCGTACTCGAAGCCGTTGTCGTTGTCGCACGGCGCGAAGTCACCGATGACGATCAGGCTGCCGGCCTTGGTCTCACCGGTGAGACCGTCGAAGTCGCTGCCGGGCGTGTAGCCGCCGAAGCCCTCCGGGCCGGTGGACAGGATCTTCATGTCGAGCTGGATGTAGAAGGGCGTGTAGTCGGCGGCCTTCTTGACCTTCGCGGCCTCCAGGTCGGCGCTGGTGCCCTGCTTGATGCCGGTCACGGTCACCTCGACGGTGGCGGTGCCGTCGGTGCCGTAGGTCAGCGGCAGCACGGCCTTGTCGCCGATCTTCAGCTCGGTGCCGGGGGCGGTCACGTCGCCGACGGGCGCGGTGCCCTCCGTCTCGGTGCTGGCCGACTCGGTGGCCTCGGAGGTCTCCTCCGTGGGGGTCTCGCTGGCCGAGTCCGAGGTGGTCGCCTCGGTGGTCGGGTCGTCCGACGCGGTCGGCTCGTCGTCGTTGCACGCGCTGAGCGCGAGGACGGCGAGGAGGGCGGTGGGCAGGGCGAGCTTGACGGACATGGGTTCCTCTCCCGGGGTGACTGAGGTCGAGGGGTTGTTTCCCCGCACCGGTGCGTCCACACCTCTCCTTCCGTGATGTGGCCCATGCCACCCGTACGCTGCGGTGCGTGATCAAGTACCTCGGCTCCAAGCGGACGCTGGTGCCGGCGCTGGGGGAGATCGCGGTCGCGGCCGGGGCCCGCACGGCCGTCGACCTGTTCACCGGTACGACGCGGGTGGCTCAGGAGCTCAAGCGCCGGGGGCTGTTCGTGACGGCGGCCGACCTGGCGTCGTACTCGGCGGTGCTGGGGGAGTGCTACGTCGCCACCGACGCCGACACCGTCGACCTGGCCGCGCTCGACGCCGAGCTCGCGCGGCTGGCCGCGCTGCCCGGGCGGCGCGGCTACTTCACGGAGACCTTCTGCGAGCGCGCCAGGTTCTTCCAGCCCCGCAACGGCGAGCGGGTCGACGCGGTGCGCGACGCCATCGAGCGCGACCACCCGCCCGGCAGCCCGCTGCGGGCCCTGCTGCTCACCAGCCTGATGCTCGCCGCCGACCGGGTCGACTCCACGACCGGCGTGCAGATGGCCTACCTCAAGGACTGGGCGCCGCGCTCCTTCGGCGAGCTCGACCTGCGCCGTCCCGCACTGCTGGCTGGTCCGGGCGCGACGGTGACCGGTGACGTGCTCGCCACGGTGGACGCGCTGCCGCCCGTCGACCTCGCCTACGTCGACCCGCCGTACAACCAGCACCGCTACTTCGCGAACTACCACATCTGGGAGACCCTGGTCCGCTGGGACGCCCCCGAGCACTACGGCGTCGCCTGCAAGCGGGTGGACGTGCGCGATCGCCGCAGCGTGTTCAACAGCCGGCGCACCATGCCGGGTGCGCTGGCCGACGTGCTCGCCCGCCTGCGCGCCGAGGTCGTGGTGGTGTCCTACAACGACGAGTCGTGGATCAGCGCGGAGGAGATGACCACCTCGCTGCGCGACGCCGGCCACCGCGAGGTCGCCGTGCTCGCCTTCGACCGCAAGCGGTACGTCGGCGCCCAGATCGGCATCCACGGCCCCACCGGCCAGCGGGTCGGTGAGGTGGGCCGGCTGCGCAACGTGGAGTACGTCTTCGTCGCCGGTGACCCCGACCGGGTCGAGGCGGCCGCCGCGGCCGGGACCGGCGCTACGGCCGGCGAGCCGATGCGCCTGCGATGAGCAGGCGCTCGCCGCGCTGGACCAGGCGCAGCGTGATGTCCTCGGTCCGTCGTACGCCGCCGGGCAGGGAGTAGCGGTAGGTGTAGCTCACCGACATCGCCTCCGGGTCGGGTGTGACGGCGAGGACCTCGGGGTCGTCGATGGCCGTCCAGACCTCGCGGTAGCGCGGGCTCTGCTGCTGGTAGTCGCGGGTCAGCAGCGTGAAGCCGCGCCCGGGGTCGGCACTGGCGATCCGCACGTAGTCGCGGGCGAAGCGCTCCAGCTCCGCGGCACCCACCGGCTCCGCCGACCGGGTCGCGCTGGGCTGCCCGCGCGGCGTCGGCGTCGCGCTGGTGCGGGGCTCCTCGGTGCGCGGGCCGCGCTCCGGCTCCTCGGAGCCGGTGAAGAGCAGCGCCGCGCCGAGCAGGCCGAGCCCGACGATGACCGCCGCGCCGGCGATCGCCAGCACCGGGCCGGACGGGCGCCGCGCGGGGGCCGCCGGCACCACCCGGGCGCGCAGGTAGTCCGCCGTCTCCGCCATCGTCGGCCGCTCGCGCGGGTCCGCGACCAGGGCCAGCTCGATGAGCGGTGCCAGCCAGCCGGTGCCGCGCGTCCCGCTCGGCGCGGCCGATCCGGTGGTGACGTAGCCCAGCACCGCGGCCAGGGCCCACACGTCGTCGGCCTGCGGGTGCGGGCGCAGGCCGGCGCTCGGGTCGGGGGCGGCGTACGACGGGTCGGGCGCCAGGTCGGTGCGGTCCACCAGCGAGCCCCGGCCCTCGTCGTCCACCCGGACGGCCGCGGGCGAGACCGCGCCGTGCGCCCGGCCCTGTGCGTGCAGCGCCGCCAGCGCGTCCGCGACCGGCAGCAGCAGTCGCGCCGCGTCGTCCGGGGACAGCACGCCCCGGGTGCGGACCCGGTCGGTGAGCCGGGCGTCGTACGCGCTCACCGGGCCAAGGTAGTCCTAGGAAACGTCTCCGGCCCCGGAGATGAGCAGCTTGCCGCCCTCCCGGACGAGGTGGAGGGTGACGGTCTCGGTGCGCTTGCCCTGCTTCGCGAAGTGGTAGCTGTAGGTGTAGGTCACCGTCATCGCGGCGGGGTCGGCGCTGATGTCGAGGATCTTCGGCTTGCTCATCTGGCCCCAGAAGTCGGCGTACTTCGGGCTGGTGCGCTGGTAGGCCGGCGTCAGCATCGAGAAGCCCGCGTCCGGGTCCGTGCTGGCGGTGCGCACGTAGTCCTCGGCGAAGGTCTGCAGGTCCGCGGCGGTCGGCGCCTTGTCGGCCGCCGCCGGCGTGGTCGACCTCGTCACCGGCGGCCGGCTCCCCGCCGTCGGGTCGGTGCCGTCGTCGCCACCCTGGAGCGCGAGCACCGCCACGAGGGCGAGCGCCGCCGCCACACCCAGGCCGGCGGCCGCGACGCGCACCGGGAACCGTCGTACCGGCCTCCGGGCCGGCGGCGGAGGCGGAGGCGGCGGTGGGAAGGCCGGCATCGGCGCCATCGCCATCGTCTGCTCCGCGAGGCCGCCCCGCAGCTCCAGCGCGTCGCGGACCGCGGCCATGGTCGGGCGCTGCGCGGGGTCGCGGGCCATCGTCGCGGCGAGCAGCGGCGCCAGCCAGCCCGCCTCCGCCACCAGCGGCGGATCCTCGTGGACGATCCGGTAGACCACCGAGAGCGGACCGTTGTCGGCCTCGTCACGGTGGTACGGCGGCCGCCCGGTCAGCAGGTGCACCAGGGTCGCGCCGAGCGCCCACACGTCGCTGGCGGGGGTGGCCTGCTCGCCGGTCGCGACCTCGGGGGCGAGGTACGCCGGGGAGCCGGTGATCAGCCCGGTGCGGGTGAGCGTGGCGTCGTCGGTGCTGCGGGCGATCCCGAAGTCGGTGAGCTTCGCGCCACCCTCGCCGGGGGCGAGGATGTTGGAGGGCTTGATGTCGCGGTGGACGATCCCCAGCGCGTGCGCCTGGGCGAGCGCGTCGGCCACCGGGGCCAGCAGCCGCGCCGCGTCGTCGGCGGACAGGGCCCCCGCCTCGCGGACCACCGCGGAGAGCGCCGGGCCGTCGACGTGCTCCATGACGAGCCAGGTGCCCTCGTCGTCGGTGACCAGGTCGTAGACCGCCACCACGTGCGGGTGCGCGACCTGGGCGGCCAGCTTGGCCTCCCGCTCGGCGCGCACGCCCTGCTGGTCGAGCCCGGCGGTCGCGACGGTGCGCTTGACCGCGACGGGTCGGTCCAGCACCTCGTCGTGCGCGAGCCACACGGCTCCGCTCGCACCCTGGCCGATGGCGCGCCGGAGCGTGTAGCGGCCCCCCACTGATCGCTCGTTCATGGTTCTTGCAAGGTACCCGCGTCGCCCCACGTGAACCCATTGCTCGCGGGTGTGATGGATGCGGCACTCTTGGACGCGGGAAACTCCCAGCACCACCTGAACCGAAAGGTACGACGTGTCCGTCGACCCCACCCTCCTCGACGATCTCGCGTGGCGCGGCCTCCTGGCCGAGTCCACCGACCGCGACGCCCTGCGCGCGGCGCTCTCCGAGGGCAGTGTCCGGTTCTATGTGGGCTTCGACCCCACCGCCCCGAGCCTGCACATGGGCAACCTCGTGCAGATCGTCACCGCCATGCGCCTGCAACGGGGCGGGCACACGCCGTACGCCCTGGTGGGGGGCGCGACCGGCATGATCGGCGACCCCCGCGACTCCGGCGAGCGCACGCTCAACTCCCTCGACACGGTCCAGGAGTGGACCGCGCGGGTCCGCGGCCAGATCGAGCCGTTCCTGTCGTTCGATGGTGAGAACGCCGCGACGATGGTCAACAACCACGACTGGACCGAGGGCCTGTCGGTGATCGACTTCCTGCGCGACATCGGCAAGCACTTCCCGGTCAACCGGATGCTGGCGCGGGAGACGGTCAAGCGGCGCCTGGAGTCGGGCATCAGCTACACCGAGTTCTCCTACGTGCTGCTCCAGTCGATGGACTTCCTCACCCTCTTCCGCGAGCACGGCGTCACCCTCCAGTTCGGCGGCTCCGACCAGTGGGGCAACCTCACCGGCGGCGTCGAGCTGATCCGCCGGGCCGAGGGCGGCCACGCGCACGCCTTCGCCACGCCGCTGATCACCAAGGCCGACGGCACCAAGTACGGCAAGACCGAGGGCGGGGCGCTCTGGCTCGACCCGGAGCTGATGGCGCCGTACGCCTTCCACCAGTTCTGGCTCAACGTCGAGGACGAGAAGGTCGGCGAGCTGCTGCGCGTCTTCACCTTCCTCCCGCGCGAGGAGATCGAGGCACTGGAGGCACGGCACGCGGAGAAGCCCTTCCTGCGGGAGGCGCAGAAGGTGCTCGCCGACGAGGTCACCACGCTGGTCCACGGCGCCGCCGAGACCGAGAACGCCAAGAACGCGGCGGCGGCGCTCTTCGGCGGGGGAGACGTCACCGCCCTGTCGGCCGCCACCGTGGAGGCCGCGCTCGGCGAGGCGGGCGCCTACGACGTCGACGGCTCGGCCGGCCTGCCGGACATCGTCGAGCTGCTGACGCTCACCGGGCTCGCGGCGTCCAAGGGGGAGGCGCGTCGTACGGTCACCGAGGGGGGCGCCTACGTCAACAACGTGCGGGTCGACGACCCCGCGCACGTGCCCGCCGCCGAGGACCTGATCGCCTCCTCGTGGCTGGTCCTGCGGCGCGGCAAGAAGCGCTTCGCAGGCGTGCGGGTGCGCTGATCGCGGCCCTCCTTGGAGGGTCGGTCGCGCCGCTGAGAAGCACGATCGGAACGGTGTGGCCCGGGTCACGTCGTTCCGATTTGTGCTTCTGCGGGGGAGTGCGTAATGTTCTCTGTGTCGCCGGGTGCGGCGGGAAGCAAGACGGCGGTCAGCCGGAGGGCTTCCGGCCCCGCGACCACAGCTTCGGACCAAGGTTCGAGTGCTGGTCGGAAAAGCAAGCCTTGCAGGTTTGGCACGGACCAGGACGAACGACTAAGGTTTCGCAGCGCACATCAGCTCGAAGATGATCCGGCAACGGTGAGCTTCGAAGCGTGTGATGTTTGAGAACTCAACAGTGTGTCATGCATAGATTGTTTGTGACGTTTGTGTGCATTCGATCGTGGCCATCTTTTGGTGGTTGTGGTTGGTGCTTGTCAATGAAATGATTCTGTGGAC
>NZ_JBEGHK010000006.1:0-368920 GCF_040676175.1 Nocardioides sp. LML1-1-1.1 | reverse complement strand
AGCGTGGGACATGAGGGCCTCCGGTCGGGTGAAGCGGTTCCTAGACAGCTCCACTTCACAACCGGAGGCCTTCGTCTGTCAGACAGGCTCACCGATGCCGGGCGGTACAACCTCCCTGGACATCACACCTAGCCAGCCCGGCCCGCTGTCTGGGGCAGCTTGCGCAGCGTGGGCTTGTCGATCTTGCCGACCGGGTTCTTCGGGATCTCGTCCAGGACCAGGACCTCGACGGGCAGCTTGAACTTCCCGAGCTTGCCGGCCAGCTCCGCCAGCAGGCTCTCCGGGGTGGTCGTGGCGCCCTCGTTGAACGCGACGTACGCCAGCGGCACCTCGCCGAGGACGTCGTGCGGCCGGGCGACCACCGCGGTCTCGAAGACGTCGGGGTTCTCGTAGATCGCCGCCTCGATCTCCTTGGGGTAGATGTTCTCCCCGCCGCGGATGATCATGTCCTTCACCCGGTCGACCAGCACGAGGTAGCCGTCCTCGTCGAACCGGCCGACGTCACCGGTGTGCAGCCAGCCGTCGACGAGCACCTTCGCGGTGTCCTCGGGCCGGTTGAGGTAGCCCTGCATCACGACCGGGCCCTTGATCAGCACCTCGCCCGCCTCGCCCGGTGCCGCCTCGGCGCCGTTCTCGGCCGCGATCTTGATCTGCTGGCCGGGCAGCACCGTGCCGACGGTCCCCGGCTTCCGCAGGCCCTCGACCGGGTTGATCGAGGAGGCGGTGGTGGTCTCGGAGAGGCCGTAGCCCTCGACGAGCGGTACGCCGTACCGCTGCTCGAACTTCGCGATCAGCTCGGCGGGCATCGGCGCCGCGCCACAGACGACCAGACGCAGCGAGCTGGTGTCGGGCTTCACCTCCGCTGGGAGCGCGGTGAGCATGGCGTAGATCGCCGGCACCGCGGAGAAGTACGTCGGCCGGTGCTTCTCCACCGCGGCGAAGAAGGTGTCGGCCTTGAAGCGCCCCACGATGGTCGCCTGGCCGCCGGCGCGCAGCGGGGTGAGCGTGCCGAGCACGACGCCGTTGGCGTGGAAGAGCGGCAGCACCAGCAGGCTGTGGTCGTCGGCGGTGAAGGAGAAGTGCTCGATGAACGACTCCGTCATCGCGTCGATGTTGCCGTGGCTGGTCATCACCCCCTTGGGCTTGCCCGTCGTACCGGCGGTGTAGATCAGCAGCGCCAGGTCGGTGGGCGCGACGTCGACGGCGGGCGGCGGGTCGGCCGGTGCCGGGCCGCCGATGCCGAGGTCGTCGACGCCGACCCCGGCGATGCCCTCGACCGGGGAGCCGCCGTCGGCGGTGACGAGCACCGTGGCGCCGGCGTCGGTGGCCTGGTGGGCGACCTCGGCGTCGGTGAGCACCGGGTTGATCGGCGTCACGGCCGCGCCCAGCCGCCATGACGCGAGCAGGGCGATGATCAGCGCGGCCCGGTTGGGCAGCAGCAGGCCGACGACGTCCCCACGGCCGACGCCCTGGTCGCGGAGCCGGGCGGCCGCCGCGGTGACGGCGGCGTCGAGGCCGGCGTTGTCGAGCTCGAGCTCGTCGTCACGCAGGGCCGGCGCGTGCGGCGCCTCGGCGGCGCGGGTGGCGGGAAGAGAGGCAACAATCACGGTGACACCTTCGAATCTGTTGTGGGATGGGCGATCGGCGCTCAGAACATGTAGCCGCCGCTGCACACGACGGTCTGCGCGCTGATGTAGTCCGACTCGGGCAGGCAGAGCAGGTAGACGGCACCGGCCGCCTCGGCAGGCGTCCCGGCGCGGCCGAGCGGGATGCCGGCCTCCAGCGAGGCGAGCACGTCGGGGTTCACACCGACCTTGATCTCCTTCTCCCCGACCGCGATCGATCCGGCACCGGCGGCCGCCTCGGTCAGCCGGGTCCGGATCAGGCCGAAGGCGACGGCGTTCACGTTGACCTTGTAGCGCCCCCACTCCTTGGCCAGGACCCGTGTGAGACCGGTGATCCCGGCCTTGGCGGCGCCGTACCCGGCCTGGCCGGCGTTGCCGCCGACGCCGGCGAGGGAGGAGACGTTGACGACCTTGCGGAAGACCTCGCGGCCCTCGGCCGCCTCCTGCCGGACCGCGTCCCGGAGGTACGGCGCCGCGGCCCGCAGCACCCGGAAGGGGGCCGTCATGTGCACGTCGAGCATCGCGTACCACTGCTCGTCGGTCGTCTTCTGGATGACGTTGTCCCAGGTGTAGCCGGCGTTGTTGACGACGATGTCGATCCCGCCGAAGGCGTCGACGGCCGTCGTCACGAAACGCTCGCCGAAGTCCTCGTCGGTGACGCTGCCGACGCAGGCGACCGCGTCGGCGCCCGCCGCCCTGAGGCCGGCGACGGTCTCGTCGGCGAGCTGGTCGTCGAGGTCGTTGACCACGACGCGGGCACCGTCCGCGGCGAGCCGCAGCGCGATCTCGCGCCCGATGCCGCGCCCGGACCCGGAGACCAGCGCGACCTTCCCCTCGAGCCTGCTCATGACGTCCCTGCTTCCGTGGTGGTGGGGGCCAGGAAGGTGCCGACCAGGTCGGCGGTCTCCCGGGCCGAGGCGATGATGAAGAGATGGCCGTCGTCCAGCACGTGCAGCCGGGCGTCGGGCAGCAGCGCGGCGATCAACCGCAGGTTGGCGGGCCGCACCACGCGGTCGTCGCGGCCGGCGAGGACGAGGGTGGGCTGACGGACCAGCGGCAGCCAGGGCGCGCTCGTCCAGCCCCACAGCGCCATCTGCTGCAGCAGGTAGCCACGCCGGCTGGTCCCGCCGAAGCCCTCCAGCACGCCGGGCTCGACCGCCTTGCCGCCGTAGATCCTCCCCGCGACCTGGTGCAGGTACGCCGGGTCGTTGTGCCGTCGCGGGGTCAGGAACGCCTTCAGCACCGACCAGCGCGGCGGCAGCATCACCATCCCCGCGGTGGTCGCGGCGAGGACCAGGCGTCGGCAGCGGTGCGGGTTCTGCAGGGCGAACTGCTGCGCGGCGGCGCCGCCCCAGGACACCCCGAGCACGTCGACCCGGTCGACCTCCAGCTCGTCGAGGACGCGGCCCACGACCACGCCGAGCATCCACAGCCGGTACGGCACCGGGGGCGCCTCCGACTCCCCCGCCCCCGGTACGTCGAAGGCGATCACCGTCGTGCCGCTCATCTCGTCGGCGAAGGGCGCCAGCATCTCCAGCCCGGCGCCGATCCCGTTGAAGACCAGCAGCGGGGGCTGAGGGCGCTCGCCCCGCCACACCGCGACCCGGATGCTGAGGCCGAGCACGTCGACGACCCGGATCTCGACGTCGCGGGCTCCCAGCCGTCGTACCGGTCCGGTCATGGGTGCCGCGCTCATGCCCGCTCGTGCACGTAGGTGCCCGGCGCGTCGCCCAGGGGCGGGTGGTCGGCGTCGCCGGGCTCGGACGGGCTCCCGACCTCCGGGCCGGAGCGCTCGGTGACCCACGCGACGTAGTGCGGCCACCAGCTGCCCTGGTGGGCCTCGGACGCGGCGAGCCACTCCTCGGGGGTGCCGGTCGGTGCCGGCCCGGTCGAGTAGCTGGCCTTGGGGCTGTCGAGCGGGCTGACGATGGTCTGGATGTGGCCGCTGTTGCCGAGCACGAACTCGGTCGAGGGCCCCAGCAGCTGGGCGCTGCGGTGGACGCCCTGCCAGATGCAGAGGTGGTCGTTCCTCGCGCCGAGGACGAAGCTGTCGAAGCCCAGCGCACCGATGTCGGCGATCGGCTCGCCACGGACCGTCATCGCGCCCGGGGTGACGAAGGGGTTGTCCTCGACGAAGGCGCTGAAGTCGCGGTTGAAGCCGGCGGTCATGCCGGTGCCGTCGGCGTTCCAGTAGAGGACGTCGAAGGCGGGTGGCTTCTTGCCGAGCAGGTAGCCGTTGACCCAGGCGCTCCAGATCATCTCGTTGGAGCGCAGCATCGCGAACAGGAGCGTGAAGTCGCGGGCGCTCATCCGCCGGCCCGCGGCCGCCTTGCCGAGCGCCTCGGGCACGGCGGGCTCGTCCTTGTCGATGAACGCGCCGATGCCCGGGGCGTGCGACATCGCCTCGGTGTCCAGCGGCGAGACGACCAGCAGCAACGAGCTGATCCGGTCGGCGCCGCGCGCCGCGTCGTACGCCGCCAGGGAGACCACGACCGGCCCGGCACCGCAGACCGCCCACAGGTTCACCTTGTCGGCCCCGGTGATGGCCCGTGCCGCGTCGATGCCGGTGTCGACCGCGTCCTGGTACTGCGCCATCCCCCAGCGGTCGTGCCGCTTCTGCGGGTTGCGCCAGACCAGGACGAGGACGGTGAGGCCCTGCTGGACCATGTGCTCGACGACGCTGCGGCCCGGGGCGAGGTCGAAGACGTAGTACTTGTTGACGATCGAGGGCACCAGGAGCACCGGCCGGGCGCGCACCGTCGGCGTCTGTGCGGCGTACTGGATCAGCTCGAACATCTCGGTGCGCAGCACCACCGCCCCCGGCGTGACGGCCAGGTTGCCGCCGACCTCGAACTCGCTCTCGTCGACCGTCGAGGGCAGTGGCCGCCGGTGCCAGGCGTCGCCGAGCAGGTTGCGGCCGCCGCGGAGCAGGCTCAGCCCGCGGGTGTCGAGGGCGGTGCGGATCGCCTGGGGGTTGCCGAGCAGGAAGTTGGTCGGCGCGACGGCGTTGCCGACCTGGTCCAGCAGGAACCGCCGGCGCTCCTGCTCGCGCTCGCTGCCGCCCGAGCGCAGGGCGTACTCGTGCAGCGAGCCCTGGAGCGAGAGGTAGCCCAGCAGCAGCCGGCGGTAGAAGGGGTTGTCCTGCCAGGCCGGGTCCGCGAAGCGGCGGTCGCCGTGCGCGGGGGTCCGGTCCGACGTGCCGGCGAGGACGGCGGGGAGCTCGGCGAGGAAGCCCGCCGTCGTCGCGGCGGCCACCCCCGGCCGGCGGATCCCCTGCGCGAGCAGCGACCTCGCCGTGCCGAAGAGGTCCGAGGGCCGGAAGTCGCCCATCACCTGCTGGCCGAGCACGTTGTCGACCGTGCTCTCGGCGCTGGCTCCCACCTGGGTCGTCATGCGTCCTCCCTCACCCGGTCCGTGCTCAGGTCGGGACGCTACCTGTCTTTGGACAGTTGTCAAGGATTTTCTTGACGACTGTCCAGATTCGGCGAATCCGCGATCGATGGCAACCGATGCACCCCCCGACTGCGTCTGACCGGGCATGTGGTCCCGATCGAGCGAGCACGACGGCCCGTCCTCGGACTCCCCCGGGCGGCCGCCGCGGGACCGGCGCGCCCTGACCCTGCTCCTGATCGCCACCTGCCTGGCCGTCGTCGCCGTCGCGCTCAGCCCCACGCTCGGCCGGGCCGTGCCGTCAGGTCGCTACCGCCCGACGCTGCCGCCGGACACGATCGCGCTCGGCTGCTACCCGCTGCCGGCCGGGCTGACCCTCGACTTCCCCTACCAGGTGCGCTCCGACGGCGACCTGCACGGGCAGCGGGTGCTCGTGCTGCAGTGGGACGAGCTCGACGCGGCCGAGGTACGACGCCTGCTCGACGCCGCGCTCGCCCGCGCCGGGCTGCCGCGCCGGACCGCAGCCGTCACGTCGTACCCGGATGCCGGACCGGGGACGATCGTGCGCGGCACCGTGGTGCTCCGGCTGCCGGTGGTGCGGCTGGCCAGCGACGACCCGGCCTGCCGCGACCCCGCGACGAGCAAGAGGTTCCCGGCCGACTGGGCTCCGTCGACGGAGTACGGATGACGGCAGCCGTGGTCCGCGCGCTGCGCAGGGATCCCCTGCTGAGCGCGCTCGTCGTGCTCGCCCTCCTCGCCAAGGTCGCGTTGTTCGCGCGCGTCGCGGACCTGCCGCTGCGTGGCGACGAGGTCGCCTACCGCGACGCCGGGTGCGCGCTCGCCAACCTCGTGCGCGACCTGGCCGCCCTGCACGGGCCGGACGGCGCCGAGCTGTCCCGCAACGTGGTGGGCAGCGGCTGGTTCATGCCCGGCATGGGCCTGGTCCTCGCCCCGCTCTACCTGGTCGCGCCACACGCCGACGACACCACGGCGCGGGCCTGGCTGGGCCTCGTCTCCGGGGTCGTCTTCGTGCTCGCGGTGCTCGCCGCGCGTCGTTCCCTGGGCCGGCCGTTCGCTATCGCGCTGAGCCTCTTCCCCGCGCTCGTGCCCGTCTGGGTGCTGCTCTCCCTGACGGCGTACGGCGACCTGCTGGCCGGCCTGGTGCTGGTCCTCCTGGTGTGCCGGCTCGTCGACGCGGTCCGGGCCAGCCGGCAGGGCACCCCGCCCACGCTGCGCGAGGGCGCCCGGCTCGGGCTGCTCGCGATCACCGTCGTCTACCTGCGCTCCAGCGCCGTGCTGGCCGTCGTGGCGATCGCGGTCACCGCTGTCGCCGTCCTGCTCCCCGCGCTGCACCGGCGCGCGCACTGGCCCGCCGTACGACGGGCCGGCCCGGCGCTGGTCGCGGCGGCCGCCGTGTTCGCCGGCGTGCTGCTGCCGTGGTCGGTCGCGGCCTCCGTCGTGCTCGAGAGCCGGGTCGTCACGACCACGTCGGTGCCCACCGCCCTGGCGAACACCTTCGGGGACCGCGGCCAGGTCTGCTACGGCCCCTGCGACCCGGGCAGCACCGTGTGGTTCGCGCCGGTCCGCTACGCCCGGGAGGTCTCCCGGGCCACCGGCGAGGGCGAGGTGGCGGTGCTCGACCAGATGTCCGGCCACGCCCGGGAGGACGTGACCCCGCACGGCTACGCCCGCGACGTGGTGGCCAACGTCGGCCGCTACCTGTCGGTCGACGGCTTCGGCTCGCTGCTCAAGCCGCCGGGCACGCCGCACGACCGGGGCTTCGCGCAGTGGGTCGCGCGCGACCTCAGCCGCGGGATCTTCCTGCCCGTCGCGGCCCTCGTGCTGGCCGCGCTGCTGGTCGTCAGCCGCCGCCGCTTCAGCGACCAGGTGGTCGCCGTCCTGGTCAAGGTGGGCCTGCTCGCGCTGCTCACCCAGCCCTTCGTGCACCTCGCCGGGTCGCGCTACTGGACCACCGCCGGCACGCTCGCCGGGCTGGCGCTCGTCGTGCTGGGCCGGGTCGTGGCCGGTGCCGTGCGTCCCGGTCCACCCGACGCGGGCGACGAGCCGTCCCGGTGGCTCACCGGCGTCCAGTGGGCCCTGTCCGGAGCCACCGTCGCGGCCGTGGCCACGGTGGCGGCGCTGGCCGCCTGACTACGTGCGCAGGCGGCGGTTGGCCCGGCCGCCGGCGCGCGCGACGACGTCCTCGCCGCGGCAGACCCGGACCACGAAGAGGTCCTCCTTCGGCATCCGTTCGGCCACCTCGGCCGTCGCGACCAGCTCGTCGCCGGCCCGCGCCGGGCTGAGGTAGTCGATGTGCACCGAGCTGACCACGCCGGAGTGCTCCGCGTCGTTGGCCGCCGCGGCGAGCGCGACGCCGGCCAGCGAGAACAGGAACGAGCCGTGCGCCGTCCCGTGCGGGTTGAGGTGGTCCTCGCCCACCCGGACCCGGGCGGTGGCCCGGCCGCCGCCGTGGCCGGTGACGTCGACGCCGAGCAGGGCGGCGTAGGCGTCGGCGCGCGGGGCGCTCATCGCGGGTCCACGAAGATGTCGAGCTCCAGGTCGTCCCCGCCGCCGTACGACGACAGGTCGGTCACGCCCGCCTGCCGCAGCACGTCCACGTCGAGCAGCGCCTCGCCGGTCTGCTCGCGCGAGGGCCGGGTGAGGATCTCGATCGCCGCGTCGGCGACGATCTCGGGGGTGCGCGCCCGGGCGACCGCCTCGTCGCCGCCGAGCAGGTTCTGCACCGCGGCGGTCGCGATGAGCGTCTCGGGCCACAGGCAGTTGGCGGCGACGCCGTCCTCGGCGTACTCCGCGGCCCAGCCCAGGGTGAGCAGGGACATGCCGTACTTCGCGAGGGTGTACGCCGGGTGCTTGCCCAACCACTCCGGGGAGAGGTTGAGCGGCGGGCTGAGCGAGAGGATGTGCGGGTTCGTGCCCTCCCGCAGGTGCGGCAGGCAGGCCCGGGTCAGCAGGTAGGTGCCGCGCAGCTGGATCTGGGTCATCAGGTCGAAGCGCTTGACGGGCAGCTCGGCAGTGGGGGCGAGCGCGATCGCGGAGGCGTTGTTGACGCAGATGTCGATGCCCCCGAAGCGCTCGACGGCCTGCGCGACCGCGCCGTCGACCGACGCCTCGTCGCGGACGTCGCCGACGACGGCCAGCGCCTGTCCGCCCGCGGCCTCGATCTCGGCCGCTGCCGTGTGGACCGTGCCGGGCAGCCGGGGGTCGGGCGTGTCGGTCTTGGCGAGGAGGACGACGTTCGCGCCCTCCCGGGCGGCCGCGAGGCCGATGGCCAGGCCGATCCCCCGGCTGCCGCCGGACATCATGAGCGTGCGCCCGACGAGGCGGGCGGTGGGCGTGGTCGTCATGGCGTCACTATTACGGAACGTCGACGGCCGAGCCAAGAGTGTTAGACATAGGTCACAACAGTTTCCCGCCAGCCGTCCGCGACGCGTAACATCACGCACGCCATGCCGACGCTCAAGCCCGTCACCACCCGCTCCGCCCTGCTCACCCTGATGCTGGCCGCGGAGGTGCCGAGCCTGACCACCCGCGAGATGGTCGCCGCGGCCTCGGTGGTCGGCTTCGCCGAGCCCGCCGTGCGGGTCGCACTCTCCCGGATGAGCGCCGGCGGCGACGTGGTCCGCGACGAGGACGGGCGCTACCGGCTCGCCGACCGGCTGCTCGAGCGCCAGCGCCGGCAGGAGCAGGCGACCCACCCGCGGCGCAGGGCGTGGGACGGGGACTGGGAGCTCGTCGCGGTCACCACCGCCGGGCGCACCGCCGCCGAGCGCGCCGACCTGCGCGCCACCCTCACCGGGCTGCGCCTCGCCGAGCTGCGCGAGGGCGTGTGGACCCGGCCGGCCAACCTCGACCTCACCTGGCCCGCCGCGGTCGACGAGGTGTGCGAGCGCTTCACCGCCACCCCGGAGACCCGGCCCGAGCAGCTCGCCGCCCGGCTGTGGGACCTCGACGCCTGGGCACGTACGGCGCGCGACCTGCTCGCCGCGACGCACACCGACGACCCCGTGCTGCGGTTCACCGCGTGCGCGACCTCGGGCCGCCACCTGCTCACCGACCCCGTGCTCCCCGCCGCGCTGCTGCCCGACGACTGGCCCGGCGAGGAGCTCCGTGCCGAGCACGTGGCCTACAAGGCGTGGATCAACGAGGTGCGCCGCGCGCACGGCGCGAAATGAGAAGAACCGGCAGGTCGGGGTCGACCTGCCGGTTCTTCTCTGCGCTGGTGGAGCTGAGGGGATTCGAACCCCTGACCTTCTCATTGCGAACGAGACGCGCTACCAACTGCGCCACAGCCCCAAGCGAGGGGAAACGTTAGCACCCGCGTCCGAGCCGCACCCAATCCGGGTGCGCCCGCTCATTCCGCGTCGTCGAGGGTCTCGGGGCGCTCGCCGTAGCCCGTCGTGGGCGGCTCGGCGTCCTCGTCGGGCTCGTCGAAGACGGTAGACTCACCGCGGGCGGACTCCGCGCTGGAGGTCGCCCCGTCGGCGGCGGCACGGGGGTCCGCACGCTGGGTGTCGGGGCTGACGGCGCTCGCGGAGTCGCCGTACTTCTTCTCCTGCTCGCGGGCCTGCTGGGCGGCCTGGCGGTCGGCTGCGCTCTCTTCGGTCATGACCGGGCGTTACCCGGCGCGGAGCGCGTCAGTCAGGAGCCGGAGGCGCGGCGCTCGACGTCGGCGTCCGCCTCGGTCTGGGCGCGCTGGGCGTCGGCCTCGCGGGCGAGCTGGGAGTCGGCCTCGTTGCGGCCCGAGCTCCAGACCCCGGTGGAGTCGAGGTCGATGGTGCGCACGGTGCGGCCGGCGGGCGCCTTCGCGACGTACGTCGGCAGGGTGACCGGCACCGGCGTCCAGCCCTCGACGACCGGGCCGGCGACGGGCTCCTCGTCGATCACCTCGGCCACCACGACCGGGATCTCGTCGGTGTCGTCGCTGAGGGCCAGGGGCTCCTCGGCGACGTCCTCGGCCTCGATCACCTCGTCGGCGAGGGTACGACGGCGCTTGCGCACCGCCGCGACGCGCGCGGCCCGCTCACGGCGGACCATCAGCCGGCACGCGACCAGCCAGGCCACCAGCAGGGTCGCGGGCACGGCCACCAGGGCGACCGGGGCGATCTTGCCGACGGCGAGGGCGACGAGCACGACGTTCGCGAGCAGCAGGACGCTCAGCACGCGGCGGCGGCGCTGGGCCGCGCTGGTGGTCCGCGCCGGACGCGGGGCACGCGGCGCAGGGGTGGGCGCCGCGGGCTCCTCGTCGGCCACGGCTGGCATCTCGCCGGACACCAGCACGGACTCCGACGCCGAGACGGCGTCGCGCCGCGCCAGCACCCGGAGCCGGTCGGAGAAGCCCTCGACCGAGCGGCTGTCGGTCTCCTCCTCGTGGCTGCGCAGCGCCTTGGGAACGAGGTAGACCGCCCACGCCACGAAGAGTGCGACGAAGATCAGGCTGCTCAGGTCCACACCGAGAGGTTAGGAGCGCTAGCGCACGGTGGGGCGCATGTCCATCGGTGTGTCACAGATTGATTGCTGTGACGCATGTGATCTCAGGTCGACGGGTCGAGCCGGGCCAGCATCCCGCGGGGTGCCTCCTCGCGGGTCACCGCGAAGATCCGGTGGTCGCGCCACTCCCCGTCGATGTGCAGGAACAGCGGCGCGTAGCCGACCTCGCGCAGCTCCAGCTTCTCCACCACCCGCAGCGAGTTGGTGTTCTCCGGACGGATGCAGATCTCGATGCGGTGCAGGCCGGCGACGAAGAAGCAGTGGTCGATGACCATCGCGACGGCACGCGGGATCACCCCGCGCCCCGCGAACTCCTGGTCGATCCAGTAGCCCACCGAGGCGAACTGCGCCGAGCCGCGGACGATGTTGTTGACGCTCACCTGACCGGCGAAGCGACCGTCCACCTCCACCACGAAGGGGTACGTCGTCCCCTGCCGGGCCGCCCGGCGCAGCCGCGTGACGAGGGCCCGGAAGGACGCCGGACGGGCGTCGGCACCGGGCGGCGCGGTGGCGTCCCAGCGGGCCAGCCAGAGCGCGTTGCGGCGCCGGGCCGAGCGCCACGCGCGGGCGTCACGCCGGCTGATCGGGCGCAGCCGCACCACCGGGTCGGTGCCGGAGGTGAGGTGGTTGGGCCAGGCCCGGCCGGGGACGCCGACGAGCATCCGCTCCCGCGCCGGCGGGGTGGTGCCGCTCAATGGTCGCTCCCGACGACCTGCTCCACCGCGTGCCCGAGGACCGGCTCGAGGACGCCGAGCGCGTCCTTCACCCCGCCGCGCGAGCCCGGCAGGTTGACGACCAGCGCCCGGCCGGCCACCCCGGCGAGGCCGCGCGAGAGCACGGCGGTGGGGACGCCCTGGGCCACACCGGCGGCCCGGATCGCCTCGGCGATGCCGGGGACCTCGCGGTCCAGCAGCGGCCGGGTCACCTCGGGCGTGCGGTCGGTCGGGGTGAGCCCGGTGCCGCCGGTGGTGAGCACGACCCGGGCACCGCCGTCGACGGCCGCCGCGATCGCGAGACCGACCGGCTCGCCGTCCGGACACACGACGGGGTCGCCGACGGCGAAGCCCCACGCGCGCAGGGCCTCGACGATGAGCGGGCCGGTCGTGTCGTCGTAGACCCCGGCGGCGGCGCGGTTCGACGCGACCACGACGGTGGCGGGCAGGCCCGTCATCGCTGCCAGTCCCCGGACTTGCCGCCGGACTTGGCCTCGACCCGGACGTCGGTGATCACGGCCGCCTTGTCGACGGCCTTGACCATGTCGACGACCGTGAGCGCGGCGACGGACACGGCGGTGAGCGCCTCCATCTCGACACCGGTGCGGTCGGTGGTCTTGACGGTCGCGGCGATCTCGACGGCGTCGTCGGCGACCGCGAGGTCGACCGTCACGCCGGAGACGGCCAGCGGGTGGCACAGCGGGATCAGCGCCGGGGTCTGCTTGGCGCCCATGATCCCCGCG
Source organism: Nocardioides sp. LML1-1-1.1 (assembly GCF_040676175.1). Classification (NCBI taxonomy): domain Bacteria; kingdom Bacillati; phylum Actinomycetota; class Actinomycetes; order Propionibacteriales; family Nocardioidaceae; genus Nocardioides; species Nocardioides sp. LML1-1-1.1. The sequence continues at coordinate 356,941 of NZ_JBEGHK010000006.1, read as the reverse complement.
ATCCGCGCGACCGCGAGCGCGTCGCCCTTGGGCACGCCCTCGCCGCGCAGCAGCGCGACCACCTCCGCCGAGACGAGCACGCGTCCCGACGCCCGGGCGACCCGGGCGGTGACGTCCTTCGCCGAGACGTCGACCATCCGCGCGGCGCCGCTCTCGTCGACGTGCGTCAGTCGATCAGCCATGTCCGTCCTCCTCCGGGTGCAGCGCGAGCACCTCGACCTCCTCGCCCTCGGGGACCACCCTGTCCGATGCCGGTACGACGAGCAACGCGTCGGCTCGCGCCAGCAGCCCCTGGGCGTGCCCCACGTGCCCCGGCAGGGGCGCGATCCGGCCCCGCCCGTCGTACCGCCCGGGCAGCAGGACGGTCCGGTCCCCCGCTTGCACGGGCGCGGCGAGCACCGCCGTCCGGGTCCGCGGCGGCAGGCCGGCGAGCGCACGGACGGCGGGCAGGACGTAGAGCAGGAAGGAGGCGTACGCCGCGACCGGCGTGCCGGGCAGGGTGACCACGGGCACCCGTCGCCCCGCCACGTCGAGGGCGCCGCAGCCCTGGGGCCGGCCGGGCTTCATCGCGACCGGGCCGAACCAGAAGCCCGGCTCGGCGCGCAGCACCGCCTTGACCACGTCGTGGTCGCCCGCGGAGACGCCACCGGTGGTGACGACGAGGTCGGACGCCGCCGCGGCGTCGTGCAGTGCGGCGCGGAAGGCGTCCGGGTCGTCGGCGACCGGGCCGAACCGGCGTACCGCCGCGCCGGCGGCCTCCCCCGCGGCCAGCAGCGTCGCGCTGTTGCTGTCGGGCACGTGCCCGGCGACCAGCTCGGCACCGGTCGAGAGCACGCCCAGCCGCGGGCGGGGGTGCACCGGCACGGTCGCCGCACCGACGGAGGTGAGCAGACCCAGGTGCACCGGGCCGAGCCGGGTGCCGGCGGACACCGCCACCGCGCCGGCGGCCACGTCCTCGCCGGTGCGCCGGACGTGCCGGCCGGAGGCCGCCGTGCGGAGCACCCGCACCGGGTCGGTGCCGCTCGTCCACTCGAAGGGCACCACCAGGTCCGCACCCGGGGGCAGCTCGGCGCCGGTCATGATCCGGATCGCGGAGCCGGGCTCCAGCCGCGGCACGGCGTCGCCGGCCGCGACCACGCCCGCCACCGGCAGCTCGACCGGGACGTCCGCGACGTCGGCGGCACGCACCGCGAAGCCGTCCATGGCCGCGTGGTCGAAGGGTGGTACGGCGAGGCGGCCCACCACGTCCGCCGCGAGCACCCGCCCGCGCGCCTCGGCGAGGGGCACCTCGACCGGCGCGAGGGCGGTGACCTCCGCGAGGACCCGGCGCCGGTGCTCGGCGACCGAGGGGTCAGTCATCCCCGGAGAGCACCTCGCCGGCCGGGACCCGCTGGGCGCCCTTGCCGTCGAGCGCGACGTCGCCCACGACCTGCACGCCGTGGCCGAACGTCCAGTCGCCGCCGACCTTCAGCGAGGTCGCCTTGGCGAGCGAGGGAGCGCCCTCGGGGAAGCGCTTGTCGAACTCACCGACGACCTTGTAGTGGTCGGTGTCCAGGTCGACGTACGGCACGTCGCTCGCGACCTGGGTGAGCGCGAAGTCCTCGCCGATCTCGTAGACGTCCGAGCGCAGCACCAGCAGGTCGTTGGTGGTCTTCACCGGGATGAACCGGTCGCGGCCGACCTCGATCAGCCGGGCCCCCTCGAAGACCTCGATCGCCGCTCCCATCGCGGTCTCCACCTGGATCACCTTCGGGCTGCTCGGGTCGGCGGGGTCGACGGTCTTCTCGTTGCGGATCAGCGGCAGCCCGAGCACGCCGTCGCGCTCGTCGAGCTTCGCCTTCATCGCGACCAGGTCGAACCACAGGTTGTTGGTCGAGCAGAACCTGTGCCGGCTCAGGTCCGCCAGCGCCTCGCGGTCCTCGGGCAGGGTCTGCGCGGTCTCGCGGAGCACGATCCGGCCGTCGGCCTTGCGCCGCGCGAAGTGACCGCCCTTCTTGTCCGAGGGGGTGCGCCGCACCGCCTCGATCGCGAAGGGCGCCCCCGAGGCCGCGAACCACCCGGCCACCCGCGGCGCCGGCACGGCACCCAGGTTGTCGGAGTTTGAGACGAACGCGTAGCGGTAGCCCTCCGCGATCAGCCGGTCGAGCAGGCCGGTGCCGCGCAGCGCGGTGTAGATGTCGCCGTGCCCGGGCGGACACCACTCCAGGTCAGGCTCCTTGGGCCACTCCACCGGCTTGAGGCTGTCGGCGAGGAGCTTGGGCTCCTTGTTCTGCAGGAACTCGATCGGCAGGTCACCCGCCGCCAGCTCGTCGTAGCGGCCCAGGGCGTGGAGCGTGTCGGCCGAGGTGCGGAAGGAGTTCATGAAGATCAGCGGCAGCCGGGCGTCGTACGCCGTGCGCAGGTGCAGCGCCTGCCGCGCGATGATGTCGAGGAAGTTCAGCCCGCGCCGCACGCACAGCAGCGACTTCGCGCGCTCCATGCCCATCGAGGTGCCGAGGCCGCCGTTCAGCTTGATCGCGACCGTCTTGCCGATCGCGTCCGCGGCCACGTCGTCGGGCACGTCGGCGTCGGCCAGGCTCTCGATGTCGACCGGGTCGATCGAGGCCTCCGGGATCATCCCGGTCTCGCCGTGCTCGAGGAGCCGGTAGTAGTGCGCGAACGTCTCGATCGCCACCGGGTCGACCCCGGCGTCGGCCATCTTGGCGCGCGCCATCTCCAGGCCGCTGCTCCGGCCACTCATACCCATGCTCCCGATCGTAGGCTTGTCAGGTGACCGGTCCGCAACCGCACCAAGGCGCGGGCGGCAAGCTCGCCGTCCGCGACCAGCTGCTGACGGCCCGCCGGCGCCGTCCGCTGGCCGAGGTCGGCGCGGCCGCGCGCGACCTGGCCGAGGTGGTCCTGGCGGTCCCGGAGGTGCGCCGCGCCGCCACCGTCGCCTGCTACGTCTCGGCCGGCACCGAGCCCGGCAGCACCCTGCTGCTCGACCGCCTGCGCGCCGCGGGCAAGCGGGTCATCGTGCCCGTCCTGCTCCCTGACGACGACCTCGACTGGGCGGCCTACGACGGCGACCTGGTCCCCGCCCGGCGTGGCCTGCTCGAGCCCGTCGGACCGGCGCTGGGGGTCGCGGCGGTCGCGACCGCCGACGCGGTGCTGGTGCCCGGGCTGGCCGCCGGCGCCGACGGCACCCGCCTGGGCCGCGGCGGCGGCTCCTACGACCGGGCGCTCGGCCGGGTGCCGGTCGGCACCTTCACCTGCGTCCTGCTCTACGACGACGAGCTGCTCCCCGTCGTACCGACCGAGCCGCACGACCGGCCGGTCACCGCCGCGGCGACCCCCACCGGGCTCACCCGCTTCCGTTGACTTGGGGTTTCCCACCGTCGAGTTGTGGGTTCCCACCGTTGAGTTGTGAGTTCCCACCGACGACGGGGTGACGCGCCCCCGCAGCTCGACGGTGGGAAACCCCAACTCGTGGGTGGGAAACCCCAACTCGCGGGTGGGAAACCCCAAGTCAACGGGCGGGGGTGAGGGTCAGCACGTCCTCGCCGGCCTTGTCGACCGCGTCCTCGGAGAACGCCCAGGCCAGCGTCCCGCCCTCGGCCCACAGGTCGGTCTGGTCGGTGTAGTGCGCGTTGAAGGCGTGCCCGGAGGCGCCGGTCAGGTTGACCCAGCGGGCCCGGTCGAGGTCGTCCATCGGCACGACCATCCGCATCGAGGGAGCGGTCTCGACGGTGTACCCCTCGCGGGCGTCCCAGCCGGTCGCGTCGACCAGCGACCCGCCGCCGCCGACCTTCCACGGGCCCCGGTTGAAGAGCCACTCGATCGGCGCGATGCCGGACTCGCCGAGGGTCGCCGAGCGCAGGTCGAGCCGGTGCAGGGCGCCCCAGGTCCACTCGTCGGCGTTGGGCGACTGCTTCGCGGTGAGCTCGTCGCGCGCGGCGATCATCGCCTCGCGCAGGATGTCGTCACGACGCTCGACCGTCTCCTCCGACTCCACGTCGTCCCACCAGTGGTCGGCCGCGCGCGGCAGGATCGAGGAGACCACCGAGAACCACCGGTCGCCGCCGTCGGGCTCCAGCACGTCGGGCAGCTCGTCGGCGAAGGTCCGCTGCAGCAGCTGGCGCCACACCACGTTGAAGTACGCCGCCGCGGCGCTGTCGGCGCCCTGCCGGTAGTTCCACGAGCGGAGCAGCCGCTGGCCGTCGGAGTAGTAGCCCTTCGGCAGCTCCACCCGCAGCAGGTACGGCGTGAGCGCCTCCGCGATCGCGCTCCAGTTGTCGAGCTGGATGGATCCCATGTCGTCGACGCTGAGCTCGTCGTCGGCCGCGAGCAGCTCGTTGATCCGGGTGGAGCGGTAGCCCTGGTCCCAGTCGTCGGTGAGGAAGGGCGGGTAGCGCCGCGGGTCGATCACCGCCTGGTTGGCGGTGGCGATGATCCCGGACTCCGGGTCGAGGACGTGCGGCAGCGCGTCGTAGGGCACGAAGCGACCGGTCCAGCCGGTGTCCGGCAGCCAGCCCGCGGCCGGCGTCCGGCCGTCGTTGCCGCGACCGCGGATCGGCACCAGGCCGGTGGCCTGGTAGCCGATGTGGCCGCGGGTGTCGGCGTAGACGACGTTCTGCCCGGGTGCGGCGAAGTCGCTGAGCGCGGCCCGGAAGGACTTCCAGTCGGTGGCGAGGTCCAGGGCGAGCAGCGCGTCGGCCGTGGGGTGCGGCTGGAGCGCGGTCCAGGAGAGCGAGACGCCCACGTCCCAGGGGTCACCGGCGGCGCCCTCGTCGGCGTCCCCGACCGCGGCCAGCTGGTCGACCAGCCCGTCGTCGGTCAGGTCGACCGCGTCGAGCCGGTCGTCGACCGCCGCGAGGTCCGAGAGCAGCGGGCCGTGGTCGGTCGAGCGCACGGTGATCTCGACCGGGTCGCCGCCGCGGACCTTGATCGTCTCGTCCCGCTTGAGCAGCGGGCGGGTCTTCCCGTCGTACTGCCACCCGTCGTCGGTGACCCGCTCGACGTACAGGTCGGTGACGTCGGGGCCGAGGTTGGTGAAGCCCCAGGCGATGTCGCGGTTGTGGCCGATCACCACCCCGGGCACGCCGGAGAAGCTGAAGCCGGCGACGTCCATCGGGCACTCGGCGGAGATGGTGCGGCAGTGCAGGCCCACCTGGGTCCACACGCCGGGCAGGGAGACGCCCAGGTGCGGGTCGTTGGCGAGGATCGGCGCGCCGGTGCTGGTGTGGTCGCCGTCGACGACCCAGCTGTTGCTGCCGAGTCCGTCGCCCTTCCCGAGCAGCGCCGGTACGCCGGCCAGCGCCCCCTTGACCGCGGCGAGCGCCGCGAGCGTGCGGTGACCGCCGGGAGCGGGCCGCCGCAGCGGCGCGGAGCCGGTGCCGTCGGCGTCCTGGTCGAACTGCTTGCCGACCAGGCCACCCTGCTGGACGATCGGCGGGTGCCGCTGGAAGGGGTACGCCGGGTAGAGCTCCGCGGCGTCCTCCTCCCCCACGGCAGCCGTCGTCAGCGCCCGGCCGATCTCCTCCTCGAGGTTGCCGCGCAGGTCCCAGGCCATCGCCTTGAGCCAGGCGATGGAGTCGACGGCCGTCCACTTCTCCGGCGTGTAGTCGAGCCCGGTCACACCGAGCAGGGTGTACTCCAGCGCCATCTCGGAGGTGGAGCGATCGGCGAGGTAGGCGTTGACACCCTCGGCGTAGGCGTCGAGCGCGCTGCGGGTCGCCGGCCGGAGCATGGTCAGCTCCTGCTCGGCCACCCGGCGCCAGCCCAGGGTGCGCACCACGAGGTCGCTCTCCAGGCCGGCCTCGCCGAACAGCTCGGAGAGCCGGCCCGCGGTGGCGTGGCGGCGGACGTCCATCTCGAAGAACCGGTCCTGGGCGGCCACGAAGCCCTGGGCCATCATCAGGTCGTGCATCGAGTCGGCGTAGATCTGCGGGATGCCGGCGCCGTCGCGGACCACCCGCGCCTCGCCCTCGAGGCCGGAGAGCTCCAGCGTGCCGCTGGTCTGCGGCCACGGCCGGCGGACGACGACGACCGCGGTGACCAGGCCGGCGACGAGCACCAGCACCAGGAGCACGGCGAGGCCGGCCATCCAGCGCAGCGGTCGTGACCACGCACGGAACCCCCGCCGCGAGCGGTCCGCCGGCGCCGCGACGGGCGTGTCCTCGTTGCTGCTGCTTCCCTCCACCATGGTGGCGCCATTGTGCCGGGTGGGTCCGGCACGATGCCCACGGACTCCCGGGCGTGCCGTACCATTGGCACTCGAAAGTCGAGAGTGCCAACACGGAGTTCGCCGATGCCCACCTATCAGTACCTCTGCACCGCGTGCGGTCACGCGTTCGAGCAGTTCCAGAGCTTCAGCGACGACGCCCTCACGGTCTGCCCGGAGTGCGACGGCCGGCTGCGCAAGGTCTTCAACTCGGTCGGCGTGGTCTTCAAGGGCTCCGGCTTCTACAAGACCGACAGCCGCTCCTCGAGCTCGTCCACCGAGACCAGCAGCACCAGCAGCACCGGCTCGTCGACCTCGGCGACCCCCTCGACGCCGGCCGCGAGCTCCTCGGACAGCTCCTCGGCCAAGCCGGCCAGCACCTCGTCGAGCAGCTCCTCCAGCACCGGCGCGGCGGCTTCCTCCGCCTGAGGTCCGGGGGCCTGTGGATGAGGCCCGCACGCCCACGCTGACCGGCCTAGCGTGCCGGGCATGGACACCTCCCGGCGCCGTGCCGCCACCGCCCTGACCGAGCTCCGCCGCCGCGTGCTGCGCCGGCGCCGCCCGCTCGCCGCCCTGCTCGCCGCCGGCGCCGTCGCCGCGGGCCTCCACGCGCTCGCCCCGCCCGACCCGCCGAGCGTCGGCGTGCTGGTCGCCGGCCACGACCTGCCCGCCGGCCACGTGCTCGCCAGCGGCGACCTCACCGAGGTGACGGTGCCCGCGGGCGTCGTCCCGGCGGGCGCGGTGGGCCGCCCCGAGGGCCGGACGCTGGCGGCGCCGCTGCGTGCGGGCGAGCCGGTCACCGACGTACGCCTGGTGGGTGCGGGACTGGCCGACGCCCAGCCCGCCGGGACCGTCGCGGCACCGGTCCGGCTCTCCGACCCGGGCCAGGCGACGCTGCTCACGGTGGGCGACCGGATCGACCTCCTGGCCACCGACCCGCGCGGCGGGAACGCCCGCCCGCTGGCCGCCGACGCCCTGGTGCTGGCCCTCCCCGAGGCCGGTACGACGAGCGACGGCGCCCTGCCGGGACGGCTCGTCGTGCTCGCCCTGCCCGTCGCGGACGTGGAGGAGGTCACCTCGGCCTCGGTCGCGTCGTACGTGACTTATACGTGGCGTCGCAGATAGGTTGCCATGCTGAGTAGCACCACCACCGCCATATGTCTCGGAATTGAGGAGAAACCCATGTCCGGCTTCAAGAAGTTCCTGCTCCAGGGCAACTTGGTCGACCTGGCCGTTGCGTTCATCATCGGCACCGCGTTCGCCGCCGTCGTCACCACCTTCACGGCGACGCTGCTCGGCTTCATCGGCAAGGTCTTCGACCAGCCCGACTTCAGCTCGGCCACGATCGCCGACGTCAACGTCGGCCTCTTCATCAACGCCGTGATCGCCTTCGTGATCATGGCGGCCGTCGTCTACTTCCTGGTGGTCACGCCCTACACCAAGGCGAAGGAGAAGTTTTTCCCCGACCAGCCCGAGGCCGAGGCCCCCGACATCGTGCTGCTCACCCAGATCCGGGACGCGCTCACCACCCGCTGACCGTCCGTACGACCGACAGGTGCCGTCTCACCCTCCGTGGTGGGGCGGCACCTGGTCCTTGAGCCACTTCTCCGCGGCCGGCTCCGCGCCCGGCGCGGACTCGTCCTTCTCGTCGCGGGTCACCGAGGGCTCGACGTCGCCGAAGATCTCGGCGAGGCGCTGCTTGCGCTTCCAGTCGGGCTCGTCGGCGCCGGCCATCAGCACAGACCGGCCGCCGCGCGGCCTTCCTCGGACAGGCCGCCGTCGTCGGTGGCGCCGTCGGTCGGCGTGCCGGTGGCCCCGTCGGTGGCCTTGCCCGTCGCCGAGCCGCTGGGGGTGCCGGAGGACGAGGGCGCACCGGCGGAGGACGAGCCACCAGCGGACGGCGTGCCGTCCGGCTTGTCGCCGGCGCTGAGCGCGTCCTTGAGGAACTCCGCCGTCAGCGGCTTGTCCCGGCGGACCAGGCGCCACAGCTTCTGCACCTCGGGCGTCCACTCGATGCCGGCGCTCACCTTGTCGGAGTAGACCCATGGGGTGGTGACGAACTTGATGTTGTCGGCGCCGATGCCGCGCGCGGTGTTGGCGATGTCGGCGATGTCGGCGATGTCGAGGTCCGACTGCAGCGAGGACGTCGCGGCGTTCATGAACCGGATCAGCCGGTCCGGGCGGGCCAGCATGCCGGCGGTGAGCGCCTTGTTGATCATCGAGCCGATGAACGCCTGCTGGCGGCGGGTGCGGTTGGGGTCGGTGCCGTCGCCGATCCGGTATCGGGCGCGGACGTAGGTCAGCGCCTCCTTGCCCTTGATCTCGCGCGTGCCCGCCTTGAGGTGGACGTCGTGGTTGGGGTCGTCGATGTCCTGGGGGATGCAGACCTCGACGCCGTCGAGCGCGTTGACCATGTCCTTGAACTGGTTGAAGTCGACGACGACGTAGTGGTCGATCCGGACCCGGGTCAGCTGCTCGACCTGGCGCGCGGTGCACGCGGGGCCACCGGAGGCGAACGCCTCGTTCCACTTCACGTAGCCGCCGCTGCCGGGGATCTCCGCGCCGTTCTCGCGGTAGCAGACCGGGCGGACGACGGCGGTGTCGCGCGGGATCGAGATGCCGTAGGCGAACTCGCGGTCGGCAGAGAGGTGGAACAGGATCGTGGTGTCGGACAGCCCGCCGCCGGACTCGCCGTCGATGCCGTTGCCCTCACCCGAGCGGCTGTCGGAGCCCATCACGAGGACGTTGAGCGGCTCCTCGGAGCCCCCGACCTCCTCCTTCTCCGGCCGGTCGTCGCCGAGCTGGGCGGCGATCTCCTTGTGGTCGATGTTGCCGTCGAGGTTGTTGTAGAGCACGACGACGCCCACGCCGGTGAGCAGGGCCAGGCCGAGCAGGCTCGACACGATCACCTTGAAGACGAGCTTGCCGGGCTGCGGCGCCTTGCGGCGGCCGCCGCCGCGCGAGCCCCGCGGACGTCGTACGGCGCGGGAGGTCGAGACTCGGCGGGCCCGGCTGCCGGGCTCGCTCGGTCCTCCCGGTCGCGGCCGGGACGGGTTGTCCTGCGTCATCGATCACCTGGTCGTGCGGCCGCCTCGGGGCGGGGTTGCGTGGTCTTGCCGTTCGCCTTGCCGAGTCAGCGACCGTACGACGCTCGCGCGTCGCCCCCACCGTACGGACCCGGGCAAGCCCGGCGGGTCCCACGTCCGTGACCAGTGGTATGAGCGTCATTGTTCCCGCTCACCCCGCCCTGCGCCGAATCCTGTGGCGCGCACCTGACAAGATGGACCGCCGTACGCCCCCGTAGCTCAGTGGATAGAGCAGCCGCCTCCTAAGCGAAAGGTCGTAGGTTCGACTCCTACCGGGGGCACTCCTCAGCCGTCGTGCCGAGCAGCGTGGCGGTGACGAAGTCGGCGGCCGCGCGCTCGAAGGTGCGGTGCTCGGCGAGCATCGCGTGCTTCCCGCCGGGTACGTCGACGAAGTCGACCTGGTTGCGCCGGGCCAGCCGCGCGGCGAGGCCGCGGGCCCGCTGCACCGGGGCGATCCGGTCGCGCAGGCCGTGCACGAAGAGGATCCGGCGATCGCGCAGCGCGAGCCGGTCGGCGTCGTTCGGGTAGACGAAGGCGGCCAGGGCGACGACGCCCCGGACCGAGGACCGGCCGGCGGCGAGGATCGCGGCCCGCCCGCCGAGGGAGTGGCCCACCAGGCAGACCGGCACGTCGCCGTACCGCTCGGCGACCTGGTCGAGCGCCCAGTGCGCGTCCTCGACCGGGGTGTGCCGGGTGTCCCAGCCGCGGTAGGAGTTGAGCACCCGGTAGACCGCGATCCGGCGCCGGCCGGCGCGCGCGATCCGGCGGGCGACGGGGATCATCCGCAGCACCGAGAGCTGGGCGGGGCTGACCATCATCTCGCCACGGCGGGCCGCCCCGCCGTGCAGGACGACCACGACGCCCTCGGCGCCGAGCGGCTGCCGGACCGGGACCAGGCGGGGCTTGCTCACGCTACGCGCGGTACCCGCGGGAGGAGACTTCGATTCGGAGGCAACCGATCGGTCCTGCGCCGCGTCTGTAGTGACGTGATCTGGATCGCCGCTGCCGCCATGTGGACCTTCGTGCTGCTCACCCTCGCCGTGGCGATGGCTCGTCGTACGCCCCGCTGACGCGGGGTGGCTCAGGCCGGCGTGCGGCCGGCCCGCAGCCTCGCCAGCAGGATGAGCGCGCAGGCCGGGGTGATCAACAGGTTCGGGATCGCGATGGGGAGCAGGTCGTTGGCGAAGCCGTAGACGATCCACGCGGCACCTTGGATCGTCGCGATGGTCCAGGTCCACACGCTCAGCCCGCGCAGCGCGGCGTGGTCGTGGCGGCGGCCGAGGGTGTGCCGGGTCTGCGGGAGGAACTGGCCGACGTCGATGATCCCGACCAGCCAGCCGAGCGCCGCGGTCACGTCGCCGCCCCACGGCGGGTGCCGGTGACGATGGCCCAGAGGATCACGCTGGCGCACACCAGGTTGACCACGCCGGCCAGCACGACGGGGCGGGCGTGCTCCAGCGAGCCGTACGTCGCGAGCAGGATGTTGAACACGATCGCGACCGTGTACGTCGTCCGGCTCAGCGAGGCGAGGGCGCCCGGGTCGGCGCGGTGCCGGACCGCCCGCACCGCCTGCGGCAGCCACATGGTGGCGGCGCCGGCGCTGCCGACGTAGCCGATCGCCTCGATCACGGCCGGGGTCGACCGAGGAGGGCGACGGCGGCGCCGTAGCCCTCGGGGACGCGGACGTCGTGCACGGCCCAACCGGCGATGCTCCGGCCGGGTGCCTCGTCGGTGCCGAGGTAGTCGAGGTGGGGGTCGCGGCCCAGGCCGATCCCGATGCCCTTGAGGTAGGCCTCGGTGCGCGACCAGGCGCGGGTGAAGCGGACGGTGGCGCGACCGCCGTCGAGGGTGCCGTGGGCGGCGGCGGTGATCTCCTCGGTCTCGCGCGGGTGCAGCAGGCCGGAGAGCGCGACCGGGTCGTCGGGGTGACGCTCCACGTCCACCCCCACCGGTCCGTCGGCGACGGCGATCAGCACCTGGCCGGGCGTGTGCGACAGCGAGAACTCCACCGGCGCACCCTCCGCCCGCGGCCGGCCGTGCCGCTCCCCGCAGCCCGGGCACGCGTGGCGACCCCACACGACGTCCGCGGGCGCGACGCCGGTCGCGGCGCCGAGCACCAGCCGGGCGGCGGCGTGGGCGAGGACGTAGGCGCGGCGCAGCTCGGCCCGCACGTACGACGAGGCCTGCCGGCGCTCCGCCTCGTCGAGCCAGGTCGCGCCGAGGTCGAGCTCGTCGTCGCCGAAGCGCTCGGTCTCCATCCGCCACACGCCGAGCGAGCCGTCGGCACGGGCCTCGGGCACGGCCTGCAGGGATGCGAGCGTCACGGGCTCGACCGGGACCGCCGACCGATCCGGCACCGCCTCCGCAACGTCTCGACTCATCAACGCTGAGGCTAACAAGGTGCTGGTCAGCCGGCTCCGTCGGTGCGGGCCGCCTTCGCGACGGCGTTCTCGACGACGGAATTGAACCGCGAGCCGTTGGGCCAGCCGTCGTAGTGGCAGGCCAGGATGACCAGCTCGCGCAACGCCGTCGCGTCGAGCTCGCCGTTCGCGAGCGCGGCGGGCACCTGGATGCCGAGCACGTCGTCGGCACGCTGGCCGACGAGCAGGCCGATCAGGAACAGCCTCCGGTCACGGTCGCTCAGCCCCGGTCGCTGCCAGATGTCGCCGAACACGTGCTCGGCGGTGTAGCGGAAGAAGTCGCCGTCGCCGTCGGTCATGTCGAAGCCGTAGACCTGCTCCATCTTCTCCAGGCCGCGCCGCCGCGCCTCCGGGAGGTCGTCGAACTTGCCCATCAGGTCCCCAGTCCCTTCCGCAGGCGCGGGAGCGCCTCGCGTGCCAGTGGTACGTCGACCCCGAGCTCGTCCGCGAGCGCGACCGCGAAGCCCAGGTCCTTCTCCCCCAGCGCGGCGACGTGGGAGAAGACGCCGTGCCAGAAGTCGTCGGCCGCGATCGGCGCCGCCGTCGCGCGGTGCATGATCGCGCCGGGGCCCCCGGTGATCGCGTCGGTGTGCCGCACGACCTCGCCGAGCGCGACGAGGTCGAGGCCCGCCGCCTCGGCCAGGCGCTGCGCCTCGGTGACGGCGGTGAAGGCGACGAAGTGGATCAGGTTGCGGGCCAGCTTCATCCGGGTGCCGGAGCCGAGCGGGCCGGCGTGGACGACCCTGGTGCCCATCGCCTCCAGCGCCGGACGGGCCGTGGCGAAGGCGTCCTCGTCGCCGCCGACCATGATCGCCAGGCTGCCGTCGGCGGCGCCCATCGGTCCGCCGCTGACCGGTGCGTCGAGGACCCGGCGGCCGCTCGCCGCCAAGTCCGCGGGAGTGCTCGGGGCGACGGTCGAGTGGACGACGAGCACCGGGCCCCGCGGTCCCTGAGCCTGTCGAAGGGCATCCGCCACGTCGCGGACCTGCTCGTCGTCGCGGACCATCACGCAGACCACCTCGGCGTCGATCTCGGCGATCGAGCCGACGGCGGTGGCGCCCGCGGCGACCAGCTCGGCGACGGGATCGGGCGCGACGTCGTACACCTGGAGGTCGACGGCCTCGGCGGCGGCGAGCTGGAGCGCCATCGGCTTGCCGATGTTGCCGAGCCCGACGAAGCCCACCCGGAGCGCGGCCATCACAGGCGGAAGGTCTGGCCGCCGTCGACCGCCAGGATCTGGCCGGTCACCCAGGAGGCGTCGTCGGAGAGCAGGAAGAGCAGCGCGCCGACCATGTCGTCCACGGCGCCCATCCGCTTGATGGCGAGGCTGTTGCGGACGATGTCCTTGGCCGCGTCGCCCGCCTGCGTGCGGGTGGCCTCGGTGTCGGTCGGGCCCGGCGCGATCGCGTTGACCCGGATCCGCTGGCCGCCGAGCTCGTGCGCGAGCTGCTGGGTGAGGCTGTTGATGCCGGCCTTGGCGAGGCCGTAGAAGCCGGAGTAGAGGTACGCCGCCGTCGAGCTCTGGTTGACGACGGCACCGCCGCCGCGCTTGGCGATCTCGGGGTAGACGGCCCGGGTCATCACGAGCGCGCCGTCGAGGTTCACGCTCATGAACTTCCGGTAGTAGTCCCAGTCGACGGAGATCAGCAGGTTGAACTCCATGTCGCCGTAGATGGCGGCGTTGTTGACCAGGTGGTCGATGCCGCCGAGCTCCTCGACGGTCCGCGCGACCAGCGCCTCGGCCGACTCCGCCGAGGAGACGTCGCAGGCGACGAAGATCGCGCGGCCGCCGTCCTCCTCGATGCCGGCAGCCACCTTCGCCCCGGCTTCCTCGTTCAGGTCGGCGACGACGACCGCCGCGCCCTCCTTCGCCAGCGCCCGCGCGTAGGCCTCGCCGATGCCCTGCGCCGCGCCGGTGACGACGACGACCTTGTCCTCGAATCTCATGTTGCTTCCTCCCTGTCGTTGATCGAGTAGCCGCGAGGAACGAGCGGCGTGTCGAGATCACTCGGTTTCGACGCGCGCTTGCTCAACCCGCTGGCCCTGTTCCCGGCGTTCGCAGGCTCACGCCGGGAACGCCAGCGTCTTGGTCTCCAGGTACTCCTCGAACCCGGCGACACCCATCTCCCGGCCGATGCCGGACTGCTTGTAGCCCCCGAACGGGGCGTCGGGGCTGAACCACACGCCCCCGTTGACCGCGAGCGTCCCGGTCCGGATCCGCGCGGCCACCGCCTTGGCCCGCTCCAGGTCGCCCGAGTCGACGGAGCCGGAGAGCCCGTACGCCGAGTCGTTGGCGATCCGGACCGCGTCGTCGTCGCCGTCGTGCGGGATCACCACGAGCACGGGGCCGAAGATCTCCTCCTGCGCCAGGCGCGAGGAGTTGTCGAGGCCCGCCACCACGGTCGGCTCGACCCAGAAGCCGTCCTGGTCGATCACCGTGCCGCCGGTCGCGAACGTCCCGCCCTCCTCCCGCGCCACCGAGAAGTAGGAGGCGACCCGGTCCCGCTGGACCGCCGAGATCACCGGCCCGCAGATGGCGCCGGGGTCGGCGGGGTCCTTGGCGCCGATCGACTCCATCGTCTGCGCGGCGACCTGGACCGCCTCGTCGTACCGGTCACGCGGGACGATCAGCCGGGTCGTGATCGCGCAGCCCTGGCCGGCGTGGATGCAGGCGGCGAAGGCGGTGCCGCCCGCGACCGCGGCCACGTCGGCGTCGTCGAGGGCGATCGCGGCGGACTTGCCGCCGAGCTCCAGGAAGACCTTCTTCAGCGTGGGCGCGGCCGCCGCCATGATCGCCCGTCCCACCGCGGTCGAGCCGGTGAAGGACACCATGTCGATCCGCGGGTCGGTCGAGAGCACGGACGCGACCTCGTTGGACCGCGGCGTGACGACGTTGAAGACACCGGCGGGGATGTCGGTGTGCTCGGCGACGAGCCGACCCAGCTCGGCCGCCACCCACGGGGTGTCCGGGGCCGGCTTGAGCACCACGGTGCAGCCGGCCGCGAGGGCCGGGCCGACCTTGGCGAGGTTGATCTGGGTCGGCACGTTCCACGGCGTGATCGCGGCGACGACGCCGACCGGCTCGCGTCGCACCGTGCGCCGGGAGGGGATCCCCATCGGCGAGGCGACCCCGAGGTCGGTCTCGAAGGCGTAGGACTCCAGCAGGTCGGTCACCCACCTCAGCCCGTCCACCGGCACGTCGAAGCCGGCCGCGCCCATCATGAAGCCCGGCATCCCGACCTCGGCCGTGGTGAGCGCGCGGAAGGCGTCGGCGTCCTCCAGCAGCGCGGCGTGGAGCTGCCGCAGGCAGCGCACGCGCAGGTCCCGGTCGGTCGACCAGCCCGACTCGTCGAAGGCCCGGCGGGCGGCTGCGATCGCGGCGTCCACGTCGTCGGCGGTGCCGTCGGGTGCGACCCCGATCTCCCGCCCGTTCGCCGGGTTCAGGACCGGGTACGTCGCGCCGTCGGAGGCCGCGACCAGCTTGCCGTCGACCAGCTGCTGGGCCGGCGGCGGGAGCGCGGTCACCGGGCGGGCTCCTGGGTGACGTACCGCCCGGCCTCGACCGGCGGCGGCCACACCGTGGAGGGCAGCTCGTCGTGGTGGTAGTGCCCGGGCACGCCGTGCCCGGAGACCGACATCCGCTTCAGCAGGGTGTCCGGCGCCTTCCCGGCCTGGATGATCTCCAGGAAGGTGTGCGCGGTCGAGGGCATGTCGAACCAGTCGCGCTGCCACACGATCTTGACGCCCTCGTCGGTGCGCCCGACGCCGAACCAGGAGCCGCCGAGACCGAGGATCTCGTACTCCTTGCCGGCGTCGTCGAGGATCCCCGAGCGCTGCTTCCAGAAGCCGACGATCATCGCCTTCTGCTCGTCGATCACGGTGCACACGTAGTCGTAGTGCCAGCCGTCGAGGCCGTCCATCTCGATGCCGATCGCCCAGTCCCGGATCTGCTCGCGGCCCACGGCCATGAAGTGCTCGTCGGGGGCGTACATCCAGCCGTACGTCGCGTCCACGGCGTACCACTCGGCCATCACCCGCCAGTCGCCGCTCTGCTCGGCGCGGCGGTTGACGTCGAGCCAGGACGCCCAGAACTCCTCGATCTCCGCCCCGCTCAGGGGCGCGCTCAGGTCACTCATCAGTCCTCCTCGATCGAAAGGGCGAAAGCGGGGCAGTACTTCACGGCCGTGGTGACGTCGGCGCGCAGGGCCTCGTCGGGGTGCTCGTCGAGCAGCTCGACGACGTCGGCGGACTCGTCGAAGCCGAAGACGGTGGGCGCCTCGCCCTGGCAGAGCTGGTGGCCCTGGCAGATGCCGGCGTCGGCGACGACCCTCATCGGAGCCGCCGGCGGTAGCGGACCCTGGCCGGCTGCGCGAGCTGGATCACCATCTTGGTGACGTCGTCGCGGTAGGAGTCGAGCTCCTGCACCGGCTCGAAGGAGAAGTCGCGCAGGATGACGGAGAAGATCGCCTTCATCTGCATCATCGCGAAGGCGTTGCCGACGCAGCGGTGCTTGCCGGCACCGAAGGGGATCCAGGTCCAGCGGTTCTGCAGGTCCTCCTGACGCGGGTCGACGTACCGGCCGGGGTCGAAGGCGTCGGCCTTCGGGAAGTCCTCCTCGATCCGGTTCGACACCCGCGGCGAGGCCGCGAGCACCGTGCCGGCGGGGATCGTGCGGCCGAGCAGGTCGAAGTCCTCCTGCACCAGGCGCATCAGGATGACCAGCGGCGGGTGCAGCCGCAGGGTCTCCTTCAGCGCCGCCTCCAGGACCGGGATCGAGCGCAGCGCCTGGAAGGAGACCTCGCTGCCGTCGGCGTAGAGCGCGTCCAGCTCGGCGACCACGTCGCCCATCACGTCGGGGTTGCGGAGCAGCTCGATCATCGCCCAGGACGCGGTGCCGGACGAGGTGTGGTGCCCGGCGAACATCATCGAGATGAAGATGCCGGTGACCATCTCGGCGTCGTAGCCGACCGCGATGAGGACGTCGAGCAGGTCCCTGTCCTCACGCGGGATCTCGCCCTGGCCGACCCGCGCGGCGATGATCGCCTGCACCTTCGCGACCAGCTCCTCACGGGCCTGGTCGCGGATCCGGAAGTTCTCGATGTCGGCGTACGGGTCGACGTAGGCGATGGCGTCGGTGCCGTGCTCGAGGCGGTGGTAGATCTCGGCGAACGACCCGTCGAGCTGGTCGCGGAAGGGCTTGCCGATCAGGCACGAGGAGGTCGTGTAGATCGTCAGCTCGGCGAAGAAGTCGAGCAGGTCGATCTCGCCCTCGTCGCCCCAGCCGGCCACCATCCGGCGGATCTCGGCCTCGATGGTCTGCGCGTGCCCGCGCATCATGTCCCCGCGCAATGCCTGGTTCTTCAGCATCTGCTGGCGCTCCTCGGGCGAGGCGTCGAAGACCACGCCCTTGCCGAAGATCGGCGTCATGAAGGGGTACGCCGCCGCCTGGTCGAGCACGCTCTCGGGCGCCCGGAAGAAGGCCTCGTTGGCCTCCGCGCCGGTGACGAGGACGACCTGCTTGTCGGCGAGCCGGAAGCGGCCGATGTCGCCGCACTCGTCGCGGACGCGGTGGAAGAGCGCGATCGGGTCGACCCGCATCTCCGGCAGGTGCCCGGTGCCCTTGATGATCGCCGGGACGCCGGCGTCCTGGTCGTCGAGGACCGTCGAGACCTCAGGGATGGCGTCGAGGCCGGGGATGTCGTCGTCGGGGGTCGAGCCTGTCGAGACCATCACTTCTTCTCCAAGGGTGCTTCGGGGTTCACGTCGACGGGACTGAGGTGCACGCCGCGCGGCGCGCTGACGACCGTGACGATCGCGTCCGCGATCGCGGTGGCCTTGAGGAAGTGCGAGTGCCGGGCGTGCCCCCACTTGATCCACTCGGTGAGGACCTTCGCGCCGGCGTCGGCGTCCCAGTCCGAGCCCATCTCCGACCACGTCGGCCCGGGCCGTACGACGGACGCGCGCACCCCGCTGCCCTCGAGCTCCATCTGCAGCGCCTCCACCAGGCCCTCCAGCCCGGACTTGGTGGCGCTGTAGCCGCGCATGAACGGGCGCGCACGCAGGGCGGTGTCGGAGGAGACGAACACCAGGTCGCCGCGCTGCCGCTCGACCATCCCGGTGCCGAAGGCGCGGACTAGGCGGTGCGCGCCGAGCACGTTGACGTCGAACTCGGCGGCCAGCTCCTCGGTGGTGGCGTCGAGCAGGGCGCCGGGTGCGAGCAGGCCGGCGTTGCACACGACGACCTCGGCCTCCCCGAGGCCGGCACTCACGGCGGCGGCGAACTTCTCGACCGACGCCGAGGAGGCCACGTCGAGGGCGTGCACGAACGCCTCTCCCCCGGCCTCGCGGATCTCCCCGGCGAGCTCCTCCAGGCGATCCACCCGGCGGGCGCCGAGGGCGACCGGGAAGCCGGCGGCGGCGAGAGCACGGGCGGTCTCGGCACCGATCCCGGAGGAGGCACCGGCGACGACGGCGGGACGCCGGTCGGGGTGGACGGGCTTGCGTGACCCAGCCATCACGCGCTCCTGACCGTGAACGAGACCGGCAGGGACGCGAAGCCGCGCACGCTGGTGGAGTGCACCCGGACCGCACGGTCGGCGTGCACCTCGAAGTGCTCGACCCGGCGGACCAGCTCCTCCAGCACCACCCGCGCCTCCAGCCGGGCCAGGTTGGCGCCGAGGCAGAAGTGCCGTCCCGTGCCGAAGCTGAGGATCTGCGCCAGCTCGGCCTTGTCGCGGGCGATGTCGTAGACCGTCGGGTCGGTGAAGACCCGCTCGTCGCGGTTCGCGCTGCCGAGCAGGACCAGCGCCTTCGAGCCCGCGGGGATGCGGGTCCCGCCGACCTGGGCGTCCCGGACGACGTACCGCGCGAGCATCTGGCTGGAGGTGTCGTGGCGCAGGGTCTCCTCGATCCACGCCGGCACCAGGCCGGGGTCGGCGAGCACCCGGGCCTGCTGCTCGGGGTGCGCGGACAGGTGGAAGAGCGCGTTGCCGAGCAGCTTGGTGGTGGTCTCGTTGCCCGCGACCACCATGAGGAAGAGGAAGGCCATGATCTCGCCGTCGGTGAGCCGGTCGCCGTCGAGCTCGGCCGCGACCAGCGCGGAGGTCAGGTCCTCGCCCGGCGTACGACGGCACCGCGCGACCATCTCGCCGTAGTACTCGAAGAGCGCGAAGGACGCCTCCATGCCGGCCTGCGGCACGTCGCGCACGCCCTCCTCGCGGTGGACGACGAGGTCGGCCAGGCGTCGTACCTCGTCCCGGTCGGCCACCGGCACACCCATCATCTCGGAGATGACGTCCATCGGGAGCAGGCCGGCGAGGTCGCCGATCCAGTCGGCCTCACCGTGCTCGGCGTCGGCGGCGAAGGTGCGCTCCAGGTAGCGCGCGGTGAGCGCCTCGACCTCCGGCGTCAGCTCGCGCACGCGGCGCGGGGTGAAGGCCGCGGAGACCAGCTTGCGGATCCGCGACTGCTCGGGGCCGTCGAGGCCGAGGAAGCTCATCACCCGGTGCGCCTCGGGGTTCCACGCGGAGGCGTCGAGGGAGACGCCCATCCGGTTGGAGAAGGTCTCGTCGTCGCGCAGCGCCGCGAACACGTCGGCGTGCCGGGAGATCACCCAGATGTCGTCGGCGGCGGCGTGGTGGACGGGGTCCTCGTCGCGCAGCCACTGGTACGTCGGGTACGGGTCGTCCTGGAAGGCGTAGTCGTAGGGGTCGAAGAACCGGGCGCTGGTCGAGGCTCCGGTGGTCGAGCCTCCGGTGGTCGAGCCTGCCGAGACCATCAGTGGCCCCGGAGGATCACGGCGACCGCCGAGACCAGCCGCTCGGCGATCTCGTCGTAGGTCATCAGCCCCATGCCCGCCTGCAGCAGCGCGCCGGAGAACGTCAGCACCAGCACCTCCAGCACGGCCGGGTCGGCCTGCTCCCCCATCGCCGCCTCGAACCGGGCGAGGAACTCCGCGCCGATCCGCAGCCGCAGCCGGGCCACGTCGGGGTCGGTGCCGAGCAGGGCCGGGGTGACCGCGGCGGCGAGCTCGGGCTCCTCGACGATCCGGGCGGTGAGCGCCCGCATGGTGGCCTGCAGCCGTGTGGTGGCGCTGTCGCCGGCCGCCGCGGGCGCGGCGTCAGAGGTGAGGTGGCGCCAGAACAGCTCGGCGAACAGGTGGTTCTTCGAGGCCAGGTAGGTGTACGCCGTCGCCGGCGAGACCCCGGCCCGCTGCGCGACCGTGCGCACGGTCAACGCCTCGTGGCCCACCGCCCGCAGCTCCTCGAGCCCGGCGACGAGCAGCTTCTCCACGGTCTCGGCCTGGCGCGGGTTCAATCCCTGCCGCGGCGCCTCGAACACTTGACTGGACACGTGTCCAACATAGGAGACGTTCGATCCGAGCGCAAGCATTTTCCTAGAACACGTTCTAGTCTTCTGCCATGCGCAACGGGATCGTCCTCTTCACCTCCGACCGCGGCATCACGCCGGCGCGTCTGGCCAAGGCCGCCGAGGACCGCGGCTTCGACACCATCTACGTGCCCGAGCACACCCACATCCCGGTACGCCGCGACGCACTGCACCCCACCGGCGGCGAGGACCTGCCCGACGACCGCTACCTGCGCACCCTCGACCCGTGGGTCTCGCTCGCGACCTGCGCCGCGGTGACCGAGCGGATCGGGCTCTCGACCGCGGTCGCGCTGCCGGTCGAGTCCGACCCGATCACCCTGGCCAAGACGCTGGCCACCCTCGACCACCTCTCCGGCGGCCGGGTCACCATCGGCGCCGGGTTCGGCTGGAACACCGACGAGCTGACCGACCACCACGTGCCCGCCGGCAAGCGGCGCACCGTGCTCAAGGAGTACCTGGAGGCGATGCGGGCGCTGTGGACCGAGGAGGA
Source organism: Nocardioides sp. LML1-1-1.1 (assembly GCF_040676175.1). NCBI lineage: Bacteria > Bacillati > Actinomycetota > Actinomycetes > Propionibacteriales > Nocardioidaceae > Nocardioides > Nocardioides sp. LML1-1-1.1. The sequence continues at coordinate 336,355 of NZ_JBEGHK010000006.1, read as the reverse complement.
GGCGGCCTACGACGGCGAATTCGTCTCCTTCGGCCCCAGCTGGGCCTACCCGAAGCCCCCGCAGGGCCGGATCCCGGTCATCATCGGCGCCGGTGCGGGGCCGAAGACCTTCGCCTGGATCGCCGCGCACGCCGACGGCTGGATGACCACGCCGACCACGAGCGACGTCGCGGCCAACGCCGACAAGCTGCGCAAGGCCTGGGCCGACGCCGGGCGCGAAGGACAGCCGGACGTGCGGATCCTGGTGGCCAAGCGGCCCGACGAGTCGGACTTCGCGGACTGGATGGCCGCCGGGCCCAGCGAGCTGATCTGGGGCGTCCCGGACTCCGACGAGGACAAGGTGCTCGCCTACCTCGACAAGCTGGCGGGCCGGCTGGGGCTGGCGTGAGCAGGTACGCCGACCTCTCCCGCGCGGAGCTCGCGGCCGTCGTACCGGAGCTGTTGCTGATGGGCCAGCTCATCGACCGCTCCGGGATGGCCTGGTGCATCGCGGCCTTCGGGCGCGAGGAGATGCTGCAGGTCGCGATCGAGGAGTGGGCGGCGGCGAGCCCGGTCTACACCCGGCGGATGCAGGCGGCGCTCGGCTACGCCCCCGACGTACCGGGGCAGGGCGACGTGGTCACGATCTTCAAGGGCCTGCAGCTCGACATCGGCGCGCCGCCGCAGTTCATGGACTTCCGCTACACGGTGCACGACCCGTGGCACGGCGAGTTCCGGCTCGACCACTGCGGCGCGCTGATGGACGTGGAGCCGATGGGCGAGGACTACGTGCGTGGCATGTGCCACGACATCGAGGACCCGACCTTCGACGCCACCGCGATCGCCTCCAACCCGCACGCCCAGGTCCGCCCCATCCACCGTCCGCCGCGCACGCCCGTCGACCGGCACCCGCACTGCGCGTGGACCGTCGTGATCGACGACGCGCACCCCGAGCCCGAGCCGGTGCCCGCGCTCGCCGTCGTCGAGCGCTCCCGTGCGGCCACGCTCGCCCTGGCACCGGTGGACGCCTCCGACGAGGGCCGCTCCGACTACGCCGGGCCGCTGCTCTCCGACCTCGACTTCTCCACCTTCTCGCACTCCGCGCTGGTGCGCATCGCCGACGAGGTCTGCCTGCAGATGCACCTGCTGGACCGCTCGTTCGCGCTCGCCGTCGCCGAGCGCACCGAGACCGACGCCGAGCTGCTCAAGCTGCGCCGCAAGCAGCTCGTCGGCGTCGCGGGCATCGGGGCCGAGCGGCTCGGCCGGGCACTGGGCCTCGACCGGCTCGACCCGGTCGAGGGCGCGCCGCGGCTGCTCGCCGCGCACCCCCTGCTCAACCCCGCCGAGTACGTCGACGCCGAGGTCTCCGGCGACACGCTCGTCGTGCGCCCCGGCCCCGCCGACGAGGACGGCGCCTGGATCTCGCTGTGCGGCCCGCACTGGACCGCCGCGCTCCAGGCGGTGGTCCGCGGCCTGGATGCGCACCTCGACGTCGAGGTCTCCCCGCTGGCCGGGGAGGCGGGCTGGCAGGCGCTCGTCGTACGCCGGGACGAACCGGCGCCGGAGGCGTCCGAGGTGGCGGTGGTGCGCTTCAGCACCGGCGCGGCCTTCGAGTTCCAGCCGCGCCGGTCGCTGCCGATCACCCCGGTCTAGGCCACCGCCCGCCCGGGCTTGTAACTCGGTGTTCGGGCATCCACCACGGACTCGTGACCGGTCAGGACCCCGTGGTAGATGCCCGAACACCGAGTTACAAGCGGGCTGGGTCAGGCGACCTCGTCGAGCCGGCCGGTCGCGACGTCGAACACGAACCCGCGGATGCTGTCCTTGACCGGGATGAACGGCGAGGCCGCGATCCGGTTGATCGACTGCCGCACGTCGGCGGCCGCGTCCGGGAAGGCCTCGCTCTCCCAGGCCGGCTTGATGCCGGTGTCCTGCTCGATGTCGGCCTTGAAGGCGTCGTCGGTGAAGGTGACCATGCCGCAGTCGGTGTGGTGGATGAGGATGATCTCCTTCGTGCCGAGCAGCCGCTGGCTGATCGTCAGCGAGCGGATCTCGTCCTCGGTGATGACGCCGCCGGCGTTGCGGATGACGTGCGCCTCGCCCTCGGCGAGCCCGAGCACGCCGTAGACGTTGATGCGGGCGTCCATGCACGCAACCACGGCGACCTGCTTGGCGGGCGGGAGGGGCAGGGGGCCGGAGAAGGAGGCGGCGTACGCCTCGTTGTTGCGCAGCAGCTCGTCGGTGACGGACATGGTGGAGCACCTTTCGTCGGATGCTCCTCACGCTAGTTATCCGATCGACTTCCTCCTAGATCCCGCCATGCAGCCTTCTGCGCGAAAAGTGAAAGGTTCCGGCGAGGCCTGGCTCCTACCCGTGTCCCACCCGCACCACCGAGGGAGCCCGATGTGCCGATCCACCCCTGTGACCCGCCCGATCTCCGTACGATCGCGCCATGACCCCCGCGGGTGCGCTCCCCGACGCGGACCTGGTCACCGGTGTGCTGGCCGGCGACCGGCTGGCGTTCGCCGGCGTCTACGAGCGGTACGCCGACCGGCTGCACGACTTCGCCTTCTCGATGCTCCGCAACCGCGAGGAGGCCGCGGACTGCGTGGCCGACTCGTTCGTGGTGATGGCCGAGAAGCTCGCCCAGCTGCGCGACCGCTCGCGGCTGCGGCCGTGGCTGTACTCCGTGGTCCGCAACGAGTGCCTGCGCACCTTGCGCGCACGTGCCCGCGAGGCGCACGACGACGAGTGGCTGGAAGCCATGCCTGACCAGGCCAGCGGGCCCGAGGACCAGGTCGCCGACGCCGAGGTCACCGAGGAGCTGCAGGCCCTCGTCTGGTCGGCGGTCGAGGGCCTCAACGACCGCGACCGCGCGCTCATCGACCTGCACCTGCGCCAGGGGCTGGAGGGCGCCGAGCTCGCCGCCGCCATGGACGTCACCCCGGCCAACGCCTACGTGATGCTCAGCCGCGCCCGCGACCAGGTCGAGCGTGCGCTCGGGGCGCTGCTCGTCGCGCGGCGCGGATCGGACGACTGCGACGAGCTGGCGAGCGTGCTGAGTGGCTGGGACGGCACCTTCTCACCGCTGATCCGCAAGCGGGTGGCCCGGCACATCGACGGCTGCGAGACCTGCACCGGCCGGCGCCGGCTGATGGTGAGCCCGCTGGCCCTGCTCGCCGGCGTGCCCGCCTTCGCGGCGCCGCTCGCGCTGCGGGAGCGGGTGCTCGACGACGAGCGGCTGGTGGCCTTCTACGTCGACCTGCCGGTCGTCGGGCCGCCTGCCGCCCGCAGCCGGCGCGGGCTGGCCGCGGTCGGCGGCGTGCTGCTGCTCCTGCTCGGGGTGCTCGCCGTCGTGCTGCTGTGGCCCGACGGCGCCGACACCGAGAACGCCGTCGACCCGTTGCCGACGTCGTCCGCACCGACCACCCCGCCGGTCACCGCCACCACCGCGGCGCCGGCGGCGTCGGCCGTCGCCACACCCGATGCCCCCTCGTCCTCCGCGCCCACGACCGCCTCCTCGGCGCCGAGCTCGGCACCCACCTCGCTCGCCGCCGCACCCGGCGACCTGCGCGCCTCCACCCGGTCGGTCGACCTCGGCGGCAGCGGTACGTCGCGGACGGTCCGGCTCACCAACGCCGGCGGCAGCCCGGTCCCCTTCACCGCCCGCTCCCGTGCCTCCTGGCTCTCGGTCCCCACCGCCGGCGGCACCGTCGCCGCCGGGTCGTCCGCCGGCCTGCGGGTGGTCGCGAGCCGGGCCGGGCTCGGTGAGGGCACCCACCGCGGCGAGGTGGCCGTCACCTGGTCCGGCGGCACGATCGTGGTCACCGTGACGCTCAGCGTGAACCGGCCGCCGGTCGTGGACGCGATCGCCACGAGCGGCACGGACTGCACGATCACCGTCAGCGCCCAGGTCACCGACGGCAGCGGCGTCCGGTCCGTCCAGGTGCGCTGGTCCGGTGCCGTCAGCGGCCAGAAGGCGGCCGGGCACAGCGGCAGCACCTGGTCCACCTCGATCGGCCCCATCGGCACCGGTGGCGCGCTCACGGTGACCTTCACCGCGACCGACCGCGGCGGGCTGACCAGCAGCCGGTCGCGGACGTTCACCGTGAACCCCTGCCCCGGCTGACTTCCTGCAAGGTCCGGGCCGCCCGTTGCTCCTAGGAGCATGCGCAAGCTCCTCGCCGACAGCGTCGCCGTCCTCGCCCTCCTCGCGGGGACGGCGGGTGCCGTCGCCGCCCTGCACTCCCCCGACCCGGCCCCCGCGCCGCACGAGGTCCGCACGATCACGCTGCCGCCGGCGCCCGACCGGCCGGCGGCGCCCGTGCCCGTCGTACGGGTGGGGGCGCCGACGCGGATCGAGGTCCCCGCGATCGGCGTCGACGAGCCGCTCACCGGGCGCGGCCTGAAGCCCGACGGCGCGCTCGACACCCCCGCCTTCGGCGCCGCCTCCTGGTACGCCCCCGGCCCCCGCCCCGGCGAGCCCGGCGGCGCGGTCGTCGTCGCCCACGTGCACGGCCCCGACGGACCCGACGTGTTCTGGGACCTGGCCACGCTGCGCCCCGGCGACGTCGTCCGCGTCCACCGGCCCGGCAACGTCGCCGTCTTCGTCGTCGACACGGTCGAGGACGTGCCGAAGGAGCGCCTGCCCTACGACCGGATCTGGCCCGCCACCGACGAGCCGCTGCTGCGGCTGGTCACCTGTGGTGGGACGCGGACCGCGACGGGCTATCCCGACAACACGATCGTCTTCGCGCACCTGGCCGGCACCGCGTCGTTGCCCTGAGCCGCGGGCGGCCCGTGCGGGGCTGACGCGATGACCGCGTCCCCGGACTGCTACGCCACGCTGCTCGCGGGCGGGCTCGACCTCGAGCCGATCACCGTCCGGGTCGTCACCGGCGCCACCGCCGACGAGGTGGCCGCCGCGCTTCGTGTCGACACCTCCGCCGAGCCGACCGAGCATCCGCAGTCGGCGGACGAGGACATCGAGTACGCCGACCGGGTCCCCCGAGCTGCGCCCGCTCTTCTCCGACGACGAAGACGAACAGGTCGCGAAAAGAATCTCGGAAAATCTGCAAGAACTCTGGCCCGGGCGGCTCCTACTCCCAACGGAACCACCCACCACCGACCAGGGAGTCACCATGAACAGCACCACCCGCACCGCCCTCCGCCTGCTCCTCGCCACCCCGATCGCGGTCGGCGCGATCGCCTTCGGCGGCGCCACCGCCCACGCCGACGGCATCCCGGCCGGGCCCGGCGTGATCGTCGCCCCGCCGCCGAGCGGGGACCCGACGCCCCACGGCCCCGGCGAGATCGCCCTGCCCGAGCCGAAGCCGGACCCGAAGCCGCAGGGCCCCGGTGACATCACCAACCCCGAGCCCAAGCCCGACCCCGACCCGCACGGCCCGGGCGACATCACCAACCCGGACCCGAAGCCCGACCCCAAGCCGCACGGCCCCGGCGACCTCGCCATCCCGGACCCGCAGGACAAGCCGGACGACGAGCCGGCCGAGCCCGGTGACGCGCCGAAGCCGGGCCCGAAGGGCGGCCACCAGACCACCCCCGTGGACGACGAGCCGGCCGTGGAGGTCGCGAACAAGACCGGTGCGATCGACGTCCCGAGCCGGATCGACGCCGGCGCCGGCTCCGCGGTCGCCGTGGACGACGAGCAGGGTCTCGACCTGATGTGGCTGCTGGCCGGCGGCGGTGCGCTCACCGCGGCGGGCTCGGTGCTCGCGCGGCAGCGGCTCGCGCGTCGTACCCGCTGAGGGACCGCGAGCAGGCGGGCTGGGGAGTGGGGTCCCAGCCCGCCTGCTCAGCGTCGTTCGAAGACGATCCCGGCCCGCTGCAGGCGGGCCAGCAGCGCGTCGCCCATCGCGGTCGCGGTGGTGACCTGGCCGGAGACGTTGGGGTTGTCGTCGAGGGCGAGGCACTGGGCCGACTCGGCCAGCATCTTCGCGGTCTCGCTGTAGCCCGGGTCGCCGCCGGAGACCCGGGTGTGCACCTTCGCGCCGGCGCTCTCCGCGACGAAGTCCACGGTGAACCACGACTTCGCGCGACGGCTCTCCGAGGGCCCCTCGCCCTGCGGCACCCGCTTGAGCAGCGCCTTGCGCAGCGGCGGCACCTGCGAGGCCAGGGTCAGCCCACCGACGCCGACCGCACCACCCGCGGCGTAGCGCAGGGTCTGCGTGCCGGCGTAGTGGGAGTAGGTGAACGCCGGCCCGTACGACGACAGCGCGGCCCCGCTGCGCGCGACCACGAACGGATCGATGGTCGGCAGCGGCAGCAGCCAGTAGCCGAGGTCGGAGTCGCGGCGCGGTGAGCCGACCGAGGCCCGCGAACGACGCCCCTCGGGCCGCGGCTCCATCCGGCGCCGTGCCCCGGAGGCCTCCTTCATCTGCCGGGCCCGCGAGAAAGCGGTGAGCGCGGAGTGGAAGGTCCCGCCGGAGAAGCCCGCCTTGGAGCGGACCACACCGCGCATCGTGACCGGCGCGGTGATCTCGCCGCCGGCCTCCTTCGCGAGCTCCTGGATCGTGAAGTACGCCCCGATGTCGTGCGGGATCGAGTCGAAGCCGCACGCGTGCACGATCCGGGCGCCGGAGCCCTCGGCGGTGGCGTTGTGCTCGACGTAGGACCGGTCGACGAACTCCGGCTCGCCGGTCAGGTCGACGTAGTCGGTGCCGGCTGCCGCGCACGCGGCGACCAGCGGGCCGCCGAACTGGATGTAGGGCCCGACGGTGGTCGCGACGACCTTGGTGGTGCGGACCACCTCGGCGAGCGAGTCCGCGTCACCGGCGTCCGCGATCAGCAGCGGCAGGTCCGCCAGCGCCGGGTTGATGCCGGCGAGCCGCTCGCGCACGGCCTCCAGCTTCTGCTCGCTGCGCCCGGCGATCGCCCACCGGAGGCCCGGGTCGCCGTGCTCGGCGAGGTAGTCGGCGGTGAGCCCGCCGGTGAATCCGGTCGCGCCGAAGAGGACCACGTCGTACGGACGGGAGCTGTCTGCCATGCCCCGGAGTCTTTCATTGCCGATGGAACCCAGCGCAAGCCTCGTCCCGTCGTAGGTTCAGCAGATCGATCGGGGGACGAGGCATCCGTGGAACCAGAGCACGAGACGGCGTACGCCGACTACGTCGAGCAGAGCTGGCCCTCGCTCGTCCGCGCCGCCGTCTTCCTGGGCGCGCGGCCGGACGAGGCGGAGGACCTGGCGCAGACGACGTTGGTGCGCTGCTACACCGCCTGGGAGCGGGTCAGCGCCGTCGACAACCGCGACGCCTACGTCTACCGGATGCTGCTCAACTGCCTGCGTGACACGCGTCGCACCCGCTGGTGGAAGGACCGCCAGTACGACGCACCCGACGCCGTCGAGCGGCCCACCACCGAGCGCGGCGGTGATGCCGCCGAGCGGGTCGCGGTCGCCGACGCCGTGCACCGCGCGCTCGGCACCCTGACGAAGCCGAACCGGGACGTGGTGGTGCTGCGCTACTTCGTCCAGCTCTCCGAGAAGCAGACCGCCGAGGCGCTCGGCGTGCCCGCCGGGACCGTCAAGAGCCGGCTCTCGCGGGCGCTGGCCCACCTCGCCGCCAACGACCACCTCCTCGACCTGTCCGGAGGGACGAAGTGACCGACCTCGAACGACTCTGGGACGACTACGACGCCGGCCGCGCGCCCGTCACCGCGATCCTCGCCGCCGCCGCGGGCGAGCGGCACCGGCGCCGCCGGCTGCTCGTGCGCCCGCTGCTCACCGCCGGTGTGGTCACCGGCCTCGCCGGCGCCTTCGTCGCCGGCACGCTCGTCGACGGCTCCGGCCCCAGTACGCCGCCCGGCACCGAGGCGCTGCCGGAGCGGGTCGCCTTCCAGGCGGACCTGGAGCCGGCGAGGTCGTGCGCGGACCTGCTCTCGACGTACCGGGCCCGGGCGAGGACCGTCGTCGGTCCGTGGGGATGGGGTGACCACAGGACGGTCGCGCTGTCGAAGAGCCTCAACGACTACAGCGCCCTGGACTCGATCGTCGGTGCCGCCAAGCCGCGCAGCGCGGCAGTCCCGCAGACCGATCGCGTGACCAACAGCGAGACCGGCACCAACGTCCAGGAGACCGGCATCGACGAGCCGGACACCGTCAAGACCGACGGCAAGGTGCTGGCCACCGTGCGCGACGACCGGCTGACGATCTACGACGTCACCGGCACCTCGACGACCACCCTCGGCTCGCTGGCCCTGCCGGGCATCGGGCACGCCGAGATCCTGCTGTCGGGCGACACCGTCGTGGCGATCGGCGACGACGGCAAGGGCGAGCCGGAGCACCCCGGCACCCGGGTGCTGACGATCTCGATCGCCGACCCGAAGGACCCGAAGGTCGCCGACGACGTCCGCTACGACGCCGCGAGCCTCTCCGCTCGCCAGCACGGCTCGGCGATCCGGCTGGTGCTCGCCTCCGGCCTGCCGGACCTGGACTTCGTCTCCCCGGGCGGCAAGCGCAGCGCGGAGCAGGCGCTGCGCGAGAACCGCGCCGTCATCGACAAGACCACCATCGAGGACTGGCTGCCGAGCGTCACCAGCGACGGGAAGACCCGGCCGCTGCTGGACTGCACCGACGTCGCCGTGCCGTCCGACGACCTGGTGGTCGACACGACCAGCATCGTCGGCTTCGACGCCGGCCAGCCGACCCGCCTGGACGCGATCGGGCTGGCGGGGCGCACCGGGATCGCCTACGAGTCGGCGGACCACCTCTACCTCGCGACGCAGAGCGCGCAGGGTCTCTGGGACCGCCGCGTCCTCGACTGCGTCGGGCCGTGCGAGGGGCCGGTCGTCGGCAAGGACACCGGGTCGTCGTACCTCTTCGACTTCGCGCTCGACGGCACCGCCGCCACCCACGTGGCCTCGGGCGAGGTGGAGGGCTCGATCCGCGACCGCTGGTCGATGGACGAGGCCGGCGACGTGCTGCGGGTCGCGGTCGGGCCGACCGAGCAGACCGGGGCCTTCAACTCCGTCGTCACCTTCCGCCGCCAGGGCACCGAGCTGGTCGAGGACGGCCGGCTGGACGGCCTGGGCCCCAACGAGGACCTGAAGTCGGTGCGGTGGTTCGACGACCTGGCCGTGCTGGTGACCTTCCGCAAGGTGGACCCGCTCTACGCCGTGAACCTCACCGACACCGCCCACCCGCGGCTGATCGGCAAGCTGAAGGTCCCCGGCTTCTCCACCTACCTGCACCCGCTGGGCAGCTGGCGGATGGTCGGCGTCGGCGAGGGCCCGAGCAAGGACGGCTGGGGTGCCCAGGTCGGTCTCTTCGACGTCCGGGACATCACCAAGGTCCGCCAGCTCGACTCCTTCGCCTTCGGCCGCGGCTTCCAGGCGCTGGCCGGGACGGACCCGCGGGCGTTCACCTGGCTGCCCGAGAAGCGCGCCGTCATCACCGTGCTGGAGCGCTACGCCGGCCGCCGGATCGGCTACGTCGCGGTGTTCCGCCTCTCCGGGGGCCAGCTCTACCCCAAGCTCGTCCAGGTGGAGTACGGCGACGACGTGGACGACGTGCGCGCCGTACCGATGCCGGACGGGCGGGTCGTGCTGGTCACCGGCGACAAGGCGCAGTTCTTCGAGCTCTGAGCGGGGTAGGGTCCCGACGACGACCGACGCTCGGGAGGAAACGTGGCGGACCAGCACCTGACGCTCGACCAGATCAGGCAGGCGGTCGCCTCCGTCCTCGCCACGCTCGCGCTGCTGCTGCTCGGGCTCGGGCTGTTCCTGCCGATCGCGACGGTGGAGGCGGGCGAGTCCTACCGCGCCCAGGAGAGCGCCCTGACGCTGTGGCAGGAGGCCATCGACGACGGCTTCACCGACGGTGGCGGAGCGGGCACGGTGACCTGGGGGGTGGTGCTCCTGGTCATCACCCTGGCCGCACTGGCGGGCGCCTGGTCCGCGGCGTTGATGTTCGGAGGCGGGATCGGCCCGACCGGCGGACGGGTCGCCCGGGTGGCGGGCGCGGTGCTGCTCGTCGGAGCGACCTGGATGGCGTTCCGGGCGGACCGGCTGGCCGAGCTGGCGCAGGAGTGGAACGACCCCCGCGACTCCTCCGTGACCGCCGGAGCGGGCGTGTGGTGGTTGCTCGCCGGCGCGGTCGTCCTCGCCGCGGCGACGCTGCCGCCGTCGGTCCAGCGGCTGTGGCGAGCCGAGGAGCGGCAGCCGACCGGCTGAGCCGACGCCGCGCGCGGCGTACCGTGGAGGCATGTGCCGCAACATCCGCCCGCTCAACAACTTCGAGCCGCCGGCGACGTCCGCCGAGGTGAGCGCCGCCGCCCTGCAGTTCGTGCGCAAGGTCAGCGGGACCACGAAGCCGAGCCAGGCCAACCAGGCCGCCTTCGACGAGGCCGTCCACGAGATCGCCCACATCACCCAGCACCTGCTCGACCAGCTCGTCACGACCGCGCCGCCGAAGAACCGCGAGGTCGAGGCGGAGAAGGCCCGCGAGCGGGCCCGGCTGCGCTACGGCGCATGACCCTGCTCGAGCCGAACGCGATGGTGGTCGCGACCGACGCGGCCCTCGCCCGCTGCGCCGAGGGGCCGCTCGTCGTGCTCACCGGCGCCGGGCTCTCCACGGACTCGGGCATCCCCGACTACCGCGGACCGGGCGCGCCGGTGCGGATGCCGATGACCTACCAGGAGTTCGTCTCCGGGCCGGCCGCGCAGCAGCGCTACTGGGCGCGCAGCCACCTCGGCTGGTCGCGCATGCGACGGGCCGAGCCGAACGCCGGCCACCGCGCCGTCGCCGCCCTCGGCGCCGACCTGGTCATCACCCAGAACGTCGACGGGCTCCACGAGTCCGCCGGCACGCCCCGCACCATCGCCCTGCACGGGCGCATCGCCGACGTCGTCTGCCTGACCTGCCGCCGTACGACGCCGCGCGCCGCCCTCCAGCAGCGCCTGGAGGACGCCAACCCCGGCTGGGCCGCGCGGCACGCCGACGTCGCGGTGCGCCCGGACGGCGACGTCGACCTCGACGACACGGCCGGCTTCGTCGTACCGGGCTGCGCGGGCTGTGGCGGCATCCTCAAGCCGGACGTCGTCTTCTTCGGCGAGAACGTCCCCAAGCCCCGGGTCGAGCGCTGCTACGCCGCCGTGGAGTCCCTCGGTGAGCGCGACGGGACCCTCCTCGTCGCCGGATCGAGCCTGACCGTGATGAGCGGCCTGCGGTTCGTCCGACGCGCGGCGCAGCACGGCACGCCGGTGGTGATCGTCAACCGCGGCGCGACGCGCGGGGACGACCTGGCGACGTACAAGGTCGACGCGGGGACCAGCGAGTGGCTGGCTGCCCTCGCCGCGGCCCGCCGCTGAGGCCTACAACCGCTTCACGAAGATGTGGTCGGCCGCCTCGGGGAAGATCTCGGCGGTCTCGCCGCCGGAGCCGACCAGCACCCCGTCGGGCGTCGCCTGGATGGTGACCGTCTTGTCCGGCAGCGCGCCGACGCGGTGCATGGCGCTCATCAGCGCCTCGTCCTTCTGCATCTCCTCCGAGATCCGGCGCACGAGCGCCAGCGAGCTCTCCTTGGACGCGGCCCGCGAGAGCGGCTCGACGTCGTCCATGAAGTCCTCGGCGGTCTTGTCCTCGCCGAGCTCGTCGAGCCCGGGGATCGGGTTGCCGTACGGCGACTCGGTCGGGTGGTCGAGCAGGTCGAGCAGCCGGCGCTCGACGGTCTCGGACATGACGTGCTCCCAGCGGCACGCCTCCTCGTGGACCTGCTCCCAGTCGAGGCCGATCACGTCGACGAGCAGCCGCTCGGCGAGCCGGTGCTTGCGCATCACGCGGGTGGCGAGCCGGCGCCCGTCGTCGGTGAGCTCGAGGTGGCGGTCGCCCTCGACGGTGAGCAGGCCGTCGCGCTCCATCCGGGCCACGGTCTGCGACACGGTCGGGCCGCTCTGGTGGAGGCGCTCGGCGATCCGGGCACGCAGCGGGACGATCCCCTCCTCGATCAGCTCGTAGATCGTGCGGAGGTACATCTCGGTGGTGTCGATCAGGTCGCTCACCACTCCATTGTTGCGCATGGGGCTGGCAGGCTGGATGTCGTGACCACCCTGCTCGTCCCCCACCGCTTCAACGGCCCCCCGCGCTCCGGCAACGGAGGCTGGGTCGCCGGCGCCCTCGCCGCCCGTCTGCCGGGCCAGGGGCTCGGCCGCCCGGTCACCGTCACCCTGCGCCGACCGCCCCCGCTGGAGACCCCGCTGGAGCTGACCGCGACCGGACGCGGCGCCGTCCTGAGCCACGACGGGCACCCCGTCGCCGAGGCGGTGTACGCCGAGCAGCAGCTGGCCCCGGTCGAGCCGGTCACCGCGAGCGAGGCGGCCGCCGCCGAGGAGCGGTACGCCGGCCACCGGGTGCACCCGTTCCCCTCCTGCTTCGTGTGCGGCACCGCGCGCCGCCCGGGCGACGGCCTGCGGATCTTCCCCGGACCGGTCCAGGGCGAGCGCGTGGCGGCCACCTGGACGCCGTACGAGAGCAGCGTGGCGGTCGCCTGGGCCGCGCTCGACTGCCCGGGCGGCTGGTCCTCGGACCTGGAGGGCCGCCCGTCGGTGCTGGGCCGGATCACGGTCGAGGTGCGTCACCTGCCGCACACCTCCGAGCGGTACGTCGTGGTCGGCGAGCAGCGCGTGCTCGACGGCCGCAAGACGCACACCGCCGCCACCCTCTACGGCCCGGGCGACGAGGTCGTCGCCACGGCCGAGCACACCTGGATCGCGATCGACCCCGAGGAGTTCCGATGACCACGAGCCCCCACCCCTGGTGGTACGACGCCGTCGTCTACCAGGTCTACGTCCGCAGCTTCGCCGACGGCATGCCCACGCCCGGCGACGGCATCGGCGACCTGGCCGGCATCACCTCGCGGCTGCCGTACCTGCGCGCGCTCGGCGTGGACGCGCTGTGGATCACCCCGTTCTACCGCTCGCCCCAGAAGGACCACGGCTACGACGTCGCCGACTACCGCGACGTCGACCCGCTCTTCGGCTCCCTCGCCGACTTCGACGGCCTGCTCGCGACCGCGCACGACCTGGGCCTGCGGGTGATCGTCGACCTGGTCCCCAACCACACCAGCGACCAGCACGCCTGGTTCCAGGCGGCGCTCGCCGCCGCACCGGGCTCTCCGGAGCGGGCCCGCTACCTCTTCCGCGAGGGCAGGGGGAAGGACGGCGGCGAGCCGCCCAACAACTGGCAGTCGATCTTCGGCGGTCCCGCCTGGACCCGGGTGCCCGACGAGGGCGGCAGCGTGGCGGGAGGCGATCGCCGGCAGCTTGCTGCCCCGCCATCGCCGGAGACGCGCTCGCCCCAGAAGGCGCAGTGGTACCTGCACCTGTTCGACAGCTCGCAGCCGGACCTCGACTGGCGCAACCCCGAGGTCGGCGACATGTTCGAGGACGTGCTGCGGTTCTGGCTCGACCGCGGGGTCGACGGCTTCCGGGTCGACGTGGCGCACGGGCTGTTCAAGGAGGAGTCGCTGCGCGACCAGGTCCTGCCCGAGAAGACCGGGGGCGCGGAGGAGCAGGCCGAGCCGAAGCAGGCCGAGTCGATGGTCGAGCGGGTCGTGCGCGACGAGCCGATGTGGGAGCAGCCGGAGGTGCACGAGGTCTACCGCCGCTGGCGCGAGGTCCTCGACTCCTACCCCGGCGACCGGATGGCCGTCGCCGAGGCGTGGACCCAGACCCCGGAGGCGATGGCGGAGTTCATCCGCCCCGACGAGCTGGACCAGGCGTTCAACTTCGCCTGGCTGACCACGCCGTGGTCGGCGGAGGAGTTCGCCGAGGTGATCGCGGGCTCGATCGCCGCGGTCGCGACCGCCGAGGCCGCGCCCACCTGGGTGCTGTCCAACCACGACGTGGTCCGCCACCCGACCCGGTACGGCGGCGGGCCGGCCGGTGTCGCCCGCGGCCGCGCCGCGACGCTCGCCATGCTGGCGCTGCCCGGCTCGGCGTACCTCTACCAGGGCGAGGAGCTCGGCCTGGAGCAGGTCGACGTGCCGCCCGAGGCGCGCCAGGACCCCTCGTGGTTCCGCACCGGGGAGCCGGGACGCGACGGCTGCCGGGTGCCGCTCCCGTGGTCGGGCTCGGCGCCGCCGTACGGCTTCGGGGGCGCGGACGGGACGCAGCCGTGGATCCCGCAGCCGGACGGCTGGTCAGGGCTCACCGTCGCGGCCCAGGACGCCGACCCCGACTCGACGCTCGCGTTCTACCGCCGCGCGCTGGCGACCCGTCGCGAGGTGTTCGCCGGTGCCGACGAGGCGACGGCGGCGGAGGCCGACGAGGACGTGCTCGTCGTACGGCGCGCGGGCGTCACGGTGGTGGTCAACACCGGCGTGGAGCCGGTGGCGCTGCCGTCGGGCGAGGTGCTGATCAGCAGCGGGCCGTTGCCCGGCGGGGTGCTCCCGCCGGACACGGCCGCGTGGGTGCGCTGAGGCCTCAGCAGCCGTCGCCCGGCTCGCTGAGCGCCTCGTTGTAGCGGTGCAGCGAGGCCGCGAAGGCCCGCATCTCCTCCGGGGACCACTCCCCCAAGCGCTCGACGAGCAGGGCCCGCCGGTCGTCGGCGACCTGCTCGAGGCGTCGTACGGCGTCCTCGCTGGCGGTCAGCAGGGTCGCCCGGCCGTCCTCGGGGTCCGGCGAGCGGTCGATCAGGCCGAGGTCGATGAGGTGCTGGACCTGGCGGCTGATCGCGCCCTTGTCGATGTCGAGCACCTGGCCCACGGCCGAGGCCCGCACCGGGCCGTGGTCGCGGACGTAGCCCAGCATCAGGTACGACGACGGGAGCAGGTCCGGGTGCACGGCCCGGGCCCGCTCGCCGATCACCCGGCGCACGCGGCGGATGAGCACGCCGACCTCCGACTCCAGCTCGCGCAGCGCGTCGCTGCGCGAGCCGGTCGCGACGGTGGTCATCGCCGGTTCCCCACCTGCGCGTCGTCGCCCTCGACGTCGTAGGCCGGGTAGTCGACGGCCTCGCTGGTGGCGACCACGCCCGCCTGGATCTCCGACTCGGCGACGCTCGGGCCGTTGGTGGTCCGCAGCGGCACCTCCTTGATGAACAGGATGCAGAGGAAGGCCACGACCGCGAACGGCGCGGCGACCATGAACAGGTGTCCCACGGCGTCACCGAACGACGCCTCGTAGAGCGAGCGGATCGGGCCGGGGAGCGCGCTCAGCTGGGGGATGTCGCCGGTCGAGTGCTGCATCTCGGCGAGCTGCTCGGGGCTGATCTTGCCGGCGGCGACCAGCTGCTTGACGCCGTCCGTGACGTGGCTGCTGACCTGGTGGGCGAGCACCGCGCCGAGCGCGGCGACCCCGGCGGAGCCGCCGATCGAGCGGAACATCGCGACCACCGAGCTCGCCGCACCGAGGTCCTCGGGGGCGGTGTTGTTCTGCACCGAGAGCACCAGGTTCTGCATGGTGGCGCCGAGGCCGACGCCGACGATCGCCATGAAGAGACCGACCACGACCAGCGGGGTCTCCGCGTCGATCGTGCCGAGCAGCGAGATGCCGGCGATGACCAGCACCATGCCGCCGACGAGCCACCGCTTCCACAGGCCGGTCTGGGTGATCACCCGGCCGCTGATGATGCTGGAGACGAGCAGGCCGCCGACCATTGCGATCGACATCAGGCCCGCCTCGGTGGGGCTCATGCCGCGGGCGAGCTGGAAGTACTGGCTCAGGTAGACCGTGGCGCCGAACATCGCGACACCGATCATCACCGACGCGGCGGTGGCCAGCGCGGTGGTGCGGTCGCGGAAGAGGCGCAGCGGGATGACCGGCTCGGCGGCGACCTTGGCCTCGACCCACAGGGCCGCGCCGATCAGGGCGATGCTGCCGGCGACGAGCGCGGCAGACGTGCCGGAGATCCAGTCGAAGTTGGTGCCGGCCAGGCTGACCCAGACGAGGATCAGGCTGATGCCGCTCATGATCAAGGTGGCGCCGGCGTAGTCGATCTTGACCTCGCGCTTGATCGTCGGCAGGTGCAGGGTCTTCTGCAGCACGACGAAGGCGACCACGGCGACCGGGATGCCGACGATGAAGCAACCGCGCCAGCCCAGCGGGCTGTCCACGACCAGGCCGCCGAGCAGCGGGCCGCTGACGGTGGCGGTGGCGAAGACCGCGCCGATGTAGCCGCTGTAGCGGCCGCGCTCGCGCGGGGAGACCATCGAGGCGATGACGACCTGGACCAGCGCGGTGAGACCACCGACGCCGAGGCCCTGGAAGGCGCGCGCGCCGATGAGGACGCCCATGTTGGGCGCCGCGGCGGCGACGACGGAGCCGATGGAGAAGATGACCAGCGCGGCCTGGACCAGCAGCTTCTTGCTGAACAGGTCGGCCAGCTTGCCCCAGATCGGGGTGGTGGCGGTCATGGTGAGCAGGGTGGCGACGACGACCCACGTGTAGCCGGTCTGGCTGCCGTGCAGGTCGGTCACGATCGCGGGCAGCGCGTTGCTGACCACGGTGCTGGAGAGCATGGCCACGAACATCGCCAGGAGCAGCCCGGTCAGGGCCTCCAGGATCTCGCGGTGGGTCATCTGACCCGGTTCGGCGGTGGCCGGAGAACTAGTTGACATGTATCAACCATATGCCGATTGGTTGACGACGGCAACTTTCTGTGACGCGGAACACCGCGGGGCGGCACCGCTGGGAAATGCAGCGACCCGCAGGTGCGGCTCGTCGGAGCCTCACCCGGCGGATGGACCGGGCTCACCTGCGGGTCGGGTGGCTGCTGTTGGATTCGCGGGCAGCCGCATCCTTGGAGTGCAGGCTGCTAGCGAGCAGCCACCTCACGCATCCGATGAGAAATCATTCTTCGGACCACCTCCTTTCCCGTGTGCGAAAAGACTAGGTCGCGCTCCGGCGCCGCACAACGGATTTCTCGGGGATCGCGACCTAGGGGTTCGAGATCGCGACCGACGATGACATCGAGGTCCACGACCCGCCGACCTCGATGGTGTCACCGGCCAGGATGTCGAGCGTCACGCACATCGCGCCGGACGGCGGCACCGCCGCGTCGACGACCAGGCCGGAGGCGCCCCAGACCGGCGCGAAGCGCTGGGTCGAGGTGTGGAAGGTGCCGTTGATGACCCCGGTCAGGCGGAAGGTGCAGCCCGCGCAGCTCAGGCTCAGCCTGACGTTCTTCAGACGCGCCGGCCAGACCGACCACGAGGTCCAGTCGCCGGTGATGGCGAGCGTCCATGTGCCGACGGGAGTCGTGGTGACTGGACCACAGAGGGACTGGTTGCAGATGCCGGATCCCATCTGGCTCAGGGCGACCATGTCGGCGCCGTAGGCCCGGCTGGTGCCCGAGGAGGAGACGGTCCCGTAGAGGTTCAGCGACCCACAGGAGACGGTCTGCGCGGCCTCGATGTCGGTGAAGGAGAGGCCGCTGCTGACAAACGACACGGCGCCACCCGTGGGCGTGTACGTCGTCGCCGCGCGCGCCGGGCCGGGCATCGACAGGATCAGCGCGATCGTGAGCAGGGCGACGACGAGGCCGCTCACCCCCGCCCTCGACGTGCGCACGTTTCGCAGGGGCTGCATGGGATGTCCTCTCGCCGGCGTTGCCCTGCACGCTGCGCGCCCTCCTCCGGCCGGTCAAGCCCGGCGGGCGTGCGGCACCCGAGATCCGGACGGGCGACCGGATCCGGCCGCGTTGCGCCGGTCACACCGGGGAATGCCTGCCCGGCACCCCTCCTTGAGCCGACCGTCGGGAACACCAACCCCGATTAATCGGATTGAGTTACTTGCCTTTAAGGTGGGCGACTCATCGGCCACCCGCCGCCCCTCGGCGCGACCACCCTCGCGCCCCGAAGAAGAGGAAGACGATGTCGGACCAGACTCCCCTCATCGAAGCCCCCAAGTCCCGCGTGCCGCTGATCGCCGCCGTCGTCGTGGTCGTGCTCGCCATCGTCGGCGTGGTGACCTTCCTCGTCGTCCGCGGCGGGGACGACGCCCCGCGCGCGACCGGTGGCGACAAGGCGCCCGCCCTGTCGAAGGACAAGCCGGTCAAGGTCGTCATCGGCGCGGTCAACGCCAGTGAGCCCTACTGGGACACCTTCAAGGCGCGCGCCAAGGACGCCGGCATCGACCTGGAGATCAAGGACTTCGCCGACTACACCCAGGCCAACCCGGCGCTGAGCCAGGGCGAGCTGGACGTCAACCAGTTCCAGCACCTCGTCTACCTCGCGCAGTACAACGTCGCCAACGACGACGACATCGTGCCGATCGGCGCGACCGCGATCTTCCCGCTGGGCCTGTACTCGCAGAAGTACGAGGACGTGGCGGACATCCCCGACGGCTCGACCGTCGTGGTCCCCGACGACGACTCCAACCAGGCCCGCGGCCTGCTCGTGCTGCAGTCCGCCGGCCTGGTGAAGCTCAAGGACGGCGGCTCGGCGTTCTCCACCGTCGCCGACGTGGACGAGTCCGCCTCGCGAGTCAAGGTCAAGGCGCTGCAGGCCGACCTGACGGCCACCTCGCTGCCCGACGTGGCCGCGGCGATCATCAACAACGACTTCGTCACCGACGCCGGCCTGAAGTTCTCCGACGCGATCGCCAAGGACGACCCGAAGGACCCGAAGGCGCTGCCCTACGTCAACGTCTTCGCCGCGCGCGCCGAGGACAAGGACAACGCGGTCCTGCAGAAGCTCGTCGAGGTGTTCCAGCAGAGCCAGGACGTCCTCGACGGCGCCGACAAGGCCTCCGGCGGCACCGCGCAGTTCCTCACCACCAGCCCGGCCGAGCTCCAGGCCAGCCTGGACGAGGTCGAGACGCAGCTGCGCGCCACCAAGAAGTGATCCCGTGGTGAGCACCGCACTGGTCGAGCTGCGCGAGGTCGTCAAGGAGTTCCCGGGCGCTGGGCGGGGCAAGCCCGCCCAGCGCGCGGTGGACGGCGTCGACCTGCGCGTGGAGCGGGGCGAGATCTTCGCGATCATCGGCTACTCCGGCGCGGGCAAGTCCACGCTGGTGCGGCTGGTCAACGCGCTGGAGCCGGTCACCTCGGGGAGCGTGGTCGTCGACGGCGTCGACGTCACCACGCTCTCCGAGCGGGCCCTGCGCGAGCTGCGCCAGGGCATCGGCATGATCTTCCAGCAGTTCAACCTGATGGAGTCGCGCACGGTCTGGGGCAACCTCGCGTTCCCGCTGACCGTCGCGGGGGTCTCCAAGGCCGAGCAGCAGAAGCGGATCTCCGAGCTGCTGCACTTCGTCGGCCTCGCCGACAAGGCGCACGCCCGGGTCACCGATCTCTCCGGCGGGCAGAAGCAGCGCGTCGGCATCGCCCGGGCGCTCGCCACCAACCCCCGGCTGCTGCTGGCCGACGAGGCCACCAGCGCGCTCGACCCGGACACCACCCGCGACGTGCTCGACCTGCTCGCCAAGGTCAACCGGGAGCTCGGCATCACCATCCTGCTGATCACCCACGAGATGGACGCCGTACGACGCATCGCCCACCGGGTCGCGGTGATGGAGTCCGGCAAGGTCGTCGAGTCCGGCCCCGTGCTCGACGTCTTCACCGCGCCGGAGCACCCGGTGACCCGGCGCTTCGTCAGCACCGTCGTCGACGACCTGCCGCCCGAGGACGTGGTCGCCGCCCTGCGCGAGACCCACGACGGACGCTTCGTCCGGCTCGCCTTCCGCGACCGGTCGGTGCGCCAGTCCGAGGCGTTCGCGGCGTTCTTGCGCCACGACGTCTCCTTCGAGCTGGTCTACGGCGGCATCGAGGAGGTGCAGGGCAACAGCTTCGGCAACCTGACCCTGGCCCTCACCGGCACCGACGCGGCCATCGACGCCGCGCTGGCCGACCTCGACGGCGTCGTGCCGTGGACGGAGGTGGCGCGATGAGCGCGCTCGCGAGCGACACCCGGCTGTGGGACCTGCAGCCGGAGTTCTGGGCGGCCGCGGGCGAGACCGTCGTCATGGCGTCCATCGCGCTGGTGCTCGGCGGGCTGCTCGGCCTCGGCCTCGGCCTCGGCCTGTACCTCACCCGCAAGGGCGGGCTCTACGCCAACCGGCCGGTGTTCTGGATCCTCAACGTGGTCGTCAACTGCTTCCGGCCGATCCCGTTCGTCATCTTCATCGCCGCGCTGCAGCCGCTCGCGCGCGACGTCGTCGGCACGGGCATCGGCATCAAGGCGGCGACCTTCGGCATCACCGTCGCGGCGATCTTCGGGATCAGCCGGATCGCCGAGCAGAACCTCGTCACGGTCAGCCCCGGCGTCATCGAGGCGGCCCGCGCGATGGGCGCCAGCCGGGCGCGGATCACGCTCACCGTGCTCGTGCCGGAGGCACTCGGGCCGCTGGTCCTCGGCTTCACCTTCGCCTTCGTCGCGATCGTCGACATGACGGCGATCGCGGGCGTGGTGGCCGGCGGCGGCCTGGGCTCCTTCGCCCAGCGCTTCGGCTTCCGCCAGTTCGACTACCTGCTGATGTGGGCTGCCATCCTGGTCCTGGTCGCCATGGTCATGGTGATCCAGGTGGCCGGCAACCTGCTGGCGCGCCGGATCCTGCGCCGCTGAGAACCGATCGGGCCTCCCGGGCGTCGGACCAACAGACCGATCGCCCCGGGAGGCCCGATGTTCCGCTCCGCCGCACCCCTCGTCCTGCTGCTGGCCCTGACCGGCTGCGGCTCCACCGACGACGAGCCCACCGCCGAGCCCACCGCCGAGGCGTCACCGACGGCGCCGGCGAGCTCCGCGGGTCCCACGACGGCGGTGCCGCCGAAGGCCTCCGCCAAGGCCGAGGAGACCCTGGACCTCGACATCGCCCCCGGCATGCTCGGCGAGGTCCGGGTCGGGATGACCCGCGCGGCGTGGCAGCGCACCGGCCAGCTCGAGGACGGCGCCTCCGTGTGCGCGGAGAAGGCCCGCTGGACCGGCAACCCCAAGGGCATCGTCGTGATCACCGACGACCAGGCCACCGTGCGGCAGATCCTCGTCAGCGTGCGGGGGCCGCGCACCGACCACGGCGGCATCGGCGTCGGCTCGACCTACGGCGAGCTGCGCGCGGCGTACCCGGACCTCACCCCGCTGGTCGCCGACGGCTACGACGGCGCGTCGACGTACCCGCCCGGCGAGGAGGACGGCAAGGCCTACCTCGGCTTCCTGCTCGGCGTGCCGCCCGCGGAGGTCACCGACAGCACCCCGATCACCTCGATCGCGGTGACCGGCGGCGAGCGGGCGTACTTCCAGTACGACTGCTAGGAGATCAGCTCGTCGATCCGGGTGTACGCCGAGGCGTCCCCCGCCACCACGACCGAGCGCCGTCCGTCGATGCCCACCGGGACGGCGCCCTGGACGGTGATCCGGCGCATCTCGCGCGGCTGGGTGTCGAAGTCCGCGACGGCGTAGTGCTGGGTGGCGCGGTTGTCCCACATCGCCACGTCGCCGGGCGCCCAGCGCCAGCGCACGGTGTTCTCCAGCTTGGTGACGCGGTTCTGCAGGAGCTGGAAGAGCGCGATCGACTCGGTCGAGGTGAGACCGACGAAGTCCTTCACGAAGTGGCCGAGCAGCAGCGACCGCTCCCCCGTCTCCGGGTGCACGTGCACGACCGGGTGGCGGGTCTCGAAGATCTGCGAGGCGAAGTCCGCGCGGGTGTAGTTCGCGTCCGGCTCGTCGTGCTCCTCGTCGCGCTGGGCGTAGTCGTAGGAGTTGGTGTGGTGGGCCCACAGCTCGTCGACGAGGGCGCGCAGCGGCGCCGGCAGGCCGTCGTACGCCGCCGCCGTGTTGGCCCACACCGTGTTGCCGCCGAAGTCGGGCAGGGTGACCGCGCGCAGCACGCTGATCGCCGGCACCCGGTCCACGAAGGAGACGTCGGTGTGCCACGAGTTGGCGGCCATCCCGCGGTTGGCGGTGACCCGCAGGACGCGGGCGCTGCCGGTGTTGACGGTCGGGTGCGCGGTCGTCAGGTCGCCGAGCAGCTCGGCGAAGGCGGCGTGCGCCTCGTCGTCGAGGTGGTGCTGGCCGCGGAAGAAGACGACCTTGTGGCGCAGCAGCGCGGCGCGCACCTGCTCGACGACGTCCGGCGCCAGGTCACCGCCGAGCCGGACGCCGGAGATCTCGGCGCCGAGCCGGCCGCCGACCTGGCGGACCTCGACGGGCTGGCGGGCGGTGGAGTGGGTGGGGCTGGTGGGGTGGACGGCCAGGGTCACGACGACCTCCTCGGGACGGCGGCGACCGAACAGTCTTACT
Organism: Nocardioides sp. LML1-1-1.1; assembly: GCF_040676175.1. NCBI lineage: Bacteria > Bacillati > Actinomycetota > Actinomycetes > Propionibacteriales > Nocardioidaceae > Nocardioides > Nocardioides sp. LML1-1-1.1. The sequence continues at coordinate 314,189 of NZ_JBEGHK010000006.1, read as the reverse complement.
TGAGTAAGACTATAGACATTAACCCCACAATGGTCAGGCGTGCTGCCCGCCGAGCTCGAGCAGCACCACGCCGACCACCACGAACGCCAGCCCGGCGACCTGCACCAGGCTCAGCGACTCACGGAAGATCACCAGCCCCAGCAGCGCGATGGCCGCCACGCCCACGCCCGACCACACGGCGTACGCCGTGCCGAGCTGCATGCCGCGCACCAGCGACTGCGACAGGGCGTAGAACGCCACGACGTACCCCAGCAGGACCACGATCGAGGGCGCCAGGCGGGAGAACCCCTCCGACGCCCGCAGCGACAGGGTCGCCACGACCTCGCTCCCGATGGCCAGCACCAGCCACCACCACATGCTCACACCGCCGCGGCCGCGAACTGCGCGGCGTGCAGCCGGGCGAAGGCGCCGTCGCGCTCCAGCAGCTCGGCGTGCGAGCCCTGCTCGACGATCCGGCCGTGCTCCATGACCAGGATCAGGTCCGCGTCGCGGATCGTGGAGAGCCGGTGCGCGATCACGAACGACGTCCGGTCGGTGCGCAGGGCCGCCATCGCCTGCTGGAGCAGCAGCTCGGTGCGGGTGTCGACCGAGGAGGTCGCCTCGTCGAGGATCAGCAGCGCCGGCTGGGCCAGGAACGCCCGGGCGATGGTGATCAGCTGCCGCTCGCCGGCCGAGAGGTTCGAGCCCTCGTCGTCCACCTTGGTGTCGTAGCCCTCGGGCAGCGAGTGCACGAACCGGTCGACGTACGTCGCCCGCGCGGCCGCACGGATCTCCTCCTCCGTCGCGTCCGGCCGCCCGTAGGCGATGTTGTCGCGGATGGTGCCCTCGAACAGCCAGGTGTCCTGCAGCACCATCCCGATCCGGCTGCGCAGCTCGGCGCGGCTCATCGCGGTGACGTCGCGCCCGTCGACCAGGATCCGGCCGCCGTCGAGCTCGTAGAAGCGCATGATCAGGTTGACCAGCGTGGTCTTGCCGGCGCCGGTCGGGCCGACGATCGCCACCATCTGGCCGGGGTGCGCGACGAGCGAGAGGTCCGCGATGAGCGGCTCCTCGTCGTAGGAGAACGAGACGTGCTCGAAGCGCACCTCGCCGCGGGTCTCGGTGCGCGCCGGCTCGGTCTCCAGGGAGGACGGGGCGACCTCCTCCTCGGCGTCGAGCAGCTCGAAGACGCGCTCGGCGGAGGCGACGCCGGACTGCAGCAGGTTGGCCATCGAGGCGATCTGGGTGATCGGCTGGGTGAACATCCGCGTGTACTGGATGAACGCCTGCACCTCGCCCAGGCTCAGCGAGCCGGACGCGACCCGCAGGCCGCCGACGACGGCGATCACGACGTAGTTGAGGTTGCCGATCAGCATCATCATCGGCATCACCAGGCCGCTGATGAACTGGGCCCGGTACGACGACTCGTAGAGCTCCTCGTTCGCCTCGGCGAAGCCCTTCTCCACCGCACCGCGCTGGCCGAACACCGTCACCAGGGCGTGCCCCGAGATCGACTCCTCCACCTGCGCGTTGAGCTTGCCGGTCATCCGCCACTGGTTGATGAACTGGCTCTGCGAGCGCTTCATGATCCGGCCCGTGGCGAACATCGCGATCGGCACCGAGACCAGCGCGATCAGCGCCAGCAGCGGCGAGACCCAGAACATCATCCCGAGCACGCCGACCACCATGAGCAGCGACGTGAGCAGCTGGCTCATCGTCTGCTGGAGGTTCTGCGCGACGTTGTCGATGTCGTTGGTGACCCGGCTGAGCAGCTCACCGCGCGGCTGGCGGTCGAAGTACGACAGCGGCAGGCGGTGGACCTTCTCCTCCACGTCGGTGCGCATCCGCCGCACCGTCGCCTGCACGATGTCGTTGACGAGGAAGCCCTGCAACCAGCCGAGGACCTGCCCGCCGACGTAGATCAGCAGCGTGATCATCAGCAGGTGGCCGACCCGGTCGAAGTCGACGCCCTGGCCCGGCACGAAGTCGAGGCCGCGCAGGAAGTCGGCCAGGCCGCCGTCGCCGCGTGCCTCGGCACCGGCGACCGCGTCGGCCTTGGTGGTGCCGGGCTCCAGCCGGCCGCCGATGTAGCCGTTGAAGACGGCGTCGGTGGCCTTGCCGAGCAGGTACGGGCCGACCACGACCGAGGCGACCGAGCCGATGCCCAGCAGCAGGACGGCGATCGCGCGGCCGCGGGCGGGGCGCAGCATGCCGAGCAGCCGGCGCGCGGACGTGCCGAAGTCGTCGGCCTTCTGGCCGACCATGCCGCCCATCGGGCCGCGGCCGGGGCCGCCCTGCTGGACGATCCGCTCGGTCTGCTTCATCCGCCCGCCGGTCGAGCCTGTCGAGACCTTGCCCGCCCCGCCACCGTTGGTCGAGCCGCCACCGTTGGTCGAGCCGCCACCGTTGGTCGAGCCTGTCGAGACCTCACTCATGCCGGCACCTCCTCTGCCTTGATGCCCTGGGACGCGGCGATCTCCCGGTACGTCGGGTTGTCCCGCAACAGCTCGTCGTGCGTGCCCTGGCCGACCACCCGCCCGTCCTCCAGCACGAGGATCACGTCGGCGTCGCGGATGGTGGCGATCCGCTGTCCGACCACGATCACCGTCGCGTCCCGGGTCACCGGCCTCAGCGCCGCCCGCAGGCGGGCGTCGGTGGCGACGTCGAGCGCGGAGAAGGCGTCGTCGAACAGGTAGATCTCCGGGCGCCGGACCAGGGCCCGGGCGATGGCGAGGCGCTGGCGCTGGCCGCCGGAGACCGTCGTACCGCCCTGGGCGACGGGGGTGTCGAGACCCTCGGGCATCTCGCGGACGAAGTCCGCGCCCTGCGCGATCTCCAGTGCCTGCCACAGCTCCTCGTCGGTCGCGTCCGGGCGGCCGTAGCGCAGGTTCGTCGCGATGGTGCCCGAGAAAAGGAACGCCCGCTGCGGCACCAGCCCGATCTTCGACCACAGCAGGTCGGGGTCGAGCGCGCGGACGTCGACGCCGTCCACGGAGACCGTGCCCTCGGTGGCGTCGAGCAGCCGCGGCACCAGGTTGACCAGGGTCGTCTTGCCGGCGCCGGTCGAGCCGATCAGCGCGACCGTCTGGCCCGGTCGCGCCGAGAAGGAGACCCCCGTCAGCACGGGCGCCTCGGCGCCGGGATAGGTCAGGCCGACGTCCTCGAGGTCGAGGTGGCCGGAGAGCGCGACCTCGGTGACCGGGGCCGCCGGCGGCACGACGCTCGTGTCGGTCGCCAGCACCTCGCTGACCCGGTCGGCGCTGACCGCCGCGCGCGGGATCATCATCAGCATGAAGGTGCCCATCATCACCGACATCAGGATCTGCATCAGGTAGGACAGGAACGCCGTCAGCGCGCCCACCTCCATCTGCCCGCTGTCGACGCGGTGGCCGCCGAACCAGATCACGCCCACGCTGGCGACGTTCGAGACCGCCATGACGAGCGGGAACATCAGCGCCATCCAGCGCCCCGCCCGCAGCGAGACCTCCGTCAGGTCGCCGTTGGCGGCGTCGAAGCGCTTGGTCTCGTAGGGCTCGCGCACGAAGGCGCGGACCACCCGGATGCCGGTGATCTGCTCGCGCAGGATGCGGTTGACGTCGTCGAGGCGCTCCTGGACCTGGCGGAACGCCGGCACCATCTGCGAGACCACGATGCCGATGCAGACGAAGAGCACGGGGACGACGGCGACCACCAGCCAGGACAGGCCGAAGTCCTCGCGCATCGCCATCACCACGCCGCCGACCATCATGATCGGGATGGTCACGGCCATCAGGCAGGTCATCATCGCCAGCATCTGCACCTGCTGGACGTCGTTCGTCGCGCGGGTGATCAGCGACGGGGCGCCGAAGCCGGACACCTCCCGGGCCGAGAAGCTGCCGATCCGGTGGAACACGCGGCCGCGGACGTCGCGGCCGAACGCCATCGCCGTACGACCGCCGAAGTAGGCCGCCGTCATCGAGCAGGCCGCCTGGAGCAGCGAGAAGGCGAGCATGACCGCGCCGATCCGCAGCACGTAGCCGTTGTCGCCGCGGGCGATGCCCTTGTCGATGATGTCGGCGTTGAGGTGGGGCAGGTAGAGCATCGCCGCGGTCGAGGTGAGCTGGAGCACCACGATGATGCCCAGCCAGCGGCGGTACGGCGCGAGGTAGGTGCGCAGCAAGGTGAACAGCATCAGCCGTCCGTCCTCTCCACACCGTGCAGCACGGTGTCGACGATCTGGGCAGGGGTCAGCAGGTCGTCGTCGGCGATCTCGCGGTGGGAGCCGGCGAACGTCAGCAGGCGCCACACGTGCAGCACCCGCTCGGGGGTCATGGTGAGGCGGTCGGCGTCCGGCTCGATCAGGGCGAGCAGGCGGCGTCGTACCTCCTCCAGGCCGGTGACGATCTCCGGCCGGTCGTGCAGGTGCTGCGGCGGCCCGACCGCCCCCAGCGCGCGCATCAGCTCGAAGATCGCGAGGAAGCGCTGCTGCAGGATCGAGGTCATCGCCAGCAGCCGCTCCCGAAGGGGCAGCCCCGGGTCGATCTCGTCGAGCCGGTGCAGCACGTCGCCGGGCGCGAAGGCGCGCGCGATCGTCTCGTCGATCAGCGCGTCCTTGGACTCGAAGACCCGGAAGATCGTGCCCTCCGCGACGCCCGCCGCCTCCGCGATCAGCTTGGTCGTGACGGCGCGCCCGTGCTCGTAGAGCAGCGGACGGGTGGCCCGGACCAGGGCTTCACGACGGTCCTCGGGCGAGAGCGGGGCAGCGCGGGGTGGCACGCCGGCAAGTATGAATGAGTGAGCACTCACTCACAAGCGATTATCCGCCGCCTCTCCGTCGACTTGGGGTTTCCCACCCGTGAGTCGGCAGTTCCCACCCGTGAGTTGGCGGTTCCCCCCCGGCGGAGTCGTCGCCGAGTCCCAAGTCGCGGGTGGGAAGCCCCAAGTCGCGGGTGGGAAACCCCAAGTCAACGGAGGGACAGGTCGCTGCCGGGCAGCACCGGGAGCCGCAGCCGGGCTCCGTCGAGGCCACCGATCCGCACCGAGTGCAGCCCGGGCAGGGCGAGCGGGGAGGCGAGCGACGTACCGACGAGCTGGACACGGATGCGGTGGCCGGCGCGGAAGCGGTTGCCGACGGGCCAGAGCTCGACCTGGTAGCGGCGGAACTCCCCAGGGCCGGCGGCGGAGGGGTGGGTGTAGTCGCCGTACGGCGAGACGACGCGGCCGACCTGGTCGGTGAGCGAGCGGGCCGGGTCGATCCCGGGATAGCTCGTCGAGAGCCGGCCGACGGTGAGCGGGTGGGCACTGCCGTCGGGGGCGACGTCGGACAGGACGGCCCAGATCCCGGAGCCGGGGGTGGTCGTGGCCATCGTCAGGTCGAGGGCGACGGGGCCCGCGAGGTCGGCGTCCGCGGCGAGTGGGCGGGTGGTGAAGGACTGGCCGGTGAGCCCGTCGAGGGCCGCCAGGTCCGACCGGGCGAGCAGCGGGAGCGCGCCGGTGAGGGCGCTGAGCCCGCCGGCCTCCAGCAGCGCGATGTTCGGTACGTCGGTCATGGTGGGCAGCGTCGGCACGGTCAGGTACGACGCGACGGAGCGCGCCGACGGCACGGCACCGGTCAGCGCCCGGCCCGGCGCCAGCGCCAGCTCCGCCCACCGGGTCCCGGGCACGGGCCAGTCGGAGGCGGTGACGGTGGTGTGCTGCCCCGCGAGGTACGACGCCCGCGAGCCCTGCGCGAGGGTCAGGCTCACCCGGGGCGTGGCCTCGACGCCGTTGTCGACGCCGCGCACGTAGTGGTCGAGCCAGGCGGCGGCCTCACCGCGCCCGCCGTCGGTGCCGGCGGGCACGCCGTCGTGGCCGCCCTCCATGACGAGGTGGGCGCCGTCGGCGCGCAACGCCTGGTAGGCCTGGAAGGCGCCGCGCGACTCGACGTCGTAGAAGCCGTTGATCATCAGCACCGGGATGTCGTTGGCGTCCCCGCGCCAGCCACGCTGGCGCCACCAGTCGTCGAGGGTGGGATGGGCGAGCACGTCGACACCGGTGCTGAACAGCCCGCCGACGACGTCGAGCGAGGAGCCGGGGTCGCGCTCGAGGCGGTCGATGCCCTGCAGCAGCGCGGGAGCGCCGATCAGGCCGAGGACGCCGGCACCGGGAAGGAGGTTGAGGATGCCGCCGGGGACCAGCAGGTCGCGGTAGAGCTCGTGGGTGCCGGACTTGAGGATCGCGGCCTTCACGCAGGGCAGCCGCTGGTGCCAGGAGTTGTAGAGCACGATCGCGCTGGCGGAGAAGCCGTTGAGCGCGAGCCGGCCGTCGCTGAACGGCTGGTCGCAGGCCCACCGCAGGGTCTCCACGACGTCGGCCTGGCTGCGCGGCCCGAGCGCGTCGAACGAGCCGTCGCTGTCGCCGGTGCCGCGGACCTGGACCAGCAGGAAGTTGTAGTCGGCGCTCACGTCGAGGGTCTGGCTGCCGTCGCCGTACGGCGAGAACTCCACCACCGTCGGCTTGGCGCTCACCGGCCCGGTGCTGGTGAGCGTGGTCTGCAGCTCGACGCCGTCGGAGGTGGTGAACCGCTGCTCGACGACGACCCGCACGGGCTCCTCGGCGCGGGCCGGAGCCGGCGTGGCGACCAGGCCCGTGCCGGTGACGGCGGTCGCGAGCAGGACCGCTGCGATGCGCTTGTCCATGGTGGCCCAACGAGACCACGCGCCCGCGGCTATGCCGACCCCGGGACAATGGGGCCATGGCACGCGTCGCTCTCGTCCTCGGCTCCGGTGGTGCGCGCGGCTACGCCCACCTCGGCGCGGTCGAGGAGCTGCGCGCCCGTGGGCACGAGGTCGTCGCCGTGTCCGGTACGTCGATGGGCGCCGTCGTCGGCGGCCTGATCGCCGCCGGCAAGGACGAGGAGTTCGCCGACTGGGCGGCCACGCTGACCCAGCGCCGCGTGGTGCGGCTGGCCGACCCGACCTGGGGCGGCGGGGGCGCGGCGAGCGCGGAACGGCTGATGGCGAGCCTCGACGAGCTGGTCGGCGAGGTGATGATCGAGGACCTGCCGATCCCGTTCACCGCGGTGGCGACCGACCTCGCGGCGCGCCGCGAGGTGTGGTTCCAGCGCGGTCCGCTGATCCCCGCGATCCGCGCCTCGATCGCCATCCCCGGGCTGTTCACCCCGGCGGTCGTCGACGGCCGCGTCCTCGTCGACGGCGGCCTGCTCAACCCGCTGCCGCTGGAGCCGACGGCCGCCGCGGCGGCCGACTTCACCCTCGCCGTGTCCCTGCAGGGACCGCGCGAGCCGCACGAGCCGTCCTCGCCCGCCCGTGGCTTCTCGGTACGACGGGCCGAGTGGGCCGCCGACCTGCGCCGGCGCTTCCGGCGCGGGGACGACCTGGCGGAGGTCGTGCCGATCGGGGCGCCGGAGGCACCGGCGCAGGCGCCGGCCGAGGCCGAGGTGCGCCCCGACGTACGGACCTCGGAGGTCGTCGCGCAGTCCTTCGACGCGATGCAGAGCCTGATCACGCGCTACCGGCTGGCCGCGCTGCCGCCGGACGTGCTGGTCACCGTGCCGCTGGGCGCGGCGCGGACCCTGGACTTCCACCGCGCCGAGGAGCTGGTCGACCTCGGCCGTGAGCTGACCCGCCAGGCGCTGGACGACGCCGAGCGCTGATCGGCCGCGCCGGCCGGTCGCGGCGGTCAGTCGCGCCGGGCGAGGTCCTCGGCACGCTCGAGCAGCGCGCTGACGACCTTCGCGTGCGTCGCGGCGATCGCCCGGGGATCGGTGACCGGGTTGTCGCGATCGATGACGAGCACCGTGACGAGCAGGTTGTCCCGGCGGACCGCGTCCGTGCCGAGGTAGCCGCCCACGCCGCCGTCGCCGCGCGGGTCGGTCCACGACGTCTCCCGGTGCAGGCCCTCGGCCCACCAGCCCTCGGTCGCGCTCTCGTGACCGGCGCCCTGCTCGGCGCCGTCGTCCTGGTAGTCGGCGACGTCGATCGACGCCAGCCGCTCGAAGTCCTCGTCGGGCACGTCCTCGCCGAAGAGCTCCAGCTCGACGCTGATGCTCAGCGTCCGCCCGTCCTGGGCGCCGAGCTCGATCCCGCACACCCGGGTGGCGTCCCGGCCCGTGCCCTCCACGGTCTCCTCGGCGCTCACCGTCATCCCGGGGTACGACGAGCGCACCAGCGCCGGCGCGCCGAGCCCGTCGCAGACCGCCTCCGCCAGGCCCGTGTACGGCGGGTCGCCGGCACCGCACGCCGCCAGCGGCACCAGCAGCAGCGGGGCGAGCAGGCCCGCGCGACGCATCGCGCTCACCCGTCGTGCAGCGGCGAGTTGTGGTAGTAGAACTCGCCGGGCGCGGCGCCGTCGGCCAGGTCCGGCCGCGGCGGGAAGAAGGGCTTGTCGGTGGGCATGCTGGCGATGATGCCGCTCAGCCGGCTGACCCGGCGGCTCTGCAACGAGTCCCAGTGCGCGTCGTAGCGCTCCAGCAGGGTGGTCACCTTGCCGTTCATGCCGGTGACGATCTGCTCCGCCGTGGTGGCGGTGAACTCCTCGGTCTTGCCCAGCTCGACGCCCTTCTCGGCGAAGCCGATCATCGTGCTGGTCACGCTCAGCGCCTCCTCGACGGACTCGGGGAGCTTGAAGACACCGAGCAGCTCGGCGACGTTGCTGGCGATCATCAAGATCGTGGACAGCTCGGCGACGCCGCTGTGCTGGCCGGGCCGAGCGAGCAGCTGGGACTTGAGCGCGTCGCGGGTCGTGCAGACGGTGTTCATCAGGCTGTGCTGGGCGGACTTGACGATGCCGCCGGCGGCCGCGGAGATCACCCCGCAGGCCTTGGCGACGAAGATCTGGTTCTCCCGCGCGGCACCGAACCGGTCGACGTAGCCGGTCTGGAAGGCCTCTGCGGTGCTCCCCCAGAACTGCTCGATGCCCAGGTCGAGCGCGGTCGACAGCTCCTCGGGCACGGTCGTGCTCAGCGCGTCGGCGACGTCGGTCTTGAGCCGCTCCGCACCGGTGACGAAGGTCGCCGCGATCGGCTGGGTGATGTCGTCGACCCGGCCGCGCAGGCTGGAGAACTCGCCGCTCGCCCAGGTCGAGGCCGTCTCCACCAGGCCCTGCAGGTGCTGCTCGACACCGTCGGCCCAGCCCTGGGTCGCGAGCGAGGCCGGTTGGCGGATGGAGAAGTTGAACGGGTAGGTCCAGCCCAGCCGGATGCTGATGGTGTCGGTCGGTCCGTAGACCTCGTTGGGGCTCGGGTACGTCGCGTCGCTCTCCAGGTAGTCGACGGCGAGGTCGAGGTAGCGCAGCTCGGCGGCCAGCTTCATGCTCTCGTTGACCGCGTCCCAGAAGCCGGTGGGGTCCCAGGGGGTCTCGTTGGCGTTGTCTCCCATGGTCGTCCCCTCAGTCCGTGCTGCCGTAGTCGCCGTCGGACCCGCCCGAACCGCCGTCGTCGTCGGGCAGGTCGACGTCCGGACCGTCCCGGTCGGGCAGCTCGTCCAGCTCCGGCGGGGTCTCCGAGGGCGGGATGTAGGGCAGCGGGTCGTCGGCGTTCGGGGGGTCCGGGATCGTCGGCGGACCACCGGTGAAGTCGGTCTGGTCGTCGAGGTCGCGGATCCGCTGGTTGAACGCCTCCTGCGCCTCGCGGTCGGTGCCGGCGTAGTCGAGCGCGATCTGGGACAGCGCGGTGCCGCAGTCGCGCACGCTGATCGTGGTGGTGCGCAGCGCGACCTGCAGGTCGTCGATCAGCTCGGCGAGCCCGGTGAGCGCGGGCGGGTTGCCGGCGGCCGGCCCCTGGCCCTGCACGTAGGTCGCCGTGGTGTGGGTCGTCCACGTCATCGCGGAGTAGCGCTGCGCGATGCCGGGCATCTCGATCTGGCCGGCCTTGTAGAGGGAGTAGAGCGCCGCGCCGAAGCCGGGGCCGTGACCCACGTCCGGCAGACCCGAGCTCGGGTCGTAGGTCGCCAGGTCGTTGTCGTCGTAGCCGTCGGCCACGGTGTCCTCCCGAGATCGGATGCGGAGAGTGGAGCAGGAGTGGGTGCCCCCTCACCGTCCCCGGACGCGGCCGCGGCAAACAACGTTATTGTCGGGACACACGACGAAGGGGGAGCACCCGTGCCACGTCTCGGGTTCCGCGCGCTGCGCATCCTCGGCACCGGCGCGGTGGTGCCGGACGAGGCCGTGACCAGCGCCGCGATGGACGAGCGGCTCGGCCTCGCGCCGGGCACGGTCGAGGCCAGGACCGGCGTCCGGGTGCGCTACGTCGAGCGCGGCTCCGCCGCCGACCTGGGCGCCCGCGCAGCCCGCAAGGCCGTCGCCGCGGCCGGCCTGGACCTCGACGACGTGGACGTGATCATCGGCGCCAGCGGCACCCCCGACCAGCCGCTGCCGTGCAACGCCGCGCTCATGCACGAGGCCCTCGCGCCCGGGCGGCCGATCCCCGCGTGGGACGTCAACGCCAGCTGCATGAGCTTCCTGGTCGCGCTCGACCTCGCCGCGACCCTGGTCACCGCCGGCCGCTACCGCCACGTCCTCATCGTCTCCAGCGACCTGGCCTCGGTCGGGCTGGACTGGTCGGACCTGGGCGCGTCCGGGATCTTCGGCGACGGCGCCGCCGCGGCCGTGGTGGGCCCGGCCGGTGACACCGGCTCCGGCGTGCTGTCGGCCGGCTTCGAGACCTACAGCGAGGGCGCGCACACCTGCGAGATCCGCGGCGGCGGCTCGCGCTGGGCGCCCGACCGGGTCGAGGGCGACTACGCCGAGTGGGGGCGCTTCCGGATGGACGGCGGCGCCGTCTTCCGGCTCGCCTTCAAGCACCTGCCGCGCTTCGTCGACGAGCTGCTCGACGAGGCCGGGCTCGCGATGGCGGACCTGCCGGTCGTCGTGCCCCACCAGGCGAGCCACCACGGGCTCGACTGGGTGCGCCAGCAGTTCGGCGTCGAGGACCGCCTCGTCGACATCTACGCCGACCACGGCAACCAGGTCGCGGCCTCGCTCCCGTCCGCGCTGCACGCCGCGATCGAGAGCGGCCGGCTGCGCCGGGGCGACCACGCCCTGCTGCTCGGCACCGGTGCCGGGATCAGCCTGGGCGGAGTGGTGCTGTGCTACTGACCGACCAGCCCGAGGTCACCTTCCACTGGCTGCGCGTGGGCCACTGCAAGGGCCCGGAGGCGATGGCCCGCCAGGGTGGCCGGCTGCGCCTGATCGAGTTCCCGTCGTACGTCGGCGCGCTGCACCACCCACGGCACGGGTGGACGCTCTTCGACACCGGCTACTCCCAGCACTTCTTCGACGCGACCCGCCGGCTGCCGGAGTGGCTCTACCGCAGCACCCTGCCGGTGACCCTGCCCGAGGCGGAGCACCTGCCGCGACAGCTCGCAGCGCTCGACATCGACCCGGCCGACGTACGACGGATCGTGGTGTCGCACTTCCACGGCGACCACGTCGGCGGCCTCCTCGACCACCCGCGGGCGCGGATCGTCGCGGGTGCGTCCGGCGCGGAGCACGCGCTCTCGCTGCGCGGCCTCACCGCGACCCGGCACGCCATCCTGCCCGCCCTGCTGCCCGACGACCTGCGCGAGCGGCTCGACCCGGTCGAGTCCTTCGCCCGCGCCGACGTGGCCGGCCTGACCGCGTGGGACCTGCTCGGCGACCGGAGCCTGCTGGCGGTGGACCTGCCCGGGCACATGCCGGGGCACCTTGGCCTGCTCTTCACCTCCGGCGGCCGGCAGGTGCTGCTGGTCGGGGACGCGGCCTGGACGACCCGCTCCTACAAGGACCTCAAGCCGCCGTCCCGCCTGGCGAAGAACGTCATGCACGACTGGCCGACCACGCTCTCCACGCTCGCGGCGCTGCACGCGCTCGACGCCGCGCACCCCGACCTGCTGATCCTCCCGGCGCACTGCCCCGAGGGTCACGCGGCCTGGTACGCCGGAGCCTGAGTTGGCCGGTTCCCAGGCGGCGGTGGCCGCCGCGTTCGCCCGCGAGCGCTGGCTCCTCCCCCACCGTTACGACGCCGCGCGCACCCGCGCCCTCGACCGCTTCCTGCGCGAGGACCTGCCCCGGGCGTCCTTCTACGCAGGCTTCGCGGGCCGGCCCCTGGCGCAGCTGCCGATCGTCGACAAGCGCACCGTGCTGGCCGACTTCGCGGCGTTCAACCGCTACGGGATCACCCTCGACCAGGCGCTGTCGGTGGCCGAGGCCGCCGAGCGCTCCCGCGACTTCACCGACACCCTGCCCGGTGGAGTGACGGTGGGGCTGTCCTCCGGCACGACCGGCACCCGCGGCGTCTTCCTGGTCTCGGAGGAGGAGAGCCGGCTGTGGGCGGGCATCCTGCTCGGGCAGATGATGGCGCCCGCCTCGCTGCGCGTGCTCGCCCGCCGGCCGCTGCGGGTCGCGCTCTTCCTGCGCGCCAACAGCAACCTCTACGAGACCCTCGACAGCCGACGGGTGCGCTTCTCCTGGCACGACCTGACCGTGCCGGTCGAGGACCACCTGCCCGACCTGCCCGGCACCGACGTGCTCGTCGCGCCGGCCAGCGTGCTGCGCCGGATCGCCGAGGCGAAGCCGGTGGGGCTGCGGCCGGTGCAGGTGATCTCGGTCGCCGAGACCCTCGACCCCGAGGACGAGGCGGTGATCAGCAGCGCCTTCGGCCGGCCGGTCGAGCAGATCTACCAGGCCACCGAGGGGCTGCTCGCGGTCAGCTGTCCCGCCGGGCGGCTGCACCTCAACGAGGGGCACGTCCACATCGAGCCGGAGTGGCTGGACCACCGGCGCTTCCGGCCGCTGGTCACCGACTTCACCCGCACCACCCAGTACGTCGTCCGGCACCGGCTCGACGACGTCCTGCTCGCCGCGCCGGGACCCTGCCCCTGCGGACGGCCGGGCCGCAGCATCGCCGCCGTGCTCGGGCGGGCCGACGACGTGCTGGTGCTCGGCGACGTCCCGGTCTACCCGGACGTGCTGCGGCACGCCGTCGCGCTGGCCGGCGAGCTCGGCGACTACCGGATCGAGCAGCACGGCACCGAGTGGCGGATCGCCGTCACCGGTCTCCCGGCGGGGATCCCCCGGGTCGCGGTGGAGGTCGAGCGGCTGGCGGCGCGGCTGCGGGCGCAGCCGCCCACCGTCGTGCCGATGGGGTGGCCGGTGGAGGCGCCGGACCAGAAGCGGCGACGGATCAGGAGGGTGTCATGAGGGTGCTGGTGACCGGCGCGTCCGGCTTCGTCGGCGGGCGGACCGTCGCGCTGGCGAAGGAGGCCGGCCACGAGGTGTTCGGCATCGGCCGGCGCCGGCTGGACCGGCCCGACTACGCCAGCGTCGACCTCGGCCGGACCGCGCCGGAGGAGCTGCCGCAGCTGCCCTGGCGGCCCGATGCGGTGATCCACTGCGCGGCCCGCGCGACGCCGTACGCCAAGCGGGCAGACTACGACCGCGACAACGTCGTCGCCACGCAGACCGTCCTCGACTGGTGCGCGGCGCTGGGCGACCCGCGGCTGGTGCACGTGTCGTCGTCCTCGGTGCTCTACCGCGACGGCGACCAGCTCGACCTCACCGAGGACACCCCGCTGCCCGCCACCTTCGCCAACGACTACGCCCGCACCAAGGCCGCCTCGGAGCGGCTCGTGCGCACCTACGCCGGCCCCTGGGTGATCGGGCGCCCGCGCGCGGTCTTCGGCCCCGAGGACACCGTGCTCTTCCCGCGCATCATCGCCGCCGCCAAGGCGGGCCGCATCCCGCGGCTGACCGGGCGCACCGAGCCCGCCGTCGGCGACCTCGTCTATGTCGACAACCTGGCCGACCACCTGCTCCAGCTCGCCGCACGGCCCGAGCTCACCGGGGTCTACCACCTCACCAACGCCGAGCCGGTGGAGATCCAGGCGCTGTTGCTCGACGTGATCGCCCGGCTCGGCTTCGACCCGCCGTCGCGGGAGGTCAGCCTGACCACCGCGATGCGCGCGGCGGGCGTGCTGGAGCGGGTCTGGCGGGTGCTGCACCTGCCGGGCGAGCCGCCCATCACGCCCTACGGCGTGGGGGTGCTGAGCTGGTCCAAGACGTTCGTGCCCGACAAGATGCTGCGCGACCTCGGCCCGCCCCGGATCTCCGTCGCCGAGGGCGTGGACGCCTTCGTGACCTGGCAGAAGGAGCGGCTGTGAGCCGCGGCCTGACCGCCGCCGCGGTGGGCTACCTGGGCCTGCAGGGAGCGAAGGCCGCGGTGACGCTGCGCAACGCGGCACAGGCGCCGCCCGCCACCGAGCCCGGCGACATCGGCAAGGTCGTCGTCGTGCAGCCGATCCTGTCCGGCGACCCCGGACTGGAGGACGCGCTGCGCGACAACCTGCTCTCCCTCGACGGCGCCCGCTTCTGCTGGCTGGTCGACGAGGACGACGCCGAGGCGCAGCGGGTCGTCGCGCGGATCGGCCCGGTCGAGCGGCTCGAGGTGCGCCTCTGCCCGCCCGCACCGGAGGGGGTCAACCCCAAGCTCGCCAAGCTGCAGCCCGCCCTCGACGCGGCGGCCGGCGACGAGGTCCTCCTCGTGCTCGACGACGACACCCGGCTGCCCCGGGCCAGCCTCGGCGCTCTGCTCGGCGGGTTGGAGCGAGCGACGCTGGCGACCGGCCTGCCGGCGTACCTGCCGGGGAGCAACGTGTGGGCGCGGCTGGTCGAGCAGTTCGTCGACAACAACGCCGCGATGACCTACCTGACGTTGGCCCCCGTGACGATCAACGGGATGACCTGGGCGATGCGGGTCGCCGACCTGCGCGCGATCGGCGGGTTCACCCCACTGATGCGCCACCTGACCGACGACCTGGCCGTCGCGGGCGCGGTGCTCGCCAGCGGCGGCACGATCTGCCAGACCGCCTCGCCCCAGTGGCTCACCACCACGATCGACGGACCCGGTCACTACACCCGGCTGATGCACCGCTGGATGCTCTTCGCCAACCTGCTGCTGCGCCGCCAGCCGGCGCGCACCGTCGCCGCGATCAGCCTCCTGCACGGCGTGCACCCGAACCTGCTCGCGCTGGTCCTCGCCGGCTCCGTGCGCGAACGGCGGCTGCTGCCGCTCGTCGCCGTGCTCGGCGGCCGCGCGCTGCTGCTGCGGCACGTGCAGCGGAGGATCTACGGCCGCCCCCTGCACCGGCCCGGCGTCTCGCTCGCCTCCGAGCTGGTCCAGCCGCTGCACCTCGGGCACGGCGCCGTGCAGCGCACCATCCAGTGGCGCACCCGCACCTACCGGGTGCGCGCCGACGACGACTTCGAGGCCGTGCGATGAGGCTCCAGGTGCTCTACCTGACCGGCCAGAGCGACCCGCGCAGCTGCGCGCTGTCCCCCGTCCAGGACGCCTTCCTCGACGCGCTGCCGGTCCCGGAGGCCGCGAAGATCCGGCTCAACTTCCCCTACGACGGCGCACTGGCGCCTCCCCATGGATCGGAGTGGCGGAAGGTGCCGATCTGGCTCGGCAGCCTGCGCCACCTCGTGCTCTTCGTGCGGATCCGGCTGCTGATGACCGGCTGGGCCGCACGGCACCGGCCCGGGGTCGAGGCGCAGCTGGCCCGCGCCGAGCACACCCTCGTCCTGGCCGGCTCGATCGGGCTCGACCTGCTCGGCCGGCTGGACCTGCCGCGCGAGGTGCTCGACCGGCTGACCGTGGTCGCCTACGGCGCGGTCGCGACCCGGCCGCCGCGGTGCCGGACCATCCGGGTCGCCAGCAGCAGCGACCACCTGGCCCGCTGGTGGCCGCGCGACGTGGAGGTCCGCTCGGGACACCTGGACTACCTCGACTCCCCCGAGCTGGCCGCCCTGTGCCACCGGCTCGCGACGGAGCTCGGCGAGGACGCCGCGTGAGGGTCGACCTCGTCGCACCGCCCATGGCCGGGCACCTCCACCCGGTCCTCGGCATCGCCGCCCGGCTCACCGCGGAGCCCGGCCTGGAGGTGCGGGTGATCAGCACGGCGCGTGCGCTGGCGGTCACCGAGGCCTCCGGGGTGCGCGGGGTCGCGCTGCTCGAGGGCGCGGACGAGGTGATCGAGACGGTGGTCGACCCGCCGTACCGGATCGGCAGCCACCCGCGGAAGCTGCTGCGGCAGTTCCACGCCGCAGTCGGCCTCCAGCGCGACTTCCAGGCCGAGCTGCTGGAGCTGTGGCGCCCGGCGCCGCCGGACCTGGTGATCGCGGACTTCACCATGGGCGCGGTCGGTCCCGCCGCCGACGCGGTCGGGGCACCGTGGTGGACGGTCCACCCCTCGCCGTGCGCGATCGAGGGGCGGAGCGGCCCGCCGTCGTACCTCGGTGGGTGGCGGCCGGGTCGCACCCCGCTCGGCCGGGCCCGCGACGCCGTCGGCCGGCGCTGGGTGCGTGCCTTCAAGCGGGTCGCGCCGCGGCTGGCCGGCGTCCGGCTGGCCGACGTCGGCCTGCCCCGGATCTACCGCGCCGACGGCTCGGAGGCGATCTACTCCGCCGAGCGGGTCTTCGCGCTGACGCCGGGGGCGGTGGAGTACGAGCGCGACCTCCCGCCCGCCGTCCGGTACGCCGGCCCGGTGCTCTTCACCCCGCCCACCGACGCCGCTCCGCCGGACCTCGACCCGCGCCACCGGCACGTGCTGATCACCGCCGGCACCCACCTGCCCTGGCACAAGCAGGCGCTCCTGGCGGCGGCCGCGCGCGCCGTCGCCACGCTGCCCGACGACGTCCGGGTGCACGTGAGCCTGGGCTCGCCCGTGGCGGTGGCGCCGCCGGACGGGGTGGTCGTGCACGACTACGTCAGCTACGCCCGCGACCTGGCCCGCTTCGACGCGGTCGTCCACCACGGTGGGGCGGGCGTCCTCGGGCACACCCTGGCGGCCGGCCTGCCGGCGGTGGTGTGGCCGGTCGACTACGACCAGTACGACCACGCCGTGCGCCTGGAGGACGCCGGCGTGGCGGTCCGGACGCGGCGGGGCGAGGACCTCGGGGCCCTCGTGGCACGGGTGCTCGACGAGCCGTCGTACCGCTCGGCGGCGGCGGGGATCGCCGCCCGGATCGCCGCCGAGCCGGCCGTGGAGACGATCGCCGCCGAGGTGCGGGCCCGGCTCGGCTGACACCACGGGTTATCGGATTCGGCTACGAAGACGCCACGATCGCGGGATCATGCGCCCATGGACATGGGGCATCCGTCGAGTGCGCGCGCCCACCTCGACGCGCTGATCGCCACGACCGCGCCCGACCCGCTCCCGGCCGACCAGGCCATCGCGCTGCTGCAGCTGCTGGGCGAGACGGACGCGGCGGTCCTCGGGAGACTCGCCTACCACGCACTGACCGGAGTGGACCCGGGCGAGGGCGATCCCGCCCCGCCCGCCGAGGTCGTGCCGGGCTTCCCGCCGTTCGCGGCCGAGGTGCTGATGCGCGCGATCTCCGGCCCCGACCACCGGCGGCCGACGGCCCAGGCGCTGCTGATCGTGCTGGACACGGTGCCGGCCGCGTCGTGGCCGAGCGCCGCGCCGGTGGAGCTCGCACCCGAGCCGGAGCCGGTCGCCGAGGTCGAGCCGGAACCGGAGCCCGAGCCGGTCGCCGAGCCCGAGCCGGCCCTGGAGCCCGAGCCCGAGCGAGAGCCCGAGCGAGAGCCCGAGCCGGAGCCGGTCGTCGAGCGGGTCGAGCACGACGAGTTCCGCAGCCTGCTCACCCCGTCGCGCACGGTCCCCCGCTTCGACCCGTTGACGGACCCGCTGACCGACCCCTGGGTCCCCGACGACGCCGACGACCTCCCGCCCCTCGACCTGTCCCGCGTCACCGGGACCGCGTACGTCCGGGTCGAGCCGGTCCGCGAGCCCGCCCCCGAGCCGGAGCCGGAGCCGAACCCGGAGCCCGTCGCCGCGGTCGAGCCGGAGCCCGATCCGGACGTCGAGCCGGACGTCGAGCCGGACGTCGAGGCAGACATCGAGCCGGACGTCGAGGCAGAGGACGATGGCCGGGGCATGCACGACGAGTTCCGCAACTTCGTCTCACCGACCTTCGCGGTCCCGCACTTCGAGCCGCTCGAGGGCGAGCTGCCGGCCGGCAGCGACCGGGTCCGCCGCCGACGTACGCGCGGCCGGGACAAGGCCCGCGCCGAGAAGGCCGCCCGGCGCGCCGCGAAGGCCGCGCCGCAACCGGCCGAGGAGGCCGCACCCGTCGAGGAGCCGAAGGCGGCCGAGGAGGCCAAGAAGCCGAAGAGGACCAAGCAGCCCAAGCCGGAGAAGGTCGCCTACGACGCCTCCTCCGACGACCGCCACCAGACCCTGCTGCTCGTCGCGGTGATCGTGGTGCTGGTCGTGCTGGGCGTGGTCTACGCGGCGTCGCGGGACTCCGACGACGGCGGCGACGACAACGACTCGCCTCAGGGAGCCAGCCGGTCGATGGTCCAGCCGGCCTCGGTGGCGGTGTAGCGCAGCCGGTCGTGCATGCGGCCGGGCCGGCCCTGCCAGAACTCGAAGCGGTCCGGCACGACGCGGTAGCCGCCCCACTCCGGCGGCACCGGCACGTCCTGCGCGGCGAAGCGCTCCTCGACCTCGCGGTAGCGCACGTCGAGCTCGTCGCGCCCGGCCACGACCTGCGACTGCGGCGAGGCCCAGGCGCCGACCTGGGAGCCGCGCGGGCGGGAGGCGAAGTAGGCCGCGACATCCTCCTCCGACAGCGGTACGGCGACCCCCTCCACCCGCACCTGGCGCTCCAGCGGGTGCCACGGGAAGAGCAGGGCACAGCCGGCGTGCACGGCCAGGGCGGCGCCCTTGCGGGAGGCGGTGTTGGTGAAGAAGCGGAAGCCGTCCGGCCCGACGCCCTTGAGCAGGACGGTGCGCGCGGAGGGCCGGCCGTCGGCGTCGACGGTCGCGACCACCATCGCGTTCGGCTCGTGCAGCCCGGCCGCCACGGCGTCGTCGAACCACCGGCGCCACTGGGCCCACGGGTCGGGGTCGGCGCTCAGCTCGTCGAGCCCGGCGACGCCGTACTCGGCCCGGAGGGTGGCGAGGTCGGGACTCTGCTCGGCGTCGGGCATGCGTCCAACCTAGGGGACGCGGGGGCGGCCCCGAGAGCGTGCGGCAGAATGCGAGTGGCCTGCGGGCCCGCCGGGTGTCCGGCGGACCCCCCACGCAACGAAGGAGTCGCCGATGCCTGAGGTACACCACGGACTGGAGGGCGTCGTCGCCTTCGAGACCCAGATCGCGGAGCCGGACAAGGAAGGCTCGGCGCTGCGCTACCGCGGCGTCGACATCGAGGACCTGGCCGGCCGCGTCCCGTTCGAGAACGTGTGGGGTCTGCTGATCGACGGCTCGTTCACCCCCGGCCTGCCGCCGGCGGAGGCCTTCAGCCTGCCGGTGCACACCGGTGACGTCCGGGTGGACGTCCAGGCAGCCATCGCGATGCTCGCGCCGGCGTTCGGCTTCGGCCAGAGCTACGACATCACCGACGAGCAGGCCCGCGCCGACCTCGCCCGGGTCGCCGTCATGGTGCTGTCGTACGCCGGCCAGTCGGCCCGCGACCTCCACCTGCCCGTCGTACCGCAGAAGACGGTGGACGAGGGCAGGACCCTGGCCGAGAAGTTCCTCATCCGCTGGCGCGGCGAGGCGGACCCCAAGCACGCGCACGCGATCGACGCCTACTGGTCGTCCGCGGCCGAGCACGGCATGAACGCCTCGACCTTCACCGCGCGGGTGATTACCTCCACCGGCGCCGACGTCGCGGCCGCCTTCTCCGGCGCCATCGGCGCGATGAGCGGTCCGCTGCACGGCGGCGCCCCCTCCCGCGTGCTCGGCATGATCGAGGAGGTCGAGAAGTCCGGCGACGCCCGGGCCTACGTCAAGGGCCTGCTCGACTCCGGCGAGCGACTGATGGGCTTCGGCCACCGGGTCTACCGGGCCGAGGACCCGCGGGCGCGCGTGCTGCGCCGCACGGCCAAGGAGCTGGGCGCCGCCCGCTACGAGGTCGCCGAGGCGCTGGAGCAGGCCGCGCTGGCCGAGCTCCGCGAGCGCCGGCCGGACCGGGTGCTGGAGACGAACGTGGAGTTCTGGGCGGCGATCGTCC
Source organism: Nocardioides sp. LML1-1-1.1 (assembly GCF_040676175.1). Classification (NCBI taxonomy): domain Bacteria; kingdom Bacillati; phylum Actinomycetota; class Actinomycetes; order Propionibacteriales; family Nocardioidaceae; genus Nocardioides; species Nocardioides sp. LML1-1-1.1. The sequence continues at coordinate 294,218 of NZ_JBEGHK010000006.1, read as the reverse complement.
TCGACTTCGCCGAGGTGCCGGCCAACATGTTCACCTCGATGTTCACCTGCGCCCGCACCGGCGGCTGGTCGGCGCACATCCTCGAGCAGAAGCGCACCGGGCGCCTGATCCGCCCCTCGGCCGTCTACACCGGGCCGTCGACCCGCCCCGCGAGCGACATCGAGGGCTGGAACGCCGACTGGGCGAAGTGAGCCTCGTACTCACGCGGACGTAGTTGATGGGAGGGATGCCGAAAGGCGCCCCTCCCATCACTTCTCTCACAGGGGTCACATCGTGTCCTTCCGGCTACGAGCCCTGTGGACAGAGATCCCGGAGCGCGACGGTTCCGGGTGAGACTCGGGGGCATGTCCGTGGCCGAGGAGCTCGCCCGCCTGGGTGGCGTCGCCTCGCGTGCCAGCCTGCTCCGGCTGACGACCCGGGCCGAGGTGGACGCCGCGCTGCGGGCGGGCGAGGTCGTCCGGCTCGCCCGCGGCCGCTACGCCATGCCCACCACTGACGGCGCCCGCGCCGCCGCGCACGCACTCAGCGGCGTGCTCTGCCTGACCAGTGCCGCGCTGCACTGGGGCTGGGCCGTCAAGCTCCCACCCGAGCGGCCCCAGGTCGCGGTGCCGCGTCGGCGCGTGGTCGCACCGGAGCGGACACGCCGGGTCGAGCTGCGCCGCCTCGACCTCCGCCCGGACGACGTCGTCGACGGCGTCACCAGTCGTGACCGGACCCTGGTCGACTGCCTGCGCCACCTCCCGTACGACGCCGCACTGGCCGTCGCCGACTCCGCCCTGCGCGAGGGTCACTCACCGACCCGGCTCCAGGCGCTGGTCCGCGACGCCCGCGGACCCCACGCGGTGCGCATGCGGCAGGTGGCCTCGCGGGCCAACCCCGACGCGGCCAACCCGTTCGAGTCGGTGCTGCGCGCGATCGCGCTCGGGGTGCCCGGCCTCGACGTCCGCCCGCAGGTGTCCGTGCGCGTGCCCGCGCCCGGCGGCGGCACGACCTTCCTCGGCCGCGCCGACCTGGTCGACGAGGGGCTCGGGATCGTCCTGGAGGCGGACTCGTTCGCCTGGCACGGCGACCGCGCCGCCCTGCGTTCGGACGCCCGGCGCTACAACGCGTTCGCCGCCCACGGCTGGCTCGTGCTGCGGTTCAGCTGGGAGGACGTGATGTTCGAGCAGGAACGGGTGCGCGCGACGCTCACAGCCGCCCGGCGTACCAGGACGTGTGCCCCTGCCCCGCGCCCCGCGTGAGCGAGACGTGCAGGTGGTCGCGGTGGCGCAGGGTGGGCGAGCAGCGGGCCAGCGTGCGGCACGACGACGACAGGTAGGGGCGCGGCTGGAAGCCGTCCCACGCGGAGTAGATCCGGTCGTTCCAGATCAGGTACATGATGCCCATCCGCCGGGCCAGGGCGTCCGGGTTGCCGGCGCCGTCGGTGGCGAAGAGCGCGAGCATCAGCCGCGCGACCCGGAGCCGGTCCGCCGGACGCCGTACGTCGGCTGCCCAGTCGAACGCGCGCCCCTCCTGGTGCTCGGAGCGGCTGCCGCCGCAGGCCCGGGAGATGCCGATCAGCCGGCCGCCGTAGCGGCCCACGGTCCAGCGGGCGAGGACCTGCGTGCCGGGCTTCGCGGCGGGGGCGCAGCGCGTGGCGGGCTGGTACGGCGCGTAGGCCTCGATCGGCGCCCGCGACCAGGCGGCGGCGGGGACGAGGAGGGTGGTGGCGACGAGGGCGGCGAGCAGGCGGCGTACGACCATGACCGGTGCTCATCGGCGGTCCGGCCGCGCACCTGAGCCGCGGGCTCAGCGCTCCACGTGGTCGAGCAGCTCGGCGGCGGCCACCGCGGCGGCGGGTGCGTCGCCGCTGCGGATCGCCTCCAGGACCGCGTCGTGCTCGGCGGCCAGGGTGTCGGAGCCGTCGGCGGGGTCGTCGATGCTCGCCCGCAGGGTCTCGACCAGCCCGTCGTACAGCTCGGCGAGGAGGGGGTTGTGGGCGGTGGCGACGACCGCGACGTGGAAGTCGACGTCGGCGTCGACGAAGGCGGGCCCGTCGCTCGCGACCACCGCGTCCCGGCGGCGCGCGATGATCGCGTCGAGGACCGCCAGGTCGGCGTCGGTACGACGAGCCGCGGCCAGGGTCGTGGCCTGCACCTCGATCGCGTGCCGCACCTCCAGCAGGTGGGCCAGGTCGACCCGCTCGGCCTGGCGGCGCATGAGCGCCCGCATCTCGGTGACGGCGGCGACGTAGGTGCCGTCGCCGCGGCGTACCTCCAGCACGCCGACGTGGGCGAGCGCCTTGACCGCCTCGCGGACGGTGTTGCGGCTGACGCCGAGCGAGGCGGCGAGCTGCGGCTCCGGCGGGATCCGGGTGCCGACCGTCCACTCCCCGCTGGCGAGGAGCGCGCGCATGCCGTCGATCGCCTGGTCGACGAGCGAGGCTGAGGTAGCCGGTGCCAGGGGCATCTTTCGTCCAATCATCCGATGTCTGCCATACTAAGCGACATGGCCAGCGTCGCCCGCGCGCACCCCACCGGTGCGACCGCACCATCTTCGCAGTCGCACCGGCGCGCGGGCGTCGGCCTGGTCGTGGCGGTCCTCCTCGTCGCGCTCAACCTGCGGATCGCGGTCACCAGCCTCGGCGCCCTGCTCGACCGCCTCGGCGAGATCGGCGTCTCCCCCACCGTCCAGGGCCTGCTCACCTCGCTGCCGGTGCTCTGCTTCGCGATGGTCGGCGCCACCGCGATGTCGGTCACCCGCCGGATCGGCGTCGACCGCGGTCTCGCGCTGGCGCTCGTCGTGCTCGCCGCCGGCCTGGTCCTGCGCGTCCTCGACGGCACCCCCGCGCTCGTCGCCGGCACCTTCGTCGCGTGCGCCGGCATCGCGCTGGCCAACGTGCTCGTGCCGGCCATCGTCAAGGAGCACTTCCCCGGCAAGGTCGGCGCGATGACCGGGGCCTACACGGCGGTGCTCTCGATCGGCTCCGCCGCGGGCGCCGCGCTCGCCGTCCCGCTCACCGACGCGACCGACTCCTGGCGCCTCGGCCTCGGCCTGTGGGCGCTCGTCGCGGTGGCCGCGCTGCTCGCCTGGCTGCCGTTCGCGCGTGGTCGCGTCGTGCGGCGTACGACGGTCAAGGGCGCCGCGCTGTGGCGCAGCCCCACCGCCTGGGCGGTCACCGTCCTCTTCGGCACGCAGTCGCTGTTCGCCTACGTGATGATGAGCTGGCTCCCCAGCCTGTACGCCGACGCCGGCTTCAGCGACGCGACCGCCGGCCTGCTGCTCGCGGTGAGCATCATCATCGGCGTCCCGTTCTTCTTCCTCGCACCCAGCCTCGCCGGCCGGATGCGGCACCAGGGCCACCTGATCGCCGCGCTGACCGCGCTCACCGCCGTCGGCTGGGCCGGCCTGGGCCTGGCCCCCGAGGGCGGCGCCTGGCTCTGGGCCGCCCTGCTCGGCGCGGGCGGAGCCGTCTTCCCGATCGCGCTGCTCTGCTTCGCGCTGCGCACCACCAGCACCGCCGACACCGCGGCCCTGTCGACGATGGGCCAGAGCGTCGGCTACCTCATCGCGGCCGGCGGCCCCTTCGTCGTCGGCGTCCTGCACCACGCCACCGACTCCTGGGCCCTGCCCTGCGCGCTGCTGGTCGGCCTCGGCGTCGTCCAGGTCAGCGTCGGCTACCTCGCCGGGCGCCCGGTCAAGATCGGCGCTCCGGAGCGCTTGTAACTACGTGTTATGGCCTCTACCAGGGTGGTAGACCACCCTGGTAGATACACCAACACCCTGGTAGATGCTCCGGCGGCAGCCGACGCTGACCGATACGGCGCGTCCTCCACGGAGCATGCTCGGGACCGGCACACCGACATCTACCCGGGCGTTGTGGCATCTACCCGGGTGGTCTACCACCCTGGTAGATACATGAACACGTAGTTACAAGCGATCGAGCGCGCCGACGAGGACGTCGAGCGCCCGGTCGAGCTCGGCGTCGGTGGGGCCGCCGAAGCCGACGACCAGGCCGCTGAGGCGGGCCGTGCGGCAGTAGTCGCGCAGCAGGTTCACCCGGAAGCCGGCGTCCTCGGCGGCCGCACGGACCCGCACCGCGCGGGCGTGCGGGAGCAGCCAGGTGGAGTACATGCCGGCGACCGGGCCCGCGAGCTCGGCGTACGGCGACAGGGCGGCGACGACCCGGGGCGCGCGCTCGGCGTAGACCCGGCGCGCGGAGCGGACCACCGCGTCGACGTACCCGTCGCGCAGGAGGGTGACCATCGCCCGCTGCACCGGCCAGGGCGGCGCGTCGTGGGTGAGCCGGCGGTGCGCGTCGAAGGCCCGCACCCGATCGTCCGGTACGACGGCCCAGCCCAGCCGCAGCGAGGGCAGGATCGATTTCGACGCCGTGCCCAGGTATGCCACCCGGTCGCGATCGAGCGAGGCGAGCGCGGGGACCGGCGCGACGTCGTAGCGGAACTCCGAGTCGTAGTCGTCCTCCACCACCAGCGCCTCGTCCCGCCGGGCAGTGGCGAGCAGGGTGAGCCGGTTGGCGGCGGGCATCACCCGGCCGAGCGGGTGCTGGTGGGCCGGGGTGACGTACGCCGCCGCGCAGCCCGCGAGGTCGTCCACCGGCTCCAGCGCGGGCAGGTCCCGGACGGTGCGTCCGGACTCGTGGACGGCGGCGACGGCGGCCCGGTAGCCGGGGTCCTCCAGCGCGATCGGGGCGCGCGGCAGGATCGCCAGCACGTGGCGCAGACCGGCGCCGATGCCACCGGTGATGCGGACCTGGTCGGCGTCCACCGCGAGCCCGCGGGTCCGGCCGAGCCGTTCGGCGACGAGCGCGCGCAGGGCGGGCAGGCCGCGGGGGTCGTCGTACCCGCGCGGGGGTGTGGCGGTCGAGACCTCCCGCCACGCCCGGCGCCAGGTCCCCTCGTGGCGCGGGTCGATCCACGGGGTGCCGGCGTCGAGCATGACCAGCGGCCGCTCGGGCGCCGGCACGCCGCGGCGGGCGGAGGCCCGGGCCCGGTGCGCCACGCCGTCGGCGACCCAGGTGCCGGCGCCCTGCCGCGCCTCCAGCCAGCCCTCGGCGAGCAGCTGGTCGAAGGCCTGCTCGACGACCGAGCGGGAGACGCCGAGGTCGGCGGCGAGCCGCCGGGAGGCCGGCAGCCGGTCGCCGCCCGCGAGCGCGCCGGAGAGCACCAGTGCGCGCATCTGGTCGGCGAGCTGGGTGCCGAGCGGTTGCGGGTCGGCGCGGTCGAGCCGGACGGGAAGCAAAGTGGCCTGCCAGAGTCGTCGTGGAGTGGCCCGTGCACCCAGGCCACTTGTCATCCACGATGGTGCCATGACGTCCACGCTGGAGCCCACCGCACGCACCCGGGTCAACCGCGGCCGCAACCGCGCCGTCAGCGAGCGCGCCGAGCTGCTGGCCTTCCTCGACGAGGCCCTCGTCGCGCACCTCGGTGTGCAGGTGGGCGACCACCCGCTGGTGCTGCCGACGGCGTACGCCGTGGACATCGACGGCCCCGACGCCGACGGCACCCTCTACTTCCACGGCTCGGTGGCGGCGCGCTGGCTGCAGGGCTCGGCCGGCGCGACCGTGTGCGTGACGGTCACCGAGCTCGACGGGTTCGTCGCCGGACGCTCGGCGTTCCACCACTCCATGAACTACCGCTCGGCGGTCGTCATCGGCACCGCCCGGCTCGTGGACGACCCCGACGAGCGGATCCACGCGCTCGACCTGATCGTGGACCACATGATCCCCGGGCGGGCGGCCACGATGCGGCCCAGCACCCGCAAGGAGCTCGCGGCGACGGCGGTGCTCGCCGTACCGCTGCGGGAGGCCTCGATGAAGGCCCGCGCCGGCGACCCGGTCGACGAGCCCGAGGACGTCGCCGCGGGCGTCTGGGGCGGGCACGTGCCCATCACCCGGACCATCGGTACGCCGGTCGGCGCCGCCGACAACCTGCCCGGCCTCAGCGTCCCGGCGGACGTCGCAGCCCGGACTCGATAGCGAAGACGACCAGCTGCGCGCGGTCGCGCGCCTGGAGCTTCACCATCGCCCGGCTCACGTGCGTGCGGACGGTGTCCGGGCTGACGACCAGCGCCGCAGCGATCTCGGCGTTCGACATCCCGGTGGTGACCCAGCCGAGGATCTCCACCTCGCGCTCGGTCAGGTCGCCCAGCCGGGGGTGCGGCCGGGCGGCACGACTCGCACCGAAGTGGTCGATCACCCGCCGGGTGACCGACGGTGCCAGCAGCGAGCCACCGTCGGCGACCACCCGGACCGCGTCGAGGATCGCCGTCGGCTCGGCGTCCTTGAGCAGGAAGCCGCTGGCGCCGTGGCGCAGCGCCTCGAAGACGTACTCGTCCAGCTCGAAGGTCGTCAGGACCACCACCCGCACCGCAGCCAGCGCCGGGTCGGCGGCCACCTCGGCCAGCAGCGCGAGGCCGTCCATGACCGGCATCCGGATGTCGCAGAGCACCACGTCGGGCGTCGTACGACGCAGCAGGGCCAGGGCCTCGCGCCCGTCGGCGGCCTCGCCGGCCAGCGCCAGGTCCGGCTCGCTCTCGATCAGCGTGGCCAGGCCCATCCGGACCAGCGGCTGGTCGTCGACGAGGGCCACCCTGATCGGCCCGGTCATGCGGGCAGCACCGCGCTGACCTCGAACCCGCCCTGCGGCACCGGCCCGGCGCGGAACGTCCCCCCGAGCGCCTCCACCCGGGAACGCATGCCGCTGATGCCCATGCCCTCATCCTGCACCGCGCCGCCCTGCCCGTCGTCGGACACCCGCAGCGCGACCGTGTCGGCGCCGCGCTCCCACACCACGGTGGCCGTGCTCGCCGCGGCGTGCCGGAGCACGTTCGTCAGCGACTCCTGCAGCACGGCGTACGCCGCCGCGCCGACCGGCGGGGTCAGCTCACCCGGCTCGCCGATCACCTCCAGCCGGAGCCCCGCGGAGCGCACCCGCTCGACCAGCGCCGGGATCGCCTCGACCCCGGTGGCAGGCCGCCGCGGCGCCGCCTCCCCCGCGATCGTCGCGAGCTCCACGCGCAGCGCGTCCAGCGCCTCCCGGCTGGTCGCGCGGATCGCCTCCAGGCTCTCGCGGACCTTGCCCGAGCGGTCCGCGTCCTTGTCGAGCACGTGCAGCGCGACGCCCGCCTGCATCGCGATCACGGCGAGCCCGTGACCGACGCCGTCGTGCAGGTCCTGGGCCATCCGCAGCCGCTCCTCGGCGGCGGCGCGCGACGTGCGGTCCACCCAGGCGGCCCGGCCCTGGCGCAGCATCGTGCCGATCGCGGCGGCCGAGGAGACCAGGGCACCGATCCCGATCGACTGCCAGGCGCCGACGACGAGGTCGTCCCAGCGCAGCCCGCGCACCAGCAGCCCGGCCCAGATCAGCACGGCCGCGACGACCAGCAGCGGGAACCACGACCGGAACGGCCGCCGGGTCGCCAGCACGAAGGAGGCGACGATCAGCGCGAAGAAGATCGGGCCGTTCTCGCCACCCACCGCGAAGTAGCCGCCGCTCGCAGCCCCGGTCACGAGCAGCAGGGCCGGGCAGCGGTCGAGCAGCAGCAGCGAGCCCGCGGCGACCGCCGCGAGCACGACCGAGAGCACCCGGCCGACGACGCCGGCGTCGACGTGCCCGTCGTGCCCGAGGTTCACCGCCACCGACCCGCCGACGATGATGATCGCGACCGGAATCAGCCACCAGCGCTTGGCCAGCCACATGTTCGAGTCCATGCCCCCGAACCTAGGCGAGCCCGGCCGCCTCGTCGTACGACGACGAGAGCCTCGTGCGTACGCAGTTCTGCGTACGCACGCGCCGCCCTCCGGCGGACGCGCCTGGGCCGGCTCGCGACCAGCCTGGACACCATGAACGCACAGACCACGGTGGCCTCCACCGACAACCTCACGAAGGTCTACGGCGACCGGGTCGCCGTCGACAAGGTGAGCATGAGCGTCCGGCGCGGCGAGGTGTACGGCTTCCTGGGGCCCAACGGCGCCGGCAAGACGACCACCCTGCGCATGCTGCTGGGCCTGATCCGCCCGACGTCCGGCACGGCGAGCGCGATCCCACCCGTCGGCGCCCTCATCGAGGGCCCCGGCTTCTTCCCCTACCTCTCCGGCCGCGCGAACCTGCGCACCCTGGCCCGGCACCGCGGCTTCGCGGACGCCGAGGTCGAGCGGGTGCTCGAGCGGGTCGACCTCGCCTCCCGCGGGGACGACCGGTTCAAGGGCTACTCCCTCGGCATGAAGCAGCGGCTCGGCGTCGCGGCAGCGCTGATGGGCGACCCGGACCTGATCGTGCTCGACGAGCCGACCAACGGCCTCGACCCGGCCGGCATGGCGGACATGCGGGCACTGGTCGTCGACCTCGCGCGGGGCGGGCAGACCGTGCTGCTGTCCAGCCACATGCTCTCCGAGGTGCAGGAGATCTGCGACCGCGTCGGCGTCATCGACGACGGCCGCCTGCTGCGCGAGGCCGGCGTCGCCGAGCTGCGCGGCGGGGTCTCGATCCGGCTGCGCGCGACACCCGAGCCGGCGGCGCTCGCGGTGGCGATGCGGCTCGCGGGCGACGACGGCGTGCGTCGTACCGAGGACGGGGCGCTGCTGCTCGCGCTGCCACCTGACGCCGCTCCGCACGTCGCCCGCTCGCTCGTCGAGGAGGGCGTCGACGTCCACGAGATCACCGCTGCCGAGCGCAGCCTCGAAGAGGTCTTCTTCGAGATGACCACCCGCAAGAACGAGGAGATGGCGTCATGAACGCGACCCTGCGCAGCACCCGTGCCGAGCTGGCGCGGCTGCGGGCCTGGCCGGCGGTGTGGATCACCCTCGGCGCGTGGCTCGCGCTGAGCCTGATGTTCGGCTACCTGTTCACCTACCTGTCCTACACCAGCGGGGAGGCGTCCTTCACCGACGAGGGCACCACCCGGGCCCAGCAGCTCGCCCAGCTGCTGCCGGACGCCGTGCCGGACGTGTTCCTGCAGGGCATGCCGATGTTCGGCGGTGCACTGATGATGGTGCTCGGCGCGCTGGTGGCCGGCAACGGCTACGGCTGGGGCACCTGGAAGACCCTCTTCTCCCAGGGCGTACGACGCACGCCCGCCGTGCTCGGCTCGGTGGCCGCGCTGACCGTCTTCGTGCTCGCCACCCTGGTCGTCACGCTCGGCTTCGACCTCGGCATCTCGCTCATCATCACCGCCTCCGAGGGCCAGGACGTCGTCCTGCCGTCGGCCGGGTCGGTGGTGCAGGCCCTCGGGGCGGGCTTCCTGGTGCTGGAGATGTGGGCGGTGCTCGGCTTCGCGCTCGGCACCATCGCGCGCGGCCCGGCGCTCTCCGTCGGCCTCGGCCTGGTCTGGGCGCTCGTCGTGGAGAACCTCCTGCGCGGCGTGGGCCAGCTGCTCGACTGGGTGGACGCGCTGACCGCCGTCCTGCCCGGCACGTCGGCCGGCTCGCTGATCGGCTCGATCGTCGGCACCGGCGAGGGGGACGGGACGCCCGGCGTCCTCGACACGGTGGCCGGTGGTCAGGCCACGGTCACCGTCGCGGTGTACGTCGCGCTCGCGGTCGTCGTGAGCGTCGTCCTCGTACGGCGGCGCGACGTCAGCTGAGCCGCTTGCCGAAGCACCGCGAGAGCGGGGCGTCGGCGTAGAAGCCGAAGCCCTCGACCTCCTCGTAGCCGGCGCTGCGGTAGAGCTCGATGGCCTCCGGCTGCCGGGTCCCGGTCTCCAGCAGGACCAGGTCGTGGCCGGCGGCCAGCGCGCTGCGCTCCAGCTCGGCCAGCACGGCACGGGCGTGGCCCCGGCCCCGGCGCTCGGGGACGACGTACATCCGCTTGACCTCCACCGCGCTCGTCCCGCCGAGGCGGCTCACGGGCGAGCGACGCCAGGCGCCGGTCGCGACCGGGTCCGGGCCGTCGTACCCGACCAGGAAGAGGCCCTCCGGCAGGTCGAAGACGGCCGGGTCGACGGGGCTCTCGTCGGGCGAGCCGTAGCGCTCGACGTACTCCTCCTGGACGCGGGCCACGAGCACCGCCGCGTCGGGGTGCAGGTAGCCCACCGGGCGGAGGTCGAGGGAGGCTTGCATCGCGAAACTGATTGAACACCGGCGTGATCGGCCTGTCACACTGGGGACATCTCTGACAACGTCGTCAGCCTGTCCTCTCCCGCGCCCGATCGAGAAGGTTGACCTCGTGACCGACATCCAGATCCCCGCAGCGCTCAAGCCCGCCGACGGCCGCTTCGGTGCGGGCCCGTCGAAGATCCAGACCAGCCACCTCGACGCGCTCGCGGCGACCGGCGACTCCCTGCTCGGCACGTCGCACCGCCAGGCCCCGGTCAAGGACACCGTCGGCCGCGTGCTCCAGGGCCTCGCCGACCTGTTCTCGCTGCCCGAGGGCTACGAGGTCGTCGTCGGCAACGGCGGCGCGACGGCGTTCTGGGACATCGCGGCGTTCGGGCTGATCGAGCAGAAGTCGCAGCACCTGACGTTCGGCGAGTTCTCCTCGAAGTTCGCCTCCTCGGTCAAGGCCGCGCCCTGGCTGGACGCGCCGTCGGTCATCGCCGCCGACCCGGGCTCGCGCCCGGACGCGGTCGCCGAGGCGGGCGTGGACGTCTACGGCTGGGCGCACAACGAGACCTCGACCGCGGTGATGGCACCCGTCGTACGGCCGTCGGGTGCCGACGACGGCGCGCTGGTGCTGATCGACGCCACCTCGGGCGCCGGCGGCTTGCCCGTCGACCTCACCGAGACCGACGTCTACTACTTCGCCCCGCAGAAGTGCTTCGCCTCCGACGGCGGCCTGTGGTTCGGCGTCTTCTCGCCCGCGGCGATCGAGCGCGCCGAGCGGATCGCAGCCTCGGACCGCTACATCCCGCCGTTCTTCAACCTGAAGACCGCCATCGACAACAGCCGCCTCAACCAGACCTACAACACCCCCTCGGTCGCCACCCTCTTCCTGATGGCCGAGCAGCTGGACTGGATGAACGGCCAGGGCGGGCTCAAGGGCATGGTCGAGCGGACCACCGCCTCCTCGGACGCGCTCTACGGCTGGGCCGAGCGGACGTCGTACACCACGCCGTACGTCGCGGACCCCGAGCACCGCTCGCTCGTCATCGGCACCATCGACTTCGAGGAGTCGATCGACGCGGCGCAGGTCGCGAAGGTGCTGCGCGCCAACGGGATCGTCGACACCGAGCCCTACCGCAAGCTCGGCCGCAACCAGCTCCGGATCGCGATGTACCCCGCGATCGACCCGGCCGACGTGGAGGCGCTGACCGCGTCGATCGACTTCGTGGTCGAGGCCCTCCAGGGCGCCTAGGCCATCACGTCGACCCGCGGGGCCCCCAGCGCGACCATCAGCTCACGCCGGGCCTCGCCGGAGACGGCGCCGGGGGTCGAGAGCGCCTCGGCGACCGAGCGGCGCAGGTCCTTGTGCTCGTGGAAGTGGTGCAGCGCGGCCGAGCGCCACTCGTCGGCGCTCGGGGCAGCGGCGGGCAGCACGACGACCTGCTCACGGCCGCGGGCCAGGAAGGCCACGCAGAGGAAGGCGACGGCGACCAGCAGGGCTGCTGAGGTGAGCTCGATCGGCATGGTCCGCACCTTTCGTCCGGCGGTGTGCTGGGGTTGCCGGACCAACGACGCCGCGGCGCCGACAGTGACGTTCGGTCACCGAATTCGGGACGAAGTCCCGGGTCAGAGCCGCCCCGCGACCAGCTCGTACGCCGAGCGCCCGAACGCCACCATCCGCACCCGCTCCACCGCGGTCGGCGTCGCGCGCAGGGTCTCCAGGGCCGCGTCCACCGCGTCCTCCTTCGGCCAGCCGTAGGCGCCCGCACTGATCAGCGGGAAGGCGATCGAGCGAGCGCCGAGCTCGTCGGCGACCTCCAGGGCGCGGCGGTAGCAGGACGTCAGCAGGCCGCGGTCGGTCTCGCCGGCGTTGCGGTTGGGGCCGACGACGTGGATCACCCAGCGCGCGGGCATCTCCCCCGCGGTGGTCCAGCCCGCGTCGCCGGTGGCCAGGCCGTGCGGGAAGCGGCGCCGGCAGTCGTCCAGCACCGCCGGGCCGCCGGCGCGGTGGATCGCGCCGTCCACGCCCGCCCCGCCGCGCATCGCCCGGTTGGCGGCGTTGACCACGGCGTCCACGTCCTGCTGGGTGATGTCGCCCTCGACGACCTCGATCTCCATGCGCCCGATCCTGTCACCGGCGCCCGCCGAGCAACCGCAGCGTCGCCCGCTCCAGCACCGCCCGGCGCTCGTCGCCGTCGTCCTCCGGCGCACGTCGTACGGCGGCCCGGATCGTCCGCCCCTCCTGGTAGGCGTCGACCACCCGCGGGTCGACGTACGACGACCGGGCCAGCGCCGGGGTGTTGCCCAGGAACTCCGAGACCTCCTTCATCGCGCCAGCGACCGCGCGCTTGCGGGCGGTCTTCGACGCCTCCGGCCCGGGCGCCTCGGCGAGCGCGGCGGCCGCGAGCACGGTGCCGTGCCAGGTGCGGAAGTCCTTCGCGGTCACGTCGAGCCCGCTCGCCTCGCGCAGGTACTCGTTCACGTCCGAGCCGTCGACGTCCAGCAGCCGGCGGTCCTTGCGCCGCCGCCGGCGCCGCTTGTCGAGCGCCTCGACGGCCTGCGGGTCGTCGATCTCGACGTGGTGCTCGACGCCGGACTTCCCGACGAACTCGAAGACGAGCACGTCCCCGGACCGGCGCACGTGCTGGCGCTCGAGGGTGGTCAGGCCGAAGGAGCCGTACTCCTCGGCGTACACGTCGTTGCCGATCCGGAAGCAGCCGAGGTCGATCAGCCGCACCGCGAGCGCGCAGGTGGCCCGGGTCGCGAGGTCGTCGGTGGCGAGGTCGGCGAGCACCTCCTCGCGCAGCCGCGGCAGCCGGCGCCCCAGCCGGACCACCCGCGCGTGCTTCTCCTCCGAGCGGCGCTCGACCCACACCGGGTGGTAGAGGTACTGCCGACGGCCGGCGTCGTCGACGCCGACGGCCTGCAGGTGCCCGTTCGGGTACGGGCTGATCCACACGTCCTGCCAGGCCGGCGGGATCACCAGCGCCTTGCAGCGCGCGGCGTCCTCGGGCGGCAGCGGCTTCCCGTGCTCGTCGAGGTGGACGAAGCCGCGCCCGGACCGGCGCCGCGTCCAGCCCGGCTGATCGGGTGAGGTACGACGCAGGCGGGCCACGATCGCTAGGTTCCCCGACCGCGCCGGCTCAGACCGGTGACCCCGGCCACGACCGCCACCACGACCGCTCCGCCGAGCGCCCACGGCCACCAGGACCGCTCGTCGTCGGCCTTCGTGACGGGTGAGGCCTGCTCCGCGGCGGGTGCCTCCAGCTCGCCCTGCACCGCGGCCGGCAGCTCGACCCGCAGCACGTCGGCCTCCTTGCCCTCCGAGCTGAGCAGGATCGCGCCGTCCTCGCGCACCGCCAGCCCCTCGCCCTGCTGCTGCGCGGGCAGGTCCAGCAGGGCGACCCGGCGCAGCCCCGGCCAGGTGTAGAGCGCCGCCTGCGTGTAGTTGCGGATGATCACGTGCTTGCCGTCCGGCAGGAAGGACCCGTCGGTCGCGATGCCGAGGACCTCCTTGACCGGGGTGAGCTCGTTGGGCCCGTCCGGGTCGAGCCGCTCCGGGGCGGCGTACACCTGGCCGATGAAGGCCTTCGCCACGACGTACAACCGGCCGGTCGCGGGGTCGGTCAGCAACGTCTCCGCGTCGTGCGGGCCGTCGGGGTAGACCAGCTCGTACGTCGTCGCGCGCACCTCGCGCTCGCCCCGCCCGAACGGGACCTTCGCGACCTCCACCGACTTCCGTGAGCCGGCGTTGTCGCCGATGTCGCCGACGTAGACCTCGCCGTCGCCCGCTGGCGCCAGGGCCTCGTTGTCGGCCCCGTCCCCCTGCCAGCGGGTGACTCCGACGGTGTCGCCGGTGGCGGGGTCGACGGTGAAGACCCGGTTGCTGTCGCCGGAGTCGTTGACGGTCACGACCAGCCCGTCGCGCGCGACCAGCCCGCTGGACTCGACGACGTCGGGGTCGGTGAAGTGGAAGACGACCTCCGAGGCGATCGGCTCGGTGGCCGCGCCCGGCGCGAGGAGACCGATGCCGAAGGGCAGGGGCAGCAGGAGGAACAGCAGCTTCTCCACGCGGCTCACCGACCCAGCAGCTCGCCGAGGCGGGGGTGCAGGTCCCAGGTGGCCACCAGGTCGTCGTACTCCTCGGGGGTGGTGGCGGCGCCGGTCCGCACCGCGCGCAGCAGCGTGTTGCGGGGGGTGTGCGCGCTGTCGACGAACTCCATCACGTCCACCCGGTAGCCCCGCCCGCGCAGCAGCAGCGCCCGCAGCGCGTCGGTGAGGGTGTCGGCGAAGCGCTCGCGCAGGATGCCGTCGCGCACCATCGCCTGGTACGGCGCGGGCGGGGTGCCGCGGCGCAGCTGGGCCGCGATGTCGTGGTGGCAGCACGGAGCGGCCAGCACCAGCGGCGCCTCCCACTCCACGGCGCGGGCGAGCGCGTCGTCGGTCGCGGTGTCGCAGGCGTGCAGCGCCAGCACCACGTCCGGGCGCTCCGGCAGCACGGCCTCGCCGATCGTCCCGGCGACGAAGGTCGCCTCGATGCCCAGCTCGGCGGCGACGGCGCTGTTGTGGTCGCGCGACTGCTCCTTGACGTCCACCCCGGTGAGCCGCACCGGCAGCCCGCGGCGCTCGGTGAGGAAGCGCTGGGCGGCGAAGGTGAGGTAGCCGTTGCCGCAGCCCAGGTCGACCACCCGCAGCGGGTCCTCGGTGGTGGGCGTGCGGACGTGGCCCTTGGCGATCGCGTCGGTGACCGAGCGGTCCAGGATCCGCAGGAAGTCCTCCACCTGGCGGTACTTCGCGCGCCGGGTCGGCTTGATCCGCCCCTGCGCGTCGCTGAGCCCGAGCGCGGCGAAGAGCGGGTCGTCCTCGGCGAGCATCCGGTCCTTGGCCCGGTCGTGCTCGGCACTGGCCTGCACCGGCGCCTGACGGGTCGAGGTGTGCAGCGCGGCGTCACCCTTCTTGGTGACCCGCAGCGACAGCAGGTGGGCGGTGGTCTCGACGGTCCAGTTGCCGAACGGCTCGGCCAGCAGGCCCTCCACCTCCGCCCGGGCCGCGTCGCCGAGCAGGTGGTTGGACGTGTGCGCCTGCGTGGCGTCGTACCGGACGACCTGGAGGTGGCGGCCGGCCTTGAGGTCCACCCAGCGCAGCTCGACCCGCCGCCACGGCGGGGTGCCCGTACGCCGCCGGCCCGACGCGACCGCGCGCACCAGGCGGTCCTCGGCCAGCAGGTCCTCCGCCACCTGGGCGAGGCCCCGCTCGAGCGTCTCGGTCCGGCTGCTCACTTCGCCAGGGCCGCCACGACCACGATGAGCAGGAGCAGCACCAGCGCGGCCGGGATGATCAGTCGGCGGTGGCGCGGGTTCACCCGTCGATCGTAGTCGGGCGCCGGCGACGCAGCCGGATCGCCCAGGCCACCACGAAGACCAGGTAGGCGACGACGACGCCGAGGAAGACCCCGTCCAGGCGCGGTAGGTCGGCCCGCGCGGCCCGCACCGTGCACAGCACCAGCGCCGTGAGCAGCCCGAGCGTGGCCGCCCCGATCACGCCCATGTCGTCGCGAGAGGCCGGCGGCCGGGGGCGGAGCAGGGCGAAGAGGAGGGCCAGGAAGAGCCCCAGCGCGGCGAAGGAGACGAGGGCCGTCGGACGACCGGCCCAGCGGTCGGCGTCCCCGGAGACGCCGAAGTGGATCGGGACGCGATCGGGCAGCAGCACCGCCGCGACGACCAGCGAGGCAAGGTAGGCGACGGCGGCCAGGGCGAACCAGCGGCGAGCCGTCACCAGTGCTCCAGCGACGCTCCGATGATCCCGGCCAGGTCCTCCTCGGTGACGTCCTTGGGCGCGGTGGCGAGCAGGCGCTGCTGCTTGAGCGCGCCGTCGACCAGGTCGTCGACGTCGCCCTCGCCGTAGCCGACCGCGCCGAGGCCGTTGGGCAGGTGGATGTCCTGCATCAGCCGGGCGATGACCTCCGGCAGCACCGAGGCGTCGCGGCCGGTGGCGCCCGGGTCGAGCAGCTGAGCCGCCCGCAGGTGCCGCTCCGGCGCGGCGTCGAAGGTGAACCGGAAGGCCTCCGGCGCGGTCAGCGCGACCGCCATGCCGTGCGGCACCATCGGCTCCTCCGGCGGGTAGTCCGCCGGGGTGAAGTCCCGGACCCGGCCCGCGATCGGGTAGGCGTTGGCGTGCGGGATGTGCACCCCGGCGTTGCCGAAGCCGAGCCCGGCGAAGGTCGCCGCGAGCGCCATCTGGTCGGCTGCCTCGGTGCCCGCCTGGTCGTCCGGCGCGCGGTGCACGGCGGCCCGGAAGGCGCCGGCCAGCAGGCCCAGGGCGCGCTCGGACCACAGGTCGGCGATCGGGTTGGAGCCGCAGTAGGGCACCCGTTGCTCGGGGGTCTTGGCGTCGAAGTCGGCGTACCACCGGGCGGTGTAGCTCTCCAGCGCGTGGCACAGGATGTCCATCCCCGCCGCCGCGGTGACGCCGGCCGGCTGGGTGGCCGAGAGCGCCGGGTCGACGACGGCGAGCCGCGGCCGGAGCGCGGCGTGGCTGATCCCGGTCTTCACCTTGAGCGAGAGCACGTCCATCACGCAGATGGTGGTGGACTCGCTGCCCGTCCCCGTGGTGGTCGGTACGGCGACCAGGGGCAGCACCGGCTGCTCGGGCGCCCGCGCCTTGCCCACCGGGGCGTTGACGTAGTCCATCAGCTCACCGGGGTTGGTCACCAGCAGCGCGACGGCCTTGGCGGTGTCGATCGAGGAGCCGCCACCGACCGCGACCACCGCGTCGAAGGGGCCCTCGGAGCGGGCGAAGGCGACCGCCTCCTCCAGGGACACGTCGGTCGGCTCCACCCGGGAGCGGTCGAACACGACGACCTCCAGGCCACGCTGGCGCAGCGAGCCCGCGACGTCGTCGGCATGGCCCGCGGCCGCCACCCCCGGGTCGGTCACCAGCAGCACCCGGCGCGCGCCCCAGGCGCCGACGTCGTAGCCGATCTCGCGGGAGGCGCCCCGGCCGAACTTGAGGGCGGGCGCGGCGTAGGTGAAGACGGTCTCGCTCACCCGGACACGTTAGCCCTGATCGCCGGCGGCCTCGATCGCGGCGCGCACCGAGCCGTAGACCTTCAACCGGCCGGCGGCGACGTCGGCGAGGGGCACCCAGGCGACCTCGTCCGTCGTACCGTCCTCCTCGACGACGCGCGGCTCCCCCGGCCCCACCTCGGCGCGGTAGATCACCCCGATCGCGTGGAAGTCCTCGGCCCGGCCGCTGGGCGCGGTGCCGGTGAAGTGGTGGTCGAGCACGGTGAGCAGCGCGGTCGCCCGGCCCTCCAGGCCGCACTCCTCCCACAGCTCACGGCGGATGGTGTCGGTCGGCGTCTCGCCGTGGTCGATCCCGCCGCCCGGCAGGTGCCAGGTGCCGGGGTCGGGGGCGAGGTGCGAGGTGCGGGTCAGCAGGATCGCGTCGTCGCGGACGACGTAGGCGTAGGCGGCCGTGCGCTGCCGCTGCCGGACCCGGTACGACGCCAGCGCCTCCGCCACCAGGCTGACCGTCGGCACGGTGCCGGCCAGCACGTCGGCGATCGGCTTCCAGGCCGCCTCGGCGGTGCTCCCGTCGACCTCGGTCACGTGCGGCTCGGGCGCGTCGGCGGGCACCCAGCCCTCGTAGACGATCCGCACCGAGTGCGCGTCCACCCGGCGCCCACGGCGCCAGGAGTCCTCGACGTGCAGGGAGTAGACGTGCGCCGGGTCGTCGACCTCGACGTGCAGCCCGGTCTCCTCGTAGACCTCGCGCACGACCGCGTCGCGGGGGTCCTCGCCGTGGTCCACGCCGCCACCCGGCAGCGACCACAGCTCCTTCTTGGTGACCCGCTCGGAGAGCCGCGAGAGCAGGATCTCCTCGCCCCGGACGATGACGGCGTACGCCGCCAACCGCTGCACCCGCTGTGCCATCACCGCCTCCTCGCCGTCGTCCACCACCCTAGGGGCTGACTCAGGAGAACGGCGGGCGGGCGTCGCGCGCCAGCGAGCGCCGGCCCGCCCAGCGCCAGACCCGCGCCGCGCGGTCGCGGTCCTCGTCGGTGACCAGGTTGCCCATCCAGCGCAGCGCGAGCGTCATCAGCAGGTCCGAGCGCATCCCGACCGGGCCCAGCGCCGGCAGCAGGCGCGGCACGGTGACCAGGCCGGCGAGCCGGCGGGCGATGGAGAAGGACTCGCCGTAGTGGGCGCGCAGGACCTCCGGCCACACCACCGACAGGTCGGCGCCGGGGGTCTCGGCGAACAGCTCGGCGACCAGGCGGCCGGTCTCCAGGCCGTAGTCGATGCCCTCGCCGTTGAGCGGGTTGACGCACGCCGCGGCGTCGCCGATCAGGGCCCAGTTGCGCCCGGCGACGTTCGACACGGCGCCGCCCATCGGCAGCAGGGCCGAGGTCGGCATCCGGAGCTCGTCGCCGAGGCCGAACTCCTCGCGCAGGCCGTCGGCGTAGAGCTTCATCAGCGGCTTGATCGCGACGTCCGTAGGCCGCTTGGCGGTGGCGAGCGTGCCGGCGCCGAGGTTGACCTCGCCCGCACCGGCGCCGAGCGGGAAGATCCAGCCGTAGCCGCTCAGGATCTCGTCCTGCTCCCCGCGCAGCTCCAGGTGCGAGCTGATCCAGGGGTCGTCGGCGCGCGTCGACTTCACGTAGCAGCGCCCCGCCACGCCGTAGACGGTGTCGCGGTGCCACTCCCGCCCGAGCACCTTGCCCAGCGGCGAGCGCACCCCGTCGGCCACGACCAGGCGGCGGCACTCGACCTCCCGGCCGTCCTTGAGCACGACCGCGGCGACCCGGTCCCCGTCGCGTCGTACGTCGACCGCACGGGCGCCGTCGAGCGGCACCGCCCCGGCGTCGAGCGCGGTCGTGCGCAGGTGGTCGTCGAGCTCGGTGCGCGCGATCGCGCTGCCCCACTCCGGCAGGTGCCCGCCGGGCCACGGCAGGTGCAGGGTCTGCCCGAAGCCGTGGGCGCGCAGGCCCTGGTTGACCGTGTGCGAACGCACCCACTCGCGCAGGCCGAGCCGCTCCAGCTCCCCGATCGCGCGCGGGGTCAGCCCGTCGCCGCAGGTCTTGTCGCGCGGGAAGACGGCTGCGTCGGCGAGCACCACGTCGGCACCCGAGCGGGCGGCCCAGGCGGCCGCCGCGGACCCGGCGGGTCCGGCGCCGACGACGAGCACGTCGGTGCGGAGAGGAGCGTTCACCCGACGATTCTCGCAGGCGGCGCCCTCAGCCCGCCGTGCGGTACGCCGTGTGGCTGGTCAGGTGCACCGAGGGGTTGGCGCAACCGGTGGTGCGGTGGGCCACGAACTGCGAGCGGGTCGCGTTCGGCACGTAGATCCGGAAGCCGTCCACCCGGCGCGGCCGGCAGGTCGCGGCGTCGTAGTTGGCGGCGCGGACCTCGTCGACCCGGCTGATGGCGCGTTGCCCGGGACGCAGCACGAACGAGCCGGCGCTGCGCCCGTCCCGGGAGGCCGGAGCGCCGACCTGGGTGCCGTTGCCGCCGCCGACGTACGAGAGGCCGCCGAAACCGCCGGTGCGGCAGGCGTGCCGCGCGACGTTGGTCAGGACGATCCGGCCGTAGGCGTGCCCGGCGCCGTTGTCCGTGGCGCGGTAGCGCGCGTGCAGGTCCGCGTTGCGGCAGCCGGGCACGGTGGCGGTGGCGGCCGCGCTTGCGACCGGGGCCGTCGAGGGCACGAGGAGCGAGGCCGCGGCGACGAGGGCGCCGGCGGCGAGCAGGGAGGAGATCTTGTTCATGCTCGGTGTGACGTCGTGCGGCGCGGGCTGGTTCTCGTCTCGCACCGGGAAAAGGATCTCGATACGCCGGAAGCCCCGGCGAGCAAGCTCGCCGGGGCTTCCGTCAACTCGGTCCGGGTCGTGGCACCAGACCTGACGACGACGTCGTCAGTTCTGGTACGACCCGAAGTCGAAGTCGTCGAGCGCGACGGCCTGGCCGCCGGCGTTGCCGAACTCGTAGTCGTAGGACTCGTAGCCCGTGACGGCGTACGCCGCGGCGCGCGCCTCCTCGGTCGGCTCCACCCGGATGTTGCGGTAGCGCTCCAGGCCGGTGCCGGCCGGGATCAGCTTGCCGATGATCACGTTCTCCTTCAGGCCACGCAGGCTGTCGGAGCGACCGTTGATCGCGGCGTCGGTGAGCACGCGGGTGGTCTCCTGGAAGGAGGCCGCCGAGAGCCACGACTCGGTCGCGAGCGAGGCCTTGGTGATGCCCATGAGCTCGGGACGACCCGAGGCCGGCTTGCCGCCCTCGGAGACCACGCGACGGTTCTCCTCCTCGAACTTGACCCGGTCCACCAGGTCGGAGGGCAGCAGGTTGGTCTCGCCCGACTCCAGCACCGTGATCCGGCGCAGCATCTGCCGCACGATGATCTCGATGTGCTTGTCGTGGATCGACACACCCTGGCTGCGGTAGACCTCCTGGACCTCGTCGACGAGGTGCTGCTGCGTCCGGCGGACACCGAGGATGCGGAGCACCTCCTTCGGGTCCGGCGTGCCCTTGGTCAGCATCTGGCCGACCTCGATGTGCTGGCCGTCCTGCACCAGCAGCGCCGAGCGACGCGACACGACGTACTCGATGACCTCGGAGCCGTCGTCCGGGGTGACCAGGACCTTGCGGGCCTTGTCGGTCTCCTCGATCTCCACGCGGCCGGCGGCCTCGGAGATCGGCGAGACACCCTTGGGGGTGCGGGCCTCGAAGAGCTCGACCACGCGGGGCAGACCCTGGGTGATGTCGTCCGCGGAGGCCACACCACCGGTGTGGAAGGTACGCATCGTCAGCTGCGTGCCGGGCTCACCGATCGACTGGGCGGCGATGATGCCGACCGCCTCGCCGATGTCGACGAGCTTGCCGGTGGCCAGCGAGCGGCCGTAGCACTTCGCGCAGGTGCCGGTCTTGGCGTCGCAGGTCAGGACCGAGCGGACCGTGACCTCCTCGATGCCGGCCTCGATGAGCTCGGCGATCTTGACGTCGCCGAGGTCCTCACCGGCGCCGGCGAGGACCTCGCCCGTCGTCGGGTGCGTGATCTCCTTGGCCGCCGTCCGGGCGTACGCCGCGGTCTCGGCGTTGTCGTCCTTGACGACCACGCCGTCCTCACCACGGACGCCGATCACCTTGGGCAGACCGCGCTCGGTGCCGCAGTCGTCCTCACGGATGATGACGTCCTGCGAGACGTCCACCAGACGACGGGTCAGGTAGCCCGAGTCGGCGGTGCGCAGCGCGGTGTCGGCCAGACCCTTGCGGGCACCGTGCGTGGAGATGAAGTACTCCAGGACGGAGAGACCCTCGCGGAAGTTGGCCTTGATCGGGCGCGGGATGATCTCGCCCTTCGGGTTCGCCACCAGACCACGCATGGCGCCGACCTGGCGGATCTGGTTGAAGTTACCGGAGGCGCCCGAGTAGACCTGCATGTAGATCGGGTTCGACGGCTGGGCCTTGAAGGCCTCCTCCATCGCGTCACCGACCCGCTTGCCGGCCTCGGTCCAGATCTCGATGAGCTCCTGGCGGCGCTCGTCGTCGGTCACCAGACCACGCTCGAACTGCTTCTGGATCTTGGCGGCCTTCTCCTCGAAGCCCGACAGGATCTCGACCTTGTTGTCCGGGGTCACCACGTCGTCGATCGACACGGTCACGCCCGAGCGGGTCGCCCAGTGGAAGCCGGTGTCCTTCAGCGCGTCCAGGGACGCGGCGACCTCGACCTTGCCGTAGCGCTCGGCGAGGTCGTTGACGATCGCGCCGAGGCGCTTCTTGCCGACCTCCTCGTTGACGTACGGGTAGTCGGCCGGGAGCGCGTCGTTGAAGAGCGTGCGGCCCAGCGTGGTCTCCAGCAGCACCGTCTCGCGCGGCTCCACACCCTCGACGACGGCGTCGTCGAGACGGATCCGGACCCGGTTCTGCAGGGTGATCTCGTTGCGGTCGTAGGCCATGATCGCCTCGGCCGGGGACGAGAACGAGCGCAGCTCGCTCGTGCCGTCCGCCTCGACGCGGACGTCGCCGCGCTCGGTGGTCAGGAAGAACAGGCCGATGATCATGTCCTGGGTCGGCATGGTCACCGGACGGCCGTCCGACGGCTTGAGGATGTTGTTGGTCGACAGCATCAGGATCCGGGCCTCGGCCTGCGCCTCCGCGGACAGCGGCAGGTGCACGGCCATCTGGTCACCGTCGAAGTCCGCGTTGAAGGCGGTGCAGACGAGCGGGTGGATCTGGATGGCCTTGCCCTCGATCAGCTGCGGCTCGAAGGCCTGGATGCCGAGGCGGTGCAGGGTGGGCGCACGGTTGAGCAGCACGGGGTGCTCGGTGATGACCTCTTCGAGGACGTCCCACACGACCGGGCGGCCGCGCTCGACCATCCGCTTGGCGGACTTGATGTTCTGCGCGTGCGAGAGGTCGACGAGCCGCTTCATGACGAACGGCTTGAAGAGCTCCAGCGCCATCTGCTTGGGCAGACCGCACTGGTGCAGCTTGAGCTGCGGACCCGACACGATGACCGAACGGCCCGAGTAGTCCACGCGCTTGCCGAGCAGGTTCTGGCGGAAGCGGCCCTGCTTGCCCTTGAGCATGTCGGAGAGCGACTTGAGGGGGCGGTTGCCCGGACCCGTCACCGGACGGCCACGGCGGCCGTTGTCGAACAGCGAGTCGACGGCCTCCTGGAGCATCCGCTTCTCGTTGTTGACGATGATCTCCGGCGCGCCGAGGTCGAGCAGCCGCTTGAGGCGGTTGTTCCGGTTGATGACGCGGCGGTAGAGGTCGTTCAGGTCGGAGGTCGCGAAGCGGCCACCGTCGAGCTGCACCATCGGGCGCAGGTCCGGCGGGATGACCGGGACGGCGTCCAGGACCATGCCCTGCGGCTTGTTGCCCGTCTTGCGGAAGGCCTCGACGACCTTCAGGCGCTTGAGGGCGCGGACCTTGCGCTGGCCCTTGCCGGTCGCGATGGTCTCGCGCAGGCTCTCCACCTCGGCGTCGAGGTCGAAGGACTGCAGGCGCTTCTGGATCGCCGTGGCGCCCATGTGGCCCTCGAAGTACTTGCCGAACCAGTTCTTCATCTCGCGGTAGAGCACCTCGTCACCCATGAGGTCCTGCACCTTGAGGCTCTTGAACGTGTCCCACACCTCGTCGAGGCGGTCCAGCTCGCGCTGGGCGCGGTCACGCAGCTGCTTGAGCTCGCGCTCGGCGCCGTCGCGCACCTTGCGGCGCTGGTCGGCCTTGGCACCCTCGGCCTCCAGGGCCGCGAGGTCCTCCTCGAGCTTCTTGGTGCGGTCCTCGAGGCCGGCGTCGCGGCGCTTCTCGATGGACTGGCGCTGCAGCTGGATCTTGCCCTCGAGGTCGGACAGGTCGCGGTGACGCGCGTCCTCGTCGACGGAGGTGATCATGTACGCCGCGAAGTAGATGACCTTCTCCAGGTCCTTCGGCGCCAGGTCGAGCAGGTAGCCCAGCCGGCTCGGCACACCCTTGAAGTACCAGATGTGGGTGACCGGGGCGGCCAGCTCGATGTGGCCCATCCGCTCACGGCGGACCTTGGAGCGGGTCACCTCGACGCCGCAGCGCTCGCAGATGATGCCCTTGAAGCGCACGCGCTTGTACTTGCCGCAGTAGCACTCCCAGTCCCGGGTGGGACCGAAGATCTTCTCGCAGAAGAGGCCGTCACGCTCGGGCTTGAGCGTGCGGTAGTTGATGGTCTCCGGCTTCTTGACCTCGCCGTGGCTCCACGTGCGGATGTCGTCCGCGGTGGCCAGGCCGATCTGAAGCTGGTCGAAGAAGTTAACGTCGAGCACGATGGCTGCTGTCCTTCGTTAGTTCTGTGAAAGGTGAGGCGGGGGACTGAGGGCGTCTCGACAGGCTCGACGGCCGGGGCCGTTGGTCGAGCCTGTCGAGACCCACGCTCAGACTTCTTCGACGCTCGAGGGCTCGCGACGCGACAGGTCGATGCCGAGCTCCTCGGCGGCGCGGAAGACGTCCTCCTCCGCGTCGCGCATCTCGATGGCCGTGCCGTCCTGGGACAGCACCTCCACGTTGAGGCACAGCGACTGCATCTCCTTGACGAGGACCTTGAACGACTCCGGGATGCCCGAGTCGGGGATGTTCTCGCCCTTCACGATGGCCTCGTAGACCTTGACGCGACCAGGCACGTCGTCGGACTTGATGGTGAGCAGCTCCTGGAGGGCGTAGGCGGCGCCGTACGCCTCCATCGCCCACACCTCCATCTCGCCGAACCGCTGGCCACCGAACTGGGCCTTACCGCCCAGCGGCTGCTGCGTGATCATCGAGTAGGGGCCGGTCGAGCGCGCGTGGATCTTGTCGTCGACCAGGTGGTGGAGCTTGAGGATGTACATGTAGCCCACCGAGACCGGGTCCTTGAACGGCTCACCGGAGCGACCGTCGAAGAGGCTGGCCTTGCCGTCCTCCTTGATCATCCGCACACCGTCGCGGGTGGGCAGCGTCGCACCGAGCAGGCCGATGATCTCGTCCTCACGCGCACCGTCGAAGACCGGCGTCGCGACCTTGGTGTTCGGGTCGGCCTTGTCGACACCGATCGAGATCAGCCGCTGCTTCCAGTCGGAGTTCTCCGGGTCGCCCGAGAGGTTGAGGTCCCAGCCCTGCTTGCCGAGCCAGCCCAGGTGCAGCTCGAGGATCTGGCCGATGTTCATCCGTCGCGGCACACCCAGCGGGTTGAGCACGACGTCGACCGGGGTGCCGTCCTCCATGAACGGCATGTCCTCGACGGGCAGGATCTTCGCGATGACGCCCTTGTTGCCGTGGCGGCCGGCGAGCTTGTCACCGACGGAGATCTTCCGCTTCTGCGCGACGTAGACGCGCACCAGCTGGTTGACGCCCGGCGGCAGCTCGTCGCCCTCCTCGCGGTCGAAGACCCGGACGCCGATGACCGTGCCGGTCTCGCCGTGCGGGACCTTCATCGAGGTGTCGCGGACCTCGCGCGCCTTCTCACCGAAGATCGCGCGGAGCAGCCGCTCCTCCGGGGTCAGCTCGGTCTCGCCCTTGGGCGTGACCTTGCCGACGAGCAGGTCGCCGTCGCGGACCTCGGCACCGATGCGGATGATGCCGCGCTCGTCGAGGTCGGCCAGCATCTCCTCGGAGACGTTCGGGATGTCCCGGGTGATCTCCTCCGGACCCAGCTTGGTGTCGCGGGCGTCGACCTCGTGCTCCTCGATGTGGATCGAGGTGAGGACGTCCTCCTGCACCAGGCGCTGGCTGAGGATGATGGCGTCCTCGTAGTTGTGACCCTCCCACGGCATGAACGCCACGAGCAGGTTGGTGCCCAGCGCCATCTCCGCGTTGTCGGTGCACGGACCGTCGGCGATCGGCGAGCCGACCTCGACCCGGTCCCCCGCCTCGACCAGCGGGCGCTGGTTGATGCAGGTGCCCTGGTTGGAGCGCTTGAACTTGGCCAGGCGGTACGACGAGTAGGTGCCGTCGTCGTTCATGGTCTCGACCAGGTCGGCGGAGACCGACTTGACGACACCGGCCGCCGTCGCGGTGACCACGTCACCGGCGTCGACCGCGGCACGGAACTCGATGCCGGTGCCGACGATCGGGCTGTCGCTCTTGATGAGCGGCACGGCCTGGCGCTGCATGTTGGCGCCCATGAGCGCACGGTTGGCGTCGTCGTGCTCGAGGAACGGGATCAGGGCCGTCGCGACCGACACCATCTGGCGCGGCGAGACGTCCATGTAGTCGACCTCGTCGCCCGGGATCTCGGAGACCTCGCCCTGGCGCAGGCGCACCAGCACCCGGTCCTCGACGAACTTGTTGTTCTTGTCGAGGGCCGCGTTGGCCTGCGCGATGACGTAGCGGTCCTCGTCGTCGGCGGTGAGGTAGTCGATCTGGTCGGTGACCGTGCCGTTCTCGACCTTGCGGTAGGGCGTCTCGACGAAGCCGAACGGGTTGATCCGCCCGTACGACGCGAGCGAGCCGATCAGACCGATGTTCGGGCCTTCCGGCGTCTCGATCGGGCACATGCGGCCGTAGTGCGACGGGTGGACGTCACGGACCTCCATGCCGGCGCGGTCACGGGAGAGACCACCGGGGCCGAGCGCGGAGAGGCGGCGCTTGTGCGTCAGGCCCGCGATCGGGTTGGTCTGGTCCATGAACTGCGAGAGCTGCGAGGTGCCGAAGAACTCCTTCAGCGCCGCGACGACGGGGCGGATGTTGATCAGCGACTGCGGCGTGATCGCCTCGACGTCCTGGGTGGTCATCCGCTCGCGGACCACGCGCTCCATGCGGGCCAGGCCCGTGCGGAGCTGGTTCTGGATCAGCTCACCGACCGTGCGCATCCGGCGGTTGCCGAAGTGGTCGATGTCGTCCGGGCTGATGTCGATCTCGCCCTGGGCGCTCTCCAGCTGGGTGCGACCGTCGTGCAGCGCCACGATGTAGCGGATGGTCGCGACCATGTCGGAGATCGTCATGGTCTGCTGGTCGAACGCCTGGTCCTGACCGAGCTTCTTGTTGATCTTGTAGCGACCGACCTTGGCCAGGTCGTAGCGCTTGGGGTTGAAGTAGTAGTTCTTCAGCAGCGTCAGCGCGGCCTCGCGCGTCGGCGGCTCGCCCGGGCGCAGCTTGCGGTAGATGTCGAGCAGCGCGTCGTCGGGACCGGAGGTGTTGTCCTTCTCCTCGGTCAGCTGGATCGACTCGAACTGGCGCAGGTCGGCCATCACGGCGTCGTAGTCGTACTCCTCGCCGGTGTCCTCGGCGATGGCCTGGAGGGCCTTGAGCAGGACGGTGACGTTCTGCTTGCGCTTGCGGTCGAGGCGGACGCCGACCATGTCGCGCTTGTCGATCTCGAACTCGAGCCAGGCGCCGCGGCTGGGGATCAGCTTGGCGGTGAAGATGTCCTTGTCGGACGTCTTGTCGGCGGTGCGCTCGAAGTAGACGCCCGGCGAGCGGACGAGCTGCGAGACGACGACGCGCTCGGTGCCGTTGATGACGAAGGTGCCCTTGGGCGTCATGAGCGGGAAGTCGCCCATGAAGACCGTCTGGCCCTTGATCTCACCGGTCTCGTTGTTGGTGAACTCCGCGGAGACGTAGAGCGGGGCGGAGTAGGTGAGGTCCTTCTCCTTGCACTCGTCCACGGTGTACTTGGGGTCGTAGAAGACCGGGTTCTCGAAGGAGAGCGACATGGTCTCGGAGAAGTCCTCGATCGGGGAGATCTCCTCGAAGATCTCCTCGAGACCGGACTTGAACGTCGCGTCGACGCCCGCAGCGATGCGGGCCTCGATCCGGGCCTTGTGGGCCTCGTTGCCGATCAGCCAGTCGAAGCTGTCGGTCTGGAGCGAGAGGAGCTGCGGCAGTGCCAGCGGCTCGGAGATCTTCGCGAAAGAAATGCGGGACTTACCGGGGGTGGTGCGCGCGGCCAAGAGTTGTCCTTCGACGGTTCGACTCTTTCGAGAGCGCCCTGTCCACCACGTCAACGGCCACCGGGCAGGCCGAAGCGCATCTGAGGGCAGGCGCAAGGAGCCACGATACACGAAGTGGGCGCGCCGAACAACGCCGGCCGCGCGTGCATCTCGCAGTCGTGTTCCGGCTCGAACCTGCTGCCCTCGATCCGGTGCGCCGATCATGCTCGGCGAGGTGGCCCGAGGTCAAGCGACCCGGCCGCGAAGGCTCAGCTCTTGCAGCCCGCGTCGACGCACAGCCCGGAGACCAGCCAGTCGTCCGCACTGCCGGCCTTGCGGACCAGGTCGAGCGAGACCCACATCTTCAGCGGCGTCTGCTGGGTGCCCCGCTTGGTGCTGTCCTGGACCAGGAAGACCAGCACGGTGGCGTTCTTGCCGTCCTTGCTGAGCCGGGTCAGCGCCGCCGCCTCGGCCTTCGCCTCGACGACGACCTGCTGGGCGACGGCGTCCTTGGTCAGGGTCGGCCAGAGCTTGGCCTGCTTGGCCGCGAGCTCGGGGCCGAGGTACTGCTGCACCCGCTCCAGGTCGGCGTCCATGGTCTCGTAGTTGTAGGAGAAGACCGGCGTGACCAGGCGCTCCGCGGCGCCCTCGGCCGAGATCGAGGACTTCTCGAAGGTCGCGTTGGCCTGGGCGATCTTCTTCGGCGAGCTGTCGGAGAAGAGCGTGCCGCCGGGCAGCAGGAGCAGCACCACGGCGAGCACCAGCGCCGCCGCGGCCGCGACGCCGACGGTCGTGAGCACCCAGCCCGGGGGGCCCTCGGACGGGGTCCGCGCCGGCTCGTCCTGGGCTGCGCCAGCGGCCGGGTCGGCCGCGGCGGCCTTCCCCGGCTTGCTGCCGGGCGTGCCAGCGGGAGTGGTCGCGGCGGTGGCGGCCGCGGTGGCCGGCGCCGGAGCGGCGGCCTCGCGCTCGGCGGCCAGCTCGGCGTCGTACGCGGCCCGCTTGTCGTCGTCGAGGAGCACCCCGGCGGCGTCGCTGTAGGCCCGGAACCGGCGGTCGGTCGGGTCGAGGTCGGCGACCGCGCTCTTCCACGCGGCGCGGATCTCCTCGGCGCTGGCCGACTCCTCGACGTCGAGGATGTCGTAGAGGTTGGCGCTCACGGCGTCGTGCTCCCCTCGCTCGGGCTGCCCGAGGGCGACGACGAGGTCGAGGGCGACGTCGACGGCGTCGGCGCGCCGGACGGCAGGGTGTCCTGGGCCGAGGAGCTGCCCAGCGACGGCAGCCCGTCGTCGAGGTCGTCGAGGTCGTCGACCAGCCAGGCGCCGTCGACCTTCACCAGCGAGATCTCGTAGCGGAAGCGCTGCGGAGCGAAGTTGATCCGCTCCTTCGGGTCGTCCGGGCTCGGGTACGACGAGTCGACGGTCGTGCCGATGAGGACGGTCGCCGAGTCGTCGTCGATCGCCGAGATGCCGGTGCCGAGGACGTCGGCGACCCGCGCGATACCGGTCTCCGCGACGGTCTTCTCGGCGAGCACGACGTTCTGGTCGAAGACCTTGCGGAACTTGGCGGACATCAGCGTGCCCACCTCGGCGTACTTCGGCATCTTGCCCTGCTGGTCGAGCAGGTCGGGACCGTAGGTGTTGAAGCGGGTGGCGAAGGTGTCGGCCGCGGCCAGCACCTGCTCGCGGTCCTTGGTGACGCTCACCGGCGGGTCGCCCACGGAGTCGAACTTCTCCTTCGGGCTGGAGCCCGCGCCGTTGCCGAGCACCACGATCGCCGACACCACGAGGCCAGCCACGAGGACGACGGTCAGCAGGGCGAGCACCGACCAGCGCAGCACGACGGACCTGCGCGGGGTGGTGTCCTCCTGCTCGGTCGGCTCCGGCGTCACCGGCGCTCGAGCGTCGGTTGGAGGTACAGCCACTTCCACGAGTCCTCTCCGAGCGTCGACGGGGCCACGTTACTCCGGCCGCTGGAACCGCCCGACGGGATGTCCCAGGTCAGCTTGCCGGTGGCCTCGTCGTAGTGCGCGGAGACGTCGTAGGCGGTGCTGCCCGGCGCCGGGCGCTGCAGGTTCTGCAGGCCGCGTGCGTTGATGTTGGGGTTCTTGTCCGTGCAGCCGACGTTGGGCATCGGCGGGTCGTCGAACCGCTCCGACTCCGGGTTGCGGCGGTCTTTGGAGTAGCCGGCGTAGCAGGGGGTCGACGTCGGGCTGAGGATCAGCCCGAAGTGCGCGTCCCAGCTGCCCTCGGTGTTCTT
Organism: Nocardioides sp. LML1-1-1.1; assembly: GCF_040676175.1. Lineage (NCBI taxonomy): Bacteria > Bacillati > Actinomycetota > Actinomycetes > Propionibacteriales > Nocardioidaceae > Nocardioides > Nocardioides sp. LML1-1-1.1. Next base: position 264,552 of record NZ_JBEGHK010000006.1, on the reverse strand, counting down.
GCCGACGACGACCTGGCCCGCGCCGACGGCGTAGGGGTAGACGACCAGGAGCTGCTTGATGCCGGCCAGGTGCCGGATCACGACCCGGCCGGTGGTGACCAGGTTGGAGAGCAGGTCGCTGAGCTCGACGCCGTTCTGCTCCAAGAAGGTGCGCAGCTGGGTGGCGGCGACCGAGCCGGAGTCGATCACCTTGCGCAGGGCCGGGTCGGCACCCGCGAGCGCCGAGCTGAACGAGGACAGCTGGGTGGCGAAGGTGCGCAGCGAGCTCTGCGTGGCGAGCTGGCCCTGGAGCACCGTGTTGCTGTCGCGGATCAGCGCGGTGGTGACGTCGAAGTTGTCGTCGGCGGTCTCGATGAAGGAGTTGCCGGTGTCGATGATCTTCTGCAGGTCCGGCCCGGTGCCCTCGAAGGCCTTGCCGAGCTCCTCGATGGTGGTCCGCAGCGAGTCGCGGTCGACGCTGGAGACGGTCGCGGACAGGTCACCCAGCAGCTTCTCGGTCGCGATCGGGGTCGCGACGTCGTCGATCTCCGAGCCCTCCACCAGGTAGGGGCCGTCGTCGGTCTGCGGCTGCAGCTCGACGTACTGCTCACCGACCGCGGAGCGGTTGCCGACCAGGGCGATCGTGTCGCGCGGGATCTTGTCCCACTTGTTCTCGATGTCGAGGTGGACGTCCACGCCCTTGTCGGTGAGCACGAGCTCGCCGACCGAGCCGATGCCGACCCCGCGGTAGGTCACCTCGGCGCCGGTGAAGATGCCGCCGCTGTCGGGGTAGTGCGCGACCACGGTGTAGTCGCCGTCGACGACGAGCCGGTCGAGGTGGGCGTAGCGGGCGCCGACGTAGCTGACGCCGAGCAGGGTGATCAGCGCGAAGATGAACAGCTGGATGCGGGTGCGACGAGTGATCACCGGGACACGCTCCTTGCCGGGGCCTTCGCCACGAGCGCCGCCGAGTAGAGGTCGACCAGGTCGGCGTCGTAGGCGTCGTCGAAGGCGCGCCACATCGTGTTCACGTCGTCGGTCGCCCCTGGCTGCGGCCGGTTGAGGCCGCCGCCGCCGAGCACGCTGCCCAGCAGGTTGCCGAGCGGGTCGGCGGCCGCGCTGGGCCTGGTGCCCGGCGTGCTCCGGCTGCTGGTGCCGGCCAGGTTCGGCAGGCCGCCGCAGAGCAGCTTGACCGCCTGGCAGACGTTGTCGACGAGGAACTGCGGGAGCTTGAGGCAGGCGGCCGCGTCCGGCGGCGTGCGCAGGCACGACTGCAGCGTCTTGGTGACCCCGGAGCACAGCGTCTTGAGGTCGACCAGGGTGTCGAGCGGCAGGTCCGGCAGCTCGTTGATCGGGATGCACGCGACGTCGGGCAGGCGCAGGTTGCCGAGGTCGAGCTGCAGGTCGATCGAGAGGTTGACGTAGTCGCCCATGTGGAGGTTCTTGGCGGTCGCGGGGTTGCGGCCGACGGCCTCGTCGATGAACGGGTAGGTCAAGAAGGTGCTGAAGCCCTTGGTGAAGTTGTCACCGGCCTTCGCGAGCTGGGTCAGGATCGGGTCCAGCGCCTTGAGCGAGTTGACCGTGGAGGTCTGCGTGGTCTGGATGACCCGCACGCCGACGTTGCTGAGCTTGGTCAGCCCGTCGAGCATCTTCACCAGGTCGCCGCGCTGGCGGTCCAGCGAGTCGAGCGCGCTGGGCAGCTCCTCCAGGGCCCGGTCGATGCTGTCCTGGTGCTGGCGGGCGCTGACCGCGAGCCGGTTGACCGACTCGATCGCGGCGACGATGTCGCCCTTGCGCTCGTCGAGCCGGCTGACCAGCGAGCGGACCTGGGTGAGCACCGACTTCGCGGAGTCCTCGCGGCCGTCGAGGGCCTTGTTGAGCTCGGAGGAGATCGTCTTCAGCTGGGCGATGCCGCCGCCGTTGAGGACCAGGCTCAGCGCGCCGAGGACGTCCTCGACCTCGGGGTTGCGGCCGCCGTTCTCGATGACGTCGCCGTCGGAGAGCCGGCCCTGCCCGCCGTTGGTCGGCGCGGCGAGGGAGACGAACTTCTCGCCGAGCAGGCTGGTCTGGCGGATCGAGGCGACCGGCTGGTCGGGCAGGTCGACGTCCTTGCGCAGCTTGAGGGTGACCACGGCCTTGTCGCCGTCCAGGTCGACGTCGGTCACCTGGCCGACGCTCACGTCGTTGACCTTGACCGAGGACTTGGGCACCAGGTCGAGCACGTCGTCGAACTGGACCTTGACCTCGATCGGGTCCGAGCCGGTGTCGGCACCGCCGGGCAGCGGCAGCTTGTAGACGTCGAAGTCGCAGCCGGAGAGCATCATCGTCCCGGCGAGCAGCGCGACGGCCAGCCGGGCGCGGGCACCGAAGCCCCTCATCGCTCCACCTCCACGAGTCCGTTGAGCGTCGGGTCGTAGGGCTGGGAGAACGCCGAGCCGGTGCCGAAGGGTGCGCCGCGCGGGAGCAGCTTGCGGACCAGGTTGCACAGCTCCCCCTTCTCGTCGGCCGCCGCGACCAGCAGGCAGACCACCGAGGAGGGCTTGGACGTCAGCTCGTGCAGGATGTTGCCGAGGTTGGCGTTGGTGTCGAGCGTGGCGTCCTTGGGGTTGTAGGTGTGGTAGAGGTTCGTCAGCGCCAGCGGACCGGCGTCGAGGATCTCGTCCAGCGCCGAGCGCTGGCGCACCAGCACCTTGGCCACCCGGTTGACGTCCTTGATGTTGCGGCCCAACACGGCCCGGTTGGTCTTGACGAAGGTCGCGACCTCGTCGAGCGCGGTGCCGAGGTTGGTCAGCGCGGTGGTCAGCTCCTGGCGCTCGTCGTTGAGCAGCGTCGAGACGTTGCCCAGCGAGCGGTTGAAGCCGCGCACCGTGTCGTCGTTGTCGGCGAGGGTCTTGATGAATCCCTCGAGCTGGGTGGCCGACTCGAACAGGTCGTCCTTGTTGTTGTCCAGGGTCTCGCTGAGCTTGCCGAAGTCCTTGATGGTCTGGTGGAACTGCTCGCCCTGGCCGCCGAAGTTCTTCGCGGTCTGCTCCAGCAGGTCGGTCAGCGCGCCCTCGCGGTTGGCACCCTCGGGGCCGAGCGCGACGGTCAGCTTGTCGATGCTGGAGTAGATCTCGTCGAGCTCCAGCGGGATGCCGGTCTTCTCCGCCTTGATGACGGTGTTGTCGGCCATCACCTTGTCGCCGTCCTCGAAGGCCGGCGAGAGCTGGACGTAGCGGTCGCCGACGACGGACGGCGAGACGATGACCGCCTCCGCGTCCTGCGGGACGTCGACGTCGTTGTCGTAGGTCATCACGACCTTGACCTGGGTGCCCTGCGGCACCACCTCCTCGACCTGGCCGACGGCCACGCCGAGGACCCGGACGTCACTGCCCTCGTAGACCGAGACGGCGCGCGGGAAGTAGGCGGTCACGGTCTTGCGGTCACCCTCGCCGCCGAGCATCCACACCACTCCGGCGAGGAGCAGCAGGAGCACGACGCCCACGGGCAGCCAGCGGCGCAGCCCACTCATCACTGGCCTCCCAGTCGCGGTGCCGGCGGCAGGTTGAACAGGTAGGTGTCGAACCACGGGCCGCTGCCCAGGGTGCTCGCGAACACGCGGTAGAAGGGCGCCATCGTCGCGATCGACTGCTCCAGGTTGTTCTCGTTCTTCTTGATCACCTGCAGCACCGAGTCCAGGTGGTCGAGCGCGGGCTTGAGGTCCGCGCGGCTCTCCCGGATCAGGCCGGTCAGCTTCGTGCTCAGCGTCGTGGTCGAGACCAGCAGGCGGTGGATCTGGTCCTTGCGCTTCACCAGCGCCTGGAACAGCGTGTCCGCGTCGCCCATCAGCGCCACGATGTCCTCGTCGCGGGAGTCGAGCACGGTCGAGACCCGGTTGAGGTTCTTGAGCAGCGAGTTGATCTCGGAGTCCCGCGAGGCCACCACCTTCGACAGCGCCGAGACGCCGGACAGGGCGGAGCGGAACTCCTCGGGGGTGTTGCGGGTCAGGTCGGCCAGCGTCGTCAGCGACGCGGCCAGCTGGTCGGTGTCGATGTCGGCGGAGGTCTCGGCCAGTCCGCTGAAGGCCTCCACGACGTCGTACGGCGAGGTGGTGCGGTCGGTCGGGATCGTCCCGCCCTCGGCCATCTCGCCCTCGCCACCGGGGGTGAGCGCGAGGAACATCGAGCCGAGGATCGTCTTGACCTTGATGTCGGCGGAGGTCTGGTCGCCGAACTTCTGGTCGGTCTTGATCTTGAAGCCGACCTTGACCGAGTTGCCGTCGAGCTCCATCGAGGTGACCTGGCCGACGCGCACGCCGGCGATGCGGACCTCGTCCTTGACCTTGAGCCCGCCCGCCTCGGTGAACGAGGCGTAGTAGGTGTCGCCGCCGCCGACGAGCGGCAGGTCCTGGGCACGCATCGCGGCCACGACCATCAGCACCAGGGTGGCGATGCTGACCGCACCCACGACGACGGGGTTGCGCTCGCGGAAGGGCTTCACTGCTCCCCCACCTCCTTCGCGAGCGTGCAGCGGTTGGTCCCGAGCGGGATGTTCGGGTCGAGGATCGGCTTGTCGCTCCCGGGCACCTTGATCGTCACCTTGAAGTGGCACAGGTAGAAGTTGAACCAGGAGCCGTACGTCGCCGTGCGTCCGATCTTGCGCAGCTTGATCGGCAGCACCTGCATCGAGCGGTCGATCTCCTTGCGGTTGCGGTCGAGCGTGGTCGCGACCGTGCGCAGCTCCTTGATGTCCTTGACGAACGGGTCCTTGATGTCGGTCACCAGGGCCGCGGTCTGCACGGACAGCGCGGAGATCGAGTCGAGCGAGGAGAGGATCGCCTCGCGGTCGTCGTTGAGGCCGCCCACCAGGCCGCGGAAGCTGTCGATCAGCCGGGTCAGCTGCTGGTCACGGTCGGCGACGTGGTCGAGGACGTAGTCGAGGTTGTCGAGCAGCTCGCCGATCACCTTGTCGCGGTCGGCCAGGGTCTGGGTGATCGAGGCGGTGCTGGACAGCAGCCCCTCGAGGGTGCCGCCCTCGCCCTGGAAGACCTGGACGATCTCGTAGGAGAGCTTGTTGATGTCGTCGGGCGAGAGCGCCTCGAAGAGCGGCTTGAAACCGTTGAAGAGCACCGTCAGGTCGAGCGCCGGCTCGGTCTTCTTCGTCGGGATCTTCGCGTCCTCCTTCAGCCGGTCGCCGCTCTCGCCCTCCTGGAAGAGCGAGATGTAGCGCTGGCCGAGCAGGTTGCGGTAGCGGATCTTGGCGTGCGTGGCGTCGTTGAGGACGGTGTCGGAGTCGACCTTGAACTTCACCAGCGCGCGGTTCGGACCGACGACCTGCACGTCCTCGACGCTGCCGACCTTGACGCCCGCGATCCGGATGTCGTCGCCCTTGTTGACGCCGGTGGCGTCGACGAACTCGGCGGCGTAGTCCTTCTTGGCGCCGAAGGACAGGTTGCCGATGGTGATCACCAGGATGCTGGTCGCCAGCGCCGTGGTGACCATGAAGACGACCAGCCTGACCAGGTCGCCGCTGGTGCGCTTGTCGAGACCGCGGATCATCGCGTGCCTCCCGCCGCCAGCGGGCCGGCCAGCAGCACGCTCAGGTCGTCGCCGGCGCCGTACTCGGCGTCGAGCGCGCCACGCAGCGCGGCCACGTCGTCCGGCGTGCCGGTGTACGACGCGTCGCCGGGCGCCGGGCGGAGGTTGCCCTTGCCGGTGTCGCCGTTCATGCCGTCGTTGAGGTGCGGCAGCGGCGGATAGGGGTTCTCCTGGCTGTAGGGGATGTCCGGCAGGCCCAGGCAGTTGGGGCCGCGGTCGTCGCCGAACTTCGGGGCGTCCTTGGCGGTGTACTTGCGCGGCTGGTCCTGCAAGGTCTCCAGCACGATGTGCAGCTCGTAGCCGCGGAAGGCGCTGGCGAGCCGGCCCTGGGCCTTGACGATGCCCGCTGCCATGCAGGGGATCGTCACGGCGTACCGGGCGACGGCGCGCAGGATCGGCGTGCTCAGCTCGCCGGCCTCGCGCAGCTTGGCCTCGTTGGCGTCGAGGAAGGAGCGCGCGGTGTCGGAGAAGCTGCGCACGTCGCGCAGGGTCGCGGTCAGCGACGCCTCCTTCTCCTCCAGCGTGCCGGTCGTCTTCACCGTGTTGTCGAGGATCTGGGCCACCTCGGGAAGGATGTCGGCGTAGGTGTCGGAGACCTGGGCGGTCAGCTTCAGGTCCTCCAGCAGCGCGGGGATCTGCGGGTTGATCCGCTTGAGGTAGGAGTCGACCGTCTCGAGGTTCTGGCCGAGCTGCTCGCCACGGCCGTCGAGCGCGGTCGCCAGTGCCGTCAGCGTCGCGTTGAGGTCGGCCGGGCGCACCGTGGTGAGCAGCGGGTAGATGTCGGAGAGGACCTCCTCCAGCTCGGTGGCGACCTTGGTGCGGCTGATCGTCGCGCCGACCTGGATGGTGCCCGAGGGGCCGGTGTCCGGGACGACGAGCGAGACGTACTTCTCGCCGAACAGCGTCTTCGGCACGATCGAGCCGGTCACGTTGGCCGGGATCTCGTCGAGCTTGTCGGGGTAGATCCCGAGGGTCAGCACGGCGCTCTTGCCCTCGCCGGAGCGGGCCTGGAGGACCTCGCCGACGATGACGCCGCGGATCTTGACGTCCGCGCGGTTGGGCAGCTGGAGGCCGACGGTCGAGGTGGTCAGGGTGACCTTCTCGTAGTCGACGAACTTCTTGGTGAAGGTCGCGTAGGTCAGCCACACACCGAGCAGGAGCAGGCACACGAAGACCACGCCGAGGACCTTGTGCGCGGCGAGGATGCGGTTCATCGCCCGATCACCCCGCCAGCCTGACGGTGGTCGAGGCGCCCCAGATCGCCATCGACAGGAAGAGGTCGATCACGTTGATCGCGACGATGCTGGTCCGCACCGCCTTGCCCACCGCGACGCCCACGCCCGCGGGACCGCCCGAGGCGGTGTAGCCGTGGTAGCAGTGGATCAGGATGACGACCACCGCGAAGACCAGCACCTTGCCGAAGGACCACAGCACGTCGCCGGGTGGCAGGAACTGGTTGAAGTAGTGGTCGTAGGTGCCCGACGACTGGCCGTAGAACTTGGTCACCACGAGCCGGCTGGCGACGTACGACGACAGCAGGCCGACGACGTAGAGCGGGACGATCGCGATGAGCCCGCCGACCACGCGGGTGGTGACGAGGAACTGCATCGACGGGATCGCCATCACCTCGACGGCGTCGATCTCCTCCGAGATCCGCATGGCGCCGAGCTGGGCGGTGAAGCCGCAGCCGACGGTCGCGGCGAGCGCGATGCCAGCGACGAGCGGAGCGATCTCGCGGGTGTTGAAGTAGGCCGAGACGAAGCCGGAGAAGGCCGCCGTACCGAGCTGGTTGAGGGCGGCGTAGCCGGACAGGCCGACCTGGGCACCGGTGAAGAAGGTCATCCCGATGATGACGCCGACCGTGCCGCCGATGACCGCGAGCGCGCCGGAGCCGAGGGTCACCTCGGCGAGGATCCGCAGGATCTCGCGCGGGTAGCGGGTGATCGAGCGCGGCAGCGCGAGGAGCACCTTGAGGTAGAAGGACAGCTCGTGGCCGAGGGTGTCCAGGCCCTGCACGGGCCGCTGGTAGACCGCCTTGATGTTCGACATGTGCGCCACCTCAACCCGTCTTCGGGGGCACGACCTGCAGGTAGATCGTGCTCAGCGTGAAGTTGACGACGAACAGCAGCAGGAAGGTGATGACCACGGACTCGTTGACGGCGTCGCCCACGCCCTTCGGGCCGCCGCCGGCGTTCATGCCCTTGTAGGCCGCGACGATGGCGGCGATCAGGCCGAAGATCAGCGCCTTGAGCATGCCGATCCACACGTCCGGCAGCTGGGCGAGCGCGGTGAAGCTGGCGAGGTAGGCGCCCGGGGTGCCGTCCTGCAGGATCACGTTGAAGACGTAGCCGCCGGCGACGCCGACGACGCTGACCATGCCGTTGAGGAAGACCGCGACGAGCATGCACGCGAGCACCCGCGGTACGACGAGGCGCTGGATCGGGTCGATGCCCAGCACCATCATGGCGTCGAGCTCCTCGCGGATCTTGCGCGCGCCGAGGTCGGCGGCGATCGCCGAGCCGCCGGCACCGGCGATCAGCAGCGCCGTCGCGATCGGGCCGGCCTGCTGGATGACCGCGAGCACGGAAGCGGAGCCGGTGAACGACTGCGCGCCGAACTGCTTGATCAGGCCGCCGACCTGGAGCGCGATGACCGCGCCGAAGGGGATGGCGACCAGCGCCGTCGGCACGATGGTGACCGAGGCGATGAACCAGGCCTGCTGGATGAACTCACGTGTCTGGAACGGGCGCCGGAAGAGACCTCGCGCGACGTCGAGTGCGAAGGCGAAGAGCTTCCCGGCGGTTCCGACGGGCTGGAGAGCCCTGGCAACCGTCAGAGACATGTGGGTCAGTGCGTCTGCTGGGAGCCGCTGGCGTGCTCGGCTTCCTTGGTGAACGAACCGGGCGGCGGCGTGATGCCGTTCTCCCGGCACCAGGCTCCGGGCTCACGCTGGGCCCGGCGCGGGATGCCGTTGGAGGGCTCGAGCTGCAGCGGGATCGGCGGCAGCGCCGGCAGGCTCAGGTCCTTCTCCGCGGCGAGCTGGTCGGCGTCCTTCTCCTCCGACATGCCGATCGGGCCGACCGTCTGGGCGTTGAGGAACTGGCGCACCACGGGCTCGTCGGAGGACAGCAGCATCTCGCGGGGGCCGTACATCGCGAGGTGCTTGTGGTAGAGCAGACCGATCTGGTCGGGCACCACGCGCACCGAGTGCACGTCGTGGGTGACGATCAGGAAGGTCGCGTCGATCTGCGCGTTGAGGTCGACGAAGAGCTGGTTGATGAACGACGTGCGCACCGGGTCGAGGCCGGAGTCGGGCTCGTCGATGAGGAGGATCTCCGGGTCGAGCACGAGCGCGCGGGCCAGGCCGGCACGCTTGCGCATGCCGCCGGAGATCTCGCCGGGGAGCTTCATCTCCGCGCCGAGCAGACCGACGAGGTCCATCTTCTCCATGACGATGTCACGGATCTCGGACTCGCCCTTCTTGGTGTGCTCGCGCAGCGGGAAGGCGACGTTGTCGTAGAGGTTCATCGAGCCGAACATCGCGCCGTCCTGGAACAGCACGCCGAACAGCTTGCGGACCTCGTAGAGCTCCTTCTCGGAGCAGGAGGCGATGTCGGTGCCCTCGATGACGATCGAGCCCTCGTCGGGCTTGATCAGGCCGATCAGCGCCTTGAGGAAGACCGACTTACCGGTGCCGGACGGGCCCAGCATCACCGAGATCTCACCGGCGGGCAGGGTGAGCGAGACGCCCTTCCAGATGAGCTGCTTGCCGAACTGCTTCGTCAGGTTCGTCACCGCTACGTCGACGCCCATGTTGACCTCTTCCTCCGCTGACCCCGGGTCGTGCTGCGTGGGAACAACGCGAGCACGTGGCGCACGTTACGCGGTCTCCGTGGCCCCCGTCACGCCGAACCGACTATCGAGACCAGGAATGTACTCGCGAGTAGCCTCCCGCGGCCCGAGCGCTCACCCAGCTCGAGCCGGCACTTCCCACCGTCGAGTTGGCACTTCCCACCGTTGAGTTGGCACTTCCCACCGTTGAGTTGGCACTTCCCACCGTTGAGTTGGCACTTGTGCCCCCCAAGTCACGGGTGGGAACCCCCAAGTCACGGGTGGGAACCCCAAGTCACGGGTGGGAACCCCAAGTCACGGGTGGGAACCCCCACGTCACGGGTGGGAACCCCCACGTCACGGGTGGGCGAAAAATGCCCGAGGCCGGCAGAGCGGTGCTCTGCCGGCCTCGGTGCTGACGGATCAGCGAGAGGTCACTTGAGGGTGACGGTGGCGCCGGCGCCCTCGAGGGACTCCTTGGCCTTGTCAGCCGTCTCCTTGTTGACCTTCTCCAGGATGGCCTTGGGCGCGCCCTCGACGAGGTCCTTGGCCTCCTTCAGACCGAGGGAGGTCAGCGCGCGCACCTCCTTGATGACGTTGATCTTCTTGTCACCAGCGGCCTCGAGGATGACGTCGAACTCGTCCTGCGCGGCAGCGGCGTCGTCGCCACCCGCGGCACCGCCGGCGGCGGGAGCGGCGGCAACGGCGACCGGGGCGGCGGCGGTGACGCCGAAGGTCTCCTCGAACTGCTTCACGAACTCGGAGAGCTCGATGAGGGTCATCTCCTTGAACGCGTCGAGGAGCTCGTCAGTGGTGAGCTTCGCCATGGTGGCGGTTCCTTTCTCAGGTGGCCCGTCGGCGTACGTCGCCGCAGGGCCGGGTTTCAGGTGGTGGTGACGCCGGGGCCTCAGGCCTCGGCGGGCTCCTCGTCAGAGGCGGCCTCGGCGGCGGGCTCCTCGGTGGGAGCCTCCTCCTCGGCGGGAGCCTCGTCAGCGGCGGCCGGCGTGCCGGCACCACCTGCGAGGATCGAGGGGTCCTCCTGCGCCTTCGCCTCCAGGGCGCCGGCGAGCCGGGCAGCCTGGGCGAGCGGGGCGTTGAGGAGGTAGACGGCCTGGCTGAGCGAAGCGAGCATCGCGCCCGCGAGCTTGCCCAGGAGCACCTCGCGCGACTCGAGATCGGCCAGCTTGGCGATCTCCTTCGCGTCGAGGAGCGCGCCGTCGAGAACGCCACCCTTGATGACCAGGGTGGGGTTCGCCTTGGCAAAGTCACGCAGACCCTTCGCCGCCTCGACGACGTCGCCCTTGATGAAGGCGATCGCGGTCGGGCCGGTGAGCAGGTCGTCGAAGCCGTCGATGCCCGCCTCCTTGGCGGCGAGCTTGGCCAGCGTGTTCTTGACCACGGCGTAGTTGGCGTTCGCACCGAGGGAGCGGCGAAGGTCCTGCAGCTCCTTGACGGTGAGACCGCGGTACTCGGTCAGCACAGCGCCTGCGGACTCGCTGAACGACTCAGCGATCTCCGCGACGGCGGCCTGCTTGTCTGCCCGCGCCATGGGTCTCCTTCCGGATGGGGACCGCCGCACTCGTCCGGGAAAGACGAACGCCCCGAGCGCAGGCGCTCAGGGCGTGGACAGCGGGCGAGGCCCGCGGTGCTGCTCTGATCCCCTGCGCAGGCGTCCACTTCCGTGGAACCTTCGGCCCGAACTTGGCAGCCCGGACAACCGGCGGTCTAAAGGTTTCGCGGGCAACGGTACGGCGCCCGGGGGCCTGCGCCAAATCGAGGACTGTCCGGACCAGGACATGGCCGCTTGACCCCGCTTCTGGGTGGGTAGGCCCCGGCCCGACGATTCTCCAGCAACGACTCTCTCGGAAGGAACATCCCCCATGGCTCCTCTCAGCACCTCCCGTTCCCCCCGTCGCCTCGGCCGCCTGGTCCGCCGCGCCGCCGTCGTCGGGTCCCTCGGCATCGCCGGCACCCTGCTCGCGGCCGCGCCCAGCGACGCGCAGCCGGTCCCGCCGCAGCCCCCGACCACCGGCACCATCGTCGTCGGCGGCGTCATCGTCATCCCCGTCCCGGACATCCACACCGCCCTGGACAACTGGGGCTGGGAGTAGTCCGGACCCCCGCCGGCCGCTCGTGACCGTGCCGACCACCGCCCCGGCGCCCGCCTCGCGCCCCCGGGCCGCCCTCGACCTGCTGGGACTCCTCGACCCGGCGGCCGGCTTGGTGCGCGTGCACTCGGTCGAGCCTCCGGGCACCGCCGGCGACGGCCTGTGGCGGGTCGCGATCCAGCTGGCGTGCCCGCACCCGCCACCGACCAGCGACACCGCGCTCACCACCTGCGTGACGGGTGCCTGCGCCCTCACCCGCCGCGACGCCCTGGTGCGCGCGGTGGGTGAGGCGGTCGAGCGGCTGGCCCTGCACAGCGGGCCGGAGGCGGACCCCGCCACCGCCCCGTCGTACGACGGCAGCGGGGACGCGCTGCACGCTCCCCTGCACCGCCCGGTCCGCCGCTACGCCGGCACCCGGGTCCGCGACGGCGCGGAGCTGCTCGTGCCGGCGGGGCTGGTGGACTACCCCGCCGAGAGCGAGCGGCCGGAGTTCGACCCGGGGCCGTCTGGGACGGCGTCCGGCATCGGCCACGACCAGGCGCTGCGCTCGGCGCTGCTGGAGACCGTGGAGCGGGACGCCATCATCGTGTCCTGGACCCGTCGGCTGCGCACCCGCGCCGTCGACGTGGACGGCCTGCTCGCCGACGGGCCGCCGGACGCCTCGTGGCGCCGGGTGAGCGCCCTGCTCGACCTGGTCCGGGCCGGCGGGATGCAGCCGGTGCTGGCCGAGCTGCCGCTGTCGGTCCCCGGGCTGGTCTGCGTCGTGGGCGGGGTCCGGGTCGAGACCGGCACCGGACCCGCCGTCTGCGTCGGCGCGAAGGTCTCCGACGACCCGGGGCACGCCGTCGCGGGCGCGCTGGAGGAGAGCCTGCAGCTCTACCGCAGCCTGCTCGCCGTGCGCGCCGCCGCCACGGAGCCGCCACCGAGCGTGATCACCGGCGACAACGACCGGCTCGCCTTCCTCGCCTCGCCGCGGGGTGCCGCGAGCGTGGCCGAGTGGCTCGCGGACCCGCTGCCGTCGACGTACCCGCTCTCGCTGCCGCGGCTCGGCACCGACGAGCTGCTCGCCGCGCTGGTCGCCGACGGCCTCGACCCGATCGTGCTCGACCTCTCCGACCGGCTCCCGGAGCGGGTGCGGGCGATGGGCTGGTCGGTGGTCAAGGTGGTGCCGGCCGGCTACCAGCCGCTGCGCATCGACGAGCGCACGACGTACGGCTGGAACGAACGGCGCCTCGGCCCCGGCGAGCGCTGCCCCGACCCCCACCCGTTGCCATGAGCGGCGAGCTGCGGGTCACCGGCCTCACCAAGAGCTACGGCGACAAGACGGTCCTCGACGGCGTCGAACTCAGCGTCGGCGCCGGCCAGATCCTCGGCTTCGTCGGCCCCAACGGCGCCGGCAAGACGACCACGATGCGCGCGATCATGGGCGTGCTGACCCCGGACGCGGGCACCTGCACCTGGCAGGGCCGGCCGGTGGACCGGGCCGCGCGCCGGCGCTTCGGCTACATGCCCGAGGAGCGCGGGCTCTACCAGAAGATGGCCGTCGGGCCGCAGATCGACTACTTCGGGCGGCTCTACGGGCTGGGCCCGGCGGCCGCGCGCCGGGCCACCGAGGAGTGGCTGGAGCGGCTGGAGATCGGCCGCTACCGCGACGCCGCCGTGCAGACCCTGTCGCTGGGCAACCAGCAGCGGGTCCAGTTCGCGGTGTCGCTGGTGCACGACCCGGAGCTGCTGGTGCTCGACGAGCCCTTCTCCGGGCTCGACCCGATCGGTGCGCAGGCGCTGGTGGTGGTGCTGCGCGAGAAGGCCGCGGCCGGCGTGCCGATCGTCTTCTCCAGCCACCAGCTCGACCTCGTGGACCGGCTGATCGACCGGATCACCATGCTCAGGGCCGGCCACGTCGTGCTGGACTCCTCGGTCGCCGACGCCCGGCGCACGGGCGATCCGCGGCTGCGGGTCCGCGTCGCCGGCGCCCGCGACGACTGGGCCGGCGCGCTTCCGGGGCGGCTCGTGGAGACCGACGCCGACGGCACCGCGGTGCTCGCCCTCGACGGCGCGGACCCGACCGCCGTGCTCACCGCGGCGATGGCGCTCGGCACCGTCGAGCACTTCGCGTGGGACGAGCCGACCCTGACCGAGCTCTTCCGGGAGGCGATGGCGTGAACGACGTCTGGTTGGTGGCACGCCGCGAGATCGAGTCGCGGATCCGCAGCAAGGGCTTCCTGCTCGGTTTGCTGGCGAGCACGGTGGCGGTGGTGGCCTTCGTCGTCGTGCCGTCGCTGATCGACGAGGACGACTACACCGTCGCCCTGGTCGGTACGACGAGCGAGGCGCTCGCCCCCGTCGTCGAGCAGCTCGCCGACCAGGCCGGCCTGGAGGTCGAGCTGGTCACCGACCGGGACGAGGCCGCGGCCCGGGCTTCCGTGGAGGAGGGCGACCTCGACGCGGTGGTGGTCGACGGCACCCGGCTGCTCACCGAGGGCGAGCCCGACGGCGCGCTGAGCGCCCTGCTCGACTCCGCCCACCAGGCGGTCACCGTGCAGCAACGGCTCACCGACCTCGGCCTCAGCGCCGAGCAGCAGCAGGGCGCCCTCGCGGTCGCGCCGCTGACCCGGGAGACGGTCGGCGACGAGGCAGCCGACAGCGGCGCCCGCACCGGCCTGGCGCTGCTGCTGATGGTCGCCCTGCTGATGCTGTTGATGACCTCCGCGATCGGCGTGGCGATCGGGGTCGTGGAGGAGAAGGGCAACCGGATCGTGGAGATCCTGCTCGTCGCCGTACGGCCCTGGCAGCTGCTGACCGGCAAGCTGCTCGCCTTCGGGCTGCTCGGCGCGGTCCAGCTGGTCGTGCTCGGCGCGGCCGGGCTCGGCACCGCGGCACTCACCGGGATGACCGACGACCTGCCGCACGGCTCCGCGGTGATCTTCGCGGCGGCCGCGGGCGGCTACCTGCTCGGCTTCCTCTTCTTCGGCTCGCTCGCCGCGGCGCTGGCCTCCCTCGTCTCCCGGCAGGAGGAGGTCAACGGCGCGCTCGGGCCGATGAGCGCGCTGATGGTCGGCTCCTACCTCGGCGCCTTCGTCGCCCTGCAGGAGTCGGACTCGACCTTCGCCCAGGTCATCTCCGTCGTCCCGCCCTTCTCCTCCATGGTGATGCCGGTCCGGCTCGCCACCGGGGACGTCGCCGGCTGGCAGGTCCTGCTCAGCGTGGTCCTCACCGTCGTCGCCGTCGCCGTGGTCACCCTCGTCGGCGGCCGGGTCTACGAGCGCTCGGTGCTGCGCACCGGTGCCCGGGTCTCGCTGGTCGACTCCCTGCGCAACTCCTAGTCCCCACCACCCGATCGGAGCAGCCCGTGTCGCACCCCTCACCGGTCCACGTCTTCACCGGCCCGACCCTCACCGCCGAGCAGGTGCACTCCGTGCTGCCCGGCGCCCAGGTGCACGAGCCCGTCCGGCACGGCGACCTCATCGCGCTCGACGCCCCCGCCGGCGCGGTCGTGGTGATCATCGACGGGCTCTACCACCAGCAGGTCTCGGTGCGGCACAAGGAGATCCTCGAGCTGGTCGACCGCGGCGTGCACGTCGTGGGCTGCTCCAGCATGGGCGCCCTGCGCGCCGCCGAGCTGCACCAGGTGGGCATGGTCGGCGCCGGCACCGTCTTCGAGATGTACCGCGACGGGGTCATCGACGCCGACGACGAGGTCGCCGTGGTCCACCTGCGCGAGGGCGACCTGTCCGCGCGCAACGTGCCGCTCGTCGGGGTCCGGGTCGCCACCGCGGCGGCCGTCGAGGCGGGCGTCCTCTCCCCCGCGCTCGCCGAGCGGCTGGTGGCGGTCTGCCGCGGGCAGCACTACACCGAGCGCTCGTGGCCGGCGTTGCGTCGTACCGTGCTGCGGGAGCGGCCGGAGGCCGAGGCCGAGCTGGACGCGCTCGACGAGTTCCGCGCCGCCCACCCCGAGGCCGCCGCGGTCAAGGCGTACGACGCGCTCGCCACGTTGGGCCGGCTCGACGAGCTCACCGCGACGCCGGCCGCCGTGCGCAGCGCGGACACCTGGCGCAACCCGCACGTCTACGACTGGGCGGTCGAGCACCGCGTCGTGCCAGCCGACGGGGTGGCCGTCAGCGACGCCGCGGTGCTCCGCCACCGGCAGGTCTACGACGCCGACTTCCCCACCACCTGGCGTGCGTTCGTCGTCGGAGAGCTCGGCGCGAGCGAGGAGGAGGTCGCCGCGCGCTGGACGGGCGTGATCGGCACCGACAGCCCCTACCTGCTCGCCACCGAGCGCGACCTGCCCGCCGGTGAGGCCGTGCTGCGCACCCTGGTCCGCGCCTTCGCTCCCCCGCGCGGGCTGCACGACCTCCGCGCCGCCCGCCCCGACCTGGCGGACGCGCCCGGGCTCCGGCAGGAGATCGCCCGGGCGAGCCGGCTCAACGACGAGACCTGGTGGCGCAACAAGGAGCGCCTGGTCGACCGGCTGCCGCAGGAGCGGCTGCTGCGCCACCTGTCCGGGCTGTGGGGCTGCTCGCCCGACCACACCGCGCTGCTCGCCGCCGCCCGGGACCGCGGGCTGGCGGGTCTCGACGAGGCGGCGGCCGCCGTCCGGCCGTACTTCCTGCGCGACCACGCCGACGACGGCGGCACCCTGAGCACCCGATGGAGGCTCGCATGAGCACGACCGGCACCCGCAAGGTCCACACCAGCGGCACCCACCGCACCCGGGCGCCCGAGGAGACCTGGGAGATCATCCGGCCGCGCTTCGAGCGCTACGGCATCACCCGGGTCTCCGACGTCACCGGCCTCGACCACCTCGGCATCCCGGTCGCGATGGCGACCCGGCCGCTGTCGTGGACGCTGAGCGTCTCGCAGGGCAAGGGCCAGAGCCTGCTCCTGGCGAAGGTCTCCGCGGCCATGGAGGGCATCGAGTTCTGGCACGCCGAGCGGGTCCGCCCGCCGGTCAGCCACCGCGCCGTGGCCGCCGCCGACCTCGACCTCGGCTACGACGTCCGCGAGATCGGGATGACGCCGAGCCCCTTCCTCAGCGAGCGCACCCCGCTGGACTGGGTGGACGCGGTCGGCATGGAGACCGGGCGGACCGTGCCCGTGCCGATCGACGAGATCTGCTTCCGCGACCCCGCGGCGCACCGCTGGTCCCCCGTCGAGCTGCGGCCGAGCAGCAACGGCCTGGCCTCCGGCAACTGCCGCGAGGAGGCCGCGCTGCACGCTCTCTACGAGGTGATCGAGCGCGACGCGCTCAGCCGGCCGACCCTCGCCGAGATCGCCGCGGCGCCCTCGATCGACCCGGCCAGCGTGCCCGACCCGGTGTGCGCGGCGATGGTGGAGGCGATCACCGGCGCCGGCGGGCAGGTCTCGATCGCGCTGCTGCCGAGCCGGTTCGGCGTACCGACCTTCAAGTGCCTGGTCTGGAGCTGGGACTTCCCGGTCGTGTGCGGCGGCAGCGGCTCGCACGGCGACCCGCTGATCGCGCTCTCCCGCGCCGTCACCGAGGCCGCGCAGGGCCGGCTGGCCGCCATCGTCGGCAGCCGCGACGACCTGGAGCACTTCTGGAGCACGATGGACCACGCCCACCAGCACGCGCGGATCAAGGGCCAGTTCCCCGCCCCGACCGCGTCGTACGACGAGGCGACGGCGGGCTTCGTGCAGCACCACGACGACCTCGGCGAGGAGCTGGCGTCGATGGTGCGCCGTGTGCGCGAGGTCGTCGGCAGCGAGCCCCTGCTCGTCGACCTGAGCACCGACGACGACATCGCCGTGGTCAAGGTGGTCGTGCCGCGCAGCGCGATGGCCTTCGAGCGGGTGCACGTGCGCACCCAGCGGGGAGCCTGACACGCCCTCCCAGGCCTCCTTCATTCTTCACCCGTTCTCAGGCATGACCCTGGGCGCTGCGGGCTATCCTCTGCACGTTCACCCAGCCGATGGGGACCGCGCTTGGGAGAGGCCGCGCCTGGTCGGTGCAGGACATGAGGGGAAGGAATGTCCCGTGCTCTACCCATGGGGCGACAAGGAGCCCGACGCACTCGGCGGGCGGCTCTCCGAGCTCGGCCTCGACACCGACGCCGAGCGGGTCTACCGAGCGCTGCTGACCGACCCGGAGGCGGACCGCGAGACCATCCGCGACGCCATCGGGATCTCCGAGCCGGACCTCCACCAGGCGCTGGGCAGGCTCGCCGCGCTGGCGCTGGTCCACGACGCCGGTGACCAGCCACGGCTGATCAACCCGGACGCGGCGCTGACCGCGCTGCTCGCGCAGTACGAGTCCGACATCGCCAGCCGCAAGGTGCGCCTGGAGGAGAGCCGGATGGCCATCGGCCAGCTGCTCGAGGCCCGGCACGCCGCGGCCCCGGACTCCCTGGACATCGAGCGGGTGATCGGCCTCGACGCGGTGCGCCGGCGGATCGAGGAGCTCTCCCAGCGCTGCTCCCACACGATCTGGTCGTTCAACCCCGGCGGCGCGCAGTCCGCGGAGAACCTGCGCCGCTCCCGCCCGCTCAACCAGGAGACCCTGGCCCGGGGGGTGCGGATGCGTGCGGTCTACCTCGACTCGGTGCTCAACGACGAGGCGACCGTCGAGCACATCAACTGGCTCAGCGACCTCGGCGGCGAGGTCCGGGTCACCCCGACCCTGCCGCTGCGGATGATCGTGGTCGACAGCGAGGTCGTCATGGTCCCGCTCGACGACGACTCCGCGCAGGGCGCGATGGTCGTCACCGGGCGCGGGATGGTGACCGCGCTGTCCGCGCTGTTCACCTCCACCTGGCGCACCTCGAAGCCCTTCGGCCCGCGCCGCCACCGCGAGCGCGGCCAGCTCAACGAGCAGGAGATGCAGGCGCTGCGGTTGTGGGCGCAGGGCCGCACCGACCGCGCGGTCGCCAACGCCCTCGGCGTCTCCGAGCGCACGGTGCGCCGGATGGCGGAGTCGATCAACGCCCGGCTGGGCGCCCGCAGCCGGTTCGAGGCCGGCGTCCGGGCGCGCGACACCGGGCTGCTGACGAGCGAAGACCTGCTCTGAGCCGGTCATGAGCGTCCAGCCCGAGGTCGTCGACACGGCCGCCGCCGCGGCGGACCTCGCCGCCCGGGCGCTCGACCCCGCCCGGCGCCGGCCGCTGGTCGCCGTCGCGGCACGCTCCGGCACGCCGCTGCTCGACGTCGCCGGGCTGCTCGCGACGCTGGGCGAGCGGGCCACCGTGCACCTGGTGACCTCGACCGACGCCACTTGGGAGCTCAAGCGACGCCTGCCCGCCGGCCTCGACGTCTACGGCGACGCGGTCCGGGTCTGGCGTCCCGGCCTGGGCCCCGCCAGCTCTCCCGACGAGCACCCGCTCGTGCTGCTGGACGACGCGACCGCCACCGACCCCGCCGTGCTCGACGAGGTCGCCGCCGCGGTGACCGCCGCAGGCCGGACGCCGGCCGGGCCGACGCGCACCGAGCAGGTCGCGGTGGTCGTGGCGGTGCGGGCGGACGAGGCCGTCGTACGGCTGGGGGACGGGACGCCCGCGATCCTCCCCGCCGCCGCCGTCGCCCGGGTGTCCGCTCCCTTAGCCCGGCTGGTCCGGGTCGCCCAGACGCTGCGGGTGCGGGTCACCGGCTGGGACGGCCGGCGCCGGCTGCTGGTCAGCGCCGCCGAGCTCACCCCCGACCCCCGCGAGAGGCTGGCCACCGAGGCGCCGGTCGGGAGCAGCGTCGTGGGACGGGTGTCCGCCCTGCGCTCGTACGGCGCGCTGGTCGAGCTGCTCCCGGGCGTCGAGGGGCTGGTGCACGTCAGCGAGGTCGCGGACGAGCACGTCGCCCATCCCGAGGAGCGGCTGCGGGTCGACCAGCGGGTCCGGGCCCGGGTGCTGGCCCACGAGGGCACCGAGCGGGTGCTGCTCTCGCTGCGCGACGTACCTCCCGGTGGGGTGCGACCGGCCCTCCTGCCCGACGGGCCGCCCTGGCTGCCCGACGACGAGCCCGAGCCGGCCGTGCTGCCGCTGGCCGCGGAGCTGCCGCCCGGACCCTCCTTCGGCGACCACGCGCCGCGCCCTGCGGCCACCGGCGACGGCATCGCCGACCAGATCCGCGAGCTGGACGCCGCGGCCGAGCGGGCGCGGAGTGCGGGCGAGGACTACCGCCGGCTGGTCGCCAGCACCGAGCGGCACCTGGCCGACCTGCGCGCCCAGGCGGCGAGCGTCGTCCACGACCTGGAGCAGGACCTGGCCGATGCCCGGCAGCGGGTGCTCGTGACCCTCGAGGACGCCTCCGCCGGCCTCGTCGACAGCACCCAGAGCGCGCTCGACCAGGCCCGCGCCGAGGTACGACGCCTGCGGGCCGAGCTCGCCACCGCCACCGAGGAGGGCCGGCAGCTGCGCCAGGACCTCGACCACGCCCGGACCCGCGCGGAGCGGGCCGAGCGGGGCGCCCAGCGCTCGCGGGCCGACGCCCACCAGCGGCGGGAGACGGCGGCGGCGCTGCGCGAGGAGCTGGACGCCCGGGTGCCGGAGAGCCAGCGCCTGGTCGCCGCGATCCGGTCGAGCTGGGCGCGGCGGACCACGGCCGCGGACCGCGAGCGCTACCGCTGGCGCGACCCGGTGGTCGGCCCGGAGTTCCTGGAGTCGCTGCGCCGGGTCGAGGGCATCGGCCTGGACCGCGTGCACGAGGTGTGCGCGGAGGTCGCCTGCGGCCGGGCGCCGGACCGGCCCGGGCTCGCGGTCCACCCGCTGCGTGCGACCGACGGCACCGGCAACGGCTCGCGGCAGCGGGTGCGCGAGGACGGTGCGCTCGCCTTCCGCGCCAGCCTCCAGGTGCGCACCGCGGCGGCCCGCCGGCTGCACTACTGGGTGCTGCCGGACGGGCAGGTGGAGCTGGCCAAGATCGGCTACCACGACGACTTCACGATCGCCTGATTCTTCGTCAGGACCCCCGAGAATCCGCCGGTTCCTCACTTGACACTGTGGAAAGTCAGGCGCACACTTTCCAGTATGGAAAGTCTCGGAAACCCTGACCCCACGCAACGCGAGGCGCGCGAAGCGCTCGGCCTCGCCGACAAGGCCGACTCGGCCGTGCGCAACCCGGTCCTGCCTGCCTGGTTCTTCGCCGCGATGGCGGTGCTCGTCGCCGCCGTCCTGCTCGCCCAGATGCTCGACACCGCCCAGCGCTCCACCGTCATGTTCGGCGCCGTCGCCATCGCACTGCTGCTCAACATGACCGTGCAGAACAAGCGCGGCATCTCCTTCGCCGCCTTCCGCTTCCGCGACCTCGCGCCCTTCATCGTCACGGTGCTCGTCGTCATCGGCGGCACCGCGGTGGCCTACGCCGTCACCGAGGAGGACTGGGTCTGGGCCGTCGGTGCCGGGCTCGCCGCGATCGTCGTCCTCATCACCGGCGCTGCCTACCGGCGCCGCACCGCTTGAGCATGACCGCCAGCGCCGACGACCTCGACCCGGTCATCCACCCGGCCCACCGGCTGCGGATCTGCGCGATGCTGCACGCCGCGCAGGAGGTGGAGTTCGCCGCCGTGCAGGCGCACCTCGGGATCAGCGCCTCGGTGCTCAGCAAGCAGCTCGCCTACCTCTCGGAGGCGGGCTACATCGCCCAGCGCCGGGTCCGGACCGGGTCCCGCTACCGCGTGTGGCTGCGGATGACCCGGTCCGGTCGCGAGGCCTACCGCCGCCACCACGCCGCGCTCGTCGCCATCGTCGACGGCGGCTGACCTCACCCCCTGCCCACCACGTCACGAAGCCCGGACCGGGTCCGCCGGTCCGGGCTTCGTGCGTCGGGAGGACCTCAGTCGGCCGGGGCGTCGCGCCGCACGTGGGCGGCGAAGGCGAGCGCGGCGAGCGCCGCGGCGTAGAGCGCGAAGAGGCCGAAGCCGGCCCAGTCGCTCAGCTCGCCGACGACCGTGCGGCTGGCGCCGACGGTCTTGAAGGGCAGGTAGGCGCCGACGTCCTCGGGCAGCAGGAGCACCAGCACGGTCTCCACGCCCAGCGACCACAGCAGCAGGAGGGCGATCGCCGCGGCGCTGCTGCGCAGCAGGGCGCCGACGGAGATGCCGATCGTCACCGCCACCGGTACGACGAGCAGGCTGACCAGGTGGCCCGACCACTGGTCGCTCGCGAACGGCGAGCCCATGGTGGCGTCGGCGCCCAGCGCGGCCCCGAGCAGGACCAGGAGCAGCACGGCGACGGCGGCGGCGAGACCGAGCAGCACCCCGGCGACGTACTTGGAGCCGAGCAGCAGGCCCGGTCGCGGCACCAGCCCGGCGGCCACCCGATAGGTGCCGGAGCAGAAGTCGGAGGTGGCGATCAGGACGCCGAGCACCATCGCGACGTAGGCGAAGTACTCCATCGGCAGGGCGACCGGCTCCGGTGCGGCCGGGCCGATCGGCTGGTCGCCGGCGGCCGCGACGGCGACCGCGATCGCGACCACGGCGGCGGTGCCGAGCACCAGCGTGACCAGGTGCGAGCGCACGGTCGTGAACTTCATCAGCTCGGCCTGGGTCAGCCGGACCTGGAGCGTGCTCATCGGACTCCTCCATCGACAGCGAGACGTGGGTTGAGGGCGGCGTCGAAGGCGCCGTGCAGGCTGCGGCCGGTGGAGAGCTCCAGCACCGGGATCCCCGCCTGGGCGGCGATCCGGCCGACCTGGGCGGCGTCCAGGCCGGACACCTCCATCCGGTCGCCGTCGAGGACGCGGACCACCCGGCCCCCGGCGGCCTGCAGCACCGCGGCCAGGCCGGGCAGGTCGTCGGAGCGGACCACGACCGCGCCGTGGTCGTGGCGGTCCATGAACGAGCGGGCCGAGCCGGTGTCGACGACGGCGCCGTTCGCTATCACGACGAGGTCGTCGACCAGGTCCTCGACCTCGGACAGCAGGTGGGTGGTGAAGAACAGGGTGCGGCCCTCCGCGCGCATCCGGCGCAGCAGGTCCTTGGTCCACAGGATGCCCTCGGGGTCCAGGCCGTTCATCGGCTCGTCCAGCACCAGGATCTCCGGGTCCGCGACCAGTGCGATCGCCAGCGCGAGCCGCTGCCGCATGCCCAGCGAGAAGCCACCGGTACGACGGTCCGCGACCCCGCGCAGGCCGAGCTCCTCGAGCAGGTCGTCGCCGCGCCGCATCGGCACGCCGGCGAGGCGGCACACCCAGCGGATGCTGTCCCGTGCGGTCCGGCCGCGGTGCGCGCAGTTGACGCCGAGCACCGCGCCGAGCTTGCGGCCCGGCTCCGGCCACTCGGTCAGCGGCCGCCCGTCGACCAGGACCCGGCCCGCGGAGGGCCGGTCGAGACCGGTGAGCAGGCGGAGGGTCGTCGACTTGCCGGCCCCGTTGGGGCCGAGGAAGCCGGTGACCGCGCCCGGGCGGACGGCGAACGACAGGTCCGCCACCGCCCGGACCCCACCGTGGTGCTTGCCGAGGCCGATCGCCTCGATCGCCGGGGTGGTGCTCATCGCGCTGCTCCTTCCACGAGACGCGCCGGGGTGCTCAGGCCCAGGAACGGCAGGGCGACGGGCTGCTCGTCGAGCTCGCCGTGCACGGCGAGCAGGACACCCGCGGCGCCGGTGCCGAGGTCCGCCGACAGGCGCAGGGCCAGCGGACCGAGGGTGACCAGGGCGTCGTTCCAGCCGACGACGTGGAGGCTGAGCGAGCGCAGGTGGGACTCCTCGCGCGGGGCGCCGAGGATCCGGCGCAGCGCCATCAGCCCGGCGCGGCCGCCGAAGAGCCCACCGTCGTTGACGAAGGGGACCGCGCTCGCGGCGAGGACCTCGTCGCGGAAGGCGGCCAGCTCGGCGTCGTGGCGCTGGGCGAGGAGGCGGTCGGCCACCACGGCCGTGCCGCCGCTGCCGCGCACCAGCAGCGGGGAGAGGGTGCCGTTGCCGGCGCCCGCGCTGATCCGGCGCTGCTCGGCGATGTCGTGACACAGGGCGGCAGTGGCGTGGTCGAGGTGCTCCTCCTCGCCGCTCACCGCGGCCCAGGCGACCGCCAGGGCGGCCGGACCGGTGGCGCCGCCGAAGAGGCCCGGTCCCCACGACCCCGCCTCCACCGGTACGACGTCCTCGGCCCGCCACCCGCGCACGATCTCGCCCGCGCGGTCGACCAGCCGGGCGGCCCGGCTCGGGTCGTCCTCGCGCGCCGCCACCTCCAGCAGCGCCAGGCCGACGCCGGAGCGTCCGTCCGCGAGCCGCCAGCCCGATCGCTCGGACACCACGTCCACGGCCCGGTCGAGCAGGTCGGCCGCGAGCTCGGGCTCGCCGAGGGCGTGCAGCGCGAGGGCGGTGCCGGCGGCGCCGTCGACCAGGCCCGGGTCGCTCCACGGGTGGCGGCGGACCGCGTCGCGCAGCCAGGCGCGGTGGGACTCCGGGACGTCGTAGCCGAGGGAGTGCAGGGCCCACTGGACGCCGGCGGCGCCGTGCGCGAGGCCGAGACCGGCACCGCGGGCGAGGAACTGCTGCACGTCACCGGGGTAGAGCCGGTCGCTCCGGTCGAGGTCGGCGCTGTCGAGGATGCCGGTGGCGATCCGGGCGGCGAGCCCGCGCCAGGTGCTCTCCGGCACCTGCGCTCCCCCGGTCTCCGGCCAGCCGGTGCCCCCGATCTGGCGGATCAGCGCGGCGGCGGCGACCTGGCGCTCGTCGATCTCCTCGGCGGGCAGCGGCTCGGTCGTCGGCGTCAGGTCGGCGCGGACCCGGTCCTCGAAGTCGTCGGGGACGGGGAACCAGCGGCGGATGGTGGCCAGGAACTCCCCGGCCTTGTCCGGTCCCCAGATCAGCAGCGAGGGCATCGGCACGAACATCGCCAGGCGCATCACGCCGAGGGCGTAGCGGTCCATCGCCGCACCGGTGCAGCCCGGCGGCGCGGAGTAGCCGGGCGCGGCCATGAACTGCCCGGTGCGCTCCTCGATCGGGCGCGAGGCCTCCAGGTCGATGAAGCGCAGCGAGCCGTCGGCGGTGACCATCACGTTGCCGGGGTGCAGGTCGGCGTAGACGACACCGCGGCCGTGGATCGCGCTCAGCCCCTCCTCGACCCGGTCGATCATCGCGAGCGCCCACTCGGCGTACGCCGCGAAGTCCTCGGGCGAGGCGTCCGCGCGCAGCAGCGGGTTGCGGGCGAAGATCAGGTGCTGGAGGTCCTCGCCGTCGACCTCCTCGCGGACCAGGAAGTAGTGCTCGTGGCCGCGGCGGTAGTCGTAGAGGCGCGGGATCTGCGGCAGCCCGGAGAGCTGCTCGTAGGCCCAGCGCTCCTGGTCGAGGCGGGCGACGGCGTCAGCCCCGGAGGTGTCCAAGCCCGCGAACGGCCGGGCCTCCTTGAGCAGCACGGGCGCCTCGTCGCGGTCGGTGCCGTGGTAGACCCCGCCGCCGTTGGAGAAGTGCAGCGCCTTGCGCGGACGGTAGGGGAAGTCGGAGAGCCGCGTCCCCTGGCGCGCGTCGAGGGCCTCCTGCACCGGCGCGGGCAGCGGGACCCACGGCGGCGGCCGGAAGCCGGGCCCGCGCACGTCCGGCACCAGCCGGCCCTCGGGGTCCTCGATCGCGTAGCGCAGGTCGCCCGCGGAGGTGCGCAGCTGGACCGGCTCGAAGGCGCCGTAGCGCACGTAGAGCGGACCGTTGCGCCAGCGGATGTCGCTGAGGATGTAGGGCCCCGGCTGTCCGTCGAGCAGCGCGCCGAGGTCGTCGAGCACGGTGGCGAGCTGGGCGTCGTCCACCGGGTAGATGGTGACGAACTTGCCGCTGCCGGCGCGGTCGGCGTACTTGCTGGAGCGGGCCAGCAGGCACTCGGTGCTCTTGAGGAACTTGAAGGCGATCTCGTTCGCCACGCAGTAGTCCCAGCAGCTGGCCAGCACCTCCTCGGCGCTGTCCGGGGTGGCGCTGACGTGGATCTTCCAGCCCTGGCGCGGCAACGGCGCGTCCGGCAGCAGGGTCACCCACTCGCGGTCGGCGCCGCGGCGCCAGCCGTCGGGAGCGGCGTCGGTCGAGCGCGTGAAGGTGCCCCGCTCGAAGCCCGGTACGTCGTGGAAGAGCGTGTCGGGCCGGCAGTAGTACATGTAGACCGGGGCGTCCATGGGCGGGACCTCCTGCGTGCGGTGGTGGGTGCGGCTCGGGTCAGAGGACCGGGGCCACGTAGGAGTCGTAGAGCCAGCCGCCGAGCGACCGCTCGCCGACCTCGACCCGGGCGACGCCGTGGTCGTGGGCGGGTGGGTCGGCGACGTCGAGCCGGAAGGCGACCACGCCGGTGCTGAGGTCGATGTCCAGGTCGAGCGGGGTGAAGGTGGTCATCGAGATCTTCGCGTGCTCCGAGGGCGCGTCGCCGATCGTGCCGGCGCCGGTCTGCGGGCGACGGAGCAGGCCGTTGTCGCGCAGCTCGACCTGCTGGCCGGGCCGGATCTCGCCGGCGTCGGAGGAGGTCGTCACGTAGAGGCGGGCCCCGTCGCCGTCGGCGACGTAGCCGGCAGGCACGGTGCGGGCGACCTGTCCCTGCGTCAGCACCGCGAGGGTGACCGCGGCGAGCACCAGGTCCACCCCGAGCAGGCGGGCCAGCCGGCCGCCGCCGTCGAGCGCGGCGCGGTGCAGACGCACGAGCTCCTTGCCGATGCCGCACACGATGAGGAGCAGCAGGCTCAGGTTGATCATCGCGCCGACGTACCCCATCCGGGCGAAGATCTCCGACCACAGCCGCAGGCCGACGAAGCCGACGAGGACGAGCGGGAAGAGCAGGCAGCCCAGGCCGTAGGGCACCACCCAGCGCCGGCCCGGCAGCACCCGCTCGGTGCGGACGCCGAAGAGGACGCGGACCAGGAAGCTGCGCGCGTCGGCCATCGCGTGGGTGCGCAGGTCGGAGATGTCGAGGTGGGACATCAGCGCGAGGTAGCCGTCGAACTTCACGAACGGGATCACGTTGACCGAGCCGGCGACGTAGATCACCGCGGAGAGCAGCACCAGGCTGCTGCGCAGGGTCGAGTCCGGCACGGCGAGCGAGGCCAGGGCCGTGGCACCGGCCAGCACGAACTGGGCGGCGATGCCGGCGAGCGCGACCCGGACCCGCTGGGCGCCGCGCGGCAGCCGCCAGCCGTCGCTGACGTCGCAGAAGAACGCGGGCACCAGGTAGAAGAGCATGAAGCCCATCCGGCGGGGCGTGCCGCCGAAGTGGGTGAGCACCGCGCCGTGCGCCATCTCGTGCACGACGGTGGCGAGGAAGTTGCCGAGGAAGACGACCGCGAAGACGGTGAGCGGGACCGGGCTGGAGATCAGCTCGTCGACCGTCGGCGCCTGCAGCGCCAGCGCCACCAGGCCGCCGATCGCGAGGGCGAGGCAGGCGAGCAGGGCGGGACGGCGACCGAGCACGTCGGTCAGCGGCGCGAGCCGGCGCAGGATGCGCGACGGGTCGAGCACGGTGATCTGGATCGTCATCGGTGGTACGACGGCCACCCGGCGCCGCTTCGGCGGCGGGGCGTCGCCGTCGGCGAGCAGCTTGAGCCCGTGCAGCTGGCGCAGCGCCCCGGTGAGGACCTCCTCGGTCCAGGGCCGGCCGAGCACGACGAGCAGCTCGCGCTGGTCGTGGTCACCGGTGAGCGACTGCGCGAGGCGGGCCAGGTCCGGGCCGACCCGGAAGTAGCGGCGGCCGTCGCGCTCGATGATCCAGGGAGAGCCCTCCTCCACCGGAGGGTGCACCCGGACGTCGGCCGCGAGCCGCGGGCGAGCCGGCAGGCTCAGCGCGTCGCGGTCGTCGATCTGCTGGGTCACGGTGGGTCTCCCGAGAGGTGGGTGGTCGTTGCGAGAAGGTGCCGCTGCTGTGCCCGCCACGTAGGACGGGCACAGCAGCGGATTGATCCGGCTTGTCGCCGAAGGGCCGATCAGGTGTAGGCCGCGACGGTGACGCCGGACACGACCACGCTGTCCACGAAGCTGGTCCACCAGCCGGGAGCGTCGAGGGTCTCCAGCTCCTGCATCTCGAGCTCGAGCATCTTGTTGTTCTCCATCTGAATCACCTCCTTCCGAGGTCTCTAGCGGTGTGGATCACTGCCGATCACGTGTACGCGACGGCGGTGACGAGCGTGGCGCCGGTGACGGCGCTGATGGCGGTACCCCAGCCCGGGGCGTCCTGGGCCTCCATCTCCTGGATGGCGAGCTCCAGGGGAGCGTCCTCGTGGAACATCCGATACACCTCCTTCCTCATCTCTCATCCGGCCGGCACCGCGGACGCGGCACCGGAGTCCTGGGTGGTGAGCAGGCCGTCGCGGTAGAGCGCGGCGACGGCGGCGTGGTCGAGGCCGCGCAGCATCGGCAGCCCCGCTCCCCACGCCCGTACGGCGCCGCCGGCCAGCCGGTCGACGACCTCCTCCAGCGACTGGTCCCCGACGGCGCGCGCGGCGTCGTCGAGCCCGATCCGCCAGTGCGCGACCAGCGCGGCGAGGCCGCTGCCGGCGCTCTCCGGCAGCGCGACCGGGGCGGCGGCGCGGACCACGTCCCACAGCCGGGCCAGCCGGCGCGCCGATCCCGCGGCCGTCGTACCGGTCTCGATGGCGCGCCACAGCGCGGGCAGCACGATCGCGATGGCCTGCACCTTGCGGATGCCGAGGCCGGTGGACAGCTCGTTGGCGAGCGGCCAGCACTTGTCGATGTAGAGGGCGCGGCCCTCGACGAGGTCGGCGCCGTGGGTGCGCCCGCTCATCGCGAGCAGCTCGGCGCGCCCGGCCGGGTCCATCGCGTCGTCGGCGCGGTAGCCGAGCCGGACGACGTCGCGGACGACCTCCTCGACCAGCGCGTCGGCGGCCGGTACGTCGAGCTCGTCGCCGGCGTAGACCCCCGCCACCCGGGCGAGGTTCTCCAGCGCGCCCTCGGCGAGCAGCCAGCCGGGCAGCGCGGCGACCGCAGCCGGGTCGAGCACGGCGGCGTCGGCACGCAGGCAGTCGCCGTTGACGAGCCGCTTCGCGCCGCGGACCTCCAGGCAGGCGTTGGGGCTGACGTGGGCGCCGGTGCCGACGGTGGTGGGCACGAGGACCAGGTGCTGCGGCCGTCGTACGTCGCGGGGCAGCGCCACCAGCCCGCAGCGCTGGGTCGCGCCGAGCCGCCGGCGGGCGCCGTCGCCGCTGCCGAGCAGGCAGGTGAGCTTGGCCTGGTCGATCACGCCGCCGCCGCCGATGCCGACGACGACGCGGTGCCGCTCGGCGGGATGGGAGGCGCTGCCGCGGGCGGAGACCACCCGGCGCTCGACGCTGGTGCCGGCGGAGCGCAGCTGGTCGATGACGGCGTCCTCGATGGCGGTGCCGGTGACGCCGTCGTCGACGAGCAGCAGCGCGGAGCCGGCGACCTCGCGCTCGCGCAGCCAGGGGCCGAGCGCGGGGGTGCCGTCGAGGGTGACGCTGGGCCGGTCGGGGTACATCAGCGCTCCCCTCCGGTGAAGGCGGCCAGGCCCGCGCGGACGCAGCCGAAGAGCTCGTCGACCTCGGCCTCGGTGTAGACCAGGGCCGGGATCAGCTGGAAGCCGTGCGGCCCGGGGTGCACGACCGCGCCGGCGTGGCGGATGGCGGTGACCAGGTCGGCGACGTCGGTGCCGCTGATCGCGCGCCCCTCGGCGTCGGCGACCGTCACCGCGCGGAAGCAGCCGCGTCCGGTGTGGGCCTGCACGGCGGCCTCGTCGGCGACGAGCCGGTCCAGCCGGGCGTCCAGCAGCCGGGCCACGCCACGGCCGCGCTCGACCGCGTCGAGGCCGGCCATCTGCTCGATGGTGGCGATGATCGCGGCGGCCGTGGTGGCCGTGCCGGCCTGGGTCTCGGCGTGGCCGACGACCGCGTCCGCGCCGGCGAAGACGTCGGCGACCTCGTGCGAGACGAGGACCGCGGCGGCGGCGCAGGTGCCGTTGGTCAGGCCCTTGGACGTCACCATCACGTCCGGGCGGCCCGGCCAGGTCTGGGAGGCGAAGTAGTCGCCCGTGCGCCCGAAGCCGGTGGCGACCTCGTCGGCGACCAGCAGGAAGCCGTGCTCGTCGCGCAGGCGGACCAGCGCGTCGACGTACTCGCTCGTCAGGGGCAGGGCACCGGTGCCGAGCACCGGCTCGACCACGACGGCGGCCACCTGGGCGCCCTCGCGCTCCAGCAGCCGGGCGAGCGAGGCGACGTCGTTGGGCGGGACGTGGCGCACCAGGCGCCGGTCGACGCCGTAGAGCTGCTGGCCGAGGTCGTCGGCGGTCAGCGCGGCACTGCCGAACATCAGGCCGTGGTAGCTGTCGCGCAGCCCGACGACCAGCCGCCGGCGGGTGTCCCCGCGCAGCGCGTGGTGGTGGCGGACCAGCTTCATCACCAGGTCGTTGGCGGCGCCGCCGGAGGTGCTGAAGAGGACCTTGCCGAAGTGGTCGCTGCCGGCGGCCTCGCACAGCAGGTCCGCGGCCTCGCGGGCCCGGTCGTTCTCCCACCGGAACACGCCGAGGTACGACGCGTCGCGGGTCGCCTCACCGACGGCCTTCGCGATCGCCTCGTTGCCGTAGCCGAGGTTGACGTTCCACAGCCCGCTCGTCGCGCACAGCCGCTCGCTGCCGTCGAGGAAGGACAGCCGGACGCCGGAGGCACCACGCAGGCACAGGTCGTCGTCGCCGTGCCGGCTGGGCGGCAGCAGGGCGGGCCACAGGGCGGTCATGCCGTCACCTCCAGGAAGACGTCGCGCACGACGGTGCCGGGGCCGGCGACCGGGTGCTCGGCGCGCAGCGTGAAGCCGGCGGCCACGAGCTCGGCGAGGACCACGTCGCGCTCCATCACCCGCGGGGTGCTCAGGCAGACCGGGGACGTGGGGAGGTCGCCGTCGAGCGGGTAGACGCAGACCGTGCGGTGCGCCTCGCCGGGCTGCCAGAACTGGTGCATCCGGTAGGCGCGGCCGGAGCGGCCCTGCACGTCGTAGGTGTCGTCACAGGTGCCGCCGTCGGTCTCCAGCGTGTGCGCGACCGACAGCAGGAAGACGCCGCCGGGCGCGAGGTGGCGGCGCACGCAGGCGTAGAGCCCCTGGCGGCCGGCCGGGTCGAGCAGCGCGATCGAGGAGGCGCCGAGCGCGACCACGCCGAAGGTGCGGCCGAGGTCGAAGTCGCTCATGTCCGCCTCGACGACCTCGAGCAGGTCGCCTCCACGGGCCGTCGCGCCCTCGGTGCGCAGGATCGCGGCCATGTCCGCGGAGAGCTCGACCGCGGTGAGCGAGCGGCGCAGCCCGAGCAGCGGCAGGGTGAGCCGCCCGGAGCCGGCCGCGAGCTCGAGGATCGGTCCGGAGGTGGCACGGACCAGCCGCACCAGCTCACGGATCTCGGTGGGGTCCAGCGAGCCGGTGTCGTGGTAGACGGCGGCACCCGCGGCGTCGTACAGGTCGCCGAGGACGAGCACGTCGAGCCGTCCCTCCAGCGCTGCCGCCGCGCTGCCGCGCAGCGCCAGCTCCGTGGTTCCCGTGATGGACATGGCCGGCCTCAGTCGCAGAGGGGGAGGCCGGCGCGGGCGAAGAAGTCACGGACCTGCAGCAGCGTCTCCTCCGGGACCGGGCCGGCGGCGGCGTCCACGGAGCCGTGGACCATGAGCCGCTCGACGACCGCGCCCGCCTCGCGCTCCAGCCGGAAGACCCGGTCGGTGAGCGGGCTGTGCACGAAGGCCGCGTCGGCGGTCCACAGCAGGGTGGGCGCGCCCGACCGGTCGTCCGCCGGCGCGTCGACGTCCGCCAGCTCCGGCGTCATCCGGGCCCCGAAGCCGGAGACCTGGATCTCGTGGTCGAAGCCGATCTCCCGCCCGCGCAGATGACGGATGCCGGCGATGGCGTCGTGGTAGCGCGAGAGCCACGGGCGGGCGGTGATCGCCGGCACCCGGACCTCGTCGGAGATCGCCGCGCCCAGGCAGACCGAGCAGGGCAGCTCACCGGCGCCGTTGAGCCGCAGCCACTCCTTCTCCAAGGTGGCGAAGTCGTCGCCGACCTCGCCCAGCCGCAGACCGCTCGGCGAGGTGGAGATGGCGCCGTTGACGTCGACGAACAGGCGCAGCGAGGGGCCGTCCTCGGCGTAGCGGCCACCGAGGGCGGGCACGTCGCACAGCGCCACCAGGTGGTGGGTGAGGAACTCCGGGAAGACGCCGGTCGTACGGGCCCTGTCGGCGTCGTCGAGGAAGGTCTCGAGGTCCGCCTCGTCGACGACGCGGACCAGGGTGGCACCGATCAGCGAGAGGTACTCGCTGGTGCCGTAGTCCTGGGTCTGCAGGAAGAAGGACGCGCCGACCTGGACCTCGCCGCCGGGGTCGCTGAGCGAGCCCTCGTAGCCCATCACGAGCGGGCTCGGGCCGCTGTCCTCGGCGCGCGGCACGAAGACCCGGCTGTCGGCGCCGACGACGCCGCTGTCGAGCAGGCGCGGCCAGTGCTCGGCGCGGTCCAGCAC
The DNA here is from genome assembly GCF_040676175.1 of Nocardioides sp. LML1-1-1.1. Taxonomy (NCBI): domain Bacteria; kingdom Bacillati; phylum Actinomycetota; class Actinomycetes; order Propionibacteriales; family Nocardioidaceae; genus Nocardioides; species Nocardioides sp. LML1-1-1.1. The sequence continues at coordinate 232,700 of NZ_JBEGHK010000006.1, read as the reverse complement.
GACGACCGCGGCGGTGTCGCCGAAGGGCGCCAGCCCGGACTCGAAGACGTCGGCGCTCACCAGGCCCGAGCCCCACGTCTTGAGGGTCCGGCGACTGCCCTTCACCTCACGCGTCGCGCCCGTGGCGGGCGCCTCCAGCTGTGCGGTCATCTCACAACACCCCGACTTCCTTGAGCACGAGCCTCAGCTCCTCCATCGCCTTGCGCGGACCGGACTTGTTCTGCACCCCGGTGAAGTTCAGGGCCACCTCGTCGACGCCCGCGTCCTCGAATTCCTTCAACCCCGCCACCAGCCGGTCCAGGTCGCCGGAGAGGAAGGCGCCGCTCTCGACGAGCGCGGCGGCGGCCTCGATCGGCTCCTTGCCCGCGACGTCGACGCCGGCCTTGGCCAACATGTCCTGGTAGTGCGGGCCGCGCAGGTGCGCGGCGTTGCTCGCCAGTGCGACCTCGGCCGGCTCCCGGCCGTGCCGCTCCAACGCCATCGGTACGGCGGCCACGATCCGCGGCACGGGACGACCCGCCTTGCGGGCGCCCTCCTCCAGGGCCGGCCGGATGGTGTCGCGGATGTAGGACGCCGGCGTGAGCCAGGTGATCGCGACGTCCGCGACCTCACCGGCGAGCTCGGCCATCCTGGGCCGCAGCACGCCGAGGCCGATCTCCACCAGCGGGTTGGCCACGCCGAGCGAGCCGTGGCAGGTGAAGTACTCCCCGTCCTGGGCCACCGGCTTGCCGCTGAGCAGCCCGCGCATCGCGGTGACGTACTCCCGGACCGCGCCGAGCTGGCTCTCGTAGGGCTTGCCGCGCAGCATCTGCTGGAACAGCTTCGGCCCCGGCCCGTAGCCCGCCACCAGCGGCTGTCCGGTCGTCCGCGCCAGCGACGCGGCCTGGACCGCGGCCTCGAACGGGTGCCGCAGCGGCATCAGCGTCACCGCGAGCCCGAGCGGGATCCGCAGCCCGGATCCGGCCGCGTGGGCGAAGCCCTGGTGCGGCTCGATGACGACCGACTGGCCCTGCCAGAGCCGGTGGACCGCGGTCCACTCGACCATGGATGCGTAGGGCACCAGCTGGTCGGGCTTGGTCGTCGAGAACGGCAGCATCACGGAGTACGTGAGCATCGCTCCCCCTCTCTTCCCGCAGTCGCCATCGGATCGGTGCACCGATGCTCACCTGTCCGGAAGCGGCGCAGAAGTGGGCTGAACGGGCCGAGTGCGTGCGTGACCGGATGCGGTCAGGGGTTCCGGGGGCGGATGCGGCACGATGGACCCGTGACGAACTCGACGCCGCTCGCCGACCTGTCCGCCGACGACCTCGCCGCGCGTCTGACGACGGTGCGCGGCGACTACGACGCGCTGAGGTCCCAGGGCCTCAAGCTCGACCTCACCCGGGGCAAGCCGGGGGCCGACCAGCTCGACCTGTCCAACGACCTGCTGAGCCTGCCGACGTCGTACCGGGACCGGTCGGGCACCGACGTGCGCAACTACGGCGGCCTCGACGGCCTGCCCGAGATCCGCGAGATCTTCGCCGACCTGCTCGGCGTGGACGCCTCGGCCGTCGTCGCCGGCGGCAACTCCAGCCTGACGATGATGTACCAGGTCATCACCGCGATGCTGCTCAAGGGCGGGCCCGACTCCCCCCGTCCGTGGGGCGAGGAGCCGGTCGTGAAGTTCATCTGCCCGGTGCCCGGCTACGACCGCCACTTCACGATGCTGGCCGAGCTCGGCATCGAGATGGTGACCGTGCCGATGACCCCCGACGGTCCCGACGTGGACGCCGTCCGGGCGCTCGTCGACGACCCGGCCGTCAAGGGCCTGTGGCTGGTGCCGACGTACGCCAACCCGACCGGGTCGGTCTGCACCGCGGAGGTCGCCGCCGAGCTGATGGCGATGCCGACCGCCGCGCCGGACTTCCGGATCCTGTGGGACAACGCCTACGCCGTGCACCACCTCACCGACGACGAGGCCAAGAGCGCCGACGCGCTCGGCCTGGCCGCCGCCTCCGGCCACCCGAACCGGCCGATCATGTTCGCCTCGACCTCGAAGATCACCTTCGCCGGTGCCGGCGTGGGCGTGATCGCGACCTCCCCGGAGAACCGGGCGTGGTACCTGCAGCGCCTCGGCTTCGCCGCGATCGGCCCGGACAAGGTCAACCAGCTGCGGCACGTGGAGTTCTTCGGCGACGCCGACGGCGTGCGCGCACACATGCGCAAGCACCGCGACCTGATCGCGCCGAAGTTCGCCGCGGTCGAGGACGCCCTCAGCGCCCGCCTGGGCGGCCTGGGCATCGCCGAGTGGACGGTGCCGACGGGCGGCTACTTCGTCAACCTCGACGTCCTCGACGGTACGGCGTCGCGCGTCGTCCAGCTCGCCAAGGAGGCCGGCATCGCGCTGACCCCCGCGGGCTCGGCGTTCCCGCACGGCGACGACCCGCACGACCGCAACATCCGGCTCGCGCCGACCTTCCCGGTGCTCGCCGAGGTGGAGGCGGCCATGGCCGGGGTGGCGGTGTGCGTCGAGCTGGCGGCGCTGGAGAAGCTCACCTCCTGAGGCGCGCGCCTCACTTCTCGGGGCGGACCAGGCCGTCCTCGAAGGGGACGGCCAGCCGGGCCGCCTCCGCACGCGACAGCGGCGCGAAGGCGCTCAGGTGGATCGTGGTGAGCTGGCCGATGTCGAGCGCCCCGGCATCGTCCGGGTCGTTGACCAGGCGCGGCTCCACCGGCACCGGGACCTGCCCGGACGCGAGCTGCACGACCATCAGGGACACCCGCTCCGACTCCGCGCCCGCGAGCTCCCCGGTCCACTCGAGCCCGGCGGCGGCGTACTGACCCGGCTCGATCCGCACCGGGGTGCTCCCCTGGCCGGGAGAGTCCACCTCGGGGACGAAGGTGTGGCCCCACGCGCCGCGGGCGCCGATCCCCGGCACCCCCGCCAGCGTGCAGGCCCGCCGCGAGGTGTTGCGCACCGCGATCGAGGTGGAGCGGTGCCCTGCGGCCACGCCGTAGCCGCGCAGGTCGACCTCGACCTGGTCGGGCCGGCAGTGCTCGGTGCCGGCGCGGACCGCCGCGCGGGTGCGCAGCAGGGCGGTGAGCGCGGCGTCGTCGAGCGCGGCGTCGGGGGTGGGCGAGGGGCCGTCCGCCGGCTCGTCCCAGCCGGGCGGCAGCTCCTCGACACCGGCCGAGGCGCTGGTCCGGGTCGGCTCCGTCGCCGGTGCGGAGGCCGAGCCGGTCGCCTGGGCCACGGGGTCAGGCGCGCTCTCGTCGCACCCCGCCAGGAAGGGAAGGGTCGTCGTCACCAGGAGCGCCCCGAGCAGTCGCCGCATGACGCACACCCTAGGCAGTCCTCCGAGAAGCGCGACACCCGCCGTCCCCCGGAGGGAACGGCGGGTGTCGGGTCTCGAGACGGTCGCTGCGCGACCTCCTCGACCACCGGAGGTCAGTGGATCAGGCCTCGTCCTCGCCCGCGACGTTCTTGATGCGGTTGGGGTCGACCTGGATGCCCGGGCCCATCGTGGTGGAGAAGGTGACCTTCTTCAGGTAGCGGCCCTTGGAGCTGGACGGCTTGAGCCGCAGCACCTCGTCGAGGGCGGCGGCGTAGTTCTCGGCGAGCTGCTGCTCGGAGAAGGACGCCTTGCCGATGATGAAGTGCAGGTTGGCGTGCCGGTCGACGCGGAACTCGATCTTGCCGCCCTTGATGTCGGAGACGGCCTTGGCCGGGTCCGGGGTGACGGTGCCGACCTTCGGGTTCGGCATGAGGCCACGCGGGCCGAGCACGCGGCCGAGGCGGCCGACCTTGCCCATCAGGTCCGGGGTGGCGACGACGGCGTCGAAGTCGATCCAGCCGCCGGCGACCTTGTCGATCAGCTCGTCGCCACCGACGTGGTCGGCGCCGGCCTCACGGGCGGCCTCGGCCTTGTCGCCGTTGGCGAAGACCAGGACGCGGGCGGTCTTGCCCGTGCCGTGCGGCAGGTTGACCGTGCCACGGACCATCTGGTCCGCCTTGCGCGGGTCGACGCCGAGGCGCATGACCACGTCGACGGTCTCGTCGAACTTCTTCTTGCTGGTGCTCTTGGCGATCTTGATCGCGGGAAGCGGCGCGTGGAGCTCGTTCTTGTCGAACGTCTCGGCAGCCGCGCGGTAGGTCTTGCTGCGCTGCATGGTGGTTCCTTAGCTCGAAGAGGAGGTGTGGTCAGCGGGCCAGCGCGGCCCTTCCACGGTGGATCAGGCGCCCTCGACGGTGACGCCCATGGAACGGGCGGTCCCGGCGACGATCTTCATCGCGGCGTCGATGTCGTTGGCGTTGAGGTCGGGGAGCTTCGTCGTGGCGATCTCGCGCACCTGGTCGGTCGTCAGCTTGCCGACCTTCTCCTTGTGCGGGACGCCCGAGCCCTTCTTGAGGCCGGCGGCCTTCTTGATCAGCTCAGCGGCCGGCGGCGTCTTCGTGATGAAGTCGAAGGTCCGGTCCTCGTAGATGGTGATCTCGACGGGGATGACGTTGCCGCGCATGGACTCGGTCTGGGCGTTGTACGCCTTGCAGAAGTCCATGATGTTGACGCCGTGCGGACCGAGCGCGGTACCGACCGGCGGCGCCGGGGTGGCCGAGCCGGCCTGCAGCTGCACCTTGACCAGTGCGGCGATCTTCTTCTTGGGAGGCATTCCTCAATCTCTTTCTTCTCGTGGTCATGACGAGGCGTACGACGTACGTCTCTGCCACCTGCGTCCCCCGCCGGAGCGGGGCAACCCAGACATTCTTCCGCGCGCGGGCGCAGAGGCGAAATTCAGACCCGCTGGATCTGGCTGAACGAGAGCTCGACCGGGGTCTCCCGGCCGAAGATCTCGACGAGCGCCTTGACCCGCTGGGCCTCGGCGTTGATCTCGGTGATCGTGGCGTGCAGCGTCGCGAAGGCGCCGTCGACGATGAGCACCGAGTCGCTGACGTCGAAGTCCGCGACCTCGACCGGCTTCTTGCTCGGCGTCGAGGCGGCACCGCCGCCACCGCTGGCGGCCGCGGCGGCCTCGGCCTCGGCGACCGCGGCGTTGACCACGGCCGGGGCGAGCATCTTCTCGACCTCGTCCATGCTCAGCGGCACCGGCTGGTGGCTGTGGCCGACGAAGCCGGTGACCGACGGGGTGTGCCGCACGGCGGCCCAGGACTCGTCGGTGAGGTCCATGCGGACCAGCACGTAGCCGGGGAGAACGGTGCGCTTGACCATCTTGCGCTGGCCGTTCTTGATCTCGGCGACCTCCTCGGTGGGGACCACGATCTCGTGGATGTAGTCCTCCATGTTGAGGGAGTGGATCCGGTTCTCGAGGTTCTGCTTCACCCGGTTCTCCATGCCGGAGTAGGTGTGCACCACGAACCAGTCGCCGGGCTTGGCCCACAGCTCGCGGCGGAACGCCTCGAGCGGGTCCTCGTCGGACGCCTCGGCCGGAGCCTCGTCGTCCTCGGTCTCCTCGTCCTCGGTGGCCGCGACCTCGTCGGCGCCCTCGACGTCGACGGTCTCGTCGACCTCGACCGTCTCGTCGGTCGCGTCCGCCTCGGTGGTCACCTCGGCGGCGTCCTCCTCGGCCGACTCCACGGCCTCGACCTGGTCGGCCGCCTCGTCGATCTCGGGGGCCGAGTCGTACTGCTCCGACACGTGCTGCTCCATCAGTTGTCCGGATGTTTCACCGATCCCGCCGGAGGCGGGATCAGATGTCGTCGGCGCCGGTGAAGATCTCGAAGGCGAGCTTGCCCAGGCCCAGGTCCAGCAGGGACACCAGGGCGATCATCACCAGCACGAACGCGAGGACCACGAAGAAGTAGGTCACCAGCTGGTCGCGGGTGGGGTAGACCACCTTGCGCAGCTCGGCGACCACCTGACGGTAGAAGGTCACCGGACCGGTGCGCTTCTCGGGCTGCTTGCCACCCGAGGAGTCCTTGCGGTCTCCGCGGACTGCCGGAGTGTCCGACACGGTGCTCACCCTTCCGTCGTCTTCATGGTCGTCTCTTGCAGGGCACGAGGGACTTGAACCCCCAACCCTCGGCTTTGGAGGCCGATGCTCTGCCAATTGAGCTAGTGCCCTTCGGGGCATCTCCTGGACGAGCGCTCCCGACCTTCGTCAGGGCGCGACTCATCATGTGGGAGATCCACCAGAGGGTGACTCTACCCACCCCACCCACACGGGTCCAAAGCCGGCCGCCCCTACGATGGCCACCGTGCGCGACCTGTCTGCCCTTCCCAAGGCGCACCTGCACCTGCACTTCACCGGGTCCATGCGCCACGCCACCTTGCTGGAGCTCGCCGAGCGCGACGGCATCGCGCTGCCCGACGCCCTCGTCGAGGACTGGCCGCCGCAGCTGACGGCCGCCGACGAGAAGGGCTGGTTCCGCTTCCAGCGCCTCTACGACGTCGCCCGCTCCGTGCTGCGCACCGAGGACGACGTACGACGGCTGGTGCGCGAGGCCGCCGAGGACGACGTGGCCGACGGCGGGCGCTGGCTGGAGATCCAGGTCGACCCCAGCGGCTACGGCGCCCGCTTCGGCGGGATCACCGCCTTCACCGACCTCGTGCTCGACGCCGTGCGCGAGGCCTCCGATCGGACCGGGCTCGGGATCGCGGTCGTCATCGCCGCCAACCGGACCCGGCACCCGCTCGACGCGCGCACGCTGGCCCGCCTCGCGGCGCAGTACGTCGGCCGCGGGGTCGTCGGGTTCGGGCTCTCCAACGACGAGCGGCGGGGCCGCACCGAGGACTTCGCCGGTGCCTTCGCGATCGCCGAGCGGGCCGGGCTCCTGCTGGCCCCGCACGGCGGCGAGCTGCGCGGGCCCGAGCACATCCGCACCTGCCTGGACGCCCTGCACGCGGACCGGCTCGGCCACGGCGTACGGGCGGCCGAGGACCCGGACCTGCTGCGCCGCGTCGTCGACGCCGGGGTCGCGCTGGAGGTCTGCCCGGTCTCCAACGTCGCGCTCGGCGTCTACTCCGACCTCACCTCGGTGCCCCTGCCGACCCTGCTCGACGCGGGCGCCACCGTGGCCCTGGGCGCCGACGACCCGCTGCTGTTCGGCTCGCGGCTGGCGGGCCAGTACGCCACGATGCGGGCCGCGCACGAGCTCTCCGACGAGCAGCTGGCCGAGCTGGCGCGGATGTCGCTGCGCGCCGGCCGGGCCCCGGCGGAGCTGCGCGAGCGAGCGCTCGCCGACGTCGACGCGTGGCTGGCCGCGCCCGCCGGCTGAGTTTCGGCCGGGCCCGCCGGTGGCACGCTGTCCCCCATGAGCGAGCAGCCGCCCCTCACTCCGCCCTCGGGGAGCACGCCGGTCTACCCGGCCTACGACGCCCCCGCCTGGGGCGAGGTGAGCCCGGAGCAGCCGTTCGTCCCGCCGCCCCCGACGTCGTACCAGGTCCCGGCCCAGTACCTCGGCGGCTACGGCACGCCGACGCACCCGCTTGCGACGACCTCGCTCGTGCTCGGCATCGTGGGGCTGGTCTCGCTGGCCCTGACGCCCTTCCTGATCGTGACGATCGTCGGCGTGGCCTGCTCGCCGGTGGCGATCGGGCTGGCGATCTGGGCGCGTCGGCAGATCGACGCCGACCGGCGCCGCCACGCCGGTGAGGGGATCGCCACGGCCGGCCTCGTCGTCGGCATCGTCGGCACCGTCCTGGCGGTGATCGCGATCGCGCTCGTCGTGGCGGTCATCGCGTTCTTCGCCGCGCTGTTCAGCACCGCCTAGAGCGTCGCCCCGACGAGCACCGGCTCGTTGACCAGGCCGATCTCGAAGCGGTCGCGCACGCCGTCACGCACCTCGCGTGCCAGGTCGAGCAGCTCGGTGGTGCGGGCCCCGCCGCGGTTGGTGAGCGCCAGGGTGTGCTTGGTCGAGAGCGAGACCCGCGCGTCCGGGCGGTCGAGCCCGTAGCCCTTGCCGAAGCCGGCGTGCTCGATCAGCCACGCGGCGCTGGTCTTGACCCGTCCGTCCGGCTGCGCGTACGACGGCGCGCCCTCCGGCACCCGGTCCGGCTCCACGAACGGGTTGGTGAAGAAGGAGCCCGCGCTCCAGGTGTCGTGGTCGGCGGCGTCGAGCACCATGCCCTTGCCCCGGCGCAGCCCGAGCACCGCGGCGCGTACGTCGGCCAGGGGCGCCCGCTCGCCGACCTCGACACCGAGGGTGCGGGCCAGCTCGGCGTAGGCGACCGGGGCGGAGAGGTCTCCGGGGTGCAGCTCGAAGGTCACGTCGAGGACCAGGTGGCGGCCCGGGTCGGCCTTGAACCGCGAGTGGCGGTAGCCGAAGCCGCACTCGGCGGCGGTGAAGGTGCGCTGCCCCTTCAGCACCCGGTCCCACACCCGGACCCGGGCCACGGTCTGGGCGACCTCCTGGCCGTAGGCGCCGACGTTCTGGACCGGGGTGGCACCAGTGGTGCCGGGGATGCCGGAGAGCGCCTCGACGCCGGTCCAGCCCTCGGCGACGGCGCGTGCGACGAGGTCGTCCCACGGCTCACCCGCGGCGACCGTCACCGAGACCACGCCGCAACCGTCGTCCACGACCTCCACGCCACCCCCGGTCAGGTGCACGACGGTGCCGGCGAAGCCCTCGTCCGCGACGACCAGGTTGCTGCCCCCGCCGACGAGCAGCACCGGCTCTCCGGCCGCGTCCGCGGCGGAGACCGCGGCGACCAGCGCGTCGGCGTCGGGCGCGGCGACGTAGCTGCCCGCCGGACCGCCGAGGCGCAGCGTGGTGAGGCCGGCGAGCGTGGGCTCAGGCACGAACGGTCGCCTTGGGGGCGCCGAGCACCTTCGCGCCGTCGACGGTGACCAGCAGCGCCAGCGGCAGGAGGCCGTCGTCCGTGCGCTCACCGACGGTGCCGGCGACGGTGACCCGTGCCGCCCCCTCGGCAGGTACGACGACGGGCGCGACGAACTTCGCGCCGAGGTCGACCACCTCGGCGTCCCCGGTCCACTCCGCGACGGCGCGGCCGACCAGCGCGAGGGTGTACATCCCGTGCGCGATCACGCCGGGCAGGCCGACCGCGAGAGCGACCTCCTCGTCCTGGTGGATCGGGTTGTGGTCGCCGCTCGCCTCGGCGTAGGCGACCAGGTCGGCCCGGGTGACGTCGTAGGTGCGCGGCGCGAGCTCCGCGCCGGGGGTCAGCGTGCTCATGCCGCACCTCCGCGGTGGACCAGGGTGGCGGTGGCGGTGCAGACCACGGCGCCGCCGGCGTCGGTGATCTCGCTGGACGTGCTGACGATGTCGTTGCCGCCGATCGAGCGCACCCCCGTGACGGTGAGGGTGGCGCTCAGCTCGTCGCCGACCACGACCGGCCGGGCGTAGCTGAAGCGCTGGTCGCCGTGCACGATCCGGGACAGCTCGACCTGCTCGGCGGCGAGGAAGTCCTGCAGCGCGGCGAAGGTCACCACGATCGGGAAGGTCGGCGGGACCGGCCCCTCCGTCGTACGGCCGACGGCCGCGGCGAAGGCGGCGACGGCCTCCGCGGTGACGGCGCGGGGCGGGGTCGGCGGGAAGGCGCGGCCGACCAGGTCGGCGTCGATCGGCATGCCGCCGACCCTAGTCCGGGCCTCTGGCTACTCGCGAGTCCGCAAACGACGACGACCCGCCCACCCTGACGGGCGGCGGGTCGTCGGAGCGCTCGGAGAGCGGCTTCAGGTCAGCGGGTCTCGCGGTGCGCGGTGTGCTTGCGGCAGCGCGGGCAGAACTTCGACAGCTCGATGCGGTCGGGGTCGTTGCGCCGGTTCTTCTTCGTGATGTAGTTGCGCTCCTTGCAGTCCACGCAGGCAAGCGTGATCTTGGGGCGAACGTCAGAGCTCTTGCTGGCCACGGGAAGTCCTTCTGGATGCGTCTTCGGGGGTACTGCGGGTGCTGCTTCGTCATCTGGCGTAGCGGGGGCGGGACTCGAACCCGCGACACCACGATTATGAGCCGTGTGCTCTAACCACCTGAGCTACCCCGCCAGGGGGTCAGGGCACCCGCCTCCCCGTCCGTCTCCGGCCGGTTCGGCGGGCCCTTGCTCCCAGAGCCCCTTTACGGAATCGAACCGTAGACCTTCTCCTTACCATGGAGACGCTCTGCCGACTGAGCTAAAGGGGCAACGCCGCAGAACGATACACGCGCCCCGGAGGGGTGCGAAATCGCGGGCGGATTTTGCGTCGTCAGCCCTGGATCCGGGCGAACGGCCGGGCTTCCTCGAGCTCGTAGGCGAGCTCGATCAGCAGCGCCTCGTGCCCCGGGGCGGCCCCGAACATCATCCCCTGCGGCAGCCCGCTCGCGGTCGTGGCGAGGGGCAGCGAGATGGCCGGGGCGCCGGTGACGTTCTGCCACGGCGTGAACGCGACCCAGTCCTGCAGCTTGTCGATCACCACGTCGTAGGACTGGGTGGGGTCGAGGTGGCCGACCAGGGGCGTGGGGGTGGCCAGCGTGGGGGTGAGCGCGACGTCGTACCGCTCGTAGTAGGCCTCGGCCTGGGCGTTCGCGCGCTTGAGCCGGCTGATCGCGCCGGGCAGGCGGTGCAGGTTGCGGCGGGCGTGCCGGGCCAGGCCGAGGGTGAGGTTGTCGTGCTGCGCCTTGGCCCAGCTCCGCCCGTGGGTGGGCCGGCCGGTGGTGAGCAGCACCAGCGACAGCAGCGCCCAGTAGAGCAGGAAGTCGTCGGCGAAGCCCGGCCCGACCGGTACGTCGGACTCGGTCACCGTGTGCCCCAGGGACTCCAGCAGGGCGGCAGTCTGCTCGGTGAGCGCCGTGGTCTCGGGGTCCGCGCCGCGACCCACGCCGGTGGTGTTGAGCGCGACCCGCAGGCGGCGCTTGATCGGCCGGGTGAGGTCGCCGACGGGCGGCAGCTCCAGCGCCCGGTGGATGCGCTCGGCCTCGCGGTAGAACGCGGCCGTGTCGCGCACCGAGCGGGTCAGCACGCCGTCGGAGACGATCCGGATCGGCATCTCGCGCATCTGCTTGTCCTGGGCCAGCCGGCCGCGGGTGGGCTTGAGCCCGACCAGGCCGTTGACCGAGGCGGGGATGCGGATGGAGCCGCCGCCGTCGTTGGCGTGCGCGATCGGGACGGCGCCCGCGGCCACCAGCGCGCCCGAGCCCGAGCTCGAGGCGCCGGCGGTGTGCTCGGTGTTCCACGGGGTGCGCACCGCGCCCAGGCGGGGGTGCTCGGCGGAGGCGCTGAAGCCGTACTCGGAGAGCTGGCTCTTGCCGAGCGGGACCAGGCCGGTGGCGAGGTACATCGCGGCGAAGTCGCCGTCCTTCCTCGCCGGACGCGGCTCCCAGGCGTCGGTGCCGGACATCGTCGGCATCCCGGCGACGTCGACGTTGTCCTTGACCACCGTCGGCACGCCGGCGAAGAAGCCCTCTCCCGGCGTGGCTGCCTCCAGGCGCGCCCGCTGGAAGGCCCGGTAGGCCAGCGGGTTGAGGGCGTCGGAGACCTGCTCGACGCGTGCGATCGCCGCGTCGACCACCTCCTGCGCCGAGACCTTGCCGGCACCCAGGTGCTCGGCCAGGCCCACCGCGTCGAGGTCACCCAGGGCATCGTCGGAGAAAGCGTGCACGCGCATGCAGGGAACCTAACCGTTCTCCGGCGGCCGCACCTCCGACCGTGGTCGGAGATTCCGGCTCAGAAGAGGACCAGCGCGAGGACGGGCACGAGCAGGCTGATCGCGAGCGCGGAGAGGCCCATCGCGAGGCCGGCGAAGGCGCCCTCGGTCTCGTCCTCGCGCAGCATCCGGGAGGCGCCGACGCCGTGCGAGACGGCGCCGATGGCGAGCCCCCGGGCACGCCGGTCGCGGATCCGCAGCAGGTTCAGGGTCGCCGGCCCGACGATCGCGCTGAAGATGCCGATCAGGATGGCGAACACCGCGGCCAGGGGCGGGATGCCGCCCAGGGACTCGGTGATCGCGATCGCCACGGGCGTGGTCGCGGCCTTGGTGGCCAGCGTCTTCTCCAGCGCGGTGTCCGCGCCGAGCGCGCGGGCGAGCAGGACGGCCGAGGTGATCGAGACGGCCGCGCCGGCGAGCACCGCCACCAGCATCGGTACGACGAAGCCCTTGAGCCGGTCCGCCTGCCGGTGCAGGGGAACGGCGAGCGCCACCGTCGCCGGCCCCAGCCAGAAGGCGACCAGCTCGGTCGCGGAGCGGTAGTCGGCGTAGTCCACGTCCAGCAGGCTGATCGCGCCACCGGCCACCACGACGGCGACCAGCACCGGCTGGGCCAGCGGGTGACCTCCGGTGCGCTGCTGGATCCAGCGACCGAGCTGGTAGCCCAGCAGGGTCACCGCCAGCAGCCCGAGCGGCGAGCGGGCGACGTCGAGCGCGTCGTTCACGCGGTCTCCCCCAGGTCCCCCAGGTCGTCGCGCGGGCGCCCGAGCAGGCGCTCCAGGCCCTCGGCCGTCCAGCCGACCACGACGAGTCCGAGGAACCAGGAGCCGAGCATCGCCACCGCGATCGGCAGCGCGTCGCGGCCCAGGACCGAGAGGTAGACCACGACGCCGACCCCGGCCGGGACGAAGAACAGCTGGAGGTGGCGCAGCAGCGCGGCGCCGGCGCGCACGACGGAGCCGTCGTCGCCGTACCGGCGCAGGCGGAGGAAGACGAACAGGAAGAGCATCCCGAGCACCGGCCCGGGCACGGGCAGGTCCGCGACCCGGGCGACGAGCTCGCCCAGCAGCTGGAAGCCGATCAGCCAGGTGAGCCCGGTGATCACCGGCGCTCTCGCAGCCGGGCGTTGGGCAGGCCGGGCGCCGGGATGGGCCCCAGCGGCTGGTCGGGCACGACGCCGAAGCGGCCCGGCGCGACCCGGCGGCTGTCGTCCAGCACCTCACCGGTGGCCGGGTCGGTGATCTGCTCCTGCCAGGCCGCCCGGTAGGCGACCACCTCGTCGTGGGTGCGGCCGACGAAGTTCCACCACATCACGATCGCCTCGCCGAAGGGCGGGCCGCCGAGCACGAGCACCCGGGCGCCCTCGTCACCGGCGAGGAGGGTGATCTCCTGGGCGCCGGTCGGCACGTAGGCGAGGTCGGCGGCCTTCGCGTCGAGGTCGCCGACGGTGACCGAGCCGAGGTCGACGAGGACGCCGTGCTCGAAGGCCTCGTCGACGGGGAGCGCCAGCGTCGTGCCCGGGTCGAGGACGAGCTCCGCGCCGAGCAGCGGCGTGAAGGTGGTGACCGGCGAGGTGTCGCCGAGCAGCGAGCCGAGGAAGACGTGCGCGCGCCAGCCCTCGCCGGAGACCTCCGCCGGGGCGTAGTGCTCGAAGCCGGGGTCGGTGTCGCGGGCCGTCTCCGGCAGGGCCACCCAGAGCTGGGCGCCGTGCAGCACGGTCGTGGTCGGCGTGGACACCTCGGAGTGGCTGATGCCGTGCCCGGCGGTCATCAGGTTGACCTCCCGCGGGCGCACCATCGCGACGTTGCCGGCGCTGTCACGGTGCTCGATCTCGCCGGTGAACAGCCAGGAGACGGTCTGCAGGCCGGTGTGCGGGTGCGGCGCGACCTCCATCCCGCCGCTGTCGCTGACGAGGTCGGGCCCGTAGTGGTCGAGGAAGCACCAGGCGCCGATCAGGGAGCGGTGCCGCTGCGGGAGCGTGCGTCGTACCGGCATCGCGCGGGGACCGCCCAACGGCACCTCGCGCGGCGTCATCAGCTCCACCCCGGCCGCCTGGCGGCTCTCGCACAGCACCTCGTCCGGGTCTCTCTCCGGGTTGCTCATGTCCTCATCCTTTCGCGCCCGTCAACCGTGCGGTGGGCATCAGTTCACCCGCTGTCGTCATGGTGTCCCCGTGCGGATCGCCCAGCTGGCCAACTTCGTCGGATCGACCTCGGGAGGCATGCGGACCGCGATCGAGCACCTCGGCCGGGGGTACGTCGACGCGGGGGCCGAGCGGCTCCTGGTGATCCCCGGTCCGGTCGACGCCGTCACCTCCACCGAGCTCGGCGACGTCGTGCAGGTGCGCGCTCCGCGCGTGGGCGGCGGCTACCGGCTGATCGTGGAGCCCTGGCGGGTGACCGACGTGCTGGAGCGCTGGGCGCCGACCAGCGTCGAGTGGAGCGACAAGCTGACCCTGCTGCCGGTGGCCTGGTGGGCGCGGCGCAACGGGGTGCGCTCGGTGCTGCTCTCGCACGAGCGGATGGGTGACATGTTCGCCATGCGCTCCGGGCTGGACACCACCTCGAAGGTCTCCATCGGCCTGCTCAACCGGCTGCTGGTGCGCAGCTTCGACACCGTCGTGGTGACCTCCCGCTACGCCGAGGAGGAGTTCCGCAGGGTCGCCGCCAGCGCCGGCTGTCCCGTCGAGCGGGTCCCGCTGGGCGTCGACCTGGAGACCTTCCGTCCCGTCCCGCGAGCACCCCGGGGCCGTGAGCTGCGGCTGGTGCACGCCGGACGGCTCTCGCGGGAGAAGTCCCCCCACCTCGCGGTCGCGACCGCGGTCGAGCTGCACCGGCGCGGCGTACCGGTGCGGATGGACGTCTACGGCGACGGCCCGCACCGCGACGAGCTCGAGGAGATCGCCGCGGGCGCCCCCGTCCACCTCCACGGCTACGTCGACGGCCGTGCGGCCCTGCGCGACCGGCTCGCCGCCGCGGACGTCTCGCTGTCGGTCTGCCCCGGGGAGACCTTCGGGCTGGCGGTGCTGGAGGCGCTGGCCTGCGGGACGCCGGTCGTCACCGCCGACCGTGGTGGCGCCCGCGAGCTGGTCGACGCCGCCAGCGGCGCCTGGGGAACGCCGGACCCGGCTGCCCTCGCGGACGCGGTGCTCCGGCTGGCGGCCCGGCCCGAGGAGCGGGTCCGCCGGGCCGCGCGTCAGCGGGCGGAGCTGTTCGGCTGGGACCGCACGGTGGCGCGGATGCTGGCGCTGCACGCGGGCGAGCGGGTCGGCGTCCTCACCGCCTGACCGGCGACTCCGCCGGCTCGGCCGCCGGCGTCGGGGCCAGCGGCTCCACGACCCGGGCCAGCGACTCGCGGGCGCCGCGGGTCAGCAGCAGCACCGGCATCAGCAGCGCGACGGTCATCGAGCCGAGCACGATCGCGTAGTAGGCGCCGTGCAGCGAGGAGTCGAGCGGCGCGACCAGGCCGAGCAGCATCGAGATCCCGACCAGGGCACCCATCGCGTGGGGTCGCAGCCGCTGGGTGGCCAGGAAGGGCGGGAGCATCAGGAAGTACCACAGGTGCACCACCGGCGAGAGCAGCACGAAGGCCGCGCCCGCGGTCGCGACGCCCGCCAGCGCCCGGCTCCGGTCGCCGGCGCGCCAGCCGAGGGCGACCCAGGCGCCGATGCCGAGCGCGGCCAGCAGGCCGAGCGCCCGGACCAGGTTGCGGAAGAACGCCGGATCGGTGCCGACGCCCAGGTGCAGCGCGAAGAAGTCGAGGACGCCGCCGACCAGGGTGGTGGCCGAGAGCGGGGTGTTCACCTCGCCGGGCACGGTCAGCGCGTGCAGCCAGCCGTTGCCCAGGCCGGTCAGGATGCCGAGCCCGAGCAGCGTGCCGACCGCGACGGCCCCGACCGAGGCCAGCCGTCGCAGCCGGGGCAGGAGGGCGGCGCCGACGGGCAGCGAGACGAGGGCGATACCGACGCAGACCAGGCCGCCGGGGACCTTCACCCCGGCCGCGAATCCGGCCAGCATCGCGCCCCACACCCAGCCGCGCTCGGCGGCCACGACGAGGGCGGCGGCCATCAGGCCGACCATGAGCAGGTCGTTGTGGAGCCCCGCCACGCCGTTGGCCACCATCAGCGGCGAGACCAGCACGACCGCCGAGGCGACCGCCGGGTTCGCGCCGGTCCACGACGCGAGCCGCGGCACGGCCCACGCCAGCAGGGCGAGGCCGACCAGGGCCAGCACCCGGTGGGCGATGACGAGCAGCCACGGGTTGCCCGTCGTACCGGCCGCGACGGCGCCGAAGAACACCGGCACCGGACCGTACGGCGTCGCGGTGTCCCACCACAGCGGGTCGACCGCCTGCACGATCGGCGGCGCGGTCAGCCACGTCGGCAGCGGCAGGAAGTTGTCGGGGGCGAGCGCGCCCGGCCCCCAGTCGTACGGCGAGAGCCCCACCCGGGCGAGCATGCCCTGGGCGGCGTAGGACCACCCGTCCCGGGAGAACAGCGGCGGCGCCAGGACCAGCGGCGCGCACCACACGGCGCACGCGAAGCGCACCAGGGCGACTCCTTCGGCGGCGTCGGTGGTCTCCCGGTCGCCGACGGCGACCGTGCGGCACAGCCGCAGCCAGGCGCTCGCGAGCAGGCCCAGGCCGGCCAGCACCAGCGCCAGTCCGACCATCCGGCCGAGCTCGTGACCGCGGATCGAGCCGAGCACGGCGATCCGCAGGACGGGGGTCGACTGCGGCAGCGTCGCCGTGACGAGGCCGCCGAGGAACACCAGCACCCCGCCGACGAGCCCACGTGTGATCACGATGGGCACCGTAGGTTCGCCCGGCGTCCTGGGGTTGAACGGACAGGCAACGCCGCACGTCACTAGGGTGGCGGCCATGGGCCTGCTCACCCCGCTCGCGATCAAGATCGGCTCCCAGCCGTGGATGCCGAAGCTGCTCCCCCAGGTCACCTGGACCGACACGAACCTGCAGCGGCTGACCCGCGGCCGGCTCACCCTGCTCGACATCGCCGGCCTGCCGAACCTGATGCTCACCGTGGTGGGCCGCAAGAGCGGCATCCCGCGCGAGACCCCGCTGCTGTGCGTGCCGTGGCAGGGCGGCTGGCTGATCGCCGGCTCGCACTTCGGGGCGCCCAAGCCGCCGGTGTGGACCTTCAACCTGCGCGCGGCCGAGACCGTCGAGGTGCGCTACAACGGGCGCACGCAGACCTGCACGTGGCGCGAGCTGACCGACGCGGAGAAGGACCGGGCGTGGGCGCACATGGTCACCGTGTGGCCGAACTACCGCAAGTACACCGAGTGGACCGACCGGGTCATCCCCGTCTTCCTGCTGTCGCCGGCGTGAGGGCGGGACCGGCTCCGGTCCTCAGCGCACGCCGTTCGTCTCCTGCAGGGTCCACCGGTCGTGGATCGCGCGCACCCGGCGCGACGGGAACGGGTAGCGGTGCTCGTAGTAGGCCTGGACGTCCGGGCTGACCTGGGTGGCCATGGCGGCGAAGCTGTGCCGCCAGCCGCCCTCGGCGTCCCAGAGGTCGAGCAGCGCCGAGCCCACGTTGCCCTGGGTCGCGCGGCCACCGTCGAAGGCGCAGCCCCTCGGTTCGGCGGGCGTGCAGTCGGTGCGGTGCAGCGGGTAGGAGAAGCCGCTCGAGTAGACGTAGCGCCGGTCACCGAGGACGTGGGCGGCGACGGCGTCCGCGAAGCCCTCGGTCCACGCGCAGGACTCCGAGGAGGGCTTGTTGATGTAGTGCGGGTTGCAGGCGGTGACCTCGGGGAAGCGCTCGCGGTGCAGCTGCCACTGCAGCCAGTGCCCGGCCTCGTGGAGGATCGTGTGCTGTGAGGCGGGGTCGGTCTTGTCGAGGACGACGTACTTGGTGTTGACCAGGCCGCCCTCCTCCGGGTCGACGTAGGCGTCGCCGGGACCCCAGTAGTCCCACCAGCCGCCGGTCTCGCGGTCCGCCGCCCAGACGTAGGTCAACGGCGCGCACCGGCCGGTGTCGACCTTCGCGAAGCAGCGCGAGTGGTGCCCGCGCTCGTCGTACAGCTTGTCGAGGACCGAGACGATGCGGAACGCGCCCTGCTGGTCCGCCGGCGGCTGGACGACGCCGAGGTCGACCCGCCGGCCGTGGCTGGTGTCGATCGACCGGGTCCCGAACCAGTGCAGGTCGTCCTTGCCGGGGTCGACCACGCTCGTGCGGATCACCTGCCAGGTGCCGTGCGCCGCGCTCGAGGCGAACCAGACCCGGAGGCCGGTGCCCGCCCGCCGGGTGCAGGCCGCGAAGCCGCCGCGGCGGTCGGTCTCGCCGGTGCTGAGCACGCCGGAGTCGTCGCGCAGCTCGAAGCGGGCCCGCGGCACGGTCGCCGAGAAGTCGCGGTCGTCGGTCTCCGCGTCGTAGAAGGAGTACGCCAGGGTGCCCCGCACGCAGGTCGGGGCGGCGGCACCGGCCGGCTGCGCGAGCGCCGGCAGCACGCCGATGCCCAGCAGGGCCGCGACGGCGGCAGTGGCGGCGGCGATCCGGCCGCGCAGGGAGGATCGGGTGAGGTGGTGCTTCATCGGGGTGGGTGCTCCTTCGGGATGGTCGGTCGAGGGCGGGCGCGACGCCGGGCGCGAGGTCGGTGGACCCCCACGCCCGGCGCCGGTGGGACGGGGCCCTCAGCCCACGTTGTTCGTGTACTGCAGGCCGTGCTTGGAGTAGATGCCGCTCACCGTGCTCGACGGCGAGGGGTAGCGGTGCTCGTAGTAGGCCTTCACCGTCGCGCTCGTCTGGCTCGCCATGGCGGCGAAGCCGCTGTTCCAGCCGCCGTCCGCGGCCCAGAAGTCGAGCATGGCGGCGGCGACGTTGCCCTGCGTGGCCCGGCCTCCGGTCCAGAAGCAGTCACCACCCGGCGTGGGGGTGCAGTCGGTCGGCTCGAACGGCGAGGGCGCGACGTTGGCGTCGGCGTAGACGTAGCGACGGTCACCGAGCACCTTGCCGGCCACGGCGTCGGCGAAGCCCTCGGTCCAGGCGCAGGACTCCGAGGAGGCCTGGTCCATGTAGTGCGGGTCGCAGGCGTTGACCGCCGGGAAGTGCTGGCCGTGCAGCTGCCACTGCAGCCAGTGCCCGGCCTCGTGGATGATCGTGTGCTGCGACCACTGGTCCCACTTGTCCAGGACGACGTACTTGCTGTTCCTCACCTCGCCGTTGTCGACGTAGGAGGGGTCGTCGCTCTCGTGGTCCCACCAGCCGCCGACGGTGCGGTCGGAGTCCCACACGAAGGTGAGCGTCTCGCAGGTGCCGGTGTCGATCTTCGCGAAGCAGGTCGAGGAGGTGTCGCGCTTGTTGTACAGCTTGTCGAGCACCGCCAGCACCCGGAAGGCGCCCTGCTGGTCGGCCGGCGGCTGCACGACGCCGTAGTCCGTGGTGCCGGTCGCGGAGCTGGTCGTCGCCGTGCTGAACCGGTGCAGGTCGCTGCTGGTGGGGTTCTGCACGACGTCGTCGATGACCCGCCACCGCCCGCCGGCCGCCGTCGTGACGAAGGAGACCTGGAGGTCGGACACGGACGTCTTGCCGGTGCACGCCGAGAAGGTCCCGTCCGCCGCGGTCTCACCGGTGGTCAGCACGGTGCTGCCGCTGCGCACCTCGAACTTCGCACGCGGGACGACGGCGGTAAGGGACGACTGGGACTCCGCGTCCGGGGAGGTGTACTTCAGCGTGCCCTGCACGCAGGTGTCGGCCGCGGCCGTGGCCGGGCCCGCGAGGACGGGTACGGCGCCGGCGCCGGCCAGGGCGAGGACCGCGAGCGCGGTCCGCAGGGCTGGGCGGCGGGGGGAGGGTTTCATCGAGATGGCTCCTTCGGAGGAAGTCCGGGACCGCGCTCCGTTGCGACGGTCGTTGCCGGACCGCGCGCCGGCAGGCCCGCGCGCTGTGACCACCATCACGAACATCGGCGCCATGTGCAATGTCACATTTCCTTGACCTGCGCCGGTGGGCACCGGGTGCGCAGCGTCTGGCACCTCCGGGCGCGCACTCCGACGCAGCGGGGGCCGCAAAAGCGACCGAGCCCGGCTCTCGCGGAGAGCCGGGCTCGTCGTACCCGTGGCAGATGCAGGATTCGAACCTACGTAGGCAATGCCGGCTGATTTACAGTCAGCTCCCTTTGGCCGCTCGGGCAATCTGCCGGGAGTGTCACCGGCCCCACCCCTTGCCTGGGAGCGTTTCCGAGTTGGAAGGTCGGCGACGACGCGAAACAATAGCGCAGCAGCACCGTCCGGCAGAAAACCCCAACGACGCGCAGGTGAGACCCATGGCCGATTCCTCGTTCGACATCGTCAGCAAGCTCGACCGTCAGGAGGTCGACAACGCCCTCGGGCAGACCGCCCGCGAGATCGCCACCCGCTTCGACTTCAAGGGCACCGGCGCGAGCATCGAGTGGAAGGGCGAGCAGGCGATCGAGATCAGCGCCTCGGCCGACGACCGCGCGAGCGCCGTGCTCAGCGTCTTCCAGGACAAGCTGATCAAGCGCAACCAGTCGCTGAAGATCCTCGACGCCTCCGAGCCGCGCCAGTCCGGCCAGGTCTCCAAGATCGACGTCGCGCTCAAGGAGGGCATCACCTCCGAGGACGCCAAGAAGATCTCCAAGCTGATCCGCGACGAGGGCCCCAAGGGCGTCAAGGCGCAGATCCAGGGCGACGAGCTCCGCATCTCCTCCAAGAAGCGCGACGACCTCCAGGCCGTGCAGGCGCTGGTGAAGGCGCAGGACTACGAGTTCGCGGTGCAGTTCACCAACTACCGCTGACCTCCCGCCGACATGAGGGTGGACCGGGCGCTCGTCACCGCCCTCGCGGTGGTGGCGGCGGGCGCGGCCCTGCTGTCCGGCCTCGCCCTCGCCGTCGCGTACGCCGGCCAGCACCCGCCGCGCACGCAGCCGCTCCCGGCGCCGACCGCCGCCGCACCGACCGCGGTGGCGACGGTCGGCGGTGCCCCGCAGGCGCCGGCCGTCGACCCCTACCGCCCTGACGGCGTCTGGCTCGCCACGACCGCCGGCAGGACCGGGATCCCGGTGCGCGCGCTGGCGGCGTACGCCCGGGCGCACCTGCGGGTCGCGGCCGAGCAGCCGGGCTGCAAGGTCGCGTGGAACACCATCGCGGCGCTGGGCGGCGTGGAGTCCCGGCACGGCACCATCCACGACGCCGTGCTGGGCGAGGACGGTCTCTCGGTGCCCGCGATCCGGGGGCCCGCACTGGACGGCGGTGCGTTCGGGGCGGTCCGCGACACCGACGGCGGCCTCCTCGACGGCGACACCCGCTGGGACCGGGCGGTCGGGCCGTTGCAGTTCATCCCCTCGACCTGGGCGACCTGGGCCGCCGACGGCAACGGCGACGGCGTGGCCGACCCCGACCAGATCGACGACGCGGCGCTCGCCGCCGGTCGCTACCTGTGCCACAGCGGTGACCTCTCCAGCGCGGACGCCTGGCGCCGCGCGGTGTTCAGCTTCAACCACTCCGACGCCTACGTCGCCGACATCGCCGGCCTCGCCGACACCTACGCCCAGCGCGCCGGCTGAGACTGCGGCAGGATGCCGGGCATGGACCCTGCGGCCAGCATCGAGATCGACGCCCCGATCGAGCGGGTGTGGGCGATCATGCTCGACACCGAGCAGTACGCCGGGTGGAACCCCTTCGTCGAGCGCGCGGACACCGCACAGCCCCTGGCCGTCGGCAACCCGATCGTGCTGCACGTGGTGTGGGCGAACGGGAAGCGGACCCGCTCCCCCGAGCGGATCACCGCCCTGGACGCCCCGGTCACCGACCCCGCCACCGGTACGACGAGCGCGCTGATGTCGTACGTCTACGAGGGCCTGCCGGCTCGCCTCGGCCTGGTCCGGGGCGTGCGTCACCAGCGGCTCACGCAGCGACCGGGTGGCCCGACGACGTACGAGACCGTCGAGGTGTTCCGCGGCCCCCTGGTGCGTCTCGCGGGCCCGGGCCGGGTGGCCGACGGGTTCCGGCGGCACGCGGAGGGGCTCAGGCGTCGCGCGGAGGCGGCTTCCAGCCCGGAGGGATGAGCTCGCTGGAGTTGCGGGCGGCCCACAGCGCGAAGCCGAGCACGGCCGCGCCCAGCACGATGTCGGCGACGACGTGCGCCTGGCGCCACCAGACCATGTCCGTCGCGCCGGGGACGGTGTAGTGCAGGATCCCGACCAGCCCGGAGAGGGAGTAGCCGGTCAGGAAGATCGCGGCGGTGGTGATGTGCCGACGGAACCACATCAGCAACCCGATCCCGCCGAGCGCGGTGAAGAGGAACCAGGCGGCGCCGACCAGGGCCGCCGACGGGGCCGGGATGGTCGCGTCCTCCGCGGGGAGCGGGTAGTCGTCGTAGTTGACGTAGTTGTCGACGTAGTGCACGACCGACACCAGGACGGCCACCCCCAGCAGCCAGCACAAGACGCGCGTCGCCCGGAGGTAGCTCACAGACCCAGCCTAGGGGGCGGCCACGGCAGCGCCGCACTTGTAACTACGTGTTCGTGTATCTACCCGGGTGCTGTGACTGGTCACAGCACCCGGGTAGAGGTCTGAACACGTAGTTACATGTCGCCGCGTCGCCTCAGGCCGTCGCCACCCCGAGCACCGGCACGGACGTGGCGCCGGTGGTCGGCCGCAGCCAGACCCGGGCACCGGCGTCGAGGTCCAGCGCCCGCGCGTGCGTGCGCGACAGCACGACCAGCGCCGGCTCGGCCTGGCCCTCGACGTCGACGGTGAGGCGCACCTCGAAGCCGACGCGCAGGGCGCGGGTGACCGTCCCGGCGAGCGCACCGGGCGCGCCCGGCGTGGTCGTCAGGTCGATGTCGTGCGGGCGCAGGCGTACGCCGCCGAGCTGGGTCACCTCGCCGAGGAAGCCCATCACGAAGTCGTTGGCCGGCTCGTCGTACAGCTGGTCGGGGGTGCCGATCTGCTCGATCCGGCCCTCGTTGATGACCACGATCTCGTCGGCGACCTCAAGGGCCTCCTCCTGGTCGTGGGTGACGAAGACCGTGGTCACGTGCACCTCGTCGTGCAGGCGGCGCAGCCAGTCGCGCAGCTCCTTGCGGACCTTCGCGTCGAGCGCCCCGAAGGGCTCGTCGAGCAGCAGCACCGTCGGCTCCACCGCGAGCGCCCGGGCCAGGGCCAGGCGCTGGCGCTGGCCACCGGAGAGCTGCGAGGGCAGCCGGTGGGCGAACTGCGAGAGGTGCACCAGCTCGAGGAGCTCGGCGACCTTCGCCTTCACCTCGGCCTTGGGCCGCTTGCGGATCTCCAGGCCGAAGGCGACGTTCTTGGCGACCGTCATGTGCTTGAAGACGGCGTAGTGCTGGAACACGAAGCCCACGTTCCGCTTCTGCGGCGGCAGCTTCGTCGCGTCCACGCCCTCGATCTCGACCGAGCCCGAGTCGGCCGACTCGAGGCCGGCGATGATGCGCAGCAGCGTCGACTTGCCGCCACCGCTCGGCCCGAGCAGGGCGGTGAGCTGGCCGGTCGGCAACGAGACGTTGATGTTGTCGAGGGCCACGAAGTCGCCGTAGGACTTGTTGACCCCCTCGATCAGGATGTTCATCAGTGATCCTCCTTGCGGATCAGCGAGACGACGACCAGGGCCAGCACGGAGGCGAGCACGAGCACGAAGGCCGCGGCGTACGCCGTGGGCTCCTGGTAGTTGGTGTAGCGGTTCTGGATGAGGAGGGTGGCGGTCTCGCCGCGGAACTCGGCCCCGGGGCTGACGATCTTGACTGCGCCGAACTCGCCCAGCGAGCGGGCCATGCTGAGCACGACGCCGTAGATCACGGCCCACTTGATGCTCGGCAGGGTGATCCGGCGGAAGGTCTGCCAGCCGTTGGCGCCGAGGCTGCTGGCGGCGAGCTCGGCGTCGGTGCCGATCTCCTCCAGCACCGGGACGATCTCGCGGATCACCAGCGGCAGGCTGACGAAGGCGGTGGCCATGATCAGGCCGGGCGTCGTACCGATGATGTAGAAGCCGATCCCCTCCAGCGCCTCGCCGAACCAGCCCTTGCCCGTGCTGTAGGCCAGCACCAGTGCGAGACCCACGACCACCGGCGACACCGACATCGGCAGGTCGACGAGCACCGAGAGCACGCGGCGGCCGGGGAAGCGGTAGCGCACGATGAGCAGCGAGATGCCGACACCGAAGACGGTGTTGATCAGCACGGCCCAGAACGCGACCGTCCCGGTGAGGTTGAAGGCGTAGGTCACCGACGGGTCGCTGAGCCGCTCCCAGAACGCCGCGAAGCCGCCCTCGGCGCCAGCCTTGGCCGGGGCGAAGGTCTGCTTGCCGACCTCGTAGAGCGGCCAGAGCACCAGCGCGGCGAGGTAGACGATGACGAAGATCCGCAGGGCGTAGGCCACCGGGCCGCGACGGGCCCGGATCTGTCGGGTGTCAGCCACGGCGCGCCACCCTTCGCGAGATCACGTCGAGCGCCACGATCGTCACCACGGCCACGACCAGCAGGAGCACGGCGACCGCGGCCGCCCCGTCCTGGTTGTCGCCCTCGAGGAACTTGAGGATCTTCAGCGACGCGACCTCGGTCTCGTACGGCGTGTTGCCCGAGATCAGCACCAGCGAGCCGAACTCGCTGATCGCCCGCGCGAAGCCCAGCGACGAGCCGGCCGCGATCGCCGGCACCAGGCTCGGCAGGATGATCCGGCGGAAGGTCGTGAAGCGCGAGGCGCCCAGCGACGCCGCGGCCTCCTCGACGTCGGCGTCGAGCTCGATGAGCACCGGCTGCACCGTCCGTACGACGAACGGCAGGGTCACGAAGAGCAGGGCCAGGAAGATGCCCTGCCGGGTGTTGACGATGTTGACCCCGACCGGGCTGTCCGGCCCCCACAGGCTGAGCAGCACCAGGCCCGCGACGATCGTGGGCAGCGCGAACGGGATGTCGATGACGACGTCCAGGATCCGCTTGCCGAAGAACTGGTCGCGGACCAGCACCCACGCGATCACCGTGCCGATGACCGCGTTCACCACGGTCACCAGCAGGGCCTCGACGACGGTCAGCCGCAGCGCGGCGAACGTCTGGGCGTCGGTCAGCGTGCCCCAGAAGGAGCCCCAGCCACCGGCGGCGGCAGCCCCCACGACGGCGGCCAGCGGCAGCAGCACCAGGATGCTGAACCAGACCAGCGCCGCCCCCAGGCCGAGCCCGGAGGAGAGGGTGAGCGGGAGACGGCCCGAGCTGTCGGCCCTGACACGGCCCGAGGGCCGGTTCCTGGTCGGAACCGGCCCTGGGGACGACACGAGCGTGTCGGTCACTTCTTCGTGGCTTCGGCGTACAGCTTGTCGAAGCGGAGCTTCTGGCCGTCCTTGCCGAACCACTCCTTGTTGATGGCGCTCCAGCCGCCGAGGTCCGCGGCGGTGCTCAGGTCCTTGACCGGCGGGAACGGGTTGCTCGGGTCGTTGGCGCCCTCGACCTTCACGCCGCTGATGTCGACGTCGGAGATCGGGCGGAAGCCCTTCGACACGAACGCGAGCTGGCCCTCGTCGCTGAGGATGAAGTCCAGCCAGTCCTTCGCGACCGGGACGGAGTCCTTGAGCACGGCGCCCGGGTTCTCGATCTTGAAGGTGTGGTCCGGGACGACGTAGTCGAGGTCCTCACCGTTCTGCTTGGCCAGGATGGCCTCGTTCTCGTAGGTCAGCAGGACGTTGCCCACGCCCTTCTTGAACGACTCGGTCGCCTCGCGGCCGCTGGCGGCCCAGGTCGAGACGTTGGCGAAGACCTTCTTCAAGAAGGCGTCGGCCTGCGCCTCGGTGGCGCCGGTGGACTTCGCGTAGGTGTAGAGCGCGAGGACGTTCCACTTCGCCGAGCCGGAGCTGGCGGGGTCCGGGGTGACGATCTTGACGTCGGGGCGGGTGAGGTCGCTCCAGTCCTTGATGCCGAGCGGGTTGCCCTTCTCGGTCGCGATGACGGCGACGGAGCTGGACACGATGCCCTTGTTGGCGCCCTGGTTCCAGGACTCCTCGACCAGGCCGGCGTCGACCAGGCGGGTCATGTCGGGCTCCAGGGAGAACACGACGTAGTCGGTGTCCTTGCCCTTGGTGTCGACGACCTTGCGGCTCTGGTCGCCGGAGGGACCGTAGGCGCCGGAGAACTTCACGTCCTTGCCGGCGTCGGTCTTGTTGAACTCGACGGCGGCGGCCTTGTTGCCGGCCTCGGGGACGGCGAACCCGACGATGTTGATCGTCTTGTCCTTCGCGTCACTGCCACCGTCGGCGCTCGCGCAGGCGGACAGCGCCAGAGCGCCGGTCATCACCAAGGCAGCAGCCTTCATCACTCGCTTCATTGCACCCGTTTCCTCACTTCCACGTCCGGCCCCACGCCGGCTCGAGTGGAATTAAATTCGAGTTGAATAATACACATTGGCGAGTTAGTCGACACAGTGTGAGACGGAGACCACCTCGGCGTGGCGGACGTCACAGGCCTCCGGGCCCGAATCGCACGCCCAGCACCTGGGAGCGAGTACGTCGCTCGCACGGCCCGGACTATCGTGGAGAGGTCGCGGCCGACGCTGACTGGACAGGTGTCCACCCAAATGTGGAACGTGTTCTAGAAATGGCCGTAGACTTCGCAGAGTCCGCCGACGGTGCGCCGGGACGGACGACCGCCGCCCCGAGAGAAGTGGACCGAACGTGAGCCAGACCAAGCAGGTCAAGCAGCTGGACCGGGTGATCATCCGGTTCGCCGGTGACTCCGGCGACGGCATGCAGCTGACGGGTGACCGGTTCACCCAGGAGTCGGCGGTCTTCGGCAACGACCTGGTCACCCTGCCGAACTTCCCCGCGGAGATCCGTGCCCCCCAGGGCACCATCCCCGGGGTCTCCTCGTTCCAGATCCACTTCGCCGACCACGACATCCTCACCGCGGGCGACCGCCCCGACGTGCTGGTGGCGATGAACCCGGCCGCCCTCAAGGCCAACCTCGGCGACCTGCCCAAGGGCGCGACGATCATCGTCGACACCCACGACTTCACCAAGCGCAACCTCGACAAGGCCGGCTACTCCTCCAACCCCCTCGACAAGCTCGGCGAGGTCGACGACATCCTCGCCGGCTTCCAGGTCCAGCCCGTCGACCTGACCGGGATCACGGTCGAGGCGGTCAAGGAGTTCGGGCTCTCGCGCAAGGACGCCGCCCGCGCGAAGAACATGTTCGCCCTCGGCCTGCTGTCGTGGATGTACGGCCGCCCGACCGAGCCGACCATCGCCTTCCTGGAGCGGAAGTTCGCGAAGGTCGCCGACATCCTCGGCGCCAACATCGCCGCCTTCAAGGCCGGCTGGAACTACGGCGAGACCACCGAGACCTTCGTCGTCCAGTACGAGATCAAGCCGGCGAAGATGAACGCCGGCACCTACCGCAACATCACCGGCAACCTGGCGCTGTCCTACGGCCTGGTGGCCGCGGGCGTGCGCTCGGGGCTGCCGGTCTTCCTCGGCTCCTACCCGATCACCCCGGCCTCCGACATCCTCCACGAGCTGAGCAAGCACAAGGGCTTCGGTGTCACCACGCTGCAGGCCGAGGACGAGATCGCCGGCATCGGTGCCGCGATCGGCGCTTCCTTCGCCGGCCAGCTCGGCATCACCACCACCTCCGGACCGGGCATCGCGCTCAAGTCCGAGGCGATCGGCCTGGCCGTGATGACCGAGCTGCCGCTCGTCGTCGTCAACGTCCAGCGCGGCGGCCCCTCGACCGGCCTGCCGACGAAGACCGAGCAGGCCGACCTGCTCCAGGCCATGTACGGCCGCAACGGCGAGGCGCCGGTCCCGATCGTGGCCCCGCAGTCACCCGGCGACTGCTTCGCCGCCGCGGTGGAGGCCGCCCGGATCGCGATCACCTACCGCACGCCCGTCTTCCTGCTCTCCGACGGCTACCTCGCCAACGGTTCCGAGCCGTGGGCGATCCCGGACGTGGCCGACCTGCCCGTCATCGACGCCGACTTCGCCACCGGACCGAACAAGGTCTCGGCAGGCTCGACCAGCGACGAGCCCGACGAGTTCTGGCCCTACCTGCGCGACGAGGAGACCCTGGCCCGGCCGTGGGCCGTCCCGGGCACCGCCGGACTGGAGCACCGCATCGGCGGCCTGGAGAAGGGCGAGGGCCACGGCAACATCTCCTACGACCCGGCCAACCACGACCGGATGGTGCGGATCCGCGCCGAGAAGGTGCAGCGGATCGCCAACGACCTGCCGCCCCTGGAGGTGGAGGACCCCTCGGGCGAGGCGAAGGTGCTCGTGATCGGCTGGGGCTCGACGTACGGGCCGATCGGTGCCGCGTGCCGCCGCGTACGCCGCGCGGGCTACCACGTCGCCCAGGCGCACCTGCGCCACCTCAACCCGTTCCCGAACGACCTCGGCGAGATCCTGCGCCGCTACGACAAGGTGCTCGTCCCCGAGATGAACCTCGGCCAGCTCTCCCGCCTGCTGCGCGCGGAGTACCTCGTCGACGCCATCGGCTACAACCACGTCTACGGCCTGCCGCTCAAGGCCGCCGAGCTCGCGGAGGCGGTCGGCGCGCTCGTCGGCCAGGCCGAGGGCCGCGACGTCGACCTGGGCGAGCACGGCCTCAATCCCCCCGCCGACCACGAGGAGGCACCGGTCCGATGACGACCATCGACCTCGGCAACCCGTCCCTGCGCTCCGGCACCGAGCTGGTGCCGTCGCTGGACGAGGGCCAGACGCAGACCGCCAAGGAGTTCTCCAGCGACCAGGAGGTGCGCTGGTGCCCCGGGTGCGGCGACTACGCCGTCCTCAAGGCCGTCCAGTCCTTCCTGCCCGACCTCGGCCTGCGCCGCGAGAACATCGTCTTCGTCTCCGGCATCGGCTGCAGCTCACGCTTCCCCTACTACCTCGACACCTACGGGATGCACTCCATCCACGGGCGTGCGCCCTCGATCGCGACCGGCATCGCCACCGCCCGCGAGGACCTCTCCGTCTGGGTCGTGACCGGCGACGGCGACGCGCTGTCCATCGGCGGCAACCACCTCATCCACGCCCTGCGCCGCAACGTCAACATGACGATCCTGTTGTTCAACAACCGCATCTACGGACTCACCAAGGGCCAGTACTCCCCCACCTCCGAGGTCGGCAAGGTCACCAAGTCCACCCCCGCCGGCTCCCTCGACCACCCCTTCAACCCGGTCTCCCTCGCCCTCGGCGCCGAAGCAACCTTCGTCGCCCGAACCATCGACTCCGACCGCAAGCACCTCACCGCCGTCCTCGCCGCAGCCGCCGCCCACCGCGGCACCAGCCTCGTCGAGATCTACCAGAACTGCCCGATCTTCAACGACGGCGCCTTCGACGCGATCAAGGACCGCGACAACGCGCACGCCCTGATCCCGCTCACCTCCGGCGAGCCGATCACCTTCGGCGTGCGCGACGAGGCCACCGGTCTCGGCGACAAGGCCCTGGTCCGCGGCGCCGGCGGCGGCGTCGAGGTGGCCGACACGGCCACCGTCGCGCCCGAGTCGATCATCGTCCACGACGCGGCGAACCCGGACCCGTCCACCGCCTTCGCGATCTCCCGGCTCACCGACGCGGGCTACCTGAACCGGAGCCCGATCGGGATCTTCCGCCAGGTCTCCCGGCCGACGTACGACGACCAGGCCCGCCAGCAGGTCGCCGACGCCACGGCGAAGGTCTCCGGCACGGCCGAGGACCGCCTCACCGCGCTCATCAACGCGGGCGACACCTGGACCATCGACTGACCGTGCATGGCTGACAGCGGTCGCGGCCTCCTGCTCGGAGTGGCCGCGTACCTGATGTGGGGCGCGTTCCCGCTCTACTGGCCGCTGCTCGAGCCCAGCGGGGCCGGCGAGATCCTCGCGCACCGGATGGTGTGGTCCGTCGTGGTGATGGGCCTGCTCGTGGTGCTGCTGCGCCGCCGGCGACAGCTCCGTGCGATCCTCCGGGACCGTCGTACGGTGCTGCTGCTGACGGTCGCCGCGCTCACCATCACCTCCAACTGGGGCACCTTCATCTACGGCGTCAACAGCGGCCGGGTCGTGGAGACGTCGCTGGGCTACTTCATCAACCCGCTGGTGACCGTGCTGATGGGTGTGCTCGTGCTGGGCGAGCGGCTGCGTGCGCCGCAGTGGTGCGCGCTCGCGATCGGGTTCGTCGCGGTGGTGGTGCTGACCCTCGACTACGGGCACCCGCCGGTGGTGGCGCTGGTGCTGGCGTTCTCGTTCGGCACCTACGGGCTGGCGAAGAAGTCCGCCGGCGCCGGCGCGATCGAGAGCCTGGCCTTCGAGACCGCCCTGATCGCGCCCTTCGCGCTCGCCTACCTGGTCTGGCTGGGTGCCGCCGGCCGTTCCCACTTCACCGGTGAGGGTGCGGGGCACGTGGCCCTGCTGGTCGCGAGCGGCGCGGTGACCGCCGTACCGCTGCTGTGCTTCGGGGCCGCCGCCACCCGGGTGTCGATGACCACCCTGGGCCTGCTGCAGTACCTCGCCCCGGTCCTGCAGTTCCTGCTCGCGATCACCGTGCTCGGCGAGTCGATGCCGCCGGGGCGCTGGGTCGGCTTCGGGCTGGTCTGGCTGGCCCTGGCCGTCTTCACGGTCGAGGCCCTGGGACACCGACGGCGGACGCTCGGCCGGGTGGCCGAGGCGTCCGCCGTGTGAGCGGTGCCGAGCAGGATCAGCGGCAGACGAACGTGCCGACGTACATCTTGTAGAGCGAGTACCGCACGGTCGGCTTGATGATGATCCGGTACGCCGTGCCGCAGCGGCCCTTGAAGCGGATCGAGAACGCGCCCGTGCTGGGCGAGGAGCGCACCGAGGTGACGGCCTGGTAGCCGGGGCGGCCACCGTTCTTGTGGGCCTGCAGGTAGACCCGGATGCCGGGGGCGGACTTGAGGGTGCCCTTGATGTAGACGATCCGGGTGCCCTTGACCTGGACGGAGCGCAGGTTGGTGACGACGTGGCGCGGCAGCGCCTTCTGGGCGACGGCGTGGGTGGTCGGGGTGGCTGCCCGGGCGTCCGTGGTGGCCGTGAGGCCGAGGACGGTGGCGGCGAACACGGCGACGAGGGCCGTGACGAGGCGCGTCATGCGCATGAGGATCTCCTCCGAGAGGTTCGGGTTCGTTCGATGTCCGTGGAATGCCTGCCCCGTCACCCTGCCCGGGAAACCCTCGAGGCCGAAACGAAAAAGGCCTCGCGCGGCAGCGACGGGGTGCACGTCACTGCCGCGCGAGGCGATCGGGGGGTACGCCGGCTAGGCGCTGCGCTCCAGGCGGCCGAAGCCGCTGCGGTGGAACACCAGGGGGTGGCCGGCGTCGCCCTCGGCACCGGCGTCCACGCCGTGCACCTGGAGCAGCACGATGATGTGGTCACCGGCCTCGACCTCGCGGTAGAGGGAGCAGTCGAAGCGGACCAGCCCCTCGTCGAGGGTCACCGCCCCGTCGTCGCTGGTGCTGACGTCGACGCCGGCGAAGCGTCCGTCCACCGGCCCCGAGAGCTGGCGGCACACGGCGCCGTGGTGGTCGGCGAGCACCGTCACGCCGAAGTGCCGCGCCCGGCGCAGGTCGGGCCAGGTCTTCGACGTCCGCGCGACCGAGACGGAGACCAGGGGCGGGTCCAGGCTGACCGAGGTGAAGGAGCTGGCGGCGAGGCCGACGGGCACGCCGTCCACCTCGGCGGCGAGGGCGACCACCCCGGTCGGGAACACCCCGAACGCCTGTCGCAGCGCGACCGGGTCGAGGTCCTGGTTGGTCGTCAGGAGGGTCATGCCATCAAAGTTAACTGGTTTGGTGCAGATTAACGAGGGGTGTCCGGAATGGTTCGGCCGAGCCCGTGCAAGGGGCCGCCGATCACGGTGTGACCTGGATCGGTCTCAGGCGGTGCGGACCGCCACCACGTCGGCGAAGTCCTCCAACGCGGTGCGGACCGAGCCCTCGGGGAGGGCGGCGAGCAGTGCCTTGGCCTCCTGCGCCCGCCCGACGACGTACGCCTTCGCCTCGGCCATCGCCGGGTGCTTGCGCAGCAGCTCCAGCGCCTCGGCGTGCAGGGCGTCGTCGGCGGCCAGGTCGGTGCGCTCGGGGTCCAGCAGCTCCAGCAGGCGTACGTCGGCCGGGTCGGTCGAGGCGCGGGCCAGGAGCACCGGCAGGGTGGGCACGCCCTCCTTGAGGTCCGTGCCGGGCGTCTTGCCGGACTCCTCGGTCTCGGAGGCGATGTCGAGGATGTCGTCGGAGAGCTGGAAGGCGGTGCCGACCAGCTCGCCGTAGGCCGTCAGCGCCTCCACGACCTCCGGGGAGGCGCCGGCGAACAGCGCGCCGTAGTGGGCGGAGGTGGCGATCAGGGAGCCGGTCTTGCCGGCCACGACATCGAGGTGGTGGGCGAGCGCGTCCTCGCCCGGGCCCGGCTTCACGGTCTCCAGGATCTGGCCCTCGACCAGGCGGGTGAAGGTCTCCGCCTGGATCCGCACGGCCTCGGGGCCGAGCTGCGCGGTGAGCTCGGAGGACTTCGCGAACAGCCAGTCGCCGGTGAGGATCGCGACCAGGTTGTCGTAGCGGGCGTTGGCGGAGTCCTCGCCGCGGCGCAGGTCGGCCTCGTCCATCACGTCGTCGTGGTAGAGCGAGCCCACGTGGGTGATCTCCACGACGCTCGCCGCGGTGAGCACCTCGGGCGCGTCCGGGCGCGGTCCGGCCTCCGCCGCGAGCAGCACCAGCAGCGGGCGGAACCGCTTGCCGCCGGCGGCGAGCAGGTGCCGCGCCGCCTCGGTGACGTACGGCGCCCGGCTGGACGCGTGGCCGTAGAGGTCCTCCTCCACGGTCGCCATCCGCGCCCGCAGCCGTTCGGCGAGCGCGGTGTCGTCGATCGGCAGGGCGAGCTCGGCCGGACGTGCAGGTGGTCTCACCTGATGAAGTCTCCCGTATGGGTGACCAGATCGAGAACCGGGCCCGGCACGACGCCCAGCACGAGCGTGGCGGCGAGGCACACGACGACGGTCGCCGAGGTCAGCAGCGAGGGCCGCGCGACGGCGGCGGCGCCGTCGGGGTGGTCCGCGCTGAAGAACATCAGCCGGATGTGGCGCACGTAGAAGGTGATGGCCACGATGCTCGACGCGATCGCGACCAGCACGATCGGCCACGCACCGGCGGACATCGCGGAGGTGAAGACCGCCCACTTGCCGATGAAGCCCGCCGTGAGCGGGATCCCGGCCATCGAGAGCAGGAAGAAGGCGAAGGCACCGGCCACCAGCGGTGAGCGCCGGCCCAGGCCCGCCCAGCGGTCGTAGTGGGTCGCCTCCCCGCCCGCGTCGCGCACCAGCGTGACGATCGCGAACGAGCCGATCATCGCGAAGCCGTAGGTCGTAAGGTAGAACAGCACGCCCTCCAGCGAGGAGTACTGGCCCTCGGCGAGGTCGCCCGCGCTCTGCACGCCGAGCACGCCGACCAGCAGGAAGCCGGTGTGCGCGACCGAGGAGTAGGCGAGCATCCGCTTCACGTCGTTCTGCACGACGGCCAGGGCCGCTCCCAGCACCATCGACGCGATCGCGACGACCCACAGCATCGGCACCCAGCTCCAGCGCTCGCCGCCGAAGGCGACGTACATCAGCCGCAGCAGGGCGCCGAAGGCGGCGACCTTCGTGCCGGCGGCCATGAACGCGGTGACCGCGGTGGGCGCGCCCTGGTAGACGTCGGGGGTCCAGGCCTGGAAGGGCACGGCACCGACCTTGAAGAGCAGGCCGACCGCCAGCAGGGCGATGCCGGCGAGCAGCAGGCCGTGGTTGTCGCCACCGGCCCGCGCGGCGTCGTTGATGCCGGCGAAGGTGACCGAGCCGGCGTAGCCGTAGACCAGCGCGGCACCGTAGAGGAAGAAGCCGGAGGCGAAGGCGCCGAGCAGGAAGTACTTCATGGCCGCCTCCTGGCTCAGCAGACGGCGCCGGCGGGCGAGGCCGCAGAGCAGGTAGAGCGGCAGCGAGAGCACCTCGAGCGCGACGAACATGGTCAGCAGGTCACCCGAGGCCGGGAAGAGCAGCATGCCGCCGACGGCGAAGAGCAGCAGCGGGTAGACCTCGGTGTGCTCCAGGCCGCGGGTCGAGGCGTCGCGCTCGGTGTCGGTGCCGGGCAGCGCGGCCGCCTGGCCGGTGAACGCGGAGACCCCGCCCTCGAGCCGGCGCTCGGCGAAGAGCGCGACCCCACCGATGGCGAAGACCAGCAGCAGGCCCCACAGGTAGACAGTCGGACCGTCGACCACGACGCTGCCCATGGCGCCGACCAGGCCCTTGCCGGAGCCGCCGTCGAGACCGGTGTGCTCGTCGAGACCGGTGCCGACCACGACGGTCGCGACGAGCGCGATGACCAGCACGACCAGGGTGAGCACGACCTGCGGCAGGCGGCGCGCGCCGCGCGGCAGGAGCGCCTCGAAGAGCACGCCCACGCAGGCGCCACCGAGGACCACGAGGAGCGGGAGCAGTTCGGCGTACTCGAGCTCGGGCTTGAGGAACTCCATCAGTGCGCCTCCTCCACGTCGTGCTGCACCGTCGTCGGGTCCACCGTCGGCGGATGGTCGTGCACGCCGACGTGCTCGAGCAGGTCACCGACCATCGGGTTGGCGGCGTCGAGCAGGGGCGCGGGGTAGAAGCCGAAGAACACCAGCGCGGCGACCAGCGGGGCGACGGCCGCGATCTCGCGCAGGCCGAGGTCCTTGGTGTCGGCGACCTCGGGCGGCGTCGGCCCGGTCATCGTGCGCTGGTACATCCACAGCACGTAGATCGCCGCCAGCACCACCGCGGTGATGGCGATCGCACCGACGTACCAGGCGTAGCCGAAGGCCGCGAGCAGCACCAGGAACTCGCTCACGAAGGGCGAGAGGCCCGGCAGGCCGAGGGTCGCGAGGCCGGCGACGAGGAACAGGCCGGCGAGGACCGGGGCGACCTTCTCGACACCGCCCATCTCGCTGATCAGCGAGGTGCCGCGGCGGTCGTAGAGATAGCCCGCCACCAGGAACAGCGCGGCGGTGCCGAGGCCGTGGTTGACCATGTAGAGGATCGAGCCGGACGCGCCCTGGGTGCTCATCGTGAAGATGCCCAGCGTGATCAGGCCGAAGTGACTCAGCGAGGTCAGGCCGATCAGGCGGAAGATGTCGTCCTGCCCGATCGCGATCAGGGCGCCGTAGACCACCGAGATCAGCGCGAGGGTGACCACGAGCGGGGTCGCCCACTGCGAGGCCTCGGGGAAGATGCCGAGGCAGAAGCGCAGCATCCCGAAGGTGCCGATCTTGTCGAGGATGCAGACCAGCAGGACACCCGTGCCGGGCGTGGCCTTCTCGGTCGTGTCCGCCAGCCAGGTGTGCACCGGGAACAGCGGCGCCTTGATCGCGAAGGCGATGAAGAAGCCGAAGAAGAGCCAGCGACCGGCCTCGGTGCCGATGTCGAGCTTCTCCAGGTCCGAGAGCAGGTACGACGGCTCGCCCTGCTGGGCCGAGACGACGTAGAGCCCGATCACCGAGGCGAGCAGGATCAGCCCGCCCGCGAGCTGGAACATCAAGAACTTCAGCGCCGCCGCGCCCCGGCCCGCACGGCCGAAGCCGCCGACCAGGAAGTACGCCGGGATGAGGGTCGCCTCGAAGACGACGTAGAACAGGAAGACGTCCGTGGCGCAGAAGACCGCCAGCGACAGGCCCTCCAGGGCCAGGGTCCAGGCGACGAAGGCCCGCGCGCCGCCGCCGTCCGGGTCGTCGGCCTTGAACCACTCCGCGCCCAGCACGAGCGGCACGAGGAGCACCGTCAGCAGCACCATGAGCAGGCCGAGACCGTCGAGACCGAGGGCGTAGTGGACGCCGAAGGCCTCGATCCACTCGCGCTCCTCGACGAGCTGGCGGCCACCGTCGGTGTCGTACTGCAGCGCGGCGACGACGCCGAGGGCCAAGGTCACCAGCGCGACGCCCAGACCGATGGTCTTGCTCAGCGCGCGGGGCGCGAAGGCGACGACCAGCGCCCCGACGATCGGGAGCCAGATCAGGATCGACAGCATCAGTTCACCGCCAGCAGCGTCAGGACGAGGATCACGGCGCCGCCGAGGATCCCGAGGGCGTAGGAGCGCACGTAGCCGTTCTGCATCCGGCGCAGCAGCTCACCGGTGCCGGCGACGACCGTCGCTCCCCCGGTGAACAGTCCGTCGACGAGCGAGCGGTCCACGCCGACCAGGCTCCGCGTGGTGGCCTTGCCGGGGTTGACCACGAGCGCGTCGTTGATCGCGTCGCCGTAGAGGTCGGCACGGGCGGCCCTGGTGGCGAAGGAGACGTCGGCCGGCGCCTCGCGCGGCACCTGCTGCTTGCCGACCAGGAACCAGGCCAGCGCGACACCGACGGCCACCACGGCGATCGTGATCAGGGTGATGACGATGACGGGCAGCGGCGGCTCGTGGTGCTCGGCGTGGCCGACGACCGGGCTCAACCAGTCGACGATCCAGTCGCCGGCGAGCATCAGGCCGCCGAGCGCGGACAGCGCGGCCAGCACGATGAGCGGGATGGTCATCACCTTGGGGCTCTCGTGCGGGTGCACGTCCTTGCCCCAGCGCTTCTGGGTGAAGAAGGTCATCAGCATCATCCGGGTCATGTAGAAGCCGGTGATGCCGGCGCCGAGCAGCGCGCAGATGCCGACGAGCGGGTTCTCCACGAGCGCGGTCTCGATGATCTTGTCCTTCGACCAGAAGCCGGCGAAGGGCGGGACGCCGATGATGGCGAGGAAGCCGAGCGCGAAGGTGGCGAAGGTGATCGGCAGGGCCTTCTGCAGGGCGCCGTAGTGGCGCATGTCCACGTCGTCGTCCATCGCGTGCATCACCGAGCCGGCGCCGAGGAACATGTTGGCCTTGAAGAAGCCGTGGGTCAGCAGGTGGAAGATCGCGAAGGCGTAGCCCGCGACCCCGAGCCCGGCGCCGAGCATCATGTAGCCGATCTGGCTCATCGTGGAGCCGGCCAGACCCTTCTTGATGTCGTCCTTGGCGCAGCCGATGATCGCGCCCCACAGCAGGGTGACGGTCGCGACGACGACCACGGCGGTCTGGGCGGCCGGGGCCAGCTCGAAGATGAAGTTCGACCTGGTGACCAGGTAGACGCCGGCGGTGACCATGGTCGCGGCGTGGATCAGGGCCGAGACCGGGGTCGGGCCCTCCATCGCGTCCAGGAGCCAGGCCTGGAGCGGCACCTGGGCCGACTTGCCGCAGGCAC
The DNA here is from genome assembly GCF_040676175.1 of Nocardioides sp. LML1-1-1.1. Taxonomy (NCBI): domain Bacteria; kingdom Bacillati; phylum Actinomycetota; class Actinomycetes; order Propionibacteriales; family Nocardioidaceae; genus Nocardioides; species Nocardioides sp. LML1-1-1.1. Next base: position 195,947 of record NZ_JBEGHK010000006.1, on the reverse strand, counting down.
CGACCAGCAGCAGCACACCGATCCAGTTCAGCGTCGTCTCGGTCGCGCCTCCCGACAGCGCACTGACACCGCTGAACGACGTCGTCCCGAAGGTCGCGAACATCAACAAGATCGCCAGGCCCAGGCCCATGTCACCGACCCGGTTGATGACGAAGGCCTTCTTGGCCGCAGCCGCCGCCGACGGCTTGTGCTGCCAGAACCCGATGAGCAGGTACGACGCCAGGCCGACGCCCTCCCAGCCCAGGAACAGGCCCACGTAGTTCTCCGAGAGGATCAGCATGAGCATCGCCGCGACGAACAGGTTCAGGTAGGCGAAGAAGCGCGAGCGCCGCGGGTCGTGGGCCATGTAGCCCACCGAGTACAGGTGGATCAGCGCGCCGACACCGGTGATCAGCAGCAGGAAGAGCGCGGCCAGCGGGTCGTAGAGCAGGTCGAGGCCCACGTCGAGACGGCCCGCCTCGATCCAGGTCCACAGGTGCTTGGCGACCTGGCGGTCGTTCTCCTCGCGCCCCAGCAGGGTCAGGAACATGACCAGGCTGAGCACGAAGGAGCCGGTGATCGTGGCGAGCCCCACCCAGTGGCCGTAGGCCTTGGTCCGGCTGTTGCCGAGCAGCAGCAGGACCGCGGCGCCGAGCAGCGGCAGCGCGATGATCAGCCACAGCAGGCCGAAGATCCCGTCGGCCGCGGAGGGCGCCACCACCGGGATGTGGGTCTCGGACTCGCTCGCGGCGAGCGTCAGTGCGGAGAGTGCGTTCATCGTTCCCTCAGAACTTCAGCAGGCTGGCGTCGTCGACCGAGGCCGAGCGCCGGGTCCGGAAGATGGTCATGATGATCGCGAGCCCGACCACGACCTCGGCCGCGGCCACCACCATCACGAAGAAGGCGGCGATCTGCCCGTCGAGGTTGCCGTGCTGGTGGGCGAAGGCGACGAAGGCCAGGTTGCAGGCGTTGAGCATCAGCTCCACGCACATGAACACCACGATCGCGTTGCGCCGGGTCAGGACACCGATCGCACCGATGGTGAAGAGGATCGACGACAGGACGACGTACTCGGTCACGCCTGGTTCTCCTCACTCGATCCGGTGCCGGCCGTCTTGCCACCGGTCTCGGGCTTCTCGTCCGGCTCGACGCCGAGCTGCGACTTGATCGCCTCGATGTCGGTGAGCCCGGCGGACTGCATGGTGCCGCGGGCGGCGAGGACCCGGGAGACCGACGCCGGCGCCGGGCTGCCGTCGGGCAGCAGGGCAGGGGTGTCGACGGCGTTGTGGCGGGCGTAGACACCCGGTGGCGGGAGCGGGCCGAGGTGGGCGCCGGTCTCGGCGTAGGCCCGGATCCGGTCGGCCGCGATGTCCGCCTGCGTACGACGCGGCGTGAGCCGCTCGCGGTGGGCCAGCACCATCGCGCCGACCGCCGCGGTGATCAGCAGGGCGCTGGTGGCCTCGAAGATGAAGACGTAGCGCGAGAACAGCAGGTTGGCGAGCGCCTGGACGTTGCCGCCCTGGTTGGCCTCGTCGAGCCCGACCGCCGTACCGAAGGTCAGCTGGCTCAGCCCGACGACCATGATCACCACGAACACGCCTCCGGTGAGCCAGGCGAGCGCGCGCTGTCCCTTGATCGTCTCCACCACGGAGTCGGAGGCGTCGACGCCGACCAGCATCAGCACGAAGAGGAAGAGCATCAGGATCGCGCCGGTGTAGACGATGATCTGCACCGCGAACAGGAAGGGCGCCTCCAGCACGGCGTAGAGGACCGCGAGGCTGATCATCACCACGGCCAGCAGCAGCGCGGCGTGCACCGCCTTGCGGACGAACAGCAGGCCCAGCGCGGCGATCACCATGATCGGCGCGAGGATCCAGAAGGCGGTCACTGCGGAGCCCCCTCACCGCGGTAGTAGACGTCGTCGGGACCGAGGAGCTGCGCGTGCGGCGGCTGCTCCATGCCCGGCAGCAGCGGGGCGAGCAGGTCGGACTTCTCGTAGATCAGGCTGGCCCGGCTGTCGTCGGCGAGCTCGTACTCGTTGGTCATCGTCAGCGCCCGGGTCGGGCACGCCTCGATGCACAGCCCGCACAGGATGCAGCGCAGGTAGTTGATCTGGTAGACGCGGCCGTAGCGCTCGCCGGCGGAGTAGCGCCCGGACTGCCCGTTCTCGTCGAGGCGGTCGTCGTTGGACGCGCCCTCGACGTAGATCGCGTCGGCGGGGCAGGCCCAGGCGCACAGCTCGCAGCCCACGCACTTCTCCAGGCCGTCGGGCCAGCGGTTGAGCTGGTGGCGGCCGTGGAAGCGGGGCGCGGTCGGCAGCTTCTCCTTGGGGTACTGCTCGGTGACCACCTTGCGGAACATCGTCCGGAAGGTCACCCCGAACCCGGCGATCGGGTCCCAGAACTGCTCCTTGGGCGTGGGCCCCTTCGGGCCCTGCTGGTCAGCCATTGCGCACCCCTGCATCGCTCGTGTGGACGTCCGTGCGGAACACCAGCGGTGCCGCGGCACCGCGTACCGCGCCACCGGCCGGCATCTGCGGAACCGGGTAGCCACCCGGCCGTGGCACGTTGACCGCCGCCGGCGCCTCGTCGGCCTTCTTCTCCGGGATCAGCAGGCTGAGCAGGAAGGCCGCCACCACCAGCCCGGCCGTCACCAGCCAGAAGGTCTGGTTTCCACCGTCGAAGGCACCCTCGTTGCGGGCGACCCGGAAGGTGGCGACGATGACGATCCAGCCCAGCGAGATCGGGATCAGCCGCTTCCAGCCGAAGGCCATGAACTGGTCGTAGCGCAGCCGCGGCAGCGAGCCGCGCAGCCAGATGAACATGAAGATGAAGAACAGGACCTTGCCGAAGAACCACAGCACCGGCCAGTAGCCCTCGTTGGCGCCCGCCCAGACCTCGTCGATCCAGAACGGCGCGTGCCAGCCGCCGAGGAAGAGGGTGGTGGCCAGCGCGGAGACCGTCGCCATGTTGATGTACTCGGCGAGGAAGAAGAGCGCGAACTTCAGGCTGGAGTACTCCGTGTGGAAGCCGCCGACCAGCTCGCCCTCGGCCTCGGGGAGGTCGAACGGCGCCCGGTTGGTCTCCCCCACCATGGCGATCGTGTAGATGATGAACGACGGGATCAGCGCCGCGCCGAACCACAGGTCGTCCTGGGCGGCGACGATCTCGCTGGTGGACATCGAGCCCGCGTACATGAAGACCGCGACCAGGGCCAGGCCCATCGCGACCTCGTAGGAGATCATCTGCGCGCTGGAGCGCAGCCCACCCAGCAGGGAGTACGTCGAGCCGCTGGACCAGCCGCCGAGGACGATGCCGTAGATGCCGATCGAGGCGATCGCCATCACGAAGAGCACCGCCACCGGCATGTCGGTCAGCTGCAGCGGCGTGCGCTCACCGAAGAGCGTCACCTCCGGGCCGAACGGGATCACGCTGAAGGTGACGAAGGCGGGCACCACGACGATCACCGGCGCCAGCACGAAGACCACCTTGTCGGCGGCCTTGGGGATCAGGTCCTCCTTGAAGGCCAGCTTCACGCCGTCGGCCAGCGACTGCAGCAGGCCGAAGGGACCGTGCACGTTGGGGCCGATCCGGTGCTGCATCCGGGCCACGACCCGGCGCTCCCACCAGATGTTGAACAGCGTCAGCAGGACCAGGATCACGAAGACCAGCAGGGTCTTGATGCCGATGATCCACCAGACGTCGTTGCCGAAGGCACCGAGGTTCGTGCTCATCCGTGCACCCCTTCCGCTCCGCTGATCGTGACCGTGCTGCCCGGCGAGGCGAGGTCGGCGAGCACGCCGTCGCCGACCGAGTTGGCCGGCACCCACACCACGCCGTCGACGAGGTCGTCGCCGATCTCGGCCGGCAGCGTGATCGACCCGCGGTCACCGGTGAGGGTGACGGTGGGCCCGTGCGCGTCGTAGACGGCCCGGGTGACGAGGGCGACCGGTGTGCGCGCGGTCGCCTTGAGGTATTTGTCGCCGTCCTGCAGCGAGCCGTTGTCGAGCAGCTGCTTCCAGGTCGCCAGCCGCACGGCCGAGTGGGGGTTTCCGGCGGTCGAGTGGGGACTTTCGCCGGCCGGAGCCGCCGACTCGGCCGCCGCAGGTGCCCACTCGACCCGCGGGCCGTCCCAGGGGCCGAGCTGGCCCATCTCGGCGCGGACCTCCTCGACGGTGCGGAAGCCGAGCGGGCTCCCCTGGCCGAGGTGGGCGAGCTCGTCGGCGATCCCGGCGAGCGCACGCAGCTCCGGCAGCGAGGCGGGGTTGCGCAGCGCGGCCTCCCAGGAGCGCACCCGGCCCTCCCAGTTGACGAAGGTGCCGGACTTGTCGGTGGTCGGCGCGACCGGGAAGACCACGTCGGCCGTCTCGGTCACCTCGGTACGACGCAGGTCGAAGGCCACCACGAACGAGGCCGCCGCGACGGCCGCACGGGTGGCCGTCGGGTCCGCCGTGTCGTCGGGGTCGACACCCGCGACGACCAGGCCGGCGAGCTCGCCGGCGGCCAGCGCGGCGACGATCCCGTCGGCGTCGCGGCCCGGCGCCTCGGGCAGCGCGGTGGCGCCCCAGGCGGCGGCGACGTCGACCCGGGCCTGGGCGTCGGCGACCGGTCGGCCGCCGGGCAGCAGGGTGGGCAGGCAGCCCGCCTCGACCGCACCGCGGTCACCGGCCCGGCGCGGCACCCAGGCCAGCCGGGCTCCGGTGCTCGCCGCGACCCGGGCGGCGGCGCTGAGCGCGCCGGGCACGGTGGCGAGCCGCTCACCGACCAGCAGCACGCTGGTCGCGTCGAGCTCGCCGGCCAGGGTGTCGAGCGTGGCCGGCTCGGCGCCGGGTGCGGTGAGCACGACACGGGCCCGCAGCTTCTCCAGCCCGCGGGTCGTGAACGGCGCCAGGCTGACCACCTCGGTGCCTCCGGCCAGGACCGACTTGCGCAGGCGCAGGAAGATCGCACCGGCCTCGTCCTCCGGCTCCAGGCCGACGAGGACGACCTTCGCGGCGGACTCCAGGTCGTCGTAGGTGACAGCGCCGCCGGCCGGGCCGGTCAGCACCACGTGGGCGCCGAGGAAGCCGGTCTCCTCGGCGGAGAGCGGCCGGGCCCGGAAGTCGATGTCGTTGGTGCCGAGGGCGACCCGCGCGAACTTGCTGTAGGCGTAGGCGTCCTCGACGGTCACCCGGCCGCCGGTGAGCACGCCGACACCGCCGGCGTCCCGGGCCGCGGCCAGGCCGCGGGCGGCGACGGTGAAGGCCTCGGGCCACGACGCCGGGCGCAGGTTGCCGTCCTCACCGCGGACCTGCGGGTAGGTGAGGCGGTCGTCGCCCTGGGCGTAGGCGAAGGCGAAGCGGTCCTTGTCGGTGATCCACTCCTCGTTGACCGCCGGGTCGTTGCCGGCCTGGCGGCGCAGCACCGTGCCGCGGCGGTGGTCGACCCGGATCGCCGAGCCGCACGCGTCGTGCTCGGCGATGCCGGGCGAGGAGACCAGGTCGAAGGGGCGCGAGCGGAAGCGGTACTGCTCCGAGGTGAGCGCGCCGACCGGGCAGATCTGGATGACGTTGCCCGCGAAGTAGGACAGGAAGGGCGCGTCCTCGGCGATGCCGATCTGCTGCTGGGCCCCGCGCTCGAGCAGCTCGATGAACGGGTCGCCCGCGATCTCGTCGGCGAAGCGGGTGCAGCGCTGGCACACGATGCAGCGCTCGCGGTCGAGCAGCACGGTGGGCGAGAGGTTGATCGGCTTGGGGAACGTCCGCTTCACGCCTCGGTTGCGCTCGTCGGAGAAGCGCGACTCGGCGCGGCCGTTGGACATCGCCTGGTTCTGCAGCGGGCACTCGCCGCCCTTGTCGCAGACCGGGCAGTCGAGCGGGTGGTTGACCAGCAGCAGCTCCATCACGCCCTGCTGCGCCTTGTCGGCGACCGGGCTGGTGACCTGGGTGCTGACGACCATGCCGTCGGCGACCGGCAGCGTGCAGGAGGCCTGCGGCTTGGGGAAGCCGCGCCCGTTCCCGGCGTCCGGTACGTCGACCAGGCACTGCCGGCAGGCGCCGACCGGCGCGAGCAGCGGGTGGTCGCAGAAGCGCGGGACCTGCACGCCGATCTGCTCGGCCGCCCGGATGACCAGGGTGTCCTTGGGGACGCTGACCTGGACGCCGTCGATGGTGACGGTCACCAGGGCGGTCTTCTCGACCTCGCCGGCGCTCATGCGGACACCTCCTGTCCGGCCCAGGCGGTCGACCGGGCGGGGTCGAACGGGCACCCGCCCTGGGCGAGGTGCGCGAGGTACTCGTCGCGGAAGTGCTGGATGGAGCTGGAGATCGGGCTGGTCGCGCCGTCGCCGAGCGCGCAGAACGAGCGGCCCAGGATGTTGTCGCACTGGTCGAGCAGCTGGTCGAGGTCCTCCTCGCTGCCCTGGCCGTTCTCCAGCCGGGTCAGCGCCTGCACCAGCCACCAGGTGCCCTCACGACAGGGCGTGCACTTGCCGCAGGACTCGTGCTTGTAGAACTCCGTCCAGCGCAGCACCGCGCGGACCACGCAGGTGGTCTCGTCGAAGATCTGCAGCGCCCGCGTGCCGAGCATGGAGCCGACGCCGCCGACCCCCTCGAAGTCGAGCGGTACGTCGAGGTGCTCGGCCGTCAGCAGCGGCGTGCTGGAGCCGCCGGGGGTCCAGAACTTCAGGTGGTGCCCGGCCCGGACGCCGCCGGCGAGGTCGAGCAGCTCGCGCAGGGTGATGCCGAGCGGGGCCTCGTACTGGCCGGGCTTCACGACGTGGCCGGACAGCGAGAAGATGCCGTGGCCCTTGGACTTCTCGGTGCCCATCGAGGCGAACCAGGCCGCGCCGTTCTTGACGATCGCGGGGACCGAGGCGATGGACTCGACGTTGTTGATGACCGTCGGGCTGGCGTAGAGCCCGGCCACCGCGGGGAACGGCGGGCGCAGCCGCGGCTGGCCGCGGCGGCCCTCCAGGCCCTCCAGCAGCGCGGTCTCCTCGCCGCAGATGTAGGCACCGGCGCCGGCGTGCACCACGACGTCGAGGTCGTAGCCGGAGCCGTGGATGTCCTTGCCGAGGTGGCCGGCGGCGTAGGCCTCCGCGACCGCGGCCTGCACCCGGCGGACCACGTGCACGACCTCACCGCGGATGTAGATGAAGGCCTTGTTGGCGCGGATGGCGTAGGAGCTGATGATCACGCCCTCGACGAGCACGTGCGGGTTGCCCATCATCAGCGGGATGTCCTTGCAGGTGCCCGGCTCGGACTCGTCGGCGTTGACGACGAGGTACTTCGGCTTCGGGTTGTCCTGCGGGATGAAGGACCACTTCATGCCGGTCGGGAAGCCGGCGCCGCCGCGACCGCGCAGCCCGCTGTCCTTGACGGCGGTGATCACGTCGTCGGGGCTCATCGCGAAGGCGGCGTCGAGGGCGGCGTACCCGCCCTGGGCCTCGTAGGGGCCGAGCTTCCAGCCCTGCTCGACGTCCCAGGTCTGGGTGAGGACCGGGGTGAGGGTGTCAGTCATCGCTCGCCTCCTGGGCCGGCTGCGCGGACGGTTCCGGGGCGGTCCAGCCGCGCTCCCGGGCGATCTCGAGCCCGGCGACGCTGGCCGGACCGGCGGCCGGACCCTCGTCGGCGCGGCCGTCGGGGAAGCCGGCGAGCACCCGCTCGGCCTCCCGCCAGGTGCACAGCTTGGGACCGCGGGTCGAGCTGACCTCGTGGCCGGCGCGCAGCGCCTCGACCATCTGGACCGCCGACTCGGGGGTCTGGTTGTCCATGAACTCCCAGTTGACCATCATCACCGGCGCGTAGTCGCAGGCCGCGTTGCACTCGATGTGCTCCAGGCTCACCGTGCGCGAGTCGCCCTGGCGCTGGACGGCGACCTCGTCGTTGCCGATCTCCAGGTGCTCCTTGAGCCGGGCGAAGATCTCATCGCCCCCCATCACCGCGCACAGCGTGTTGGTGCACACGCCGACGTGGTAGTCGCCGACGCCGTGCCGCTTGTACATCGTGTAGAAGGTCGCGACGCCGCTGACCTCGGCGGGGCTGATGTCGAGGATCGCGGCGCAGGCCTCGATGCCCTCGGGGGTGATCCGGCCCTGCACCGACTGCACGAGGTGCAGCATCGGCAGCAGGCCCGAGCGCGGCTCGGGGTAGCGGGCCGCGATCTCGCGCAGCTCGGTGATCGACGTGTCGTCGAGGGGCGGGGTGCTCATCGGTCGACGCCTCCCATGACCGGGTCGATGCTCGCGATGGCGACGATGACGTCGGCGATCTGGCCGCCCTCGCTCATCACGCCCATCGCCTGGAGGTTGTTGAACGACGGGTCGCGGAAGTGCGCCCGGAACGGCCGGGTCCCGCCGTCGGAGACCACGTGCGCGCCGAGCTCGCCGCGGGGCGACTCGACCGGCACGTAGGCCTGGCCGGCCGGCACCCGGAAGCCCTCGGTCACCAGCTTGAAGTGGTGGATCAGGGCCTCCATGGACTCCCCCATGATGTGGCGGATGTGGTCGAGGCTGTTGCCCATGCCGTCGCTGCCGATGGAGAGCTGGCTGGGCCAGGCGACCTTCTTGTCGGCCACCATGACCGGCGCGCCCTCCAGCCGGGCCAGCCGGTCGGCGGCCTGCTCGATGATCTTGAGCGACTCGTGCATCTCGTTCAGGCGCACCCGGAAGCGGCCGTAGGAGTCGGCGGTGTCCCAGGTCTGGACGTCGAAGTCGTAGGTCTCGTAGCCGCAGTAGGGCTGGGCCTTGCGCAGGTCGAAGCCGTAGCCGGTGCTGCGCAGGACCGGGCCGGTGAGGCCCAGCGCCATGCAGCCCTCGAGGTCGAGGTGGCCGACGTTCTCCAGGCGGGCCTTGAAGATCGGGTTGGCGTTGCACAGCGCGGCGTACTCCGGCAGGCGCTTCTTCATCAGCGCCACGAAGTCGCGGATCTGGTCGAGCGCGCCCGGCGGCATGTCCTGGGCGACACCACCGGGACGGATGAACGCGTGGTTCATGCGCAGGCCGGTGATCAGCTCGAACAGGTCGAGCACCAGCTCGCGCTCACGGAAGCCGATCGTCATCACGGTCAGTGCGCCGATCTCCATGCCGCCGGTGGCGATGCAGACCAGGTGGCTGGAGATCCGGTTGAGCTCCATGAGCAGGACCCGCATGACCTGGGCCTTCTCGGGGATGTCGTCCTCGATGTCGAGCAGCCGCTCGACGCCCAGGACGTAGGTCATCTCGTTGTAGAACGGGGAGAGGTAGTCCATCCGGGTGCAGAACGTCACGCCCTGCGTCCAGGTGCGGTACTCCATGTTCTTCTCGATGCCGGTGTGGAGGTAGCCGATGCCGCAGCGGGCCTCGGTGACCGTCTCCCCCTCGATCTCGAGGATCAGCCGGAGCACGCCGTGGGTCGAGGGGTGCTGCGGACCCATGTTGACGACGACCCGCTCGGCGGCGTCGCCCTCGCCGATGCCGGAGGCGATGTCGCTCCAGTCCTGGCCGGTGACGGTGAAGACCTTGCCGTCCGTGGTCTCGGCCGGGTCGGCGTAGAAGTCGGTGCTCATCAGGAGTAGCTCCTCCGCTGGTCCGGCGGCGGGACGGTGGCGCCCTTGTACTCGACGGGGATGCCGCCGAGGGGGTAGTCCTTGCGCTGCGGGTGGCCCGGCCAGTCGTCGGGCATCAGGATCCGGGTCAGGGCCGGGTGGCCGTCGAACTGGATGCCGTACATGTCCCAGGTCTCGCGCTCGTGCCAGTCGGCGGCGGGGTAGACCGCCACCACCGACGGGACGTGCGGGTCACCGTCGGGGGCGCTGGTCTCCACCCGGATCCGCCGGTTCCAGGTGTACGACGCGAGGTGGTAGACCGCGTGCAGCTCGCGCCCGGCGTCGCCCGGGTAGTGCACGCCGCTGACGCCGGAGAGGAACTCGAAGCGCAGCGCCGGGTCGTCGCGCAGCAGGCTCATCACGGTGACCAGGTCGGCGCGCCGGACGTGGAAGGTGATCTCACCGCGGTGGATGACCACCTGCTCGACGAGCGCGTCCAGCTTGTCGGCCACCGTGTCGAACCAGCCGGGCCCTCCTGAGCCGGTCGAAGGGCCGAACGGACGCTGCGCGGCGCCCGGGAACACGATGGGGGCCACCAGTCCGCCGTACCCGCTGGTGTCGCCGCTGCCCTTGACCCCGAACATGCCCTGCCGCTCGCCGACCGCGCGGACCTCCAGGCCCGGCTCGCCGAGCGCCTCGGGTGCGTTCTCGGGCGACTGCTCGACGGCCGGCTGCTCGACGGCCTTCTCGGGACCCTGCTTCTCGTCGGTCATCGCAGCAGACCCCGCTGGTCGCCGGTCGGCAGCGCCACCAGCGCCTCGGCCTCGAGGTCGCGGATCTGCGCCTCGCGGTTCTTGCCGAAGGGGGTGTCGTGCTGGACCTTGTCGTGCAGCTTGAGGATCGCGTCGATGAGCATCTCCGGGCGCGGCGGGCAGCCGGGGAGGTACATGTCGACCGGCACGACGTGGTCGACGCCCTGCACGATCGCGTAGTTGTTGAACATGCCGCCGCTGCTGGCGCACACGCCCATCGCCAGCACCCACTTGGGCTCGGCCATCTGGTCGTAGATCTGGCGCAGCACCGGCGCCATCTTCTGGCTCACCCGGCCCGCCACGATCATCAGGTCGGCCTGGCGGGGGCTGGCCCGGAAGACCTCCATGCCGAAGCGGGCGAGGTCGTACTTCGGGCCGCCGGAGGTCATCATCTCGATCGCGCAGCAGGCCAGGCCGAAGGTGGCCGGCCAGAAGCTGGCCTTGCGCATGTAGCCGGCCAGGCCCTCGACCGTGCTCAGCAGGACTCCGCTGGGGAGCTTCTCCTCGATACCCATGTGTGCTTGTCCCTCAGTCCCAGTCCAGGCCGCCGCGACGCCACACGTAGGCGTAGGCGACGAAGACGGTGGCGATGAAGAGGATCATCTCGACCAGCCCGAACCAGGCCATGCTGTCCAGCTGCATGGCCCACGGGTAGAGGAAGATGATCTCGATGTCGAAGACGATGAAGAGCATCGCGGTGATGTAGTACTTCACCGGGAAGCGGCCGCTCAGCGCCTGGGGCGTGGGCTCGATGCCGCACTCGTAGGAGTCCATCTTCGCGCGGTTGTAGCGGCGCGGGCCCACCATCGTGCTCATCGCGACCGATCCGACCGCGAACAACGCGGCGAGAGCGGCGAGCACCAGGACCGGTGTGTAGAGCTCCATGAGCCTCCCTCTCGTGATCTTGTGAACAGAATCACTAGTGGCGTGGCCCACATCCTGCCACTCCCCACGCGGGTGCGCACAGGGGGGTGGTGCAGACCACAAATGCGGTCTGACCTGGGGATTTAACGCACAGGAGGGTTGCGAAAATCAGCCACCGTCGGCCGGTACGCCGATCCGCCCCAGCCAGGCGTCCGGGAAGAGCGGGCGCGGCACCATCAGCTGCTGGCGGGTGACACCGTCACGAGCCACCACGAAGACCGGCCCCACCCGCGGACGCTGGAAGCGCTCCCAGGCGACCTCGGCCGTGCCGGTGCCGGTCCGCGGCACCAGGGCGTCGTCGGTGGCCTCCGCCGACACCGTCCGCCCGACCGGGTACGCCGCCCCGAACACCTGCCGCGCGCTGCTCCGGCACGCGGACCAGGCGCGACCGAGCCACGCCGCGCCGAGGACGACCAGCAGGACCGCCAGCACCGGCCCGCTGAGACCTACCGCGAGAAGGGCCAGACCGGCGACGAGCACGCAGCCGGGCACGGCGGTCGCCCGCCAGTAGTGGACCGCCGCGGCGCGGACCACGTCACGCAGCTCGGGCTCGGTCGGGGTCCACTCCTGCTCCACGCCCGCATGATCACATGCTCAGGGCGTCAGCGACCGAAGCGGTCCAGCCACTCGTCGGCGACGAGCTGGCGCGGGAGCAGCACCGGGCGGCCCAGCACGGTGTCCCGCACCTCCACCACGGCCGCGCCCGGCCGCGGCCGGACGTAGCGGTCCCAGGAGACCTCGACGGCCTCCACCGCGTTGACCATCCGCAGGCCGGAGTCGAGCGCCTCGATGCTCGCGACCCGGCCCACCGGGTAGACCCGGTCGACCAGCCGCCCGGTCCTGCGCAGCAGGAAGAGCAGCTGGAGAGCACCGACAGCGACGACGAGGATCGGGAAGAGGATCAGCACCACTCGCAGGTCCCTGACCACGAGCACGAGGTAGGCGAGAAGGATCAGCGAGACCGGCACCATGCACCGCCGGCAGCCGCGCCACGACCACACCTCGACGAGTGCGCGCGCCTCGCGCCGGGTCGGGGTCCACTCCTGCTTCACGCCCGCATGATCACACGCTCAGCCCACCAGCTCGGTCCAGGTCGTCTCGACCCGCTGCAGCAGGTCGTCGTCGAGCCGTTCCTCGTCGGCCGCCTCGCCGCGTCGCACCTTGCCGTCGGGCGCGAGCTCGGTCGAGCCCACCCAGCGACGTACGCCGGTGCGGGAGGCGGCGAGGGAGACGGTGATCGTGGCCTCGCGGGGTACGAGCTCGCGCATCACCGCGAGGGCGCTGCGCAGCTGCTCGTCGTCGATGCCGGCCGCGAGCTCCAGCCGGCCGGCGTGGGAGACCACCCCGATGACGTCCGGCAGCGCCATCACCTTCTCGTACGACGCCAGCCGGCTCGGCGTCTCGTCGGCGGAGGTCTCGACGACGAGGTCCCGGTCCTGGCCCAGGAAGGGCGCGGGCGCCGGGGCGTAGCCGAGCGACCTGAGGCCGGCCCGGGGGTGCGCGGCGAGCACCCGGCGGGCGGCGCGGAAGCCGGCGAGGTCGGTGGCGAGCACGTCGACGTAGCGGGCCGGGGCGAGACCGGGGACCGCGGCCAGGGCGACGTACGCCGCCCTGGTGGCCGGGTCCTTCGTCGCGTCCCGCAGTCCCCGGGGCGAGGTCACCAGGGTGCCCCAGCCGACCGCGTCCTTGTCGCGGTCGAGCCAGGGCACGAGCCGGGCGGCCTGCTCCCGCAGGTCGTCGAGCGAGATGTCACGGGGCGAGAACACCACGCCGACCCGGGTGGCGCCCACGACGCCGTTGATCCAGCCGCCCGTGCCCGGGAAGCGCTGCTGCAGCGCCACCATCGCGCGCAGGGCGGCGACGTCGACGCCGAAGTCGAGGCGGGTGCTCCACTGCACACCCATGGTCCCGTCGGCCGACTGCACCCGGATCGAGTCACCGGTGTCGACGTCGAGGGCCTGGAGGTCGAGGGCCAGCGCGGCGACGTCGGCGGCGGGTGCCGTGACCAGGGTGCTCACCGACACCGACGCGCCGTCCGTGACCGCGGTGGCGCGTCCGTCGGCGCGGAACCACAGCGCCCGCACGAGGTCGCCCTGCGCGTCGCTGCGGGAGCGGCTGCCGCGCCCGACCGGGGGCAGGTAGGCGGCGAAGCCGTCCACGTCGATCCGGAAGCCGCTCAGGGCGTGGAGCGGGGCGGCGTAGGCCCCGAAGTCGTCGACGAAGTCCCAGACCTGGTCGTCGGTGCGCCCCTCCTCCAGCCGGACGACGACCTGGTCGTCCTGCTCCTGCACCGACGCGACGTCCGGCCGTTCGTCGAGCCAGCGCACGACCTTCTGCTGGTCGGTGCCGCCGCCCTCGGCGCCGGAGCAGCCGGAGAGCACGAGGGCTGCCGCGACGAGGAGCAGCAGGGCACGACGCATGCCGGGCACGGTGCCCGAGCGGTGCCGGGGCGAAACCCTCAGGCGGTGGCCCGGTGCAGGGTGACGATGCCGCCGGAGAGGTTGTGCCACTCGGCGCCGGTCCAGCCGGCCTCCCCGATCAGCGCGGCGAGCCCCGCCTGGTCGGGCCAGGCCCGGATCGACTCGGCGAGGTAGACGTAGGCGTCGGGCGCTGAGGAGACGGCGCGGGCCACGGCGGGCAGCGCCTTCATGAGGTACTCGATGTAGACGGTGCGCCACGGCGCCCAGGTCGGGTGGCTGAACTCGCACACGACCAGCCGGCCACCGGGCTTGGTGACCCGCCGCATCTCGGCCAGGCCGGCGAGCGGGTCGACGATGTTGCGCAGCCCGAACGAGATGGTCACGGCGTCGAAGGTGGCGTCGCGGAAGGGCAGCTTGGTGCCGTCACCGGCGGTGAAGGGCAGGTGCGGCAGCTGCTTCTTGCCGACCTGCAGCATGCCGACGGAGAAGTCGCACGGGATGACGGTGGCACCGGCGTCGCGGAAGGGCTGGCTCGACGTACCGGTGCCGGCGGCGAGGTCGAGCACCGTGTCCCCGTACGACGGGTCGACGGCGGTCAGCACCTCCTTGCGCCAGCGCCGGTCCTGCCCGAACGACAGGATGTCGTTGGTCAGGTCGTACCGCCGCGCCACCGCATCGAACATGCGTCGGACGTCGGCGGGCTGCTTGTCGAGCTCTGCGCGGGCCACCGCGGCAGCCTATCGGCGCAAAATCGTTCGCAACCAACCGGCCGTCCACGGCGTCTATGCAGACATGAACACCAAGGCGCGGCTCGCTCGCCGCATCACGCTCGTGACCGTGGTCGCGGCGCTCCTCTCCGTGCTGGCGTACGGCGTCGGCTGGGCCGTGCGCGGCGAGTCGCTCCCGTGGGACCACTCGACCACGGACGCGGCCCCGCGCCAGGACCGGCCGGCTCCGCGCCCGAGCACCCAGGAGCCGACGCCGGCCCCGTCGGACGGCGGGACGCCGAGCCCGACGCAGGAGCCGAGCGACGAGCCGGACGAGACCGACGGGACGCCCAGCGAGACCCCCGGCGGGACCCCGAGCCGGACGCCCCGTCCGACGCCGAGCGAGAAGCCCACCCCGTCGGCCGGTCCGGCGTTGCTCTCCCCCGGCGACGAGGGCGCCGAGGTCCGCGAGCTGCAGGCGCGGCTCAAGCAGATCGCCTGGTTCAGCGGGGACGTGACCGACCACTACGGCGACGTCACGACCGAGGCGGTGCGCGGCTTCCAGGCCAAGCGCGGCATCGCGGTCACCGGCGCCGTCGACCAGCGCACCCTCGACCTGCTGCACCAGATGACCCGCGAGCCCACCCCGGGCGAGCTGACCAACCAGCCGCCGCCGGGCGGCGGGGGCAACACCCCCGGCCCGTTGGACGCGCGCTGCACGACCGGCCGCGTGCTGTGCATCGACAAGTCGAGCCGCACGTTGCGCTGGGTGGTCGACGGCACCGTCCGCAAGACCGTGGACGTGCGCTTCGGCTCCTCCGAGATGCCGACCCGGGAGGGGGTCTTCGCGATCGAGCGCAAGAGCCGCGACCACGTCTCGTCGATCTACCACACGCCCATGCCGTACGCGATGTTCTTCTCCCGCGGCCAGGCCGTGCACTACTCCTCGGACTTCGCGGCCCGCGGCTACAACGGCGCCTCGCACGGCTGCGTCAACGTGCGTGACAAGGACGCGGTGGCGTGGCTCTTCGACCAGGTCGCCATCGGCGACAAGGTCGTCGTCTACTGGAGCTGAGGCTCAGGAGTCGGTGAGGTCGATGACCTTGTCGAGGTAGCCCGCCACCTCGTCCGGGGTGAGCCCGTTGCTGAAGATGTCGTAGGTCAGGCCCTTGCTCTCCGTGCGGCACTGCACGACGTAGCTCTCAGCCGTCGGGGCCTGGCCGGTCGGCATGCCGGTGGCCGGGTCGGTCGCGTCGCGCCAGGTCACCGAGCAGCGCTTCCCCTGCACGTCCTTGAGCTGGTAGTGCGCACCGACCTCGTCGGTCATGAAGGGACCCTGCGGGTTGAGCAGGCCGGGGGCACCCGGCGCGATCGTCACGGCCATCTGGGCGGAGCCGGTCTGGCTCCCCGGCGGCGGGATGGCGATGTAGCCCCGGACGCGGGCGGCGCCGTACTCCTTGGTGAAGTAGGCCGACGCCTCCTTCTCGGACGCCTTGATCTTCGCGATGGCGGTCTTGAACTGCGGGGCGCCCTCCGGGGTGTCCATCCCGACCTGCTCGGCGGTCACGTTCGACAGCGCCACGAACCGGTCGTCGAGCTTGTCCGGCAGCGTCGGCAGGGAGCCGGCCGCTGCGGCCGGCTCGTCGACGACCTTCGGCAGGCCGACGCCGAACCCGACGGCGGCGGCGAGCAGGACGACGCCGGTGGTGGCACCGGCCAGGGTGGAGCGTGCGATCGGCATCCCGCCATCATGCCGCGTCCACCTGAGAGATCCCCGAGGGGGCTACAGGTCGGTCCCGTCGGCCAGCCGGACGTAGTCGAGGTCGCGCGCGCCGAGCAGCCGGCCGAACTGGGCGTCGACGATCCCGAGCCCGGCCTCGGAGTAGACCCGGTCGTGGATGGCGACGTTGCGGGCCGCGCCGACGCTGCGGGCGAAGTCGATGCCCTCGCTGAGCCGCATCCACGGCGCGCAGACCGGGGTGAGCAGCACGTCGACCGGCACGCCAGGCACGGTCAGCGCGTCGCCCGGGTGGAAGACCGACTGCTCGCCGAGGGTGAGCACGTAGCCGCTGTTGTGGAAGCGCGGCAGGTCGGGGTGGATCACCGCGTGCAGCTCGCCGATGGCACGCACGCCGATGCCGCCGACGGTCCAGGTCTGGTCGGGCGCGACGACGGTGACCCGCTCGGCGACGTCCGGCGCGGACTCGCGGATCTGCGCGGCGACGGCGGCGATCGTGTAGATCGGGGCGTCCGTGGCACGCAGCTTGTCGGCGTCGTAGTGGTCGGGGTGCTCGTGCGTGACCAGCACCGCGTCCACCCCCTCGACCGACTCCCGCTCGCTCCACATGCCGGGGTCGAGGGCCACGGTGGTGCCGTCGTGCTCGATCCGGACGGCGGCGTGGCCGAACTTCGTCAGGCGCATGGCCCCACCGTAGCCGGGCGCCGGAGCCTGCCCCAGCCGTCCCGGGTCAGCCGGTCTGGTGGTGCACGAAGCACCAGCGCCAGTCCTCGCCCGGCTCCACCGAACGCATGACGGGGTGCTGGGTCTCGCGGAAGTGGGCGGTGGCGTGGCGGCCGGGCGAGGAGTCGCAGCACGCGACGTGCCCACAGGTCAGGCACATCCGCAGCGCGACCCACTGCTCGCCGTCGGCGAGGCAGGCAGCACACGCCAGCACCGACGGTACGGCGGGCGAGCCCGCCAGCGGCGTCGACAGCAGGTCCTCGCAACCACCCGCGAGCGGCCGGCTGGCGACCGCCGTGCGCAGCTCGGCGCGCTGTGCGACCGCGGCGTCGAGCATCGACTCCTCGACGTCGAGCATGGCCAGCACCTCGCTGACGATCTCCGAGGGCACCTTGCCCGTGGAGCGGATCTCCAGGACCCGGCGGCGCTCCTTCTCGATCATCTCCCCACGCCAGCGGGCGTACAGGTCGCTCGGGCTCTCCAGGTCGGCGGTCGTGCCGAGCCGCTCCCAGGCGGCGAAGTTGCGCTGCTCGATGCGCTGGATGATCAGGTCCCGCACCCGCAGCGGGTCGTCGTCCTCGGCAGCCAGCTCGTCGAGCCGCTTGATGCCGGCCTTGGCCGCCTGCTGCAGCAGGGTCGCGCGGGCCAGGGCGTCGTCCTGCGGGTCCGGCCCGGGCACCTTCAGCCGCCGCGCCAGCGCCGGCAGGGTGAGGCCCTGGCCGAGCAGGGTGCCGGCCACCACGGCGAAGGCGATGATCAGCAGCACCTCGCGGTGCGCGGTGTCCTCCGGCACGGTGAACGCCGCCGCCAGGGTGACCACGCCGCGCATGCCCGCCCAGCCGATGAGGAACGAGCTGCGCCACAGCATCGGCATCGGCTCCCCCGTGCGGGCCTCCGGCCCCCGGCGCAGCAGCAGGCCACTGGCCGCGAACACCCACACCATGCGCAGCACGACACAGGTCAGCAGCGCGGCGCCGCACGCGAGGGCGATGGTCGAGGCGCCGTACTCGCTGTCGCCGACCTCCGCCAGCAGCCAGTCGGCCTGCAGGCCGATGAGCAGGAAGACGGTGTTCTCCAGGACGTAGGCGATCGTGCGCCAGTTGGTCCGCTCTGCGATCCGCGACTGCGCGCTCTGCAGGATCGGCGCGACGTGGCCGAGCAGCAGGCCGGCGACCACGACGGCGACCACGCCGGAGGCGTGGATCTCCTCCGCCACGATGTACGACGCGAACGGGATCACCAGCGAGATCGCGGTGTCGAGCAGCGGGTCGGTGACCTTCTTGCGGATGAAGCCGACGACCACGAACACGACGCCGCCGATCGCCGCACCACCGCCGGCGGCGATCACGAAGTCGAGGCCGACCTCCCACGCGACGACCGTCGTACCGAGGGCGGCGACGGCGGTGCGCAGCGCCACCAGCGCGCTGGCGTCGTTGAGGAGGGACTCGCCCTCCAGGATCGTGACCACCCGCCGGGGCAGGCCGATCCGGCGGCCGATCGCGGTCGCGGCGACCGCGTCGGGCGGCGCGACGACCGCACCGATCGCGATCGCGAGCGCCCAGTGCAGGTCGGGGATGACGAGCTTGACCACCACGCCGACGCCGAGGGTCGTGAACGCGACCAGGCCCACCGAGAGCAGGAGGATCGGTCCGCGGTTGGCGTTGAAGTCGACGAGCGAGGTGTTGACGGCCGCGGAGTAGAGCAGCGGTGGGAGCAGGCCGAGCAGCACCATCTCGGGCTCGAGACGCAGCTCCGGCACCCCGGGGACGTACGACGCCGCGACGCCGACCACCACCAGCGTCAGCGGCGCGGGGACGTCGACCCGCTCCGACAGGGCGGTGACCGTCAGGACGACGACCGCGATGGCCACGAGCAGGAAGGCGATCTCCACGGTGGCTATTGTCCGGGATCGGTGGCGAGGGCGCGGATCGCGGCGTCCAGCTCGCGGCGGCCGGTGCGGTCGACGACCGCCTCGACGACCTCGATCCCGCCGTTCGGGGAGGCCAGCGCCTGCTCCAGCTCGGGGCGCGAGGTGACCCTGAGGTGGGGCACGCGGTGGGCCGCGCACAGGCTCGCGAGGTCGGTGCCGTGCGGGGTGCCGAAGAGGCGTTCGAAGGACGCCGCGTGGGCCGGCGCGCCCTGCTCCAGCATCGAGAAGATCGCGCCGCCGTCGTCGTTGGGGACCACGATGGTCAGGTCCGGGCGCGGCTCGTCGGGACCGAGCGCGAGCGCGGTCTGGTCGTGCAGGAACGTCAGGTCGCCCATCAGCGCGAGGCTCCGCGTGGAGTCGCGGCGGCCCAGCGCGGCGCCGATCGCGGTGCTGACCGTGCCGTCGATCCCGGCCAGGCCGCGGTTGGCGATCACCTTGCGCCGGCTCCCGACCGGGGTCGGGCGCGCCACCAGGTCCAGGTCCCGGATCGGGCTGGAGGCGCCCACGACGAGCAGGCCGCCGGCGGGGAGGGCGGCGTGCGTGGCCCGTGCGACGTCGTACGGCGTGAGGGTGGGCTGGTCCGCGAGCAGCCGGTCGACCCGGCGGGCCAGCGCCCGGTCAGCGTCACGCCAGGCGTCCAGCCAGGCCGGGTCGTCCGGTGCGTCGCCGGCCCAGCGCGGCGCGCCGATCGCGGTCGAGCCCGGGGGCGCGGGCGGCCACACGCCGGGGCCGGGGACGACCAGCACCTCCACGTCGTCGCGCTCCAGCAGGCGGGTCACCGGGCGGGACAGGGTGGGCCGGCCCAGCACGACCACCCGCTCGACCCGGGCGCCGAGGTCGGTGCCGAGCAGCAGCCGGTAGGTCCGCAGCGCGTGCTCCCCCGTGCGCGCCCCGCTGCTCGGCTCGGCCAGCAGCGGCCAGCCCGCCGCCTCGGCGAGCTGCCGCGCCCGGGGGCCGGCGTCGTCGCCCGCGACCACGACGGTCCGGGGTCCTGGGGCGAGCTCTCGCGGGGGTAGTCCCTGACGAAAAGCACTGATTTCGACCCCGAAAGCGTGCTTTTCGTCAGGGACTACCCCCGGCGGAGCCTCGGGGACCAGGGGCGCGTCGAGCTGGAGGTTGAGGTGCAACGGGCCCTCGGCGTCGGGGCTCACGGCGAGCAGGTCGGCCTCCGAGGCGAGGTCGTACGTCGACACGAAGGGGCTGAAGATGCCGACCTGGTCGGTGGTCTGGTTGGCGCCGGTGCCGCGCAGCCGGGCCGGGCGGTCGGCGGAGAGCACGACGAGCGGGATGCCGGCGTGGGCGGCCTCGAGGACGGCGGGGTGGAGGTTGGCGATGGCGGTGCCGGAGGTGGTGACGACGGCGGCCCGGGCGCCGGACTTGGTCAGCCCGAGGGCGAGGAAGCCGGCCGTGCGCTCGTCGATCCGGGTGTGCAGGCGCGGCCCGCCCGCCTGCTCCGCGGCCCACAGCGCCAGCAGCAGCGGGGCGTTGCGGGAGCCGGGGGCGACGACGACCTCGCTCACGCCGGCGCGCCGGAGCCAGGTCAGGCAGGCGGCGGCGAGGTCGGCGGCGGTCATGACCGACGATCCTCCCGCACCGCGCGTACGGCAGCGAGCCGGGCCGTCCAGTGCGCGACCCGGTCGGGCGGGGCCGCCAGCCGGCCCACCTCCGCGAGGTCGACGACGGGGCGGCTCACGGGTAGGGCCCCGTCGACGGGTAGCAGCGGCGCGCTCGCGACGTCGGCGGTGAGCAGCTGGACGGTCGCCAGCCCGCAGGCGTGGGGCAGCGCCGGCAGCGCGGCGGCGAGGGCGACCCCGGCGGCGATCCCGACCGAGGTCTCCAGGGCGGAGGACACCACCACCGGCAGGCCGATCCGCTCGGCGATCTCCAAGCAGGCACGCACGCCGCCGAGCGGCTGCACCTTGAGCACGGCGATGTCGGCCGCCTCCAGGTCCCGCACCCGGTAGGGGTCCTCGGCCCGGCGGATCGACTCGTCCGCCGCGATCGGCACGTCCACGCGACGGCGCACCCGAGCCAGGTCCTCGACGGCCGCGGTGGGCTGCTCGACGTACTCCAGCCCCCCGGCCGCCCGGTCCAGCGCCACGATCGCGGCGACCGCGTCCTCGACCGACCAGCCGCCGTTGGCGTCGACCCGGACGTGGCCGCCCGCACCCAGCGCGGCGCGCACCGCCGCGACCCGGTCGCGGTCGTCGGCGAGCGACTGGCCGGGCTCGGCGACCTTGACCTTGGCGGTGCGGCAGCCACCGGCTCGGACGATCTCCGCAGCCCGCTCGGGGCCGACCGCGGGGACGGTGACGTTGACCGGCACGGACGTGCGCACCGGCTCCGGCCAGTCACCGGCGAGCGCCTCCTCGGCGCAGCGCAGCCAGGGCTCGGCGACCTCGGGCGGGTACTCCAGGAACGGGCTCCACTCCCCCCACCCACCGGGCCCGTCGAGCAGCGCCACCTCGCGCACCGTGATCCCGCGGAAGCGGGTGCGCATCGGGATCGACAGGACCCTCACCGCAGGGCCTCCGCCCGCAACGCCTGACGGTCCGGCTTGCCGTTGGCCAGCAGCGGGATCGCGTCCAGGACCACGACCTGGCGCGGGGCCCAGGCGCGCGGGTGCTCGGCGGCCACCCAGTCGCGCAGCGTCTCGACGTCGACCGGAGCGGACAGCTCCACGAAGGCGACGACCCGGTTGCCCCACTCGGCGTCCGGTACGCCGAGCACCTCCGCCGCGGCGACCGCCGGGTGCCCGCGCAGCCGCTCCGCGACGGCCGGGCCGGGCACGTTCAGCCCGCCGCTGACGACGACGTCGTCGAGCCGCCCGATCAGCGCCAGCCGGCCGTCCTCGTCGAGGCGACCGGCGTCGGAGGTGAGGAACCAGCCGTCCACGAGCACCTCCGCGGTGAGCTCGGGGGCGCCGTCGTAGCCGGCGAAGAGGGTGGGCCCGGCGATCCGCACCCGACCGCCCTCGCCGAGCGCGACCGCCACCCCGTCGAGCGGCACGCCGTCGTAGACGCACCCGCCCGCGGTCTCCGCCGAGCCGTACGTCGCGACCACGTGCACCCCTGCGTGCTCGGCCCGCTCGCGCAGACGGGCGCCGACCGGGCCACCGCCGAGCAGCACGGTGTGGGCCCGGCGCAGCGCGGCGACGTCCTCCGCGGAGTCGAGCAGCCGGGTCAGCTGGGTCGGCACGAGCGAGGTGAACCAGCCCTCGCCGGCCGGCCACCCGTCGCGCTCCAGCAGCGCCGGCTCGTGCCCGGCGACGAGCGAGCGGAGCACCACCTGCACCCCCGCGACGTACGACGGCGGGAGGGCGAGCACCCACGGTCCGCTCGCGCCGAGCCGGGCCGCGGACGCGCGGATCGAGGCCAGCACGGCCGCGCGGGGCAGCAGCACCCGCTTGGGCGCGCCGGTGGACCCGGAGGTCGTGACGAGCAGCGGGACGTCCTCGGGAGCGTCGAGCCAGGCGCGCGCGCCGGCCACGACGTCGACGGCGGAACCGGGGACCGCCCACACTCGCACGAGACAGAATCTAGTCCTTGGTGGACAATGGCCGGCGATGAGGACCGATCGGGCGGAATCTCAGAAGTTGTGGCGACGGCTGGTGCCGCCGACACGGCTCGGGCGACGGCTCGCGGCGCAGACCATCACGTTCACCACCGGCGAGGGCGCGTTCAACACGGGCAGCGCCGTCTTCCTCACCCAGGTGGTCGGCATGTCGGCGAGCCGGGTGGGCCTGGCGCTGACGCTCGTCAACGTCGCGGAGTTCCTGCTCGCCTATCCCGCCGGACGTGTCGTCGACCGGCTCGGCCCCCGGCGGGTGTGGGCGGTGAGCATGGCGGTGCGCGGCGCCTGCTTCCTCGCGCTGCCGTTCGTCGGTTCCTTCGGGGCCTACCTGCTGGTCGGCACGATCTTCGCCGCCTTCAGCTCCGCGGCCCAGTCCGGCTTCCGGGCCTACGTCGTCGACGTGCTGCCGCCGGAGAGCCGGGTCGAGACGCAGGCCCACCTCTACTCCGCGGTCAACCTCGGCTTCACGCTCGGCGCCATCGTCGGCGGCCTCGCGCTGGCGACCGGGGACCTGGACGTCATCCGCTGGTCGCCGGTGTTCGCGGCCGCGCTGACGATCCTCAGCGCGGTGCGGATCGCCGGGCTGCCGGCCGCACCCCACGACCTGCGGGTGGCCAGTGGCGAGGCCCGTGTGCGACCACCGGGCCCCGGTCCGCTGCGCAACCGCGGCTGGGTCCTGCTGACCTTCTGCCTCGGGGTGTTGTGGACCAACCAGACCCTGCTGCACGTGGTGATCCCGCTGTGGCTGGTCACGGCCACCGACGCCCCGCACGTGCTGCTGGCCTGGCTCTACGGCACCAACACGGTGCTGTGCATCCTGCTGCCGGCGTACACCTCGAAGGGGGCGCGCGACCTGCCCGGCGGGCTGCGCTACGTGTGGCTCTCCAGCGGCTTCTTCGTGGCGTCCTGCCTGCTCACCTGGACCACGCACTCCACGGTCGGCCTGGTGACCGTCCTGCTGGTCTGGCTCGGCCACGTCGCGGTCACCGCGGCCGAGCTGACGATGTCGGGTGCGAGCTGGGCCTTCCAGAGCGAGCTGATGGACCCGCGCCGGCGCGGGGAGTACCAGGGCGTCGCCGCGGTCACCCGGGCGATGGGCTCGATGTGGGCGCCGGCGTTGTTCACCGTGCTCGCCATGAAGGGAGGCGGGGTGGGCTGGTTGGTCATCGGGGCGATCGTCGCCGGTGCGGCGGTGCTGACCGGGCCGTCGCTGCGCCTGGCCGTGCGCTTCCGCGACCAGCACTTCCCGGTCACCGAGGAGGACCAGGAGCACCAGGACGCCGCGGAGGAGCGGGCCACGAGCACCGCCGCGGAAAATCGTTCGACAGGAGCCGCTGCCGGGGCGTAGAATTATCTTGATGTCGAGATACATTCCCGAGCGGCTCGCACGCCTCGCCGGCCCCACTCCCCTGGTCCGCCGGCTCTCGACCCAGTCGGTGCTCTCCGCGTTCGGGGACGGCGTCTTCCTCACCGGCAGCGCGGTGTTCTTCACCCAGGTCGTCGGGCTGAGCGCCGCCCAGGTCGGCCTGGGCCTCACCGTCGCCGGTGTGGTGACCTTCCTGCTCGCCGTACCGCTCGGCAAGCTCAGCGACCGCTACGGCGCCCGCACGGTCTGGGCGCTGGCCTCGCTCGTCGAGGCACTGCTCTACCTCGCCTGGCTGGCCGTCGGCGGGATCGCGACCTTCATCGCGATGATGATCGTGCTGGAGACCGTCTCGACGGCCAGCCGCGCCGCCCGCAACGCCTACCGGTTCGACATCTTCCCGCGCGCGGAGCGGGTCTCCTCCAACGCCTACTTCCGCGCCGCCCGCAACGTCGGCTACACCCTCGGGGCCCTGCTCGCGGGCGTCGCGCTGGCGACCAACAGCGACGACGTGATCCGCGCCGTCCCCCTCGTCACCGCCGCCCTGCTGCTGCTCAACGCCGTCCTCGTGGCCCGCCTGCCCCGCGCGATCCACCACACCGAGGAGGCGCCGCTGGAGCAGGTGCTGGAGGAGGCCGGGGCGAAGGAGAGCGCCCTGCGCAACCGCGGGTACGTCGCGATGTCGATCTGCAGCGGCGTGCTGAACACCCACCAGGTGCTCCTCAACGTGGTGATCCCGCTGTGGCTGGTCGAGGAGACCGACGCCCCGCGGGTGCTGCTGGCCTGGCTGTTCGGCACCAACACCGTGATGGCGGTGCTGCTCCAGGTCGCCGCCGCCCGCGGCATCACCACGGTCGCCGACTCGCTGCGCGCCCAGCGCCGGGGCGCGCTCTTCTTCGTGCTCTCCTGCGGGATCGTGCTGGTCACCCACGACACCGTCGGCTGGGTGACGATCGTGCTGGTCTGGGTCGGCCACGTCACCGTGACCGGCGCCGAGCTGTTCGGCTCGGCGGGCGACTGGGGCCTGCAGGCCGAGCTCTCCGACCCCGCCCGGCGCGGGGAGTACCAGGGCGTCACCCAGCTCGGCTACACCCTCGGCTCGGTGTGGGCACCCGCCGCGTACACCTTCCTGGCGATGGAGTGGGGCGCCCAGGGCTGGCTCGTGATCGCCGCGATCGTGGCGCTCGCCGCGGTCGCGATCCACCCGGCCGCACGCAGCGCCGAGCGGTACCTGACCCGGGTGGGCGCCGAGAGCGCGCAGCCTGCTTGAATCGACGGCTATGGCCACCCCTGCCCACTGGATCGCCGGCGCCCGACTGCGCACCCTGCCCGCCGCGGTCGCACCCGTGCTCGCCGGCACCGCCGTGGCGGCGTACGCCGACGAGGCGGTGTGGTGGAAGGCCCTGCTCGCGCTCGTGGTGAGCCTGGCCCTGCAGGTCGGCGTCAACTACGCCAACGACTACTCCGACGGGATCCGCGGCACCGACGACGAGCGGGTCGGACCGCTGCGCCTCGTCGGCTCCGGCCTCGCCAGCCCCGCCGCGGTCAAGCGCGCGGCGTTCGCCTCCTTCGGCGTCGCCGCGCTCGCCGGTCTCGCACTGACCGTCGCCACCGGCGCCTGGTGGCTGGTCGCCGTCGGCGCCGTCAGCGTGCTCGCCGCCTGGTACTACACCGGTGGCTCGAAGCCCTACGGCTACCTCGGCCTCGGCGAGGTGATGGTCTTCGTCTTCTTCGGCCTGGTCGCCACCGTCGGCACCACCTGGGTGCAGACCGAGGCCTGGGGCCGGATCGGCTGGGCCTCCGTCGTCGCCGGCGCCGGCGTCGGCGCGCTCGCCTGCGCGATCCTGGTCGCCAACAACCTGCGCGACATCCCCACCGACGAGGTCGCGGGCAAGATCACCCTTGCGGTGCGGCTCGGCGACCGTCGTACCCGGCTGTTCTACGCGGTGCTCGTCGCGTCGTCGGCCGCCGCGGTCCTCGCCCTGGCGGCGCTCACCTCGTGGTGGGCCCTGCTCGGCCTGGGCTTCCTGGTCCCCGCCGGTGCGGGTGCGCGGATCGTGCTCGGTGGCGCCCGCGGCCCGGCGCTGATCCCGGTGCTGCAGCGGACCGGGGTCGCCGAGCTGGTCTGGGCGGTGCTGACCGGCCTCGGGCTCGTGCTGGCCTGAGCCGGCTCAGTCCTCGGGGTCGTCCTCCTTGGCGCGCATCTCCTCGTACCGCTCGGAGATGCGGCCGGCGCGGTCCTCGACCTTCACCGCGAAGGCGTTGCGCTGCCGCTCCAGCAGGAGGTACGACGCGACGCCGCTGACCAGGAACGCGACCACCACGACGAGCAGCATGTTGACCGAGTCGGCGACGAGGAACCACACCCCGAACACGATGCAGAAGGCGCCGACGAACATGCCGACGCGCAGGGCGGTGTAGATCCAGAACTCCTTCACCGGACCAGGGTATGCGGGCCGCTCGCGGGGGCGACCCCCGGGGACCGCCCCCACGGCGACCACCACGGCCCTACTCTTGAGGTGTGAAGCTGTTGCTCGTCGTGATCCTCTTCGCGGCCATCACCTACCTGGCGGTGCGCTGGCTGCAGGACCGCGGGTACGGCGGCCAGCAGGTCCCGCGGCGCCCCTCGCGCCCGCAGCCGCCGAGCCGGCCGGTCGCGCCGGACGACGACGAGACCTTCCTGCGCGACCTGGAGTGGCGGCGCCGGCAGCAGGAGCGGCGCGGCAAGAACCCGCCGGACCAGCCCGACGCCTGACCGGCCCGAGCCGGCCGGGCTCAGCGCTCGGCGAGGAAGGCGGGACGCTCGGCGGCGTACGAGTGCTGGCTCGACGTCGAGAAGTAGTTGATCCCGATGAAGTTGAACCACAGCGTGGCGACCCCGACCAGGGCGAGCATCGCGGCGCGGCGGCCCTTCCAGCCGGCCGTGGCCCGGGCGTGGAGGTAGCCGGCGTAGACGACCCAGGTGATGAACGCCCACACCTCCTTGGGGTCCCAGTTCCAGTAGCGCGACCAGGCCTCGTGCGCCCAGATCGGGCCGGTGATGAGCACCGCGAAGGTCCACACCGGGAAGGCGAAGGCGTGCACCCGGTAGGCGAGCCGGTCGAGCGCGTCGAGCTGCGGGACGCGGGCCAGCCAGCCGGAGAGCTCGCGGTCGGCCGCGGCGGCGCGGCGCTCGGCGCGCATCCGCACGAGGTACATGATCGAGGCGATGCCACCGAGGGTGAAGGCGCCGGTGGCGATCGCGGCGGAGACCACGTGGATGACCAGCCACGGCGAGTTGAGCGCCTCGGTGAGCGGCGCGACCGAGTCGTGCAGCCAGATCACCGCGACCATCAGCGTGGTGACCACGAAGCCGACGACGAGCGGGCCCATCCAGCCGAGCGAGAAGCGGCGGTGCAGCACGACGTACAGCAGGGCGACGATGAACGTGCCGGTCAGCGTGAACTCGTACATGTTGCCCCAGGGCACCCGGTTCGGGTCCGCGGCCATGCCCCGGCCCACGAGCGAGACGAAGTGCACCGCACAGGCGATGGCCGTCAGCAGGAAGCCGAGCCGGCCCAGGAAGGCGACCCGCTCACCGCGCTCGGGCGGCGGCGCCGCCGGAGCAGGCGCGTCACCGGCGGCCACCAGCTCCCGGTCGGCGGCCGGCTGGCGCAGCGCGGCCCACTCGGCCAGGTGCACGAGCAGGGCCAGGAAGTAGACGAGACCGGCGACCGCGACCGCCTGGTTGCTCAGCGTCTCCCACGTGGCGTCCTTCACCGGGGTACCTCCTTGAGCTGGCCGAGCAGCGTGGAGAGGATCTCGTCCATCTCCCCGTTGCCGGACCGATCGAGTACGGCGACCTCGACCCGAGAGCCGCCGTTGCCGTCCATTGTGCCGGGGCTCGCCCGCACCCAGACCCGCCGGGGGCGGATGAAGAGCGAGGCGCACAGCCCGATCAGCGCGAGGATCACGCCGACGAGGGCCACGCCCTTGCCGGGCGTCTGGCTGATCTGGACCCGGATCCAGGGGTCGACGCGGTCGAAGGTGACCGAGCCGAGGTTGTCGGGGAGCTCGAAGGTGTCCCCCGGCTGCAGGTCGACCCGGATCGGCTTGCCGTCCTTCTCGACCAGTGTCGCGTCGGTCTTGTCGAGGACGTAGACCGACTGCGAGCGCCCCGACTCGATGCCGAGGTCGCCGGTGTAGGCGAGCATCGACAGCGTCGGGTTGAGGTCGTCGCCGAAGACGGTGACCGGGTCGCCCTTGCGCATGTCGAAGGTCGGGTAGAACAACCCCTCCAGCCCGATCTGCGGGTCGCTGACCGGCGGCTTGATCACGCCGAAGGACAAGAAGCTCGCGTCCTGCGGCAGGAAGGGCGTGGGCCCGGTGTAGGTGATGTTGCCCTTGCCGTCGCGCACGGTGACCACCGGCGCGTAGCCGTGACCGATGAGGAAGACGTCGGTGCCGTCGATCTCGAGCGGGTGGTTGACCCGCAGGTCGTAGTGCTTCTCCGGTCCGTCCAGGCTCTCGCGGTAGCTCAGGTGCGCCTCGAACTTGCGGGCCTGGCCGACCCGCGGGCCGGACTTGAGCCAGTCGACGTCGAACTTGTCGACGGTGAACCGGAAGTCCTTCATCTGGGCCTGGCGGAAGAGGCCGCCGGGCTTGAAGTCGTCGTACTGGGTCAGGCTGTTGCTGAAGGTCGAGCCCGAGGTGATGATCACGCCGCCCTGGTAGCCCCACAGCCCGCCGACCGCGAAGCCCGCCAGCACGATGAGCACCGAGAGGTGGAAGAGCAGGTTGCCGGCCTCGCGGACGTAGCCGCGCTCGGCGGCCACGAAGTCGTCACCGTCCGCCGCCGGGCGGACCCGGTGCCGCCGGCCGAGGACGGCACGCGCCCGGGCCAGCACCTCCTCGGGCTCCAGCTCACTGTCGTACGACGCCTGCACGGGCATCCGGCCCAGGTGCCGCGGCGCCACCGGGGGCTGGGCGCGCAGGGCGCGGTAGTAGACGAAGAGCCGGGGCACGATGCAGCCCACGAGGGAGAGCACCAGCAGCAGGTAGATCGCGGAGAACCACGGCGAGGAGTAGACCGAGAACAGGTCGAGCCTCTCGTAGACCGGGGTGAGCTTGGGGTGGTCGTTCTTCCACCGGGTCACCGCCAGCGAGTCGACACCCGCCTGCGGGATGACCGAGCCCGGGATCGCGGCGAGCGCGAGCAGCAGCAGGAGCACCAGCGCGGTGCGCATCGAGGTGACCTGCCGCCAGGTCCAGCGCAGCAGCTCCCGGGCGCTCAGCTCGCCGGGACGGCGTTCCTCGGTCACAGGCTCACCTGGAAGCCGTCGACGAAGCGCAGCTGGAGCCACTGCACGGCGTGGTCCCACCAGCCGCTGACCATGAGCACGCCGATGACGACGAGGAAGGCGCCCCCGACGCGCATGAAGGCGAGCTGGTGGCGGCGCACCCAGCCCAGGGCGCGGGAGAGGCGGTTGTAGAGCAGCGCGACGACGATGAACGGCAGCCCGAGCCCGAGCGCGTAGCACAGCGCGAGCAGGCCGCCCCGGGCAGCGGTGGCGCCGTCGGCGAAGGTCAGGTTGAGGATCACGCCGAACGTCGGCCCGACGCAGGGCGTCCAGCCGATGGCGAACAGCGCACCGATCAGCGGTGCCGCGCCCAGGCCGACGGCGGGGACCTTGTGCACCCGCAAGTCGCGCTGGAAGAGCGAGAGGACGCCGGCGAAGACCAGGCCGAGCACGATCAGCACGGCACCGAGCAGGATCTGGAGCTCGGACTGGTAGCGGCGCAGCGGCTGGCCGATCGAGCCGAAGGCGGTGCCGTAGAAGACGAAGACCACCGCGAAGCCGAGCACGAAGAGCACCGAGCCGAGCAGCATCCGCCCACGGCGGTTGCTCGCCTCGCCGGCGGCGAGGTCGGCTCCCGACAGGCCGGTGGCGTAGGAGAGGTAGCCCGGCAGCAGCGGCAGCACGCACGGGGAGAAGAAGGAGACCAGCCCGGCGATCAGCGCCACGGGCACGGCCAGGCCCAGCGAGCCGGCGGCCGCCTGGTCGCGGAACCACTCACCCATCGCACTCCGCCAGGGTGTCCTCGACGACGGTCGTCAGCGTGCTCTTGGACGGGATCGGCCCGTTGATCAGCGCGGCGACCCGGCCCTCGGTGTCGAGGACGATCGTCGCGGGCATCGAGGGCGGTGCGTACTTGCCCAGGGCGAGCAGGGTCTCGCTGCCCGGGTCGTAGAGCGAGGGGTAGTCGACGCCGCGGTCGCGCTCGAAGGCGGCGGCGTTCTCCGGCGCCGCGTCGCGGATGTTGATGCCGACGAAGGCGACCTTCTCCTTGCCGAGCTCCTTCTCTGCCTCGACGAGCATCGGCATCTCCGCCCGGCACGGACCGCAGCCGGACCACCACACGTTGAGGACGACGACCTTGCCGCGCAGGTCGGCGACGTCGAGCGGCTTGCCCTGGACCGTCTCGCCGCTGATCTCGACCGCGTCGGGCCGCTTGTCGCGCGCCACCTCCACGACGCCGCCGTCGCCCCCGACGTACTCGAGGTCGCCGGTGCCCCCGATGTCCGAGCACGCGGTCATCAGCAGCAGCGGGGCGATCAGGCCCGCGAGGCGGGCGCGGCGGGTCATGCCGGCGGCGCCCCCTCCGGCTTGTTCTCCTCCGGGGCGTCACCGGCGGAGAACGGCGCCGCGATGTCGCCGGTCGGGATCAGGTCCAGCGCCGGCTCGGCGTAGGAGATCTCGACGAGCTGCTCGCCGTCGAAGCCAAAGGAGGTGATCGAGCACAGCGTGCACTGCCGCTTGCGCGGGTCGTGCAGGAAGGAGCGCTTCTCCGCGGCCAGCCGGGTGGTCCAGATCGGCAGCTGGTGGGAGACCAGCACGGCCTCGTGGCCCTCGGCGTCGCGGCGGGCGTCGTGGACCGCCGCCATCATCCGCTCGACGATCGCCTTGTAGGGCTCGCCCCACGACGGCTTGAACGGGTTGTAGAGGTGGCGCCACAGCAGCGGGTTGCGCAGCGCGTTGTTGCCCTTGCCGAAGGTCCGGCCCTCGAACCGGTTCTCCGACTCCAGGATCCGCGTCTCGGTGCCGATCGGCAGTCCGAGGGCGGTCGCGAGCGGCGCGGCGGTCTCCTGGGCGCGCTCCAACGGGGAGGAGCGGATGACGGTGATGTCGTTGCCCTTGAGCGCCTGGGCGACCCGGTCGGCCATCGCGCGGCCGCGGGTGGACAGGTGGAAGCCGTCGCGGCGGCCGTAGAGGATGCCCTGAGGGTTGTGGACCTCCCCGTGGCGAACCAGGTGGACGACGGTGTCGGGGGTGCTCATCCGATCTCCTCAGCAGCGGCGCGGGCGGCGGTGGGCAGGGCGTCCAGCACCTGCTGGACGGCACGGTCGTCGTGGGAGGACGACACGAACCAGGCTTCGTAGGCCGACGGGGGCAGGTGCACGCCCTGGTCGAGCATCGCGTGGAACAGCGCGGCGTACGCCGGCACGGAGGTGCGCTGCGCCTGGGCGAAGTCGCGCACCGGCTCCTCGGTGAGGAACACCGAGAACATGGAGCCGGTCGACTGGATCACGTGCGGCAGGCCGGCGGCGGTGAAGGACTCCGCGATCCCCGCCCGCAGCGCGTCGGCGACCACGTCGAGCCGGGCGTAGACCTCTTCGGTGGCGGCGTTCAGCGTGGCGAGGCCGGCGGCGGTCGCGACCGGGTTCCCCGAGAGCGTCCCGGCCTGGTAGACCGGCCCCTCCGGCGCGAGGTGGGCCATCACGTCGGCGCGGCCACCGAAGGCCGCGGCGGGGAAGCCGCCGCCCATCACCTTGCCGAAGGTCAGCAGGTCCGGGGCCCAGCCCTCGACCTTGCCGTCGGTGCCCCACTGGCCACTGGCCGAGACCCGGAAGCCGGTCATCACCTCGTCGCTGACGAAGAGCGCGCCGTGGGCGGTGCAGGTCTCGGCGAGGAACTTGTTGAAGCCAGGCTCCGGGGGGACCACGCCCATGTTGCCCGGTGCGGCCTCGGTGATGACGCAGGCGATCCGGTCACCGTGCTCGGCGAAGGCCGCCGTGACCGCGTCGCGGTCGTTGTAGGGCAGCACCAGGGTGAGCGCCGTCGAGCTGGCGGGCACACCCGGCGTGCCGGGGATGGAGAAGGTGGTCAGCCCCGAGCCCGCCGCGGCGAGCAGGGAGTCGACGTGGCCGTGGTAGCAACCGGCGAACTTGACCACCACGTCGCGACCGGTGAACCCGCGGGCCAGCCGGATCGCCGACATGGTCGCCTCGGTGCCGGAGGAGACCAGGCGCAGCCGCTCGACGGGGGTGCGGGCCACGATCGCCTCGACGAGGGCCACCTCGCCCTCCGTCGGGGTGCCGTACGACGTGCCGCGCGCCACCGCCTCCTGGACCGCCTCCCGCACGGCCGGGTGGCCGTGGCCGAGCAGCATCGGCCCCCAGGAGCAGATCAGGTCGACGTAGGTGTTGCCGTCGACGTCGGTCAGCCAGGGGCCGGTCGCCGAGCGGATGAAGCGCGGGGTCCCGCCGACGGCGTTGAAGGCGCGCACCGGCGAGTTGACCCCGCCGGGGGTCACGGCGCGCGCCCGGGCGAACAGGGCGTCGGAGCCGGTGGTCACGAGGTCGGGCACCGCGCCATTGTCGCCGATCGTCCCCAGCCGGCCCGCATCGCGGTCCCTTCCTGAGAGGCTCCTGAAAGCGGGCGCGGCGCGCCGCCCCGATGTCAGATCCGGCTCCGCCGTACGCCGGACGCATACCATGCCGCCCGCATTGTGGGCTGGATCATGTGACACCCGTAACGTCGGTGTGTCACGATTCGTTCTCCAGGTGTCGTGCCATTCGGGGGTCCCACCACGGTGGGTCGCGCGCGGCACACAGGGTGGGGCCACTGAGGGAGCGGCCCACGTGAGACCGGCCATCCGGCCAGGGGAGAGAGACGGGACATGTCGAGGAAGCGTCTGGGGCGTCTGCAGCGCGGCGCCACCATCATTCCGCTCGCACTGCTGTCGGCTGCGTGGACGGCGTCCGTCGCCGGCATCGGCGGTGTGACGGCTCCGGTCGTCGCGGCCGAGAGCCCCGGCACGGTGACCGACGGCACCAGCGTGCCGCAGGACTCGATCGAGGACCCCGCGAGCCTGTCCGACCCCGCCGAGGTGGAGGGCCTCAACGGCGGCAACGCGGCCGGCATCGTCAACGCGGCCTCGACCAACGCGATCCCGGCGGCGGCGCTCGCCGCCTACCAGCGCGCGGAGACGGTCATCAACTCCGCCGACAAGACCTGCAAGATCACCTGGCAGCTCATCGCCGCCATCGGCCGCGTGGAGTCCAACCACGGTCGCTTCGGCGGCAACGTGCTCAACGACGACGGTGTGGCCACGCCGGGCATCTACGGCCCCGCGCTCAACGGCCAGAAGAACACCAAGGCGATCTCCGACACCGACGCCGGTGTCTACGACAACGACACGCAGTGGGACCGCGCCGTCGGCCCGATGCAGTTCATCCCCTCGACCTGGCAGGTCGTCGGCGTGGACGCCGACGACGACGCCGCCCGCAACCCGCAGGACATCGACGACGCCTCGCTCGCCGCGGCCGTCTACCTCTGCTCCGGCGACGGCGACCTGTCGACGGTGGCCGGCCAGCGTGCCGCGGTCTACCGCTACAACCACAGCGACGCCTACGTCGACCTGGTCCTCAAGATCATGAACGCCTACCTCGAGGGCGACTTCACCTCGGTGCCCAACAACACCACCGCGGCGGGCTACGTCGTGCCGGAGCCCCCGAGCTTCGACGTGGGCGGCCCGAAGGGCACCAAGAGCCGCGGCCACAGCTCGGGCATCACCGGCGGCGCCTCCGGCGGTGGCACCACCGGCGGCGGCACGACCGGCGGCGGCACCACCGGCGGCGGGACCACGGGCGGCGGCACGACCGGCGGCGGCACCAAGCCCGGCGGCGGCACCACGACCCCGACCCTCCCCAAGCCCGGCAGCAAGCCGACCACCCCCGGCCTGACCACCGACGGTGGCGTCCTCGACCCGGACAACGAGGCGCCGATCACCGGTGTCGAGCCGGTCGACGGCCTGGTCCGCGGTCTCGCCGGCGCGATCAAGCCGCTCGAGGTCGCCCTCAAGTGCGCGGTCTGGTCGCTGACCCAGCCGAACCCGCTGCAGGCCAACAAGGACTGCGTGGCGTCGTACAAGTAGCCTCGACCAACTCGCGAGAGCCCCGGCCAACCCCCCAGGCCGGGGCTCTCGCTCTTTTCGATGGGCCGAGCGTGGCTTCGCCACGGCGGTCGGCAGCAAGCTGCTGGGCGCGTGGCTCTCGCCACGCTGCCGGCCCCGCGGTCGGCTTGCGCAGGGTCCGCCTTCGCCTGGCGGCAAGACGCGTGGCATGGCGCGAGCGCGGTCGGCTTGCGTAGGGCTGCGTCCGCCTGGCAGCAGGCCTTGGGAGGTGCGGGGTGATTGATTCCGATCAGGCGTCGCGCAACAGGCGAGCGGCTTCGGTGGCCCAGTAGGTGAGGATCATGTCGGCGCCGGCCCGGCGGATCGAGGTCAGCGTCTCCAGGATGGCCGGCTCGCGGTCGATCCAGCCGTTCGCGGCGGCGGCCTCGAGCATGGCGTACTCCCCCGAGATGTTGTACGCCGCGACCGGGACCCCCTGCTCGGCGGCGACGTCGGCGACCTGGCGGAGCACGTCGAGGTAGGCCAGGGCGGGCTTCACCATCACGATGTCGGCGCCCTCGTCGATGTCGAGCAGCAGCTCGCGGACCGCCTCGCGGGCGTTGCGGCCGTCCTGCTGGTAGGTGCGCCGGTCGCCCTGGAGCGCGCTGTCGACGGCCTCGCGGAAGGGGCCGTAGAAGGCGGAGGCGTACTTCACCGAGTAGGCCAGGATGCCGACGTCGGTGTGCCCGGCCGCGTCGAGGGCCTCGCGGATGACGGCGACCTGGCCGTCCATCATGCCGCTGGGGCCGACCAGGCCGGCGCCGGCCCGGGCGTGCTGGACCGCCATCTCGGCGTACCGGGCCAGGGTGGCGTCGTTGTCGACGACGCCCTCGGGGGTGAGCACGCCGCAGTGGCCGTGGTCGGTGAACTCGTCGAGGCACACGTCGCTCATCACGACCAGCGCGTCGCCGACCTCCGCGGCCACGTCGGCGAGGGCCACGTTGAGGATGCCGTCGGGATCGGTGGCGCCGGAGCCGAGCGCGTCCTTGGTCTCCGGCACGCCGAACAGCATCACCCCGCGCAGCCCGGCCTCCGCCGCTTCGGCGGCCGCCTTGCGCAGGCTGTCGCGGGAGTGCTGGACCACGCCCGGCATGGTGCTGATCGGGGTGGGCTCGCTGGCCCCCTCCCGGACGAACATCGGCAGCACCAGCTGGCGCGGCTCCAGCGTGGTCTCGGCGACCAGGTCCCGCATCGCCGCCGTGGTCCGGAGACGGCGGGGACGGACCACGGGACGCAGGAGGTCGCTCATGCCTCCGAGTCTAGGAGGCCCACCGGATCAGCGTCTGGGTGGAGCCGAGGTCCATGCCCGGGTCCGGGTCCTGCGCCTTGCCCTCGCCGTAGGCCGTGCCGACGAGCAGCTCGCCGGCCGGCGTCGGGCCACCGACCGAGTACGTCGAGACCGAGTCGGTGAGCCGCAGGAAGCGGTCGGTGGCGAGGTCGTAGACGTAGGTCCCCTCCTCCGCCCCCGACCAGGCCTGGACGGCCACCAGGTGGCCGCCACCGCCGGTGCCGCCGTCGGCCAGCCCCCCGTCGATGGAGTCGCCCTGGAGGGTGGTGACCGTCCGGCCCTGGGTGGTCAGGACCTGGACCCGGTCGTCACGGCCGTCGTCGTAGGTGCCGCAGTACTGCCCGAGCACGATCCGGTCGCCGGTGGCGCTGAAGCCGAGCAGGTTGCAGCGCTTGCCCGAGCGCGGGTCGAAGTCGTGCTCGGCACCGGTGGCCAGGTCGCGGACGTGGATCCGGTCGTTGGTGCCGTTGGTCGCGGCGGACCAGACGAGCGCGGTGTCGGTGAAGTCGAAGCTGCCGACCCGCAGCCCCTCGTCCCGTACGTCGGAGGAGTCGGTCAGCGAGACCGACCACAGGTCGTAGGTGTCCCCCTCGCCGCCGGCGTCCTCCGCCTCGCCGTCGGGACCGGTGGGCCAGCCGCCCGGCGGCGGCGAGCCGGCACTGGCCCGCACGCCGACGTAGAGACGTCCGTCGGGCCCCGTCGCCGTGGCGTAGGACTCCGACGAGGGCAGGCCCGGCCAGGTCCGCTGGGACCAGGTGCGGGTGGCGCGGTCGAGGACGAGCGTGCGCAGCGGCACGTCGAGGCCCTCGTCGACGGAGAACACCAGGCGGTCCCGGCCGAGCGAGATCGGCCGCGGGCGCAGCTGGGGCGCGATGTCCGGCAGCCAGTCGTCGCGACCGGTCGCCGGGTCGCGCAGCGCGAGCCGCGCCTGGTTGGTGATGTCGTTGGCGAGCTCGACGATGAGGATCTGCCCGTCCTCGGTCACCCCGTCGAAGGTCCGTCCGTTCTTCCACACCAGGTTCTTGTTGGTGAAGGCCGCCACCCGCTCGTAGTCGCGGCCCGCGACCGCACGTCCGGCGTCGGACAGCCGCAGCACGGGGCCGTCCGGGCGCGGGACCCGGTGCTCGGCCACCCGGTCGGGGTCGGTCCCGCCGGGGGCGACCACGGCCACGGCCGTGCCGGCGGCGGCGACCGCGGCCACCGCGCCGACGACGACGAGGCGCCGACGGCGCACCCGCCGACGGCCGCCGGCCAGCACGGCCGACAGGTCGGTCTCGTCCTGCGGCGACGTCTGCGCCGCCTCGCGCAGCAGTGCGCGCACCTCGTTCACCACGACGTTCCTCCTGCGACGGTCAGCTCGCCGAGCGGCGAGTCCTCGAACAGGGAGCGCAACCGGTCCAGGGCACGGGCGGTCTGGCTCTTCACCGTGCCCTGGCTGCAACCGAGGGCGGCCGCCGTGTCGGCGACGCTGAGGTCCTCGAAGTAGCGCAGCACCACGCACGCCCGCTGCCGCGCGGGCAGCTCCGCGAGCGCCGCGAGCAGGGCCGCCCGGGCGGTCACCGTCTCGGCGAGGTCGCCGGCGGCGGGCCGGTCCGGGCCGGTCTCGACGACCAGCTCGCGGCTCGAGCGCCGACGGGCGGCGTCGAGCACCGCGCTGACCACGGCCTTGCGGGCGTAGGCGTGCTCGCGCCCGGCCTTCTCCAGGCGCGGCCAGGCGACGTAGACCCGGATCAACCCCTCCTGCACGTGGTCGGAGGCCCGGTCCCAGTCGCCGCACATCAGGTAGGCGGTGCGGCGCAGCCGCTCCCGCGCGCCCTGCGCGAAGGCGACGAAGGTCTCCTCGTCACGCATCGGTCGATCGCTCCATGCCCCCTACAACGCAGCGAACCCCGTGCCAGGTTGCACGGGGTTCGCTGGTGGCGCGGGCTCAGGCCTTGCGGCGCCGGGCGCTCGGCTTGCGGTCGCTCGGCTTGGTGACCGGGTCGCCGGCCTCGAGCATCGCGGCGCGGCGGGCGGCTCCGAAGCCGGCGAGGGACTCCACGAGCAGGTCGACGTCGGGCTGCGGCGCCATCACGTCGACCCGCAGGCCGTGCTCCTCGGCCGTCTTGGCGGTGGCCGGGCCGATGACCGCGATCACCGTCGAGGGGTGCGGCTTGCCGGCGATGCCGACCAGGTTGCGCACCGTCGAGGACGAGGTGAACACGACCGCGTCGAACTTGCCCGTCTTGATCGCGTCGCGGGTCGGCGCCGGCGGCGGCGCGGCCCGGACGGTGCGGTAGGCGGTGACGTCGTCGCACTCCCAGCCGAGGTCGATCAGGCCGGCGACGAGGTTCTCCGTGGCGATGTCGGCGCGCGGCAGGAAGACCCGGTTGATCGGGTCGAGCTGCTCGTCGTACTCCGGCCAGTCCTCCAGCAGGCCGGCGGCGGACTGCTCACCGGAGGGCACCAGGTCGGCGCGCAGGCCCCAGGCCGCGATCGCGGCTGCGGTCTTGTCACCGACCGCGGCGATCTTCAGGCCGGAGAAGGCACGCGCGTCGAGGCCGTACTCCTCGAACTTCTCCCGCACCGCCTTGACCGCGTTGACCGAGGTGAAGGCGATCCACTCGTAGCGGCCCTCGACGAGGCCGCGCACGGCCTTGTCCATCTGCTGGGGGTTGCGGGGCGGCTCCACCGAGATGGTCGGGACCTCCTCCGGCACACCGCCGAACTCGCGCAGCCGGTTGGACAGCGAGGCGGACTGCTCCTTGGTGCGCGGCACCAGCACCCGCCAGCCGAACAGCGGCTTGGTCTCGAACCAGGACAGCTTCTCGCGCAGGTCGACGACCGCGCCGATCACCGTGATCGCCGGCGGGGCGACCCGGGCGGCCCGGGCGTCGGCGGCGATCCGCTCCAGGGTGGAGGTGATCGTCTGCTGCTCGGTGGTGGTGCCGACCCGGGTCATCGCGACCGGGGTCTGCGGCGAGCGGCCCAGGGCCATCAGCTGCTTGGCGATGTCGCCGATCTGGCCGACCGCGGAGAGCAGGACCAGGGTCGGGGCGTCGGCGTAGCGGCTCCAGTCGACCTTGTCGCCGCAGGTCACCACGGCCACCTCGCGGTGGTCCTTGGTGGTCAGCGGGATGCCGGCGTACGCCGGGACGGCACCCACCGACGAGACGCCCGGGACGACCTCGAAGCCGATGCCGGCCTTGGCGACGGCCTGCGCCTCCTCGGGGCCCGAGGCGTAGAGGAACGGGTCGCCACCGAGCAGGCGGACGACGCGCACGCCGCGCTTGGCCTGCTTGACGACCACCTTGGCGCGGGCGGCGTGCGTGAGCGGCTGGCCGTCCTCGCCGAAGCCGCCGTCGAGGAACTCGACCTCGTCGGTGGTCTCGTCGCCGACGACGGCGGCACGGGCGCGGACCACACGGACCAGGTCGGCGTGACCGGGCTCCTCGGTGATGACGACGTCGGCGTCCTCGATGAGCCGGACGGCGCGCACTGTCAGCAGGTCGGGGTCACCGGGGCCGGTGCCGACGAAGGCAACGCCACCGGGCTTGGCCTGGGGGGCGGGAGACGGGGCAGCCTGGTCGGCTGTCGTGGCTCGCGTCATGCGGGGTGCACCTCTGCAGATCGTGCGGATGGGTGGGTTGTCGCTCCGGGGAGGGGCGGAGGGACGAGCTCGGCGGCGCCGTCGTCGAGCATCTCCGATGCCAGGGCCTCGCCCAATTCGGCGGCCGCGGCCGGCCACTCGGCGGGGTCGGCGCCCAGCGGCGCGGAGGCGGAGCGGCGCACGGACAGCGCACCGTCCTCGGACAGGACGATGGCCCGCAGCCAGACCTCGGTGCTCTCCTCGCCCTCGGCCAGCTCGGCCAGGGCACCGATCGGGGCGGCGCAACCGCCCTCGAGGCGGGCCATCAGGGTGCGCTCGGCGGTGACGGCGGCGCGGGTGCCGGCGTCGTCGAGCCGGGCGAGCAGTGCGCGGGTCGCGGTGTCGTCGGTCCGGCACTCGACCGCGAGCGCGCCCTGGCCGGGGGCCGAGAGCACCTGGAGCGGGTCGAGCACCTCGGTCGCCTCGTCGAGCCGGCCGAGCCGGGCCAGGCCGGCGCGGGCGAGCACGACGGCGTCGTACTCACCGCTGCGGACCTTGCCAATCCGGGTGTCCACGTTGCCGCGGACCCCGCTGACCTCGACGCCGAGACCGAGCGCCTCGAGCTGGGCGACCCGGCGCGGGGAGCCGGTGCCGACCCGGCTGCCGGCGGGCAGCTCGCCCAGGGTCAGGCCGTCGCGGGCCACGACGACGTCGCGCGGGTCCTCCCGAGGGGGCACGGCGGCGAGCGTGATCCCCTCGGCGGCGTACGTCGGGAGGTCCTTCAGCGAGTGCACGGCCACGTCGACCTCGCCGGCCAGCAGCGCGTCGCGCAGCGCACTGACGAACACCCCGGTCGACGGCGCCCCGGCGAGCGGGGTGCCGGCGGCCTGGCTGCGGTCGCCGTCGGTGGTGATCTCGACGAGGATGGTCTCGGCGCCGGTGAGCTCGCGGATCGCGTCGGCGACGTGGCCGGACTGCGTGGTCGCCAGCGTGCTGCGGCGGGTGCCGATGCGGAGGGTCATGAGCCGGCCTCCTCGACGCCGACCGGGCGGGTGACCGCGTCGACGGCCTCGGGGTCGAGCGCGAAGAGCTCGGCCAGGGCGGCGGCGTAGGACACCGCGCCCTGCTCGTTGGCGAGCTCCTTGACCCGGACGGTGGGCTCGTGGAGCAGCTTGTCGGCGACCCGGCGCACGGTGTGGCGGATCTCGGCGCGGGTGTGCTCGTCGAGGTCGGGCAGCCGGCTCTCCAGGCGCTCCATCTCGGCGTCGACGACACCGGTGGCCATCGAGCGCAGGGCCACCACGGTCGGGGTGACGCTGGCCTGGCGACGGGCGGCGAGGAACGCGGTGACCTCCTCGCCGAGGATCCGGCGCACCTCCAGCACCTCGCGGCCGCTCGCGCTGCCCTGCAGCGCCGCCGCCAGCTCGGTGAGGCCGACCAGGGAGACGCCCGGCAGGTCGCGCACGCCCCGGTCGATGTCGTGCGGCAGCGCGAGGTCGATCAGCGCGAGCGGGCGGTCGGAGACGGCCCGGGCGGCAGCCACCTGGGCGGTGTCGATGACCGAGCCCGAGGAGCCGGTGCAGGAGATCACGATGTCGGCGTGCGCCAGCGCGACCCCGAGCTCGTCGAGCGGGACCGCGTGCGCGTCGTACTGGTCGGCGAGGCGCTCGCCGCGGTCGGCCGAGCGGTTGACGACGGTCAGCCGGCCGGCGTTCAGGCGGCTCACGGTGGCGGTCGCCAGGCCGGCCATCGAGCCGGCACCGACGACGACGACGTCCTTGCCCTCGACCGGGCCGACGACGGCGGTGGTCTGGTCGAGCGCGGCGCTGACGAGGGTGGGCGCGACCTGGTCGATGTCGGTCTCGGCGCGGGTCCGCTTGCCGACCCGCAGCGCCTGCTGGAAGAGCAGGTTGAGCGCAGGCCCGACGGTGCCGAGCTCCTGGCCGCGGCGCAGCGCGTCGCGGGTCTGGCCGAGGATCTGGCCCTCGCCGACAGCCATCGAGTCGAGCCCGGCGGCGACCTGGAAGAGGTGCGAGATCGCGCCGTCGTCGTAGTGGACGTAGAGGTGCGGGAGCATCGCCTCGGTGGCCTCGCCCGCCCGGTCCACGAGGAGCCGGGAGATCTGCTCGATGCTGCCGTGGAAGCGCTCGACCTCGGTGTAGATCTCCAGCCGGTTGCAGGTCGCGATGACCGTCGCCTCGGTGACGTGGTCGCACGAGGCGGAGTCGGCGATCAGCTTCTGCACGCCGTCGTCGTCGAGCGCGACCTTCTCCAGCAGCGCCATCGGGGCGGAGTTGTGGGAGATCCCCACCACCAGCACGCTCATGCAGCACCTCCGTCGGTCTCGACGGCCACGGCGGCGGACTCGGCGCCGTTGGCCTTGCGCTGCTCGTGGTAGGCGAGGATCTGCAGCTCGATGGAGAGGTCGACCTTGCGCACGTCGACGCCCTCGGGGACGGCCAGCACGGCCGGTGCGAAGTTCAGGATGCTGGTGATGCCGGTCGCGACCATCCGGTCAGCGACGTCCTGCGCGGCGACGGCCGGGGTGGCGATGACGCCGATCGCGACGTCGTTCGTGCGCACCGTCTCCTCCAGGTCGGCGAAGGGGCGCACCTGGACACCCGCCACGGTCTGGCCGACGAGCGCCGGGTCGGCGTCGAGCAGCGCGACGACCCGGAAGCCGCGGCTGCGGAAGCCGGAGAAGTTGGCGAGCGCGTGGCCCAGGTTGCCGATGCCGACGATGACGACGGGCCAGTCCTGGGTGACGCCGATCTCACGGGCGATCTGGTAGCGCAGGTAGTCGACGTCGTAGCCGACACCGCGGGTGCCGTAGCTGCCGAGGTAGGACAGGTCCTTGCGCAGCTTGGCGCTGTTGACGCCGGCCGCACCGGCGAGGTCCTCGCTCGAGCACGTGCGGATGCCGCTGTCGGCCAGGGCCGTCAGCGCCCGCAGGTAGACGGGCAGGCGGGCGACCGTGGCCTCCGGGATGACCCGGCTGGCATCCGTCGAACTCCGTGCGGTCACAGCTCCACTTTCCAGCCGCACCCAGCGGTCCAGTGGGGCGCGACCCGATCACTGTAGGAGTTTGTGAACGTGAGAACAAAACCGGCGAGAGCGCAACCGGAGATGGGTCACACCGCGGCGTCCTCGCCGCGGCGCTCGACCGGCCAGACGACGTAGCGGTAGGCGAAGAAGTTGATCACCAGGCAGCAGGCGATGGCCGCGAGCTTGGCCACCGCGATCCGTACGTCGCCCGCGGACAGCGGTCCCACGGACACCTCCGGCCCCTGCTCCAGCAGCCACAGCCAGCCGTGGATGAGCAGCGGCTGGGCGACCCACATCACCAGCGCGTTGGTGACCAGGAAGAGCAGCGCGTGCCGCACCGTCAGCTTGTCGGCGCTGAAGGTGAACAGCCCGTTGACCACGAAGCTGAAGATCATCCCGGCGGTGGTGGAGACCAGGTTGGCCAGGGTGATCCCGAGGTGGTCGTGCAGCAGCACGAACAGCACCGCGTCGATCGCGGTGTTGCAGATGCCGACGGCCGCGAAGCGGACCGCGGTCTTGCGGCTGCTCAGGACTCCGCCCCCGGGTCGAGCGCACCCATGTCGCGGTGGCGGCGGGGACCGGTGCCGGCGGCGGACTGGTCCCGGGCGATCATGGCCAGGGTGTAGAGCGGCCGGTCCTGCGACTCGACGTAGACCCGGCCCAGGTAGCTGCCGATCACGCCCATCATCACCAGCTGGATGCCGCTCAGCATGAACATGCCGACCCCGAGGAAGGCCCAGCCGGGCACCGACTCGTCGGGCCGGAAGAGCCGGACGAAGAGCACGTAGACCGCGAGCAGGACGCTGAGCAGGGAGATGGCGTAGCCGAGCCGCGAGATCATCTTCAGCGGCGTCGTGGAGAAGCCGAGGATGCCGCTGGCGGCGAAGCTGAGCATCTTCTTCAGCGGGTAGCCGGTCTCCCCCGCGAACCGCTCGTCGCGGTCGAAGAGCAGCGCCTCCTGGCGGAACCCGACGTGTGCCACGATGCCGCGCAGGAACCGGTCGTGCTCGCGGTAGCGGGAGACCTCGGCGACGACCTTGGCGTCCATCAGCCGGAAGTCGCCGACGTTGCGCGGGATCTGGATCGAGGCGAGCCGGTCGAGGGCCCAGTAGAAGCCCCACGCGGTCGCCCGCTTGAACGGCGTGTCCTTGCGGGTACGACGCTGCGCGTAGACGACCTCGACGCCCTCCTCCCAGCGCTGGATCATCTCCAGGCTGACCCGCGGCGGGTCCTGCAGGTCGGTGTCCATCACGACCACCGCGTCGGCGCCGCCGTCGGCGAACAGGTCCAGGCCCGCGGTGACCGCCAGCTGGTGGCCGAAGTTGCGCGAGAACTGCACCACCGTCACCCGGGGGTCCTCGGCCCGCAGCTCCACCAGGCGCTCCAGGGAGGCGTCGCGGGAGCCGTCGTCGACGTAGACGAACTCGAAGTCGAGGTCCGGACGCTGCGTGGTCGCCTCGACCAGCGCCGCGTGGAAGACCGCGATGTTCTCCTCCTCGTTGTAGACGGGGAGGACGTAGGCGATCCTGCGGCGAGCGGCCGGGACGTCGGGGTCGTGCATGGGCCCCGACCCTAGATCACCACGGCGACGAGCAGCACCACCAGCGCCGCCGCGACGCCGACGGCGAGCAGCACCTGGACCCGGCCGAGCCAGGTCGCGACGGCCTCGTCCGCGGGACCCGCGACCCCGGAGGCGGGCGCCGGCAGGCGCCCGGTGCGGACCAGCCGCTCCTGGACGAAGCCCGCGGCGAGGAGCCCGAGGAAGGGCGCCGCGGTCGTCCAGTACCGCCCGCCGGCGACGTGGACGAAGGGCTGGATCAGCAGCGCGCCCAGGCACAGCTTGAGCAGGACGTCGACGACCCGGGCCTCGAGGCTGCGGCGGACCACGGTGACGAGGGCGGCCACGACGAGCAGGAGGGCCGGGAAGTAGACCAGCCAGGTCGTGCCCATCACCACGAAGCCGCCGGCCGTGCCGAAGGCTCCGCGCCCGTCCTCCGGCACGACGTGGTCGACGAAGACGGCCGGCTGGAGGGCGTACGCCGCCATGTTGTGGGCCACCTGGTCGAGGTAGCCGCCGAGGCTGTCGTCGCGCCGCGCGTAGGCCGACATCTCCTTGAGGACGTCGACCTCGCTGGTGCCCGTGGCCCGCGCGACCTCGCGGGCGTAGCGCAGTGGCCGGAACCACAGCGTGCTGTCGGGGTCGCAGGGGCCGAAGCACACCTGCTCGCGGTCGCCGAAGGTGTTCGCCTTGGACGTGGCGACCGTCGTGGTCGTCACGACCCGGGCGTCCAGCACGTGCGAGGCGTACGCCGACCAGGGCGCCAGCAGGACCAGGAAGGCCACCCCGGCGAGCCCGGCGGAGGCCACCGCCCGGAGCCGGGCCCGACCGCGCAGCAGCACCACGACGGCCAGCAGCGCCACCACGCCCAGCCCCAGCAGCAGCACCGACGTGCTGGAGCGCAGGTAGAGCGTGACCACCGACAGCAGGCCGAGCACCAGGCCGTCACGCAGCGTGGGGGCCTCGCCGCGGCGCAGCGTGCGGTACATCTCGACCAGCCGCAGGACCACCAGCACCAGGACCAGGCCGGCG
The DNA here is from genome assembly GCF_040676175.1 of Nocardioides sp. LML1-1-1.1. Taxonomy (NCBI): domain Bacteria; kingdom Bacillati; phylum Actinomycetota; class Actinomycetes; order Propionibacteriales; family Nocardioidaceae; genus Nocardioides; species Nocardioides sp. LML1-1-1.1. The sequence goes on along the minus strand of NZ_JBEGHK010000006.1, from coordinate 151,569 downwards.
TTGAGGTCGCCCCACGCGCCGTAGCCGAAGAACGCCCACATCGGCACCAGGCCGGGGAAGATCGCGAGCGCCACGGCCCACCGGTGGCCGAGCACCCGGACCACGCTGCGCAGCACGGCGACGTAGATCGCGAGGGTGACCAGGCCGCAGTAGCCGCGCACCAGGGCCGGGCCGGCGTCGGGGAGGACGACGTAGAGCGGCGAGACCACGATCGACATGCCCGGCATGAACCACCCGGAGGCGACCACGTTGCGGTCGAGCTCGGCGGTGTCGGGGCTGTGGAAGGAGAAGAGGTCGCGCAGCGCGTTGGACAGCGCCATCGCGCCGTTGAGGTAGGCCTGCTCGTCGCCGTGCGGCGGCGCGCTCCACACGAGCGGGAAGAGCAGCACCTTGAGGACGACGTGGGCGACCACCAGCCAGCCCAGCAGCACCGGGGCGGGCGGCAGGCGGTGCACGAACGACGCGAGCCGGTTCACTGCTTCCCCCACCGCTTGGTCGACTTCGGGTCGCGGCACAGCGGGTCGTCGGGGCGCGCCACCGCGACCACGGGCAGGTCGAGCACGAAGGTGCCGCGCACGAGGGTGTCGGCGCTGGTGCCGGGCAGCTCGGTCACCGTGACCGTGACCCGCTCGCTCCCCTTCGTGAGGACGACCGCGTCGCCCTCGGTGCCGGCGGCGCGGAAGCCGACGGCGGTGAAGGAGCCCACCAGCCGGCGCTGCGCCTCGTCGCGGTCCACCAGGTCGTACTGGCCCTCCAGCCGGCGCCGGTCGCCGGCGTCGCCGTCACGGCGGACCTGGTAGGCCAGGTCGAGCCGGGCGTCGCCGGGCAGCGGGAAGCACCCCGTCGCGATCGCGTCGGTGGTGAGCAGCGGCCGGTAGTTGTTCGTCGGCACGGCCCGCCCGAAGCCGTGGCTGAGCAGGAGCAGCACGAGGGCCACCAGGATCCCGGCGACGATGCCGGCGATGCGCAGCCGGGGCGCGACGACGGGGGTGGGCATGGTGGCCGAGGATAGCCCGGCCGTCCGGCTCAGGGACGGAGGGCGCGGCGCAGCCGCTCGGGGCTGACCCGCCAGAAGTCGTGCTGCTTGCCGTCGACGAAGGTCACCGGGATCTCGTGGGCGAACTTGTCGGCCAGCGCCGGGTCGTCGTCGATGGACACCTCGACCCACTCCTCGCCGAGCTCGGCGCACACCGCGGCGATCACGGCGCGGGCGTCGTCGCACAGGTGGCAGCCGGGCCGGCCGTAGAGCGTGACCCGGGCGCTCACTCGAGGATCCCCAGCGCCCGGCGGCGCTCGTGGCCGCGCAGCATGCCCTTGCGGATCTTGCCGGTGACGGTGCGCGGCAGCGCCTCGACGACCTCGACCCGTCCCGGCCGCTTGTACGGCGCGAGCTGCTCCTCCGCGCTCGCGTGGACCGCCGCCACGAGGGCATCGGCGCCGGCGCCGGGGTCCTCGGGCACGACGTAGGCCAGCACGGCCTCACCGGTGCGCTCGTCGGGCGTGCCGAGGACCGCGACCTGGCGCACCCCGGGCACCTCGGCGAGCACGGCCTCCACCTCGGTGGGGTAGACGTTGAAGCCGGAGACGATGACCAGCTCCTTGACCCGGTCGACCAGGAAGAGGTCGCCGGCGGCGTCGAGGAAGCCGACGTCGCCGGTGGACCACCAGCCGTCGTCGGCGGGGCCGTCGGCGCCGTCGGGCCAGTAGCCGCTGAACAGGTTGGCGCCGCGGATCTGGATCTCGCCCGCGTCGTCGGCCTCGGCTCCGCGCAGCGGGCGGCCCTCGTCGTCGACGAGGCGCAGCTCGATGCCGTCGAGCGCGGCACCGACCGAGCCGGGCTTCGGCGACGCCGAGAGCAGCGTGGTGGTGACCACCGGCGCCGCCTCGGTCAGCCCGTAGCCCTGGTGCACCGGCACCCGGGTCAGCGCGCTGAACTCCTCGACCACCTCCGCCGGCAGCGGCGCCGAGCCGGACAGGATCATCCGCACCGGGCCGAGCCGCTCGGCGAGCGCCTCGACGTCGCGCCAGGCCGCGAACACCGGCGGCGCGACCGGGACCAGGCTGCACGCCTCGTCCTCGATCAGGTCCAGCGTGCCCTCGGGGTCGAACCGGTCGGTGAGCACCAGCTTGGCCCGGTGCCGCAGCACCCCGCCGAGCACCGCGCCCAGCCCGTAGACGTGGAACAGCGGCAGCACGCCGAGCACCACGTCGTCGCTGTGCATCATCGGCGGCTCGACCGCGGCCACCTGCTCGACGTTGGCGAGCAGCGCACGGTGGGTGAGCATCGCGGCACGGGGACGGCCGGACGTCCCGCTGGTGTAGAGCAGGACCGCGAGCTTCTCCGGGTCCGGCAGCGGCGGGACCGGGCGGGCCTCTGCGGCTCGCAGGTCGGCGTACGACGTCTCGGCGGGGGTGGCGCCGTCCCCGACGACGACCACGCGCGGGACCGGGCGGCCCTCGTCGTGGGCGGCGGCCGCCACCTCGGTGCGGCTCACCGCCTCGCGGACCGCGGCGAGGGTCTCGCCGTCGGCGACGACCGTGCGCGCGCCGCTGTCGACCAGGAACCCGGCCAGCTCGGTGACCGTGGAGCCGGGGTTGACCGGCACCGCGACCGCCTGCGCGCGCAGGATGCCGAGGTAGGTGGTGACGAACTCGATCCGGTTGCCGAGCACGAGCAGCACCCGGTGGCCGGCGAGCACGCCGAGCGTGCCCAGCCCGGAGGCCACCCGGCCGACCTCGTCGTCGAGCCCGGCCCAGGTCAGCCCGCGCCCGCCGGCCTCGACGACCGCGAGCCGCTCGGGGTGCTCCTGGGCCGCCGAGCGCACCAGGGCGGCCACGTCGGGCCCGGCAGCGTCGGAAAACGGCATGAGCGCGATCCTACGACGCCGCGCATCCCTAGAGTGGGGTCATGGGTGCGTCCGCCGACCGGTCCCGCCGGCTCAACCTCCAGCAGCGCTCGAAGCTCGCCGGGGAGGCGGCGGCCGCCGCGGCCGAGGTGGAGACCGCGCTCGCGCAGCCCGCGGACCCGCACGCGGCGGCGTTCTTCGACGTCGACAACACCGTCATGCAGGGCGCGAGCATCTTCCACCTCGCCAAGGGCCTCTACCGCCGCGACTTCTTCACCACCAAGGACCTGCTCGGCGCGGCCTGGAAGCAGGCCTACTTCCGCATCGCCGGGGTCGAGGACCCCGAGCACGTCGCCGACGCCCGCAACTCCGCGCTGGCCTTCATCGCCGGGCACACCGTCCAGGAGCTGGAGGAGATCGGTGAGGAGATCTTCGACGAGGCGATGGCGCACCGGATCTGGCCGGGCACCCGCGCGCTGGCCCAGCTGCACCTCGACCAGGGCCAACGGGTCTGGCTGGTGACCGCGGCGCCGATCGAGATCGCCCGCCTGATCGCCCGCCGGCTCGGCCTCACCGGCGCCCTCGGCACGGTCGCCGAGCACGTCGACGGGGTCTACACCGGCCGGCTGGTCGGCGACATGCTGCACGGTCCGGCCAAGGCGGTCGCGGTGCAGGCGCTGGCGGAGCGCGAGGGCCTCGACCTGGCCGCCTGCTCGGCCTACAGCGACTCGGCCAACGACCTGCCGATGCTGAGCCTGGTGGGCGACCCGTGCGCGATCAACCCCGACCCCAGGCTGCGTGCGCACGCGCGGGCGAACGGCTGGCGGATCCGCGACTACCGCACCGGGCGCAAGGCGGCCCGCGCGGGCCTGCTCGTGGGCTCGGCCGCGACCGGCGCGGCGGTCGCCGGTGCGTTCGTACGACGGCAGGTCCGGCGCCACCTGTCGTGACCATGCCGAAAGGACCGGTCGGTTACCACATTTGGTTACCAAGGTCCGCGAACCCGTCGTAGGATCCCTGTGGGGGTACGAGGGAGGGGACCGGGCATGACCTGGGATCGCAGCGACGTTGCGCACGGGCTCGACGCCCTGCGCGCCGCCGTCGCGAGCGCGCTCACCCTCGAGCCGGTGCCCGCGCTGGCCTTCGCCGGGGTGGCCGCACCCCGCGGACGGCGCGCCGACCGGGGCGCGCACTGGCTGCTGAGCGAGGCGCACGCCGAGGCCGGCGACGGCTTCGAGCGCACCCCCGGCAGCGGCTACGGCGACGCCACGCTCGCCACCTCCTCCGAGGACTCCGCCGAGGAGCGCGAGCGGCTGATCGGCTTGGTCGAGCTGGCCCGGTCCGGCGACGCCGAGGCGTTCGGGCTGCTCTACGACCACTACCAGCCCTCGGTCTACCGCTTCCTCTACTACCGCACCCGCTCGGTCGTGGTGGCCGAGGACCTGTGCTCGGAGACCTTCTTCCGGGCGCTGCGCAACATGCCGTCGTTCCGGTGGCAGGGCAAGGACTTCGGCGCCTGGCTGATGACCATCGCCCGCAACCTGGCCACCGACCACTTCAAGGCCGGCCGGACCCGTCTCGAGATGACCACCGAGGACATGGGTCAGCACGACGACGCCACGGAGGGCCCGGAGAACGCCGTCCTGGCCAGCCTGACGAACGAGATCCTGCTCGAGGCCCTCACCAAGCTGCCGAACGAGCAGCGCGACTGCCTGGTGATGCGCTTCCTGCAGGGCCTGAGCATCGCCGAGACCGCCGCGGCCCTGGGCCGCAGCGACGGCGCGATCAAGCAGCTCCAGCTGCGCGGCGTGCGCAACCTCGCCAAGCTCATGCCCGAGGGGTTGCGATGATCAATTCGGACTATGGCGCAATAGCCACTCGCACCGTAACCAGGGTGCCCGCGGGCTCGTTGGACCCTCGTAGCACCGGAGCGACCCTGCCCCGGTGGAGCGAAGGATGGTCGTCGTGATGCGCGGGAACGGTTGGTCGCGAGGGGCAGCGGAGGAGTTCGCCGCCCTGCTCGAGGGACGCGCGAGCGACCCCGGCCAGCACGCCGACCTGCTGGAGCTGGTGGCCGCGCTGCGCGCCACGCCCCCGGTCGAGGCCCGCCCCGAGTTCGTCTCCTCGCTGCGCACCCAGCTGGTGGCCGCCGCCGAGCGCGCCCCGGTCGCCGCCGAGGCCGACCTCGCCGTCCGGCTCACCCCGCGCCAGCGCCGCGGCTCCCGCGAGCGTCGCATCGCCGCGGTCGTCGGCGGCTTCGCCGTGGTCGCGGCCAGCGGCTCGATGGCGATGGCCGCGCAGGACGCCCTGCCCGGCGACGTCCTCTACCCCGTCAAGCGGGCCATCGAGAACGCGCAGACCAACCTCAAGTCCGACGGCGCCGCCAAGGCCGACACCGTGCTCTCCCACGCCGAGGCCCGCCTCGACGAGGTCCAGCAGCTGACCGCCAAGGGTGCCGACGAGGAGATCATCGCCTCGACGCTGCAGGACTTCACCGACCAGACCGAGCAGGCCTCGGAGCTGGCGCTCGACGACTTCACCGCGACCGGCAAGACCCAGCCGATCAGCGCGCTGCGCGACTTCGCCGCCGACAGCATGGACGTCCTCGCCGGGCTCGGCGCCGACGTCCCGGACGCGATCCGTGCCCCGCTGATCACCGCCACCCAGACCGTGCGCAAGGTCGACGCCGCCGCCTGGGAGGCCTGCCCGACCTGCAGCAACGACGAGGTCACCCGGCTGCCCGACTTCGCCGCGATCCCCGACGTCAAGGCCATCCTCGGCGGCCCGGTCCTCGACCAGGCCGCGGCGACGACCCCGCCGAAGGCCAAGCCGGGCACCAAGGCGGGCCAGACGCCGCCGGCCAGCACGGCCGGCGCCGACCCGACCGACCAGCCGACGCAGAAGCCGGTGGACACCGCCACCGACGGGGTCGGCAAGGTCGTCGAGAAGGTCACCGAGCTGCTGCCGACCAAGAAGCCGTCCTCCGGCTCGACCACGACGCCGCCCAAGGGCGCCGTCCCCGAGCTGATCGACGGCGTCGGCGGGCTGCTCGACGGCCTCGGCGGCCTGCTCAAGTAGCACTCCCACCGGCCACCCCGCGGGGTACGCCGGAGCGCCGGCCGGTCGGCCGGCGTCAGCTCACCTGAAGACCGACTCGCGCTGCATCAGCAGGCTGTAGAGCGTCTGCTGGATGGTCTCGCGGACCTGGTCGGTCACGTTGAAGACCAGCATCGGGTCCTCGGCCGCGCCCGCGTCGTACTCGTCGGTGCGGATCGGCTCGCCGAACTCCAGCAGCCACTTCGACGGCAACGGGACCAGGCCGAGCGGGCCGAGCAGCGGGAAGAACGGCGTGATCGGGATGTACGGCACACCCAGCAGGCGGGCCAGCGACGGGATGTTGCCGACCAGCGGGTAGATCTCCTCCGCGCCCACGACGGACAGCGGGATGATCGGCACGCCGGTGCGCAGCGCCGCGGAGACGAAGCCGCCGCGGCCGAAGCGCTGCAGCTTGTAGCGGTCGGAGAACGGCTTGCCGATGCCCTTGAAGCCCTCGGGCCACACCCCGACCAGCTCGCCGCCGCGCAGCATCCGCTCGGCGTCCTCGTTGCAGGCCAAGGTGGCGCCGCCCTTGCGGGCCAGCGCACCGACGACCGGCAGCCGGAAGACCAGGTCGGCGCCCAGGGGGCGCAGGTGACGTCCGGCGTGGTCGTGGATGGAGACCATCGTCATCAGCCCGTCGACCGGGATCGTGCCGGAGTGGTTGGACACCACCAGGGCACCCCCCTCGGCGGGGATGTTCTCGATGCCGCGGACCTCGATCCGGAACCACTGCTGCGCGATCGGGCGCAGCGCGGCCATGAAGAAGCGCTCGGTGACCTCGGGGTCGAAGCCGTACTCGTCGACGGTGTAGTCGCCGGTCAGCCGCCGGCGCAGGAACGCCAGGAAGCGGGCCAGCTGCGGCTCCCACTGGTCACCGAAGAGCTCGCGGGCGGCGTGCTGGAAGGCGGCCAGCCAGTCGCCGACCGGGATGCCGGCCAGCGGGCTCAGTCCACGCTCCTCGGTGCGCGCGGCGGGCAGGGACGCCTCCGGCGCCGGCGCCGGGTCGTCGAGCAACGAGGCGGTCTCGATGACGGGCGCGTCCGCCGGCTCGTCCGCGACGGGCTTGCTCGGCGCCGCCGGCTCCGGCTTCTTCTCCGGAGCGGGCTTGCGCGTCGTACCGGACTTGGCGGCCAGGCCCCGGGCCGCGGCGGACGGGCGGGTGCCGGTGCCCCGGCCGGGACGGCCGCGGGTGCCGATGGGGATGATCTCGGCGTCAGCCATCCTTGCCTCCGGCAACGGTGAGCTGGGCGGGACGGTCCTCGTCGACCGGGGGCAGGTGCTCGGCCAGGGCGGCCAGGGCGGACTCGGCGCGGCGGCTGCCCGGGGGCAGGGTGCCGACGAACTCGGCGAACGCCTCGGCCGTGGTGTACGACGGCTCGAAGCCGAGCTCGGTGCGCATCCGGGTCGTGTCGACCCCGCGGCCGTAGGTCAGGAAGGCGACCAGCTCGGGCGGCAGGTCGGTCAGCCGGGCCGACTTGAGCACCGAGCCGAGGCCGCCGAACGCCACGCCCGGGACCGGCACGCTGGTGCGGCCCATCCGGCGCAGCGCCTGGGAGAGCATGAGCAGGCCGTCGCCGGCGACGTTGAAGGTGCCGTTGGCCTCGGTGAGCACGGCGTGCCGCAGCACCCGGTTGAGGTCGGCCTCGTGCAGGAACTGCAGGCGCGGGTCGAAGCCGAGGACGGTCGGGATCACCGGCAGCCGGAAGTAGGACGCCAGCGGGCTCACCACCCGGGGCCCGATCACGTTGGCGCAGCGCAGCAGGCTGACCTTGACGTCGGGACGGCGGCGGGCGAAGCCGCGCACGTAGCGCTCGACCTCGTTGACGTCCTTGGCGTAGCCGCTGCGCGGGGGCCGGCGCGGCTCCATGTCCTCGGTGAACATCGCGGGGTCGCGGCTGCTGGCGCCGTAGGCGGTCGTCGAGGACTTCACCACCACCTGGCGCACCTGCTCGGCCTTCTGGCAGGCGGCGAGCAGCTGCATCGTCCCGATGACGTTGAGCTCCTTCATCGTGCCGCGCGCGCCGGCGGAGCCGGGGGTGGCGATGACGCTCATGTGGACGACCGCGTCGACGTCCTCCTTGGCGATCACCTTGGCGATCACCGGGTTGCGGATGTCGGCGCGCACGAAGGTGACGTCACCCAGGTCGCCGCGAGGCGGGATGACGTCGACGCCGATGACACGGTCGACCCCGGGGTCGGCAGCGAGGGTGCGCGCGAAGGTCCGCCCGAGGTCACGGGAGACCCCCGTGACCAGGACCGTACGACCGGCGCCCATCCCACTGACTCCTCAGGGTCGGGCCGGTGCGCGGGAGCGCGCACCGGCGACGGCAGGCTCTGGCGTTACTTGCCGAGCTTGCGACGCTGCACGCGCGTCTTCTTCAGCAGCTTGCGGTGCTTCTTCTTCGCCATGCGCTTGCGACGCTTCTTGATGACAGAACCCACGTGGAACCTCTCCAGAGCATCGGACGAGGCTCGCCCGACGTTGCTACGACGCTCCGGGCAGGCCCCGGAGCACCGGGTCAGCCTATCGGGCCGTCGGTGGGCGCGGTGAATCAGCGACTGCGATGGGATGAAGATCGCATCACGCCGGCAGGCGGAGTCTGCTGGGCGAGGCGTCGGAGTGCCCGCCTCGCGGCGGAGACCCGCTCGGCTCAACCAGCGCTGTAGAAGGACTTGCGGAGGTACTCGTTGACGTCCTCCTCGGTCACCCGGAACGAGCGACCGACGCGCACGGCGGGCAGCTCGCCGCTGTGCACGAGGCGGTAGACGGTCATCTTGGAGACCCTCATCACCGTGGCGACCTCGGCGATCGTGAGGAATTTGGGGTCCGGAAGGGACTCGGTGCGCTCGCGCGACGGAGGAGTCATGACAACCACGCTTTCTGCGCGTCCGTCACCGCCTTCCCCGGCTGTGATCCGCGGACGCCTCTGCGTGAGAATAGGGCCAGATGTGACGCATGGGGAAGAGATTGCTCAGTGAAACTTTTGAGGTCTCGGCGTGTCGCCTTGACCCGCACCGCTCGACGAAGCCCCGCGGAGCGGTGTCGGAGGCCGCTGGCACACTGCTCGGCATGACGATCCAGGCCCTGCTCCTCGACCTGGACGACACCCTCGTGGACCACCGCGGCGCCGCCGACCAGGGCCTGCGGACCTGGCTCACGGGCCTCGGTCTCGCCGACAGCCCGACCCACCTGGAGGAGCTCGTCGAGCGCTGGGTGGTGCTCGAGGCCCGGCACTACGAGCGCGCCCAGCGCCGGGAGCTGACCCACACCGAGCAGCGGCGGGTGCGGATCCGGGAGTTCCTGCCCGGCTGGGACCTCGCCGACGACGCCCTCGCCGACGACGTCTTCGCGGGCTACCTGGGCTGCTACCAGGCGGCCTGGCGGGCGTTCGCCGACGCCGCCGCGACGATCGAGCGGGCTCGCAGCGCCGGGCTGCCGGTCGGCATCCTCACCAACGGCGACCAGGCGATCCAGACGGACAAGCTGCGTCGCACGGGGCTGCTGCGCGCCGACGTCCCGGTCTTCGCCTCCTCCTCGCTGCCCGCCGCCAAGCCGGACCCGCGCTCCTACCTCACCGCGTGCGCCCGCCTGGGCGCCGACCCGGCCGCGACGCTGATGGTCGGCGACTCGCTGCGGCACGACGTGATCGGCGCCCGGCGGGCCGGCCTGCACAGCCGTCTCCTCGACCGCCACGGCCGTTACGACGCGCGCGGCGCCGGCGACGGCGTGCTCCGGGTGCGCGGGCTGGCCGAGCTCGACTGGGCGGTGCCCGCCCGCTAGCCGTGTGCCCGGTGGAGGCCACGAACCGCCTCGACGTGGTCGCGGAGCTCGCGCTCCGTCAGCGGGGGCAGCCGGAGGAACCACCGGTAGAGCAGGGGTGCCAGCAGCAGCTCGGTGGCCTGCTCCGGGTGGGCGTAGCCGTCGGCGGCGACGAGCCGGCCGATCTGCGCCTGCTGGGGCTGGAGGAGCCGGGCGTGGAACTGCTCGGCGATGGCGGCATCGGTCTGGATCGAGGCGGCCAGCATCCGCAGCAGCGAGGACCGTGGCTCGGTCGCGAGCTCCTCGATCGTCGCCCTCAGGAGGTCGAGGACCGCGACCGGGCCCTCCGACGCCTCCACGGCTGCGGACTCGGCGGCCAGGGCGTCGAAGAGCAGGGCATGCACCGACGGCCACGTCCGGTAGAGGGTCTGCTTGCCCACCCCGGCCTCCGCGGCGATGCCCTCCATGGTCAGCGCGCCCGGGCCGCTGCGCTCGGCAAGACCCAGGACGGCGGCATGCACGCGCTTCACGGTCGCGGGTCGGGCCATGCGGCGATCATATAAACGAGACGCACCGTCTCGTTTGGTGTTGAATGGGTCCATGACGACACCGGACACCTGGCTCATCACCGGCGCGAGCAGCGGACTGGGCCTCGCCCTGACCGGGCGGGCACTGGCGGCGGGGCATCGCGTCGTCGCCACCACCCGCGCCGGCGCGCTCCCGCTGTCCCACCCGCTCCTGACCGTCCTGCACCTCGACCCGGCAGACCGGCAGGAGTGCCGTCGGGCCGTCGAGGAGGCCCACCGGGTCGCCGGAGGTCTGGACGTCGTGGTGAACAACGCCGGCTACGGGCTGGTCGGCGCCGTCGAGGAGGTCGGCGAAGAGGAGGCCCGGGCGATCCTCGACGTCGACCTGCTCGGGCCCCTGTGGGTGACGCAGGCGGTGCTGCCCGTCATGCGCCGCCAGGGGCACGGGCACATCGTGCAGATCTCCTCGACGGGAGGAGTCGGGGCGATGCCGCTGCTCGGTCTCTACAACGCCGCGAAGTGGGGGCTCGAGGGCCTCGCCGAGGCCCTGGCCGGCGAGGTGCGGTCGATGGGCATCCGGGTCACCCTCGTCGAGGTCGGCGCCATGGACACCCGGTGGGCGACGTCCGGGATGAGGTTCAGCGCACCGCAGCCCGCCTACGACGAGCTGCGCGCGGAGCTCTTCGGGACGACCACCGTGCCCTGGCCCAATGAGCCGGGAGCGACGGGCGGGGGCACCTCTCCCGATGCCGTCGCCGACGGCATCCTCGCCCACGTCGCTGCCGAGGATGGGCCGCTGCGGCTGGTCCTCGGCGAGGACGCCGCCGGACAGATCCGCACGGCGCTCGAACGACGGCAGCAGGACTACGCGGCGCAGCCGGGGTTCCAGGACCACGCGGACTGAGCCGATCGACCCAGTGGGCGTCAGCTGCCGAGCTCGCGGGAGCGGTCCCGCGCCGCCTCCAGGGCCGCCAGGAAGGCCGCCCGGAGACCGTGGTCCTCCAGCGTGCGGAGCGCGGCGGCCGTCGTACCCCCGGGCGAGGTGACCTGCTCGCGCAGCACCGCCGGGTGCTCACCGGTCGAGCGCAGCATGGTCGCCGAGCCGAGCAGCGTCTGCACGGCCAGCTCGTGGGCGACCGGGCGCGGCAGGCCGAGGTGCACGCCGGCCTCGATCATGGCCTCCGCCACCAGGAAGAGGTACGCCGGACCGGAGCCGCTGATCGCGGTCACCGCGTCCTGCTGCTTCTCCGGGACCTCGACCACCTTGCCGACCGCGGACATCAGCGCGGACGCCTCGGCCAGGTGCGACTCCTCGCACCACGTGCCGGGCGAGATCGCGGCCATCCCCTCGTCCACCAGGGCCGGGGTGTTCGGCATGACGCGGGCCACCGCGACACCCTCGGGCACCCGCGACTCGATGAACGCCGTGGTGATGCCGGCGGCGAGCGAGACCAGCAGCTGGCCCGAGCGCAGGGCGGGAGCGAGCTCGTCGAGCACGCCCGCCATGTCCTGGGGCTTGATGACCAGCAGCACCGTGTCGGCCGCGGCGGCCGCGGCGACGTCGTCGACCACCGGGACGCCGTACTTGTCGGTGAGCTCGGCGGCGCGCTCGGCGCGCTTCTCGACCACGACCAGGTCGTCGGCGCCGCGGCCCGCGCGGACCAGGCCGGACAGCAGGGTCTCCCCCATCACGCCGGCGCCGACGACAGCGGTGCGCTTCGCCACGGTCTGCTCCCTTCCTGCTCGGGCTCGGGTACGTCGCGAAGCGTGTCACGTGCGGGCGCCGGAGGGAAACCGGATCACCGCTCACCACGGCGTTCCTAGGCTTCGACCATGACTTCCCTCCTCGCAGCGGACGCCTTCGCCGGGCGCACGATCGTCCTCGTCGGTGGCGGCACCGGCATCGGGTTCGCGGTGGCTCGCCAGGTGGTGGCCGCCGGCGGCCGGGTCGTGCTCGGCGGGCGGACCGCGGCGACCCTGGAGCGGGCGGTCGCCGAGCTGGGCGAGAACGCCGCCGCACACCCGGTCGACACCTCCGACGACGCGTCGGTCGCGCGCTTCTTCGAGCAGGTCGACCGGGTGGACGGGATCTTCACCACGGCCGCGAGCTATGTGACGGGGCCGATCGCCGAGCTCAGCCTGGAGGAGGCGGCCACGCCCTTCGAGTCGAAGTTCTGGGGCCAGTACCGCGTGGTGAAGGCCGCGCTCGGCAAGCTCGGCCCGGACGCCTCGATCGTGCTGATGTCGGGCGCGGCGAGCGTGCGGCCGGCCGGCGACGCACCGGCGTACGTCGCGGCGAACGCCGCCGTCGAGGGGCTCGCCCGCGGCCTGGCCGTCGAGCTCGCCCCGGTCCGGGTCAACGCGGTCGCCCCCGGCACCGTCGACGGCCACCTGTGGGACCAGCGCGACCCGGCGGTCCGCCAGGCCGCCTTCGACTTCTACGCAGGTGCCTCGACGATCGGCCGGACGGGCACCGAGCCGGAGGTCGCCCAGGCCGTCGTGTTCCTGCTCCTCAACGGCGTCACCACCGGCTCGACCCTCTTCCCGGACGGCGGCTACTCGTTGCGTTGAGGCTCAGCCGCGGCGCACCAGCGAGGCCAGCACCTGGGAGAGGCTCTGGGGGTGCTCGGCGAGCCGTTGCGCGACGTAGCGGTGCCGCTCCTCGCCGTAGGGCAGGTAGACACGCACCCGCTCGCCGCTGGCGGCCAGGCGCCGCTGCTCGGCCGGGCGCACGCCGTGGCGCAGCTGGTACTCGTAGGTCCCCGGAGCCCGGCCGTAGCGGCTGGCGAGCGCGCCGGCGATCTCGACCAGGCGCGGGTCGTGGGTGGCGAGCATCGGATAGCCGTCGCCGTCGAGGAGCACCTTCATGCAGCGCACGTAGGAGCGGTCGACGTCACCGGGATCGGTGAACGCGACCTCGGCGGGCGCGTCGCCGGCGCCCTTGCAGATGCGGACCCGGCTGCCGGCGTAGGTCAGCGTGCGGCAGTCGGACTCGGTGCGGTGCAGGTGGGCCTGCAAGGTGATCCCGGTGCCGGGGAAGTCGTGGCGCAGCGCCTGCGCGACCGCCAGCGTGGCGTCGACGGTGGTGTGGTCACCCATGGCGAGGGTGACCGAGGTGCCCGCGCTGTGGGCGGCCCGGCAGATCTTGCGGGCGTTCTCGATCGCGAGCTTCTCGCCCTCGGGCAGCAGCAGGCCGATCGCGGTGGGGCTGACCGAGACCTCGGCGCGGTGCCCGAGCCCGGCGTCGCCGATCTTGTCGAGCAGGATCCGGTAGGCCTGCACGGCGGCGATCGCCTGGGTCTCGTCGGCCGGGTCGGCGCCGAGGTGGTCGACCGTCGTCTCGATGCCCTCGGCGGCGAGCTCCTCGACCGCGAGCAGGGCGTCGCGGACGGTCTCCCCGGCGACGTACCGGTCCATCACGGTGGCCGACAGCGGCAGCACCGCCACCAGCCGCGGCAGCGCGCTGCGCGAGATCGCCTCGAGCGCCCCCCGGACCGGACTCATGGGCACCAACCTACGTCGGGCCTCCGCACGCCTGGCCGTCGGTACGCCGCCCCACCGGTCGGGTGCCGAGGTGCTCGATCGCGAACTCCAGCGACTCCCGCAGGTCGGCCTCGCGCTCCTCGCGGGTCGCGCAGCGCCGGGTGTTGATCTCCAGCACCACCTCGCCGGCGAAGCCGGTGCTCGCCAGGTGGCGCAGGAAGTCCGCGGCCCCGGTGGTCCCCCGGCCGGGCACCAGGTGCTCGTCCTTGGCCGAGTCGGTGCCGTCGGTCAGGTGCACGTGGCGCAGCCGGGGGCCGAGCCGCTCGGCCATCTCGACCGGGTCGGCCCGGGCGATCGAGGCGTGCGAGAGGTCGATCGTGGTGTTGGCGTACGGCTCCTCGGAGGGGTCCCAGCCGGGGAGGTACATCTCCAGGTGCCGGCGCGAGGCCCGCCAGGGGTACATGTTCTCCACCGCGAAGGCGATGCCCGAGGACTCCTCGAGCGCGGCGATCCCGTTGACGAAGTCGCGGGCGTACTCCCGCTGCCAGCGGAACGGCGGGTGCACCACGACCACCGCGGCGCCCACCGCACGCGCCATCTCCGCCGAGCGCTCCAGCTTGCCCCACGGCTCGACACCCCAGACCCGTTGCGTGAACAGCAGGCAGGGGGCGTGGATCGCGCTCACCGGCAGGTCGTGGTGCTCGGAGAGCCGGCGGACCGCGTCGACCTGCTGGGAGAGGGCGTCGATGCCGACCATCACCTCGACCGCCTCGTAGCCGACGGCCGCGGCGTAGGCGAAGGCGTGCGCCGTCGACTCGGGGTAGACCGAGCTCGTCGACAACCCGATCCGGGGCCGGGCGCCCTGCTCAGCCATCGCCCGCCCCGGTCATGACTCGTCGGTGACGCTGAGCTTGTCGATCCGCTCCAGGATCACGCCCTCCCGCAGGGCCCACGGGCAGATCTCCAGCTCGGGCAGGTCGAAGATGTCCATGCAGGCCTCGGCGACCAGCGCGCCCGGCACGATCTGGTGGGTGCGGCTCGGCGAGACGCCGGGCAGCTCGGCGAGCTCCTCGGGCGTCATCGCGAGCAGCTTCGGGATCCAGTGCCGCAGCTCGGCCAGCGGCAGCGAGCGCGGCACCAGCTGGCCCTCCCCGGACGGCGCCGCCCCGCAGATGCGGGCCAGCGAGCGGAAGGTCTTCGACGTCGCGGACGCGCGGTGCGTCGTACCGGCGCGCAGGAGGTGGCCGGCGTCGCGGGCGATGTCGGCCCGGATCCGCCGGCGGATCTCGCGCAGCCGGCTCTCGTCCGGGCGGTCCGCGAAGTCCGCGCGCGCCAGCCGGGCCGCACCCAGCGGGAGCGACCACGCCACGTCCGGGCGCTCGTCGGAGCCGGCCGCGATCTCCAGCGACCCGCCGCCGATGTCGAACACCGCGAGCCGTCCCGCGGACCAGCCGAACCAGCGGCGCACGGCGAGGAAGGTCAGCCGGGCCTCGTCCTCGCCCGGCAGCACCTCGATCCGTACGCCGGTCTCGCGCTCCACGTGCGCCAGCACCTCCTCGGAGTTGCCGGCATCGCGCACCGCGGAGGTCGCGAACGACAGCATCTCCTCGCAGCCCTTCTCCTCCGCGACCCGCAGGGCCTGCGCGGTGAAGGCGGCCAGCGCCTCGATCCCCGTCGGGGAGACGTCGCCGGCCTCGTCGAGGTGCTCGGCCAGGCGCAGCGGCTCCTTGTAGGAGAACGCCGGCAGCGGCGCGGCACCGCCGTGCGCATCGACCACGAGCAGGTGACCGGTGTTCGAGCCGATGTCGAGCACGCCCAGACGCATGCGTCCACGGTACTAGTGCCCGCGCCGCCGACGCGGACCCCTCAACTAGATTTGAGCAGTGCCTGAGGTCCCTCTCGATTTCCCGCGTGCGTGGGTGGAGTTCGTCAACCCCGCCGACGAGTCCGAGGTCCTCAAGTGCGACCTCACCTGGCTGACCTCGTCGTACACCTGCATCTTCGGTGGGGGCTGCGCCGGCATCTACGCCGACTCCCCCGACGTCGGCTGCTGCACTCTCGGCGCGCACTTCGCCGACAAGGAGGACGAACGACGGGTCGAGGCCTTCGTCCAACAGCTCACCCCGGCGCACTGGCAGCACCACCCCGGCCGACCGGTCAAGCGCAAGGACTGGATCGAGAAGGACGAGGACGGGGAGCGCAAGACCCGCATGCACGAGGTCGCCGGGCAGCGCTCGTGCGTCTTCGCCAACCGTGCCGACTTCGCCGGCGGGTCGGGCTGTGCGCTGCACGGGCTCGCGCTGGAGCAGGGCCGCAACCCGTTGGAGACCAAGCCGGACGTGTGCTGGCAGCTGCCCATCCGCCGCACCTTCCGTGAGGTCGAGCGGATGGACGGCACGTCGTACACCGAGGTCACCATCACCGAGTACGACCGCCGCGGCTGGGGCCCCGGCGGCCACGACCTCGACTGGTACTGCTCCGGCAACACCGAGGCCCACGTCGCCGTCGAGCCGCTCTACGTCACCAACGAGCCCGAGCTGGTCGCCTTGATCGGGCGCAAGGGGTACGACGAGCTGGTCCACCACTGCGAGGCGCACCTGCGCTCGCGCTCGGCGCTCGCGCTGCACCCGGCCGACCCGCGCTGAGCCCGTCCGGGAGGTGACCAGCACCTCTCGACGTCAAGAAACAAGGACCCCGCCGGTCTCGTCCTCTCAGCCACTGCTCAGAATGTCTGACATGCGCCTGGACCACCTCTCCTACGCGGCCGGACCCGACGGACTGGCCAGCACGGCCGCGCGCCTGGGCGCAGCACTCGGGCGAGAGTTCGCCGACGGCGGGGTGCACCCGCGCTTCGGCACGCGCAACATGGTGCTGCCGCTCACCGACGGCACCTACATCGAGGTCGTCGAGGCGCTCGACCACCCGGCCTCCGACAAGGCGCCCTTCGGGCAGGCCGTCAAGGCCCGCTCCGCGCTCGGCGGCGGCTGGCTCGGCTGGGCCGTGGCGGTCCCCGACATCTCGGTCGTCGAGCAGCGCCTCGGCCGCTCCGCGGTCCCCGGCTCACGGCACCGCCCCGACGGCACCGAGCTGCGCTGGCAGCAGATCGGCATCAACGGCCTGATCGCCGACCCGCAGCTCCCCTTCTTCATCCAGTGGGGCGTGCCCGCCGACCTGCACCCCTCGCAGGGCGCGGACGGCACCGTGTCCCTCGCCGGCATCGAGATCGCCGGCGACCCGCAGCGGGTCAGCGAGTGGCTCGGCGAGACCGTCGAGGCGCCGCTGGAGGACGTCAAGGTCGAGTGGGTCGCCCCGCACGGCACCCCGGGCATCCTCGCCGCGCAGGTGCTCACCGCCGACGGCATCGTCCGGATCTGACCCCGGCACCACCGAGCGTGGGCCGCACGGTCCGGGGCGCGATCGCCAGCCCCAACATCTGGGACCACACCGCGACGTACGAGCTCGAGAACCGCGCCGCCGACCCCGACGGCCGCCTCTGGGCCGCCATGGAGGCACGGGCCGACTGGTCCGGGCGCACCGTGCTCGACCTCGGCTGCGGCACCGGTTTCCACCTGCCCCGCTTCGCCGAGCGCGCGGCGCGGGTGATCGGGGTCGAGCCGCACACCGGCCTGTGCCAGCTCGCCCAGCGGCGGCTGCGCACCCGCGCCGTCACGAACGCCGAGGTGCTGCCCGGCGCCGCGCAGGAGATCCCGCTGCCCGACTCCTCCGTCGACGTCGTGCACGCGCGCTGGGCCTACTTCTTCGGCCCCGGCTGCGAGCCCGGCCTGGTCGAGCTCGACCGCGTCCTGCGCCCCGGCGGCACGGCGCTGGTCATCGACAACGACGGCTCCCGCTCCACCTTCGGGTCCTGGTTCCGGCGCGGCTTCGCGCACCTGCCTGCGCCCGCGGAGATCGAGCGGTTCTGGAGCATCCGCGGCTGGACCCTCGACCGGGTCGACATGGGCTGGCGGTTCGCGTCCCGCGCCGACCTGGAGGCGGTCGTGCGCATCGAGCTCCCACCGGACGCCGCCGCCGAGGTCCTGCGGCACCACGAGGGTGTCGAGGTCGACTACGCGGTCAACCTCTGGTCCCGCTCACGCTGAGGGTGCGGCCGGCACCGGCGTCCCGGCACCGGCCGCCCCACGACGGGGATCAGCCCGTGGTCAGCGCACGGCGTCGAGTGCGTCGACCACCCCCTCGCCGTAGTAGCTGTTGTTCGCGTCCGTGCCCACGCACGGCGCACCGGCCGTGGTCGTGCCGCAGGCGTGGTCGTCGGCCTGCGCGCGCAGCTTGGCGACCATCTGCGCCGGCGTCCACCACGGGTGCGCCGACTTCATCAGCGCCAGCACGCCGGCGACGTGCGGCGAGGCCATCGAGGTGCCGGACTTCAGGCCGTAGCCGTTGTCGGTGACGATGGTCGACAGGATCCGCGAGCCGGGCGCGGCGACGTCGATGACGCCGAGACCACGGTTGCTGAAGCCCGAGAGCCGGTTGTCCAGGGTGGTGGCCGGGAACCGCTCGAGCGAGGAGACCGTCACCACGCCCGGGAGCTCGGTCGGGATGTCCTGGCAGCCGTTGTTGATCGTCCGGTCCACCGTCGTCCCGTCGTCGGGGCTCGTGGTGTCGGTCGTCTTGTTCGCCAGGTCGTACGACGAGTTGCCCGCCGCCGCGGCGTGCACCACGCCCTTCTTCGTCGACCACGCGACCGCACGGCGCACGGCCTCCTTGGCGGCGTACTGGTCGGGCTGGTCCTCGCAGTAGAACTGGAACGGGTCGACGTAGTAGCTGTTGTTGGTCACGTCGAAGCCGTGCTCGCCGGCCCAGACGAAGCCGCAGACGGCGTACTCGGGGTAGATGAAGCCGTCGTCGTTGACCACCTTGACCGAGGCCATCCGGACGTTCGGCGCCACGCCGACGATGCCGGTGCCGTTGCGCGCGGCGCCGATGGTGCCGGCGACGTGCGTGCCGTGGTCGCTGGTCGTCGGCTGCCAGCCGGTCGCGGACCGGTCGGGGCGGCCCGCGTCGGAGCAGTTGACCGAGTCCCTGACGTCGATGTTGGCCGCCAGGTCGGGGTGGTCGGCGTCGATGCCGCTGTCGAGCACGCCGACGACGACCCGGCGCGAGCCGTCGGTGATCTCGTGCGCCTTGTCGGCCTTGATCATCGCCAGGTCCCACTGCTCGGACTCGCGCGGGTCCGGGGTGACCGCGGTGGTCGCCTCCGCGCCCGTCGTGTCGTCGCGGCGGTCGGCCTCGGTCACGCTGAGCTGGCCCTTGCCCGGGCCCCACGGCGACCGCACCCCGGCGGGGGTGCCCTCGGTCACGGGCACCGAGCGGGTCGCGCCGACCGACTCGAGCGCCCGCCCGGCGGCACGTCGTACGTCGGCACGGAAGTCCGCACGGTCGCTGTGCGCCACGACGACGCCGATCTGCGGCCAGGTCTGGACGACGACACCGCCGGCCTTGGCGACGGCCTTCTCGACGAGGCGGGTCTGGCCCGGGTTGGCGTGCTTGGCGTTGAGCAGGTAGGCCGACACGACGCCGTCCGGGGTGCTGATCGGGACGGGGGTGGAGACCGGCTCGGCGCCGCCGCCGGGGGCGGCGGTGGCTCCGGTGCCGGACACCGTCAGGCCGGCCAGCGCGAGGCCGGCCGAGACGGTCAGGGTGGCGGCGCGGAGCCGCCGGGTGCTGCGCAAGGACATGAGCATTCCCTCCGAGATGTGATGCAGGTCATCCTGCGTCGTTCATCCTCACACGGAGGTCCGACGGATTGCGAGGGTGGGCACGAGAAGAACTTCGCCCGCCTCCCGCTCCGTCGGTGCGAGCAGGTCGGCCAGCGCGCCGACCAGGGCCAGCGCGACCTGCTCCAGCGGGGGCCGCACCGAGGTCAGCCCCAGCACCTGGGCGACCTGGGAGTCGTCGAAGCCCACGACGGCCACGTCGCGGCCGGGCGCACGACCGCGCTCGGCCAGCGCCTGCAGCACCCCGACCGCGAGCGTGTCCGAGGCGCACACGAAGGCGGTGGGCCCGGCGGCGTCCAGCAGTGCCGCCGCGGCCTCGCGCCCGGCGTCGACGGTGTCGGGCACCGCCGCCTCGAGCCCGGCCGTGGGCAGGGCGTGCCCGGTCATCGCGCGGTACCAGCCCGAGCGCCGGTCCTCGCCGATCCGCGAGCCCGGCTCCCAGCCGAGCCAGGCGATCCGCTCGTGGCCCTGCTCGTGGACGTGGTGGGTGGCCGCCTCGGTGCCCGCGGCGCCGTCGACGTCGGCCCAGGGATGGGTGGCGTCCGGGTCGTCCCACGGGCGGCCGAAGGCGACGAAGGGCGCGCCGCGCCGGGTCAGCCCGACCGTCTGCGGGTTGCCGAGGTAGGTGTCGGTCACCACGAAGGCGTCGACGGCGGTGGAGCGGAGCAGGTCGTCGTACCCGCCCAGGGGGTCGGGGAGCTCGCCCTCGGCGACCGGGCCGCCGGAGAACAGCAGCACGTGGTAGCCCACGTCGCGCGCGGCCTCCACCAGCGCCCGCACGAACCGGTCCATCGCCATGTTGGCGGTGAACTCCTGCGCCGGGGTCAGCCGGAGCCCGATCAGCCGCGACGAGCGGGTGCGCAGGTGGCGGGCGGCGCGGTTGGGCGTGTAGCCCAGGCTCTCGATCGCCTGCTGCACCCGCGCGAGGGTGTCCGCGCGCAGCAGGTCGGGGTTGTTGACGGCGTTGGAGACCGTCTGGCGGGAGACACCGGCGCGCTCGGCGACATCGGCCAGGGTGGCCGGCGGACGCGGGTTCTCCACAGGGCGATCCTCGCACGGACCGCGTGGCGGGAGGTTTGTGTCGGACGGGTGGTCTACGTTCGGGGCATGGCTTCGAAAACACGTTCGAACTACCGCTGCGGCGAGTGCGGCTGGACCACCGGCAAGTGGGTGGGCCGGTGCGGCGAGTGCCAGGCGTGGGGATCGGTCGTCGAGGTGGCGGCCGCCGCGAGCGCGACCACCAGCCGTACGACGGCCGCGCCCGTCACCCGGCAGGCGGTCCCGATCGGCCAGGTCCCGGCCGACCGGGCGATGCACGCGCCCTCCGGGGTGCCCGAGCTCGACCGGGTGCTCGGCGGCGGGCTGGTGCCGGGGGCGGCGGTGCTGCTGGCCGGTGAGCCCGGTGTCGGCAAGTCGACCTTGCTGCTGGAGGTCGCGGCGCGCACCGCCGAGCGCCGGCAGCGCACGCTCTACGTCACCGGCGAGGAGTCGGCGGCCCAGGTGCGGCTGCGCGCCGACCGCACCGGCGGCATCCACGACGAGCTCTACCTCGCCGCCGAGACCGACCTCGGCGCGGTGCTCACCCACATCGAGCAGGTCCGCCCGCAGATGGTGGTCGTCGACTCCGTGCAGACCATCGGCGCGGCCGACGTCGACGGCGTCCCGGGCGGGGTCACCCA
Source organism: Nocardioides sp. LML1-1-1.1 (assembly GCF_040676175.1). NCBI lineage: Bacteria > Bacillati > Actinomycetota > Actinomycetes > Propionibacteriales > Nocardioidaceae > Nocardioides > Nocardioides sp. LML1-1-1.1. The sequence continues at coordinate 130,440 of NZ_JBEGHK010000006.1, read as the reverse complement.
GGTCAAGGAGGTGGCCCAGGCGCTGGTGCGGGTCGCGAAGAGCCGCGACATCACCGTCGTGCTGGTCGGCCACGTGACCAAGGACGGCGGGATCGCGGGGCCGCGGGTCCTGGAGCACCTGGTCGACGTGGTGCTGCACTTCGAGGGCGCACGCGACTCGCGGTTCCGGATGGTCCGCGCGGTGAAGAACCGGTTCGGCCCGGTCGACGAGGTGGGCTGCTTCGACCTCAGCGCCGACGGGATCCGGGCCGTGGAGGACCCGACCGGGATCTTCACCGAGCGCCACCACGGCCGGGTGCCGGGCACCTGTGTCGCGGTGACGATGGAGGGACGGCGCCCGCTGCTCGCGGAGGTGCAGGCCCTGGTGACGCTCTCGGCCGCGGAGCGGCCGCGGCGCACGACCTCGGGACTGGACGGCTCGCGGCTGGCGATGATCCTCGCCGTGCTGCAGCAGCACTGCGGGATCAAGCTGCACCAGCACGACGTGTTCGCCTCGACCGTGGGCGGCGCGCGGCTCACCGATCCCGGCAGCGACCTGGCGCTCGCCGTCGCCCTGGCCTCCTCGACCTTCGTCAGCGCGCCGCCGGCCGGCGTGGTGGCGATGGGTGAGATCGGGCTGTCGGGCGAGCTGCGGCGGGTGCGCGACCTGTCCCAGCGCCTCGCGGAGGCGGCCCGGCTCGGCTTCGAGCTGGCGGTGGTGCCGGCCGAGCCCGGCCAGGCGCAGGGCAAGCGGGGTCCGGCGCGGGACCGGATGATCGCGGGGATGCGGGTGATCGAGGCGCCGGACGTGATCTCGGCGCTGCGCCTGCTCAACCTCGACCGTCGCACCAAGCACGCGCTGGAGGTGGTCGAGGCGAGCGAGTAGACCGCCGGCTCCCTGTGCCCACCCACCCCGGACCGGACAACTGCTGACAACTCGCGGCCGCGGCGCGGTGAAAACCACCGGGTACGGGCGGGGGTACGCCGCTAGGGTGAGCCTGTGCACCACGACGGTGCCCCCGGATCCGCGGCCCGCCGGGCCGGCCGGTCAACAGTGAGGAGCGCGAGTGGTCGCGTCGGCCGATCTCCGACTCCGCGAGACCCTGGCGTCCATCGCGCCCGGGACCCCGTTGCGCGACGGTCTCGAGCGGATCCTCCGCGGCCGCACCGGCGCCCTGATCGTGATCGGCCAGGACCGCCTGGTCGACAGCCTGTGCACCGGTGGCTTCGAGCTCGACGTGCCGTTCACCGCGACCGGCCTGCGTGAGCTGGCCAAGATGGACGGCGCGATCATCGTCGACGGGAGCCTGACCCGGATCGCCCGGGCGGCCGTGCACCTGATGCCCGACCAGTCGATCCCCTCCGAGGAGACCGGCACCCGGCACCGCACCGCCGACCGGGTCGCGAAGCAGACCGGGCACCCGGTGATCTCGGTGTCGCAGTCGATGCAGATCATCGCGGCCTACGTCGGCGACACCCGCCACGTGCTGGAGGACTCCGGCCAGATCCTCTCCCGCGCCAACCAGGCGCTGGCGACCCTGGAGCGCTACAAGCTCCGTCTCGACGAGGTCTCCAGCACCCTGTCCGCGCTGGAGATCGAGGACCTCGTCACCGTGCGCGACGTGGCCGTGGTCGCCCAGCGGCTGGAGATGGTGACCCGGATCGCCCGGGAGATCGAGGACTACGTGCTCGAGCTCGGCACCGACGGCCGCCTCCTCGCGCTGCAGCTCGAGGAGCTGATCACCGGCGTCGACACCGAGCGTGAGCTCGTGATCCGCGACTACGTCCCCTCGCGCCGGCGCAGCCGCGACCCGCTGGACCTGCTCGGCAAGCTGGAGCAGCTCTCGGCGACCGACCTGGTCGACCCCTCCGCGGTGGCGAAGGTGCTCGGCATCGGCACCGGCGAGCACCTGGACGGCGCTGTCGCCCCGCGCGGCTACCGGCTGCTCACCAAGGTCCCCCGCCTGCCGTCGAACGTCGTCGAGGGCCTCGTCGACCACTTCGGCACCCTGCAGAAGCTGCTCTCGGCCGGCATCGACGACCTCCAGGCCGTCGAGGGCGTGGGCGAGCTGCGGGCCCGCAGCGTCCGTGAGGGACTGAGCCGGCTGGCCGAGTCGACGATCCTCGAACGGTACGTCTGAGGACTAGTTGACGGCCTTCGTGGGCTGCTTCGTGGGCTGCTTCGTGGCCTTCCCGGTCGGCGTGGCCTTCGTGGTCGTCTTCGTCGTGGGCTTCGCCGTCGCGGTGGTGGTCGGCGCCGTGGGCTTCACGAGCACGAACTCCGCGCTGGCCGGCTCACCGCCGAGCGCGGCCGCCGCGATCGTGTAGTCACCCGAGGTCACCCAGCCGGCCCGGCGGGTGCAGCCCGCGTCCGACTGGCGGGTGCTCGTCCAGGTGAGGTCGACGACCGTGGCGACCGCCCGTCGTACGACGACCGTGGTGGGGGGCACCGCCGCCGAGCACTGCTGCGTGGTCCACAGCTGGCGGGAGCCGTCGGAGATCTTGACGATGACCGTGGCCGGGGAGACCTGCCAGGTGCACGCCTCGGCGGTCTTGGTCTGCAAGGAGAGCCGCAGGGTGACGTCGCTGCCGGCCACGGCCGGAGCGGGCACCGACGGGGTGACCACGACGTCTGCGGCCGGGCACGGGCCCTGCGGGGCGGCGAGGGTCGGCGTCGCGGGGGCCGTCGCGCCGGCGGCACCGGTCGGGCTGCCGGTCGGGCTGCCGGTCGCGGGCGTCGCGCCGGCGGTCACCGTCCGGCTCGGCTGCACCCGGGCCCCGGCCTGCTCCGCGACGGGCTCGTCGGAGCTGGCGTCGCTGCCGCCGGTGAGCACGCGGGCGATGCCGAACACCAGGGCGAAGGCGACACCGAGCACGAACACGCGCCGCCGCCAGTAGACCCCGGGGTCGAGCGGCCCGCGCGTCGTACGGCCGCGGGCGGGCGCGGGACGACGCGGGGAAGCCATGGATCCGACGGTAGTCAGCCTGGTGGCGCGATCCGGGGTGACCCGCCGGGCGGGGGCGAAGTCGGGCGAGGTCACAATGGCGTGCGATGACGACGAGCGAGGGCACCACGGGCGGCACGACCGGCGCGGAGCTGGTGGAGCCGATCCTGCACTGGTACGACGCGCACGCCCGCGACCTGCCCTGGCGCCGCCCGGAGGCATCGGCGTGGTCGGTGCTGGTCAGCGAGTTCATGCTGCAGCAGACCCCGGTGGTGCGGGTGCTGCCGGTGCACCAGACCTGGCTGCGACGGTGGCCGACCCCGGCCGCGCTCGCGGCCGAGCCCTCGGGCGAGGCGGTGCGGGCGTGGGGCCGGCTGGGCTATCCCCGCCGGGCGCTGCGCCTGCACGCGGCGGCGCTCGCCATCACCGAGCAGCACGACGGCCTCGTCCCCTCGTCGTACGACGACCTGCTGGCGCTGCCCGGCGTGGGCGACTACACGGCGGCGGCCGTGGCGGCGTTCGCCTACGGCCAGCGGCAGGTGGTGCTCGACACCAACGTGCGCCGGGTGCTGGCGCGGGCGGTGAGCGGCGTGGAGTTCCCCGCACGCTCGGTCAACCGCGCCGAGCGGGACCTGGGCGCCGCCCTGCTGCCGGAGGACCCGCCGACGGCGGCGACCTGGTCGGTCGCGGTGATGGAGCTCGGCGCCCTGGTCTGCACCGCGGACCGGCCCCGGTGCGGCTCCTGCCCGGTCGAGTCGGTGTGCGCGTGGCAGGCGGCCGGCGCCCCGGCGTACGACGGACCACCGCGGCCGGTGCAGGCCTGGGCCGGGACCGACCGGCAGTGCCGTGGCCGGCTGCTGGCCGTGCTGCGGGACGCGCCGGGCGCCGTCGGCCAGGAGCGGATGGACGCCGCCTGGGACCAGGTGGCGCAGCGGGAGCGGGCGCTGGCCTCCCTCATCGAGGACGGTCTCGTGGTGCGCCGGCCGGACGGCCGCTACGCGCTGCCCTGAGCGGCCCGGTGCCGGGCCCCGGCAAGCCGCGAGCCCGGCCCTCCCGAAGGAGGACCGGGCTCGTCAGCAGCAGGCTCAGGCCGACTCGGAGTCGTCCCCGGTCAGCTCGGAGGCGTCCGCCGGACCCTCGTTGACCGTCTCGAGCGGCGGCAGGTCCGGCAGCTCGCCGACCTTCTGGCCCTCGAAGGTGAACACGGCGTTCGGGCCCTCGCCCTCGACGCCCACGAGCACGATCTGGCCGGGGCCGACCTCGCCGTAGAGCATCTTCTCGGCGAGCACGTCCTCGATCTCGCGCTGCACGGTGCGGCGCAGCGGGCGGGCACCGAGGACCGGGTCGAAGCCCCGCTCGGCGAGCAGGTTCTTCGCGGCCTGGGTCAGCTCGAGCTTCATGTCGCGATCGCGGAGGCGGACCTCCACGGCGGCGATCATGTTGTCGACCATCGCGATGATCTGCTCCTGCGACAGCGGCGGGAAGACGATGATCTCGTCGACCCGGTTGAGGAACTCCGGACGGAAGTGCTGCTTGAGCTCGTCGGAGACCTTGGCCTTCATCCGGTCGTAGGAGCCGGCCGCGTCGCCGCCGCCGAAGCCCAGGCCGACCGACTTGCCGATGTCGCGCGAGCCGAGGTTGGTGGTCATGATGATGACGCAGTTCTTGAAGTCCACGACCCGGCCCTGGGAGTCGGTCAGGCGACCTTCCTCCAGGATCTGCAGCAGGCTGTTGAAGATGTCCGGGTGGGCCTTCTCGACCTCGTCGAAGAGGACCACGGAGAACGGCTTGCGGCGCACCTTCTCGGTGAGCTGGCCACCCTCCTCGTAGCCGACGTAGCCCGGAGGCGAGCCGAAGAGCCGCGAGACGGTGTGCTTCTCGCCGAACTCCGACATGTCGAGCTGGATCAGGGCGTCCTCGTCGCCGAAGAGGAACTCCGCGAGCGTCTTGGACAGCCACGTCTTCCCGACCCCGGAGGGGCCGGCGAAGATGAACGAGCCACCGGGGCGCTTGGGGTCCTTCAGCCCGGCGCGGGTGCGACGGATCGCCCGCGACAGCGCCTTGACCGCCTCGTCCTGGCCGATGACCCGCTTGTGGAGCTCGTCCTCCATCTTGAGCAGCCGCGTGGACTCCTCCTCCGACAGCTTCACGATCGGGATGCCGGTCGCGACGGCGAGCACCTCGGCGATCAGCTCCTCGTCGACCTCGGCGACCTCGTCCATGTCACCGGAGCGCCACTGCTTCTCGCGCTCGGACTTGGCGAGGATGAGCTGCTTCTCCTCGTCGCGCAGGCGCGCGGCGGCCTCGAAGTCCTGGCCGTCGATCGCGGCCTCCTTGCGCTGGCGGACCTCGCCGATCTTGTCGTCGTACTCGCGCAGGTCCGCGGGCGCCGTCATCCGGCGGATCCGCAGCCGCGAGCCGGCCTCGTCGATCAGGTCGATCGCCTTGTCGGGCAGGAAGCGGTCGGAGATGTAGCGGTCGGCCAGGGTCGCGGCCGAGACCAGCGCCTCGTCGGTGATGGTCACCCGGTGGTGCGCCTCGTAGCGGTCGCGGATGCCCTTGAGCATCTCGATCGTGTCGGCGATCGAGGGCTCCGGCACCTGGATCGGCTGGAACCGGCGCTCGAGCGCGGCGTCCTTCTCGAGGTACTTGCGGTACTCGTCGAGGGTGGTCGCACCGATCGTCTGCAGCTCGCCGCGGGCCAGCATCGGCTTGAGGATCGAGGCCGCGTCGATGGCGCCCTCGGCCGCGCCGGCACCGACGAGGGTGTGGATCTCGTCGATGAACAGCACGATGTCGCCGCGGGTGCGGATCTCCTTGAGCACCTTCTTCAGGCGCTCCTCGAAGTCACCGCGGTAGCGCGAGCCGGCGACCAGCGCACCGAGGTCGAGGGTGTAGATCTGCTTGTCCTTGAGCGTCTCGGGCACGTTGCCCTTGACGATGTCCTGGGCCAGGCCCTCCACGATCGAGGTCTTGCCGACGCCGGGCTCACCGATGAGCACCGGGTTGTTCTTGGTGCGGCGCGAGAGCACCTGCATCACGCGCTCGATCTGCGCGGCGCGCCCGATGATCGGGTCGAGCTTGCCCTCACGGGCGTCCTGGGTCAGGTTGCGGCCGAACTGGTCGAGCACCAGCGAGGACGACGGAGCATCCCCACCGCTGGTCGAGCCGGACGCCGCGGCCGCGGAGCCGGTCTCCTTGCCCTGGAAGCCCGAGAGCAGCTGGATCACCTGCTGGCGGACCCGGTTGAGGTCGGCCCCGAGCTTCTGCAGCACCTGGGCGGCGACACCCTCGCCCTCGCGGATCAGGCCGAGCAGGATGTGCTCGGTGCCGATGTAGGAGTGGCCCAGCTGCAGCGCCTCGCGCAGCGAGAGCTCGAGGACCTTCTTCGCCCGCGGCGTGAAGGGGATGTGTCCGGACGGCGCCTGCTGGCCCTGGCCGATGATCTCCTCGACCTGCGCGCGCACGGCCTCCAGCGAGATGTCGAGCGACTCCAGCGCCTTCGCGGCGACGCCCTCGCCCTCGTGGATGAGACCGAGCAGGATGTGCTCGGTCCCGATGTAGTTGTGGGAGAGCATGCGGGCCTCTTCCTGGGCCAGCACGACCACCCGGCGGGCTCGGTCAGTGAACCGCTCGAACATTGCACGCTCCTCACACGTCACAGGGCTGTTCGTAGGTCTACAACCCCCCTCACACCCTATGCGTTCCCGGGAAACGCAACAGGTCCGTCCGCTGTCAGCGAACGGACCTGCTCCGGGGACGTGCTCGGGCAGATGTCAGTGAGCGGCGTCGTAGGCCTCGCGGACGTCGGCGGGGATGCGGCCCCGCTCGGGGACGGCGTGCCCGTTCTCGCGGGCCCACTCGCGGATCTCCTTGGCGGAGGTGCCGCCGTTGGCCGCCGCCCGGCTGGCGCGCTTGCCGCCGCCGGAGCCGCGGCCGACCTTGCGCGCGTGGCCGAGGTACGGCGCGAGGGCCTCGCGCAGCGCCGAGGAGTTGGCGTCGCTCAGGTCGATCTCGTAGCTGGCTCCGTCGAGACCGAAGGCGACGGTCTGGGTCGCGTCGCTGCCGTCGATGTCGTCGACCAGGACAATGTTGACGCGCTGCGCCATGTGGACTCCTCGATATTCGTATTTCCGAGATGTGAGCAATTTCGTTATCGATAATATCCATTTTCGAAAATGGGACAAGTTGCTCGCCGAAGACTGACAGGTATTGCCGACTAACACCTCGGCCGACTTCTGGGGGACCATCGTCGGGTCATGGTGGATCAGAAGGGCCGAGCGCTGCGCACGGACATCCAGGGCCTGCGCGCCGTCGCGGTCCTGACGGTGGTCGTCTACCACCTCCACGCGGCGGCCCTGCCGGGCGGCTTCGTCGGCGTCGACGTCTTCTTCGTGATCTCCGGGTTCCTGATCACCAGCCACCTCGTGTCGCGGCCCCCGTCGAACGGCGGCGCGCTGGTGGCGTTCTGGGGCCGCCGGATCCGCCGCCTGCTGCCGGCGGCGCTGGTGGTGCTGGCCGCGACCCTGGTCGCGGTCCGGCTGTTCTCCCCCGAGACGGTCTGGCAGGCCACCGCCTCCGACGCCCGCGCCGCCACCCTCTACGTCGTCAACTGGGCCCTCGCCGGCCAGGCGGTCGACTACCTCGCCGCGGACAACGCCCCCACCGCCGTGCAGCACTTCTGGTCGCTGTCGGTCGAGGAGCAGTTCTACTTCGGCTGGCCGTTGCTGGTCGCCGGTGTCGCCCTGCTCGCCCGCCGGCGCGGCGCCGGCCTGCGCACCGCGCTGGCCGTCGCGTTCGGGCTGGTGGTCGCGGCCTCCTTCGCCTGGTCGGTGCACCTGACCACGGCCAACCCCGCCGCGGCGTACTTCGTCACCCCGACCCGGATCTGGGAGCTCGGCGCCGGCGGCCTGCTCGCGGTCCTGGTGCCCGGCGCGGTGAGCGGACGGCGTGCCGCCGAGCGCGCCCGCGGCCCGCTGCTCGCCCTCGGCGCGTGGGCCGGGCTGGCCCTCATCGCGCTCGCCGCACTGCGCTACACCTCCGCCACCCCCTTCCCCGGCTACCAGGCCGCACTGCCCGTGCTCGGCGCGGTGCTGCTCATCGGCTGCGGCGCCCCCGCCACCGACCGGCTCTCCCCCGGCCCGCTCCTCGCGCTGCGACCGGTGCGCTGGCTGGGCGACGTGTCCTACTCGGTCTACCTGTGGCACTGGCCGCTCATCGTGGTCGCCACGTCCCGCACCGGCCGCGACCTCGGCCCGCGCGGTGTCGTCGCCGTGCTGGTGCTCACCCTGGTCCTCGCCGCCCTCACCGAGCGGTACGTCGAGCGCCCGTTCCGCTCCCCCGCGACACCCGACGCCCGGCGTACCCTGCGCCGCACCTACGGCGTCGCGGTCGCCGCGATGGCCGTCGTGGTCGGCCTCGCCACGGTCCAGCTCACCGAGGTGGACCGCCGCGCGGAGGAGTCGGCCCGGCAGGTCGCCGCGGCGCTGGAGAAGGGCGGTCCGTGCTTCGGCGCGGCCGCGCTGGGCGGCAGGGACTGCCCGGCGATCCCCTACGCCCAGCTCGTCCCGGCCGCGCAGGTCGCCGCCGACGACCGTTCCGAGGCCTACAACGACATCAGTGGCGGCAAGAGCTGCTGGTCCGGCCCGCCGGCGTTCGAGTCGATCGAGTGCACCTTCGGCGACCCCGACTCCGAGGTCACCATCGCGCTCTTCGGCAACTCCCACGCCGGCCAGTGGCTGCCGGCCCTCCAGTCGCTCGCCGACGACCACGGCTGGCGGATCGAGACGCACCTGGCCTCGCGCTGCGCGGCCACCGACGCCCCGCAGCAGATCGACCAGGCGGGTGGCACCGAGGCCTGCCAGGCCTGGGTACGACGCACCGCGGACGCGCTGGCGCACCAGAAGCCGGACCTCGTGGTGGTCTCCAACCGCACCCAGGCAGCGGTCGTCGGGCTCGCCCCGACCGACCGCAAGGGCTCCCAGGAGCCCTACGCCGAGGGCTACGCCCGCGTCCTCGGCGGGATCGCGGACGCCGGGGTGCCGGTGCTCGCCATCCGCGACACCCCGATCCCGGGGCGCGACATCCCCGAGTGCGTGGCGGCGGCCGGCGACGACTACGCCGACTGCGACGGCTCGCGGAAGCGCTGGGTGCGGCCGGACCCGGTGATCGAGGCGATCGCCACCGCCGACGACCCGAGGTTCACCCTGACCGACCTCACCGACCGCTTCTGCGGCCCGGACGAGTGCCGGGCGGTCAACGGCGGGGTGATCACCTACTTCGACGAGAACCACGTGACGGCGACGTACGCCCACACGCTGGCGCCCTTCCTGGAGCCGGCGGTGCTGGCGAGCCTGCGCGGACGCCGGGCGGGCTAGGTCGGGCTAGGTGTTGCGCGCGTAGACGAGGCCGAGCCCGCGCAGGGTCAGCCACGGCGCGTGCTCGGTGAAGCAGCGGCACTCGTCGAGGACGAGCGGGGCGAGGTAGCCGGTCGCGATCACGGCGACGTCCTCCTCGGCCGCGCCGAGCGCGGCGACCAGCCGCTCGACCATGCCCTCCACCTGGCTGGCGACGCCGAAGACCATGCCGGACTGCAGCGCCTCGACGGTGTTCTTGCCGATGACGCCGCGCGGGCGGACCAGCTCGACCATGCGCAGCTGGGCGCCGCCCCGGCTGAGGGCGTCGAGGGAGATCTCGATGCCGGGGGTGATCGCACCGCCGACGTAGCGGCCGGCGGCGTCGACGACGTCGAAGGTGGTGGCGGTGCCGCCGAAGTCGACGACGATGGCGGGCCCCGCGTAGTCGGAGGCGGCGGCCAGGGCGTTGATGATCCGGTCGGTGCCGACCTCGCGCGGGTTGTCGACGACGATCGGCACGCCGGTGCGGATGCCGGGCTCGACGATCACCCGCGGCACGTCGGGGAACTGCGCGGCGAGCATCTCCCGCCACGCGTTGAGGACCGACGGCACGGTCGCGCACACAGCGACCCCGGTGACCGCGTCCACGTCGCGGCCGAGCAGCCCGCGCAGCAGCACGCCCCACTCGTCGGCGGTGCGGTGCTCGTTGGTGGAGACCCGCCAGTCGGCGACCACCTCGCCGTCATCGAGCAGCCCGAGGACGGTGTGCGCGTTGCCGATGTCGGCCGCCAGCAGGCTCACGGCCGGGTCCGGAAGTCCAGGCCGAGGTCGAACACGTCCACCGAGTGGGTGAGTGCGCCGACGGAGATGAAGTCGACGCCGGTCTCGGCGACCTCGCGGGCCCGCTCCAGGGTCAGCCCGCCGGAGGCCTCCAGGGTCGCGTGCCCGCCGGCGTCGGCGTTGATGCGCACCGCCTCGGCCATGTCGGCGGTGGACATGTTGTCGAGCAGCACCTCGGTGCAGCCGGCGGCGAGCACCGCGCGGAGCTCGTCGAGGTCCATCACCTCGACCTCGACCCGCAGCCCGGGGTTGGCCGCGACGACGGCCTGGTACGCCGCGACGACGCCCCCGGCGGCCACCGCGTGGTTGTCCTTCACCATCGCCCGGTCGACCAGGCTGAACCGGTGGTTGACGCCACCGCCGCAGCGCACGGCGTACTTCTGCAGCGCCCGCCAGCCCGGCAGCGTCTTGCGCGTGTCGAGCACCCGCGCCCGGGTGCCGGCCAGCGCGTCCACCCACTGCGCGGTCGCGGTCGCGACACCGGAGAGGTGGGAGGCGAAGTTGAGGGCGGTGCGCTCGGCGGTCAGCACACCGCGCACGGGCCCGGAGACCGTCAGCACGACGTCGCCGGGCGCGACCCGGGCGCCGTCGGCGACCCGGCCGGTGATCTTCACCGTGTCGCCGAGGGCGTAGACGAAGGCGAGCTCGGCGATCGCGAGGCCGGCCACGACGCCGGGCTCGCGCGCCGCGAAGTCGGCGACCGCCTCGCCCATGTCGGGCATCGCGGCGCTGGTGACGTCGTCGGCGCCACCGGGCAGGTCCTCCTCGAAGGCGATCGCGACGTGGTCGTAGACGGCGCGCGGGTCGAGGCCCGCCGCTGCGATCTCCTCGACGAGGGCCGGCGGCAGCTCGGCGTACGGCGTCCGGGCGATCATCGGGTGGTCCCGTCGGTGGCGGGCGCGGCGACGAAGGAGACGCTCAGCGCGCCGTCGTCGACGCGGACGTCGAAGTGGCCGGCCAAGCGCTCGTCGTCGCGCTCGGGGAAGTCCTCGCGCCAGTGCGATCCGCGGGTCTCCTCGCGCAGCGCCGCGGCGTCGGTGAGCGCGCTCGCGATGGTGAGCAGGTTGGTGGTCTCCCAGGCCTCCTGGTCGATCACCTCGGCCGTGTCGCCGGCGAGCTTGTCGAGGAGCCGGGCCGCCTCGCCGAGGCCGGCGGAGCTGCGCAGCACGCCGGCCCGCGAGGTCATCGTCTCCTGCAGCTGCTTGCGCGCGGAGCCGGCGACCAGCCCGGCCGGGCGGGTGTCGGCGGCCGGCTCCGCCCACTCCCGCAGCTCGCCGGGGAGCACGTTCGCGATCCGGCGGGAGAAGACGAGGCCGTCGAGCAGCGAGTTGGAGGCGAGCCGGTTGGCGCCGTGCACACCGGAGCAGGCGACCTCGCCGCTGGCGTAGAGGCCGGGCACGTCGCTGCGGCCGTCGAGGTCGGTGCGCACCCCGCCGGAGACGTAGTGGCAGGCGGGCGCGACCGGGATCAGCTGGGTGACCGGGTCGACGCCGTGGGAGCGCGCGGTGGCGAGGATCGTCGGGAAGCGCTTCTCCCAGAACGCCGCGCCGAGGTGCCGCGCGTCGAGCCACATGTGCGGACGGCCGGTCTCCAGCATGCGCTTCATGATCGCCTTGGCGACCACGTCGCGCGGGGCCAGGTCGGCCAGCTCGTGCACGCCCTGCATGAACCGGGTGCCCTCGTCGTCGACGAGGAAGGCACCCTCGCCGCGCACGGCCTCGGAGATGAGCGGCTGCTGGCCGCGGGAGTCGGGGCCGAGGTACATCACCGTCGGGTGGAACTGCACGAACTCCAGGTCGCGCAGGGTCGCCCCACCCCGCAGGGCGAGGGCCATCCCGTCGCCGGTCGACACCGAGGGGTTCGTCGTCTGGGAGAACACCTGGCCGAAGCCGCCGCTGGCGAGCACCACCGCGCGGCAGTGCACCGCACCGACACCGCCGCGCTGACCCTCGCCCATCACGTGCAGGGTGAGACCGGCGACGCCGCCGTCCTCGGCCAGCAACAGGTCGACGGCGAGGGCGTGCTGGATGACCTCGATGTCGGGCGCGGCCTCGATCGCGGCGACCAGGGCGCGCTGGATCTCCGCACCGGTGGCGTCGCCGCCGGCGTGCGCGATCCGGTCGCGGTGGTGGCCGCCCTCGCGGGTCAGGGAGAGCTCCCCGTCGGCGGTCTGGTCGAAGTTGGTGCCGAGCGCGATCAGCTCGCGCACCGCGTCGGGCCCCTCGTTGACCAGCACCCGTACGGCGTCCGCGTCGCACGCACCCGCTCCCGCGACGAGGGTGTCCACCTCGTGCTGCTCGGGGGTGTCGCCCGGGCCGAGGGCCGCGGCGATCCCGCCCTGCGCCCACTGCGTGGAGCCCGCGGACAGCACGTCCTTGGTGACCACGAGGACCTTGTCGACCTGGGTGCGCAGCCGAAGGGCCGCGGTCAGGCCGGCGATGCCGGTGCCGACGATGACGACGTCGGCGCGGGTGGTCCAGCCCGGGCTGGGCGCGGTGAGCCGCCCGGGCAGGCGCAGGTGATCAGGCATCCGTGCAGGCTACTCAGCGACCGGCGGTCACGTCGCCACGGGACAGGCCCGGGTCGCCGAAGGTCTCCGCCGGGTCGAAGCCGGTGGCCATGATCTTGTTGTCGGCGTCCACGAACACCACGTGCGGCTGGTGCTCCTTGGCCTCCTCGGTGCTCATCTGGCCGTAGCCGATGAGGATGACCAGGTCGCCCGGGTGCACCAGGCGGGCGGCGGCGCCGTTGATGCCGATCACGCCGCTGCCGCGCTCGCCCGCGATCGTGTAGGTCTCCAGGCGGGCGCCGTTGGTGATGTCGACGATGTGCACGAGCTCGCCGGCCAGCAGGTCGGCGGCCTCCAGCAGGTCCTCGTCGACGGTGACCGAGCCGACGTAGTGCAGGTCGGCCTGGGTGACGGTCGCGCGGTGGATCTTGGACTTCATCATGGTGCGCAGCATGGGGTTCTCCCTCGGGATCAGAACTGCAGGGGAAGGTTGTCGATCAGGCGGGTGGAGCCGACCCGCGCGGCCACGAGGACGCGGCCCTCGGTGCCGGGCTCGGGATGGTCGGGCAGCTCACCGAGGCCCGTGGTGGTGAGGGCGAGGTAGTCGAGCTCGACACCCGGCTCCCCCTGGAGCACGGCCATCGCCGCCCACCGCGCCGCCGGGACGCCGTACGACGCCCGCGACTGCGCCGCGCGCAGCGCCCGGCTGAGGGCGACCGCCTGCTGCCGCTGCTCGGCGTCGAGGTAGCGGTTGCGGCTGGACCGGGCCAGCCCGTCGGGCTCGCGGTCGGTCTCGGCACCGACCACGTCGATGCCCAGGCACAGGTCGGAGACCATCCGGCGGATCAGGGCGAGCTGCTGGTAGTCCTTCTCGCCGAAGACCGCCACGTCGGGGCGGACCAGGCCGAAGAGCTTGGCGACCACGGTCAGCACGCCGCGGAAGTGGCCGGGCCGGCTGGCGCCCTCCAGCACGTCGGCGAGCGGGCCGGGCTGGACGGTGACCGCCTCGGAGGCGGCGCCGTCGTGCGGCACGCCGTCGGGGTACATCTCCGCGACGACCGGCGCGAACACCACGTCCACGCCCTCGCCGCCGGCCAGCTCGAGGTCCGCGTCGAAGGTGCGGGGGTAGCGGTCGAGGTCCTCGCCCGCCCCGAACTGCAGCGGGTTGACGAAGATCGAGACCACCACGGTGCCCTCGGCGCCGGCGCGCTCACGAGCGATCCGCATCAGCGTGGCGTGGCCCTCGTGCAGCGCACCCATCGTCGGCACGAGCACCACGGGACCGGCCGCCCGGCGGGCGCCGAGCAGCGCGTCGAGGTCGGCCCGGCTGCGTGCGACAGCGGGCGTGGTGAGGGTGGTCATGCGTTCTCGCGGTGGGGCAGCACCCGGCGGTCGCCGTAGGCGCTGAGGACGGTGGCGATCTTCTGGGCCTGGATCGGCAGCAGCCGGCCGTCGGTGACGGCCCGGTCGAGGGTGGCCCACGCCATCGCGACGTACGACGGCAGGGTGTCGGGCGCGTTGGCGGAGATGTCCTTCAGGTGCGCCGCGACCGTCTGCACGTCGCCGCGCACGATCGGGCCGGTGAGCGCGGCGTCGCCGTGGGCGAGCGCGTTGTCGAGTGCGGCGTCGAGCAGCGGGCGCAGCGTGCCGGCCGGGTCGTCGACCCCGGCGGCGGCGAGCAGGCCCATCGCCTCGCTCACCAGGGTGACCAGGTGGTTGGCGCCGTGCGCGAGGCCCGCGTGGTAGAGCGTGCGCATCTGCTCGGGCACCCAGTTGGCGCGCCCGCCCAGGTCGGCGACGAGCTGCTCGGCGAGGTCGTGCTCGGCCGGGCCGGCGGTGAGCCCGAAGACGCAGCCGTGCAACCGCTCCAGGTCCACGGCAGTGCCCGTGAAGGTCATCGCCGGGTGCAGCGCGATCACCCGCGCGCCCACCGCGGCGGCGGGGGCGAGCACGGCGAGGCCGTGGCGGCCGGAGGTGTGCGCGACGACCTGGCCCTCACGGAGCGCGCCGCTGTCGGCGAGCACCCGGACCACGTTCGGGAGCATGTCGTCGGGGACGGTCAGCAGGAGCAGGTCGGCCGCGCGGGCGACGTCGCTCGGCTTGCGCAGCGGCACGCCGGGCAGCAGCGCCTCGGCGCGACGGCGCGAGGCGTCGGACTCGCCGGCGGCGGCGACGACGGGGTGACCGGCCGCGCGGAGGGCAGCGGCCAGGACGGCGCCGACGCGACCCGCGCCGACGACACCCACACGAAGGACGTGGGACATCGTGAACCTTTCGTTCCCGTCCCACCGACCACTGCTCCGTGCGGGGCAGCCGGTGTGGGTACCGGACGTTGTGCTCAAGAGGTGCGTCCCGGGGTTCCGGGACACCTCAACGGTACGCCGGACCGCCCGCCCGCGGGAACGGATCGGATCGGTGGGCTAGGTCACACGCGGATCAGGGCGCCGGGCGATGCTCACGACGAGCGTCGTGCCGGCGTCCGGGTGCAGCCGGCCGGTCACCAGCTCGACGTCCGGCCCCGGGTCGGCGGCGAGGCCGTCCCGCTGGAGCAGCACGACCGGGACCCCGGTCAGCTTGGCCAGGCACTCCAGCCGGGTCCATCGCTCCCAGAACTCGCTCTCGCCGTGCCGGGCCGCCAGCGCGGGTGGCACCGGGCGCTCGACCTCGGCGTCGATCGCGACCTCGCCAGGAGGACCCGTCCAGGCCACGACCCGGCCGTCGGAGAGGTGCGAGCGGGCGTCGTACCGGCTCAGCTCCGCGTCGGTGCCGACGCGGAGCTGGGAGAGCGGGTCAGATGGAGCCGCCACCGTCGATGACGATCGCCTGGCCGTTGATGTTGGTCTGGTCGAGCAGCAGCGTGCGCACGACCGGGACGACGTCCTCGGGCGAGGTCATCGCGCCCGACGGCGTACGACGGGTGATCGACTCGAGCTGGTTCTGCCCGAGCACCGCGGACATCTCGGAGGCGAAGAAGCCCGGCGCGACCGAGTTGGCGAGCACCCGGCCGGCCATCTCGCGGGCGATGGCGCGGGTGGCGCCGTCGAGGCCGGCCTTGGTGGAGGAGTAGGCGACCAGGCCCTGGTAGCCGCGCTGGCCGCAGATCGAGGTGATGTTGATCAGCCGGCCGCGGCGTCCCTTGCCCATCAGGCGGCGCAGCCAGTAGCGGGTGAGCACCAGCGGCGCGGTCAGGTTGGTCTCGATGATCCGCGAGATCTCGTCAGCCGAGGTGTGCACGTGGAGCGAGTCCTGGCCGACCGCGGCGTTGTTGACCAGCCCGTCGATGACGCCCAGCTCGGCCTCGACCTCCTTGACGAAGGCCTGCGTGGCGGCGGCGTCGGTGATGTCGACCGAGCCGAAGTGGCTGGTGTCGGGGAACCGCTCGGCGAGGGCGTCGAGCTCGGGGGTCACGGTGCGTGCGAAGGCCGCGACCTTGACTCCCTGCTCGAGCAGGTCGGTGACCATCGCGAGACCGAGACCGCGCGAGGCGCCGGAGATCAGGACGACGCCGGCGGGCGGGACGAGGGTGGCTTCAGACATCGCTCTTCAGGGTCTCCTTGGTCGGGATGGCGGCGAGCAGCTTGATGCGCCGCGGGACGCCGTACTCCGGCAGGCGCTCGGCGCACCAGGCGTTGAGCTCGGCCAGCAGGTCGGGGGCGGTGGTCTCGCCCGAGGTGAGGACCACCTCGGCGACGACGAGGTTGCCGACGAGCGGCGCCTTGCGGCCGCGGACGTGGGCCCAGGCCACGGCGGGGTGGGACTGCAGGACCCCGCGCACGACGCCCGCGGAGACCTTCGCGCCGCCGATGTTGATCTCGTCGGTGTTGAGCCGGCCGGTGATCAGCACGCGGCCGTCCTCGACGACCACCGCGTCACCGGTGCGGACCGGGCCGCCGAGGCCCTCGCCGTGGTGGGGCGAGGTGATGACGAGCTCGCCGTCCTCGACGTCGATCCGCGGGCGGCCCTCGGCCTCGCGCCCCAGCCACTCCACCGGGAACCCGGCGCGGCCGTCGTGGACGACGATCGAGGCGCCCACCTCGGAGGAGGCGTAGATCCAGGAGATCCGGGCCTCGGGGAAGAAGGTGCGCAGCTGGTCGAGGATCGCCTGGTCGACGGGCTCGCCACCGAGGCTGACCTGCTGCAGCGGCACCTTCGCCAGGTCGTCGGCCTGGGACATCGTGGTCTGGCGCCAGAAGGTCGGGGTGCCGGAGGCGGCGGTGACGCCGTGCTCGACGCCGGCCGCGACCCACTGGTCGAGCTGGGCCGGGTCGACGACGACGAGGTCCTGGCCGGCGGAGCCGAGACCCAGCGTGACCACCTGCCACCAGGCGTAGGTGCCGGGCGAGTAGGGGCACAGCCAGGTCCGCGGCGCCATGTCGCCGGCGACCGTGGTCAGGGAGTCGAGGGTGTGGCCGATCTGCTTGGGCCGGCCGGTGGAGCCGGAGGTCAGCAGCCACAGGCGGCCCGGCTCGGGCTCGCGGGTCACCGACGCGGCCTCGATCGTGCCGTCGGGGTCGACGACGTTGAAGCCGGCCGCGAGCAGATCGGCCCGCAGGTTGGCCTCCATCCGGCCCGCCGCCACCACGAGGAGCTCCGCGCCGGTCTCGGCGTGCTGCTTGACCGCCCGCATCGCGTCGTACGACGACGCGACGACCACCGCTGCCGGGGCGGGGAGGTCGAGCGGCTCGAGGTCGGCCCAGGTGACCTGCTCGCCGCTCGCGGCGTCGATCAGGCGGTTGCTCGCGTGGCGCAGGCTCACGCGGCCTGGATCTCGGTCAGCAGGTCGAGGACGTGCGCGATCGTGGTGATCTGGCGCAGGCCGGCGGCGTCGAAGTTCAGCTCCTCGTCGATCTCGTCCTCGACCCGGAGGGCGAGCTCGCTGAAGTCGAGGGACCGGAAGCCGATGTCGGCCAGCTGCGCGTCGTCGTTGTCGGGCAGCGTCTTGCCCTGCGCGGCCAGAACCTCACCCATCAGCTCACGAAGGCGATCGCGGGGAACCGTCGTCATGGCGGGCAGACTACCGTTAGCCGCGCAGGGAGCCGCACTCCAGCGGCCCCAGTCGAGGAGGAACCATGCTGCGTCCCGCCGGGGACGGCGACGTCGACGCCATGCGGGCGTGGCGCAACCAGCCCGCCAACCGGGCGGTGAGCATCAACCAGCACGAGATCTCCGCCGAGGAGCACGCGGGCTGGTGGGCGCGCACCCGCGAGGACCCCACCCGCCGGGTGCTGGTGTTCGAGCTCGGCGAGCGCGCGCTCGGCGTGGTCAGCTTCTTCGACATCGACCACGAGCAGCGCCGCTGCGCGTGGGGCTTCTACCTCGACAGCGAGACCGTCGAGGCCGAGGGCCTGGCCCTCGTCGCCTGGATGCAGGTGATGAAGGAGGCCACGACGTACGCCTTCGACACCCTCGACGTCGACACCCTCGACGGCGAGGTGCTCGCCGGCAACGAGGCGGTGCGCTCGATGAACCGCCGCTTCCGTTTCACCGAGGGCCCCGCCGAGACCCGCGAGGTCGACGGCCGCACCATCGAGGTCCACCCGATCAGCCTGCGCCGCGAGGACCGGCGCGGAGCACGCAAGACCCGCCCACAGAGCAGTCCAGAGAGCAGCACAGAGGAAGGCACCCGATGACCCAGGACGCCATCCAGGTCGGCGGCCGCACCATCGGCCCCGACGCCGAGCCGTTCGTGATCGCCGAGATGTCCGGCAACCACAACGGCGACCTCGAGCGCGCGCTCGAGATCGTCCGCGCCGCCGCCGACGCGGGCGCGCACGCGGTCAAGATCCAGACCTACACCGCCGACACGATCACCCTCGACGTCGACTCCCCGATGTTCCGGCTCAGCGCGGACCACCCGCTGTGGCCCGACCGCCGGCTCTACGACCTCTACACCGAGGCGCACACGCCCTGGGACTGGCACGAGCCGATCTTCGCGCTCGCCCAGGAGCTGGGCATGCTCGGCTTCAGCGCGCCCTTCGACCCGACCGCGGTCGACTTCCTGCACGGCCTCGGTGTCCCGCTGATCAAGTCGGCCTCCAGCGAGATCACCGACCTGCCGCTGATCCGCTCGATCGCGGCGACCGGGCTGCCGACCATCATCTCCACCGGCACCGCCACCATGGGCGAGATCGACGCCGCCGTCCGCGCGGCCCGCGAGACGGGCAACGAGCACCTGGTCGTGCTGGCCTGCACCGCGTCGTACCCCGCTCCCCCGGAGGCGTCCAACCTGCGCGGCATCCCGGTCCTGCGCGACGCGCTCGACGTCCAGGTCGGGCTCTCCGACCACACCCTCGGCATCGGCGCCTCGGTCGCCGCGGTCGCCCTCGGCGCCACCGTGATCGAGAAGCACCTGACCCTCGACCGCGCCGACGGTGGCGTGGACGCCGACTTCTCCCTCGACCCGGGCGAGTTCGCCTCCCTGGTGCGCGAGACCAAGATCGCCTGGCAGGCGATGGGCGAGGCCCGGATCGGGCCGAAGGAGATCGAGGCCGAGGGGCTGCGCTTCCGCCGCTCCCTCTTCGTCTCCCGCGACGTCAAGGCCGGCGAGAAGGTCGGCCCCGACAACGTCCGCTCGGTCCGCCCCGCCGACGGCATGCCGCCCGACTCGTTCCGCGACATCGAGGGGCGCGAGTTCCGGCAGGACGTGCCGATGGGCACGCCCATGTCGCTCGACCTGCTGTAGCGGGGCACGCGGGCCCGGACCCGCAGACGGTCAGGACCGCCTCGCCGGCCGCGAGCGCCTCACGGCAGCGCGCGGCTGCGCACGCTCCAGTCGACCAGAGCCGGCTCGCCCGACGGCGACTGCTTCGTCAGCCGGACCATCACCGGGCCGGTGCCGGCGGGCAGGCGCAGCCGCGCGCCATCGACGTCCGCCCCCGGTACGTCGGCGCCGTCGAGCGTGCGCACGGCGATCCCGATGCCGTGGGACTTGTCGACGACCCGGTCCTGGGCGAGCTCGCGCACCGCGCGACCGGGGTGCTTGACCCGGGCCCGGCGCCCGCGCAGGCGGTCGCCGCCGACACCACGCACTCCGACCTCGATCTCGGTGCCGGTGTCCGGCATGCCCGGGTTGACGACGAGGATCCCGCTCTGGCCGAGCACCAGCGCGCCCTGGTCGTCGTGGCGGCCGACGGCCACCCGTGGGGCGATCGGCTCCGAGCCGAGGCGCAGGTGGGCGCGGACGACGGCGATGCCGACGACGCCGTCGGGCATCGCGGCACCGGTGGGCCACTCCTGCTCGTCGGCGCGCGAGGACTCCATGCCGATCATCAGCATGCCGTCGTCGCCGAGCTCGTCGGGGGTGACCTGGAAGGAGACTTGCTCGACGGTCGCCTCGCCGTCGTAGCGGCGCAGGCCGAGGGCGGCGCCGGCGATGGTGCGGCCCTGCGCGGTGAAGCGGAGCAGGCGGTGGCGTCCGGAGACGTCGGGGAGCGGGACCTCGCGGTCCTTGTCGTCGCTGCGCGCCATCTTCGCCCGGCTGCCGAGCATGTTGTCGTGCCACATCTCGTTGGACAGGCCGTCGATGCGGATGTCGAGGTGGACCGTGATCGGGCCGGCCGGGCGGACCAGGGACAGGCCCAGCATCCCCGAGGGCCGTACGACGCGGGCGAGCCGGTGCGGCGCGCGGACCGCCCCGTCGATCAGTGCCACGGCGCCCGGGACGTCCTGGTCGAGGTAGACGGGCAGCTCGTGCCGACGCGCGGGCCGGTCGAAGGAGGTGCCCAGGTGCAGCGAGGGGAGCTCGAAGACGCCGCTCATGACGCGACCACCCCCAGCTGCATCGCGAGGAGCTCCGGCGGGACCTCCCAGTCGAAGCGGGACAGGAACGCCTCCCGGCGGCGCCACATCCGGTGCACCGCGGCGAACGCCGGCTCGCCGTCGGACTCCACGTGCAGCATGTTGACGGCCAGGATCTCGAAGAGCTCGTCGCCCTCGCCGACCGGCCACTGCTGGACCAGCCCGGACGGGACGTCGCTGGCGCAGCGGTAGAACCACATCCACAGCCGGGCCCGCTCGACCTGCTCCGGCGTGATCAGCTCCTCACCGGCGAGCAGGCCGTCGACGTGACGCTGCAGCTCGGTGAAGTACTCCTCCACGCTGCCGGCGACCGTGGTGAAGCCGCACGCGCTCCACTCCGACCAACCGCACTGCAGGGCGGGGATGCCGAGCGCGGGGTACTCGCTGCTGACGCTGCCGCGCACGGTGAGCACGAGGTCGGTGAGCGCGGTCAGGTAGTTCTTCGACAGGTCCAGGCTGCGCATGAACTTCATGTGCGGCTGGTCGGTGTAGCGCGCCGCGACCCCGTCGAAGAAGCCGGTCGCGTCGTACATGTGCTGGTGGGGGTGGTCGAGGAACATCCAGTTGACCTCGTCGTGCTCGGCGGCCCACGCGGCCGTCTGCTCGATCCAGTCGCCGAGGTCCGCGAACACCTCCCAGTTGGTCCCGAGCGCGTCGGAGACGGCGTGGTTGAAGACCGCGACCGTCGGCTTCGACGGGTCCAGGCCGACCCGGCGCCCGGCGGGCACCCGGACCGCGGCCCGGTCGGCGGGCGTCTGCAGCTCGACGCTGGAGAAGTCGGCACCGGCACGCCACCACGACGGGCGGCCGAGGGTGGCCTTGGCCCGCCACTGGGTCAGCTCGGAGCTGCGGTGCAGCAGCTCGCGGTTGGGCCACAGGTGCTTGTCGAAGAACTCCCCCAGCTGCGAGGTCAGCCCGGCCCGGATCGGCGCGCCCGCGGGCAGCTTCTCCGGGAACAGGCCGTAGACCTTGAGCCCGCCGGTCGACTGCGGGAAGAGGACGGGTACGTCGTGGCGCAGCGCCGCCTCGACCCCGAGCCCGAAGTTGTTGTAGTCGACGTGGCTGGTGATCAGCGCGACCACGTCGTTGTTGGCGAGCAGGGCGTCGTAGATCTTGGCGAACTCGGCGCTGCGCGCGGCGACGTGCGCCTTCTTCGCCTGCAGCTCCGGGGAGTCGTCGAGGCGGGCGACCAGGGCCATCCGGCAGGCGGTGGCGTAGACGATCTCCTCGAAGCTCTCCGCGGAGATCCCGGAGTCCGGCAGGTCGCCGCCGAGGTCCACGCCGGCGACCTCGAGCGGCTCGGCGGTCCCGGCGACCCGGGCGTCCACGAGCGCGTGCACGTCGAAGACGGTCTCGGCGCCGTACGCCGTGGCCATCTGCGAGATCTCCTCGAGGTTGAAGTAGGTCCAGACGATCTGGTTCCAGTCCTCGTCGGCACCGCTGTAGACGATGACGCGGGCGGGCTCCATCCGGCGCAGGGCGTTGGCGACGGTGAGGTTGCGCAGCGTCACCCGCAGGTCCTGGCTCATCGCCTCGACGAGGATGATCCGCTCGGACTCCGGCAGCACGTTGTGGCGCCAGAACGTCGAGGCGGTACGGAGGAATGGCCGGAAGTCGGTCAGCTCGCGCACCAGCCAGTTATATCAACTGTGATAGCCCGTGCCATCAAGGGAGCAGCGCGGCGACAACCCTTTGGCGACCCTGGCCGTCCACCAGCTCCCAACCGGTACGACGCAGCCGGTTCCGCGCGTCGGTGTCGGACAGTGCCTCGGCCAGCACCGCGGTGGCCGCCGCCGGGTCGGCGCGCACCCCGGAGAGAAGGCCGAGCGGGAAGGTCAGCCCCTGCGCGACCACCCGGCCGTAGGACTCCGCCTGGTTGTCCGCGACGCACACGAAGGCGGCGGCCGCGCCGAGGCAGAGCAGCTCCCAGCTCGACGTGCCGGCGGCGCTGACGACCAGGTCGGCGGCGCGGACCAGCTCGGCGATCCGGTCGGTCGGCGCGATCACCTCGACCTCCTGGCCGGGCGCGGGGGCGATCGCGGCGAGGGCGGCGCGGCTCTCGTCGGTGGCGGCGACGACCGAGAGCCGGAACGGCAGCCCGGTCGCCACCAGCGCGGCGGTCAGCACCGGGGCGGCGCCGAACGCGTCGGTGCCACCGAAGAAGGCGAGCACGCGCGGCGCTCCGTCGGGCGCCGGCACCTCCGGCCGCGCGGGACGGTGCCGCAGCACCTCGTCGCGCATCAGGGCGTAGCGCAGGCCCGCGAGCCGGACCGCGCCCGCGGGCAGGGCGCGGTGGTCGTGCTCGGCGCCGATGTTCTGGTCCAGGTAGACGTCCGCCTCGCGGCCACCGATCGCCCCGTCCGCGAACGCCAGGGTCCGGTACGACGCCCGCGCGCCGGCGTAGGCGACCGGCGGGAGGCGGTAGGAGTCGATCACGACCGCCTCCGGCGCCAGCTCGGCGACCTGCTCGAGCTGCGCGGTGACCGTGGCGGCGGGCACGACGGAGGCGAAGCCGCGCGCGTCCAGCTGGGCCGCCGCGAAGGGCACGGCGGCGGCGTCGACGAGGAAGACGACCTCGCGTCCACGCGCCTCCAGCTCCTCGGCGAGGGCCAGGCAGCGCATCAGGTGGCCGACCCCGATGTCCGGACCCAGATCGCACCAGACGACGACCCTCGACACCCTGGTCTCCCCTCGATTCCGGCGACAGCGGCGGCCAACGGTATCGTCAGTCCGATTCTTCGTGGCGGGGACGGGCCCCGCTCCCGTCCGACGGAAGGCGTGCGCGTGTCCATCCTCCAGGGGAGCAGCATCCTGATCACCGGTGGCACCGGTTCGTTCGGGAAGGCGTTCATCCGCTACGCCCTCGACAACCTGAACCCGCGCCGCCTGATCATCATCAGCCGCGACGAGCTCAAGCAGTTCGAGTGCCGCCAGATGTTCAACGACGACCCGCGCCTGCGCTGGTTCATCGGTGACATCCGCGACCGCGAGCGGCTGCTCCGCGCGATGCACGACGTCGACTACGTCGTCCACGCGGCCGCGCTGAAGCAGGTCGACACGGGTGAGTACAACCCGTTCGAGTTCATCAAGACCAACGTGCTGGGCTCGCAGAACGTCGTCGAGGCCGCGATCGACGCCGGCGTGAAGAAGGTCGTCGCGCTCTCCACCGACAAGGCCTCCTCGCCGATCAACCTCTACGGCGCCACGAAGCTGACCGCCGACAAGATCTTCATCCTCGGCAACAACTACGCCGCGTCGTACCCGACCCGGTTCGCGGTGGTCCGCTACGGCAACGTGACCGGCTCGCGCGGCTCGATCATCCCGAAGTGGAAGGCGATGGCCGAGCGCGGCGAGAAGCTGCCGATCACCGACCTGCGCTGCACCCGCTTCCTGATCACGCTGCCGCAGGCCGTGCAGATGGTCGTCGACACCTTCGACCTGATGCAGGGCGGCGAGCTGCTGGTCCCGCACATCCCCTCGCACAAGGTCGTCGACCTGGCCCACGCGGTCGTGCCGGACGCGGAGTTCGTCGACATCGGCCTCCGCCCGGGCGAGAAGCTCCACGAGGAGATGATCAGCCCCGAGGAGGGTCGCCGCGCGGTGATCATCCAGGACGGCAAGTACTACGTGATCGAGCCGGAGACCCCGCAGTGGGGCTACCAGCCGATCAAGGACGCGGTGCCGGTGCCCGAGGGCTTCCACTGCGCCTCCGACAAGAACGACATCTGGTGGGGCGTCGAGGACCTCCGCGAGGTCCTCGAGTCGGGCATCTGATGCTCCCCTACGGTCGCCAGTCGATCACCGAGGACGACGTCCAGGCGGTTGCCGAGGTCCTGCGCGGTGACTGGCTGACGACCGGGCCGGCCGTCACCCGCTTCGAGGAGGCCATCGGCGCGCTCGCCGGCGGCCACCGGGCGGTGTCCTGCACCTCGGGCACGGCCGCGCTGCACATGGCCTACGCCGGGGCGGGCGTCGGCACGGGCGACGAGGTCGTCACCACGCCGATGACCTTCGTCGCGACCGCCTCCGGTGCCTCGCTGCTCGGCGCGAAGGTCGTCTTCGCCGACGTCGAGGAGGACACCGGGCTGATCGACCCGGCCGCCGTGGATGCGCTGGTCACCGAGCGCACCAAGGTCGTCGCCGCGGTCGACTACACCGGCCACCCGGCCGACTACGCCGCGCTGCAGCCGATCGCCGACCGGGTCGGCGCGCTCACCCTCGCCGACGCCGCGCACTCGATCGGCGGCTCGGCCGGAGGCAGGCCGGTGGGCGACCTGGCCGACCTCACGACGTTCTCGTTCTTCCCGACCAAGAACATGACCACCACCGAGGGCGGCGCGGTGGTCGCCAAGGACGACGCGATCGCCCAGCGCGCCCACGAGTTCCACTTCATCGGCATGGTCCGCGACGCCGACCGCTTCGAGCACCCCGACCAGGGCGCGTGGTGGTACGAGGTCCACGAGCTCGGCCTCAACTACCGGCTGACCGACGTCGCGTGTGCCCTGGGGCTCTCCCAGCTCCAGCGGCTGGAGGCGTTCAAGCAGCGCCGCGCGGAGATCTGGGCGCGCTACAACGAGGCCCTCGCCGGCGTCGACGGCGTGCGGATCCCGGTGCAGCGCGAGGGCGTCGACCCGGTGTGGCACTTCTACTGCGCGCGGATCCTCGACGGCCGCCGGCGCGAGGTCTTCGAGAAGATGCGCGAGCGCGGCATCGGCGTGCAGGTCAACTACATCCCGGTCTACTGGCAGCCGGTCTACGCCGACGCGGGCTACCAGCGCGGGATGTGCCCGAACGCCGAGGCGTTCTACGCCGAGGAGCTCTCGCTGCCGCTCTTCCCGGACCTGACCGACGCCGACGTGGACCGCGTCATCGAGACGCTCACCGACATCCTCGGCTGACCTGACCTCGTCATGAGTGCGCGCGTCCAGGTCGTGCTCCAGTCCCGGCTCAGCTCCTCGCGGCTGCCGGGCAAGGCCCTGCTGTCCGTCGCGGGCCGGCCGATGGTGGTGCTCGCCGCGCAGCGCGCCGGCAACGCCGGGCACCCGGTCCTGGTCGCCACCAGCGACCAGCCCGAGGACGACGTGATCGCCGCGGCCTGCGCGGGCGCCGGTGTCGCCGTCGTGCGCGGGCCGCTCGACGACCCGCTGGCGCGCTTCGTGCTGGCCGCCGAGGGGCTCGCCGACGAGGACGTCGTGGTGCGCCTGACCGCCGACAACGTCGTACCGGACGGGGACGTGGTCGGCCAGCTGGTCGCGGCCCTCGCCGCCTCCGGGCAGCAGTACGCCCGGCTCGGCGGCGACGACCCCGCGCTGCCGTACGGCGTCGCCGCGGAGGCCTTCACGGCCGGGCTGCTGCGCGCGGCCGACGCCACGGCGACCTCCGCCTTCGAGCGCGAGCACGTCACGCCGTGGATGCGCGAGCGCGAGGGCGACCTGCGCACCTCGCTGTCCGGCACCGGCGACTGGTCGGGCCTGCGCTGCACGGTCGACACCTTCGACGACTTCGTCGCGCTGGCGCGGGTCCTGGGCGGCGTGGCGGACCCGGTCGGCGCCGACTGGCGGGCGCTGTGCGACCTCGTCGGCGCGGCCACCGATCTCCGCGCGCCGCTGCCGGTGCGGGACAACCCGCTCGGCCAGTCGGCGCTGGTGCTCGGCACCGTCCAGCTCGGGGTCCCCTACGGCGCCGCCAACACCGGCGGCCTGCCGACGGACGCGGAGGTCGCCGCGGTGCTCGCCGCCGTCCGCCGCAACCGGATCACCCACCTCGACACGGCGCGCGGCTACGGCCGGTCCGAGGAGCGGCTCGGTGCGGCCCTGCGCCGCGGCCTCTCCGAGCACGCGAGCGTGGTCACCAAGGTCCTGCCGCTGACCGACGGCCAGGGCGCGGACGCGGCCCGGGCGTCGATCGCCACCAGCCTGCGCCTGCTCGGCACCTCCTCCGTCGCGGCCGTGCTCACCCACCGGGCCGCCGACTGGCACCGGCCCGGCGTGGCCGACGAGCTCGCCGGCCTGGTCGCCGACGGCACCGCCCGCGTCGTGGGGGCGAGCCTGTCGACGCCCGAGGAGCTGGTCGCGCTGCTCGCCGACCCGCGGTGCGGCTACGTCCAGCTGCCCTTCAACGTGCTCGACCGGCGCTGGCTCGCCCCCGAGGTGCAGGAGGCGCTGGCCGCGCGTCCCGACGTCGTGGTGACCGTCCGGTCGGCGTACCTCCAGGGGCTGCTGGCCGCCGGCACCGCCGCCCGCTGGCCCGCGGTCGCCGACGGCGCCGCGATCACCGCGACCCTGGACCGGGCCGTCGAGGCGCTGGGCCGCACCTCCCGCGCCGACCTGTGCCTCGCCTACGTCCTCGCCCACCCGTGGGTCACCTCGGTCGTCGCCGGCGCGGAGAACGCCGCCCAGGTCGACGACACCGCCGCGCTGGTGCACCGCCCGCCGCTCACGGCCGAGGAGGTCGCCCTCGTCCACGACCTCGTCGCGCCGGGGCCGCTCGCCCTCGTCGACCCGAGCACCTGGAGCTGAGATGGACCTCTTCGACCTCACCGGCACCGTCGCCGTCGTCAGCGGCGCCTCCGGCCGGCTCGGCCCCGCCATGGTCCGCGCGCTCGCCGGGGCCGGCGCCACCGTCGTCGCCGTCGGCCGCTCCCGGGAGCGCCTCGCCGCGGCCGTCGGGGAGGTGCCGGGCGTCGAGCTCGCGACCTGCGACATCACCACCGCGGAGTGGCCGGCGCTGCTGAGCGACGTCGCGCAGCGGCACGGGCGCCTCGACGTCCTCGTCAACAACGCCCACATCCCGCGCGGCGGCTCGCTGCGCACCGCCACCGACGACGACTACCGCCAGGCCTTCGACCTCGCCGTCACCGCCTCCGCGCGGGCGATCGAGGCCGCCCGCCCGGCGCTGGTCGCCTCGGCCGCCGCCGGAGGTCCGGCGTCGGTCGTCAACGTCTCCTCGATGTACGGCGTGGTCGCCCCCGACCTGTCGATCTACGCCGAGGAGTCGCACCGCAACCCGCCGTTCTACGGCACCGCCAAGGCCGCGATGCTCCAGCTGACCCGGTACGCCGCCGCCGAGCTCGGGCCCGAGGGCGTCCGCGTCAACGCGCTGGTCCTCGGTCCCTTCCCCGGCGACCCGGGCTCGCCGGAGGCGGAGGAGCTGCTCGGCAAGATCGCCGGTCTCACCCTGCTCGGCCGGGTCGGCCGGCCCGAGGAGGTGATGAGCGCGCTGCTCTTCCTCGCCTCGCCCGCCTCGTCGTTCGTCACCGGCTCGACCGTCGAGGTCGACGGCGGCTGGACCGCGCGCTGATTCACGCTCTCGAGACCGAGGTGTGTGGATCCGGCCCTTCTACCATCAGGGCGTGAACGCACCCCACCGCAAGCGCCTGACCACGGTCCTGGGCCTCGCCGCCCTGCTCCTGGCCCTCCTGCCGGCCGTCGCCCGCGCCGGTGACCAGCACCGCCCCTTCGCGCCCCGCGCGACCGGCACGTTCGCCGTCACCGACACCACGGTGCTGCGCCCGTTCCGGAGTGGACAGGCGGAGGTCAAGGTCGCTCTCAACGGACGGTTCGCACTGGTCGCCACCGACTTCGCCACGCAGAAGGTCGATCTCGCCGCCCGTCCGCACCGCGTCGTGGGCACCCAGGTCGGGGTCGCCGGCCACGTCGTCGCGATCCGGCCTGACAGCCGGTGGGCCTATGTCGTCGACGAGCCGCCGACCGTGCGGATCCCCAACACGCTGCACGTGCTCGACGTCCGCGGCAACAGCCTGCGACGGGTCCGGTCGCTGTCCGGCACGAGGTTCGCGGGTCGGGGCGAGGTCTCCGACCTCGAGGTCTCCCGCAACGGGCGCTTCCTCTACGTCAAGCAGCCGAACCGGATCAAGGTGTTCTCGCTGCGCAACCCGGCCCGGCCGGTGCTGGTGCGCACGGTCAAGGCTCCCGAGGGCGGGGGCGAGCTGTCGATCACCCGCGACGGCAAGCGGCTGCTGTCGCTGAGCACGTCGGGCTCGGGCTGGTACAACGTCTACGCCCTCACCACGCCCGCCCGCCCGCGCCGAATCACCACCCGGCGGATCAGCGTCGGCGACGCCTACGCGATCGCTAGCAACCTCTCGACGAGCTCGGCCTACCTGGTCACCGACTCCAGCAGCATCGATGGCCCCACCCAGTACGTCCGGTTCTCCGGCGCCACCGGCGGCGGTGCCCGCGCCTGGACCGTCCCCGACTTCGCCGACATCACCGACGCGGCGCTCTCGCCCGACGGGCGCTACCTGTTCGCGGTGAGCCTCGGCGGTGTCTACGAGCGCAGCGGCGTCATCGATACCGCCACCATGCGACCGGTGAGCACCCTGAACGGCACGTCCTTCGGCCGGGCGGTGACCTTCTCCCCCGCCGGGCGTGCGTACGTCGTCACGACCGCGTCGAGCACCGGTCAGCGGGTGCTCGTCGAGGTCAGCCGCCGCTAGTCCCCGTCAGGCCAGGTCGCGGCCGGTCGCGGAGTCCACGCCCGCCCGGTCCTCCAGCACCCGCAACCGCTCCTCGAACACGGTCGCGGCGCTGATCCGCGCCCGCACCCGGGCGTGCTCGGCCCGCACCTCGTCCAGCACCGAACGGGCCGCCTCGACCTCGGCGGCGTCGGCCGTCGGCGGCGGGTCCTGCAGCCGGGCGCGCAGGTCCTCGACCCGCTCCTCCAGGGCCGCGAGCTGCGGGCCGATCCGGGCGATCTCGCGGACGGCGTCGCCGAGGCGGCGCTCCAGGTCCGCGACCCGGTCGCCCACGTCATCCGGCAGGCGGTGGGCACGCCGCAGCGCGCGCACCACGTCCCTGGGGCCCGGACGGCTCATGCTTCCTCCTCGGAGTCGGTCGGCCAGAACCGTACCCGGCCCTGCTGCCACCAGCCGCGCAGGAGCGCGCCCTCGGCGGCCACCCGGTGCTCGGGGCCGATCCGCCCGGTCGCCCCGGACTGGTAGTCCCAGCGCTCGGGCGAGGGGTCGTCGACGTACGACAGGCCGGTCAGGTGCACCTCGGCGTCGGGGAAGAGCGCACGGGCGAGCCAGGCGGCCGTCGTACCGGTGGTGGGGGCGAGGGCGTCGGTGCGCCACGGGACGCCGAGCTCGTCGAGCAGGGGCACCGCGACCGCGTCGTTGCGGGCCACCACGAGGCCCAGGTCGGCCGGCCACGAGCCCGGCCAGACCTCGGGCCGGTGGAACATGCGCATCGGCTCCAGCAGCACGTAGAGCCGCGAGCGGTAGTCGTCGAAGGAGGACGTCGTGGCGCGGACCAGGCGGCCCCACAGCACCAGGCTGGTACGACGCCCGGCGACCGGGTCGGCGCCCGGGGCGTCGAGCACGAAGCTGTTGGTGCGCAGCACCAGGTCGCAGCCGTCGATCGCCGCGGCGCGGGCCGCCGAGGGCACCATCGGCGCGTTGCCGACGACGGCGACCGAGCGCACCTCGCCCGGCGTACGGGCGTAGGAGACGGCGAGGTCGCGCAGCGGCACCAGCCGCGGATCAACCACGGAGCCGCCGGGCGATCGCGCCGCGCACCCGGCGCGGGAAGGAGACCGGGGCCGGCGGGCCCGCCTGCCCCGCCTTCTCCGCACGGCGGGCGTCCCGCTCGTCCATCCGCTGCTCGAACACCTCGTGCTGGCGGATCCACGCCGCGATCGCCGCGTCCAGCAGCTCGCTGTCGGAGAGCTCGGAGGGCAGCCGGACGGCGTCCACGACGTTCGCCGCGAGGTCCTCGGGGCTGCCGACGACGTCGACCTCGCCGGCCAGGGCGGCCAGGTCGTCGACCATCTGCTGGGAGCGCTCGCGCACCCAGGGGACGTACGGCGCGGGGACGCCGATCTTGGCCGGCTCCGGTGCGCTGAACAGCGCGTCGCGCATCAGGTTGTCGCGCACGACCCGGATGTAGCGGTCGCGCATCGGGAAGCGGTCGCCGATCGCGACGTTGAACCGGCGCAGCAGCTCGGCCTCGGCCAGCCCGAGCGAGGGGTTCTGCATCCCGTCCGGCGCGTGCGGCACGTCCGGGTCGAAGCCGACGATCGAGCAGAACCGCTGCCACAGCAGGCTCGGGTCCGAGCCCGGCGGCGGCACCGTGAGCACGTGGAAGTGGCCGGGCTCGAGGAAGGGACCCCAACGGGCGTAGACCTTCGACGGGTCCTGGGTCTGCCAGAACGACTGGTCCGGGACGTCGCGCAGCCTGTCCAGGTAGAACTCGTAGGTCGTCGTGGAGCGCGAGCGCAGCCACTGCTGCCACTCCGCCGGGACCTGCCGGGCGAAGTCGCGCGCGGCGTGCACGACGTGCACCGGGATCGGGGCGAGCGAGCTGACGATCCGCTCGATGACCTCCGGCGGCGAGCCGCACAGCAGCTCCTCGCTGATCACCGCCACGCCCTCGTTGAGGTGCGCCCGCTCCACGACCAGGTCCCAGGTCGCGGAGAGCTGGTTCTCCGACCAGATGCCGCCGCGCAGGTCGGAGACCGCGTCGAACTGCATCCGCCGGCTGCCCGGGGGGAAGAAGAACCCCTGGGCGCGCAGCTCCTCCTTGTTGAGCCAGATCATCCGCTGGAGGAAGCTGGTGCCGGTCTTGGGGGCCCCGATGTGCAGGTAGATGGCGCTGGCGGTCAACGGGGGTCCTTCTCGGTCGGGCGACGTGCGGCCATCCTAGTGAGCCGCCCGGGCTGCTCCGCTCAGGCGGTCTTGCCCTTGCGCCAGTTGGCGGCGGCCGTGCGCGCGCTGTTCAGCTCGCTGGTGACGACGTCCAGCTCGGCCTCCAGCTCGGCCACCCGTACGACGGCCTGGCTGGCCCGCTCCTCGGCGTCGCCCAGGCGCCGGGTCAGCCCCTCGTTCTCGCGCTGGGTGGTGCTCGCCTGGTCGCGGACCTCCCCGAGCTCGCGCCGGGCGTCGGCCAGCTCCGCGGCGGCGTCGCCGAGGCGCTTCTCCAG
The DNA here is from genome assembly GCF_040676175.1 of Nocardioides sp. LML1-1-1.1. Classification (NCBI taxonomy): domain Bacteria; kingdom Bacillati; phylum Actinomycetota; class Actinomycetes; order Propionibacteriales; family Nocardioidaceae; genus Nocardioides; species Nocardioides sp. LML1-1-1.1. The sequence continues at coordinate 99,073 of NZ_JBEGHK010000006.1, read as the reverse complement.
GCGCGCGACGGTCGCGTCGCGCCGGGCGAGCTTGCCGGTCATGTCGGCGGCGAACTCGACGTTCTCCGTCGTACGGACCTCGGTGAGGCGGGCGTAGGCCTTCGCCTGCTGGGCGCGGTCGCGCGCGGCCTCCTCACGGGAGTCCAGCAGCTCGGAGTGGGTGATCTTCGTGGCGGCGGCGCCCAGCACGACCGCCGCGAGCGCGGCGACGGTGACGAGCAGCCAGGATCCGGTCAGGGCCGTGCCCACGACGGCGAGCGCCGAGACCACGAGCATGGACGCGGCGACCACGAGACGGGTCGACCGCTGGCGACGACGGTTGCCGACAGGGGAAGTCATGCCAGCACGGTATGCCCGTGGCCACGTGAGACCCGGGAGACACGCTTGTCCCACCTGTCACATCCGCACCAGGCTGGCGATAGTCCCTGACGAAAAGCACTGATTTCCCGCGGGAAAGCGTGCTTTTCGTCAGGGACTACCGCGGGCCAGCACCCTCAGGCCGGCTTGTCGTCGTCGCGGACCCGGCAGGCCCGCTCCAGCAGCAGCGCGGCGACCAGCGCCACCAGCGCGCAGCCGGCGGCCGCGAGCGAGCCGGCGATCCGGTCGTCGGCCTGCTCGGCCCGGTCACCGATCCAGCTGAGGGCGTAGCCGGCGTACCCACCGCCGACGAGGGCGCTCACCAGGGCGCAGGCACGCGCGAGCACCAGCCGGTTGACGGCCTGGTGCGCCTCGAGCCGCTCGCGTCGTACGTGCACGGCGCGGTAGGTGATCCACGCGACATACCCCAGGATCGCGGCGAGCAGCGCCAGCGCGAGCGGTTGGCCCCGCGTCACCAGCGGCGGTACGACGCCCAGCCGGTCCGCCACCGGGTGCAGCGCCCAGCCCAGCACCGCACCGACCACCGCCCAGCCCAGCAGGGTGAGCAGCGAGGTCGGGCGCAGTGCTCCCGACGGGGGCTCCCCGCCGGGGTCCCCCTCCGCGCTCACTCGAGCTCGAGGACCAGGTCCGGCCGCGCGGTCAGGCCGCTGTCTCCGACGGCCGCCAGCAGGTCGGCGACCGGTCCTCGGTCGAGGAACACCGCGTCGGGCTCGAGGTCGAGCCAGGGCTTCAGCACGAACGCACGCTCGTGGGCGCGCGGGTGCGGGAGCCGCAGCTCCTCCTTGTCGCTGCGCCGGTCGCCGACGACGATCAGGTCGACGTCGAGGGTGCGCGGAGCGTTCTTGGCCTCGCCGCGCAGGCGGTCGAAGGCGTCCTCGATCGCCAGCGCACGGTCGATCAGGCGGTGCGCGGAGAGCGTGGTGTCGGCGAGCACGACCGCGTTGAGGAAGTTCTGCGAGCCCTCCGGGCAGTCCACGGGCGCGCTCTCGTAGACCGGCGAGACGCCGGTGACCCACACGTTCGGGGTGTCCGCGAGGGCGTCGACACCGCCCTGCAGGTTGGAGAAGCTCTCGCCGAGGTTCGAGCCCAGCGCGATCACCACACGACGGATCGGGCGCATCTCCCCGGTGAGGGTGTCCGCATCGATGATGTTCGGGTTCGGGGTCTCGGTCATGCTGGGGCCTCCGTCTTTCCGGTTCGGTTTCCCGCCGTGTCCCCCGGCACCCGCGAACGGGTGATGGTGAGACGTACGTCGGCGAAGGTCGCCTGGATGGGCGCGTCCGGCTTGTGCACCGTCACTCGCGTCCATTCAACACGACCGTCCCTGAGAGCGACATCGGCGATGCGCTCGGCAAGGGTCTCGATCAGGTCGACCGGGTCCCGCTCGACCGCCGCGACCACGCGGTCCACCAGGCCGCCGTAGTCGACCGTGTCGGCGAGGTCGTCGCTCGCCGCGGCGGGACGGGTGTCCACGCCCAGCACCAGGTCGATCTTGAAGACCTGGCCGTCGCGGCGCTCGTGGTCGAACACCCCGTGGTGGGCGAAGCACTCGATGCCGTCGATGCTCAGCTCGTCAGTCACCGGCTTCCTTCCCACCCGCTGCCCGATCAGCGGTGTACCCGCTCCACTGTGCCGCAACCGCCAGCGCGTCGCGATGGGCGCGCACATCGTGGACCCGCAGGCACCAGATGCCGGTGCCGCCCAAGCCCGCCGCCAGCAGCGTCGTCAGCGCGATCCCCGCGGCCTCACGCTCCCCCACCGGCCGCGGGTCGCCCTGGTCGTCCTCCAGCAGACGCCCCAGGAAGGTCTTGCGGCTCGCGCCCACCAGCAGCGGGAAGCCCTGCGCAACCTCGTCGAGGTGCCGCAGCAGCTCCCAGTTGTGGTGCGCCTGCTTGGCGAAGCCCAGCCCGGGGTCCAGGACCACCTGCTCGTCCCGCACCCCGGCCGCGCGGATCGCCGCCACCCGCTGCGCCAGCTCCTCGCGCACCGCCGTGACGACGTCCGGCTGGTAGGTCGTGAACTGCTGCATCGTGTCGCTGTGCGCCCGCCAGTGCATCGCGACGTACCTCGCGCCGGTGCTCGCCACCACGTCCAGGATCGCCGGATCGGCGAGCCCGCCGGAGACGTCGTTGACGATGCTCGCCCCGGCCTCCACGGCCCGGGCCGCGACCTCGGCGCGCATGGTGTCGACCGAGACGGTCGCGCCGTCGGCGGCCAGCGCCTCGATGACCGGTACGACGCGGTCCAGCTCCTCCGCCAGCAGCGGCCGGGTGGCACCCGGCCGGGTCGACTCACCCCCGACGTCGAGGATGTCCGCACCGTCCGCCAGCAGCGCGCGGCCGTGCGCGACGGCGCGCTCCGGGTCGTCGTACCGGCCGCCGTCGGAGAAGGAGTCGGGCGTGACGTTGACGACCCCCATCACGAGCGGGAGCTGCGGGGTCACGGGACGACCCTATCGAGGGCGGACGACGCGGGTCTCGCCTCCCTGCACGAACGCCGCGACCCGGGGATGGAGCACGACGTGCAGCCCACCCTCGCTGTACGCCGCGTCGAGGGCCGTCCTCTCCTTCGGACCGGCACCCTGCTCGCGGGACGCGATGCTGAGGACCCCGGGGTCCTGGATCGAGACCGTGAGCAGGTCGCGGCCGTCCGACGACGTCAGCTCCAGCTCGACGCCGCGGCGGCCGCCGAGGTCGACGGTGACGCGCTCCAGGTCCCACTGCCACGGCACGCCACGGGAGTCCCGCTCGGCCCGCCAGTCCTGGAGCCTGCGCCGGAGCCGAGATCGGCCGGAGCGGTCGCCGGGCTGGTGGACGAAGTCCCACTGCCCGGTCGGGCCGACGAAGAGCGGACGCCCGGCCGGGGCGCCGACCGTGGGATCGACGACCCGGCCCCCGTCCTCGAGGAAGCGCCCGGCTGCGGCGGTGAAGTGGAGCTGGAAGCTCTCGACGAACAGCGAGTACTGGACACCCTCCGCGAAGGCTGCGCCGAACCGGTCCTCGTCGTCCGGGTGGTGCCAGCTCGGCAGGCTGACGAGCTGCACCGAGCCGACCCGGTCGAAGAGCGCCCTCCACCGCGTCCCGTCCGCGTCGCGGAAGAACACCGACAGCTCGCCGGCGACCAGGTCCCACGAGATGGACGCACACTCCATCGACCGGATGTCGATGCCGCGCTCGTCCCACTGCCGGCAGTCCCAGCACGCGGCTGCCTCGTTCCACACGACGCCGTCGTCCGTCACGTCCCTCTCCCGCCTCTCCGGACCCAGGATCTCGCGCGGGGGTGCGACGCACCTACCGATTTCGTCGCGATCCCGCCCGAACGACGACGAATTCGGTGGGTGCGTGGGTGACGGTCAGGACCGCGGGCTGTGGATCAGCGCCATCGCCTCGGCGCGGGTGGCCGGGTTGTGCATGATCCCGCGCACGGCCGAGGTCAGCGTGCGGGCGCCGGCCTTGCGGACCCCGCGCATGGTCATGCACAGGTGCTCGGCCTCGATCACCACGATGACGCCGCGCGCCTCGAGGATCTGCATCAACGAGTCCGCGATCTGGGTCGTCAGCCGCTCCTGGACCTGCGGCCGCTTGGCGTAGAGGTCGACCAGGCGCGCCAGCTTGGACAGGCCGGTGATCTTGCCGCTGCCGGCGGGGATGTAGCCGACGTGGGCGACGCCGGTGAAGGGCACCAGGTGGTGCTCGCACATCGACCACAGCTCGATGTCACGGACCAGCACCATCTCGTCGTGGCCGAGGTCGAAGGTCGTGGTGAGCACGTCCTCGGGGGCCATCCGGAGGCCGGCGGTGAGCTCGGCGTACGCCCGGGCGACCCGGGCCGGGGTCTCCAGCAGGCCCTCGCGGGTGGGGTCCTCGCCGATGGCGTACAGCAGCTCGCGCACGGCCGCCTCCGCGCGCTCGTGGTCGAACGCGGGTACGTCGGACGGGGTCCGCTCCGGCACGGAGATCGGGTCGGCCACGGCTCAGCTGCCGGCGGTGGGAGCCGGGGGCTGCGGGTCGGTGGGCGGGGCCGAGGGCGTGCCGCCGTAGACGTCGCCGCCGGGGCCGGGCGGCGTGAGGATCTGGCCGCCCTCCTCGGTCTCCGGCGCGGTCTGGCCGTTGAGCTGGGCGCGCCGGCGGATCTCCTCGGGGATCTCCACCGGCGGGATGTCAGAGGGGATCCGGTTCGGCGACCCGGTCCACGCGGGGCGCTCGGGGCGCCGTCGCAGCGCGGTGAAGATCTCCGCGACCTGCTCCTTGTCGAGGGTCTCCTTGTCGAGCAGCGCGAGCACGAGGTCGTCGAGGACGTCGCGATTCTCGACCAGGATGTCGAAGGCCTCCTGGTGCGCCACGGCGAGGAACTTCTTGGTCTCGTCGTCGATCGCCGCGGCGACGTCCTCGGAGTAGTTGCGCTGGTGGCCCATGTCGCGGCCCAGGAAGGGCTCGGAGTTGGAGTCGCCGAGCTTGATCGCGCCGAGCCGCTCGGTCATGCCGTACTGGGTGACCATCGCGCGGGCCAGGCTGGTGGCCTTCTCGATGTCGTTGCCGGCGCCCGTGGTCGGGTCGTGGAAGACCATCTCCTCGGCCGCCCGGCCGCCCAGCATGTAGGCGAGCTTGTCGAGCATCTCCGAGCGGGTCTGGGAGTACTTGTCCTCGTCCGGCAGCACCATCGTGTAGCCGAGCGCGCGACCGCGGGGCAGGATCGTGATCTTGTGGACCGGGTCGGTGCCCGGCAGCGCCGCCGCGACGAGGGCGTGGCCGCCCTCGTGGTAGGCGGTGATCAGCTTCTCCTTCTCCGACATCAGCCGCGAGTTGCGCTGCGGGCCGGCGATGACCCGGTCGATCGCCTCGTCGAGGGTCGCCGAGGTGATGACCTTCTGGCCGTTGCGGGCGGTGAGCAGCGCGGCCTCGTTGAGCACGTTGGCGAGGTCGGCACCGGAGAAGCCGGGGGTGCGTCGCGCGACCGAGGTCAGGTCGACGGAGCCGTCGAGCGGCTTGCCCCGCGAGTGGACCTCGAGGATCCGCTTGCGGCCGGCGAGGTCCGGGGCGTCGACCTGGATCTGGCGGTCGAAGCGGCCCGGGCGCAGCAGCGCCGGGTCGAGCACGTCGGGCCGGTTGGTGGCCGCGATCAGGATGACCCCGCCGCGGACGTCGAAGCCGTCCATCTCGACGAGGAGCTGGTTGAGGGTCTGCTCGCGCTCGTCGTGACCGCCGCCCATGCCGGCGCCGCGGTGGCGGCCGACGGCGTCGATCTCGTCGATGAAGACGATGGCCGGAGCGTTCTCCTTGGCCTGCTCGAACAGGTCGCGCACCCGGGAGGCACCGACGCCGACGAACATCTCGACGAAGTCGGAACCGGAGATCGAGTAGAACGGCACGCCGGCCTCACCCGCGACCGCGCGGGCGAGCAGCGTCTTGCCGGTGCCCGGAGGGCCGTAGAGCAGCACGCCCTTGGGGATCTTGGCGCCCACGGCCTGGAACTTGCCGGGCTCCTGGAGGAACTCCTTGATCTCGCCGAGCTCCTCGATCGCCTCGTCGCAGCCCGCGACGTCGGCGAAGGTGGTCTTGGGCATGTCCTTGGAGATCATCTTCGCCTTGGACTTGCCGAACTGCATGACGCCCCGGCCACCGCCCTGGACGTTGTTCATCAAGAAGATGAAGAGCGCGATGATCAGCACGAAGGGCAGCAGGGTCGCGAGCAGCGAGCCCAGCAGGCTGGGCTGCGGGTTCTTGGAGTTCGCCTCCTCGATGGTGCCCTTGTCGACCTGCTCCTTGACGGCGGCGAGGATCGACTCCTGCTCGCCGTTGATGTAGTGCGTGATCACCTTGTCGCCGGCGTCGCGCGTGCCCTTGTCGAGCTCGGCCTCGATCGACTGGTCACCGTCGGTGAACGTGATCTTCTTGACCTCGCCCTTCGCGACGTACTTCTCGAGCTGGGAGGTCGGCACCTCGTCGTACCCACCCCCGGGCGCGAGGTACTGCAGCGCGAGGATGACGGTGACGACCGCCACCCCGATCCAGAGCCAAGGCCCTCTGAAAACCCGCTTCACCGACTGACCGTCCCCACCGTCTCCACCATCAAGGATCTGACGACGGTACACGTCGTCGTCAGACTCATTCTGTCTGGTCCATGGTTGCGCCGCACGCCCGGGCGGCCTCAGCGGCGGTCAGGAGTAGACCGAGGGCGCGAGCGTGCCGATGTCACGCAGGTTGCGGTAGCGCTCGCGGTAGTCCAGGCCGTAGCCCACGACGAACTCGTTGGGGATGTCCCAGCCGACGTACTTGGCCTCCACCGGCATCTGCAGCGCCTCCGGCTTGCGCAGCAGGGTGGCGATCTCGACGCTCGCCGGACCGCGCGAGCCGAGGTTGGAGGTCAGCCACGACAGGGTCAGGCCGGTGTCGATGATCTCGTCGACGATGAGCACGTGGCGACCGGTGATGTCGGCGTCGAGGTCCTTGAGGATCCGTACGACGCCGGAGGACTTCGTGCCCGAGCCGTACGACGAGACGGCCATCCAGTCCATCTCGACGTGCTTGCCGAGCGAGCGGGACAGGTCGGCCATCACCATCACCGCGCCGCGCAGCACGCCGACGAGGACGAGGTCCAAGCCGTCGTAGTCACGCTCGATCTCGGCGGCCAGCTCCTTGATCCGCTCCTGGATCTGGGCCTCGGTGAAGAGCACCTCGACGAGGTCGTCCGCGACATCATCCGCCTGCATGGACGTCAGCCTGCCACAGCGGTCGGCCGGAAGCGGAGGTGGGAGCGGTCCCGGTACGCCGTCACGTGGCCCGGCAGCTGGACCTCCCCGGTGAGCGCGCCGCTCGCCAGCCGGTGCAGTGCGGTGACGTGGACGTGGAAGAGCTCAGCGTCGAGCGCACCGGCGTCCAGCGCGGCGAGCCGCAGGACCCGGGTGGCGAGGGCCGGGAGCAGGCCGGCGAGCGGGGCGAGCGGGAGCCCCTCGGCGCCGGCGAGATCGGCGTGCGCGGCCTCGGCGAGGGCGTCGAGCGCCTCCACGTCGGCCCGGACCTGGTCGGCGGTGCGGGCCAACGTCGCGGCGACGCCCGGTCCCAGCTCGTCCTCCAGCACGGGCAGCACCCGCTGGCGGACCCGGACCCGGGCGAAGCCGGGGTCGCTGTTGTGCGGGTCGTCCCAGTATTCGATGCCCTCGGCCAGGCAGGCGGCGACGGTGTCAGCGCGGGCCACGTCGAGCAGCGGCCGCTCGTAGTGGTCGAACGAGCGGCGCATGCCGGCGAGGCTGCGGCCGCCCGAGCCGCGGGCCAGGCCGAGCAGCACGGTCTCGGCCTGGTCGTCGCGGGTGTGGCCGAGCAGCACGGTCGCGCCACCGAAGTGCGCGCGCATCTGCTCCAGCACGTCGTAGCGGGCGCGCCGGGCCGCCGCCTCGATGCCGAGCCCGCCCGGTTCGACGTGCACCCGGGCGCTCGCGGTCTCGTTGACGCCGAGCCCGGCCATCTGCGCCACCACGTGCGCGGCGTGCTCGGCGGAGCCCGCCTGGAGCCCGTGGTCGACGGTCACCCCGATCACCCGGAGCCCGGCCTTGTGCCCCTCGAAGAGGGTGGCGCTGAGCAGGGCGAGCGAGTCGGCCCCGCCCGAGCAGGCAACCAGCACGGCGGCGCCGGGCTCGTGCGCGGCCAGCGCGCGTCGTACGCCCTGGCGGGCGGCGGCGACCGCGGGATGCAGGCCCATCAGGCCAGGACGCGGCGGACCCAGCCCTCGGGGTCGGCCAGCTCGGCCTTGCCGGGGAGGTTCTCCGGGGCGGCCCACACGGCGTTGAACTCGGCCATGCCGACCTTGTCGACGACCGCGCGGACGAACTTCGCGCCGTCGCGGTACTGCGCCATCTTGGCCTCCAGGCCGAGCAGGCGGCGCAGGATGCGGTCGAGGGCACCGACGCCCTGGCGGCGCTGGGTGAACTTGCGGCGGATCCGCTCCACGCTCGGGATCACCGTGGGGCCGACGTCGTCCATGACCACGTCGGCGTGCCCCTCCAGCAGCGACATCATCCCGGTGACCCGGTCGAGCACCTCGCGCTGCTCGGGGCTGCTGAACATGTCGACGATGCTGCCGCCGTTGCGGCCCGCCTTGATCGCCTCGGCGATCCGCTCGACGCCGGCGTCGAGGAAGCTGCTCGGCTCGACCGCGTCGCTGATCGCCTGGATCTCGGAGAACAGGTGCTCGCGCATCCACGGCACCGCGGTGAACTGCACCCGGTGGGTCTCCTCGTGCAGGCACACCCAGAGCCGGAAGTCGTGCGGGTCGACGCCGAGCTCGCGCTCGACGTGGACGATGTTCGGCGCGACCAGCAGCAGCCGGCCGTGGTCGGGGTGGAACGGGTCGAACTGGCCGAGCACCTTGCCGGCGAGGAAGCCCAGCAGGCCGCCCACCTCAGCACCGGTGACCTTCGAGCCGACCTTGAGCGCCAGGCCCGACGGAGGCTTGCTGGCCACGAGCTTCTCGACCATCGGCCGGGTCGCCACCGCGAAGCCCTCGACGTTCGCCTGCACCCAGCCGGGCCGGTCGACCACCAGGATCGGGGCGGTGCCGTCGGGAGCGTCGAGGCCGGTGAAGTCGCGGACCAGTCCGGTCGAGCGGTGCGCGCCCGCCCGCAGCTCGGCCACCGCCGCGTCCGCCTCGGCGCGGGTCACCACCGGGCCGTCGCCGGCGAGCCGGCTGCCGAGCGCGGCGGCCAGGCCCCAGTCGATCATCGGGGGCAGCTCGGTGCTCGGTACGGACATGGGGGCAGCCTAGACCGCAGCTGGGCGCGGGCCCGGGGCCTCACCGTCTCGCCCACCGGACCACCGTCCGGCGCTCGGACTACTATCTCGATAGATTTGATCGACTTAGTGTTCCAGGCGGAAGGCGACGACGGTGACGGTGGACCTCGGGAGTCCTCGGCGTACGACGCCCGCACCCGCGCCGGGCGACGCGGACCTGCTGGGTGCGCGCCTGGTGCCGCGGCGCAAGCCCGGTCAGTGGATCTCCGCGGCCCTCGTGCTCGTCCTGGTCGCGCTCGTCCTGCGCAGCATGGTCACCAACCCGCACTACCAGTGGGACGTCGTGGGCCACTTCTTCCTGCGCCCCTCCATCCTCGACGGCCTGGTCCTCACCCTGTGGCTGACCGCGGCGGTGCTGTTGTGCGGCTACCTGATCGGCATCGTGCTAGCCGTCATGCGGCTCTCCGACAACCCGGTGCTCAAGTCCGTCAGCTTCGTCTACGTCTGGCTGTTCCGCTCGGTCCCGCCCCTGGTGCAGCTGCTGTTCTGGTTCGAGCTGTCCTCGCTCTACCCCACCCTCTCGCTGTCGATCCCGGGCGTGAAGACCTTCGCGACCGTCGAGACCGCCCACCTGTTCACCGGCATCCTCGCGGCTTTCGTCGGGCTGACCCTCGACGTCGCCGCCTTCGCCGCCGAGATCGTGCGCGGCGGGCTGCTCGCGGTCGACCCCGGCCAGGCCGAGGCCGCCAAGTCGCTGGGCCTGGGCAAGCGCCGGATCTTCCGGCGCATCGTGCTCCCCCAGGCGATGCCGTCGATCATCCCGGCGAGCGGCAACCTGCTGATCGGCATGCTCAAGGCGACCTCGATCGTCAGCGTGATCGCGGTGCAGGACCTGCTCTACTCCGTGCAGCTGATCTACAACCAGAACTACCTGATCATCCCGCTGCTGCTGGTCGCCACGATCTGGTACATCATCCTCACCACGCTGCTCTCCATCGGGCAGTTCTTCGTGGAGCGGCACTACGCCCGCGGCCGCGACGGCGGTACGACGCGCGGGCTGTGGCAGGTCACCCGCGGCAACCTGCCGCTGCGCACCCGCACCCGTGCCGACCTCGGCGGGCTCGCATGAGCACGCCCCTGGTGCGGATCCGCGGCCTGCGCAAGAGCTTCGGCCACCAGCTGGTGCTGGCGGACGTCGACCTCGACGTCGCCCGCGGCGAGGTGGCCGTGCTGCTCGGCCCCTCCGGATCCGGCAAGTCCACGCTGCTGCGCTGCATCAACCACCTGGAGAAGCCCGACGCCGGCTTCGTCGAGGTCGACGGCGAGGTGATCGGCTACCGCCACGACGGCCGCCACCTGCGCGAGCTGCCCGACCGTGCGATCACCCGGCAGCGGGCCGGCATCGGCATGGTCTTCCAGCAGTTCCACCTGTTCCCGCACAAGACAGCGCTGGAGAACATCGTCGAGGGCCAGCTCGCCGCCGGCGTACGACGGCCGGAGGCCGCGGCGCGGGCCACCGAGCTCCTGGAGCGGGTAGGCCTCGCGGGGCGCGAGGCGTCGTACCCGCGCCAGCTGTCGGGGGGCCAGCAGCAGCGGGTGGCGATCGCCCGGGCCGTGGCCAACCGGCCGGACCTGATCCTCTTCGACGAGCCGACCAGCGCCCTCGACCCGGAGATGGTCGGCGAGGTGCTGACGGTCATGAAGGACCTCGCCAGCACCGGCCTGACGATGATCGTCGTCACCCACGAGATCGGCTTCGCCCGCGAGGCGGCCGACCAGGTCGTCTTCCTCGACGGGGGCCGCGTCGTGGAGTCCGGACCGCCCGCCGACGTCCTCGCGAACCCGCACCACGAGCGCGCCCGCGCGTTCCTCTCCGCCGTCCTGTGAACCCCTCGAAAGGATCCCCCGTGAAGCCCACCCGGACCGCTCTCGCCGGTGCCACCGCCGTCCTCGCCCTCACCCTCGCCGCCTGCGGCGAGAGCTCGGACACCCTCAGCGCGGACGACAAGAAGGTCGGCGCGGACACCAGCGTCGCGCCGGTCGAGCTGCCGACCGAGGACGTCGTGTCGGGCATCGCGGCCGACCCGGAGCTGCGCGCGAAGCTGCCGAAGGCGGTCCAGGACAGCGGCAAGCTCACCATCGGGGTGACCGAGGCCGTCGGCGAGACGTTCCTGCCGCACTCCGGCTCGACCGCCGACGGCACCCAGGTGGGCCTCGACATCGACCTGCGCGACGCCGTCGCGAAGGTCCTCGGGGTCACCTGGGACGTGCAGTTCGGCAGCTTCGAGACGATCGTGCCCGGCACCCAGAGCGGCCGGTACGACGTCGGCCAGGCCAACTTCGCGGTCACCACCGAGCGGCTGAAGGTCGTCGACTTCGCGACGTACGTCAAGGACGGCCAGTCGTTCGTGGCCACCAAGGACAACGACCTCGACAAGGTCACCACGCTGACCGACATCTGCGGCCACAAGGTGTCGACCACCCCGGGGTCGAGCTTCCAGCAGATCCTGGAGAAGGGCGCCGGCGACTGCGCGAAGGCCGGCAAGAAGCCCTACCGGGTGGAGTACTTCAAGGACCAGGCCGCGATCCTGCTCGGCCTGCAGAGCGGCAAGACCGACCTCTTCTTCGGCCCGACGCTGAGCCTGCGCTACATCGCCGCGCACCAGCCGAACCTCGCCTACCTCGGCGAGATCAGCTCCAGCGACGTGGGCTTCGTGACCGACAAGGGCTCACCGCTCGCGCCGGTGCTGGTCGAGGCCGTCAACGAGCTCATCGCCAGCGGCACCTACGCCAAGATCTTCGCCAAGTGGGACGTGGCGGGCATCGGCATCGACAAGTCCGAGCTCGACCCCGAGCCGGCGTTCTGAGAGGGAGACGGACATGACCACCGAGACCACCAGCGGCTTCACCGAGGCCTGGCGGGCCTGGCACCGGGCCCACGAGAGCGCCCGGGCCGACCCGCACGGCTTCCTCGCCGTGACCAGCCTGAACTGGCTCACCGAGGAGCCCACCCGCTTCCCCGACGCCCCCGGCACCTGGCACACCGGGCCGGACGGGCCGGTCGTCGAGCTCGACGCGGGCGAGTCCCTGGAGCTCGACGGGGCGACGGTCACCGGCCGGCACGCCTTCGGGCCGATCCCCGAGCGCGGCGGCGTCAACGCGGGCTCCGGTGACGCCGTGATCGAGGTCGCCCGTCGCGGCGGCGCCGACATCGTCCGCCCGCGCCACCCCGACGCGCCGGTCCTCGCCGCCTACACCGGTACGACGACCTTCGAGCCGGACCCGGCCTGGACCCTCGCCGCCCGCTTCGAGGCCTACGACGCCCCGGTCGACACCGCCGTCGGCTCGGTCGTCGAGGGGCTCGAGCACGTCTACGGCGCCGTCGGCGAGCTCGCCTTCGAGGTGGCGGGCCGGCCGCTGCGGCTGGTCGCCTTCCCGGGCTTCACCCCGGACTCGCTGCTCGTGCTGTTCCGCGACCGGACGTCCGGCGTGTCGACGTACCCGGCGGTGCGGAGCCTGTCGGTGCCCCGGCCGGTCTCGGGCGAGGAGACCGTCGTGGACTTCAACCGCGCGGTCAACCTGCCGTGCGCGTACACGCCGTACGCCACCTGCCCGCTCCCGCCGGCCGGCAACGACCTGCCGGTCGCCGTCGAGGCGGGCGAGAAGACCCCTCACGCCGAGTAGGGACTTGCGGCGGCTGAGTGGGGCCTTGCGGCGCTCGAGTAGGGGTTTCGTATCCGACGCGCGACCCGAATCCCCTACTCGAGGGGGCGGAAACCCCCACTCGACCGCCGGAAGTCCCCACTCAACGGCGGGACCACTCCTCGGCGAGCAGGGCGTAGGAGCGGACCCGGTCGGCATGGTCGTGGGTGATCGTGGTGACCACCAGCTCGTCCGCGCCGACCGCGCGCTGCAGGACCTCCAGCTGGTCGGCGACCTGCGCCGGCGTGCCGACGAACTGGGTGTCGAGCCGGTCCTGCACGAGGTCGCGGTCCTCGTCGGTCCACTCCCAGGCCCGCGCCTCGTCGGGCGTGGGGAACGGGATCGCGCCCTCGGCGGTGCGGATGCTGCGCACCCACAGGCCGTAGCCGGTGGCGAGCTCGCGCGCGGTGGCCTCGTCCTCGGCGACCACGACGTCGGCGGAGACCGCGACGTACGGCGCGGACAGCACGTCGGAGGGCTCGAAGGAGGCGCGGTAGGCCGCGGCCGCCTCCAGCACGCCGGCGGGGTTGACGTGGTAGTTGGTCGCGAAGCGCAGCCCGCGCTTGCCGGCCACCTGTGCGCTCTCGCCGCCGCTGCTGCCGAGCACCCAGAGCTGCAGGTCGGCGCCCTCGCCGGGGACCGCCCGCGCGGGCACGCCCTCGCGCGAGACCCAGGTGCCGGCGAGGAAGGCCAGGATGTCGTCGAGCTGCTCGCCGTAGTCGGCGGACTGGGCCCCCTCCAGCTTGAGCAGCCCCTGCTGCACGGCGAAGCGCGGCGACCTCAGCAGCCGCTCGATCGAGACCTTCGGCGGGACGAGCAGGCCCTCGGCGGTGCGCCCGTCGACGAGCGGCACCGGCGGCTCGTCGGCGAGCCCGGACAGCGGCGGCTTGCCGCCGGAGCGGCCGACGCCGAGGTCGATCCGGCCGGGGTACGCCGCGTCGAGCAGCCCGAACTCCTCGATCGTGCTGAGCGCGGTGCGGTGCCCGAGCAGCACGGCACCGGAGCCGACCCGGATGGTGGAGGTGGCGCCGGCGAGCAGCGCGATCACGACCGACGGCGAGGTGCCGGCGACGCCGGGGTTGAGGTGGTGCTCGGCGACCCAGTAGCGGGCGTAGCCGAGCCGCTCGGTCTCCCGCGCCAGGTCGACGCTGTGGCGCAGCGCGTCGGCGCCGGTCTCCCCGGAGACGACGGGGACGAGGTCGAGGACCGAGAGCGGCACGCGGCTCACGACGCGGCCTCGGTCCGGGCGGTGGTGCCCACGGGCGCGAGCCCGAGGTGCTCGCGCAGCGTCGTCCCGTCGTACGACGTGCGGTGCACGCCGCGCTCCTGGAGCAACGGCACCACCTCGTCCACGAAGCGGCCGAGGCCGCCCGGGGTGACGTGCGGGACCAGGATGAAGCCGTCGCTGGCGTCGGCCTGGACGAACTCGTCGATGGTCGCGGCGACGGTCGCAGCAGAGCCGACGAAGGACTGGCGCCCGGTGACCTCGATGATCAGCTCGCGGCTGCTCCAGCCGTTCGCCTCGGCGCGCTCGCGCCACTCGCGGGCGATCTCGACCGGGTCCTGCCGGGTGCGGACCGAGGCGCGGCCCTTGGCGAACAGGTCGTCGCCGACGACCGGGTCGAAGGCGGGCAGCGGGCCGTCCGGGTCGTGCGCGGACAGGTCGGTGTTCCACAGCTGCTCGAGGAACTTGATCGCCGTCGCCGGCGAGACCTGCGCCAGGCGCACCTCGTGGGCGATCTCGGCGGCCTCGGCGTCGGTGTCGCCGAGCACGAAGGTCGCCGCCGGCAGGATGAGCAGCTCCTCGCGCGAGCGCCCGTGCCGGGCCAGCCGGCCCTTCACGTCGGCGTAGAACGCCTGGCCCTCGTCGAGCCTGCTGTAGCGGGAGAAGATCGCGTCCGCGCGGGCGGCGGCGAACTCCCGGCCCTCGTCGGAGTCGCCGGCCTGGAAGACCACTGGCCGGCCCTGGGGGCTGCGCGGCACGTTGAAGCGGCCCTCGATGTCGAAGTGCGCGTCGTGGTGGGCGAAGGCGCCGGCGTCGGGGCGGGCCAGGAAGCGCCCGGAGTCCTTGTCGGCGAGCACCTCGTCCCCGCGCCAGGAGTCCCAGATCTCGGTCGCGGTCTGCAGGAAGGTCCGTGCCCGCTCGTAGCGCTGGTCCTGCGGGAGGTAGCCCCCGCGGCGGAAGTTCTCACCGGTGAAGGCGTCCCAGCTGGTGACCACGTTCCACGCGGCGCGACCCTCGGAGAGGTGGTCGAGGCTGGCGAACTGGCGGGCCACCTCGTAGGGCTCGTTGAAGGTGGAGTTGATCGTGCCGGTCAGGCCGATCCGCTCGGTGACGGCGGCCAGCGCGGCCAGGATCGTGAAGGTGTCCGGGCGGCCGACCACGTCGAGGTCGTAGATCTGCCCGCCCTGCTCGCGCAGGCGCAGGCCCTCGGCGAGGAAGAGGAAGTCGAACAGCCCGCGCTCGGCGATCTGCGCGAACTCGGTGAAGGAGGAGAACTCGATGTGG
This sequence comes from Nocardioides sp. LML1-1-1.1, assembly GCF_040676175.1. NCBI lineage: Bacteria > Bacillati > Actinomycetota > Actinomycetes > Propionibacteriales > Nocardioidaceae > Nocardioides > Nocardioides sp. LML1-1-1.1. Next base: position 83,761 of record NZ_JBEGHK010000006.1, on the reverse strand, counting down.
CTGCCGGACTCCGGCGCGCTCCACACCGTGGTGTTGTTGACGCCGGGGAAGTGCGCGGCGAGGTGGACCTGCTTCTTCGGTGGGGTCGTCATGGAGGGTCCTCAGGCGGTCGCGTAGCGGTTGGCGGGACGGGACAGGCCGAGCAGGCCGCGCAGGGTGGCGGCGTCGTACGACGTCGGGAACAGGCCCCGCGCCTGCAGCTCGGGGACGACGCGGCGGGTGATCGACTCCAGGTCGTCGGGCAGCACGGCGGGCCGCAGGCGCACACCGGCGAGCCCGGCGTCGTACCACTCGGCGACGAGGTCGGCGAGGCCCGCGGCGGTGCCGGTGAAGACGAGCGCGTCGGAGCGGTAGGCCTCCCCCGCGACGGTGTCGAGCCGGCCGAGCCGGTCGACGGCGGCCTGCTCGCTCTCGTCGAGCACGACGACCAGGTCGCCGAGCACCCGGACCGGCTCGTCGCGCCCGGTGTCCGCGGCCGAGATCTCGGCGAGCACCGGCGCGATGTCGCCGGTGGCGTGCGGGGTGACGAAGCCGAGGTCGGTCGAGCCGCCGACGAGGCGGTAGGGCTCGGTGCGGTGCGCGAGCGCCGCGACGACCGGCTGGCCCTGCGGCGGGCGCGGGGTGATCGAGGGCCCCTTGACGTCGAACCAACGACCCTCGAAGTCGATGTAGTGCAGCTTGTCGCGGTCGATGAAGCGCCCGGTCGCGACGTCGCGGATCTCGGCGTCGTCCTCCCAGCTGTCCCACAGCCGGCGCAGCACCTCGACGTAGTCGGCGGCCTCGGCGAAGCTCTCGCGGACCAGCTCCTCGCCCGCGGGGGTGCCCAGGTCGTCGTACCCGAGGTCGGGGAAGGTGCGCCGGCCGAGCAGGGCGGCCTCGCGCGGCCGCGGCGCGACCTGGACCCGGACGCCGGCCCGGCCGCCGCTGACGTGGTCGAGGGTGGCGATCGCCTTGGCGAGGTGGAAGGGCTCGGTGTGGGTGACGACCGCGGTGGGGACCAGCCCGACGTGCGTGGTCAGGGGCGCGACCCGGGAGGCGACGAGGACGGCGTCGAGCCGGCCGCGCACCCGGTCGGTGCGGTCGTCGTCGGTGCGCCCGAAGGGCTCGTCGGTCTGCACCGCGAAGCCGTCCTCGAGGGTGACCAGGTCGACCAGGCCGGCCTCGGCCTCACGGACCAGGTCGGTCCAGTAGCCGGCGGTGAACAGGTCGGCGGGCCGGGCGTTGGGCTCCCGCCAGGCGGCGGGGTGCCAGCCGGCTCCTTCGAGGGCGACGGCGAGGCGGAGACGTCCACGGGCTCGGGTCATGGATTAACCCTATCAAGTTACTTGACTTAGTTCGTAGGGTGAGATGATGCGCTTCCAGGTCCTCGACATCGTCCCGCACCTCGCGAACCCGGTCACCGGTCGCCAGGTCCGCCCCGACGAGCGGCTCGCCCAGGCCGTCGCCTCCGCGCGGCACGCCGAGGAGCTCGGCTTCGACGCGGTCGCCCTCGGCGAGCGGCACGCCGGCAGCTTCCTCTCCAGCGGGGTCACCGTGCTGCTCGGCGCGATCGCCGCCAGCACCTCGCGGATCCGGCTGCAGACCGGCGTCACCGTGCTCTCGATCCTCGACCCGCTGCGGGTCGCCGAGGACTACGCCACCCTCGACCAGCTTTCCCGCGGCCGGCTGGAGATCGTGATCGGCAAGGGCAACGAGCTGCGCCAGCTGCCGATGTTCGGCATCGAGGCCGGTCGCCAGTGGGACGCGCTCGCCGAGAAGCACGCCCTGCTGCGCCGCCTGTGGCGCGAGGAGGCGGTCTCCTGGAGCGGGGAGTTCCGCGGGCCCCTGGAGGAGGTCACCAGCCTCCCCCGTCCCTACGCCGGCTCGCCGCGCATCTGGCACGGCTCGGCCACCACGCTCACCTCCGCCGCGCTGGCCGCCCGGTGGGGCGACCCGCTGTTCAGCGCGAACGCGATCCAGCCGCGCGACGCCTACACCCGGCTGATCGAGCACTACCGGGCCGAGCACGCCGAGCACGGCCACGACCCCCGGTTCGCCTACGTCGGCGCGGGTGCCGGCTTCCTCTACGTCGCCGACACCACCCAGGAGGCGAGGCGGGCCTTCGGGCCGACGTACGAGCGGATGATCGAGCTCTTCAACGCCCCCGGCAACCACACCCCCGGCAACGACTGGGTGTTCACGACGATCGACGACGCGATCGAGCGCGGGCCGGTGCTGGTCGGCAGCCCGCAGCAGATCGCGGAGAAGATCCTGTGGTTCCACGAGGCCTACGGCCACGACCTGCAGTCGTTCAGCCTGCCCACGGTGCTGCCCCACGAGCAGCAGCTGCAGATGCTCGAACGGGTCGCCGCCGAGGTGGTCCCGGTCGTGCGCCGGGCTGCCCCGACGACGCTGTGGACCGACGAGGACCCGTACGGCGGACGGCCCGCCTTCGCCGGGCGCACCGTCGCCGACGCGGCCGCGGAGATCGAGAAGACCCGGGTCTGACCGAGCGCGGTCCGGCGCTCAGCAGAGGCAGGCGCCCAGGCCCGCCGCCGCGTCGTCCATCGCGGTCCGCGCCAGCGTCGCCTTCGGCGCCCTGACCCGGTCGGCCATCAGCGCGAACGCCATCAGCCGGCCCTTGCGGTCGACCGCGATCCCGGCGAGCGAGGTGACCCCGGTCAGGGTGCCGGTCTTGGCCCGCACCCGGCCCCGGCCGGCGGCGGGTCCATGGTCCATCCGGTCGTCCAGCGAGCCGGTGTAGCCCGCGACGGGCAGGCCCGCGAGCAGCGGGCGCAGCTGCGGCGCCTCGTCGGAGGCCGCCCAGCGCAGCACGTCGACGAGCACCTGCGGGGCGAGCCGGTTGCTGCGGGACAGGCCGCTGCCGTCGTAGAGGACCGAGGCGCCGAGGTCGATGCCGTTGGCCTTCAGCACCCGCGCGACGGCCGCCTGGCCGGCCGCGAAGGTGCCGCCACCGCCGTCGGCGACGCCGATCTGGCGCAGCAGCACCTCGGCCGCGTTGTTGTCACTGACCTCCAGCAGGCGCTGCACGATCTGGGCGACCGTCGGGCTGGTGACCTGCGCGACGGCCGTCGCGGTCGGTGCGGCCGCGGTGTGCGCGGTCGCGCCGGCCACCTTGATGCCGGCCCGGGCGAGCTCGCGGCGGAACTCCAGCGCGGCGGTCCCGGACGGGTCCTTCACCCGGGTGCTGCCGTCGGCCGTGCGGCCGGTGTCGAGCCACAACGGGCTGATCGGCGAGACCTCCTCGGGGAAGTAGCCGGCCTCCCAGCGCGGGTTCATCGCCGGGCCCGAGAAGAGCGTGTCGTCGTAGCCGAGCCGGACCACGCGGACCCCACTCGCCCGCAGCGAGGCGGCGGTGGAGCGGGCCAGGGTGCGGATGTCGGCGCGCTGCGGCTGGTACGTCGGGCTGGTGCCGTCGTCGGCGGAGGCGGGGGTCCGGGTGAGGTACGGGTCGCCGCCGCCGACGAGGACCAGCCGGGGCGTCGTACCGCTCTTCTCCAGGACGGTCCGGGTGGCGAAGGTCTTGCCCGGGCCGAGCAGGAAGAGCGCGACCGCGGAGGTGACGACCTTGGTGGTCGAGGCCGGCATCGCGACCGGGGTGCCCTCGGTGGCCTGGTAGGCGAACCCGGTGCCGGTCAGCGGGGCGACCGCGGCGAGCACGTGCGGGCCGAGGTCCTTGGCGGCCAGCGGCCTCAGGGCGGCGGCGACGGCTGCCCGATCGAGCGGGCCGGCACCGGCCGCCGCGGGGGCCAGCGCCGCGGGCCGGACCACGTCGGGGACGTCGACCTCGGGCGGCGGGGCCACCGCGGCCGGGTCGGCCGGAGCCTCCGCGTCACCGCGCAGGTCGTGCCACCACTCCTCGGCCTGACCGGTCTGCCACGCGACCGCGCCCCCCGCGACCAGCACCACACCGAGCAGCGCGGCGACGGCGCGCCGCACCCGGTGCGGGTGCTCCTCGCGATGACTGCTGGCGTCACCCTTGCCCACGGTTTCCTCCCCGACTGCGCGTTCGGGGACATTGTGCGGGACAATGGCGCCGACAGTGGCGCGGGGCAGGCTCCCAACGGTTCACCAGCGCCCCGGCCGGCCCGCTCCCGCGGGCGAAGAATCACGTGTGGAGGAAGCCAGTGCTGGAGTTCGACGTCCTCGTGGAGATCCCCAAGGGGAGCCGCAACAAGTACGAGGTCGACCACGAGTCCGGGCGGATGCGCCTCGACCGCTTCCTCTTCACCTCCACGATGTACCCCGCCGACTACGGCTACATCGAGGACACCCTGGGCCAGGACGGCGACCCGCTGGACGCGCTGGTCCTGCTGCAGGAGCCGACCTTCCCCGGCATCCTGATCAAGTGCCGCGCGATCGGCATGTTCCGGATGACCGACGAGGCCGGCGGCGACGACAAGGTGCTGTGCGTCCCCGCGGGCGACCCGCGGATGGAGCACCTGCGCGACATCAACCACGTGGCGAACTTCGACCGCCTGGAGATCCAGCACTTCTTCGAGGTCTACAAGGACCTCGAGCCCGGCAAGTCCGTCGAGGGCGCCGACTGGGTCGGCCGCACCGAGGCCGAGGCCGAGATCGTGGCCTCCTTCGAGCGGTTCAAGACCGAGGGCCACTGAGCCCCGCCCCGGGTCACCGGGGAGCGAGCACCACCGAGAGCCCGGCGGCGAGAGCTGCCGGGCTCTCGTCGTGCTCGGGCGGGGTGGTGATGTAGCTCAACGCCATCCGCGCGGCCACCCGGGCGAAGGAGCGGGCGCTGTCGGCGCCGAGGGCCGGCCAGGTGCTGCGAGCGATCTGCTCCAGCCGCTCGCCGGCCCGGGCCAGCAGCGGGCCGGCGTCGGCGGTGACCAGCCGGACCAGGTCCGGGTGTGCGTCGCCGTCCCGCACCCGGCCGATGAGCGGGTCGGTCGCGGCGCCCTCCAGGAAGAGCACCAGGCCCGCCTCCAGGCCGGCCCGCGGGTCGTCCGGGTGCTCGGCGACGGTCGCGCCGATCACGTCGCAGAGCACGTCGGCCAGCGCCAGGGTGTAGGCCTGGGCCAGGCCGTTGCGGGAGCCGAAGGTGTTGTAGAGCGTCTGGCGGCTCACCCCGGCGTCGTTGGCGACGGCCTCCAGGGTCACGTCCCGCCACGGGTTGTCGAGGAGCTGGCGGCGCAGGGCGTCGAAGACCGCGGCACTGCGCTCGGCGGCGGTACGACGGCCGGGCACTAGCGCTTGACCCCGCGGAAGTAACCGATCGCCCCGCTCCGCTCGATCACCACGTCTGCGATGCCCTGGCCGGCGAACCAGCCCTCCAGGTCGTCGGTGGTGCACCCGGGCCCGAGCAGCCCGGCGAGCCGGCCGACCTGGCGCAGCGGGAGGTAGCGCAGCCGGTCGTTGAGCAGCGCGCTGCCGGTGAGCACCCCGCCGGGGCGCAGCACCCGCGCCATCTCGATCACGGCGCGGGCCGGGTCCGGGAAGCAGTGCAGCCCGGTGAAGGTGACGACCAGGTCGAAGGAGTCGTCGGCGAAGGGCAGGTCGCCGACGTCGGCCACCTGCGGGGTGACCTGGTCGGCCACGCCGCGCTTCTCGGCGGCCCGCATCGTGCGCTCCAGCATGGCCGGCGCGATGTCCGCGGCGACGTACTCGACGTCCTGGGCGGGGCGCAGCCCGCGCAGCGCGACCCCGCCGCCGCAGGGGATGTCGAGGATCCGCGCGCCGGCGGGCTGGCGGCCGATCTCGGCGGCGGCCCGGTAGAGCAGGCGCAGGTCGCTCTGGATGCCCGCGCGCCAGACCGCGCCGCCCACCCGCGGGTGCTCGACGGTCCAGTCGTAGAAGCTCGCCCACAGCGGGTCGTCGGACCAGCCGCCGAGGCCGGGGACGCGCGAGACGGCGGCACGGATCATCGTCCTCCTCCGATCAGGTCGGGCGCGCGCAGCAGTGGCTCGGGGACGGCGAAGGCCGCGACCAGGTCGCCGGCGACCGGGCGCAGCCGCCGGCACAGGTCACCGACCTCGCGGGTGATCGCCTTGGAGCGCGCGCTGGTCAGCCGGCCGTGCTCGAGGAACCAGGCCCGGTCGGCCTCGATCACGCTCAGCGCGTAGAGGTCGCACAGCGCGTTCAGCACGTCGCGGAGCGGGCCCTCCGGGGTCGCGGCGACCTTGTCGACGAACGCCTCCAGCACCTCGCGCTCGACGTGGGCACGGGCCGAGGCGATCACGTGGTCCTGCACCCGGGAGAACACCTCGCCGGCGTTCATCCCGCTGTCGACGCCGCGCTTGAGCCGCCGGGCCACGCCGCCGATCAGGTGCTCCTCGCGGAAGCGCAGCATCGCCAGGTGGTAGGCCGGGTCGAGCAGCCCCGCGTCGGTGTCCCAGTCGTCGCCACCCCCGCCGGGCAGCAGGTCGCGGATCTGCTCCAGCAGCTGGTGGGCCTTGGTCCGCTCCAGCACGGTCTCGACCGCGAGACCGGCGACGAAGCGCACCATGCCGAGCTGGTCGAGGTCCTCGAAGTCGCTGGCGTAGTCGGTCAGCAGTCCCTTGGCGACCAGCTGCAGCAGGACGTGGTTGTCGCCCTCGAACGTCGTGAACACGTCGGTGTCGGCCTTGAGCGCCGCGAACCGGTTGACGGCGAGGTAGCCCGCGCCGCCGCACGCCTCGCGGCTCTCCTGGATGGAGCGGGTCGCGTGCCAGGTCGCCAGCGCCTTCGTGCCGGCCGCGCGCGACTCCAGCAGCCGCCGCGACTCCTCGTCGGTGTCGATGCCGGAGAAGACGTCGTGCAGCGCGCCGGTGAGCACCTCCTGGGCGAAGTGCAGCGCGTAGGTGCGCGCCAGCAGCGGCAGCAGCCGGCGCTGGTGCAGGCCGTAGTCGAGCAGCAGCTCCTCGCTGCCCTCGTCGGTCGCCTCGAACTGCCGGCGCTGCAGGGCGTAGCGGATCGCCACGGTGAGCGCGACCTTCGAGGCGCTGATGCCGGCCGCGCCGACCGAGACCCGGCCCTGGACGAGGGTGCCGAGCATGGTGAAGAAGCGCCGGCCCGGGCTCTCGATCTCGCTGGTGTAGGTGCCGTCCTCGGTCACGTCCGCGAACCGGTTGAGCAGCGCCTCGCGCGGGACCCGGACCCCGTCGAACCACAGCCGGCCGTTGTCGACGCCGTTGAGGCCCATCTTGTGACCGTCGTCCTCGACCCGGACGCCGGGCAGCGGGTCGCCCGCCTCGTCCCGGACCGGTACGACGAGCGCGTGCACCCCGTGCCCCTCGCCGCCGACCTCCAGCTGCGCGAACACCACCGCCACCCGGGCGTGCGCGGCGGCGTTGCCGATGTAGTCCTTGCCGGCGCTCGGGGTAGTCGTCGTGACGACGAACTCGCTCGTCTCCGGGTCGTAGGTCGCGACCGTGCCGAGCGCCTGCACGTTCGACCCGTGCCCGGTCTCGGTCATCGCGAAGCAGCCGAGCAGCCGGCCGTTGACGATGTCGGCCAGGTAGGCGTCGTGGTGCCGCTTCGTGCCGAGCTGCAGGATCGCCCCACCGAACAGGCCGAACTGCACGCCGACCTTCACCAGCACCGACAGGTCGCCGTAGCCGAGGGTCTCGAAGGCGGCGATCGAGGCGCCGATGTCGCCCCCGCCGTCGTACTCCTCCGGGAAGCCCATGCCGGTCGCGCCGGTGCCGGCCATCTCCAGCACCACGTCCTTGACCCGCTCGCGGAAGTCCGCGCGGGTCATCGTCTCGGCGTCCTCCAGCACGGAGGCGTACGCCGGCAGCATCTCCCGCACGGTGCGGCGGATCTCGGCGTAACGGCCGTCCAGCAGGTCGGTCAGCGCAGGGACGTCGACGCTGAGCTCGGGGGGCAGGTCGTTCGTGGACTCCTCGGCCATGGCCAGAACCTAGCCGACGCCGGGCGCGCTCACGGACGCGCGTAGAAGTCCGGCGTCCGCCAGTAGTACATCGACTCCTCGGTGACGGGGCGGCCGGTGCGCGGGGCGTGGATGATCCGGCCGTCGCCGACGTAGAGCGCTACGTGGTGGATCGACGACGGACCGCCGTCGCCCCAGAACACCAGGTCGCCGGGGCGCAGGTCGCCGACCGAGATCGGGGTCGAGACGTCGTACTGGGCGACGGAGTAGTGGGGAAGGCTCTTGCCGCCCGCGGACCAGGCGCCCGCGGTCAGGCCGGAGCAGTCCCACGAGCCGGGGCCGGCCGCACCCCACCGGTAGGGCTCGCCGAGCTGGGCGCGGGCGAAGGCGATCGCGGCCTGGGCGCCGCCGGACGGGGCCGGCGGGGTGCGCGGCTCGTCGGGCTGGTCCTGGTGCCCCGACGCGGGCTTGCCGGTGTTGCCCGGCCTCGGCTTCGGCTGCGCCGCGGCGGCCGCCGCGGCGGCGGCCTCGGCCCGGGCGACGGCCCGGGCCCGGGCGGCCGCGGCGAGGCCGTCCTGACGGCGCTGGGCGACCGCGACGCTGACCCCTTCCAGCCGGGCCAGGGTGCGCACCAGGGCCGTCTTCCGACGGCGCACCGACGCGGCCGTCGCGGTGGCGCTCGCCGCCTCGGCGGCGGCGGTGTCCCGTGCGGTCTGCGCGGTCCGCAGCGCCTCGTCGGCGGCGGTCGAGGCCGTGGTCGCCGCCCGCTCGGCACGCTCGGCGGTGGTGGCGGCGGCGTCGTACTCCTCCTTGCGCTGCTGCATCAGCGCGTCGACCCGCTCCTTGGCGGAGGCCTCCTCCAGCAGCGACTCCATGCCGTCGGCGGCGACCAGCGCGCTCGCGGCCTCCAGGTCGGTGCCGGCCGTGCTGGTCGCGATCACCAGCTCCCCGTACGACGCCCGCTGCACCTCCAGTGCCTGGTCGGCCCGCACCGAGGCGGCCGTCGCGGTGCGCTCGGCGGCCTGCGCCTGCTGCGCCTTCCAGCGCGCCCCGTTCCAGGCCTCCGCGGCCCGGGCGGCCCGCTCGGAGGCGGCGTCGACAGCGGCGTCCGCGGCGGCGAGCTGCTCGCGCACCACGTCCACGTCGGACTTCGCCGCCTGGGCGTCGGCCTGGGCGTCCTGGACGTCGGCCGCGCTCGGCGTACCGCTCCCGTCGTCGCCGCTCGGGTCCGCCAACGCCGGCGCGACCACCCCCGCGGTCAGCACGAGCGCGAGCAGGCCGGTCCCGAGAGCTGGAGTACGCACTTGCGTCACCGTAGTGCGATTTCGTCACATTGGGAACAAAAATCCCAACTTTCTCAGGAGTCACCGGCGTGTCGCCTTGACGAACTACATGGTTGTAATTCTCGCGGGACGGGCTCCGGACGCGGACAGTCCCCCGCGAGAAGCACCTGATCCGAGCGGGATCGGGTGCTTTCGCGAGGGACTGTCGCGAGCGAGGAGCCTCAGTCGGCGTCGACCGGGACCTTCGAGGTGGTCGTCGTGGGATGGGAGTGCCCGCGTCTGTCGAACTTCTGCCCGCTGGCCACGCCCCCGACGTAGAAGGACACGATGGCGATGGCGATGCCGGCGAGGTCGTCGGCGACGTAGTGCCAGCCGAAGTAGAGGGTCGCGATCACGGTGAGCCCGAAGTTGACCCAGAAGATCCACTTCAGGATCTTCGAGCGCAGGGTGTACTGCACCATCAGCGCGAACAGCAGGGTGATCGCACAGTGCAGGCTCGCGAAGCCGGCGATCGAGTTGACCGACTCGGTCGCGCCGCCGTAGAGGACGTTGCCCCTCGCTCTCACGATCGCGTCCATCAGGTCGGTCGTGCCGGTGTGCGCGAGGCCGTTCACCCCGTAGTACTCCGAGGTGTAGGCGATGCCCGGGCCGAGCGTCGGCAGCAGGTAGTAGGACAGCGTGCCGAGCGACCAGGCCAGGCACTGCGAGGTCACGAACCAGTAGCCGAAGGACATGTTCCGCGACCACACCAGCCACGCGGTGACCGCGAGCGGGACCAGCGGCAGGAACATCAGGTAGATCGGCGAGAGCACCTCCGCGGTGATCGTCTTGCCGAAGATCCCGTGCAGGACGTCGCTGGGGTCGTGGCCGAAGAAGATGACCTTGTCGAGCAGGTGCAGCTCACGGTCGTACGACAGCGCCCGGGTCTCGCCCGCGGGCGCGTTCGGGTCGGAGCGGACGAACGGCAGGAACGACTTCAGGTTCCGGTAGCTGACGTAGGTCAGGTAGAAGCTGATCACGCCGATGCCGACGAGGATCGCGCGTTCCTTGGACCAGTGCGTGCGCAGCCGGTGCTTGACGATCGGTACGACGCGGCTCGGGCGTCCCCGCGCACGCCACAGCGTGAGCGGCAGCAGGTCGAGCAGCAGCGCGCCGATCAGCAGCAGCGGCAGCCGGATGTACGACGGTCCGAGGAAGCTCCCCTCCGGGTCGAGCAGCCGCCGGTCGATCTTGACGGCAGCGAACACCGCGAGGCCGAGCATGAGAGCGGCCGTGCCGATGAGGAGGGTATAGGCGCGGCGGTACACCCGAGGGAGTCTATGAGACGCCTTGTCAGGATCCGCTCGCGTCCGGGGTGAGGAGCGCTACGCCGCCCCCGTCGACCCGGACGGCGACCCGCTCCCCGGGCGCCGCGGTCCACCCGGGGACCCCCTCCCCGTCGAGCGGTCCGACCCCGTCGACGTCGACCACGAGCCGGGCGCCGTCGGGGGTCAGCCGGAAGGAGCGGACCGTGGCGGGCTGCCCCTCGCCGGGCCCGGCCACCACGGCGCTGGCCCGGACCGCGACCACCGCCCCCGGCACGGGCGGGCGCCCGGCCAGTCGCAGCAGCGTGGCGGCCGCGTCCTCGCGCAGCACGTGGGGATAGCCGAGGAAGGCGGCGGTCCCGGGGTCCGCGGGCGCCGCCCACACCTCCGCGGTCGGCCCCTCCTGGACGATCCGCCCGGCACGCATGACGGCGAGCCGGTCGGCGACCGCGAAGGCCTCGTCCTGGTCGTGGGTGACCAGCAGCGCGGTGGTGCCGGACTCGACCAGGATCCGGCGCAGGTCGGCGGCGAGGCGGACCCGCAGGCCGGCGTCGAGCGCGCTGAGCGGCTCGTCGAGCAGCAGCAGGCGCGGCTTCGCGGCGAGCGAGCGGGCCAGGGCGACGCGCTGGCGCTCGCCGCCCGAGAGCGTGCGGGGCAGCCGCTCGGCGTACCCGGACAGGCCGACGAGGTCGAGCAGGTCGCCGACCTCGGCGCGGACCGCCGCACGGGAGAGCCCGCGCAGCCGCTGGGCGTAGCCGACGTTGCGGGCGACGGTCAGGTGGTCGAAGAGCTGGCCGTCCTGGAACATCAGCGCGAAGCCGCGGCGGTGCGTGGGCGTGCCGCGCAGGTCCGCGCCGTCCCAGGCGATCGTCCCGGTGGCGGGCTCGAGGCCCGCGACGGCGCGCAGCAGGGTGGACTTGCCGCAGCCGGACGGGCCGAGCACCGCGAGCACGTCGCCGTCGGCGACGCGCAGGTCCACGCCGTCGACCGCGCGAGTGCCCTCGAAGGCGACCGAGACGTCGCTCAGCTCCAGCATCACCAGGCTCCCGTTCCCGGCACGCGCAGCCGCTCGACGACGAGGATCACGGCCGCCGTGAGGGCCGCGAGGACGACGGAGGCGGCGAGCGCGCTGCCGTGGTTCAGCGGACCGGGGTGGCCGAGCAGACGGTAGATCACCACCGGCAGGGTCGGCTCGGCCGGGCGCACGATGAAGGACGTCGCCCCGAACTCCCCCAGCGACACCGCGAACGCGAAGCCCGCCGCCGCCAGCACCGGGCGCCAGACCACGGCCAGGTCCACGGTCAGCAGGGTGCGCAGCGGGCCGGCGCCGAGCGAGGCTGCCGCCTGGCGCTGGCGGTCGTCGATGCCGGCGAGCACCGGCACCAGCGTCCGTACGACGATCGGCAGGGCCACCAGCGCCTGCGCGACCGGCACGAGCAGGGGGCTCGCGCGCAGGTCGAGCGGCGGTGAGTCGAGCGCGATGAGGAAGCCGAAGCCGAGGGTCACCGCGGACACACCGAGCGGCAGCATGAAGAACCCGTCGAGCACGGCCCGGGCCCGGCGCCCGCCGCGGCTGCGCACCCGCCGGGTGACGAGGAAGGCGACCGCGAGGCCGAGCAGCAGCGACATCCAGGTCGCGTCCACCGCGATGCGCAGGGACGCCAGCAGCGCATGGGCGAGCGAGACCTCGAACAGGCCGTCGGCGGAGCCGCCGAGCGCACGGTAGAAGTCGAGCGTCCAGTGCCCGTCGCGGCGCAGGGAGCCGACGACCAGGGCGAGCACGGGCAGCGCGACCGCGACCAGCGTGGCGGCGGTGACCGCGACGGCCGGCAGGTCGCGCAGGTGCGGGCGGGCGGGGGCGGCGCTGGCGCGTCGTACGGTCGGGTCGGGGACGGCCCGCAGCCGGCCCACGACGACCAGGAGCACGACGACGGCGAGCATCTGCACCAGCGAGAGCGCGGCCGCCGCGGGCAGGTCGAGCAGGTCGGCGGTGAGCAGGTAGATCTCGGTCTCGACCGAGGAGTAGCGCACCCCGCCGAGCACCAGCACCACCCCGAACGCGGTCGCGCAGAACAGGAACACCACGCTCGCCGCCGACACGACCGCCGGGCGCAGCGCGGGGAAGGTCACCGTGCGGAACACCTGCCAGGGGCTCGCGCCCAGCGCCGCCGCGGCCTCACCGGGCCGCCGGTCGAGCGACTCCCAGGCGACGCCGACGGTGCGGATCACCACCGCCACGTTGAAGAAGACCAGGCCGGCGACGATCGCCGCCGGGGTGCCGTCGAGGCCGAGGAAGCCGAGGATCCCGCTCGGCGCGATCAGCTCGCGCACCGCCAGCCCGACCACCACGGTGGGCAGCACGAAGGGCACCAGCAGCGCCGCCCGGACCACGGCCCGGCCGGGGAAGCGCAGCCGGTGCAGGACGTACGCCGCCGGCAGGCCCAGCGCGACCGCGAGCGTGGTGGCCAGCGTGCTCGTCCAGAGCGTGAACCACAGCACCCGCCCGGTGCGCGGGCGCGCCAGCACGTCGAGCACCGCGCCCGGGGCGAACCGGCCCTCCGGCCACAGCCCACGGTGCAGCATCGCGCCCACGGGGAGCACGAAGAAGACCGCCACCACCGCGACCGGGACGACGGCCAGCGCGACGTACGCCGCCCGTCGGGCCGTCCGGTCGAGGCTCATCGCGAGGTGAGGTCGGTCCACTCCTCCAGCCACGCCTTCCGCTTCTCGGCGATCTCGGCCGGGTCGACCTGCTCGGTCTTCTCCGGCCGCTTCGCGAACTCCGCCCACTCGGCCGGCAGCGTCGTGTCCTCGGCGACCGGGAAGACGTACATCGAGCCGGGCAGCGCCGCCTGCACCTCCGGCGAGAGCAGCCAGTCGATCACCGCGTGCGCGCCGTCGGTGTTGGTGGACCCGCTCTTCAGCACTCCGGCGTACTCCACCTGCCGGAAGCAGCCGTCGAGCAGCGCCCGGGTCGACGTCTTCCTGCCCGCCTTGTCGAGGGTGAAGGCCGGCGAGGAGTCGTAGGACACCACGATCGGACGGTCACCGCCGGAGAAGGTGAAGTCCTCGAAGTAGGCCTCGGTCCAGCCCTTCACGACCTTGGTGCCGTTGGCGACCAGGCGCTTCCAGTAGCCGGTCCAGTCCTCGCCGTAGCGGCCGATGGTGGCGAGCAGGAAGGCCAGGCCGGGCGAGCTGGTGCTGGCGGCGGGGACGACGAACAGGTCCCGGTAGGCCGGCTTCGTCAGGTCGTCCAGGGTCTGGGGCTCCGGGACGCCCTGGTCGCGGAACCAGGCGCTGTCGACGTTGACGCAGACCGCTCCGGTGTCGACCGGGGTCAGCGCGTCGTCGCCGTCGCCGGGGAGCTCGTACTGCTCCGCACCGGCGGGCAACGCCGGCGCGTAGCCGCTGAAGACACCCTCCTCGATCGCCCGGGTGGCGAAGGCGTTGTCGATGCCGAAGACCACGTCACCGACCGGCTTGTCCTTGGTGAGCACGAGCTGGTTGGTCAGCGTGCCGGCGTCGGCCAGCTTGCTGATCTTCAGGTCGTAGCCGGTGTCCTTCTCGAACGTCGCGACCAGGTCCTTCGGGAGGTCGAAGGACTCGTGGGTGACCAGGGTGACCTGGGTCTGCTTCACCCCCTGGGCGCCGTCGTCCTCCTGGCCGACGAGCGAGCAGCCGCCCGCCAGGAGGGCGAGCGCGGTGAGGCCGGTGAGCGCGCGGATGCGCATCGGGTGACTCCCTTCGCCGGTGCTAACCGGATCAGGTTCGGAGGGTCTGCGCGGTGCGCACTCTCAGCCCTGGTGGGCTCCCCTGTCTGACCCGCTCAGTCTACGGCGGTGAAGACGAGACCGTCGGGGTGGTCCTCGCTGGTGGCCTGGCCGCGCGCGACGAGCAGCTCCAGGTGCGCCATCGTCTCCATCGCGGCCATCCCCTGGCTGAACACGTCGAGGTCGCCGAAGGCGCGCTCGTGGCGGGTCCAGCCGAGGTCCTTGGCGACGACCAGCGAGGTCACCGCGCCGCGGGCGCGCAACGAGTCGGCGCACTGGTCGAGGCGGGACTCGTGGTGGGCGAGCAGCTCGTCCACCCGCTTGTACGTCGAGGGGGCCACCGGACCGTGCGCCGGGAGGATCCGCAGGTCCGGCAGCTGCCGGACCCGGGCCAGGGACGCCATGAACTGGCCGAGCGGCTGGTCGGTCTGCGGCACGGTGAAGCCGATGGACGGGGTGATCGTGGGCAGCACGTGGTCGCCGGAGAAGAGCACCCCCTCGACCTGGTCGGCGTAGACGTAGTGGCCGGGCGTGTGGCCCGGGGTGTGCACGGCGTCGAGGGTGCGGCGGCCGACCTCGAAGGAGCGGTCGCCCTCCAGCCAGACGTCGGGGAAGGCCCAGTCGACGGCCTCGGGGAGGTCCGGCGGGCCGGCCGCCCACAGCTCGGCGATCTCGGCGGCGCCGGCGGTGCGCAACGGCGCCAGGAAGGGACCCTCGTCGAGCTCGCCGGCGGCGGCGCGGTGGAGCAGCTCGAGGGCGGGCTTCTCCTCGATGCCGAGGGCCACCTCCGCGTCGTACTCGTGACCGAGGACGGTGGCCAGCGTGTAGTGGTCGCGGTGCACGTGGGTGACCAGGAAGCGCTTGATGTCGCCGAAGCCCGAGCCGATCGAGCGCAGGCACTTGTCGAGCAGCTCGCGCGCGACCGGGATCGACCAGCCGCCGTCGATCAGGGTCAGCCCGTCGTCCCCGGCGACGACGTAGACGTTGACCGCCTTGAGCGCGTCCATCGGCAGCGGGAGCGGGATCCGGTGGATGCCCTCGGCGACCTGCCAGGCGCCCTCGGCCGCCCAGTGCTCGCCGGAGTCCGGGGAGATCGCATGGCCCGTGGCGACACCGCTCGTCATGGCCCGACCTTAGTGAACCGTCTCCGGTGCCTGGAGGTCGGGGAGGTCGAGGTCGAGGTTGGGCTGCTGGATGCCGCCGTCGACCTCCAGCAGCTTGCCGGTGACGAACTGGCCGGCCCGCGAGGACAGGTAGAGGACCGCCGCCGCGATGTCCTCGGCCTCGCCGATCCGGCCCAGCGGGGTGGCCTGCTCCATCTGCTGCTTCATCGCCGGTACGCCGGCGACGAACTCCAGCGCGCTGGTCATCACCGAGCCGACGTACACGCCGTTGACGCGGATGCTCGGCGCCAGGTCGCTCGCCGCGAGCCGGGTCCAGTGCGCGAGCGCGGCCTTGGCGACGCCGTAGGCGAGGTAGCCGCGGGCGGCGGTGCGGCCCATCATCGAGCTGATCGAGGTGATCGACTTCTGCCGGCCCTCGCCCGCGGAGGCCAGCATCAGCGGCACGGCCGCGCGGCTGAGCGCGTGCGCAGTGGCGACGTTGAAGTGGAAGGACTCCTCCAGGTAGGCCACGTCGGTGTCCAGGAAGGCGTTCGGGATGGTGCCGCCGACGTTGTTGACGACGACGTCGAGGCGGCCGAAGGCGTCGTACGCCGCCTGGGCGAGGCCGGCGACCTCGTCGGTGTGCGCGAGGTTCGCCGGGACGACGACGGCCCGGCGCCCGGCGGCCTCGATCCGGTCCTTGACCTCGGCGAGCTGGGACTCGGTGCGCGAGGAGATCAGCACGTCCGCACCGGCCTCGGCGAGCGCGACCGCGGTGGCGGCGCCGATCCCGCGGCCGGCGCCGGTGACGACGGCGACGTGGTCGGTGAGCGTGAAGCGGTCCAGGATGCTCATCGGGCCACCAGCCCGCGGCCGGTGACCAGCGGCAGGTCGAGCGCCGAGCGCAGCCCGGGCTCGGCGGCGACGACGGCCGGCACGGCGTTGACCAGCCGCTGCGCGGTGATGATCATCCCGGAGACGTTGTGGTCGCCGTTCTCCCCGTGGTGGGTGAACTCCATCTTCATGCACGGCTCGCCGGTGATCTCCACGCGGTAGCAGCCGTCGCCCTCGTTCGGCGTCGGCCAGTCCGGCTCGGCGCTCGCGTCGGTGCGGGTGACGTGCTCCAGGGTGACCCGCGGGACGCCGTCGACGGTGCCGATCACCCGGAACAGCACCGAGCCCATCGTGCCCTCCTCGACGTCCACCGAGACCGTGGAGACGGTGCGCGGCGCGGGCCGTCGGGTGACCTCCTCGACCAGCGGCTCGTCGAGGGTGACGCCGAGCCCCTCGGCGATGACCCGCACCACCGGGCCCCAGGCGGTGGTGAGGATCCCCGGCTCCCACAGCAGCGGCTTGGCGTCGAGCGGCTGCCCGAAGCCGAAGAGGTCGCGCATCACGACCGGCTGGTAGTACGTCGAGTAGTCCGCGATCTCGCTGACCTTCACGTGGTCGATGCGCTGGCTCAGGCTGGTGAGCACGAGCGGCAGCACGTCGTTGGCGAAGCCCGGGTCGATCCCGTTGACGTGCAGGCTGGCGTTGCCCTGCCGGCCCGCCTCGTCGATGCCCTCGATCATCTCCGGCGGCAGCGTGCCGTCGCGCGCGAGCAGGATGACCGGCCCGGACGAGACGACGTTGACGCCGTCGCGGACGAAGCCGGTCAGGTCCTCGATCGACTCGAACACCCGGTCGTCGGTCATCGCGCCGTGGATGATGCAGTCGGGCCGGAGCGCGATCAGCTCGTCGCGGTCCGTGGTCGCCTTGATCCCGAGCTCGCGCCCCAGCCCGGCCAGCTCACCCGCGTCCTTGCCGTGCTTGTCGGGGGTGGACGTCCAGACCCCGACGAGCTCGAGGTCGGGGTGGGCGTCGACGCCGGCGACGGCGTACCGGCCGATGGTGCCGGTGGACCAGACGACGACGCGCAGCGGCTTCTCGGGGATGACCTGTGACATGCGGGCCAATGTAGAACAGGTTCTAGTTGCTGGGAAGAGGAACCGGGATCACCTCGTCCGGCGCCCACTCCGGGCACCGCGTCCCGGAGTAGATCGTCGGCATGCAGCGGTTGCAGTGGATGCACGTCCCCCGGCTGGCCTGGCCGGCCTCCAGACGCCGCACCAGGTCCGGCTCGCGCAGCAGCGCGCGCCCCATCACCACGAAGTCGAAGCCGTCGGCCATCGCCTGCTGCATGGTGCTCAGCCGGTTGATCCCGCCGAGCAGCATGAGCGGCATGCCCACGGCCGCGCGGAACGCCAGCGCCTTCTCCCGGAAGTACGCCTCCTCGAACTGGTAGCGCTTGAGGAAGCCGCGTCCCGCCGGGCTCCGCATCCCCCAGCGCACGAGCGGCGGCATGGTCGCGGCGAACTCCGCGACCGGCGCCTCGCCGCGGAAGAGGTACATCGGGTTCATCAGCGAGGAGCCGCCGGAGAGCTGGAGGGCGTCGAGGTGGCCGTCGGCCTCCAGCAGCTGCGCCACCTCGATCCCCATCGGGGTCGTCACGCCGCCGGCGAAGCCGTCGGAGACGGAGATCTTGGCGGTGACGGCGACGGCGTCCCCCACCTCCTCCCGTACGACGCGCGCCACCTGCCGCGCGAGCCGGGCCCGTCGTTCCAGCGGCCCACCCCAGCGGTCACGGCGGCGGTTCAGCCCGGGCGCGAGGAAGGAGGAGATCAGGTAGGAGTGCGCCATGTGCAGCTCGAGCACGTCGAAGCCGGCCCGGACCAGGACCCGGGCGGCGTCGACGTAGGCCCGGGTGACGCGGGTGAGGTCCTTCTCCGAGGCGGACCGGATCATCTGCATCGACAGCGGGCTCGGCATCGGGCTGGCGGCGATCGCACGGACGCCGTTGGAGCGGCCGTTGGCGACCGGGCCGGCATGGCCGACCTGGCCGGCGATGGCGGCGCCGGTCGCATGGATCTCGTCGGCGAGACGGGTCAGCCCGGGCAGGGTGTCCTCGCCGACGACGACCTGCTCGCGGTGGGTGCGTCCGTCGGGGGCGATGGCGAGGTAGGCGACCGTGGTCAGCCCGACCCCGCCGGCGGCGGGAGCGCGGTGGTAGGCGATCAGCTCGTCGGTGACCTGGCCGTGCGGCGTTCGACCCTCGAAGGTCGCGGCCTTGACGGTCCGGTTGCGCAGCCGGACCGGCCCGAGGGTGGTCGGGGCGAAGACGTCGGGCGGAGTGCTCACCGCAAAACTGTAACGTGTTCCATCTAGCGTAAGTCAGGTTATGGCGAGTACCGTCCGAGCATGGCCAAGACGCTGTGGCGAGACCGCAACGACGCGCTCGACCCGGAGACGGACTACGTCGAGATCTACCAGAACCTCGCGCTCTACGAGTTCAGCTGGGACTTCACCCAGTCCCTCAGCTTCGCCCTCTTCCGCACCTACGCCGTGCCCAGCATCGGCCGGCTGCTCGACGAGACCGGCGCGTTCACCCGCCAGGTCCAGCAGCGCTACGACGACACCGCGCTGCTGCTGGAGGCGCCCTTCGTGCACGGCTTCGACAGCGCCGAGGGCAAGACCGCGCTGCGCCGGATCAACGAGATGCACAAGGCCTACGACATCTCCAACGACGACTTCCGCTACGTGCTGTCGACCTTCGTCGTCGTCCCCAAGCGATGGCTCGACGACTACGGCTGGCGCCCGCTCAGCGACACCGAGCTGCGCGCGACGGTCAACTACTACCGCGCGCTCGGCCGCCACATGGGCATCAAGGACGTCCCGGAGACCTACGACGGGTTCATGCACCTGCTCGACGACTACGAGCGCGCGCACTTCGACTTCGACGCGGGCGGGCGCCGGGTCGCCGACTCCACCCTGGCGCTGATGACCACCTTCTACCCCCGCCCCCTGCGCAAGCCGGTCGAGGTGTTCAGCCGGGCCCTGATGGACCAGCCCCTCCTCGACGCCTTCGGGTACGTCGAGCCGGGCCCGCTCGCGCGCAAGGTCAGCCGCGCGGCGATGAGGGCCCGGGCGCGGGTGCTGCGGCACACCCCGTCCAACCGCCGGCCGGTCTACACCGCCGACCTCCCGCGGATCAAGAGCTATCCCGGCGGCTACGACCTGGCCGACCTCGGGACCCGCCCGGTGCCGGGCGTCGGCGGCTGCCCGGTGCGGCACGCCCCGGAGGCCGTCACCGCGCAGGCGTGAGCCGGACGGCTGTCCTAGGGTGGGCAGGTTCCACCCTTCGCACCTCTCGGGAGAGCCCATGTCCGCCACCGCACGCCCACCCGCCCGAACGGGCGTCTTCCGCCGCAAGCCGGTCGACCAGATCACCGAGGACGACCACGCCGGGGGCCTCGAGCGCTCCATCGGCCTGTGGCAGCTGACCGCGATCGGCGTCGGCGGCATCATCGGCGCCGGCGTCTTCTCGCTCGCCGGCGCGGTGGCCAGCGCGGACGGTGACGGGGTCGGCCCGGCGGTGCTCGTCTCGTTCCTCATCGCGGGCGTCGCCAGCGCCGCCGCGGCGTTCTCGTACGCCGAGTTCGCCGGCATGATCCCGAAGGCCGGCTCGGCCTACACCTACGGCTACGCCGTGCTCGGCGAGGTCGTCGGCTGGTGCATCGGCTGGGACCTGCTGCTGGAGTACATCGCCATCGTGGCGGTCGTCGCGATCGGCATCTCCGGCTACTTCGGCTTCCTGCTCGACCAGGTCGGCCTCGACCTGCCGCACTGGATGCTCGGTGCCCCCGGCACCGGGGACGGCCACCGGGTCGACCTGTTCGCGATGGTGCTGTGCCTGCTGGTGGCCTGGCTCCTCAGCCTCGGCATGCGCAACGCCGCTCGCGTCGAGACCTTCGTCGTCGGCATCAAGGTCGCCCTGGTGCTGCTGGTCGTCGTCGTCGGCTTCTTCCACATCAAGACCGACAACCTCAGCCCGTTCGCCCCGGCTGGCTTCTCCGGCGCGATGAGCGGCGCGGCCGTGGTCTTCTTCGCGGTGTTCGGCTACGACGCCATGTCCACCGCGGCGGAGGAGTCGAAGGACGCGCAGCGGCACATGCCGAAGGCGATCCTCTACTCGCTGGCGATCTCGATGGTGCTCTACGTGCTCGCCTGCCTCACCCTCACCGGCATCCAGGACTACCGCGACATCGACCCGGAGAGCGGCTTCTCCAGCGCGTTCGCCTCGATCGGCCTCGACGGCTTCGGCACGGTCATCGCGGTCGGCGCCATCGTCGGCATCCTGACCGTGATGTTCACCTTCATGCTCGGCGTCACCCGGGTCTGGTACGCCATGAGCCGCGACGGCCTGCTGCCGTCCTGGTTCGCCAAGACCCACCCGACCCGCCACGTGCCCACCCGGGTCACCTGGATCGCGGGCGTGCTCTCCGCGCTGATCGCCGGCCTGATGCCGATCGCGGAGGCCGCCGAGCTGACCAACATCGGCATCCTGCTGGCGTTCGTCGTCGTCTGCGTCGCGGTGATCGTGCTGCGCTACAAGCGCCCCGACCTTCCGCGCACCTTCCGCCTGCCGGGCATGCCCGTCGTACCGATCATCGGGGTGGCGTTCAGCATCTGGCTGATCACCTTCCTCGCGCCGGCGACCTGGCTGCGGTTCGCGGTGTGGTTCGTGCTCGGCCTCGCGGTCTACGCCGCCTACGGCTACCGCAACTCGGTGCTCAACAAGCAGCAGCCTCCGGTCAGCTGACCGGCGCGGCCTCCAGCGCCGTGGCGACGTCGACCACCAGCGGGAGGATCCAGCGCCAGGTGTCCGGGTCGAGGGTGACGAGCGGCCCGTGCACGTAGAGGTAGAGCCGCCGGTCCACGACCTCGACGTGCACGGGCCGCTCGGTCAGCCGGGCGAGCACGTCGGGCCGGAACAGGGTGACGTCGAGGACCCGCTCGATCCACGGGGCCTGCCCGATGGGGCCGCGGACGAGGTACGCCGCGGCGCCGGGCCCGCTGAGCCCCGGCGTACCGAGCGAGGAGTCGGACGAGCCGGGCAGCGCCGCGTCGTTCCACCTCCCGCGCGCCGTCAGGACCAGGTGCGGCAACCCGGCGGCGCCCGGGCCGGTGAGCGGCGTGGTCGCGTAGCTCCACGCCCTCGCCTCGGCATTGCCACGCCCCGCGAAGTAGTGCTGGCGCCCCAGCTGGATCTCGCGCGGCACGGCGATCTCGACCAGGTCGCGGGTGTGCCGGCCGGTGCCGGTGCCGAGCACCAGCCCCGGGCCCTCGGCCGGCTGCCCGGGCCGGGGCGTGTAGGTCATGTCGTTCGCCGCGGCGAACCGGGCCAGGCGCACGGGCCGCGCCCGGTGCTCGGCACGCGGCCGGAGCGCGGAGACCAGCAGGCCGAGGCTCACCACCGCCCCGAGGCCGGCCGGGGCCGCCGCCCACCACGGCCGGGGTGGGAGGAAGGACAGGCCCACCGCGACGAGGCCCAGGACCAGCCACAGCAGGACGTTCACGACGAGCCAGCCACCGAGGTCCGAGCCGAGCTCGCGCGCCGTCCGGGCCGGGACGTCGGCGGGGTCCACGGCCGCCGTCAACGGCGCGGTGTCGAGCTCCTCGAAGGCCATCAGCCGAACCGCGGCGCCCGCTTCTCCACGAACGCCGCGACGCCCTCGCGGCCGTCGGGCGAGCCGGCGAGCGCGCGGATCGAGAGCGTCTCCTTGCGCAGCGCCCCCTCCGGCGCCGGTACGACGGCCTCGCGCAGCAGCCGCTTGGCCGCAGCGTTCGCGGTGCCGGAGCCGGCGGCGAGGGTCGCGACGACCTGCTCGGTGACGTCGGCGAGCTCCGCGGCGGGCACGACCCGGGCGACCAGCCCGGCGTCGGCGGCCTCCTGCGCGGTGAGCAGGTCGCCGAGGATCGCCAGGCGCAGGGTGCGGTGCAGGCCGAGGGTGTGCACCAGGAGCGAGCTGCCGCCGTCGGGCGAGAGCCCGACCTTGGTGTAGGCCAGGCTGAACTTCGCGGTGTCGGCGGCGAGCACGATGTCGCCGGCCGCGGCGAGCGGGAAGCCCGCGCCCGCGGCGGTCCCCTGCACGACGGTGACCACGACGGCGTCGGAGCGGACCAGCTCCCCGACCACCCTGTGCAACGCCTCGGCGAGATCGTCGATGAACACCTGCACGTCCTCGGCCGCGGCGAAGGCGCCGAGGTCGCCGCCGACGGAGAAGAACCGGCCTTCGGCGGCCAGGACCACGACCTTCGCGGCGTCGCGGCGCGCGCGTCGTACGGCCTCGTGGAGGGCGGCGACGGACTCGGGGTGGACGGGGTTGCCGTGCTCGGGGTCGGCGAGGGTGATCCGGGCGACGCCGTCGGCGTGCTCGTAGCGGACGAGGCTCATGGAGGACTCTTTCGGCTCAGCGGAACTGGTCGTGGAGGGAGGCGGGCAGCGCGAAGAGCGGCTCCCGGGTCAGCTCGGCGCGGCCGAGCGTGGTCAGGTGCGCCTCGTCGGGGCCGTCGAAGATCCGCATCGCGCGGTGCCAGCCCCACAGTGCGGCGAGCGGCGTCGCGTCGCTGATGCCGGCCGCGCCGTGCAGCTGGATGGCGCGGTCGATCACCGACAGCACCGCCCGCGGGACGGCGACCTTGGCGGCGGCAATGAGGTGGCGGGCGGCCTTGTTGCCCTCAGCGTCGACGGTGTGCGCGGCGAGGTGGCACAGCGCGCGGGCCTGGTCGAGCTCGACCCGGGACTCGGCGATCTTCTCCCGCACGGCCGACTGCTCGGCGAGCAGCCCGCCGAACGCCGTACGCGTCCGGGCCCGCTCGACCATCATGGCCAGCGCCCGCTCGCCGGCGCCGAGCGCCCGCATCACGTGGTGGATCCGGCCCGGGCCCAGGCGCATCTGGGCCGCCGCGAAGCCGCCGCCCTCCTCACCGAGCAGGTTGCTCAGGGGGACCCGGGCGTCGGTGAGCTCGATGACGCAGTGGCCGTGCTGGTCCTGGTGGCCGAAGACCGGGTAGGACCGCCGGACCTCCACCCCCGGGGTGTCGACGGGCACGATCACCATCGACTGCTGGCGGTGCGTGGCCGCGGTCGGGTCGGTCTTGCCCATCACGATGAGCACCTCGCAGCGCGGGTCCGCGGCACCGGTGATCCACCACTTGCGGCCGTTGAGGACGTACTCGTCGCCGTCGCGCTCGATCCGGGTGGTGATGTTGGTGGCGTCGCTGCTCGCGACGGCGGGCTCGGTCATCGCGAACGCCGAGCGGATCCGCCCGTCCAGCAACGGCTTCAACCAGCGCTCCTGCTGGGCCTCGGTGCCGACGAGGTGCAGCAGCTCCATGTTCCCGGTGTCCGGCGCCTGGCAGTTGATCGCCTCCGGCGCGATCTCCAGGCTCCACCCGGAGAGCTCCGCGATCGTGGCGTACTCCAGCTGGGTCAGCCCCGCCTCGCTCGGCAGGAAGAGGTTCCACAGCCCGCGCTCGCGCGCCTTGGCCTTCAGCTCCTCCACCACGGGAGGCACGGTGTGGTCCTGGGGGCCCTGCTCCTCGCGGTAGCGCGCGTAGGACTCCTCGGCCGGGAAGACCTCCTCGGCGAGGAAGCGCTTCATCTCCTCGAAGAGCCGGACAGCCCGCTCGCTGGGGGCGGCGTACGCGGGGTACATCGACGTGCCGGTCATGGGGCCACTATGGCGCACCGTCCGCTCAGGCCGCGCAGTTGCCCGTGTCGGCCTCGCGGCCCTCGGTCTCCGGCGCGCTGCCCTTCTCCGCGCTGGACGCGACCTGCTCGGCGGTGAGCGCGTAACCGGTGTCCCGGTCGGTGACGGACGCGGCGAAGACGACACCGGCGACCTTGCCCTGCGGGGTGACGATCGGGCCGCCGGAGTTGCCGGGGCGGACCAGGCCGCGCAGGGAGAACACCTCGCGCACGACCGTGCCGTCGCCGTAGATGTCGGGGGAACGCAGGTTCTGCACCGCGCGGACCCGGCCGGTCTGCACGTCGAAGGGACCGTCCTGCGGGTAGCCCACGATGGCGACCGGGTCCTCGGCATCGGTGCGCTCGTCGAACTTCAGCACCGGCGCGTCGCCGGTGTCGACGGCGAGGACGGCGATGTCGAGCTCGCGGTCGTAGAGCACCACCCGGGCCAGCTCGGTGCCGCCACCGATGCTCACCTCGGGGTCCTCCACGCCCGCCACGACGTGGGCGTTGGTCATCACCCGGTTGCGCGCGAAGACGAAGCCGGTGCCCTCGACCCCGCGGCCGCACTTGTTGCCGCCGCGGATCTTCACCACGCTGGGGCGTACGGCGCGGATGGCGGCCGTGCGCGGCAGGCCGGTCGGCCCCGGGGCGACCTCCACGATCTGCTCGGGCGCGAAGGGCTCGAGGTAGCGCGGGAAGAAGCCCGTGCCGACGACGTTGTTGAAGGCCTCCAGCGCGTTCGGCGCCGACTCCGGGAGCACGTCGTTGACCTTGCCGAGCACGGTGGAGGAGCGCACCAGCGAGGTGACCGAGCCGATCCGGGTGCCGCTGATCGCGACGCCCAGCGCCCAGGCGACCAGCAGCACCGCGAGCGCGCTCAGCAGCGCCCCGCCGACCGCGTCGAGGGCCCGGGCGGGCTGCCAGGTGATCCGCTCGCGGACCCGGGCGCCGGCGTACTGGAGCAGGGCCTGGCCCAGCGAGGCGCACAGGATGACGACGAAGAGCGCACCGAGCGAGACCGCGAGCGAGGGGTCGAAGCGGCTCAGCAGCACCGGCGCGAGGAAGATGCCGGCCAGCCCGCCGATGAGCAGGCCGGCCGTGGCGAAGGCGCCGGTGACGAAGCCCTGCCAGTAGCCGGAGAGGGCGTAGGCGAGCACCAGGAGGATGAGCAGCCAGTCGAGGACGTTCACTCGTTCGGCTCCAGGAGGTCCATGCCGTCGTCCCCGTCCGCGCTCGGTGCGGTCGTCCGGCGGACGTACTCGGCGAGCATGTAGTCGGGGAGATCATGCACCGGCGGGTCCGTGACCGGGGGGAGCCACCCGAGGAAGTCGAAGAAACGGGTCAGGATCCCGCCCGTGAAGCCCCACAGGATGACGTCCTTCTCGGGCCCGATCAGGAAGCCCGGGCCCATCCAGCCGCCGGGGTGACGGACCTGGATCCGGTGCTCGGGGTCGAAGAGCTCGGTCAGCGGCACCCGGTGGATCGCGTGCACCTCCTCGGGCGAGGCGACCCGGATCGGACCCGGCTCGCGCCACCAGCCGAGGATCGGGGTCACCGCGAAGTTCGACGGCGGCAGCCACAGCTCCGGCAGGCGGCCGACGACCTCCACCCCCGCCGGGTCGACGCCGATCTCCTCCTGGGCCTCGCGCAGCGCGGCCTCGACCGGCGTCTCCCCCGGGTCGATGCTGCCGCCGGGGAAGGAGACCTGCCCCGGGTGGGAGCGCATGTCGTGGGCCCGCTCGGTGAGCAGCACGTCGCGCTCGCCGAAGAGCATCAGGACCGCGCCGCGACGCACCTCCCGGTCGGCGGGCGGCAGGAACGCGCTCAGGTCGCCACCCTCGATCGCGCGGGCGCCGTCGACGACCTCGCGCAACCAGTCGGGGAGGTCCGCCGGCAACGTGGCGGGCACGTCGCTCACGACGCCGCCTTCGGGGCCGGCAGGTCGATGCCGAGCTGCTGCTCGGCCAGCGTCACGATCTTGTCGAGCGAGGTGATCCCGCCGGCGACCTGCTGCGCCTCGCCGTCGGCCTTGACGAAGACGAACTGCGGCAGCCCGGTCAGCACCAGGTCGCTGCCCTGCAGGTCACCGCAGGCGTCGGCGGCCGAGGGGTAGGTGACCTTCTTCATCCGGGCGAAGTCGATCGCGGCGCCGGGGTAGGTGTCGAGGAAGTTGACGCCGATCATGGCCACCTGGTCGCCGTACTGCTCGTGGAACTGCTGCAGCACCGGCATCTCCTTGAGGCAGGCGACGCAGGTGGTGGACCAGAAGTTCACGATCGCCGGGCCCTTCACGTCCGCCAGCGACACGCTCGACGTGCCGCCGAGGCAGTGCAGCCGCACGTCGGGCAGCTGCGAGGCGCCCTTCTCGGTCGGGATCTCGGTGCAGTCGGCGATCCCCGCGGCCTCGCGGTCCCGCACCAGCTGCGGGGTGTCGACGTCGACCTTGCAGGCCAGCGCGCCGCTGCTGCTGTCGCAGGCGGTGAGCAGGACCGCGATCGCCGCCAGCGCGGCGGCCCGGGCACCGAGCATCAGTTGGGGCCCTCCGTGCGGACGAGCTTCTCCGCCTCGACCGGGTCCGTCGGCCCGAGGCCGTACGACGGGCACCACCGCGCCACCGGGCAGGCACCGCACGCGGGCTTCTTCGCGTGGCAGCGGCGCCGGCCGTGCCAGATCAGGTGGTGGCTGAGCATCGTCCAGTCCCGCTTCGGGAAGAGCGCGCCGACCGCGTGCTCGACCTTGACCGGGTCCTCGAGGTCGGTCCAGCCGAGCCGGCGCGCGAGCCGGCCGAAGTGGGTGTCGACGGTGATGCCGGGGATGTCGAAGGCGTTGCCCAGCACCACGTTGGCGGTCTTGCGGCCCACGCCCGGCAGCGTCACCAGGTCCTCGAGCCGGGCGGGCACCTGGCCGTCGTAGCGCTCGACGAGGGCGGCACCCAGCTTGAGCAGCGACTCGGTCTTGGCCCGGAAGAAGCCGAGCGGGCCGACGATCTGCTCCAGGTGGGCCCGGTCGGCCGCGGCCATCGCCGCCGGGTCCGGGTAGGCGGCGAACAGGATCGGGCGCACGGCGTTGACCCGCTTGTCGGTGGTCTGCGCCGACAGCACGGTGACGACGAGGCACTGGAAGGCGTCGTCGAAGTCGAGCTCGGCCTTGGCGTCGGGATAGGTCTCCGCGAGCACCCGGTCGATCTTGCGGGCCCGCCGCACCAGCTGGGTCGACGTCTCGTCAGTGGTGTCGATCGGCCGCACGGGTGCAGCCTACGTCGTGCCTCCGACAGCCCGGCAGCGCATGTTGACCCCGCGCGTTGGCTAGGTGTGACATGCCGCACTGGATAGGATGCCGCAGACCGGGTTTCATGTGACTTTGGAGGAAGCGTGGACAACGACGTACTCCGTCAGGCGCCACTGTTCAGTGCCCTCGACGACGAGGCCATGGCAGCGCTGCGCACGTCGTTGGCGACCACGCGGCTGCGCCGGGGAGAGGTGCTCTTCCACGAGGGCGACAGCGGCGACAAGCTGTTCGTCGTGCTCGAGGGCAAGGTGAAGCTCGGCCGCACGTCCTCCGACGGCCGGGAGAACCTGCTGGCGATCATGGGCCCCGGCCAGATGTTCGGTGAGCTCTCGCTCTTCGACCCCGGCCCGCGCTCGGCCACGGTCACCGCGGTCACCGACGCCGAGTTCGCCTCGCTGTCGCACGAGGACCTGCTGCGCTGGCTGGAGGGCCGCCCCGTCGTGGCCCGCGGCCTGCTCACCCAGCTCGCCGGCCGGCTGCGCAAGGCCAACGACGTCGTCGCCGACCTGGTGTTCTCCGACGTCCCCGGCCGCGTCGCCAAGGCGCTGCTCGACCTCGCCGACCGCTTCGGCCGCACCGCCGACGACGGCGTCCACGTGCACCACGACCTCACCCAGGAGGAGCTCGCCCAGCTGGTCGGCGCCTCCCGCGAGACGGTCAACAAGGCCCTCGCCGACTTCGCCTCGCGCGGCTGGCTGCGCCTGGAGCCGCGCTCGGTCGTCATCCTCGACATGGAGCGGATGTCGCGGCGCGCCCGCTGACCGCTACCTGTTGAGGTAGGCCCGCGTCGCCTCGTCGGCCGGGTAGAACGCCTCGATCGCCAGCTCGCTCAGCGTCACCTCGCGGGGCGTGCCGAAGACGGTGGTCGTGGAGATGAACGACAGCACGGTGCCGTCGGCCACCCGGATCTCCATCGGTACGACGAGCGCGGACGACACGACCGGGGCGACCCCGCCGGCGCTCACCTCGGCGAGGAGGGCCGCCAGCTCGGGGTCGCCGCTCGCGTCGTGCTCGTGGCGCAGGCGCTCGGCGAGGTGGCTGCGCCACTCGGCGAGGTTGACGATCCGCCCGCCGAGCCCGCGCGGGTGCACCGAGAGCCGGACCACGTTGACCGGCGGCTCCAGCAGGTCGGCGTCGATGCCGTCGAGGAAGGCGTAGGCGGCGTCGTTGGCCGCGACCAGCTCCCAGTGCCGGTCGACGACGAGCGCCGGGTAGGGCAGGTGGCCGCGCAGGATCGTCTCCAGCGCGGCGTTGGCCTCCGCCATCGGCGGGTCGGTGAGCCGGTGCTCGGGGTGGGCGGGCGCGTGGCCGGCCGCCAGGAGGACCGAGTTCTGCTCGCGCAGCGGGACCTCCAGGTGGTCGCACAGGCGCATCACCATGGCGCTCGTGGGGCGGGAGCGACCGGTCTCGATGTAGCTCAGGTGCCGGGTGGAGACGTCGGCACGGCTGGCGAGCTCGAGCTGGGAGAGGTGGCGGCGCTGCCGCCACTCGCGGAGGAGGACACCGGCGGTCGCGTTCACGAGCGCCACGCTAACCACCGGCAGGCGGCGGGGACATGACCTCCGACGTCATGTCCCCGCCGCCACCGATCAGGCCCTGCCGCGACGCAGGACCAGCGCGCCACCGGCCCCGAGCAGGAGCAGGGCGAGCAGCAGCGGCCCGGTCGTGGACGGGGCACCGGTGTCGGGCAGGGCGGACGCGGTGGCCTGCACCCCGCCGACCTCGCCGGGGACGTCGGTGACGCCCTCGTCCTCGCCACCCACGTCGCCCGGCACCTCTCCCGGCGTCGTCGCGGGCTCGGTCACGGTGACGGTGAACGTCGCCGCGTTGACGGTCGCCCGAGCGGCCCTGACGCCGCGCAGGCGCAGCGGGGCCCGCTCGTCGGTCGCGGTGCAGCGGACCTCGGTCTCGCCGAGCGAGAAGGTGCTGCCGGAGGCCGGGTCGCAGGTGACCGGTACGTCGCCGACGACGGCGTCGTGCGCGCTCGCCTCGAACTCGACCGTGGCCCCCTCGGGCCCGGTCGCGTCGACGGTGATGCCCTCCGGCACGGTGATGACCGGGCCGGTGGTGTCGACGACGCCGACCACGAAGGACTCCGAGGCCTGGCCGCCCCACTCGTCGGTGACGGTGCAGCGCACCTCGGTGTCACCCAGCGGGAAGGTCGCCCCGGAGACGACCTCCGCGCCCTCGCCGTTGCCGAGGCGGCAGACCGGGGTCAGCGCAGTGCCGACGAAGTCCAGCCCCGACACGGAGAAGTCGACGACCGCGCCGTCGGGGCCGGTCGCCTCCGCGGTCGCGCTGGTCGGCACGGTGACGCTCGGCAGCGGGGCCGTGACGGTGACGTCGAAGGTGTCGCTGGCGAGGACGTCACGGGAGTTGGTGGCGGAGCAGCTGACGGTCGTCGTACCGATCGGGAAGGTGGCGCCCGAGGTCGCGTCGCAGGTGGGCGCGAGGTCACCGTCGATGACGTCGTGGGCGGTGACGTCGAAGGTGACCGGGGCGCCGGCGGAGTCGGTGGCCGGGGTGGTGATGCCGGCCGGGACGGTGATCGTCGGCAGCGGGTCGGTCACCTCGATGGTGAACCGGTGCAGCTTGTACTGCAGGAGGTTCGCCAGCGAGAACGGCGCCCACATGCAGGCGCCGTAGTAGGTCCCGACCGGCAGCTGGCGGCTCGCCGAGAAGGTCGTGCCGAGGCCGGCGCCGAGCAGGTCGAGGGTGAAGAACTCAGCCAGCGTGTCGACGTAGGTGCTGCTGATCGCGCACGCGCGGGCCACGACCGGGCTGGTGCTCCAGCCGCCGCTGATCGAGAAGCTGATCGGCACGAGGGCACCTGCCGCGCTGGTCGCCTCCGCCACGATCGCGGACTCGCCCGAGACCACGACCGGGCCGACGGCGGCCTGCGGGGTCGGCGACTTCTTGATCGGCGCGGCTTCCAGCTCCGCCTCCGGGGCGGGCTCGGACGCCGGCTCGGGGGCGGCGTCGGGAGCGGGCTCGGGCTTCGGCTCCGGGGCGGGCTCCGGCTTCGGCTCCGGGGCGGGCTCCGGCTTCGGCTCCGGGGCGGGCTCCGGCTCCGGCTCGGGAGCGGGCTCGGGTGCCGGGGCGGGCTCCGGCTCGGGGGCCGGGGCGGCGGTCTCGGCGGGCGTCTCCGGCGCCGGGGCGGCGTCATCGGCGAACGCGGGCGCGGTGGTCATCGTCCCGAGGAGGGTGACGGCCGCAGCCAGGGCAAGGGACAGCGATCGGGTTCTGCGTGGGGGGAGCATCCGCCCACTGAAGCGGAACCCTCACCAGAAATCCGGGAAACGCGAAGGGCTTTACCTTGGGCCGCAACCCTCGGATCAGCGGGAGGCGAGGTAGGCGAGCTGAGCGCGCACCGACCACTCGGCCGCGCCCCACAGCGACTCGTCCACGTCGGCGTAGACGACCTCGACGACACGGCGGGGCAGCTCGGGGTCCTCCGCGACGTCGGGCGGGAGCTGTCCGGCCGAGAGGCCCAGCGCGCCGAGGGCGGTCTCGACCTGGGCCAGCCGCTCGCGCCGGTGCACCACGTAGTGGTCGAGCACGGCGGCGCCGTCGGGCAGCACCGGTCCGTGTGCGGGCCACAGCGAGGTCGCCCGGCCGTCGGCGACGACCGCGCGCATGCGGGCGATCGAGTCGAAGTAGGAGCCGAGGTCGCCGTCGGGGTGGGCGATCACCGTCGTACCGCGGCCGAGGACCATGTCGCCGGTCAGCAGCGCGCCGTCGGCCTCCACCAGCAGCGAGATCGAGTCGCTGGTGTGCCCGGGCGTGGTCAGCACCTCCACGTCGAGGCCGCCCACGGACAGCGTCTCGCCGTCGCGCAACGGGTCCGCGCGCCAGCACTGCGCCGGGTCGAGACCGCGGACGCCGCAGCCCATCCGCTCCGCGAAGGAGCGCGCCGCCTCGGTGTGGTCGAGGTGGTGGTGGGTCACCACGACCTGGTCGACCGTGCCCGCGACCGCGGCCACGGCGTCGAGGTGGCCCTCGTCCAACGGGCCCGGGTCGACCACGATCGACCGCTCCGCGCCGGGCTCGCGCAGGATCCAGGTGTTGGTGCCGTCGAGGGTCATCAGACCGGGGTTGGGCGCCAGCACGCAGCGCCCGCGCTCGCCGTACCCACCGCCGTGCCAGGGCTCCACGTCAGCCCCTCCGCTGGGCGACCAGCGGTCGCAGCGCGTCCGGCAGCGAGAGCGTGAACCCGTCACCGAGCGGCTCGACCTCGGGCATGAACATCTCCACCGAGCGCTCGGTCGCGGTCGCCAGGACCGCCTCGACCGTGCCGAGGGTGCCGATCTCCAGGCAGGTCAGGTACGTCGGAGGGAGCATCGCCAGCGTCCCCGCGTCGGCCTGGTCGGCGGCCGCCAGGGCGGGCAGCCAGACCACCTCCGAGGACTCGGTCGAGACGTCGCGGGTGATCTGTCCCTCCGGCAGCTGGGCGACGAAGAACCAGGTCCGGTAGCGCTTGGGCTCGAAGACCGGGGTCAGCCAGCCGCTCCAGATGCCGAGCAGGTCGGTGCGCAGCACCAGTCCGCGCCGGTCCAGGAAGTCGGTCAGCGACAGCTCGCGCGACTCCAGGGCGACCCGGTCGGCCTCCCAGTCCTCGCCGGTGGTGTCGGCGACGACGTCGTCGGCGGAGGCACCGGCCAGCAGCACGCCGGACTCCTCGAAGGTCTCGCGCACCGCGGCGCACACCAGCGCCCGGGCGAGGTCCTCCTCGGTGCCCAGCCGCGCGGCCCACTCCGCCGGCGTCGGGCCGGCCCAGCCGACCTGGTGGTCGAAGTCGCGCGGGTCCACCCCGCCGCCGGGGAAGACGCACATGCCCCCGGCGAAGTCCATCGTCACCTGGCGCCGCAGCAGGTAGACCTCGGGCGACCCGTCGGCACCGGCCCGCTGCAGGACGACGGTCGCCGCGTTGCGCGGCTCGGCCTCCTGGCGGGTGCCGTCGGCGTACTCCCGTGCGACGTCGGCGAGCGCCGCGGGCAGTGGCACCGGCGGCAGCGGGATCCTCACGCGAGCACTTCCGCGACCACCTCGACCTCGACGGTGGAGTCGAGCGGCAGCGCCGCCACCCCGACCGCCGAGCGGGCGTGGACGCCGGCGTCGCCGAAGACCTGGCCGAACAGCTCGGAGGCGCCGTTGGCGACGGACGGCTGGCCGGTGAAGTCCGGGCTGGAGGCGACGAACACGCCGACCTTGACGATCCGCACGTGCTCCAGGGTGCCGGTCACCGAGCGGATCGCGGCGATCGCGTTGAGCGCGCACTGGCGGGCGGCCTCGGTGGCCGCCTCGGGCGTCGTGCCGTCGCCCACCTTGCCGGTGGCCACGAGCGTGCCGTCGCGCATCGGGATCTGGCCGGCGGTGTAGACGTGGTCGCCGCTGCGCACCGCGGGCAGGTAGGCCGCCACCGGCGGCACCACCTCCGGGACGCTCAGCCCGAGCTCGGCGAGCCGCTCCTCGGGGGTCACCGCTCAGCCCTCGGCCGGGCGCTTGAAGTAGGCGATGTCGTTGCCGCCCTGGCCGGGCACCAGGGTGACGAGCTCCCACCCGTCCTGGCCGAAGTTGTTGAGGATCTGCGCCGCGACGTGGTTGAGGACGGGCGCCACCTGGTACTCCCACTTGGTCATGCTCTGCACCCTACTCAGGGCGCTCGGGAGCCGGGTCAGCCGTAGCGGTTGACGACCCAGAGCAGCTCCCGGTACTCGTCAGCCTCCTCCGGTGGCGTGGGGTCGACGTCCTGGCTGGTGCGCAGCGCGGCCGGGTCGGGCGGCGGGGGCAGGTGACGGAATCGTTCGGCCATGACGGGCTCCTCTCCGGGTGGTCCCAGCGTACGCGCCACCGGTGTGGCGTGGGTCACACCTGTGGGACGATGCGGCCGTGAACCTCGAGAACGCCGTGTGGATGCTCACCGGGCTGGCGGCGGTCGTCGTCCTGCTGACCCGGATGCGGCTGTCCTCGGAGCAGAGCCAGTCCGGGCACGCCGTCGTACCGCTGCGGGTCGTGAACGCGCACACGGTCGTCGGCGTCGTCGCGCTGGTCGTGTGGATCGTCTACCTCACCGATCCCTCGGGTGGGGTCGGCGCGGCGGCACTGGTCGCCTGGTGGCTGGAGGTCGCGATCGGGCTGCTCATCCTGGCCCGCTGGATGTCCGGCGCCGGCAGGCACGCGGCCGACACGACGGGCGACAGCTGGGCCGAGGGGCCGGCGCTGTCGATCCTCGGCCATGTCGGGATGCTGCTCGGGATCGCCTTCTTCACCTGGGTCGTGCTGGCCGACAAGCTGACCTGAGAGTCCACCCGTGGTCTGACGTCCGCGCCCGGTGCGACCTCTACGGTGGTGCGGTGACCCGTCAGGACCGGCAGCCGTGGCGCCTCGGGCCCCGCGGCGAACGGTGGTTCGACGTCGGGCTCACCCTGTTCCTCCTGCTGCCCGTCCCGGCGTTCCTGATCTACGCCGAGGTGCCCGACGGCCTGGTCATGCTCGCCCAGATCGCGCCGCTGGCGTGGCGCCGCCGCCACCCGGTGCCGGTCTTCGCGGCGGTCGCCGCCGCCAGCGCCGCCCAGGTCCTGGTCACCGACTACCCGCTGTGGAGCCAGCTCGCCTTCCCCGTCGCGACGTACTCCGTGGCCCGTTTCTCGACCACCGCCTGGTCGCTCGGCGCGCTCGCGGTCGGCATGCTGGGCGCGGGGGTCGCGGCTGGCGACTGGGTGAAGCGGATCTACAGCAGCGAGAGCCATGCGCAGGACGTCACCGCCTACTTCATCACCATCGCCCTCTTCGTCGTCGTGGCCTGGGCGCTCGGCACCCTCGGCCGCACCCGGCAGGCATACGTCGACGCGCTGGTCGAGCGCGGCGAGCGGCTGGAGCGCGAGTCCGCCCAGCAGGCCGCCCTGGCGGCGATCGAGGAGCGGCACCGGATCGCCCGGGAGATGCACGACGTCGTCGCGCACAGCCTGACCACGATGGTGGTCCAGGCCGACGGCGCCCGGGCCGCGGCGGCGCACGATCCGACGGTCACCGCGCCCGCGCTGGGCACGATCGCGGCGACCGGACGGGAGGCGCTCGCCGAGCTGCGCGGGATGCTCGGGGTGCTCCGCTCCGAGGAGCCGGGGCCGCAGGCGCCGCAGCCACGGCTCTCCGACCTGGCGGCGCTCCTCGACGAGGCACGCGCCGCCGGGACGACGGTGGTCGCCGAGCTCCCCGGCGAGGCGAGCGTCGTGCCGGACGGGGTGGCCCTGACGGCGTACCGGATCGTGCAGGAGGCGCTCACCAACGTCCGCAAGCACGCGGGGCCCGCCACCGCCCACGTGCTGCTGGCGCCCGACGCGGGGGCGCTGCGGGTGGAGGTGCGCGACGACGGCCGCGGCGCGGCAGCGGCCGACGACGGCCGCGGGCTCGGCCTGACCGGGATGCGCGAGCGGGTCGCCGCGCACGGCGGCACCCTGACCGCGGGACCCGCACCGGGCGGCGGTTTCGCCGTGTGCGCGAGGATCCCCTGGTGAGCGATCCGATCCGGGTGTTCCTCGTCGACGACCAGGAGCTGGTCCGCGCGGGCTTCCGCATGCTCATCGACAGCCAGCCCGACCTCACCGTCGTGGGCGAGGCCGGCGACGGCGGCGAGGCGCTGGAGCGACTGGCCGTGACGGCCTGCGACGTGGTGCTGATGGACGTGCGGATGCCCCGCCTCGACGGCGTCGAGGCGACCCGACGGCTGACCGAGCGCGAGGGCGCGCCCCAGGTCGTCGTGCTCACCACCTTCGACCTCGACGAGCACGCGCTGGGCGCGATCCGCGCCGGGGCGGCGGCGTTCCTGCTCAAGGACGCGACGCCGGAGACCCTGCTCGGCGCGATCCGCACCGTGCACGCCGGCGACTCCGTCGTCGCGCCCAGCACCACCCGCCGGCTGCTGGAGCACTTCGCCACCGCGCTGCCCGACCCGGCCTCGCCGGCCCCGGACGACCGGCTGGCCGTGCTCACCGACCGTGAGCGGGAGACGCTGGTGCTGGTCGGCCGCGGGCTGTCCAACTCCGAGATCGCGGCCGAGTTCGTGGTCTCGGAGGCGACCGTGAAGACCCACGTCGGGCGGCTGCTCGCCAAGACCGGGTCCCGCGACCGGGTCCAGCTCGTGGTGCTGGCCTACGACACCGGGCTGGTCCGGGCCTGACCGGTCCACCCGTCGTCGTACGGCCGGATCAACCCGGAGCCTGACGATCGGGGCACCGATCCCGGCGAGGCTCGGAGCATGTCCTCGACGCAGACCTCTCCCCCGCCCGCCCCGCCCGCCTCCGCCCTCGCCGCCAGCGCTCGCGGCCTGACCCGCGCCTACGGCCGCGAGGACACCCTCGTGCACGCCCTGCGCGGGGTCGACCTGGACCTGCCGGCCGGCCGGTTCACCGCGATCATGGGCCCGTCCGGGTCCGGCAAGTCCACCCTCATGCACTGCCTCGCCGGCCTCGACCAGCCCACCGCGGGCACGGTCGCCGTCGCCGGGCAGGCCCTGGAGGAGATGGACGACGACACCCTGACCCGCTTCCGCCGCGACCACGTCGGCTTCGTCTTCCAGGCCTTCAACCTGCTGCCGATGCTGACCGCGGGGCAGAACATCTGGCTGCCGACCGAGCTCGCCGGCCGCCCCCAGGCGCCGCTGCGCCCCCGCTTTGAGCGGATCGTGCGCACCCTCGGCCTGGAGGACCGGCTCGGCCACCGCCCGGCCGAGCTCTCCGGCGGCCAGCAGCAGCGGGTCGCGATCGCCCGCGCCCTCGTCTCCGAGCCGGCCATCGTGTTCGCCGACGAGCCCACCGGCAACCTCGACAGCACCTCCTCCGCCGAGGTGCTCTCCTTCCTGCGCCACTCGGTCCGTGAGCTGGGCCAGACCGTGGTGATGGTGACCCACGAGCTCGAGGCCGCGCGGTACGCCGACGACGTGGTCGTGCTGGCCGACGGCCGGATCACCGCGCGGCTCACCGCCCCGAGCCGCGACGACCTGGTCGCCGCCCTCAGCGTGGTGGGCGCCTGATGCGCACCGTCCTGCTCGCCTCGCTGCGCACCCACACCCGCCGGTACGGCGCGGCGCTGCTCGCCATCGTCGTCGGCGTCGTGCTGGTGCTGGTCACCGCGGCGCTCTCGTCCTCGGTCCGCGACGGGCTGACCACCGGCCTCGCCGACCCCTACGACGGCGCCGACGCCGTGCTCGACCGCCCCTCCGCCGCGGACGCCTCGAAGCTCCTCGCCGCCGCACCCGGCAAGGACGCCGACGCGTGGCTGATCGGCTGGACCATGCAGCAGCTCAGCCGCGAGGGCCGTGTCGTCACCAGCGACGCCGACATCGGCCAGGTGCCGGACCAGCCGGCCCACCGCTGGCAGGACCTGGCCGCCGGCCGCTTCCCCGGCGGCCCCGGCGAGGCGCTCGTGGACGCGAACGCCGCCAAGGCCGACGACATCGCGATCGGCGACCGGCTGCGGATCGGCACCGGCACCCGGGCCCTCGACGTCCGCGTCGTCGGCCTCGCCGACTCGCCCTCGAACCACGCCGTGTCCTCGGTCTACCTGCTGTGGCCGGACCTGCGCCGCTGGGAGGACAGCCTCTACGTCAGCAGCGTGGCGTGGAGCGGCGGCGGGCACGACGCGGCCGTGACGGCGATGCGGGACGTCGTACCGAGCGCCGATCCGACCACCGTCGACGCCTTCGTCCAGGACCTCCAGCGCGAGGTCAACAACGGCGTGGACGTGATCGCGATCATCGTGCTGCTGTTCACGACGGTGGCCCTGCTCGTCGCGGTGCTGGTCATCAACAACACCTTCACGATCCTCTTCGCCCAGCGCAGCCGGGACTTCGCGCTGCTGCGGTGCGTCGGCGCGACCCGCCGCCAGGTGGTCCGCTCGGTGCGGGTGGAGTCGCTGGCACTCGGCGTCCTCGCCGCCGTGCTCGGGATCGCCGCGGGCCTCGGCGCGGGCTACGGCCTGGTCGCGCTGATCCACGCGCAGTGGCCGGGCGCCCGGCTCGGCGACGCGCACATCGGCCCCGCGTGGCTGCTGGCCGCCGCCGTGCTCGCGATCGGCGTCACCCTCGTCGCCGCCTGGCTGCCCACCCGCCGGGTCGTCCAGGTCAGCCCGCTCGCCGCGCTGCGCCCCGACGACAGCACCCGGGTGCGCACCACCACCGGCCGCCTGCGGATCGCGCTCGGCGTCCTCCTGCTCGGTGCCGGTACGGCGGCGCTGGCCCTCGCCATCGCGACCGCGGCCCCGCCCGCGCTGGTGGCCGGCGGCACCGCCGTGTTCCTCGGCGTGCTCCTGCTCGGCCCGGTCGTCGTGCCCGCGCTGATCGGCGTCGCCGGCCGCGCGGCCGGGCGGCTGCTCGGGCCTTCGGGGCGGCTCGCCGCCGGCAACGCGGTCCGCAACCCGCGCCGCACCGCCGCGACCACCGCCTCGCTGCTGGTCGGGGTCACCCTCACCACCGCCGTGCTCACCGGGCTGGCCAGCTCCCGCTCCGCCCTCGCCGACGAGATGGACGACCAGCACCCGGTCGACCTCGCCCTCACCAGCGGCGCGCGTGCGCTGCCGGCGGACGTCGTGGAGCAGGTGCGGGCCGTGCCCGGTGTGGCCGCGGCGACCCCGGTCGGTGGCGCCACCGCGCGGGTGCCGGGGCTGGACCCGTTGCCCGTGCTCGCCGTACCCGCCGACGAGGGCGGGGTGCTGCACGGCTCGCTCCCCACGCCGCGCCCACGCCAGGTGGTGCTGCCGTGGGACGCGCTCGGCGACGGCATCGAGGTGGGCGACCGGGTCGCGGTCACCGTCGGCGACCGGACCGAGCGGCTGCGCGTCGTCGGTGGCGAGGGCTGGGGCGACGCCGCCCTGGTCGCGCCCGCCACCCTCGCCCGGCTGGCACCGGAGACCGGTGTGCACGCGGTCTGGGTGCGCGCGGAGGACGGCGCCGACCCCGAGGACCTGGCCGGCTCGCTGGAGGCGATCGGTTCCCCGGTCGACGCCGGGGTCGAGAACGGCCTCGCCCAGCGGGCCTACGTCGACCTCCAGCTCGACGTGCTCACCGGCGGGGTCGTCGGCCTGCTCGGCATCGCGGTGGTCATCGCGCTCGTCGGCATCGCCAACACCCTCGGTCTGTCCGTGCTGGAGCGCGGCCGCGAGCACGCCCTGCTGCGGGCGCTCGGCCTCACCCGGCGCCAGGTACGACGGATGCTCGCCACCGAGGCCGTCCTGCTCGCCCTGGTGGCCACCCTGCTCGGGACCACGCTGGGCGTGACCTTCGCCTGGGCCGGCGTACGGGCGCTGGTGGAGCCGGCTGTCGACGGCGCCGGCCTGGTGCTGCCCTGGGCCGAGCTGCTCGCCGTGGTGTGCGCCGCCGTGGTGGCGGGGCTGGCCGCCGCCGTGCTGCCCTCGCGGCGGGCGGCGAAGGTCGCCCCGGCCGCGGGCCTGGCCCTGGAGTGAGACGGGCGAGCGGCCGGTTCCCTGCTCGGGGGAACCGGCCGCTCGCTACGCTGCCCGGATGAGTGACTGGGGGAAGGTCCGCCTGCACGTGGTCACGGGCAAAGGAGGCACCGGGAAGTCGACGGTGGCCTCCGCGCTCGCGCTCGCCCTCGCCACGAAGGGCAAGAACGTGCTGCTCTGCGAGGTCGAGGGCCGGCAGGGCATCGCCCGCATGTTCGACGTGGAGCCGCTGCCCTACCAGGAGCGCCGCCTCACCACCGGTCTCCCCGACGCCGACGGCGGCCGCGGCATCGTGCACGCGCTGCACATCGACGCCGAGTCGGCGCTGCTGGAGTACCTCGCGATGTACTACCGCCTCGGTCGTGCCGGCAAGGCGCTCGACCGCTTCGGTGTCATCGAGTTCGCGACCACCATCGCGCCGGGCGTGCGCGACGTGCTGCTCACCGGCAAGGTCTACGAGGCCGTGCAGCGCAACAGCCGCAACAAGAACGCCATCGACTACGACGCCGTCGTGCTCGACGCACCGCCGACCGGCCGGATCAGCCAGTTCCTCAACGTGAGCAACGAGCTCGCCGGGCTGGCGAAGGTCGGGCCGATCAAGGCGCAGTCGGACACGATGATGACCCTGTTCCGCTCCCCCCGCACCGCCGTCCACCTGGTCACCGTGCTGGAGGAGATGCCCGTGCAGGAGACCGCCGACGGGATCGCCGAGCTGCGCTCGATCGGCCTGCCGGTGGGCGGTGTGGTGGTCAACCTGGTCCGCCCACGCGACCTGTCCGCCGACCAGCTCGCCGCCGCGCGCTCGGGCACCCTGGACCGGGCCGCGCTCGAGACCGACCTCCTCGCCGGAGGGATCGAGGTCACCCCGGACCTGGTCGACGGGTTGCTCCAGGAGGCCGCCGACCACGCCGAGCGGCGAGCGCTGGAGGACTCGCAGCGCACCCTCGTGGCGGACCTGGGCGTGCCGTCGTACGAGCTCCCGCAGATGGCGGGCGGCATCGACCTCGGCGGGCTCTACGAGCTCGCCGGACTCCTCCGAGAGCAGGGCATGGCATGAACCGCAGCACCAGCCGCGTCGGCCCCGCGACGAGCGGGCAGCCCGCCGGGACGCTCGACGTCGACGCCCTGATCGACGACCCCGGCACCGGGATCATCGTGTGCTGCGGCTCCGGTGGCGTCGGCAAGACCACGACCAGCGCGGCGCTCGCGCTGCGGGCCGCCGAGCGCGGGCGCAAGGTCGTCGTGCTCACCATCGACCCGGCCCGCCGACTCGCGCAGTCGATGGGCATCGAGGCGCTCGACAACACCCCGCGGCCCGTCACCGGGGTCGAGGGCGGAGGCACCCTCGACGCGATGATGCTCGACATGAAGCGCACCTTCGACGAGGTGGTGCTCTCCCAGGCCAGCCCGGAGAAGGCGCAGCAGATCCTGGCCAACCCGTTCTACATCGCGCTGTCGAGCTCGTTCGCGGGCACGCAGGAGTACATGGCGATGGAGAAGCTCGGCCAGATCCATCGCGATGCGCAGGAGACGGGCACCTACGACCTGATCGTGGTCGACACCCCGCCGTCGCGCTCCGCGCTCGACTTCCTGGACGCCCCGGACCGGCTCTCCAGCTTCCTCGACGGCCGCTTCGTCCGGCTGCTGCTCACCCCCGCGCGCGGCCCGGCGAAGCTGATGACCGCGGGGCTGAGCATCATCACGAACTCGCTGACCAAGATCCTCGGCGCGCAGTTCCTCAAGGACCTGCAGACCTTCGTCACCGCGCTCGACACCGTCTTCGGCGGCTTCCGCCAGCGCGCGCAGAAGACATACGCGCTGCTCAAGGCCGACGGCACGGCGTTCCTCGTCGTGGCGGCGCCCGAGCCGGACGCGCTGCGCGAGGCGGAGTACTTCGTCGAGCGGCTCAGCGAGGACGACATGCCGCTGGCCGGGCTGGTCGTCAACCGGGCCAGCCCGGAGCCCGCGGGCACGCTGTCCGCCGAGGAGGCCACCACCGCGGCCGAGCGGCTGCGCCGCACGGACGGGACGTCGGTCGCCGCCGGGCTGCTGCGGCTGCACGCGGACCGGGTCCGCATGGTGCAGCGCGAGCGCACGCTGAGGAGCCGGTTCGCGACCGCCCACCCGCAGGTGGCGACGGTCGTCGTACCGGCCCTGGCGGGCGACGTGCACGACCTCACCGGCCTGCGCCGGGTCGGCACGCTGCTGGCCGACGGCTCCTGAGGGAGCCGTCCGGGCTCAGACGGTCGCGGCGCCCTGACGGTCGCGCGCGTCCTCGAGCACCTTGCGCCACGAGGCGCTCGGCCGGCGTCGCAGCAGGGCCCGGCGCTCACGCTCGGTCATCCCGCCCCAGACGCCCCACTCGATCTGGTTGTCGAGTGCCTCGGCGAGACACTCGGTGCGCACGGCACAGCCGCTGCACACCTGCTTGGCCTTGTTCTGCTCGGCGCCCCTCACGAAGAGCTGGTCCGGCTGCTCTTCACGGCACGCGGCGCGCGGCGCCCAGTCGTCAACCCACATGTTCGTCCCCTTGTGGTTCCCACTCCGAGAAGCCAGCGCCCCCACAGCGCGTGGTCTTCTCGACCGGACTAAAGTAAAGGACGGAGCACGGTTTCGAACACCGCTCATTGGGCCCAACCTGTGTAGTCACAACGGACTACCTCCCGCGGTGAGGCCTGGCCCTGGCCGACCATCGCGAATCTGGTGCCCACCAGGGGGTCACGTACCCTGGGCGCCATGTCCCGCACCCGGTTCGACGGCCTTCCGCCCGGCAAGATCGCCTCGCACCTCGGCGTCATGCTGCTGGTCGCCGCCGTGCTGGGCGTCGTGGTGTCCGGCCTGGCGATCCCGTTCGCGGGGGTCGCCGGCTTCACCGCCCGCAACGTCGCCGAGTCCGTCGAGACGCTGCCCCAGGAGCTCGAGACCGAGCAGCTGCCGCAGCGCACCGAGATCCTCGACAAGTCCGGCAAGACCATCGCCACCCTCTACGACCAGAACCGGGTCAACGTCCCGCTGCGCCAGATCTCGCGGACCATGGTCCAGGCCATCGTCGCGATCGAGGACTACCGGTTCTACCAGCACGGCGCGCTGGACGTGAAGGGCACGCTGCGCGCGCTGCTGACCAACCAGGCCTCCGGCGGTGTCTCGCAGGGCGGCTCCTCGATCACCCAGCAGCTGGTCAAGCTGACCCTGCTCAACCAGGCCGACACCGACGCCGAGCGCAAGGCCGCCACCGACGACACCTACGGCCGCAAGCTCAAGGAGCTGCGCTACGCGATCGCGCTGGAGAAGCGCCACTCCAAGGACTGGATCCTCGAGCGCTACCTCAACACCGCCTACTTCGGCGACGGCGCCTACGGCGTGCAGGCCGCAGCGCAGCACTACTTCAGCACCAACGCCAAGGACCTCGACCTGCGCCAGGCCGCGCTGCTCGGCGGTCTCGTGCAGAGCCCCGAGGCCTACAACCCGACGCGCAACGCCCCGCAGGCCAAGGTGCGCCGCGACATCGTGCTGAACCGGATGGCGCAGCTCAACGTCATCACCGACGCCCAGGCCACCCAGGCCAAGGCGATGAAGCTCGGCCTGAAGGTGCAGGAGCAGCCCAACGGCTGCGCCAACTCCCGTGCCCAGTTCTTCTGCGACTACGTCGTGCGCTGGCTCAAGACCGACCCTGCCCTCGGCGCCACCGCCGCCGACCGCCAGCGGCTGATCTTCAACGGTGGCCTGACGATCAAGACCACCATCGACATGCGCTTCCAGCGCGCCGCGCAGGAGGGCGTCGACGGCCAGGTCTACAAGGACGACTCGGCGATCGGTGCGATCGCGCTGGTCGAGCCCCGCTCCGGTAACGTCCGCGCGCTCGCCCAGTCGCGGCCGATGGGCTCGAAGAAGGGCCAGACCTTCCTCAACTACACCGTCCCGCAGAAGTACGGCGACGCCGCCGGCTTCCAGCCCGGCTCGACGTTCAAGGCGTTCACCCTGGCCGCCGCGATCAAGGAGGGCATCCCGCTGACGCGGACCTTCCCGGCACCGAACCCCGGTTACTTCCCGCTGAACGAGTTCGAGACCTGCGACGGCTCCTACCCGAGCGGCGAGGTCTGGGAGCCGAAGAACTCCACCAGCTCCTCGTCGAACCCGAACCTCTACGAGGGCACCCAGAAGTCGGTCAACACCTTCTTCGTCAACCTCGAGCGCGAGACCGGCATCTGCGAGCCGTGGAAGCTCGCCCGGGCGATGGGCATCGACCTGTCGAAGGACTGGCAGATCCCCGCCTTCACCCTCGGCGTCGCCAACGTGAGCCCGCTCGACATGGCCCAGGCCTACGCCACCTTCGCGGGCCGCGGCATCCACTGCTCCGCCCGCCCCGTGACGGAGATCGCCGACACCGACGGCAACGTCCTGAAGACCTACGACAAGTCCTGCTCGCAGGTGATCGCCAGCCCGATCGCCGATGCGGTCAACGACGTGCTCCGCGGCGTGATCGCGCCCGGCGGCTTCGGCGCCGCGCTCAACCCGGGGCAGCCCGCGGCCGGCAAGACCGGTACGACGAACGGCAACCTGTCCGTCTGGTTCTCCGGCTACACCCCCAACCTGGCGGGCGCCTCGGTCGTCGCCGGCGTGAAGAAGAACGGCAACCAGGACACCCTCGACGGCAAGTCGATCGGCGGCTACGTCCGCGGCTCGACCTCCGGATCGACGACCGCCGGCCCGATCTGGGGCAACACCTTCAAGGCGGTCGCGCAGTACCTGCCCGACGACGACTTCGTCCGCCCCTCCTCCAGCGACGTGGCCGGCCTGCTGGTCCCGGTGCCGTCGGTCGCCGGCAAGTCCTACGACGACGCGAAGGCGACCCTGGAGGGTCTCGGCTTCGAGGTGGCCCGGGGCCCGATGGTCGACTCCGGCTACGCCCGCGGCCTGGTCTCCTACAGCAACCCCTCCGCGGGCACCGGGCTCGGCGCCGGCGACACCGTGACGCTCTACCTCTCCGACGGCACGCCGAAGGCGAAGGGCAAGCCGAAGGGCAACGGGAAGAAGCCCGGCCGCGGCAACGGGAACGGGAACGGCGGCCGGGGCAACGGCTAGCGGTGCGGCCAGATCTCGACGAGGAACGCCCACGGGTAGGCGGCCAGCGCGACCGGCCAGATCCACCACGGCCGGCCAGGCAGGAAACGCTGCAGGAGCGCGTTGACCGCGACGACCTCGCCGGCGATCAGCCCCATCCCGAGGAATCCGATCACGCGGACGAGACCGGGATCGGAGACGTAGGGCGGGACGCCGAACAGGTCGCTGACCGTGTAGGAGGCATACATCGCCGGCAGCAGGCTGAGGTAGCCCAGCAGCAGGTTGATCCCCGCGGTGAGGGCGAGGATCGCCGCCACCCCGGGCGTACGACGCCGCTGCGGCCCTACGACCGTCATCGCGTTCAGCCCAGCTGGCGGCGTACCTCAGCCGCGACGGCGGCACCGTCGGCGCGCCCCTTGACCTGCGGGGTGACGATCCCCATCACCTTG
Source organism: Nocardioides sp. LML1-1-1.1 (assembly GCF_040676175.1). NCBI lineage: Bacteria > Bacillati > Actinomycetota > Actinomycetes > Propionibacteriales > Nocardioidaceae > Nocardioides > Nocardioides sp. LML1-1-1.1. Next base: position 39,646 of record NZ_JBEGHK010000006.1, on the reverse strand, counting down.
CCCATCGCCTTCGGACCGGCACCGGCGGCGCCGGCCTGCTCGACCGCGGCGGTGACGATCGCGGCGATCTCCTCGGGGCCGAGCTGCGCGGGCAGGTAGTCCTGGATCACCGCGGCCTCGGCGCGCTCCTTGGCGGCGCTCTCGGGCCGGTTGCCGTCCTCGAAGGCGACCGCGGCCTCACGACGCTTCTTCGCCTCGGTGGCCAGGACGGTGAGCACCTCGTCGTCGGTGAGCTCCTTGGCGGTGGTGCCGGCGACCTCGGCGTTGGTCAGCGAGGTCAGGATCATCCGCAGCGTCGAGGAACGGACCTCGTCGCGGGCCTTCATCGAGGCGGTGAGGTCGCTGCGCAGGCGGTCCTTGAGGGTGCTCATGCCTCGATTGTGCCGAACGGGTGTGAGACTGACGCAATGGGTTTGTTCCGTCCGCTGCTCCGCACCGCCGCGCTCGGCGGCCTCGCCGGGGCCGGCGTGACGTCGTACGCGCTGTGGGAGGCACGCCAGTACACCCTGCGCCGCCACGACCTGCGCGTGCTGCCGGCCGGCATGCGGCCGCTGCGGGTGCTCCACCTCAGCGACATCCACATGACCCCCGGGCAGACCCGCAAGCAGGAGTGGCTGCGCTCGCTGGCCGCGCTCGAGCCCGACCTGGTCATCGACACCGGCGACAACCTCTCGCACCGGCGCGCGGTGCCGGTCGTCCTCGACTCCCTCGGCGGGCTGCTCGACGTGCCCGGGGTGTTCGTGCACGGCTCCAACGACTACTTCGAGCCCGGTCTGCGCAACCCGATCGGCTACCTGCTCCCCGACGACGGCACCCGGCACACCCACGTCCCGCAGCTGCCCTGGCGCGACCTCACGGCCGGGTTCACCGCAGCCGGCTGGCTCGACCTCACCAACCGCCGCAGCACGCTCACCGTCGGCGAGACGACACTCGCCTTCGCGGGCGTCGACGACCCGCACCTGTCCTACGACGACCTGCCCGCCGTCGCCGGTCCCGCCGAGCCGGGGGCCGACGTACGGCTCGCCGTGGCGCACGCGCCGTACCTGCGGGTGCTGGACCAGTTCGCCGCCGACGGGTACGACGCCATCGTCGCCGGGCACACCCACGGCGGCCAGGTGCGGCTGCCCCGGCCGGGTGGCTCGCGTGCGTACGCCACCAACTGCGACCTCGACCCCGCCCGGGCCAGGGGACTGCACCGCCACCCCGCCGACTCGCGTCCCGGCGACCCCGGCTCCGCGTGGCTGCACGTCTCGGCGGGCATCGGCACCAACCCGTACACCCGGGTCCGGATCGCCTGCCGGCCCGAGGCCACCTTGCTCACCCTGCTCCCGTCCGGCTGAGCACGCCCCGATTCCAGGTCCGGCCGCGGCCTCGGCTATGCTCCACTGCTGGTGCTGGCTCCTCCGGGAGCCGGAGACCGGCGGGCTGTGGCGCAGCTTGGTAGCGCGCCTCGTTCGGGACGAGGAGGCCGCAGGTTCAAATCCTGTCAGCCCGACCGCGGAGCAGGCGGATCCCCCAGGGATCCGCCTGCTCGTCTTTTTTCACCAGTTGACCAGCAGCCGATCTGCTGTCAGGTCGTGCCACACTTCCTCCATGTCTGACGAGCAGGACAAGCTGAAGCTCAGCTTGGAGCCGCCCAAGCTGTTCGGGCGGAAGAAGAAGCCGGCCGCTCCCGCCGGCGCCTCCGAGCCCGCGAAGCGTCCTGCCGCGAAGAAGGCCGTGCCGGCTCCCGAGCCGGAGCCCGTGGTCGAGGAGACCGTCGAGGTCGAGGAACCGGTTGTCGACGAGACCGTCGAGGTGGAGGAGCCGGTGGTCGAGGAGACCGTCGTCCTGCCCGAGGTCGCGGAGCCGGAGCCCGAGCCGGAGCCCGAGCCGGAGCCCGAGCCGGAGCCCGAGCCGGAGCCCGAGCCGGAGCCCGAGCCGGAGCCCGAGCCGGAGCCCGAGCCGGAGCCCGAGCCGGAGCCCGAGCCGGAGCCCGAGCCCGAGCCCGAGCCCGAACCGGAGCCCGAACCGGAGCCGGAACCCGAGCCCGAACCGGACCCCGAGCCCGTGGCCGCCGCCCCGGCCCCGAAGCCCAAGGCCGCCCCCAAGCCCGCTCCCAAGCCGAAGCCCGAGCCCGACACGACCGCCACCGCGACGGCCGTCGAGGTCGAGCCCGAGCCCGTCAGCCAGAGCGCCCTGGAGGACGCCGAGATCGCGGCGCTCGCGACGGGCGGGCCGCTGCTGTCGGCCTACCGTGCCGCGGCGCTGACCGGCCTCGTCGTCGGGGCGGCGATGGTGGTGCTGACCTGGCTCTCGCTGCGCGGCTGCGAGGCCGTGCGCGGGACCTCGTCGTGCGGCGGCGGGCCCGGGTTCCTGCTGCTGATCGCGACGTTCGCGCTGTGCGTGCTGCTGGGCAGCCAGCTGCTGAAGACCTTCCAGATCCCCGATCCCGGCAGCAGCAGCTTCTTGGCGGTCGGCCTGGTGGCGGTCGTGGCGCTGCTCTTCCTCATCGACTACCTCGACCACTGGTCGATGCTGGTGGTGATCCCGGCGCTGAGCATCGGGGGCTACCTCGCCTCGGTGTGGGTCACCAAGACCTTCGTCGAACCGGTCGACACCTGAGCGTGGGCGCCCGCGCGGGGATCGTCGTCACCGGCACGGAGGTGCTGACCGGCCGCGTCGTCGACCGCAACGGGCCGTGGCTCGCGGAGCGGCTGCGCGAGCTCGGCGTCGACGTCGGGCGCACGGTGGTGGTCGGCGACCGGCGGACGGACCTCGCGGCGGCGCTGCGCTTCCAGCTGGCCGACCACGACCTCGTGCTCACCAGCGGTGGCCTCGGCCCGACCGCGGACGACCTCACCGCGGAGGTGGTCGCACAGGTCCAGGGCCGCACGCTGCGCCTCGATGCCGACCTGGCGGAGCAGATCGGCAGGCGCACCGCCGACCCCGACGCCGCGCGCAAGCAGGCCCTGGTGCCCGAGGGGGCGACCGTCCTCCCACCGATCGGTACGGCGCCCGGGCTGGTCGTCCCCGGCCCCGGCGCCCCGGTCGTGGTGCTCCCCGGCCCGCCGGGTGAGCTGCAGCCGATGTGGCCCTCCGCCCTCGCCACCGACGCGGTGCGCGCGGTGCTGGCCCGCGCGGAGGAGCTGCGCCAGGCCGAGGTCCGGATCTGGGGCCCCCGGGAGCCCGAGCTCGCAGCCCTGCTCCGCGCCCACGAGCAGGCGCACGGCTCCTTGGCGGACGCCGGCCTGGAGGTCACCACCTGCGTCCGCGACGGCGAGCTCGAGGTGGTCACCCGCTACCGTCCCGGCGCCGCCGAGGCCTACGAGAGGCTGCACCAGGCGCTGCGCGACGGCTTCGGCCCGCAGGTGTACGCCGACGACGGTCGCGACCTCGACGAGGTGGTCGCCGGCCTGCTGCTCGCCCGCCGGGCCACGATCGCGACGGCGGAGTCCTGCACGGCCGGCCTGCTGGCGGGGCGGCTGGCGGACCGGGCGGGCTCGTCGGCGTACCTCGCCGGCGGGTTCGTGACCTATGCGAACGCCGCCAAGACGACCGAGCTCGGCGTGCCGGCCGGCCTGGTCGAGCAGCACGGCGCGGTGAGCCAGGAGGTCGCCGAGGCGATGGCCCGCGGCGCCCGCGAGCGCCTGGGCACGACCATCGGCGTCGGGGTCACCGGCATCGCCGGCCCCGGTGGCGGCAGCGCGGAGAAGCCGGTGGGGCTGGTCCACCTCGCGGTCGCCGCCGACGACGGCACCCACCACCGCGAGCTGCGGCTGCGCGGGGACCGGAGCGTCGTACGCCGCCGTACCGTCGTCGCCGCCCTGCACCTGGTGCGGACCGTCCTGGAGCGGCCGGGCACCATGGAGGGGTGACGACCTCCCTCGCCGACCCGATCCAGCTGCCGCACGGCCCCGCCTGGGCCAACCGCTTCGCGCTGGCGCCGCTCACGAACATCCAGAGCAACCCGGACGGGACCCTGGGCGAGGACGAGTACGCCTGGCTGGTCGCGCGTGGGCGCGGCGGCTTCGGCCTGACCATGACCTGCGCCGCGTGGGTCAGCCCCGCGGGACGGGCCTGGGCGGGTCAGCTCGGCATCGCCGACGACGCCCACCTGCCCGGCCTGCGGCGGCTCGCGGACGGCCTGCGCGAGACCGGCACCCGCTCCTCGGTCCAGCTCCACCACGGCGGCCGGCGCTCCGACCCCAGCCTGCACGGCGGGCCCAACGAGTGCCCGTGGGACCAGCCGGACAAGGACGCGGCCGCGCTCAGCACGAGCGGGGTCGAGCGGGTCGTCGAGGAGTTCGTGCAGGCCGCCGTCCGCGCGGAGCGAGCGGGCTTCGACGGGGTGGAGGTGCACGGCGCGCACGGCTACCTGATCGGGCAGTTCCTCGACGCCCGCTCCAACCACCGCGAGGACCGCTACGGCGGCGACTTCGACAACAGGGTCCGGATGCTGCTGGAGGTCGTCGAGGGCATCCGACAGAGCACCGGGCCGGACTTCCAGCTCGGCCTCCGGCTCACGCCCGAGGGCAACGGGATCACCCTGCCCGAGGGCCGCGAGACGGCCCGCCGCGTGCTCGCCACGGGCCACCTCGACTACCTCGACATGTCGCTGTGGGACGTCTTCATGGAGCCGCGCGGCGAGGGCCACGAGGGCCTGCTGATCGAGCACTTCACCGACCTGCCGCGGCACGGTGCCGCGCTCGGCGTGGCCGGCCGGGTGTCCTCGGCGGCCGACGCCCAGTGGTGCCTGGAGCAGGGCGCGGACGTGGTGACCGTCGGCACCGGCGCGATCCTGCACCACGACTTCGCGGCGCAGGCGCTGGCCGACCCCGACTTCCGGGTCCGCGAGCGTCCGGTCCCGCGCGACGTCCTCCGCGAGGAGCACGTCGGCCCGCGGTTCATCGACTACCTCGCCGCCGGCTGGGACGACCTGGTCGCCTGAGTGCAGACGTTCGTCCCGCTGCCCTCCTTCGAGCGCTCCGCCCGGGTGCTCGACACCAAGCGGCTGGGCAAGCAGCGGGTCGAGACGCTGCAGATCGTCCGTGCGCTCACCGTCGCCGGCTACGGCTCGCAGCACCACCCGGCCGTGCTCATGTGGCGCGGCTTCGAGGAGGCGCTGGGCCGCTACGGTCTCACCTGCTGCGCGGTCTGGGTGGAGCAGGACCACCCGGACACGTGTGCCGCGACGATGACCACCGACCTCCGCGCCGCGGGCGTCGCCGCGGTGCGCAGCGAGGCCGAGCTGGTCGCCGCGGGCGCGCTGCCGCCCTGGTGGGGCGACGAGGCGCTGCACCGCAGCCACCAGTCGGCGCTGCTGCGCAAGGACCCGGACTTCTACGGACCGCTCTTCCCCGGCGTGCCGGACGACCTGCCGTACGTGTGGCCGGTCAGCGCGACGAAGCGATGAGCTCCGCGATCTGCACGGTGTTGAGCGCCGCACCCTTGCGCAGGTTGTCGTTGGAGACGAAGAGCGCGAGGCCCCGGTCGCCGTCGACGCCCGGGTCCTGACGGAGCCGGCCGACGTACGACGGGTCCTTGCCCGCCGCCGCGAGCGGGTTCGGGATGTCGGCGAGCTCGACGCCCGGCGCGGTGGCGAGCAGCTCACGCGCCCGCTCCGGGGTCAGCGCCCGCTCGAACTCGGCGTTGATCGCCAGCGAGTGGCCGGTGAACACCGGCACCCGCACGCAGATCCCGGAGACCCGCAGGTCCGGCAGGCCGAGGATCTTGCGCGACTCGTTGCGGAGCTTCTGCTCCTCGTCGGTCTCGTTGAGGCCGTCGTCGACGAGGTTGCCGGCGAACGGCAGCACGTTGTAGGCGATGGTCTCCTTGTAGACACCCGGCTCGGGGAAGGCGACCGCCTCGCCGTCGTAGGCGAGCTCCTTGGCCTTGTCGCCGGCCGCGGCGACACCGGTGGCGAGCTCCTCGACGCCGGCGATGCCCGAGCCCGAGACGGCCTGGTACGTCGAGGCGATCAGCCGCACCAGCCCGGCCTCCTCGTGCAACGGCTTGAGCACGGGCATGGCCGCCATCGTGGTGCAGTTGGGGTTCGCGATGATCCCGCGACCCGCGGCGATCACCTCGGCGGCGGCCTCGGGGTTGACCTCGGAGACGACCAGCGGGATCGCCGGGTCCTTGCGGAAGGCGGAGGAGTTGTCGACGACGATCACGCCGGCGTCGACGAAACGGGGCACCAGTGCGCGCGAGGCGGTGGCGCCGGCGGAGAAGAGGGCGATGTCGAGCCCGGTCGGGTCGGCGGTCTCGGCGTCCTCGACGACGACCTCGCGGTCGCCGAAGGCGAGCACCTTGCCGGCCGAGCGCGCGGAGGAGAAGAACCGGATCTCCCCGACCGGGAAGTCGCGCTCCAGCAGGATCTGGCGCATGGCGACGCCGACCTGGCCGGTCGCACCGACGACGCCGATGTTGACAGCGGAGCTCATCGGCCGGTCCCTCCGTAGACGACGGCCTCGATCTCGTCGGAGCCGAGGTCGAAGGCGGCGTGCGCGGCGTTGACGGCCGCCTCCACCTGGGTCTCGGCCACGACGACCGAGACGCGGATCTCCGAGGTGGAGATCATCTCGATGTTGACCCCGGCCTCCGAGAGCGCCTCGAAGAAGCGCGCGGAGATGCCCGGCGAGGAGCTCATGCCGGCGCCCACGATGGAGACCTTGCCGACGCTGTCGTCGTAGAGCAGCGACTCGAAGCCGACCGACTCCTGCAGCTTCGAGAGCGCCGTCATCGCGGTCTGGCTCTCGCCGGCGGGCAGGGTGAAGGAGATGTCGGTGAGGCTCGTCGCGGCGGCCGAGACGTTCTGCACGATCATGTCGATGTTGATCTGCGCCTCGGCGACGGCGCGGAAGATCGACGCGGCCTCGCCCGGCTTGTCCGGGACTCCGACCACGGTGATCTTGGCCTGGCTGCGGTCGTGCGCGACACCGGTGATGATCGCGGCTTCCATGGGGCTCTCCTCCGAAACGACGTCCTCGGCCTTGACGACCCAGGTGCCCTCCTTCTCGGAGAAGGAGGACCGGACGTGGATGGGCATGTCGTAGCGGCGGGCGTACTCGACGCACCGCAGGTGCAGGATCTTGGCGCCCTGCGCGGCCATCTCGAGGGTCTCCTCGTAGGAGATCCGCGGGACCTTGCGGGCGTGCGGCTCGATGCGCGGGTCGGCGGTGAAGATGCCGTCCACGTCGGAGTAGATCTCGCACACCTCGGCGCGCAGCGCGACCGCCAGCGCGACGGCGGTGGTGTCCGAGCCGCCGCGACCCAGCGTGGTGATGTCCTTCGTGGTCTGCGAGACGCCCTGGAAGCCGGCGACGATCGCGATCGCGCCCTCGCCGAGCGCGGACTCGATCCGGCCGGGCGTGACGTCGATGATCTTCGCCTTGCCGTGCGCGGCGTCGGTGATCACGCCGGCCTGGGAGCCGGTGAACGAGCGGGCCTCGTGGCCGAGGTTCTGGATCGCCATCGCCAGGACGGCCATCGAGATCCGCTCGCCCGCCGTCAGCAGCATGTCGAGCTCGCGCGCCGGTGGGAGCGGGGAGACCTCGTTGGCGAGGTCGATCAGCTCATCCGTCGTGTCGCCCATCGCGGAGACGACGACGACCACCTCGTGGCCGGCCTTCTTCGTGTTGACGATGCGCTGCGCGACGCGCTTGATCCCGGCGGCATCGGCGACCGACGAGCCGCCGTACTTCTGCACGACAATGCCCACGAGGGACTCACTCCTGGCTGACGGGGAAGGGACACGGCCCCTGCCACGTCGGGGCCATGCGGCGATTCTACGGGCGGGGGCTAGCCGTTTTCGCCGCTGTCCAGCACCGCGGACGCCGCCTGCAGCAGCTCCAGCTCCTGGGTCGTGTCCAGGTCCACGTCGAGCCGGTCGTGCGCGACCACCGAGAGCAGCGCCTTCATCGTCGCGCCGGCCAGCGATCCCCACGAGGAGACGTAGGAGAACTGCCACCACCACAGCGCCTCCTCGACGTCGCCCGCCTCGTAGTGGCGCACGCCGACGGCGAGGTCGGCCGCGATGCTGGTGAGGTCGTCGGAGATCAGGCCCTCGATGACCTCGGGCTGGTAGGGGTCGAACACCGAGGAGTAGGTGTCCAGGTCGCCCAGCAGCCCGGCGAGCTGCAGCCGCAGCTCGTCGATGTCGTCGGGGTCCGGGCCGTCGTCGGGCTGGTACTCCTCGCGCGGCGCGAAGTCGCGGTGCACGCCCAGCCGCGCCCCGGTCAGCGCGATCTGGCTGATCTGGAGCAGCAGCAGGGAGACCGCCTGGCCGCCCGTCGCCTCCGCCGCGACCACGCGCAGCCCGTCGAGGAACGAGCGGACCGACGCCGCGATGTCGTCGGCGAAGCGTACCGTCTCCGTCTCGACCGCGATCAGCGCCTCCAGGGCCGCGAGACCCGGGAGCTGCTCGGTGGTGTTGTCGCTCATGTTGCTGCCTGCCTTCCCACGAATGCCCGTCCGAGAGTGACCTCGTCGGCGTACTCCAGGTCTCCTCCCACCGGAAGTCCACTGGCCAAACGCGTCACGCGCAAGCCCAGGGGCCCCAGCATCCGGGTGAGGTACGTCGCGGTGGCCTCGCCCTCGAGGTTCGGGTCGGTCGCCAGGATCACCTCGGTGACCGCGCCGTCGCCCAGCCGGGTGAGCAGCTCGCGGATGTGCAGCTGCTCGGGCCCGATGCCGTCGATGGGCGAGATCGCCCCGCCCAGCACGTGGTAGCGGCCGCGGAACTCACGGGTCCGCTCGATCGCCACGACGTCCTTGTACTCCTCCACCACGCACAGCACCGCCGGGTCCCGGCGCGGGTCACGGCAGATCCGGCACTGGTCGTCCTCGGCGACGTTGAAGCAGATCGAGCAGAACTTCACCTTGTCCTTGACCTCGACCAGCACCTCCGCCAGCCGTCGTACGTCGACCGGGTCGGCCTGCAGCAGGTGGAAGGCGATCCGCTGGGCGCTCTTGGGCCCCACGCCCGGCAGGCGGCCGAGCTCGTCGATGAGGTCCTGGACGACGCCTTCGTACATCGCGGGACCTAGAAGCCGAGCTGGCCGGGCGCACCCGGCCCGCCCAGCCCCGGCATGCCGCCCAGGTCGGGCATCCCGCCGGCCAGCGGGCCGAGGGTCTGCTCGGCCAGGGCGTCGGCCTTGGTGCGGGCGTCGCGGAAGGCGGCGACGACCAGGTCGCCCAGGTCGGCGAGCGCGTCCGGGTCGGTGCTGTCGAGCGCGGCGGGGGTGATGGTGACCCCGGTCAGCTCACCGGAGCCGGTGAGCGTGACCGTGACGGCGCCACCGGCGACCGTGCCCTCGACGGTCGCCTCAGCGAGGCGCGCCTGGGCGTCCTGGAGCTGCTCCTGCATCTGCTGGGCCTGCTGCAGCAGGGCGCCCAGGTCGAGGCCGCCACCACCGGCGAGTGCGTCGAACGGGTTCTGGCTCATGGTCGTCTCTTCTCTGGCGGTCGGGTGGGGCGGGATCCGGCGCGGCTCAGCCGCCGCGCGGGATCTCCTCGATCATCTGCGCACCCAGCTCACGGGCGAGCAGCTCGGCGCTGGACTCGGCGTCGACCTCGGCGTCGTCGAGGTCGACGTGGGCGTCGGGGTCGACCGGCGGCTCCTCCGCGCGCTCGTCCTCGCGCGCCTGGATGTCGGCCATCCGCGGGCGCCGCGGCGTGGGCTCGGCCGGCGCGGCCTCCTCGCCCGGCACCGCCCACGGCGGCGGGTCGTCGGACGGGGCGGGAGCCGCGGGCTCGGCGCGCGGGGCCGGAGCCGGCTCAGGAGCCGCGGCGGCCGGGGCCGGCGGCCGGGCGTTCGGGTCGGCCGAGGGATCGATGATCGCGTCGATGCGGACCTCGATGCCGATCTCGTCGACGACGGCCTGCTGCACGATCTCGGCGTGCCCACCGGACTCGAAGGACCGGCGCGGCCCGTCGGCCTGGAAGCCCAGCGCCAGCACGGTGCCGTCCAGGCTCACCACCTGGGCGTTCTGGGTGAGGTGGATCCAGGTCACCCGCTTGACGGCCTTGACCCGGTCGATGACCGAGGGCCACAGGCGGCGTACGTCGACCAGGGTGAGCCCGCTCGCCGGCTGCGACGCGGGCGCCGGCTGCGGCGTGGGGGCGGGGGCGACCGGCTGGGGAGGCTCGGGGATCACCGCGATCGGCTCGGGCTCCGGCTCGACCTGCACCACCGGCTCCGGCGCGAGGGGCGCGGCCGGCTCGGGCTGCGGCGCCCGCTGCGGGGCCGGCCGGTCCTCGACCCGCTCGGGCGCGGCCCGCTCGGCCCGTGACGGGCCCGGGCGGTCCTGGGCCGGCGCGGCGGGGGCGACGGGCGCGGCGGACTCCGCGGACGTCGTACCGCTGATGGCGGCGCGACGCTCCAGGCGGTCGAGCCGGGCGAGCACCCCCTCGGTGGTGTGGTCGGCGGCCGGCAGCAGGATCCGGGCGCAGATCAGCTCGAGCAGCAGCCGCGGCGCGGTCGCTCCGCGCATGTCGGTGAGCCCGGCCGCGACCAGGTCGGCGGCCCGGGTCAGCTCACCGCGGCCGAAGCTCGTGGCCTGGGCGACCAGCCGGTCGGCCTGGTCGCCGGAGACGTCGAGCAGACCGGAGGCCGCGGCGTCGGGGACCGCGGAGATGATCACCAGGTCGCGCAGCCGGCGCAGCAGGTCCTCGGTGAACCGGCGCGGGTCCTGGCCGGTCTCGATCACCTTGTCGACGACCCCGAAGACGGCCGAGCCGTCGCCGCTCGCGAACGCCGAGACGACGTCGTCGAGGAGGGTGTCGGGGGTGTAGCCGAGCAGCCCGCTCGCCAGGTCGTAGGTCACCCCCTGGGCACCGGCTCCACCGAGCAGCTGGTCGAGGACCGACAGGGTGTCGCGCGCCGAGCCGGCACCGGCCCGCACGACCAGGGGCAGCGCGGCGGGCTCGATGGAGACACCCTCGCGGTCGCAGAGCTCGGTGAGGTAGGTCGTCAGCAGCCGCGGCGGGATCAGCCGGAACGGGTAGTGGTGGGTGCGCGAGCGGATGGTCGGGATGACCTTCTCCGGCTCGGTGGTCGCGAAGATGAAGCGCAGGTGCGGCGGCGGCTCCTCCACCAGCTTGAGCAGGGCGTTGAAGCCCTGCGTCGTCACCATGTGCGCCTCGTCGATGATGTAGACCTTGTAGCGGCTCTTCACCGGCGCGAAGAAGGCCTTCTCCCGCAGGTCGCGCGCGTCGTCCACCCCACCGTGCGAGGCCGCGTCGATCTCGATCACGTCGATCGAGCCCGGGCCGTTGCGGGCCAGGTCACGGCAGCTCTCGCACTCCCCGCAGGGGTCGGAGACCGGAGCCTTCTCGCAGTTGAGTGCCCGCGCCAGGATCCGGGCGCTGGTCGTCTTGCCGCAGCCGCGCGGGCCGGAGAAGAGGTAGGCGTGGTTGACCCGGTTGCCCGCGAGCGCCGCCCGCAGCGGCTCGGTCACGTGCTCCTGGCCGATGACCTCGGCGAAGGTCTCGGGCCGGTAGCGGCGGTAGAGCGCGAGCGGGGAGTCCACCCCTGAACACTAACCAGCGCCCCCGACACCCGACAGCCGGGAGGTCGGCAAAAGACAAGAGGCCCCCCGCGCACCCGACAGAGCTCACTTACCCTTGCTGCCTTCCGGCCCTGGGGGAGTTGGGCGAGATGCCGCCGCACGGGGGGTTGGCCTCACTCTAGAGGATGTCCGGCGGCCACCCGAACTCCGGGCCCGCCCTGCCCGGCCACCGGCGAGCCAGGCGATTTCCGGGTGCCGGTCACCGACCGGTAACCTCCTCCGCGGAGGTATCGCCTAGTGGCCTATGGCGCACGGCTGGAATCCGTGTTGGGTTAACGCCCTCGGGGGTTCGAATCCCCCTACCTCCGCCGGTGCGAACGGCGCCGACCCACGCGGGTCGGCGCCGTTCGTCGTACGGGGCTGTCGTAGCGGGCTACTGCGCGCGGCGGCGCAGCTCGGCGGGCGTCTGCTCGACGACCTTGCGCATCGCCCGCTCGAGGGCGCGCCGGTTGCTGAAGCCCGAACGGCGGGCGACCTCGTCGACGCCGGGGCGGTGGGGGGAGGAGAGCAGCGCGACGGCCGACTCCAGGCGGCGGCGGCGGATGTAGGCGGCGACCCCGCCGGCGTCCTCGAAGAGCTTCTGCAGGCTGCGGCGCGACATCCCGAGCGCGGTCGCGATGCTGTCGGTGTCGAGGGAGGGCTCTCCCAGGTGGTCGGCGATGTGTCGCTCGGCCTGGTCGCGGCGCGAGGTCGTCGCCTCGGCGGCCGAGGACGTGCGCAGCGCCCAGCGCACCTGCAGCAGGAACGCCGCCGCGCGGTCGTGGTGGTTCAGCGGCGGCGGGCCAGGCGGGTCGGCGAGGCGTACCAGCCGACGGAAGTCGTGCGCGGAGAGGTCGCCCACGAGGACCGAGCCCGCGTCGATCCAGTCCGGCGTGACCAGCTCGAGTCCCGCCCGGACGACGACGCCCGTCCGGTTGTCCAGGACGACCGGTGCCGACCAGGTCGTCACCGGCGGCAGCAGGTCGGCGCGCACGGAGGCGACCCGGAGGTCGGCGTACTCCTCGGCGATCATCGTCAACGGCTGCGGCGACGAGGCCACCCACACGCTGCGCGGCGGCACCTCCACGCGGCCGCCGATCCGCGGCACCCACAGGGTGGAGGCGGCCATGCCGACCAGCACCTGCGCCTCGTCGCGCTCGCGGCAGGCGACCTCGAAGGCACCGGGCTGGACCAGCCCCCGCCCACCCCTGACCACGTCCGAACGTTCCGTCGCCCACAGCAGCGGCACGGCGCTCGGCCGGATGCCGATCGCCCTGCTCGCTCCCTCTGCCGCCTGGACGTCGCTTCTCCCGAGTGAAGCCACGAACATGTCTCGCTCCCATGTCACATTGCACTGATCGCTGGGGTGACCTTGCCTGTTCCGCGGCCGAATCGAGAATTCGAGGGGCTTCGGTGCGCAATCTGTCCCATCCGGTGCGCACAACGGCCGATCGCGGGAAGTTCGCGCGGCTTTCGGGACGGTTCGCGCCGAGGCAGCGGCGGCCAGAGAGCCCCGACCCTTTGCTGGTGCACCAGGCGCCACAGTCGCGTGGTGCACCGCCAGACAAGGGAATCCATGAAGACGCACCTCATGCGTGCGAGGCGTCGGCGAGCTGTCGCCGCGCTGACCGCACTCGCCTCGTCCACCACCTTCCTGCTGCTCTCCCCCGAGGGCGCCGACGCCGATGCCGGGGACCAGCAGTTCAGCGGCTGGGTCCGGAACTACTCCGCCTTCGTCGGGCCGGAGATCCTCGACACCATCAACGCGCGCGCCAACATCGGCGAGGCGATCGCGGTCGCCGACAGCGGCGGCCTGTCGTCGTACGCCGGCACGGGGACCGGCGACCTCGCTGTTCCTGGTCAGGTCGCCACGGACCCGACCTCGCGCTCCTACGGCCGGTCCGCGCCGCTCGGCGCGGGCTTCACGGGTCTCAACGTCCAGCCGATCACCGCTCAGTCGGCCTCGACCACCATCGTGGACGCGCCCGCGGTCAACCAGGACTTCGGCGACGTCGACCTCAGCCCGGTCGGCAAGCTGACCGCCGTCACCGGGGTCGCCGACTCCAACTGGAGCCCGGGCGTGCTCAGCACCGGCGGTCGCCTGGCCTACTCCGACTCCAACGTCTCCAACCTGGAGCTCCTCGGGACCCTCCCGGTCACCGTGCCGGGCCTCCCGCTCCCCCTCGCCAGCGCCGAGCTCGGCCAGAACACCAGCGAGGTGACGCTCGCGCCGGACCCCGCCGCGTGCGCGACCGGGCTGGCGGTCCGGTCCGAGGCGACCTGGGACTTCGCCGACGTGCACCTCTTCGACGGCTTCGTGGACGTCTCGTGGGGCGGCGACGCCGGCGGCACGGCCGACAGCGCCACGATGGTGGCCACCGCCAACGGCTCGCCGACCGGGGCCAAGCTGACCGTCTCCGAGCTGCCCGACATGACGGTCAACGCCGGAGCCTGGTCGGTCGCGCTGGAGCCGGGCGCCTCGATCGAGCTCGGTGAGATCTTCGACAACGCGGGTGGCCCGCTGGGCACCACGCTGCGCACCCTCGTCGACGGCGAGATCTCCTACGAGGGCGTCAGCGACATCCAGCAGTCCCCCGACGGCACGTGGGCCCACGGCTCGCTGAACGGCCTCAACGCCAACCTGTCGCTGCTGCCCGTGCCGATCATCGCGCCGAACGGCCTCGGCTCGGCCGAGCTGGGCGTCATGCGCGGCGAGGTGGACGCCAAGGCACCGGCCGGTGGCCTGAACTGCGAGTCGACCAGCACGGACCCGACCGCCACGGACCCCACGGCCACGGACCCCACGGCTACGGACCCGACCGCCACGGACCCGACCGCGACCGACCCCACTGCCACCGACCCCACGGCCACCGACCCGACCGCGACCGACCCGACCGCGACCGACCCCACGGCCACGGACCCGACCGCGACCGACCCGACCGCCACCGACCCGACCGCAACCGACCCGACCGCCACCGACCCGACCGCGACCGACCCCACGGCCACCGACCCCACGGCGACCGACCCGACCGCCACGGACCCGACCGCCACCGACCCGACCGCAACCGACCCCACGGCCACCGACCCGACCGCAACGGACCCCACGGCCACCGACCCCACCGCCACCGACCCCACGGCCACCGACCCCACCGCAACGGACCCGACCGCCACGGACCCGGACTCGACGGACCCGAGCGCACCTGGTCCCGGTGAGACCGACGCGACCGACCCGGACTCCAGCACCGACGCGAGCACCGACGCGAGCACCGACGGCGCAGGCTCACCCGACGGAGCCGTGTCCGGCAACGCGTCCGGCAACACCTCCGGCAACACGTCGGGCAACACCTCCGGCCCGAGCGACGGAGGCGGCTCGGCGGGTGGCTACAGCGCCGGCAAGCTGCCGAACACCGGCGGCTTCTCGATCGGCTGGATGGCTGCCGGGCTCGGCCTGCTGCTGCTCGGCGGCGTCGTCACCGGTGGCGCCGTGCTGCGCCGCAAGGCCTGACCGCGACACCCGGAGGGGGCGGGGTGTCCCCGGTGCGAGGGCGTGCGCGCGACGCACGCCCTCGCACCGTCGAACGAGGCGAGGAGACGGCGATGCTGATGCCGCGGATCACGGCGCGGCGACGTCCGGAGGACGTCCGGGGCCCGGCGCTCGGCGTACGCGTGCTGCTGTGGGGCGGCCTGGCGGCGGTGCTCGGGCACTCGCTGGTGGTCGCCCTGTGGGTCGGGCCGTCGAACATCGCCCGCACCGAGATCGGGGCGGACCGCCTGGGCGGGTACGTCGAGCCGCTGTTCGACCAGGCGTGGTCGGTGTTCGCCCCCGAGGCGGACTTCCGCTACGACCTCGTCGAGGTCCGCGGCGCCCTCACCACCGATGCCGGTACGACGGAGACGGGCTGGATGGAGGTGACGGCCAAGGAGGTCGCGCCGCAGGTGCGCCTGCACCCCTTCCCCTCCCGCACGACCCTGATGTCGACCCGCCTCGCCGGCCAGCTCCAGTCGGCGTGGGCAGAGCTCTCGGCCCGCCAGAAGGAGGTCGCCGGGACGGCCCGGCAGGACGTGCCGCTGTCCCTGCTCGGCGCACGCCTGCGGGACGCCGCGACCACACCCGCCGAGACCACCGCGGCCGGGGCGTACCTGCGCACCGAGACCTCCCTGGAGCGCTTCGTCGGCGCCCTGGCGCGGGTGCGCTGGGGCGATCGGCTGACGGCGATCCAGTTCCGCACCTACGCGCTGACGGTCCCCCGCCCCAACGCCGGCGCGCGGACCCGCCAGGTGCGCTCGCCGTACCGCCTCATCAGTCCGTGGCGCCCGGTGCCCGTGGTGCCCGCCGAGGCGCTGGACGCCTTCCGGGGCTACGCCGACCAGCTGGGCATCGAGTGATGGCGACGACCTTCCCGGAAGCGGTGAGCCGGGCCCGCGAGAGCGTCGCGGGCTGGGAGGACCGGCTGACCCGCCAGCGTCTGGCGCCGTACGGCGTCGCGGCCAGCCGCGTCCTCGCCGCGACCACGATGGTCGGCATCCTGGTCACGAACTTCTCCCACCGCAGCATCCTGTTCGGCCCGGCCTCGGACTGGGTGGCGCCCTACCGCGACCCCGCCCAGCCCACGTCCGCCTCCTCGGCGGGGTGGGCGGGGATGACCGACGCGCTGTCGCCGACGGCGTACACCGTGTTCTACCTGGCCACCGTCGCCGTCGGTGTCGCGTTCGCGCTGGGCTGGCACGTCCGGCTGACCGGCCCGCTGCTGTGGCTGGGCATGTTCCAGGTGGTGGAGGCCAACCCCCTCGTCGGCGACCAGGGCGACAACATCCTGCGCGTCGGGCTGCTGTGGCTGCTGCTCACCGACAACGCCGGGGTGTGGTCCCTCGACGCGCGCCGCGAGCGCCTCCACCCAGGGGCGAACACCTGGTGGCTGCCGGCGTCCGCCCGCGGGCTGCGCGAGGCCCTGCGTCCGGCCGGTGTCGTCGTCCACAACCTCGCCGTCGTCGGCCTCGCCTGCCAGCTGGTGATCGTCTACGTCGCCGCCGGCATGTACAAGGTCAACGGCGGCAGCTGGAAGTACGGCACCGCGATCCACTACCCGCTCAACCTCGACGAGTACCGCGTCTTCCCGCTCCTCAACGACCTCGCGACCTCGAGCTGGCTCGGCGTGTTCGTCGGCACGTACCTGGCGGTCTACCTGCAGCTGTTCTTCCCCGTCCTGCTGCTCAACCGCACCACACGGCGCATCGCCCTGGTCCTGGTGGTGCTCCTGCACGCGGGCATCGCGGTGACGATGGGGCTGCCCTGGTTCTCCCTGGCGATGGTGGGCTTCGACGGCATCTTCGTCAGCACGGCCACCTGGTCCGCGCTCGACCGGCAGGTCCGCGCCCGGCTGGCGAGACCACCCCGATGAGCACCCGTACGACGGCCGGCGGTGCCCTCGTCGCGGCGTGCCTGGTGGGCCTCACGGCCTGCTCCACCGACACGTCCGAGCCGCCGCGGCCGGCGGCGAGCCGGCCGGCCGCCGCGGCGAGCATGCCCGCGGCCACCCCGTCGCCCACGCCCTCGACGGGCGACGACGCCGCCGCGTTGCTGGACGCCGCCCGGTCGGCCGTCGAGTCGGCGCCTGCCATCCGCTTCCGGACCGAGGACCTCACCGGGGCCGGGGCGCCGTCGAGCGCGACGAGCGACGGCAGGTCGGGGAACTTCGAGGCCCATGTGCCCTGGCACGGCCGCACCATCGTGATGCGGCGCATCGGCGACCTGACCTGGACCCGTGCGCCGGCCGGCTTCTGGACCGGGCTGGGCTACACCGCCGCGTCCGCCGCCCGGGCCGAGGGCAAGTGGGTCGTGGCCCGGTCCGCGCAGATCCGTCAGGTCGAGCAGCTCTTCGACCCCGGCGCACTGCTGGAGTGGCTGCGCAAGGCCGGGGCGGGCGAGGTGCAGGAGGTCGACCGGGGTGGCCGGCGGGTGCTGCGGGTCCGCGTCGGAGCGACCCTCGTCGAGGCCGGCGTGGTGGCGCCGCACGGCCGTGCGCGACTGACCAGCATCACCGTCTTCCACGGCGACCGCCCGGTCAGCCGTTCCCACCTCACCGTCTTGGACGCACCGGTCGCGCTCGTCGCGCCGGACGCCGACGACGTCCTCCAGAAGGAAGCCCTGCGCCCATGACCTCCCGCGCCCGCTCCGTCCTCGTCGCCGCGCTCGCGCTGCTCGCCCTCACCACCGGCTGTGGGCGTCAGGACGATCCGGCGCCCACCGGGTCGGCGCCGAGCCGGTCGCCGTCCAGCACCGCGCCGGAGGCCGCGGACCCGCGGACCGGGCAGGACTACTGCGAGACGGTCCGGCTCCTGGCGGCGTACTCCCGCACCGACTACGGCCTGGACCAGAAGACCGCCTCCGTCGACCCCGTTCGCTTCGGCCAGCGCCTCGACGTCGTGGCGGCGACCTTCGCGCGGCTGGCCCGGCAGAGCGACACGGCGAGCTCGCGCGACGCCTGGCAACGGCTGGCGACGGCCGCCGACCGCGCGCGACGCACCTACCGCGCCGGGGGTCAGCAGCTCACCAGCCAGGTGGTGCTGCGCGACCTGTCGGTGCTGTCCGCGGCGATGACGCACCAGCTCGCGCCGGCCACCGCCAACCTGCGCGAGCGCTGCGACCTGGACCCCGGTCTGTTCGGTCTCGGCGGCGCCTAGAACCAGGCGTCGCGCATCTCCAGCGCGGTCAGGTCGCCGGCGGCGAGCAGGTCCAGCATGGGCGTGATCTTCGGCAGCTCGGTGCGCAGGAAGTACGCCGCGGCCTGGCGCTTGCCGTCGTAGAAGTCCCCGGCCTGCGTGCCCGCGACGAGCGCCTGCTCCAGCCAGAGCCAGGCCACGACGAGGTGCCCCGCCGCCTCCAGGTACGTCGTCGCGTTGGCCAGCACCTTCTCGGGCTCCCCCAGGCCGGCGAGCCCCAGGGTCACCTCGCCGAACCGGTCGAGCTGTGCCTTCAACCGGTCCGCGGCGTCCGCGGGCTCGCCGCCGGCCGCCCGCGCCCGGGTGATGGTGGCCTCGATCCGCGCGGCCAGGGCCATCAGCCCGGCACCGCCGTCGAGCAGCACCTTGCGGCCGAGCAGGTCCATCGCCTGGATGCCGTGGGTGCCCTCGTGGATCGGGTTGAGCCGCTGGTCGCGCCAGTGCTGCTCGACGTCGTGGTCGCGGGTGTACCCGGCGCCGCCGAGCACCTGGATCGCGAGCGAGGTGCTCTCCTGGCCCCACTGCGAGGGCCAGGACTTCACGATCGGGGTGAGCACGCCGAGCAGCTTGGCCGCCTCGGCGCGCTCCTCCTCGGTGGGCGCGGTCCGCTCGTCGTCGAGCAACCGGGAGCAGTAGAGGGTCAGCGCGAGCGCGCCCTCGACGTAGGACTTCTGGGCGAGCAGCATGCGGCGCACGTCGGTGTGCTCGATGATCGGCACCTGGGCACTCGCGCCGTCGGCGCCGACCGCCCGGCCCTGCGGGCGCTCACGGGCGTAGGCGAGGGACTTGAGGTAGGCGGCGTACGCCGTGCCGGTGGCGGCGGTGCCGACCCCGAGCCGGGCGGCGTTCATCATGTGGAACATGTACTTCAGGCCCTTGTGCGGCTCGCCCACGAGGTAGCCGACGGCACCGGGCGCCCCACCCGGCGTGAACGCGCCGCTGCCGAAGACCGGTGCGGTGTTGACCGTGCCGCGCGAGCCCAGCTTGTGGTTGATCCCGGTGATCGCGACGTCGTTGCGCTCGCCGAGGGCACCGTCGGCGTCGACGAGGAACTTCGGCACCACGAACAGCGAGATCCCCCGGGTGCCGGCCGGCGCCTCGGGGAGGCGGGCGAGGACGAGGTGCACGATGTTCTCGGCGAGCTCGTGGTCGCCCCCGGAGATCCACATCTTGGTGCCGGTGATCCGGTAGGCGTCGCCGTCCGGGACGGCGCGCGTGGTGATGTCACCGAGCGAGCTGCCGGCGTGCGCCTCCGACATCGCCATCGTGCCGAACCAGCGACCCGCCAGCATCGGCGGGACGAAACGGGCCCGCAGCTCCTCGGATCCGTGCTCGTGGAGCAGGGCGGCGTTGGCCTGGGTGAGGAAGGCGTAGCAGATGGTGCCGATGTTGGCGGCGGTGAACCAGGTGGCCGCGGCCGTGCCGACGGTCGAGGGCAGCTGGAGACCGCCGGCCTCGGCGTCCGCGCCGAGCGCGAAGCCGTCCATCTCGGCGAACCGGCGCAGCGCGTCGCCGATCGCCGGCAGCACCGTGACGGTGGTGCCGTCGAAGGAGGGCTCCTGCTCGTCGCTGGCGCGGAAGTGCGGCGCGAAGTGGTCGGTGGCGAGCTGCTCGCTCAGCTCCAGCAGCGCGTCGAAGGTCTCCCTCGAGTGCTCGGCGAAGCGCTCACGCTCGGTGAGCGCGGTGACGTCGAGCCACTCGTGCAGCAGGAACGACAGGTTGCGGGCGGACAGCAGGTTCGAGGTCACGAGCCTGAATACTACTCCGCCGTAGCATTCACGTCAGCGCCGGCGGCGGGCGAGCACCGGGCGCAGCACCAGCAGCACGACGAGCGCGCCGCCACCCGCCAGGCCCCACCAGACCGCGTCCTTGCGAGTGCCGGCGAGCAGGTCGGCCCGTTCGGGCGGCACCTCGCCTCGGCGTACGGCGGTGGTGCCGCGGCTCTCGTCGGCCAGCGCCTCCGCGGGTCGCTGGATCGCCTCGACCGCCTGGACGACGCCGTGACCCGTCAGCGGGCTGGCGTCCCCGTTGCCGCTGGCGGTGCCCTCCAGCCGGGCACGGAGCTGGTCGGCGCTGTCGCCGCTGTGCACCGACCAGACCAGCGCGGCGACGCCGGCGACCTGGGGCGGCCGCCCACGCGGACGACGGGTCGGCGACCAGGCACCACCCGCCCTGGAGGCCGATCGAGATCGAGCCGACGCCGGGGGCGGCCAGGTCCACGCCGGAGCTGCGCAGCGCGACACCGGCGGCGCCGGGCGTGGAGATGCCGACCGCGACCACGTCCTCGTCGGCGGCGGGCCAGACGTCGGCGGCGGCGTCCTCGCCGGCGCGCGGCTTGCCGGCGTAGTCCTGCAGGAAACCGGTCTTGGCCTGCGGCCGGTCACCCACCGGCGCGATGAGGAGGGCACCCTCGGCGTGCAGCCGGTCGAGCTGCGCCTCCAGCGCCGCCGTGCCGCGGACCGCGGCCGGGATCAGCACGATGGCGCGGTCGCGCGGCTTCACCGTGATCCGCCCGAGCGCGCTGGTGAGCCCCTCCGGCGTGGGTGGCTTCTCGCCGTCCTTGGCCTGGCCGTCCGGGGCGTCGTAGAACTTCACCGGCGTGACGTCGGCCGCCGGGGCGATGCCGACCTCGACCGCCGGGTCCTCCTGCGCGCCGCCGGCGAGGATGCCCGCGGCGACCAGGGCGTGGTTGCTCGGCGCGTCGGCGTACGCCGCCGGGCCGGCCGGGAGAGCGGTGTCGACCAGGTAGATCCGCACACCCTTGCCCGGCTTGCGCCCCGCCGCGGCCGCGAGCGCGGTGGCCGCGGGGATCCGCAGCTCCTCGCTGGCGAAGTTGGGCCCGGCCACCTTCCGCCGGTCGGTGTCGTCGGGCCCGATCGAGGCGCACTCCGGGTCCTCCGCCGCGAACGCGGCCGGCGGCCCGGGCAGCACGATCGGCGCCGCCGCGAGGGCGAGCGCGGCGACGAGCGCCCGGCCGCCGCGGCTCACGAGCACGACGGCCCGACCGGGGTCCGGGCGTCCTGGGTCGGCGTGCGCGGCGGGCAGAGCGCGTCGAGGATCGACAGGTCCGGGCCCGGCGTGAACAGCTGCACCCACGACCCCGGTACGACGACCGGCGGGACCGACTTGTAGCCGAGGTTCTCGACCTCGGCCTCCCCGGCGAGGGAGTAGCTGCGCCCGCCGTCGTCGACCAGCGCGACGGTGCCGCCCTCGCTGGTCCCGAAGTCGGCGGAGCGCACCAGCGCGCCGTAGCCGGCCTCGACCGCGACCTTGCGCTCGCCCTTCGCGACGGGGTCGACCGGTGCGCCGGCCGGGACCGTCGCCAGGCGCACGGCCGGCTCGGTGCCCTCGTCGGTCTCCAGCACGCCGCACACCGTGTCGGTGGCCGCGGCCGACCGGTCGACCGGCTCCTCGGGCCACGACGCGGCGTCGTAGGTCCGGTCGGCGGCCTTGAACGCCGGGTCGGTGGCGGCCGGCTCGAGCTTGCGCGGCACGCCGGCGGCGAACCGGGTGTTGCGCACGACGGCGAGCGCGAAGTCGGTGAGCGGGGCGAAGCCCTGCTGGGTCAGCACGAAGGACTGGCCGTTGCGCTCGAGGTAGTCGCCGACCCGGGCGCCCCCGGCGTAGCCCGCCACCGGGGTGCCCCAGCCGGTGACGCCGAGCCCGGCGGCGGACAGCGGGCCGCCAGCGGGGAACAGCGCCAGCCAGGTGTCGGGCACCGTCACCTGGTCGCTGGTGGTGACCCCGAGGTCGGTGTCGAGGGCGTCGTTGCGCGGCGGCAGCTGGTAGCGGTAGGCGCGGGTGGGGTGCCCGGGCACCTCGGCCTCGGCGATCAGCCAGCGCACGCCGCTCTTCTCCGCCTTGACCACGAAGCCGGTGCCGGCGGCGCGCTCCACGGAGGGCCGACGGCGCACATCGGCCTGCAGGCCGGCGCCGTTGGCGGTGCACGCCACCCAGCCAGAGTTGATCAGGTGGTCGGCGGCCGGCACGGTCGCCGGCGCGTCGAGGATGCCGATCGAGGGACCCTTCTTCCGGGTCGCCAGCACCTTGTCGGGGACGCTCTTCGTCTTCACGTCCGAGCCGAGGATCAGCCGCGCCGAGGTCACGTTGATGACTGGGCGCAGGGTGGACTCGCCCGCGGACTGCTCGCTGTCCAGGATCACGTAGAGCGCGCCGTGGTCGTCGGTCACCAGGCCGGGGTTGTTCCAGTCCGGCGGCGGGCGCTTGGTCAATGCACCGGCCACGGCGGCACCGGCGATGAGCAGGACGGCGAGCGCGATGCCGCCGACGATCATCCGGCCGGGGCGCGCGGGCTCGACCTCCCGGCCGCCCGGGGCGCCGGACACGAAGGCCGTGACCAGCCGGCGCCGGCTGAACGAGTACGCCTCGACGAGGTCCTTCTTGGTCGCCATCTCAGGCCAGCGCCTCGTGGACCTTCTCGAACAGGCCCACCGCGACGACCAGCAGCGGCACCAGCGCGATCAGCGCGACCGCCTCCAGCACGTCGCCGAGCCGTCCGCGCCGCACCGAGGGCACCGACGGGGTCAGCGTCGCGGCGAGCAGGGCGGCACCGGCGACGGCCAGCAGCACCGCGAGGGTGGGCCGCCAGTCGTCGTGCAGCGCCAGGACGGCGACCGCGGTCGTCGCGAGGCCGGCGATCCCCGCGACCAGGCCGGTCAGCACCTCGCTGCCGGTGCGGTACTGGCGGGTGCGCAGCATGACGACCAGGCACGCGTCGACCGCGAGCAGCGTGCCGGTCACGCCCCGGCTGACCGCGATCGGCGCGATCAGGACCAGCAGCAGCCCGACCGTGCCGGAGATCGCGAGCAGGATCTCGTGGGCGATCCGGGCGTCGGCGAGGACCTGGCCCGGCTCGATGTCCTCGGGGTCGGAGGTGATGTCGGCGGCGCTGAAGAGCTGGTCGACGCGGGTGGAGGTCGCGCCCAGCGCCAGCCACGGGAAGATGCTCCCGGCCAGCACCACCAGGGCGAGCACCGTGGTGAGCAGCGCGGCCGGGGCGATGCCGTCGTCGACGGAGTCGAGGTAGAGACCGGCCGCCAGGGCGAGTGCCCCGACCACGACCGGCGGGAAGACGAGGGTGCGCCCCGGGCCCAGCCCGATCACGCACACCAGGCCGGCGGCGAGGGCACCCGCACCGGCGAGGGCGAGCGGCTGGCCGAGCAGCCCACCGTCCTGGTCGGCGAACATCAGGCCCGCCGCGGCGGCGTAGACGGCGCCGAGCCAGGCCACGCCCACGGCCGCCTCGGGCTCGCGCTGCGCGCGGGAGAGGACGATCGCCCCGGCGCACAGGGCGGCGGCGACCACGGCGGTGGCGGCCGCGGCGAGGTCGGAGCCGCGCTGCACGAGGAGCGCGGCGACGCCCAGCAGCAGGAAGAGCCCCGCCGCCAGCAGCGCCGTACGACGGCCGGAGGCCGGCTGCCAGGGCTGGAGGTCGTTCTCGACGACGTCGGCCATGGCCTCGACCACGTCGTCGTAGACGCGCGGCGCGGGGTCGTCCACCCCGGCCGTCACGGTGAGCAGGCCGCCGTCCTCGACGCCCTGCAGGGTGAGCCCGGTGTCGGGGACCAGGCGGCGACCGTCGGCCGTGCCGACGCGGTAGCCGCCGTGGACGGTGGCCGGGTCGAGCAGGCCGACGCTGCGGGCCAGCTCGGGAAGGAGCTCGGCGACCGGCACCGCACCGGGCAGCACCAGGTCGACGCGACGGGTGCCGGAGGTGACGGTGACCCGGACCAGGCCGGAGGCGACCGGCGCGGGAGCCCGACCAGCTTGTGTCATCTGCTCACACCTTCCGAGAGTCCGCCGGGGATCCGACGGGGGCCATCGTGGCACGCACGGTAGCCGTTGCCGTGCCCGGACGGGACGAACGGCACGGCGACCGGACATGACGAGAGGGCCGACGCTCGGCGTCGGCCCTCCCGGACGAGTCGGGCTCGGCTCAGAACTCGAACCGGCCGGCGCCGCGCTTGTCGGCGGCCATGTACTCGGCGTTGGACTGGTAGACCGTCTGGTGGCTCTGGTCCAGCAGGTCCTTCAGCTCGTTGATCGCGAAGTCCCAGGCCTGCTTGGACACGCGGTAGGCGTCCTGCTGGGCACCCGACCAGGTGGCGACCTTGGGCGAGATGTCGTTCTCGAGGTTGGTGAGGGTGTCTTCCATCCGCTTCACCGTGTCGTACATGTGCTGGGCAGCGTTGTCCAGCTCGTTGTGGTTGACGCGAAGTCCGTCGAGGCTCATGTCTATTTCTCCTGGTTCCTGGGGCCCGAGATCAGATCGAGCCGAGCTTGTTGAACAGGTTGTTCATGCCGGCGCCGGCCTGCTGGTCGACCGCGACGTTGTCCTTCTCGGTCTCGGTCAGCGCGGCGTGGAACTTGTCCAGCGCGGTGGTGACGACCTTGTGCTTCTCCGTCCACGCCTGGTGGAGGATGGTGAAGGCGCGACCACCGTCGCCCTCCCACTTGCCCTTCAGGCCCTGGATCTGGCCGTCCAGGGTGTCGGAGTGCTTCTTGAACTCGTCCTTGGCCTGGATGACGCGCTCAGCGATCTGCTTGAGCGCGCCCTCTGCGTGGCCGAACTCGACATTCGACATGTCTGCTCCTTGGTCAGTCGGGCGGGTCCGCCCGCGGTTGCTATCTGTGGATTGGCTCCCGAGTCCTGCCTTAGAGCCGATGCCGTGCTTGCTACCCGCACCCCCGAGGTGGTTAAACCTCAGCTCGTCAGTTCCCACAGGTAACGGAAGAATCCGATGGCCACGACGAGCGAGCCGACGGTGAACGAGCCGCACACCGCCTCGGCGATCTCGGCCCGCCGCGACCACCACGCCGAGCGCCAGCCGCGACCGACCAGGACGGCCACCAGGACGAGCACGCCGGCCACCCCGATCGCCAGGAACGTGACCAGGCGGACGAGCCCGGGACCGGCGGCGTCCCCCGGCCCGGCGCCGAGCACCACGGCGGCGACGAGCACCAGGGCGAGCACGCCGGCGACGCGCAGCAGCCGGCGGGCCGCGGCGTGACGGTAGCTGCGCGCGGCCAGCAGCAGCGAGGCGCCGCCGAAGCCGACCAGGCAGCGGGCACCGGTGCGGTCGAGCGGCAGCACCGCGGTCCACAGCAGCAGGGGCGCGGAGACGAGCACGACCACGAGCACCGCGGTCGTCGCCGCCCGCACCGTGCGGGTGCCGCGTGCGGCCACCCCGCCGATCGCGTCCGCGGACACCACGATCCGGCCCCGCCGGCCGGTCGGCCGCTCCCGGGCGGACCACGCGGTGACCGCGAGCCGCTCGAGGTCGAGCAGGTACTGGTCCGGCACGTCGACCGCGACCTCCGGCACGAAGCGCGCCGCCAGCACGGCGCCCAGGAAGAGCACCGCCCACACGGTCTGCGGCGAGGCACCGGTCAGCGCGCCGACGCCGGCGAGCACGAACCAGCCCGCACCGACGAACAGCCAGGTGCGCAGCGCCGGCTCCGCCGGGTGGCCCGGCTCGGCGAGCGCACGGCCGACGGCCGCGGTCACGGCGGCCGCCAGGGCGGCGGCGCCGAGCACCATCGGGAGCCGCTCGGGCAGCGGGTCCCACACCATCGCGAGCACCGCGGCCGCGGCGAACGCGGGCGCAGCCACGACCCGGTGCACGGCGAGGGCGCCGATCGGCAGGCAGCCGACCACGGCCGCCACCAGCAGCACGGCGACCGCCGGCCACCGCTCGTCGCCGGGCAGCTGGGCGGTCGCCCAGCCGGCGACCAGCGCCACCGCGACGGCGATGGCGAGCCAGGTCGCGGACGCGGTCCCCGCCACGACCGGCGGGGCGGCGTCGCGCGGCCCACTGCGGGTGCGCGGGGGGACCTTGCGGGCGTAGGGGTCGATCGCGACGAGCACCGTGCCCGGCACCAGGCCCAGGGCGTCGATGTGCGTGGTCATCTGCAGCGACTCGCCCGTGCGGGTGACCAGCGGGAGCGGCGCGGGCAGGCCCGCCTCGGCGGCGTAGACACCGGCCACGTCGGCCAGAGTCGCCCCCGCGGGCACGGTCAGGTCGAGGACGCCGCGCGGCCCGTGCACCGTCACCGCGGTGACCGCACCGGGCGCGGCCGGCCGGGACGTCGTACCGGGCATCGGGCCTCCCGAGATTGATGTTCCTGCCCGCAGGGTAGTCCTCCGAGTCATGTGGTCGTCCCTACCCGTCCTGAGCCGGGCCTATCATCGTCCGCGTCGCACCGCGCCGAGCGGGCCGCGTATCCGGGGACGACAGGGGACGACAGCGTGACGGTGACCCAGAGCAGCACGCCGGGGCGGCGGGTGGCGACGCCCGGCAGCCTGACCCAGCGCGGCGGGCGGAGCGAGCGGCCCGAGATGCCCGGCGGCCAGCTGCAGATCCAGCCGCCGCCGCAGATCCAGCCCAACGAGGGCGCCGCCGGGGTCGCGATGAACGCGATCCCGATGCTCGGCAGCCTCGGCTCGATCGTCCTGGTCGCCGGCCTGGGCGGCGGCAACGGGCAGAACCAGGCGCTGCGCTTCATCGCGGCCGGCATGTTCCTCTTCGCCACGCTCGGCTTCATCATCGTCCAGATCGACCGGCAGCGGAAGCAGCGCCAGCAGCAGGTCGGCAGCTCGCGCACGGAGTACCTGCGCTACCTGTCCACCGTGCGCGGCGTGGCCCGCGACGCCGCCGACCAGCAGCGCCGCGCGCTCACCTGGATCCACCCCGACCCGACCGCGCTGCCCTCGCTCGCCGAGGACCGCTCGCGGGTGTGGGAGCGCTCCTCGGCCGATCCCGCCTTCCTCCAGGTCCGCTACGGCGTGTGCGCGCAGCCGCTCGCGCTCGAGCTGGTCCCGCCCGAGGGCGCCCCCATCGACGACGTCGACCCGGCCTCGGCCTCGGCGCTGCACCGGCTCCTGGTGGTCCACCGCCTGCAGCCGGACCTGCCCGCCTCGATCGACCTGCGCGCGTTCGACCGGATCGAGGTGTGCGGCGGCGAGGAGGAGGCCCGCTCCATGGCGCGGGCGCTGCTCTGCTCGGCCACCGCCTTCCAGTCGCCGGAGAACCTCCAGGTCGCGGTCCTCGCGACCGACGCCACGCTGGCCCACTGGGACTGGGTGAAGTGGCTGCCGCACGCCCACAGCCAGCACCAGAACGACGCCGTCGGCCCGGCCCGGATGGTGACCACCTCGCTGACCGACCTGGCCCAGATGCTGCCGCCGGACCTCAGCGAGCGGCCCCGCTTCGGCGCGGACGAGCGGCCCGCGATCCCGCACATCGTGCTGATCACCGACGGCGCGGAGCTGCCGCCGGGCAACCACGTGATCCCGCCCGACGGCCTGCACGGCGTCACCGTGATCGACCTGCCCGCCCACTGGGGCGAGCTCGACAGCGCCACCGCGCTGCGGCTGGAGCTGGCGGACCGGGCGCCGGGCGAGCCGGAGTCGAGCGGGGTGCCGCTCGTCGCCGTACGCCTGCGCACGGAGGCGCTGCGCGCCAAGGGCGACCAGTGCAGCATCGCCTCCGCGGAGGCCCTGGCCCGGCGGCTGACCCCGCTCTTCACGCCGAGCGCCGGCGCCGCGGTCGGCGACGACGCGGCGGACATCACCGCGCCCACCGACTTCATGGACCTGCTCGGTCTGGGCGACGTGTTCACCTTCGACCCGGACGCGGCCTGGCGCGCACGCCCGGCCCGCGACCGGCTGCGGGTGCCGATCGGCGTCGGCGACGGCGCCGGCCCGATCCACCTCGACATCAAGGAGTCCGCCCAGCAGGGCATGGGGCCGCACGGCCTCGTCATCGGCGCCACCGGCTCCGGCAAGTCCGAGTTCCTCCGGACGCTGGTGCTCGGCCTCGCGATGACCCACTCCCCCGAGCAGCTCAACATGGTGCTCGTCGACTTCAAGGGTGGCGCGACCTTCGCGGGGATGTCGGAGATGCCGCACGTCTCCGCGGTGATCACCAACCTCTCCCAGGAGCTCACCCTCGTCGACCGCATGCAGGACGCCCTGTCGGGCGAGATGGTGCGCCGCCAGGAGCTGTTGCGCGAGGCGGGCAACTTCGCCTCGATCCGCGACTACGAGAAGGCCCGTACGTCGGGCGACCCGGCCGGCGCGCAGCTGCCGCCCCTGCCGTCGCTGTTCATCGTCGTCGACGAGTTCTCCGAGATGCTCTCGGCCAAGCCCGAGTTCATCGACCTCTTCGTCGCCATCGGCCGGCTGGGCCGCTCGCTCGGGCTCCACCTGCTGCTGGCCTCCCAGCGGCTGGAGGAGGGCCGGCTGCGGGGCCTGGAGTCCCACCTGTCGTACCGGATCGGCCTGCGCACGTTCAGCGCGCAGGAGTCGCGCGCGGTGCTCGGCGTGCCGGACGCCTACGAGCTGCCGGCCGTGCCCGGCCTGGGCTACCTCAAGCCGGACCCGACCCAGCTGACCCGGTTCAAGGCGGCGTACGTCTCGGGACCGCCGGAGGCCGGTCGCCGGCGGGTGGACCGCGACGGCGGCGGCAAGCTGCGCGGCATCCTGCCGTTCACGATCTCCGAGGTGCAGACCTTCGACGACCCGGCGGCGCTGGAGAGCGACGAGCCCGCGACCCCCGCGCCGACGACCGGCGAGTCGACCTCGCTGCTCGACATCGCGGTGCAGCGGATGGACGGGCGCGGCCCGGCCGCGCACCAGGTCTGGCTGCCGCCGCTCGACGAGCCGGACACCCTCGACCAGCTGATGCCCGACCTGGCCCACCACCCCGACCTCGGCCTGGTCTCGATGCAGTGGCGCCAGGCGGGCAACCTGACGATCCCGATCGGCACCGTGGACCGCCCGCGCGAGCAGCGCCGCGACACCTTGACGGTCAGCCTGAGCGGCGCCGCCGGCCACGTCGCCGTCGTGGGCGGTCCGCGCAGCGGCAAGTCCACCCTGCTGCGCACGATCGTGACCAGCCTGTCGCTGATCTCGACCCCGCTGGAGTCGCAGTTCTACGTGCTCGACTTCGGCGGCGGCACCTTCGCGCCGATGACCGCGCTGCCGCACGTCGCGGGCGTCGGCAGCCGCTCGGAGCCGGAGGTCGTGCGCCGGATCCTCGCCGAGGTCAAGGGCATCGTCGACCGCCGCGAGGCCTACTTCCGCACCCACGGCATCGACTCGATCGAGACCTACCGCACCCGCCGCGCCCAGGGCCGCGCCGACGACGGGTACGGCGACGTGTTCCTCGTCGTGGACGGCTGGGGCACCCTGCGCTCGGACTTCGACGACCTCGAGGTCGAGGTGCAGCAGCTCGCCGGCCGCGGGCTGACCTTCGGCCTGCACGTGGTCACCGCGGCCACCCGCTGGCCGGACTTCCGGGCCGCGATGCGCGACGTGCTCGGCACCAAGCTGGAGCTGCGCCTCGGCGACCCGATCGACTCCGAGATCGACCGCAAGGTCGCCGCCCTGGTCCCCGCCAACCGGCCCGGCCGCGGCATGGTGCCGGGCAAGCTGCACTTCCTCTCGGCCCTGCCGCGCCTCGACGGCGACCAGACCGCGGCCACCCTCGGCGACGGCGTCGACACCATGATCTCGGCCGTCACCAAGGCCTGGCAGGGCCCGTCCGGGCCCAAGCTGCGGCTGCTGCCGGACCGGATCACCCTCGACGAGGTGCGCGCCCTGGCGCCGACCCCGCCGGCGCGCCAGCTGCTGCTCGCGATCAACGAGAAGGAGCTGGCCCCGGTGGCCTTCGACGTCGACGCCGAGCCGCACCTGCTGCTCTTCGGCGACGGCAAGTCCGGCAAGTCGAACTTCCTGCGCACCTATGTCCAGGAGATCATGCGGACCCGCACCCCGGCGGAGGCGCAGATCGTGGTCGTCGACTACCGGCGCTCGTTGCTCGGCGAGGTGCCCGAGGACTACCTGCTCAACTACCTCACCTCCGCCACGCAGGCACAGCCCGCGCTGAGCGACCTGGCGACGTACCTGCAGAACCGGCTGCCCGGACCCGACGTCACCCCCGACCAGCTGCGCAACCGGTCGTGGTGGTCGGGCGCGGAGGTGTTCGTCGTCGTCGACGACTACGACCTGGTCGCCACCCAGCAGAGCTCGCCGATCGCGCTGCTCCAGCCGCTGCTGGCCCAGGCCCGCGACGTGGGCCTGCACGTGGTCATCGCCCGGCGCTCCGGTGGCGCCTCGCGGGCGCTCTACGAGCCGGTCATCCAGTCCCTGCGCGACCTCGCCATGCCCGGCATCCTGCTGGCCGGCAACCGCGACGAGGGCGTGCTGATCGGCAACCTCCGGCCTGGGCCCGCCCAGGCCGGGCGCGGGCGCCTGGTCTCGCGCGAGCGCGGCGCCGAGGTCGTTCAGCTGGCCTGGACCGACTCCTCGATCTGACCCGGCTCGTCCCGGTCCTGGGGCGCCGCGATCAACGCGGCGAGCCCGGTGGTGACCGGGACGGCCAGGACCAGGCCGATCGAGGTCACCAGGGTGCGCACAACCTCCTCGGCGAGCTGCTCGGTCGAGAGCAGGTCGAGGAGCGGGCGGTCGTAGACCCGCAGGAGCAGCAGCAGGAGCAGCGCCGTGCCGACGTAGGCGAAGACGATCGTGTAGATCGCCGAGGCGATGTGGTCGCGACCGATCCGCATCGCGCTCGCGAAGACGGTGGCCCGCGAGGCGTGCGGGCTCGCGGCGCGCAGCTCCCAGACGGCGGAGGCCTGGGTGATGGTGACGTCGTTGAGGACGCCGAGCCCGGCGATCACCAGCGCGCAGCCGAGCAGGGTCTGGAAGTCGAACGCACCGACGGTGGCGAGGATCTGGCCGCCCTCGTCGCTGATGCCCGTCAACCGGGCGTCGCCGATCGCGACGATGCCGATCCCGGCGGTGAGGAAGATGCCCACCAGGGTGCCGGCCAGCGCGGTGCTCGTGCGCAGCGAGAAGCCGTGCGTCGTGTAGAGCACCACGAACATGATCGCCGCCGCACCGGTCAGCGCGACGCCGACGCCCGGCGCACCGTCGAGCAGCGCCGGCAGCATCCACCACCACACCACCGCGCCGCCGAAGGCGAGGCCCACGAGGGCGAACAGCCCGCGCAGCCGGGCGATCGCGAGCACCACGACCACGAAGGCGATCGTCAGCCAGAGCAGCGTGCCGTGCCGCTCGGTCGCGAAGTAGGAGTACGACGGCGTCTGGACCTGCGCGTCCTTCGCGGCGGGCGTGCGCAGCAGCTCGACCTTGTCGCCCTTGCCGATCCCGGAGTCGATCACGTCGGGCGGTACGTCCAGGACGACCGGGTCCTTCTCCCCCGGGACCCGCACGCTCACCGTGCTGCACCCCGACCCGTCCGGCAGGCCGCCGCCGGCGCACTTCGGGGCGACCTCGACGACCTCACCGGTCGGGAAGGTCACCCCGGGTGCGGCGAACTGGGCGGCGGCACCGCCCTGCTTCGCGGCCTGCTCCGCGGCGTCGCCCGGCGGGAACCAGGCGACCAGGCCGGCGAGGGTGAGCAGCAGCGCGACACCGAGCCCGGCGAGGAGCGCGGTGCGCGCCGTCGTACCGACGCTGATCTGGTCGTCGACACCGTCGGAGGCACGGTGGGAGTGGCCGGAACCCATGGGGATCACCCTGTCATGGGCTACCAGCTCGACGTGGTGATGCCCGGCAGCTCCCCGCGGTGGGCCATCTCGCGGAACCGGATCCGGGAGAGCCCGGCCTTGCGCAGGTAGCCCCGCGGCCGGCCGTCGACCTGGTCGCGGTTGCGCAGCCGGACGGCCGAGGAGTCGCGCGGCAGGTCGTCCAGCGCCTGCACGGCCGCGGCCAGCTCGGCCGAGCCGGGCTCGGCGCGCCGGATCCGCTCCTTGAGCGCGGCCCGCCGCTCGGCGTACCGCTCGACGGTGGCGCGACGCCGCTCCTGCGCGGCGATCTTGCTCTGCTTGGCCATCAGCGCTCCTCGCGGAAGTCGACGTGCTGCCGCACGACGGGGTCGTACTTGCGCAGGACCATCCGGTCCGGGTCGTTGCGCCGGTTCTTCCGGGTCACGTAGGTGAACCCGCTGCCGGCCGTGGACCGCAGCTTCACGATCGGCCGCACGTCGCTGCCCTTCTTCGCCATGTCAGATCTCCCCTCGGGCGCGGAGGTCGGCCACCACAGCCTCGATCCCCCGCTGGTCGATGGTCTTGATGCCGCGGGCACTGACCCGCAGCGTGACGTGCCGGCCCAGCGAGGGCACCCAGTACCGCTTCCGCTGGACGTTGACGTCGAAGCGCCGTCGCGTACGACGGTGCGAGTGGGACACGTGGTTGCCGAACAGTGGCCGCGCCCCGGTCACCTGGCAGGTGCGTGACATCGCTTTCTCCTTCCACTCATCGTGTGTCATGATTGAGAACGATTCTCATTCTAACCAGACGAGGAGAGAACACCGTGAAGCCAGGAATCCATCCCGCGTACGGCCCGGTCGCCTTCCGGGACCGGGCGACCGGCGACGTCGTGCTCACCCGCTCGACGCTGGCCGCGCGCCCCGGCGAGGCCACCGTCGAGGTCGAGGGCCGCAGGTATCCCGTGGTCGACGTGGACGTCAGCGTGCACAGCCACCCGTTCTGGACCGGCCAGGGCCGGGTCCTCGACAGCGAGGGCCGGGTCGAGGCCTTCGAGCGGCGCTACGGGCGGGGTGCGCGATGAGGGTGCCCGTCGTCCTCATCTCCGGCGTCGACCCGGACGCGATGGCCTCGGCCATGGTCGGGCTGCAGTTCGACCTGCCGGGCGCGGTCGCCGTACGCCACCACATCGATGTCGAGCGCGGCGTGCTCACCCGCACCGTCAGCGACCTGACCGGCGTCGTGGAGAACCACGAGACCCTGCTGGAGCACGCCTGCGTGGGCTGCGCGATCCGCGAGGACATCGTGCCGACGCTCACCCGGCTCGCCCGCGACGGCCGGTGGGCGAGCATCGTCGCGCACCTGCCCGTGGGGGCGGAGGCCGCGCACGTGTGCTCGGTGCTCACCTGGGACACCCGGCTGGCCCGCTTCCTCCGGGTCTCCGGGGTCGTCGCCGCGCTCGGCGCCGAGCACCCCGTCCGCGACCTGCTCGGCGACGACCTGCTCGCCGACCGTGGCCGGCACAGCGCGCACGACGACCGCCGCGGGGTGGGCGAGGTGCTCGCCGCCCAGGTGGAGTACGCCGACGTGGTGGCCTTCGACGGCACCCCCGACCCGGTCGCGACGTCCCTCGTCACCGCCCTGGCCAGGCCCGGTGTGGCCGTGCTGCACGGCGGGCACGCGCTCGACGGCACCGCCCTGACCGGCGGGATCCACACCCACGCGGCGACCGACGCCTGGACCGACCCGGCCCGCACCGACGCGCTGCCGGACCTCGCCGGCGAGGGCGTGTGGCGCCTGGACCTGCAGTCCACCCGCGCCTTCCACCCCGGCCGGTTGCTGGAGTCGCTGGAGAGCCTCGGCGGCGGGACACACCGCTCCCGCGGCTGCTTCTGGCTGCCGACCCGGCCCGGCCGGGTCGTCGAGTGGGACGGCGCCGGCGGTCAGCTGAGCATCGGCGACTCCGCGGCCTGGGGGCGTCGTACGCCGTTCACCCGGATCGTGCTCACCGGCGTCGGCGCCGCACCGGCCCACCTGCGCGCGGCCTTCGACGGCCTGCTCGTCGCCCCCGGCGAGCAGGTCGCGCACCCCGGTGGCGAGGACGGCTTCGAGCCGTGGCTCGGGCCGATCCGGGAGGTGGCGTGATGGCGGTCCCGAAGCGCCGTACCTCGCGCAGCAACACCCGGCACCGCCGGTCGCAGTGGAAGGCGACCGCACCGGACCTGGTGCCGGTGACCCTCGACGGCGAGACCTTCCGGGTGCCGCGCCGGCTCGTCGGCGCGGTGATGGACGGCCTGGTCGACCCGCGCACGGGAAGGAGGACCCGATGAAGGTCCGCAACTCGCTCCGCTCGCTCAAGAACCAGCCCGGCGCGCAGGTCGTGCGGCGCCGCGGCCGGATCTACGTCATCAACAAGCAGAACCCGCGGATGAAGGGGCGTCAGGGCTGAGGCTCACTCGTACGGTTGCCGGGGTGCGGGCACCTCCTCGACCGCTGACGCCCTCAGCGCCGGGAGGTCCACGCCCTCGACACCGGTGCCCTCGGCCCAGCGCCCGACCACGCGGACCCACGTCTTCTCCGCCGGCACGTCGACCCGTACGTCGCCCGCGTCGATCCGCACCCGGAAGGCGCTGGCGTCGGCGGCACAGCAGCTGATCGTGAGCCGGTTGACGAACCAGGCGCCGTCGGCGTGGGTGACGAAGCCGACCAGGCGCACCTCGCGGCCGGCCAGCGCCTCGCCGTACCCGGCGGCGAGGCTGACGAACTCGGCCAGGCCGACGTCGGTGGTCCGGTCCCGGGGCAGCGGGTCGACCGCCGGCTCGTCGTACTGCTGGGCGGAGACGTCGTTGACCCGGCGGTCGGCGACGTAGGCACCGAGGGCGGCGGGCTGGACGGCGAGGCCGACGACCACCGGCAGGAGCAGCACCCAGACCGCCGGGGTCGTGGGCTCGCCGCCGTCCTCGCGACGCAGGACCCGGCTGAGGGCGAGCAGCAGCATGAGCACGCCGCTGACGACGAGGGGCCACTTCATCGCCGCGTTGACGTAGCGGGTGTGCTCGTCGGTCACGCTGACGCGGAGGGTGAGCGCACCGAGGGCGGCCAGGACGACGGCCTGGGCGTTGCGGTTCACAGCAGCACCGTCCCGACGACGGTCGCGACGACGGTCGCGACCACCAGCACCAGCGGCACGAACTGGGCCGCGAAGGCGCGGCCGAACTGGCCGGCCTCCATCGCGGCGAGCTTGACGTCCATCGCCGGGCCGACCACCAGGAACACCAGCTTGGCGGTGTCGGAGAAGGCGGTCAGGCTGACCGCGATGAACGCGTCGGCCTCAGAGCACAGCGCGACCAGGAAGGCGAAGGCGGCCAGCGCGACGACGGCCAGCAACCACTGGTCGGCGACCGACTCGACGACGTCGAGGGGCACGAACACGTTGATCGCGGCCGCGATCACGGCGCCGATCACCAGGAATCCGGCGGCGGGCAGGGCGTCGTGCCAGGCGGCGGCGACGAACCGGCCCCAGCGCGACTCGCCGCCGTGGGCGTGGCCGGCCTCGGCGATCCGGGGCAGCCGCAGCGCCGGCACCCGTCGGGTGAGGACGACGTAGATCCACCCGATCACGACCGCGACGAGCATCGAGGCCACGAAGCGGGCCAGGACCATGTCGGTGCGGCCCTGGAAGGCGACGGCAGTGGAGACGATCACGGCCGGGTTGACCGCGGGCGCGGCCAGCAGGAAGGTCAGCGCGACCGCGGCCGGGACCCCGCGCCGGGCCAGGCCGCCGGCGACCGGGACGGCCGCGCACTCACAGGTGGGCAGGCCCACGCCCGCGATCCCGGCGACCGGTACGGCGAGCAGCGGGTTGCGCGGCAGCACCCGGGAGACGACCTTCTCCGAGAGCAGCGCGGAGATCAGCCCGGAGAGCAGCACGCCGAGCACGAGGAACGGGATCGACTGGACCACGATCGCGAGGAAGACGGTGGCCCAGGCCTGGAAGGCCTCGTTGCCGAGCGGGTCGGCGAGAAGGCGCTGGGCCGGCACCGCGGCGAGCAGGACGAGGAGCGCGATCCAGACCTGCCGGTCGGCGGGAGGCGCGGTGCTCCCCGGTGCGGACGGCGCGGGACGGGCGCGCCAGGGTGCGAGGGTCCGAGAGGGTGCCATGGCCGGGATTGTAATGAGAATCATGCTCATTTCTCGGCAGCCTGCGCGATCTGTCGCATCCGCGGCGCCTACGATGCCGCAGTGAGCCGCCGCGTCCCCGTCGTCGCCCTGACCGGCCACCTCGGTGCCGGGAAGACCACGCTGCTCAACCACCTGCTGCGCCAGCCCGGGGCCCGGGTCGGCGTGGTCGTCAACGACTTCGGCGCGATCAACGTGGACGCCGCGCTCGTCAGCGGCCAGGTCGACGAGCCGGCGTCCATCGCGGGCGGCTGCCTGTGCTGCCTGGAGGACGCCGGGGGGCTCGACGAGGCGCTGGAGAGGCTCGCCCAGCCGCGGCGCGCGCTCGACGTGGTCGTCGTCGAGGCGAGCGGGATCGCCGAGCCCGGTGCGCTGGCGTCGATGATCGCCGGCAGCGCGGCCCCGAACGTGCGACCCGGTGGCGTGGTCGACGTCGTGGACGCGGTGGAGTACTTCGCCACCGTCGACGGCGGCGGCCTCGCACCGGCCCGGTTCGCGATCGCCACCCTGGTGGTGCTCAACAAGGCCGACCTGGTGCCGGAGGAGACGCTGGCCCGGATCGAGGCCCGGGTGCGCGAGCGCAACCCGCACGCCCACGTCGTACGGACCTCGCACGGGCGGGTCGACCCCACCCTGGTCTACGACGCCGCGAGCGAGGAGGAGCCCGAGGACGAGCTGCCCCTGGCAGCGCTGCTGCGCGCCGAGCGCCCGGCGGCCCCCGGGCACACCCACGCCGCGTCGGTCTCGGTGACGGCGAGCGAGCCGGTCGACCCGGCCGCGCTGAAGGCGCTGCTGGCGGCCCCACCGCCGGGCGCCTACCGGATCAAGGGCACCCTCGCGGTGCGCCGCGGCAGCCGGGTGCGCGGGCAGGTGGTCCACGTGGTCGGCCGCCAGGTGGACGTGAGGTCGTGCCCGGCACCGGAGCGGAGCACCCTGGTCGCGATCGGCCTCGGCCTCGACCCGGACGTGGTGCGCCCGGCGCTGGAAGCGGCGGTCCGGCCCGCACCGAACTAGAACACGTTATCGTTTCGCCATGAGTGCGTACGACGTGATCGTGGTCGGCTCGGGCGGTGGCGCCCTGACCGGCGCCGCCCTGGCGGCGAAGGCCGGGCTGCGCACCGCGGTCCTGGAGCGGACCCCGCTCATCGGCGGCACCTCCGCCTACTCCGGCGGCGCCTGCTGGCTGCCCGGCAGCGCGGTCCAGCAGCGCGCCGGGCTGCCCGACTCGACCGAGGGCGCGCGGGCCTACCTGGCCGCCGTCCTCGACTCGCCGGACGACGCGCGGGTGGAGGCGCTGCTCGCCCAGGCGCCGCGCCTGGTCGCGGCACTGGAGGCCGACGAGCTGATGGACTTCGAGTGGATCCCCTTCTCGGAGTACTACGACGCGCCCGGCCGGGTCCCGATGGGCCGCTCCATCCAGCCCTCGGCCATCCGCCGCGACGCGCTCGACCCCCGGGTCGGCGCCCTGCTCCGCCCACCGGTCGAGCGCGACCGGGCCGGCCAGCCGGGCCGCTCCACGCTGTCCGGCGGCCAGGCGCTGATCGGCCGGCTGGCCGCGATGGTGCTGCGCGACGGCGGCGAGGTCCTCGTGGAGCACCACGTCACCGGCTTCGTGCGCGACGACACCGGGCGGGTCGTCGGCGTGCGCGCCGAGACGCCCGGCGGGCCGGTCGAGCTGACCGCGGACCGGGGTGTCCTGGTGGCGGCGGGCGGCTTCGAGGGGAGCCCCGAGCGTCGTACGGCGCACGGGACGCCGGGGCGCGCGGAGTGGACCATGGCACCGCGCGGCACCAACACCGGCGAGGTCATCGACGCAGCGGCCGAGGTCGGCGCGGCCACCGACTTCTCCGGTGAGGGCTGGTTCTGCCCCGGCCTCCTGCAGCCCGACGGCTCGGGCACCTTCACCCTGGGCTTCCGCGGCGGGCTGATGGTCGACCAGCACGGCGAGCGCTACGGCAACGAGTGCCTGCCCTACGACCGCTTCGGCCGGGTGATGGCCGCGGCACCCGAGCGGACCCCGTCGTGGTTCGTCTTCGACGCCCGGGAGGGCGGGCGGCTGCCCGCCATCGCGATGCCCGAGGGCGACCCGGCCGAGCACCTCGCCGCCGGCACCTGGGTCCAGGCGGACACGATCGAGGCGCTGGCCGAGGCGTGCGGGCTCGACCCGGTGGCCCTGGTCGCCACGGTCGAGCGCTTCAACGGCTTCGCCGCCTCGGGTGTCGACGAGGACTTCGGCCGCGGCACCGACGAGTACGACACCTTCTTCGCCTCGGCCGGCTCGCCCAACAAGGCGCTGGTCCCGCTCGACACCCCGCCCTACGTCGCCGCGCGGTTCGTGCTCTCCGACCTCGGCACCAAGGGCGGGCTGGTCACCGACGCCGCGGCCCGCGTGCTCGACGAGGCCGGTACGCCGATCCCCGGGCTCTACGCGGCCAGCAACTCCACCGCGTCGGTGTTCGGCTCGTCGTACCCGGGTCCGGGGGCGCCGCTCGGCGCCGCGATGACCTTCGCCTCGCTGGCGGTGGAGGACCTGCTCAGCGGGAGCTGACCCGCTCCAGCACGCCGCTGGCGAAGTCGGCGAGCGCGCGGACCTGCTCCGGGCTCAGGCCGTCGAAGAACAGCTCCTGGACCAGCTCGACGTGGCTCGGCGCGGCGGCGGCGATCGCGGCATGACCGGCGTCGGTCAGGTCCACGAAGGCGCCGCGGCGGTCGTCGGCGCAGTGCCGCCGCTCGACGAGGCCACGCGCCTCCATCCGGGAGACCTGCTTGGAGACCCGGGACTTCTCCCACTGGAGCCGCTCGCCGAGCTCGAACATCCGCAACGAGTGCTCGGGCACGTCGTCGTCGGTGAGGGCGACCAGGATCTCGTAGTCGGACAGCGACAGCCCGCTCGCCGCCTGCAGCTCGCGACCGAGCCGGGCGCTGAGCTGCGTGTGGACGTCGAGCCAGCCCCGCCAAGCGGCCTGCTGCTCGTCGTCGAGCCATCGTGTCGTTCCCATCGTCCCGATCCTAGCCGAGAATGTTGACACATCCACGACTTCGGGAGCATGGTTGTTGACATGGCAACTATCGACCTCGACGCGATCACCCGGGACCGCGAGCGGATCAAGCGGGAGCACCTCGTCCCCGAGGCGGAGCGGCCGGCCAGCAGCGCCCGCGGGATCCACCACGCCGCCCTGCTCTCCTCCGACGTACGACGCACGATCGCCTTCTACCAGGGGCTCCTGGAATTCCCGCTGACCGAGATCTTCGAGAACCGCGACTACGCCGGCTCCGACCACTTCTTCTTCGACGTGGGCGCGGGCAACCTGCTCGCCTTCTTCACCCTGCCGGGCCTCGACCTCGAGCCGTACGCCGAGGTGCTGGGCGGGCACCACCACATCGCCATCTCGGTCACCCGCGAGAAGTGGGACTACCTGCGGGCCAAGCTCGACGACGCCGGGGTGGCCTACCACCTGGAGTCGAAGGTCTCGCTCTACTTCCCCGGCCCGGACGGCGAACGGCTGGAGCTGCTGGCCGACCCGCTCGGCGAGATGTACGGCACGAAGGTGCTCTAGCTGTGATGTCCAGGGAGGTTGTACCGCCCGGCATCGGTGAGCCTGTCTGACAGACGAAGGCCTCCGGTTGTGAAGTGGAGCTGTCTAGGAACCGCTTCACCCGACCGGAGGCCCTCATGTCCC
>NZ_JBEGHK010000005.1:0-378188 GCF_040676175.1 Nocardioides sp. LML1-1-1.1 | reverse complement strand
GTCCACAGAATCATTTCATTGACAAGCACCAACCACAACCACCAAAAGATGGCCACGATCGAATGCACACAAACGTCACAAACAATCTATGCATGACACACTGTTGAGTTCTCAAACATCACACGCTCTCGCGCCTCGGACCTTGGTGGGCCTTCGGTCGCGGGGCAACCTGTGAAACGTTACTGGTTCGGGCCTGGGGCGTCAACTCCGGTGACCCGGAGCCTCGGACCGGGGTCCGAACCGTGCTGCGGACATAGCGAAGACCTCTTGTTTGGGCCCTTGGCCCGGAGGTTTTCGCTGCGTTCCCCGCAACGAGAAGAACATTAACAGCACACGTCCCCCTCGTTGCAAATCGGGGTGCCCCTCAATCGCGCGGGCGGTGCTCCTGGATGCGTTTGCGCAGGTCAGCGAGCTGTTCGGCGACGCGGGCGGGTGCGGTCCCACCCCGCCCGGAGCGGGAGGCGACCGAGCCCTCGGTCGTCAGCACCAGCCGTACGGCGGGGGTCAGCGCCGGCGAGATGGCCGCGAACTCCTCGTCGGTGAGGTCCGCGAGCTCGACACCGCGCGCCTCGGCCGCCCGGACGCAGGCGCCCGCGAGCTCGTGGGCGATCCGGAAAGGTGTCCCCTCGCGCACCAGCCACTCCGCGATGTCGGTCGCCAGCGAGAAGCCCTGCGGCGCCAGCTCGGCCATCCGCTCGGTGTTGTAGACCAGGGTGGCCACCTGCCCGGTGAACGCGGGCAGCAGCACCTCGAGGGTGTCGATGGAGTCGAAGACCGGCTCCTTGTCCTCCTGCAGGTCGCGGTTGTAGGCGAGCGGCAAGGCCTTGAGGGTGGTGAGCAGCCCCGTCAGGTTGCCGATCAGGCGGCCCGCCTTGCCGCGGGCCAGCTCGGAGATGTCCGGGTTCTTCTTCTGCGGCATGATCGACGAGCCGGTCGACCACGAGTCGTGCAGCGTGACGAAGTCGAACTCCTTCGTCGCCCACAGGA
Source organism: Nocardioides sp. LML1-1-1.1 (assembly GCF_040676175.1). Taxonomy (NCBI): domain Bacteria; kingdom Bacillati; phylum Actinomycetota; class Actinomycetes; order Propionibacteriales; family Nocardioidaceae; genus Nocardioides; species Nocardioides sp. LML1-1-1.1. The sequence goes on along the minus strand of NZ_JBEGHK010000005.1, from coordinate 377,201 downwards.
TGATCTCCTCCGCGATCCGGCTGACGTCGACGCCCACCTGGGCCGCCACGAAGGCGAACTCGGCGACGAAGTCGCGCGACGCCGTACCGTCGATCGAGTTGGCGGTCGACCCGGTGAAGCCCAGCTCCCGGGCGACCAGCTCGGGGTCGAGGCCGAGGCTCTGGCCCGCCAGCGCCCCGCTCCCGTACGGCGAGTCGCTCACCACCCGCGCCCGCCAGTCCCGCAACCGGTCGACGTCGCGCAGCAGCGCCCAGGCGTGGGCCAGCAGGTGGTGGGACAGCAGGACGGGCTGGGCGTGCTGCAGGTGCGTGCGCCCGGGCATGATCGCGCCGAGGTTGGCCTCGGCCTGGTCGGCGAGCGCGCTCACGAGGTCGAGGACCTGACGGGTGACGACCCGCTCGTGGTCGAGCAGGTAGCAGCGGAAGAGCGTGGCGATCTGGTCGTTGCGGGAACGTCCGGCGCGCAGCTTGCCCCCGACGTCGGGCCCCACCTCCTCGATGAGCAGGCGCTCGAGGGCGCCGTGAACGTCCTCGTCGGAGTCCGCGGCCCACAGCTGTCCGTCGGTCCAGCGCTGGGCGAGCGCGTCGAGCCCTCGGTGCAGCTCGCGCTCCTCCTCCCCCGTCAGCAGGCCCGCGGCGCCGAGCGCCTTGGCGTGGGCGTGGGAGCCGGCGAGGTCGTAGAGCGCCAGCCGCCAGTCGAAGTGCGTGGAGCGGGAGAGCGCTTCGAGCTCCGGTGAGGGTCCGCCCTCGAACCGGCCGCCCCAGAGCTTGCCCTCGTTGGTCCCGCTGAGCTCGTTGCTCATCTCATCCTCCCCGGACGTGCGCGATCGCCGCCCGCATCTGGTCGATCAGGCGCGGGTCCACCGCGCGTCCATCCTCGTCGAGGCCCTCAGGGGTCCACCATCGCGCATCGAAGATCGACTGCGACTCCAGCAGGTCCAGGCCCTCGAAGCTGATCGGGGTCTCCTCGACCCCGACCGCGAACAAGGTCGACTCGTTGACGTAGGAGCGCCCGTTCCACGAGAACTCCACCTCGAAGGTGCCGAACGGCTCCCCCAGCTCCTCCGGCTCGACCCGGAGCCCGGTCTCCTCGCGCAGCTCCCGTGCCCCGGCGGCCGCGAGCGACTCCCCCGGGTCCGCCGCGCCACCGATGGTGAACCAGTAACGCACCTCCGGCACCGCCGGGTCACAGCCGAGCAGGAGCAGGACGGTGCCCTGGTCGCTGACCGGCAGCACCCGGGCGACGGTACGACGAGTCGGCTCGCCCTGCCCCAGTCCGTCGGCCACGATCAATCGGTCCCCGACTCCATCGCCACGTCCTCCAGGATCGCCTCGGCCTCCTCGCCGCCCTCCGGGTTGGCCGTGATCCGGTCGTAGCCACCGGCGGGGAGCTCGCCGAACAGGGTGCCGTGCTCGACGAGGACCGTGCCCTGGTCAAGCGGCTGGCCGGCGTACTGCTCCAGCTTGTCGCGGCTGTCGGCGATGTCGAGGTTGCGCATGGTGAGCTGGCCGATCCGGTCGGTCGGGCCGAAGGCGGCGTTCTCGACGCGCTCCATGGAGAGCTTCTCCGGGTGGTAGGAGAAGTTCGAGCCCTCGGTGGCGAGGATCGTGTAGTCGTCGCCGCGGCGCAGCCGCAGGGTGACCGTGCCGGTGACCAGGGAGGCGATCCAGCGCTGGATGGACTCGCGCAGCATCAGCGCCTGCGGGTCGAGCCAGCGGCCCTCGTAGAGCAGGCGGCCGAGCTTGCGGCCCTCCAGGTGGTAGTTGGCGAGGGTGTCCTCGTTGTGGATCGCGTTGAGCAGCCGCTCGTACGCCGCGAACAGCAGCGCCATGCCGGGCGCCTCGTAGATCCCGCGGGACTTGGCCTCGATGATCCGGTTCTCGATCTGGTCGGACATCCCGAGCCCGTGGCGGCCGCCGATGGCGTTGGCCTCCAGGACCAGGGCGACCGGGTCGTCGTACCGCTGGCCGTTGAGGGCGACCGGCCGGCCGGCCTCGAAGGAGACGGTGACGTCCTCGGACTCGATGGCGACCGAGGGGTCCCAGAACTTCACGCCCATGATCGGCTCGACGGTCTCCAGCGAGACGTCGAGGTGCTCCAGGGTCTTCGCCTCGTGGGTGGCGCCCCAGATGTTGGCGTCGGTGGAGTAGGCCTTCTCCGTGGAGTCGCGGTAGGGCAGGTCGTGCGCGACGAGCCACTCGCTCATCTCGTGCCGGCCGCCGAGCTCGGCGACGAAGTCCGCGTCCAGCCAGGGCTTGTAGATGCGCAGCTCGGGGTTGGCGAGCAGGCCGTAGCGGTAGAACCGCTCGATGTCGTTGCCCTTGTACGTCGAGCCGTCGCCCCAGATGTTGACGCCGTCGGCCTGCATCGCACGCACCAGCAGGGTGCCGGTGACGGCGCGACCCAGCGGGGTGGTGTTGAAGTAGGCCTTGGCGCCGGAGCGGATGTGGAAGGCGCCGCACGCGAGCGCCGCGAGGCCCTCCTCGACGAGCTGCGGCTTGATGTCGACGGCGCGGGCGATCTCGGCGCCGTACTCGCGGGCGCGGACCGGGACCCCGGCGATGTCCGGCTCGTCGGGCTGGCCGATGTCGGCGGTGTAGGTGCACGGGATCGCGCCCTTGTCGCGCATCCAGGCGACCGCGACGGAGGTGTCGAGGCCGCCGGAGAAGGCGATGCCGACGCGCTCCCCCACGGGCAGGGAGGTCAGGACCTTGCTCAACTTTCGTTCCTTTCGGCAAGGGAGGTGAACCGGTGGGCCAGGGCCTCGCCCCCGGCGGGGTCGCGCCCGATGACGAGCACGGTGTCGTCGCCGGCGATGCAGCCGAGGACGTCGGAGATCTCGACCTTGTCGATCGCGCTCGCGAGGAACTGCGCCGCACCCGGCGGGGTGCGGAGCACGACGAGGTTGGCGCTGGCCTCGGCGCTGACGAGCAGCTCGGCGGCCAGTCGGGACAGGCGGTGCTGGGCGGCGGCGCTCTCGCCGGCGACCGGTGTGCGGTCACCGCCCTCGGCGGGCACGGCGTAGACGAGAGTGCCACTGGGGCCGCGCACCTTGACCGCGTCGAGCTCGACGAGGTCGCGGCTGAGCGTGGCCTGGGTGACGTGCACGCCCCGGGTCCCGAGCAGGTCGGCGAGCTCGTGCTGGGAGCGCACCTCGCGGCTCTCCAGCAGCTCGACGACGAGCGCCTGGCGGGCGCTCTTGGTCAGCGGGGTCAGGGCGTGCTCGCTCATCAGCGGTCCTGCAGCCAGGTCATGATCGCCTTCTGGGCGTGCCGGCGGTTCTCGGCCTCGTCCCAGACGACGCTCCGCGGGCCGTCGATCACCTCCGCGGCGATCTCCGAGCCCCGGTACGCCGGCAGGCAGTGCAGCACGATGGCGTCGTCGGCGGCGTGGGAGACCAGCTCGGGCGTGACGGCGTACGGGCCGAAGATCGCGCGCCGGGCCGCCGCCTCGTCCTCCTTGCCCATCGAGACCCAGGTGTCGGTGACGACGACGTCAGCGCCGGTGGTGGCCTCGACGGGGTCGCTGGAGACGGTGACGCTGCCGCCGAGCGCGGCGGCGGACTCCAGCACGGACGCGGCGGGTGCGTAGCCCTCGGGGCAGCCGAAGCGGACGTGCATCCCGGCCAGCGAGCCGGCGAGCGCCCACGAGTTGCCCATGTTGCAGGCGGCGTCGCCGAGGAAGACGACGGTGAGCCCGGCGAGCGAGCCCTTGTGCTCCTGGACGGTCAGCAGGTCGGCGAGCAGCTGGCAGGGGTGGAAGTCGTCGGTCAGCGCGTTGATGACCGGGACGCCCGAGAACGCGGCCATCTCGTCGAGGTCGGCCTGGGCGAAGGTGCGCCACACGACCTGCGACGCCTGCCGTCCGAGCACCCGGGCGACGTCGGCGACCGACTCCCGCTTGCCGATGCCGGCGAGCTGGCCGTCGACGAGCATCGGGTGGCCGCCGAGCTCGGCGATGCCTGCGGCGAAGGAGGCCTGGGTGCGCAGGGTCGGCTTGTCGAACACCATCGCGACGGTGCGCGGGCCGGCGAGCGGCCGGTGGTCGTAGGGCTCGGCCTTGAGCTTCGCCGCCAGGGCGAGGACCTCGGCCTGCTCGGCGGCCGTGAGGTCGTCGTCGCGCAGGAAGGAGCGGGTCATGCCTGCACCCCCGCTGCGTCGAGGACCGCCGGCCAGGCGGCGCCGAAGGCGTCGATGTCGGCGTCGGTGAGGACCAGTGGCGGGGCCATCCGGATGCGCTCCGCGGTGGCGGCATTGACGATGAATCCCGCGTCCTGGGCCGCGGTGACGACCTCGGCGGCCTTGGGCTCGGCGAGGGTGAGGCCGACGAGCAGCCCGGCACCACGGGTCTCGACGACCCGGGCGTCGGCGGCCGCGGCGGCCTTCAGCCGCTGCCCCGCCTCGGTCACGCGGCCGAGGAAGCCGTCCTCGCCGACCACGTCGAGCACCGTCAGCGCGGCCGCCGCCGCGACCGGGTTGCCGCCGAAGGTGGTCCCGTGGTTGCCCGGGTCGAACAGCTTGCCGCTGCCCTCGGTGGCGATGCAGGCACCGATCGGGATGCCGCCGGCGAGGCCCTTGGCCAGCGTCACGATGTCCGGTACGACGGGCGCGTCGACCAAGTCAGGGTGCTGGTGCGCGAACCACGCACCGGTCCGCCCGACGCCGGTCTGGATCTCGTCCAGCCACAGCAGCGCGCCGTTCTCGTGCGCGATCCGCTGGGCGGCAGGCAGGTAGTCGCGCGGCGGCACGATGACACCGGCCTCGCCCTGGATCGGCTCGACGAGGACGGCCGCGGTCTGCTCGTCGACGGCCGCCTCGAGGGCCGCGACGTCGCCGTACTCGACGAAGACCACGTCGCCCGGCAGCGGCTCGAAGGGCGCCCGGTACGCCTCCTTGGAGGTGAGCGCGAGCGCACCCATCGTGCGGCCGTGGAAGGAGCCGGCGGTGGCCACGATCTTCGTGCGGCCGGTGCGCCGGGTCAGCTTGAACGCCGCCTCGTTGGCCTCGGCACCGGAGTTGGTGAAGAACACGCGGGCCTCGGTGCCGAGCAGCGACACCAGCCGCTCGGCGAGCCCGATCTGCGGGGCGCTGGCGAAGAAGTTGGAGATGTGACCGAGCGTCCGCAGCTGCGTCGTGACGGCCTCCACCAGGCGGGGGTGGGCGTGGCCGAGGGCGTTGACGGCGATCCCGCCGAGCAGGTCGACGTACTCCCGCCCGTCGGCGTCCCAGACGTGGGCGCCCTCGCCGCGGGCGAGGACGAGCTTCGGCGGGCCGAAGGTGTTCATCAGCGAGCCGGCGTACCGCTCGGTCCACTGCGCGTTCGTGGTCACTGCTGGACCTCCCGGGCCTTGCGCGTCTTGGTGGTGACGCCGGGCAGCACCTGGGTGCCGACGCCCTCGTCGGTGAAGAGCTCCAGCAGCACGGCGTGCTCCTGGCGGCCGTCGACGACGGTCGCCCGCTCGACACCGCCACGCACGGCCTGCAGGCAGGCCTTCATCTTCGGGATCATCCCGCTGGCCAGCGTCGGCAGGATCTCCTCCAGCGCCTCGGGGCTGATCTCGCCGATCACCTCCTCGGGGTCCGGCCAGTCGAGGTAGAGCCCCTCGACGTCGGTGAGGACGAGCAGCTTCTCCGCGCCGAGCGCCGCGGCGAGCGCGGCCGCGGCCGAGTCGGCGTTGACGTTGTGCACGACGCCGTCGGCGTCGGGGGCGACGCTGGACACGACCGGGATCCGGCCGGCCTCGATCAGGTCGAGCACCGCCTCGGGGCGCACCTGCGCGACCTCGCCGACCAGGCCGAGGTCGACCTCCTCGCCGTCGACGACCGTGCCGGTCGCCTCGGCGGTGAACAGGTGCGCGTCCTCGCCGGAGAGCCCCACGGCCAGCGGGCCGTGCTCGTTGATCAGGCCGACGAGCTCGCGCTGCACCTGCCCGACCAGCACCATCCGTACGACGTCCATGGCCTCGGGTGTGGTGACCCGCAGCCCGCCGCGGAACTCCGACTCGATGCCGAGCCGGCCCAGCATCTGCGAGATCTGCGGACCGCCGCCGTGCACGACCACCGGACGGAAGCCGGCGAAGCGCAGGAAGGCGATGTCCTCGGCGAAGGCCCGCTTGAGGACGTCGTCGGTCATCGCGTTGCCGCCGTACTTCACCACCACGACCTTGCCGTGGTAGGCCTTCAGCCACGGCAGGGCGCCCGCGAGGGTCTTCGCCTTGTAGGGGTCGGGCTTGCCCGGTGGGGTCATCTTCTCCTCGCTCATGACGAGTACGCGCTGTTCTCGTGGACGTAGGCGTGGGTCAGGTCGTTGGTCCACACCGTCGCCTGCGCCGGGCCGGCCTTGAGGTCGATCGTCACGGTGACGGCGCGCGCGCTGAGGTCGACGAGCGCCGGGTCCTCGGCGGGCGTGCTGTTGCGGCACACCCACACGTCGTTCATCGCGACGTCGAGGTCGGCCGGGTCGAAGGCGGCGCTCGTCGTACCGACGGAGGCCAGGACACGGCCCCAGTTGGGGTCCTTGCCGAACACGGCGGCCTTGAAGAGGTTGCTCCGCGCGACGCTGCGGCCCACCTCGACGGCCTCGTCCTCGGTGGCGGCGTTGACGGTGGTGATCGCGATCTCGTGGTCGGCGCCCTCGGCGTCGGCGAGCAGCTGCTTGGCCAGCTGGGTGCACAGGTCGGTGAGCGCGGCGGTGAACGCCTCGGCCGAGGGGGTGACGCCGGACGCGCCGCTCGCCAGCAGCGAGACGGTGTCGTTGGTGGACTGGCAGCCGTCGGAGTCGAGCCGGTCGAAGCTGACCCGGGTCGCGGCCCGCAGCGCCCGGTCGAGCTCCGCGGCGGGTACGACGGCGTCGGTCGTGATCACGACGAGCATGGTCGCCAGCGCGGGCGCCAGCATGCCGGCACCCTTGGCCATCCCGCCGATCGACCAGCCCTCGCCCTCGACGACGACCTGCTTGGGGACCGTGTCGGTGGTCATGATCGCCTCGGCGGCGTCCTGCCCGCCGTCGGCGGAGAGCTGCCCGTGCACGGTGCGGACGCCCGCGAGCAGCGTCGCGCGGTCGTTGACGAGACCGATCAGGCCGGTGGAGCAGACGACCACGTCGCCGGCGCCGACGCCGAGCGCCGTACCGACCTCCTCGGCGACCTGGTGGGTGGTCAGGAAGCCCTCGGGGCCGGTGTAGCAGTTGGCCCCGCCGGAGTTGAGCACGACGGCGCGCACGACACCGTCCTTGACGACCTGCTCGCTCCACAGCACGGGGTTGGCCTTGCAGCGGTTGCTGGTGAAGACGGTGGCGGAGTCGAAGGTGGGGCCCTGGTTGACGACGAGGGCGAGGTCCTTGGCGCCGCTGGCCTTGAGGCCGACGGCGGCACCGGCGGCGACGAAGCCGGCGGGGTGGGTGACGCTCATGGGATCTGCTTTCGGGTGACGAGGATCAGACGGGGACGGCGGGGGCGACGGTGTGCCCCGATCGTCGCCAGGCCTCCTCGGCCTTGTCCGCGTCCTTCGTCGGCACCAGGATCCAGTCGGTGTCGAAGGTCGAGATCACGAAGACGTTGACGTCGTCCTCGGCCAGCGGCGCCAGCAGGGCGACCAGGATGCCGGGCACCGACAGGTCGAGGGTGCCCTCGACCGAGAACGCCGTCAGCGGCTTCTCGTGCCGCGCCTTCTTCGGCACGCTGCGCCCCGCGCACACGAGCGAGGTCTCGGTGGCGGTCGCGGTGATCGAGAAGATCGAGGACGACTCGGCCCAGGTGGGGATCTCCGCGCCGGCGGGCAGCCGGACGACCGCGAGGGTCTCCGGGAAGCGGGCCAGGGAGTGCGTCGGCTGCTCGGCCTCGGGGGTGCTCATGGTGCCAGTCCTACCGTGGTCAGGCCCGTGGTCTCGTCGAGACCGAGGGCGAGGTTCATGCACTGCACGGCGGCGCCGGCGGTGCCCTTGGCGAGGTTGTCGACCGCGCCGACCGCGACCAGCCGGCCCGCGGCCTGGTCGACGGTGACCTGCAGGTGCACGGCGTTCGAGCCCAGCACGGCCTGGGTCTGCGGCCACTGGCCGGGGGCGAGCAGGTGCACGAAGGGCTCGTCGGCGTAGGCCTTCGCGTACACGTCGTAGGCCTCCTCGGCGGTGAGGGGCGCGGCCAGCGGCGCCGAGCAGGTCGCGAGGATGCCCCGCGCCATCGGCACCAGCAGCGGGGTGAAGCTGACCTTCACCGCGTCCGGCCCGCCGTCGGCCAGCTTGCCGAGGTTCTGGGTGATCTCCGGGGTGTGCCGGTGGACTCCCCCGACGCCGTAGGCGCTGGTGTTGCCCATGACCTCGCTGCCGAGCAGGTGGGTCTTGGCGGCCTTGCCGGCACCGCTGGTGCCGGAGGCGGCGACCACCACGACGTCCGGTACGACGAGGCCGGCCGCCACCGCGGGCGCCAGGGTCAGCGACGAGATGGTCGGGTAGCAGCCCGGCACGGCGACCCGCCGGGTGCCGCGCAGCGCGTCCCGGTGGCCGGGCAGCTCGGGCAGGCCGTAGGGCCAGGTGCCGGCGTGGGTGGTGCCGTAGAACCGCTCCCAGGCGGCGGCGTCGTCGAGCCGGTAGTCCGCGCCGCAGTCGACGACCACGACGTCGGCGTCCCGCGCGGTCAGCTCCGCGGCGAGCGCACCGGACTGGCCGTGCGGCAGGCCCAGGAAGACCACGTCGTGGCCGGCGAGCACGTCGGCCGTGGTCGGCTCCAGCACCCGCTCGGCGAGCGGCACCAGGTGCGGCTGCAACGAGCCGAGGCGCTCGCCGGCGTTGCTCGCGCCCGTCAGCGCGCCGATCTCGACGCCCGGATGGCCCAGCAGCAGCCGCAGCACCTCGCCGCCGGCGTACCCGCTGGCGCCGGCGACCGCGACCCGAACCTTGCTCATGTGCATGAATATACAGACGTCTGCATGTTTTCGTGCAACCGGGGTGCGGGTCAGCGCTGGACGGCCCCCACCCGCTCGGCGGCCGCGGCCACCGCGGCGTCCCGGGCGGCGCCCGTCTCGGCCTCGGTGAGCGTGCGGTCCGGCGCCCGGAAGCGCAGCGCGAAGGCCAGCGACTTCTTGCCGGTGCCCACCTGCTCGCCGGTGTAGACGTCGAACAGGCGCAGCGACTCCAGCAGCTCACCGGCCCCGGCGCGCAGCGCCGCCTCGACCGCGGCCGCGGTCACCGTGTCGTCGACGACCAGCGCCACGTCCTCCTTGGCGAGCGGCATCGTCGAGAACGCCGGCCCCGGGGTCACGTCGTCGGCGGCGGCCATCAGCGCGTCCAGGTCCAGCTCGACCGCGGCACTGCGCGGCGGCAGGCCGAAGGCCTTGCAGACGTTGGGGTGCAGCTCGCCGGCGTGGCCGAGGAGCACCTCGTCGACCGAGATCGCCGCGCAGCGGCCCGGGTGCCAGGGCATCCGAGCCGAGCTCGCCACGTCGACGTGCACGCCGAGCTCGTCCGCCAGGCGTCGTACGACGGCCAGCGCGTCGCTCCACGCCGCGTCGGTGCCCGCGCCCCACCAGCCGGCGCGGGTGCGCTCGCCGGCGAGGACGACGGCGAGGTGGAGCGGCTGGACGGGCAGCGCCTCCAGCAGCTTCTCCAGCTCCGCCTCGCTCGGGCGGGTGTGCACGCCGTAGATCGGCGCGGGACCGTTGTCGGAGGGGAAGGCGACCGAGCCGGTCTCGAACAGCGCGACGCCCGGCGCGCCCCGCCCGATGTTGCGGCCGGCGGCGTCGAGCAGCCCCGGCAGCAGGGTGGTCGTGTAGGCCGGCTCCTCGCTGGAGAGCGGGTTGGCCAGGCCGACGGTGGTGCGCAGCGGGTCGTCGGCGGACAGGCCGAGCCGGTCGAAGGTGGCCTCGCCGACGAACGGGAAGCTGACCACCTCGACGCAGCCGGCGCCGGCCAGGGTGCGGCCGATCCGGCGGCGCAGCCGCTGGGCACGGGTCAGGCCCCGGCCGCTCGCGCGGCGCGGGAGGATGCTCGGCACCTGGTCGTAGCCGACGATCCGGACGACCTCCTCGACCAGGTCGTAGGGGTCGTTGAGGTCCGGACGCCAGCTCGGCGGGACGACCTCGACGGTGCCGGCCTCCGACTCCGTGACCGTCGCGCCGATCGCGCGCAGGTGCTCGACGGTGGTCATCGAGGAGATGTCGATGCCACTGAGCCGGGCCGGGAGGTCCGGCGCGATGGTGATGGACGGCCGCTCCGGCGCGGTGCCGACCAGGGTGGAGCCCGGCTCGGCGGTCGCGCCGCCGTGCTCGACGAGCAGCTCGACGACGCGGTCGGCCGCGACGCCGGGCAGCAGCGGGTCGACGCCGCGCTCGTTGCGCTTGCCGGCCTCGGAGGTCAGCTTGTGGCGCTTGCCGGTGCGGAACATCGAGACCGCGTCCCAGTGCGCCGCCTCGACCAGCACCCGGGTGGTGGTCTGCGACATCTCGGTCGTGGCACCACCCATCACCCCGGCCAGGCCGATCGGGCCGGAGTCGTCGGTGATGACCAGGTCCTCGGTCGACAGCTCGCGCACCACGTCGTCGAGGGTGGTGAGCTTCTCGCCCTCCTGGGCACGGCGGACGCCGAGGGCGCCGGAGACCTTGTCGGCGTCGTAGCCGTGGATGGGCTGGCCGAGCTCGAGCATGACGTAGTTGGTCACGTCCACGGCGAGCGAGATCGAGCGCATGCCGGCCTGCTCGACGCGACGCCTGATGAAGTCCGGCGTCGGCGCGGCCGGGTCGAAGCCGCTGACGAGGCGCGCGGCGAAGACCGGGCAACCGGCCGGGTCGTCGACGACGACCTCCCAGGCCTGGCCGTCGGGCTCCGGAAAGGTGCGCTGCGCCGGGTCGGCGAACGGCACGCCGAAGCCCAGGGCCGCCTCGCGGGCCACCCCGCGCAGGGACAGCGCGTAGGCGCGGTCCGGGTTGATCTCGAACTCGATGACCTCCTCGTCGAGCCCGAGCAGGCCGAAGGCGTCGTCACCGGGCTCCCCCGCGTCCGCGGGCAGCACCAGGATGCCGTCGTGGTCGTCGCCGATGCCGAGCTCGCGGACCGAGCAGATCATGCCCGCGGAGACGTGGCCGTAGGTCTTGCGCGCGGAGATCTCGAAGTTCCCGGGCAGCACGCCGCCGGGCAGGATCACCACGACCAGGTCGCCGGGCGCGAAGTTGTGGGCGCCGCAGACGATGCCCTGCGGCTCACCGGTGCCGTTGGCGTCACCGACGTCGACCGAGCACCAGTTGATGGTCTTGCCGTTCTTCTGCGGCTCGGGCTCCATGGTGAGCACCTTGCCGATCACCAGCGGGCCCTGAATGCCGGCGCCGGCGGCGTGGATGCCCTCCAGCTTGAGGCCGAGCGCGGTCAGCCGGTCGGTGAGCACCTCGGTGGTGACCGACTCGGGCAGGTCGACGAGCTCCCGGATCCAGGAGACAGGGGCCTTCACAGTTCACTCCCGAATGCCGTGGTGAAGCGGACGTCGCCCTCGAAGAGGGTGCGCAGGTCCTCGAGGCCGTGCCGGAACATGAGCGTCCGGTCGATGCCCATGCCGAAGGCGAAGCCGGAGTAGCGCTCGGAGTCGACGCCACATGCCTGGAGCACGCGCGGGTTGACGATGCCGCAGCCGCCCCACTCGATCCAGCCCTCACCGCGACAGGTGCGGCAGGACTCGGGGTCGTCACCCCTGCACACGAAGCAGATCAGGTCGACCTCGGCGGAGGGCTCGGTGAAGGGGAAGTACGACGGGCGGAAGCGCGTCGTGATGCCCTCGCCGAACATCCGGCTCGCGAAGTGGTCGAGGGTGCCCTTGAGGTGGGCCATCGAGATGCCCTCGTCGATGGCCAGGCCCTCGACCTGGTGGAACGTCGGGGAGTGCGTGGCGTCGTACTCGTCGGTGCGGAAGACGCGACCGGGGCACACGACGTAGATCGGGGGCTGCCGGGTGAGCATGGTGCGCGCCTGCACCGGGCTGGTGTGGGTGCGCAGCACCACGTGGTCCTCGCTCGGCGAGGTCCAGAAGGTGTCCTGCATCGTGCGCGCCGGGTGGTCGGGCCCGAGGTTGAGCGCGTCGAAGTTGAGCCACTCGGCCTCGATGACCGGGCCCTCGGCGACCTCCCAGCCCATCGCGACGAAGATGTCGGCGATCAGCTCGGCGCCGGTGGTGAGCGGGTGCCGGGCGCCGGCCGGCTGCCGGTCGGTGGGCAGGGTGACGTCGACGGCCTCCTCGACGAGGATCCGGGCCTCGTTCTCGACCTCCAGCTCGGCCTGGCGGCCGGCGAGCGCCTTGCTCACGGCGCCGCGGGCCTGGCCCACGCGCTGGCCCGCCTCCTTGCGCGCCTGCGGCGGCAGCGCGCCGATCTCGCGGTTGGCCAGGGCCAGCGGCGAACGGTCGCCCGCGTGCTCGGTGCGCACCGCCTTGAGCTGCTCCAGATCGGTGGCAGCGGCGATCGCGGCCAGTGCGGCGTCGCGCGCGGCCTCCACCTCGGCAGGGCTCACGGCGGCGACCTCCACAGGGTCGTAGTCAGTGTTCGGGCCAGACATCGTGGGCCAAGTCTAGGAAGGCCGCACCCCCGGGGGCGAACCGGTATCAGTCGGCGAAGCCCTCGGCGATCCCGCTCAGCCGGTCGACGTACGCCGGCCAGTCGAAGCCCTCGGGCAGGTTCATGGCGCTCGGACGCATCCCGGCGGCCCCGTCGGCCTGCTCGCGGAGCACGTCCGCGTGCCCCGCATGACGGGCGATGTCGCTCAGCACGTGCACCGCGATGGCCGGCAGGCTCACGTGCGCGCGCTCCTCGGGCCACCACGCGACCCGGCCGGTGGCGTCGGGCGGCAGCTCGTCGAACGCCGCGTCGGCGAAGGTGCCCGCGGCACGGTAGAAGTCCACGACCGTCGCCGCCGAGATGTCCGCCGGCACCCACCAGTCGGCCTGGGGATCGAGGTCGTAGGCGTCGTCCGGGATCAGGCAGGGATGTCCCGGCTCGGGCCAGGCCCGGCCGAAGGTGGGCCCGAAGTAGCCGATCTCGACGTTCGCGCAGTGCAGCACGATGCCCAGCAGGTTGGTCCCGGTCGCGGTCCGCGGCATCCGGACGTCGCGCTCGCCGAGGCCCTCCAGCTTCCACAGCAGGTCGCCGCGCGCGGCGGCCAGGTAGCGGCGCAGGACGTCGGCCTGGTCGGTCGTGCTCATGGTGCGTCAGTCTCCCCGACGGCCTCCGCGACGGGCCAGGCGGTGACGACCCGGGCTCCCCCGCCCGGCCGGTCGTCGACCGTCACCACCCCGCCGTGGGCCTTGACCAGGCCACTGACGATGTAGAGCCCGAGCCCGGACCCGCCGCCCCTGCTGGCGGTCCAGAACTTGGTGAAGACCCGCTTGCGCAGCTCCACCGGGATGCCCTCCCCCTCGTCGGTCACCGCCACCGCGAGGTACGACGGGTCCTCGGCCCAGCGGTCGACGGAGATCCGCACCGTGCCGTCGCCGTGGCGCACGGCGTTCTCGACGACGTTGGCGAGCACCTGCATCACCTTGTCGGGATCGGCGTCGACCTTGGGCAGGTCGGGGGCGACCTCCACCTCGATCGGCGTCGAGGTCGCCACCGCGATCGAGTCGTGGACCCGGCTGACCCGCAGCGCCAGGTCGATGGGCGAGCGGTGCAGCTGCAGCCGGCCGGTGTCGATCCGGGCGACGTCGAGCAGCTCGGCGATCAACCGGCTCAACCGGTCGGCGTCGGCGCCGGCGGTGGTGAGCATCAGCTTCTTCTGCTCGTCGTTGAGCTTGTCCCAGCGGTTGAGCAGCGCGTGCACGAAGCCCTTCACGCCGGTCAGCGGCGAGCGCAGCTCGTGGGCGAGGGTGGCCACCAGGTCCGAGCGGTCCCGGTCCAGCCGGGCCCGGCCGCGGCCCGAGCGCAGCGAGATCGCCACCGCCTCGACCGGCCCGCTGCGGGTGCCACGGTGCAGCCGCGCGGTCACCAGGACCTCGGTCCCGTCGGGGAGGAGCCAGGCCTGCTCCGGCACGGCGGTGCGGGTGCGCAGGCCGTCGTACGGCGTGTTGGCGTCGGTCCACGCCTGGGCGTCGTGGTCGGTGAGGGCCAGCACCTCGGGCAGCGGGCGGCCGATCGCTTCGGCCGGCGCGACGTCGAGCATGCGCGCGGCGACCGCGTTGATCGCGGTCACCTGCCCGCCGGCGTCCGCGACGAGGACGCCGTCGGGCAGCAGGTCGAGCGCGTCGACGGTCACGCGCCCATTCTGGCGCGTGCGCTGGCGTAGAGACACACCGACGCGGCGGTGGCGAGGTTCAGCGACTCGGCGCGGCCCAGGATCGGGATCCGCACCCGGTGGTCGGCGAGCGCCGCCAGCTCCTCGGGCAGCCCCCAGGCCTCGTTGCCGAACAGCCAGGCGGTCGGCCGGGCGAGCAGCTCGTCGGCGGCGAACAGGTCGACCTCTCCCCCGCCGTCGGCGGCCAGCACCGTCAGGCCCGCGGCCTGCGCGGCCCGGACGGCCGCGGCCGGGTCGCGCTCGACGACGACCGGGAGGTGGAACAGGCTCCCGACGCTCGCGCGCACGGTCTTGGGGTTGTAGGCGTCCACGGCGTCACCGGCGAGCACCACCGCGTCGCCACCGGCGGCGTCGGTGGTGCGGATGACGTTGCCCGCGTTGCCGGGGTCGCGGACGTCGGCGCAGATCGTGAGCAGGCCGGGCCGCTCGGGCAGGGCGGCGTCGAGGAAGCGGCACACCGCGACCAGGCCGGCCGGGTTGACGCTGTCGCTGAGCCCACCCAGGGCCCGCTCGTCGACGAGCGTGACGGGCGCGCCGCCCAGCAGGTCGGCGTGCTGCGCGGCGGCGTCAGGGGTCGCGAAGACCTCGATCACCACGCCCGCCGCGAGAGCGCCCTCGACGGCCTTCGGGCCGTCGGCAAGGAAACACCGCCGCCCGGATCGCTCCGGACGGCGGTGCAGCTTGCGTGCTTCCTTGACGCGGGTGTTGCCCGCGGTCAGAGGAGTCATGCCGGGTCCCTGACGATCAGGCGGAGACCTTGGGCGCGTTGACGTCCTCGGGCAGCGCGGCCTTGGCCTGCGCGACCAGGGCCGAGAAGGCGGCCGGCTCGTTGACCGCGAGGTCGGCGAGGATCTTGCGGTCGACCTCGATGCCCGCCAGGTTCAGGCCCTGGATGAAGCGGTTGTAGGTCAGGCCCTCGGCACGGGCGGCCGCGTTGATCCGCTGGATCCACAGGCGGCGGAAGTTGCCCTTGTTCTTCTTGCGGTCGTTGTAGCTGTAGACCAGGGAGTGGGTGACCTGCTCCTTGGCCTTGCGGTACAGCCGCGAGCGCTGGCCGCGGTAGCCGCTGGCCCGCTCGAGGGTGGTACGACGCTTCTTCTGCGCGTTCACTGCGCGCTTGACGCGTGCCATCTCTTAACTCCTTGTTTCAGTGCTCAGTGCGAAGGCCGGTCAGAGACCGAGCATCTTCTTCGCGCGCGGGACGTCGTTCTTGGCAACATCGACCGTGCCGGTCAGGCGACGGGTCACCTTCGACGACTTCTTCTCGAGGTTGTGGCGCTTGCCGGCCTTCTCGCGCAGGATCTTGCCGCTGCCCGTGACCTTGAACCGCTTGCTGGCACCGGAGTGCGTCTTGTTCTTCGGCATCTCGTCTCTTCCTTCTCTTTCGCGTCGGTCTCAGGCGTCGATCTCGGGATCGAGGTTCTCCGAGCGACCACGTTCCTTCTTCTGGGCGGCCGGCTTCTGCGCGACGCGCTCCGCCTGGGCGGCGGCGTCGAGGGCGGCCTCGGCCTCCCGCTCGGCGCGGCGCTCCTCCTTGGCGGCCTTCACCTCGGCCTTGGCCTCGGCCTTCTTCTTGTGCGGGCCGATGACCATGGTCATGTTGCGGCCGTCCTGCTTGGGGTTGGACTCCACGAAGCCGAGCTCCGTGACGTCCTCGGCCAGCTTCTGCAGCAGCCGGTAGCCCAGCTCGGGGCGGTGCTGCTCGCGGCCGCGGAACATGATGGTGATCTTGACCTTGTCGCCGGCCTTGAGGAAGCGAACGACGTGACCCTTCTTGGTCTCGTAGTCGTGCGCGTCGATCTTCGGCCGGAGCTTCATCTCCTTGATGATGACGTTGGTCTGGTTCCGTCGCGCTTCACGGGCCTTCTGGGCGTTCTCGTACTTGAACTTCCCGTAGTCCATGAGCTTGCAGACAGGGGGCTTGCCCATCGGGGCGATCTCCACCAGGTCCAGGTCGGCCTCCTGCGCGAGCTTGAGGGCCTGGTCGGTGGGGACGATGCCGACGGTCTCGCCGTTGGGTCCCACGAGCCGGACCTCGGGAACCCGGATCCGGTCGTTGATGCGCAGCTCGGTGCTGATGTGTCCTCCAAACTCGGTCGGTCGGGAGGTCTTCAGCCCTGCAAATGAGAAGAGGCTCCCGCTAGTCCAAGCGGAAGCCAGTCACGAGCCGCGACGACGTGCTGTCGCTGCTCTCCATGGACCGGACCCGACGACCTGGCGGCCGCTGCGGGTGGGAGACGATGGTGCTGGTCCCCGCTTGTAGGATCTGCCATCCCCCGGAGGGCATGACGGATCGGTCAACGCCAGATCGTAGCGGCTTTGTTCCCAGGGGTGCTAATCGGTGGCCGTGCCCAGCCAGCCCCAGCCGCCGTCCTCCAGGCGCACCGGGCGCCAGCCGGACGCCACCCGGTGCAGGTCCTCGCCGGAGAGCACGAAGCGGTGCGGGCCCGCGACGTCGACCACGAGCGCGTCCGCGCCCTCCTGGACGGCGGTCGCCGCCGCCATCCGCGTGGCCACCGGGACCGGGCGGGCCTGGGGGTCCCAGGCCGCGAGCGCGGTCAGGTCGGTGAACGCCAGCAGCGCCAGCCGGCCGTCGGCGCCGGTCAGCAGCACCGCCGCCATGTCGCTGGACTTGTCCCGCGCGAGCCCGTCGGCACCGGTCTCCACCTCGCCCAGCAGGGCCACGACGGGCACCAGCAGCCGGGCACCGGCGAGCACCTCCAGCACCTCCGGGTACGACGAGCGGCCGGCGCCGTGGCCCGCGAGGACCGCGGCGAGGGCGGCATCGGCGGAGCCGTCGTCGTGGACGTACTCCGAGCCCTGGAGACGACGCTGCTCCGGCGGTTCGGTCACCGGTGAAGTCTCTCATCCGTGGAAGCATGAGCGACGTGCACCACTCGTACGTCGCTCGCAACCGCCTCTGGCGGCGCCTGGGTGAGGCCGTGCAGGCCTGGCCCGAGCCCCTGTCCACGCCGACCTTCGTCGTCGACCTCGACGCCTTCGACGCCAACGCCGCCGACCTCGCCCGCCGCGCGGGCGGCACGCCGATCCGGGTGGCCTCGAAGTCGCTGCGGGTGCCCGCGCTGGTCAGCCGCGCGCTGGCGACGCCGGGCTTCGCCGGGGTGCTGGCCTACACGCTCGCCGAGGCGCTGTGGCTGGTGGAGAACGACGTCACCGACGACGTGGTGGTGGCCTACCCCAGCGTCGACCGCGCGGCGCTGAGCGCGCTGGTCGCCTCGCCGCGGGCCGCCTCGCGGATCACGATCATGGCCGACGACCTCGCCCACCTCGACGCGGTCGACGCCCTGCGGGCCTCCACCGCCGTACCGGTCCGGGTGGCGCTGGACGTCGACGCCGGCCTGCGCTGGGGCGGCCAGGCGGTCGGCCCCAAGCGCTCCCCCCTCTACGACGTCGGCGCGGTCGTCGAGCTCGCCCGGGCCGTCATCGACCGGCCGGGCTTCCAGCTGGTCGGCGTGATGACCTACGAGGGCCAGGTCGCCGGCGTGCCCGACGACGTGCCCACCCAGCGGGCCAGGTCGGCGGTCGTGCGCAAGATCAAGCAGCTCTCCGTCGCGCAGCTGGAGGTCCGTCGTACCGCCATCGGGGAGGCGCTCGACGCGCTCACCGGGCACGGCGACTTCACCGGGCTGGCGTTCTGGAACGCCGGTGGCTCGGGCTCGATCGAGTCGTCCGCGGCCGACCCGGTCGTCACCGAGGTGACCGCGGGCTCGGGCCTCTTCGGGCCCACCCTGTTCGACCACTACCGCTCCTTCAGCCCCCAGCCGGCGGCGTTCTTCGGGCTGCCGGTCACCCGCCGCCCGAACGCCGAGGTGGCGACCGTGCACGGCGGCGGGCTGATCGCCTCCGGCCCGGCCGGCGCGGACCGGGTGCCGACGCCGTGGGCCCCGGCCGGGCTCGGCCTCACTCCCCTGGAGGGCGCCGGAGAGGTGCAGACCCCGCTGGTGGGGGCCAACGCCGCCACGCTGGCGATCGGCGACCTGGTGTGGTTCCGGCACGCGAAGTCCGGCGAGCCCTTCGAGCACGGGCGCACCGTGCTGCTGGCGCAGGGCGACCGGTTCGTCGAGGAGGTCTCGACCTACCGTGGCCACGGCCTCGCCTTCTGAGCTCCTCGCCCGCGCGCTGGCCGCGCCGGCCACGCTGGGCGAGGGCCGGCTGATCTGCGTCGACGGGCTCGCCGGGTCGGGCAAGACCACCCTCGCCCGGTCCCTCGCCGCGCTCGCCCCCGAGGCGGTGGTGCTCGGCACCGACGAGATGCTGGAGGGCTGGCGCGGGCTGCCCGGGCTGGGCCGCTCGATCGAGGACCTGCTGCGCCCACTCGCCGCCGGGCGGCCCGGCACCTGGCGCCGCTGGGACTGGTACGCCGACGGCTGGGCCGAGACGGTCACCGTGGAGCCCGCGCCCCTGCTGGTCCTGGAGGGCGTCGGCTCCGCCGCGGCGTCGTACGACGAGCTGGTGACCTTGCTCGTGTGGATGGAGGCCGATCGCGACGTGCGTCTGGAGCGGGGCCTGGCCCGCGACGGCGCCGAGCACCGCGAGCACTGGCTGACCTGGTTCGACGACGAGGCGGCGCTGCACGCGCGCGAGGACACCCTGGCCCGGGCCGACGTGGTGCTGCGGACCTAGGGTGGACGCCGTGAGCGCACCCACCGGCGAGCAGTACTCCTTGTCCGCCGACGGCTACGACGCCGTCGTCACGCAGAGCGGCGTGCTGCGCCGGCTCCGGCACGACGGCCGGGACCTGCTCGACGGCTTCGCCGAGGACGCGATGCCCTCCGGCGGACGTGGCCAGCTGCTCGTGCCGTGGCCGAACCGGGTCCGCGACGGGCGCTACACCTTCGCCGGCGCCACCCAGCAGCTCGCGCTGACCGAGCCCCAGCGCGGCAACGCCTCGCACGGCCTGGTGCGCTGGGTGTCGTGGACGGTGGTCCGGCAGGAGGCGGCGCTGGTGGAGCTCGCCTACCGCCTGCCCGCCCAGACCGGCTACCCGTGGGCGCTCGACCTGCGCACGACGTACGCGCTGGGCCCGGACGGGCTGCACGTCACGCAGGCCGCCACGAACCGGGCCGACTCCCCCGCGCCGTACGCCTCGGGGGCGCACCCGTACCTGCTCGCCGGCCCCGGCCCCGCCGACGGCTGGACCGTCGACCTGCCTGCCCGCACCGCGCTGAGCGTCGACGACGAGCGGCTGCTGCCGACCGGCCGGGTCCCCTTCGCCCCGCTGCACGGCCCGCTCGGCGGCACCGTGCTGAACCACGCCCTGACCGACCTCGACCGCGACCCGGACGGCGTGGCGACGGTGCGGCTGCGCGCGGGCGAGCACGGCGTGGACCTGTGGGTCGACGCACGCCACCGGTGGCTGCAGGTCTACACCGCCGACGACACCGCGACCCCGCGGGTGAGCGTGGCGGTCGAGCCGATGACCGCGCCACCGGACGCCTTCAACTCCGGCGACGACCTCGTCGTCCTGGAGCCGGGCGCGACCTTCGCCGCGACCTGGGGCGTCCGCGCCGCCTGAGCCTCAGCCGGTGTGGGCCGCGACGACCGCCCGCAGCTCGCGGACGGCGACCGCCGTGCGCTGGCCGTCGGAGGTGTGGATGCCCATCAGCGGGATCCGGACGTCCTCGTCCTGCTCCAGGTGCGGCCAGGGCGCGCCCTGCGGCATCCGCAGGGTGCCGACCTCGGCCCACGGCAGCACCCGCTTGCGGTAGCCGTTGACGACGACCAGGCCGCTCTCGCTGGCCTCCACCCGGGACCGGGCGAGGGCGTTGAGCAGCGCCAGGCCGCCGAGCACGATCGCGATCACGGTGCCACGCTCGTAGACGTTGACCGAGGCCTGCGTGTCGGGGTCGAAGTTGACCCACAGCCACACGAAGGCGCCGACGAGCACGACGCCGAAGACGAGGGCGGCCATCCGCGGCCCGAAGGGCCGCCACGTGTGCGGCAGGGCGGGCGCTGGGGTCGGCTGCTGGGTCATCAGAGCCGGGCGGCGTGGATGTCGGTGGTCAGGATGGCCCGGGCGCCGAGGGCGTAGAGCTCGTCCATCGTGCGCTGTGCGCCGGCCCGCTTGACCATCGAGCGGACCGCCACCCAGCCCTCGCGGCGCAGCGGGCTGATCGTGGGGCCCTCGATGCCGGGCGTGAGCGCGGTGGCCTGCTCGACCTTCGCGGCCTCGATGTCGTAGTCCATCATCACGTAGGACCGGGCCACGAGGACGCCCTGCAGGCGCCGGGTGAACGTCTCCAGGGCCGTCGGCTCGGCGTCCGCGCGGGTGATCATCACCGCCTCGGACTCCAGGATCACCTCGCCGAAGACCTCCAGGCCCGCGTTGCGCAGGGTGCTGCCGGTCTCCACGACGTCCGCGATCACGTCGGCCACACCGAGCTGGATGCTGGTCTCCACCGCGCCGTCGAGGCGTACGACGGACGCCGTGATCCCCTCCTGGTCCAGGTGCCGCTTCACGACGCCCTCGTAGGACGTCGCGATCCGCTTGCCGGCGAGGTCGGCGATCGAGCTCGCCGTGCCCGGGCGGGCGGCGTAGCGGAACTTCGAGCGGCCGAAGCCCAGCTGCAGCGCCTCGTTGGCGGTGGCCCGGGAGTCCAGCAGCAGGTCCCGGCCGGTGATGCCGGCGTCGAGGGTGCCCTCGCCGACGTACAGGGCGATGTCACGGGGACGCAGGTAGAAGAACTCGACCTCGTTGTCGGGGTCGATCTTGGTGAGCTGCTTGGACTCGGTGCGCTGGGCGTAGCCCGCCTCGCGCAGCATGCCCGAGGCAGCCTCGGAGAGGGCGCCCTTGTTGGGGACCGCGATCTTGAGCATGGGGTGTTCCTCAGAGGTGGGTGTAGACGTCCTCGAGCGAGAGTCCGCTCGCGATCATGAGGACCTGGGCGTGGTACAGCAGCTGGCTGATCTCCAGCGCGGTGGCGTCCTTGCCCTCGTGCTCGGCGGCCATCCAGGACTCAGCGGCCTCCTCGATCAGCTTCTTGCCGATCGCATGGACGCCGGCGTCGAGCGCCCGGACGGTGCCGGACCCCTCGGGCCGCGTCTGTGCCTTCTCGCTGAGCTCTGCGAACAGCTCGTCGAACGTCTTCACGGGGGTTGAGCCTACGGCGTCGCCGCCGGCCCACCCGCACCGGTCTCAGCCCCGCAGCTCAGCCCGTGTAGCCGCGGGAACGGATCTTCTTCAGCGTCGCGGCGGTCTGCAGCGCGGCGGACGCGGCCTCGTAGCCCTTGTCCTCGTGCGAGCCGTCCAGGCCCGCCCGGTCGAGCGCCTGCTGCTCGTCGTCGCAGGTGAGCACGCCGAAGCCGACCGGGGTGTGGTGGTCGAGCGAGACCCGGGTGAGCCCGTCGGTGGCGGCGTTGCAGACGTAGTCGAAGTGCGGGGTGCCGCCCCGGATCACCACGCCCAGCGCGATCACCGCGTCGTACGACGGCGCCATGGCGGCCGCCGTGACGGGCAGCTCGAAGACGCCGGGCACCCGCACCACGACGGGCGCCTCGAGCTTGTGGTCGGCGAAGGCCCGCTGTGCGCCGGCGATCAGGCCGTCCATCACCACGCTGTGCCAGCTGGCGGCGACGACCGCGACCCGCAGGTCGTGGCAGTCGACGGGGGCGATGTCGGGGGCACCGTGTCCGGCCATGTCAGTTCGCTCCTTCGAGGTCGGGCGCCTCCAGGTCGGGGAGGTCGTGGCCCATGCGGTCGCGCTTGGTGAGCAGGTACGACAGGTTGTGGTCGTTCGGGTGCGGCGTCAAGGGGACACGCTCGGCGACCTTCACGCCGTAGTCCTCCAGCGAGGAGACCTTGTCGGGGTTGTTGGTGAGCAGGCGGACCTCCTCGATGCCGAGGTCCTTGAGGATCTGGGTGGCGGCACCGTAGTGGCGGGCGTCCGCGGGCAGGCCCAGGTCGAGGTTGGCGTCGACCGTGTCGCGGCCGCCGTCCTGCAGCTGGTAGGCCTGCAGCTTCGCGACCAGGCCGATCCCCCGGCCCTCGTGCCCGCGCAGGTAGACCACCACGCCGCGGCCCTCGGCCACGATCCGCTCGATCGCCTCGTCGAGCTGGGGGCCGCAGTCGCAGCGGTTGCTGCCGAAGACGTCGCCGGTGAGGCACTCCGAGTGCACCCGGGTCAGCACCGGGCCGTCCTCGGCGAGCGTCGCCGGGTCGCCGTGTACCAGGGCGACGTGCTCGCTGCCGTCGACGGTGATCGTGTAGCCGATCGCGGTGAAGTCACCGTGCCGCGTGGGCAGCCGGGTCTCCGCCTCGCGGACGACGTGCCGCTCGACCCGGCGGCGGTAGCGGACCAGGTCCTCGATGGAGATCATCGCCAGGCCGTGCTCGTCGGCGAACTCCCGCAGCTCGGGCGCGCGCTTCATGGTCCCGTCGTCGTTGACGACCTCGACGAGCACGCCGGTCGGGGTCAGGCCGGCGAGGGTGCACAGGTCGACGGCGGCCTCGGTGTGCCCGCGGCGCACCAGCACGCCGCCCTCGCGGTAGCGCAGCGGGAAGACGTGACCGGGCCGGGTGAGCTCCCACGGCTCGGTGGCGGAGTCGGCGAGGACACGCACGGTGTGGGCGCGGTCGGCGGCGGAGATGCCGGTCGTCGTACCGTCCCGGGCGTCGACGGAGATCGTGTACGCCGTGCGGTAGGCGTCCTTGTTGTGCGGCGTCATCAGCGGGATCTCCAGCCGGTCCAGCATGGCGCCGGGCATCGGCGCGCAGATCACGCCGCTGGAGTAGCGGATCGTCCACGCCATCAGCTCCGGCGTCGCCTTGCTGGCGGCGAAGATGATGTCGCCCTCGTTCTCGCGGTCCTCGTCGTCGACGACCACGACGGCCTTGCCGGCGGCGATGTCGGCGATCGCGCGCTCCACGGGGTCAAGGCGTACGGACATGTCAGTTCTCCTTGCTGGTGTACGCACGGACGAGCTTCTCGACGTGCTTGGCGATGACGTCGACCTCGAGGTTGACCCGCTCGCCGGGCGCCCGGAAGCCGAGCGTCGTGCGGGCGAGGGTCTCGGGGATGAGGCTGACGGTGAAGCTGGTCTCGCCGGCCTCGACGACTGTCAGCGAGATGCCGTCGACGGTGATCGAGCCCTTGTCGACGAGGTAGCGGCCGAGCTCGGCGGGCATCGCGATCTCGACGACCTCCCAGTGCTCGCTGGGCGTACGGCGCACGACCTCGCCGACCGCGTCCACGTGGCCCTGGACGATGTGCCCCCCGAGCCGCTTCTCCGCGGTGACGGCGCGCTCGAGGTTGACCCGGTCGCCCACGGCGAGGTCGCCGAGGCTGGTCTTGGCGAGGCTCTCGGCCATCACGTCGGCCGTCCAGGTGCCGTCGGTGCGCTCCGCGACGGTCAGGCAGCAGCCGTTGACGGCGATCGAGTCGCCGAGCCGCGCGTCGGACAGGGTGATGTCGGAGGCGATGGTGAGCCGGAGCGCGTCGCCCTGGTCCTCGATGGCCTCGATGGTGCCGAACTCCTCGACGATGCCGGTGAACAACTCAGCTCTCCTTGCTGACGGCGGTGCGGACGGGCCGCAGGACCAGGCGGACGTTGGCGTCCGGGCCGGCTCCGACGACGGTGGTGTCGACGATCTCGAGGCGCAACGCGTCCCCGATCGTGGTGATTCCGAGGTCACCGACGGCGCAGGCGCCGGCGCCGAGGAGCAGGGGGGCGACGTAGACGATGACCTCGTCGACGACGTCGGCCCGCAGGAAGGCCGCGGCCAGCGTGGGCCCGCCCTCCAGGAAGACGTGGTGCCGGTCGTGCTCGGCGTAGAGCGTGCGCAGGGCCTCGACCGGGTCGTGGGTGCGCAGGTGCACGGTCTCGGCGGCGTCGTCGAGCACCCGCTTGCCGGCCGGGATGTCGCGCTCGCCCACGATCGCGCGCAGCGGCTGGTGCGCCACGTCGCGGTCGTCCGTGTCGCGCACGGTGAGCTGCGGGTCGTCGATCGCGACGGTGCCGGTGCCGACCATCATCGTGTCGCACAGCCCGCGCAGCACGTGGGTGTCGCGGCGGGCTGCGAGCGAGGAGACCCAGCGCGAGGTGCCGTCGGCGGCGGCGCTGCGCCCGTCGAGCGTGGTCGCGAACTTCCAGGTCACGAACGGCCGGCCGTGGCGGTGCGCGAAGGTCCACGCCCGGTTGACCTCCTCCGCCTCGGCGGCGAGCAGGCCGTCCTCGACCTCGATCCCCGCGGCCAGCAGGGTGTCGCGGCCCCCGCTCGCGAGCGGGTTGGGGTCGCGCTGGGCGATCACCACCCGTCGTACGCCGGCGGCGATGAGGGCCTGCGCGCAGGGACCCGTGCGCCCGGTGTGGTTGCACGGCTCCAGGGTGACGACGGCCGTCGCACCGCGAGCCCGGTCGCCGGCGACCCTCAGCGCCTCGACCTCGGCGTGCGGGGTGCCCGCGCCGTGGTGGAAGCCCTCCCCCACGACGGTGCCGTCGTCGGCGAGCAGCACGCACCCCACCCGCGGGTTCGGGTGGAGGGGTACGCCGGGGCTCGCCGCGAGCGTGACCGCACGACGCATCGCGTCGTACTCCCGGGTGAAGGTGCCCGATGTGCTGGTCACTGCTGCCTCTCGTGGTCCGTTGCTGCGGACTCCGGGGCTGGCAGGACGTACGACGGGCGGCGGCGGCCCCAGCGGGGCTGCTCGTCCGTCGGACGCTCGTGCGTGCACTTCCCATCCGGACTTTGACCGTCGGTCCAGGAATTCTGAGCGAAGCGAGGAAGCTTCGGTCCAGGCACCTGGTCAACCGATCGCTGGCTGCGATCGGGTCGCGGACTTCTGAGCGAAGCGAGGCTTCGACCCAGTCACCGCCGGCTCGGAGTTTCACCGACCCCAGAGCACGCGAGCTCTTCTCGCCATCGTCCCACAGTCCTGCGCGATCCCGCGTGTGGGCCCGGTCACGTGGACCTGCGGGCTACCGTCGGAGGATGAACTGGACGTGGCTCGGACTGGGATGCCTCTCCGGCGTCCTGCTGTGGTTCGCCACCGACCAGTTCGTGCTGCTGATCCTCGGGGTGCTGCTCGGCATCGCCGTCGGCATCGGGCTCGGGGCCGGATCGCGCTCGGACCCGGAGTGAGGCGCACCGTCGTACGGTGACCCCATGTCCTATCCCCCGCCCCTGTACGACGGCGACGGCGAGGTCTCGGCGTGGGCACGTCCGGGCGACACCGCGGCCGACCTCGTCTACCCCAACGGCAACCGCGTCCACTACCTCGCCCGCGGTGAGGCGACCGGCGGCCTGTTCGGGCTCTATCGCTGGGAGTTCTCCGAGGCGGTGAGCGGTCCCGACCCGCACTTCCACCGCACGATCGCGGAGTCCTTCTACGTCCTCGACGGGGAGATCCGCATCCACAACGGCGAGGAGTGGATCACCACCCGCTCGGGCGACTTCGTGCACGTCCCGCCCGGCGGGCTGCACGGCTTCCGCAACGAGTCGGGCGCGACGGCATCGATGCTGCTGCACTTCTCCCCCGGCGCGCCCCGTGAGGCCTACTTCGAGGGGCTCGACCGGCTGGCGCGGGGCGAGCAGTGGACGCCGGAGGAGTACGACGCGTTCATGGCCGAGCACGACAACATCTGGGCCGAGTAGCCGCCGGTGCGCCGGTTCCTCGTTCAGCTGGTGCGCTTCGGCTGGCTGGAGCTGCAGTCGTGCGCCTTCGCGATCGGGGTCTTCCTCGGCCTGGCGGTGGCCTTCGTCGTACCGCTCCCGGTGGCGCGGTACGACGCCCTGCTGGTGTGGTGCGTGCTGCTGACGCTCGGCTTCTGGGCCGCCGGCCTGGAGACCTGGCGCGAGGTGCTGGTCATCTTCGCCTTCCACGCCCTCGGCTTCGGCCTGGAGCTGTTCAAGGTGCACGTCGGATCCTGGGTCTACCCGGGCGAGGCGTGGTCGGTGATCGGCGGGGTCCCGCTGTTCTCGGGCTTCATGTACGCCGCCGTCGGCTCCTACATCTGCCAGGCCTGGCGGCGCTTCGACCTCCGGGTCTCGCACTACCCCGCACTGCCGGCGACCGTGGTGGCGATCGGGATCTACGCCAACTTCTTCACCCACCACGCGATCGCCGACCTGCGGCTCCCGCTCGCGGTGGCGGGTCTGTGGGTCCTGCGCCGCTGCGCCGTGCACTTCACTGTCGGGGACGCCCGCTACCGGATGCCGCTGGCCCTGTCGTTCCTGCTGATCGGCTTCTTCCTCTGGCTCGCCGAGAACCTGGCGACCCTGCTGAACGCCTGGCGCTATCCGGGCCAGGTCGAGGTGTGGGAGGTCGTGCACACCTCCAAGCTCGGCGCCTGGGCGCTGCTGGTGACGATGAGCTTCGTGCTGGTCGCGTCGGTCAAGGCGCAGGAGGGCCGGCTTTACCACGTGCCGGGCGAGCCGCACGTCACGCGCTGAGGATCAGTCCGCTCGTCGGCACACCCGTGCCCGCGGTGACCAGGACGTTCGCCACGTCCGGGACCGGGTTGACCGACGTACCGCGCACCTGGCGGACCGCCTCGGCGATGCCGTTCATGCCGTGGATGTAGGCCTCACCGAGCTGGCCGCCGTGGGTGTTGACCGGGAGCCGCCCGCCGACCTCGATCGCGCCGTCCCTGACGAAGTCCTTGGCCTCGCCGCGGCCGCAGAAGCCGAGCTCCTCCAGCTGCATGAGGACGTACGGCGTGAAGTGGTCGTAGAGGATCGCCATCGGCATGTCGGCGGGGGTGAGCCCGGACTGGCGCCACAGCTCGCGGCCCACGACGCCCATCTCGGGGATGCCGATGTCGTCGCGGTAGTAGGACGTCATCACGAACTGGTCGCGTCCGGAGCCCTGCGCCGCGGCGGCGACGTACGCCGGGCGCTGGGCCAGGTCGCGGGCCCGCTCGGCGGACACGACGACGAGTGCGACCGCGCCGTCGGACTCCTGGCAGCAGTCGAGCAGGTGCAATGGGTCGGCGATCATCCGCGAGGACTGGTGGTCCTCCAGCGTGATCGGCTTGCCGTGGAAGAAGGCGGCCGGGTTGGTGGCGGCGTGGCGGCGGTCCGCGACGGCGACCGCGCCGAAGTCGGCCGAGGTGGCGCCGTACTCGTGCATGTAGCGACGGGCCTGCATCGCGACGGTGGCCGCGGGCGTGGACAGGCCGAGCGGGTAGGTCCAGGCGTTGTCGAGGCCGTTGGTGTTGACCTGCTGGGCCGCCCACGCGGAGACCTGGCCGAAGCGGTCGCCGGAGCGCTCGTTGAAGCCGCGGTAGGCGACGACGACGTCGGCGACGCCGGTGGCGACGGCCATCGCAGCCTGCTGGACGGTGGCGCAGGCCGCGCCGCCGCCGTAGTTGATCCGGCTGAAGAAGCGCAGCTCGGGGATGCCCAGCTCGCGCGCGACCGCGATCTCCGAGGAGGTGTCCATCGTGAAGGTGACCAGGCCGTCGACGTCGGCGGGGGTGAGCCCACAGTCGGCGAGGGCGTGCCGCACAGCCTCGACGGAGAGCTGCAGCTCCGAGCGACCGGAGGCCTTGGAGAACTCGGTGGCACCGATCCCGGCGATGGCGGCCTTGCCGGAGAGGGTCCGCTCGCTCATCGGGCGGCCACCTTCACCGTGCCGATGACGTGGTCGCCCAGCGACACCGCGCCGACCACCTTGATGGTCGCCTCGCCGTCGGTGACCTCGACGACCTCGCCGGTGAAGGTGAACGTGTCGTAGGGGTACGCCGGCGCGCCGAGCCGGATCGCGATGCCGCGGATCTGCACGTCGGGTCCCGCCCAGTCGGTGACGTAGCGCTCGCACAGCGCCGTGGAGGTGAGGATGTTGACGAAGATGTCCTTCGAGCCGGCCGCCTGGGCGATGTCGCGGTCGTGGTGGACGTCCTGGAAGTCGCGGGTCGCGATCGCGGTCGAGACCACCAGGGTCGGGGTGATCGGGAGGCTCCAGCCGGGGAGCCGGTCGCCGACGTTCAGCGGGGTGCTCATCGCTCCACCTTCGTCCAGATCGGGAGGGTCAGGTCGTCGTCGACGACGTTCCAGCCGACCCGCAGCCGGTCGCCGATCTCGACAGGGCCGGTCACCTCGGCCACCATCCGCACGCCCTCGTCGAGGTCGACGAGCGCGATCACGAGCGGCAGCTCCTTGCCGGGCACCTGCGGCGCGTGGTGGACCAGGTAGGAGAACACGGTGCCCTCGCCGGCCGCGACCACGAAGCCGCGGTCGAAGGCACCGCAGTCCGGGCACGCGGGGCCGGGCGGGTGGCGGAGCACGCCGCAGGCGTTGCACCTCTGGATGCGCAGCTCCTGGGCGCGGGTGCCCTCGAAGAAGTAGGCGTTGTCGCGGTTGACGACCGGTCGCACCGGGCCGCTCATGCCTGCGCCTGCTTGGCCCGCGGGACGAACTTGAGGACGCGGAACAGCATCGTCGCGACCCGCTCGGCGCGCCCGTCCGGGTGGTCGACGTACCAGGTGTTGCGGGAGGTGACGAAGTAGCCGACGCCCATCCCGGTGGCCTTCGGCCCGGCCACCGAGTCGAGCGCGGTGGTGACCCGGACCCGCTCCCCCACCCGCAGGTAGCGGTCGTAGGACTGCTCGCAGTTGGTGCCGAGCACGGCGGTGAAGCCCGCCTCGGTCAGCGCGCGCATCATCGCGTGCAGCGGGTCGTCCTCGGACGGCTTGCCGCCGAGGCCGTACATCGTCCAGACCTGCGCCATCGACGGTGGCGCCTCGCCCTGCTGGAAGCGCGGATTGTCGAGGCCCATCGCCTCGAGCCAGTTGTTGATCGTCGGCTGGTTGACCTCGTCGCGGGCGGTCCGCTCGGCGGCCTCGCCCCACGCCTTGATCCGCTCCGCCTCGGACATCACCTGCTCGTGGACGGCCGGGTCGACGAGCTCCTGCTGGCCGGCGGCGCTCATCGGGGCACCCGCGGCAGGCCGAGGCCGAACATCGAGATCAGCTCGCGCTGGACCTCCTGGACGCCACCGCCGAAGGTGATCACCAGGTTCCGCTTGGCCTGGGCATCCAGGTAGTCGAGCAGCGCCTTGGTCTCCGGCTCCGCGGCGTCGCCGTGGCGGTGCACGAGCGAGACCAGGTCGGCGAGCAGGTGCTGGACCTGGTCGGCGGCGAACACCTTCGAGGAGGACGCGTCGGCGACCTTCAGCTCCCCGGACGCCGCGGCGCGGGCGACCTCCCAGTTGAGCAGCTCGTTGACCCGGAAGACCGCGGTGGTCTTGCCGAGCAGGTCGCGCACGTCCGGCTCGTCGGAGACCTCCGCCGCGTCGGCCCAGCGCACCACGCGGTCGCGCAGGCCCTCGATCCGGCCGGCCGGTCCGAGCATGACCCGCTCGTGGTTGAGCTGGGTGGTGATCAGCTTCCAGCCCTGGTTCTCCTCGCCGACGAGCATGTCGACCGGCACCCGGACGTCGTTGAAGTACGTCGCGTTGACGTGGTGCGAGCCGTCCGCGGTGATGATCGGGGTCCAGGAGTAGCCCGGGTCGCTGGTGTCGACGATGAGGATCGAGATCCCCTTGTGCTTGGGCGCGTCCGGATCGGTGCGCACGGCCAGCCACAGGTAGTCGGCCTGGTGGCCGCCGGTGGTCCACAGCTTCTGCCCGTTCACGACGTAGTGGTCGCCGTCGCGCCGCGCGGTCGTGCGCAGCGAGGCCAGGTCGGTGCCGGCGTCCGGCTCGGAGTAGCCGATGGCGAAGTGCACGTCACCCCGCAGGATGCGCTCCA
The DNA here is from genome assembly GCF_040676175.1 of Nocardioides sp. LML1-1-1.1. Classification (NCBI taxonomy): domain Bacteria; kingdom Bacillati; phylum Actinomycetota; class Actinomycetes; order Propionibacteriales; family Nocardioidaceae; genus Nocardioides; species Nocardioides sp. LML1-1-1.1. Next base: position 347,240 of record NZ_JBEGHK010000005.1, on the reverse strand, counting down.
GGAAGAGCGCCTTCTGCTTCTCGGTGCCGTACCTGATCAGCGTCGGGCCGACGGTCTGCAGCGTGACGGCGGGCAGGTGCACGTCGGCGTACTGCGCCTCGTTGGCGAAGATGGTCTGCTCGATCTCGCCGAGCCCGTGGCCGCCGTACTCCTTCGGCCAGCCGACACCCATCCAGCCGTCGGTGCCGAGCTGCCGGATCAACCGCTGGTACGACGGACCGTGCCGGTCCCACGCGCCGTCCGGGCCGGGGTCGGCGGGCTCGTCGTGGCCGAGCCCGGCGAAGTAGGCCCGGACCTCGGCCTTGAGCGCACGCTGGGCCTCGGTCAGCTCGAGGTTCTTGGCCGCCGGGTCCTCGACGAGCACCTGGGCGGCGGTGGTGTCGAGCGCGTGCGCGAGGTCGGTGCCCCACGTGGTGTAGCCGACCAGGGGGTAGGTGATGTCCACGCCCATGCCGCCGTGCAGGTGGTGGCAGGTGCGGAAGGCGTAGGGGGCGACCTGGCTGGCCCAGTAGCCGGCGACGGCCAGGTCGTCGGCGGCGGGCAGCCCCTCCGCGACCCGCCACACGGCGTTGTCGGCGGCGAGGTCGAGGGTGCGCGAGGCGACGTACACGTCGGCCATCTGCAGGGAGACCGCCTGGAACTCCGCGAGCGCGCGGCCGAACTGGCGGCGCCCCTTGACGTAGTCCGCCGTCAGGTCGCGAGCACCGGCGAGCACTCCGGCCGCGGTGACCGCGAGGCCGGCGGCGGCGAGGTCGGCCAGCCGCTCGGCGGCGCCGTCCTCCAGCGGCTCGGCAGGGACGTGGTCGAGGACGAGGGTGTGCTGCGGGCTGCCGCTGGACGCGCTGGCCGGCGCGAGGGTGACACCCGGGTCCGCCGGGTCGACCAGCACGGCGACCTCGTGGTCGCCCGCGGTGGCCAGGACGAGGAAGCGGTGCGCGCCCTCGGCGTGGGTCACGGCGAGCTTGCGGCCGGAGACCGTCCCGCCGTCGTAGGTCGCCCGGCCGCGGAGCGCCGGCACCACGACGACCTCGCCGGCGGCGATCCCGGGCAGCAGGTCCTTGCGCTGGGCGTCGGTGCCGTACGACGCCAGGGTCAGCGCGCCGCAGCACAGCGTCTCCCACGCCGGCACCTGCACGGCCTTGCGCCCGGCCTCGCGCAGCAGCACGGCGACCTCGGTCAGACCGAGCCCGTCACCGCCGTGCTCCTCGGGGACGGGCAGCGCGGTCAGCCCGGCCGCCGCCCAGGCCGCCCAGCTCCTGGCGTCCTGGTCGCGCTCGAGCACCTCGCCGACGACGGCGCGGACTGCGTTGATCGCCTCAGCATCCACGAGGAAACTGTAACGTGTTCTAGTCTGCTCCGCATGCAGGCCGTCTCACTCGCCACGCTCGCGCGCCGCCGGGTCTCCCTGCCGGAGACCTCGATCCCGGTCGGGCGGCTGGTCGAGCTCCCGGGCCGCGGGCGCACCTACGTCACCGACACCCCCGGCCCGCACCCCGACTCCCCCACCATCGTGCTGCTGCACGCGCTCGGCACCACCGGGCTGCTCACCTGGTTCCCCACGATCGAGCCGCTGGCCCGGCGGTTCCGGGTGATCACCCTCGACCAGCGCTGGCACGGGCAGGGCATCCAGAGCCCGGAGTTCTCCCTCGTCGACTGCGCCGACGACGTGGCCGCCCTGGTCGGCGTGCTCGGGCTCGACGAGGTCGTGCTGGGCGGCTACTCGATGGGCTCGATCGTGGCGCAGCGCGTGTGGCGCCAGCACCCGGGGATCGTCTCCGGGCTGGTGCTCGGCGCGACCACCGACCGCTTCCAGCTCAGCGCCGCCGAGCGCGGCTTCTTCCTCGGCATGGGCTCCTCGATGCTCGCCCTGCGCGGGGTCTCCCGCTCCCGGACCGCGCTGCGAGCGGCCCGGGCGGCGGTGGGCGGGCTGGAGCCGACCGACCTCCACGAGTGGGCGCTGCGGGAGCTCCGCTCGACGAGCCCGTGGGCGGTCGGGCAGGCGCTGGCAGCCCTGGGCCGGCACCACTCGCGACCGTGGATCGGCCGGATCGACGTACCGACCGCCGTGGTGGTGATGATGCGCGACCGGGTGGTCCCGACCGCGCGGCAGGTCGCGCTGGCCCGGGGGATCCCCGGCGCGACCATCCACGAGGTCGACGACGGCCACGCCGGCTGCGTGCTCGGCGCGGAGAAGTTCGTGCCGCGCTTCGTCGAGGCCGCCGCCACCGTCAACGCCCGCCGACGCGACCTCAGCCGTCGACGGCCGCGCTGAGCCGGGCCAGCTCGGCCGGGAAGTGCCGGACCAGGGCGTCGGTGTCCGGCATCGACTCGCGGCACGCGATCGCGCCGACGTGCATCTGCCCGGCGTTCGACATCACCGTGACGTTGAGCCCGGCCCCGTGGAACACCGGGCCGAGCGGGCACAGCGCCTCGATCCGCGCGCCCATGAAGTAGAGCGGGATCGGCGGCCCGGGCACGTTCGAGATCACCAGGTTGTGCACCACCGGGTGGCGCTCGGCCAGGCGCAGGTTGGCGTAGGTGCGCACCGCGAGCCCGAACGTGCGGGGCGCGGCGAACTCCGCCCAGTCCTGCAGCGCGTCGGCGCTGATCGCGTTGTGGTGCTCCTTGGCGTGCTGGTTGCGCTCGGCCAGCATCCGCAGTCGCGCGACCGGGTCGGCGATGTCGGTGCCGAGCTTGGTGAACAGCGCGGAGACCTTGTTCGCGCCACCGGAACGACGCGAGCTGTCCCGGACGCTGACCGGGACCGTGGCGAGCAGGGAGGAGGACGGCAGCTCGTCACGCTCCTCCAGGTAGGCCCGCAGCGCTCCCCCGGCGACCGAGAGCACCACGTCGTTGACCGTGGTCCCGGTGGCCTTCTTGATCCGCCGGATCTCCTCCAGGTCCAGGTCGGCCATGGCGATCGAGCGGTGCGAGGTGATCGTGCCGTTGAAGGAGGTGCGCGGGGCGGAGAAGGGCGCGGCCATCGCCGTGCCCCGGCGGGCCCGGCCGATGCTCTTGGTGACCAGCTGCGCCGAGGGCTTGAGCACCTTGACGAGGGTGACCGGTCGCGCCGCCGTACCGATGACGGCACGGCCGAGGAGCTCGCCACGGCCGGGGTCGCGCGGGTGGCGCTGCTCGCTGGGCGCGAGCGGCGCGGCGTCCGGCTCGATCGAGCACAGGTGGGAGATCAGGTTGGCGCCGGAGACACCGTCGACCGTGGCGTGGTGCATCTTGGCGAAGACCACGACCTTCTCCTCCTCCTCGCCCTCGGGCTGGTAGCCCTCGACCACCCACATCTCCCACAGCGGGCGCGAGCGGTCGAGCGGCAGCGAGGCGAGGTGGGCACACAGCTCCATCAGCTCGGCGTACCCGCCAGGCGTCGGCAGCGCGAGGCGGTGCACGTGGCGCTCGATGTCGAAGCCGGTGTCGCGCACCCAGATCGGGTGGTCGAGACCGAGCGGCACGCCCCGGATCTTGCGGGTGAAGCCGGGGACGTCGCCGACCGCCTCGCCGATCCGCTGCTGCAGCGCGGCGAAGGAGTACGGCGCGGTCATCGTCGCCGGGTCGAGCACCATCACCGCGCACACGTGCATCAGCTGCGCCGGCGTCTCGAGGTAGAGGAAGCTCGCATCGAGCCCTGACAGCCGGTCCATCCGTGACCCCCTGAAAACTAGAACAGGTTTCAGTCTCTCACAACGAGCCGGATATCCTCACCCCATGGGATTCGTACGGCGCCAGGCCATCACCGCCGCGCTGACCGCCAACGCCATCCGGCCGGTGCCGGGCTTCCGGGCCGGCATCCCCGCCTTCTTCGCCGGCTGGCTCACCGGTGAGCTCGCGCCGCACCTGCTCGGTCTCACCACCGCCGACGCCCTCGCGCACACGCGCGGATCGCGCCGCGACTGGCGCGGCCTCGCGCTGGCCGGGCTGAGCTCCGCGGGGCTCGCCTACCTGATCGCGCAGAGCCGCACCGCCGTGCGCGACGCCGAGGACGCGCTGGTCGAGGGGCTGGGGGTCGACTACGTCGAGCAGCTCGACGCCAAGCCCACCCCCGCCGACCTCGCCACGCCCTGGCGGCGGATCGCGAACCCGTTCGCCTTCGGCCGGGCGGCCCGCCGCGCGGGCGTCGAGGTGCACCGCGACATCCCGTTCGCGCCGTACGGACGCCGGGGGCTGCTGGACGTCTACACCTCCGAGGCGACCCCGGCCTCCGGGGCGCCGGTGCTGCTGCAGGTGCACGGCGGCGGCTGGACGATCGGCAACAAGGACCAGCAGGGCCTGCCCCTCATGCAGCACATGGCCGCCAAGGGCTGGGTCTGCGTGGCGATCAACTACCGGCTCGCGCCGCGCGACCCCTGGCCCGCCCAGATCGTCGACGTGAAGTCCGCGATCGCCTGGATCAAGGAGCACATCGCCGAGTACGGCGGAGACCCCGACTACGTCGCGATCACCGGCGGATCCGCCGGGGGGCACCTCACCGCCCTGGCGGCGGTGACGCCGAACGCGCCCGAGTTCCAGCCGGGCTTCGAGTCCGCGGACACCTCCGTGCAGGTCGCCGTGCCCTACTACGGCGTCTACGACTGGGCCGGGGCGAGCGGGCTGCGCTCGGCGGAGCTGATGCGCGACACCTTCCTCGCCCCGCGGATCGTGAAGCGGCGCTTCGCCGACGCCCCGGAGGTCTTCGAGCAGGCCTCGCCGCTGCTGCGGGTCACCCCGGACGACCCGGACTTCTTCGTCGTCCACGGCTCCCGCGACACCCTCGTCGACCCCGGCCAGGCCCGGGCCTTCGTGCAGGCGCTGCGGGCGAGCTCGAAGCGCACCGTCACCTACGCCGAGCTGCCGGGCGCCCAGCACGCCTTCGACATCTTCCCCTCGATCCGCTCCGCGCACCTGGTCCGCGCGACCGACCGGTTCCTGCACTGGCACTGGAGCTCGTGGCGCCGCGAACGGTTGTCCACAGGCGCGCCGGAGCCGGTGGTGGACGGGCCCGAGGCGACGTAAGGTCGCAGCCCTCATCACATCTCGGAGGGACCATGACCACGCCACAGCCCGAGCTCGGCCGCCGCGTCGAGCGCAACACCAACGACATCGAGGCGATCTACGAGATCCTCGCGCAGCACGGCGAGAAGCTCGACCGGATCCTCGACGAGCACGGCGCGAGGCTCGACAGCCACAGCGCCAAGCTCGACAGCCACACCGCGAAGCTCGACAGCCACACCGCGAAGCTCGACAGCCACACCGCGAAGCTCGACGAGCACTCGGCCATCCTTGCGGAGCACAGCAGGAAGCTCGACGACCACAGCAGGAAGCTCGACGAGCACAGCGTGAAGCTCGACGAGATCCTGCGGCGCCTGCCCGAGGCCAGCTAGCGCGGCAGCCCCAGGATCCGCTCGGCGGCGACATTGCGCAGGATCTGGGTGGTGCCGCCGGCGATCGACAGGCAGCGGGTGTTGAGCTGCTCCCACACGTCCGCCGCGAGCGGTACGTCGGACGACTTGCCGAGCGCGCCGAGCATGGCCAGCTCGTCCCCCTGGAGCCGGACGACCAGCTCGGAGGAGTCCTGGCGGCTGCGGACGCCGAGCAGCTTGGCCACGCTGGACTCCGCGCCGGGGCCGTGCCCGCCGAGGGCGCGCAGGGTCGTCCGGACGCCGAGGAGTCCGCAGACGGTGGCGAGGGCGACCTGGTGCCCGATGGCGGCGCGGGCGACGGGCCCGAGGTCGCGGGTGGCCGCGAGCTCGACGGCGCGCTCGACGCTCTTGGTGAGGCGGGCCGAGGCCATCGCGACCCGCTCGTTGGCGAGGGTGGTGCGGGCCAGGCGCCAGCCGTCGCCGGGCTCGGCGACCACGTGCTCGTCGGGCACGAAGACCTCGTCGAGGAAGACCTCGTTGAAGAGCGCCTCGCCGGTGATCTCGCGCAGCGGCCGCACCTCGATGCCGGGCGCGCGCATGTCGACGAGGAAGTAGGTGATCCCCTTGTGCTGCGGGGCGTCGGGGTCGGTGCGGGCCAGGCAGATGCCCCAGTCGGCGCGCTCGGCGACCGAGGTCCACACCTTCTGCCCGCTCAGGGACCAGCCTCCCTCCACCCGCACGGCGCGGGTGCGCAGCGAGGCGAGGTCCGAGCCGGAGCCGGGCTCGGAGAAAAGCTGGCACCAGGTGAGCTCGCCGAGCAGCGAGGGCCGCACGAACCGCTCGCGCTGGGCGTCGGTGCCGTGCGCGAGGATCGTGGGCACGGCCCAGCCGGCGATCACCAGGTCCGGGCGGACGACGCCCGCGCGGCCCAGCTCCTGGTCGATGACCAGCTGCAGGGTGGGGTCGGCGCCGAGCCCGTAGGGCGCGGGCCAGTGCGGCGTCAGGTAGCCCGCCTCCACCAGCGCCGCGCGCCGCTCCACCTCCGGCATCGCGCCGATCCGGGCCGCCTCCGCGGCGACCCCGGGCCGGACCGCCGCGTCGCGGCCCTCGAGGTCGACGTCGACCCGACGGCGGACCCCGGCGACGGCGGCAGCGGTGATCCGCTCGGCGGCATCGTCGGCGGACCCGACGAGGGCGCGCAGGGTGAGCGCGCGGCGCAGGTAGAGGTGCGCGTCGTGCTCGTAGGTGAACCCGATCCCGCCGAGCACCTGGATGCAGGACTTGGCGACCTCGACGGCCCCGTCGAAGCAGGTCGCCTGGGCGACGTCGGCCGCGAAGGTCCACTGCTCCGGGTCGCCGGCGTCCGCGGCGGCAGCCGCGTCCCAGGCGGCGGCGGTGACCGACTCGGCGGTCTCCAGCATCTGTGCGCAGAGGTGTTTGATCGCCTGGAAGGCGCCGATCCTCTGGCCGAACTGCTCGCGCACCTTCGCGTAGTCGACCGCCGTCTCCAAGCACCAGCGGGCCACGCCCGATGCCTCCGCGGCGGCCAGCGTGACGGCCAGCAACCGCCGGCGCTCGTCCACCGCGCCCGCGCTCCCCGCGCAGCGTCCGTGCCGAGCGCTCAGGTCCACCCCCGGCTCGGCGACCACCGAGCCCTCGCCGAGCAGGAGCTGCTCGTCCGCCGTACCGCCGTCCCAGACGACGCCGCCGGGGTGCACCTGCACGCCGTAGCGCCCCGCTCGTCCGGTGAGCAGCGAGCCGAGGGCCGCGCCGAGGAGGCCGCCCGGCACCAGCTCGTGCGCGCAGGCCTCCAGGGCGACGGCCTGGTCGAGGACCGTGCCGCCACCTCCGCCGCCCGCCTCGGGGACGGCGATGGCGGCGACCCCCATCTCCGCCGCCATCGCCCAGACCTCGCCGAACCCGGCGTCGACGTCGTCCTCGGCCGCGCGCACGGCCTCGACCGGCCCGAGGCTGGCCGCCCACTTGCGCAGGCTGCCGGCGAGCTCGACCTGGTCGTCGCTGATACCGAGGGACATCGGCACTCCTTGGAAACTAGAACGCGTTCTAACTCTACTAGAGTGACCGCGTGACCGACACCATGCCGTCCGACCTGCTGGACCACGCGCGCCGCGCCGACGGCTTCATGCCCGAGGACGAGGGCGCGCTGCTGCACCGGATCGCACGCGAACGTCTCCCGCTCGGCCCGGCGCTGGAGGTCGGCACCTACTGCGGCAAGTCCGCGATCTACCTCGGTGCCGCCGCCCGGGCGGTGGGCGGCACGGTCTTCACCGTCGATCACCACCGCGGCTCGGAGGAGAACCAGGCCGGCTGGGAGCACCACGACCCCACGGTGGTCGACCCCGAGCTCGGCCTGATGGACACCCTCGGCCGGTTCCGGAGGAACATCGCCCGCGCCGGGCTGGAGGAGCAGGTGGTCGCGATCGTCGGGCAGTCCACGACCGTCGCGGCGCACTGGCGCACCCCGCTGTCGCTGCTCTTCATCGACGGCGGCCACGGCGAGCAGCCCGCCCGCGACGACTACGCCGGGTGGGCGCACTGGGTGGACGCGGACGGCTACCTCGCCATCCACGACGTCTTCCCCGACCCCGCCGACGGCGGCCGGCCGCCGTACGAGCTGATCTACCTGCCCGCTCTCGCGAGCGGCGCCTTCACCGAGGTCGAGGCCGTCGGCTCGCTCCGGGTCCTGCGGCGGACCTCAGGAGCGGCCGGAGACCCGCTGCTCTGAGCACCCGCACTCCAGCGCGATCTCGTCGAAGTGCGGCGCCAGCGAGGTGCCGCGCATGATCCCCGAGCCCGGGGTCGCGTGGCCGTAGGTCTCCCCCAGCGCGTCGACCGCGAGCACCACCGCGGCGGCGGTGTACGTCGTGTGCTCGTGCGGCCAGTGCACGTCGCGCGGCTCGCCCTCCGGCGCCGGCCGGGTCGGGTCGGCGTAGACCCAGCCGGTCCAGTAGCGGCCGTCGTCCTCGCGCAGGTGCTGCATGTCGCCCAGCAGCCCCAGCGCCCGGCGGGTGTCGCCGATGACGTCGAGCGCCATGGCCAGCTCGCAGGTCTCCGCCCCGGTCACCCACGGGTTGGTCGAGACGCAGTGGATCCCCAGCCCCGGTACGACGAACTCCGGCCACCTCCTCGCCAGCAGCTCGCGCGCGGCCTCGCCGCGGACCGGACCGCCGAGGACCGGGTAGTACCAGTCCATCGAGTAGGTCGACTTGTCCGCGAACTCCTCCGGGTGCGAGCGCACGGCGTGCCCGAGCCGGCCACCGGCCAGCTCCCACTCCGGCTGCGGGTCGTCCATCAGGTCCGCGAGCGCGACGCCGGCACGCAGCGAGTGGTAGATCGAGGAGCTGCCGGTGAGCAGGCAGAAGTCGTCGACGGGCGTCCAGCGGATGCCGCCGAAGGGGTCCTGGAGCGAGACGACGAAGTCGAGCCCGGCCCGCACCGAGGGCCAGTAGCGCTCGACGAAGCGGATGTCGCGGCGCACCAGCCAGTGGTGCCACAGCCCCACCGCGAAGTACGCCGACATGTTGACCTCGCCACGCTCGTCGTCGGCGGCACCGCCCACGATCTTCATCGGCCACGAGCCGTCGGCGCGCTGCATCGTCGGGATCCAGGCGTAGGCGCGCTCGGCGGCCTCCACCTGACCGCCGACGAGCATCGCCATCGCGGCCTCGACGTGGTTCCAGATGTCGACGTGCTCGCCCGTGGTCCACGGGACGGCTCCCCACGGCTCCTGCATCGCCGCGATGGCGGCGGCCGTGTCGGCGACCTGCTGGGCCGACAGCACGCCGTCGACGTACGGCAGGCGGGAGAGCGGGACCTCGGGCGTGGTGTCCCGGGTCATGCGGCCTCCGGCTTCCGGAAGTACAGGACCATGCTCTTGCCGATCGTCGGGTCGAGGACCTTGCCGGCGAGCTGGAGCGCCTTGGGCTGCTTCATGATCTCCCAGACCAGCAGCTTGTGGTAGGCCTTGGCGAGCGGGTGGTCGTCGTTCTCGACGCCGACGGCGCACTTGATCCACCAGTACGGCGTGTGCAGGCCGTGCGTGTAGGACTTGCCCTCGAACAGCATCGCCTCACCGGGCGTGCCGTCGTTGAGGCGGCCGCCCTTGGTGACCTTGTCGACGAGCTCGTGGTCGGTGTAGATGCGGATGTGGCCGCCCTCGGCGTTGTGGTAGTCGGCCGACAGCCGCCAGTTGACGACCTCGGGCAGCCACCGGGGCACCGTGACGGCCATCGTGCCGCCGGGACGCAGCACCCGGATCAGCTCGCGGATCGCCGCGACGTCGTCGTGGATGTGCTCCAGCACTTCCGAGCAGACGATCCGGTCGAACTCGCCGTCGGCGAAGGGCAGCGCGAGCGCGTCGCCCTGCTTGACGTCGGCCTCGGCGCCCTCGGGGACCTCACCGGCCTCCTTCATCGCGACGAAGAGGTTGCGCACCCCCTCGAGCTCCTCGGCGTCGAGGTCGAAGGCGATCACGTCGGCACCGCGGCGGTACATCTCGAAGCTGTGCCGGCCGGCGCCGGCACCCATGTCGAGGACCCGGTCGCCGGGCTGCAGGCCCAGCCGGTCGAAGTCAACGGTCAGCATGTCAGTTCTCCTCGGCCTTGCGCTCCGCCTGGTAGTCGGCGATCACGTCCTCCAGCACGGCCGCGGTGCTCACCGCGACGGCGCTCCAGCTGAACAGCTCCTTGACCCGGCGGCGCCCGGCGGCGCCCATCTCGGCCCGTCGTACCGGGTCGTCGAGCAGGGCGGCGACGGCCTTCGTCAGCGCGCCCACGTCACCGGGCTCCACCACGTCGGCACACAGGCCGTCGGGTCCGACGACCTCGGGGATGGCACCGGCGCGGGACACCACGAGCGGGGTCTCGCAGGCCATCAGCTCGGCGGTCGGGAGCGAGAAGCCCTCGTAGAGCGAGGGCACGCAGGCGAGCTCGGCCGAGCCCATCAGCGCGACGAGCTCGTCGTCGGTGAGCCCGTTGGCGAAGGAGACCCGGTCGGCGATGCCCAGCTTGTCGATGAGCTTCTCGGTGACCCCGCCCTCCTTGGGCTTGGTGACGAGCACCAGCTCCAGGTCGCGCTCGACGACCAGCTTGGCGAAGGCCTCCAGCAGCACGGAGATGCCCTTGAGCGGTGCGTCGGCGCTGGCCATCGCGAGGATGCGGCCGGGAACGCGCGGCTCGCTCGGCGGGACGAACCGGTCGTCGACGCCGAGCAGGATGGTCTCGATCCGCGCCGGGTCGACGCCGAACTCGCGGACCACGTCGCGCTTGGAGGACTCCGAGGGCACGATCACCCGGCGCAGGCGGGGGGCGGTGCGCTTCTGCTGGGCCAGGAAGGAGTACCAGCGCCACACGCCGATCTTCGGGAACTCGAAGCGCACCTTCGAGCGCGGCTTGCGCTTGGCCCACACCGCCGCGGCCAGCTCGATGCGGCGGTCCATGGTGATCGGGTGGTGGATCGTGGCGGCGAGCGGCAGCCCGATGTCCGCGCGGTCCTCGACGTCCAGCAGCGGCAGCGCGAGGGTCTGGTTGTCGAAGACGATGTCGAACTCGTCGCGACGCGCCCGCAGCAGCTTGACCACGCGCTTGCTGAACGTCAGCGGCTCGGGGAACGCGCCGCTGCGCATCGTCAGCCACTCCTCCACGTCCACCAGGTCGCGGAACTCGCTCGGACGCGGGTTGCGGAACTCCTCACCCGGCCGGTAGAGGTCCAGGCTCGGCACCTTGGTGAGGCGGACGCCCTCGTCGAGCTCGGGGTAGGGCTGGCCCGAGAAGACCTCGACCGTGTGGCCGAGGGCGGCGAGCTCGCGGGTCAGGCGGCGGATGTAGATCCCCTGCCCGCCCACGTGGGGCTTGCTGCGATAAGACAACATCGCGATCCGCATGGTGGTACCTCCCCTGTCTGGCTCCCGGGGAGCAGGGCCGAAACGAAATACGTGGTGGAACGTGTTCCAAATTATGCGCTACCTGCCGGTAGCCTATCCACTGGGTCCGAAACAGACCGTCTCGTCACACCACTTCCAGGGGGACACACCGTGAGCATCGCGAACCCGTCCACGTCCGACGACCTCGGCTCGTCGGCGCAGCGGGAGCGCCGCAAGCGCATCCTCGACGCGACCTACGAGCTCGCCAAGTCCGGCGGCTTCGACGCGGTGCAGATGCGCGCGGTCGCCGAGCACGCCGACGTCGCACTGGGCACGCTCTACCGGTACTTCCCCTCGAAGATCCACCTGCTCGTCAGCGCCCTCGGCCGCCAGTTCGACGACGCCGCGAAGCGGCTGCACGAGCGCGAGATCCCGGGTGACAACCAGGCCGACCGGGTGCTCTACGTCCTCAAGCGGATGGCCCGCGGCATGCAGGGCGACCCCAAGCTCACCGAGGCGCTCACCCGCGCCTTCATGTTCGCCGACAGCAGCGTCGCCAACGAGATCCACGTCGTGGGCATGGCGATGACCTCGATCGTCACCCACGCCATGCACGGCGGCGAGCCGGCCGAGGACGCCCTCACCGACGAGGACGTCGCGATCGCTCGGGTCATCGGCGACGTGTGGCTCTCGGCGCTGGTCGCCTGGGTGACCGGTCGCTCCACCGCCGCGGAGACCGCGGCGCACATGGAGAAGGCCGTCCACCTGATCCTCCGGGACTAGGCTTTCTGGGCCGAGCGCGTCTCCGGCGCTAGCAGGGCAGCAAGCTGCAGGCGATCGCCTCCCGCCGCGCTGCCGGCCGGGCCGCGTCACGCGCCGAAGGCGTGGGTAGAGGTGACGCCGCCGTCGACGGCGATCTCCGCGCCGTTGATGTACGACGACTCGTCGCTGGCCAGGAAGACGTAGACCGGCGCGATGTCGTCGGGCACGCCCACCCGGCGCAGCGGGACCTTGCTGGCGCCGTACTCCATCGCCGCGTCGCCGCCGTGCACCCGCGTCATCGGGGTGTCGATCATGCCGGGGTGCACCGAGTTGACCCGGATCCCCTTCGGGCCGAGCTCCATCGCGGCGCACTTGGTCATCCCGCGGATCGCCCACTTGGTGGCGGCGTAGGCGGTGCACGACGGCATCCCGGCGAGGCCCTCGACGGAGGAGGCGTTGATGATCGAGCCGCCGCCGTTCTTCCGCATCGTGCGGGAGACGGCCTGCATCCCGAGGAAGACGCCGTTCTGGTTGACCCGCCACAGCAGCTCGGCCTCCTCCGGCGGCATCCGCTCGATGTCGCCGAAGCGGAGGATGCCGGCGTTGTTGGCGAGCACGCCGACGGCGCCGAAGCGGCTGTTGGCGTCCTCGACGAGGGTGGCCCAGGAAGCGGCGTCGCTGACGTCGTGGTGCGCGAAGTGGGCCGCGGCGCCCAGCTCGTCGGCGAGCGCCTGGCCCTGCTCCTTGGCGACGTCGGCGATGACCACCTGGGCGCCCTCGGCGACGTAGGCGCGGACGATCGCCTCGCCCTGGCCCATCGCGCCGCCGGTGACGATCGCGACCTTGCTGTCCAGACGTCCCATCACACACTCAGCCTCATGATCGAGTCGGCGGCGAAGCCGACGTGGGGGTCGCGGTCGGCGAAGAAGCCGCCGAGCTGCTTGTCGAGGTCGTCGCCGGTCCACAGGTCGCCGGCGGCGTCGAAGCGCTGCTCGACCACCGGCGCCGCGACCAGGGCCACCATGCCGCCGTAGACGACGAAGACCTGGCCGGTGATCCGCTCGGCGGCCGGCGAGGCGAGGTAGGCGACGAGCGGAGCGACGTGCTCGGCGGAGTACGGGTCGACCGCCTGGCCGGACTCGTCCTCACCGAAGACGGCGGCCGTCATCGCGGTCCGCGCGCGGGGGCAGATCGCGTTGGCGCGCACCCCGATCCTGCCCAGGCCCCGGGCCGTGGAGAGGGTGAGTGCGGCGATGCCGGCCTTCGCGGCGGCGTAGTTGGCCTGGCCCGGCGAGCCGCCGAGGAAGGCCTCGGAGGCGGTGTTGACGATGCTGCCGTAGACCTGGCCGCTCTCCGACTGCTTCGACCGCTCGCGCCAGTACGACGCGGCGTTGCGCGAGAGCAGGAAGTGCCCGCGCAGGTGGACGGCGATGACCGCGTCCCACTCCTCGTCGGAGAGGTTGAAGAGCATCCGGTCGCGGGTCATCCCGGCGTTGTTGACGACGATGTCGAGGCCGCCGAGCTGCTCGACGGCCGCGGCCACCATCGCGTCGGCGGTGGCGCGCTCGCTCACGTCCCCCGGTACGACGAGCGCCTCTCCCCCGAAGGAACGGATCTCCTCGACGGCCTCGTCCCCGGCGCCCGGCAGGTCGTTGACGACCACCCGTGCCCCGGCACGCGCCAGCGCGACGGCCTCGGCGCGGCCGAGCCCGGCACCGGCACCGGTGACGACCGCGACCTTGCCCTCCAGCGAGGTGCTCTCCACGCTCACTCCTCGACCAGCGTGATCGCGGCGCGCGGGCAGGCCGCGACGGCACGCTTGACGTTGTCGATGTTCTCGTCCGTGGTCTCCTCGGTGTGCAGCTGGAGGAAGTCGTCGTCGTCCAGCTCGAACACCTCGGGGGCCATCGCCTCGCAGAGCCCGTTGGACTCGCAGAGGTCGAAGTCGACCTTGATCTTCATGGGTGTCTCCTCAGGTCATCTTCCGGTGGTCCCAGGACGCGACCCGCTCGGGGTGGATGATCACGCCCACCCGCTTGGTCGCCTGCTTCTCGACGGTCTGCGCACCGATGTCACCGAGCGCCTCGAACGAGTCGACGCCGAACATGCGCACCGACACCGCCTTGCCGATCTCCAGGATGGTGTCGCGGTCGCGCACGATCTCGGCGCGCCCCTCGATGGAGACCCCGCGCAGCTCGAAGTAGTCGGTTCCGTCCTCGACCAGCGCGGTCACCCGGTCGTCGCGCTCGAGGTTGACGATCTTCTGGCTGCGGCCGTAGGTCCAGAACGCGATCTTGCCGTCCCGTACGACGTAGAAGAGCGTCGTGAGGTGGGGGTAGCCCTGGTGGCCGTTGGCCGCCACCTGCACCTTGACGTTCTCCTCCAGGAGGGCCTGCACCTCCTCCTCGCTCAGCTTGACCTGGTCGCGTCCGCTGCTCATGCTCAACCGCCTTCGGAGGAGTGGCCCGGGAACACGTGGGCCGTGGGATCGACGACGACGGCGGCGTTGTTGACGGCCGTGGCCGCCTCGCCGAAGCCCACCGCGATGAGGCGGACCTTGCCGTCGTACTCGGTGATGTCGCCGGCGGCGAAGACCCGCGGCAGGTTCGTGCGCATCGCGGGGTCCACGACGAGGTGACGGCGGTGCGTCTCCAGTCCCCACTGTTGCAGCGGCCCGAGGTCGGCGACGAAGCCCAGCGCCGCGACCACGGCCTGGGCCGGGCGGTCCTTGGCATCGCCCTCCACGGTGACCTCGACCTCGGCGAGCGGGCCGGTGCTGCCGCCGTCCGCGTCGCGCAGCGCGGTCACCTCGGCCCGGGTGACGATCTCGACCGAGGAGGACTCCACCTGCTCGACGGTGCGCCGGTGGGCGCGGAAGGCGTCGCGGCGGTGCACCAGCGTCACCGAACGGGCGATCGGCTCGAGGTGCAGCGCCCAGTCGAAGGCGCTGTCGCCGCCGCCGACCACCACGACGTCCTTGCCGGCGTACGGCGCGAAGCTGGGCACGAAGAACTCCACGCCACGCCCGATCCAGTCCGCGGCCGCGGGCAGCGGGCGCGGGCTGAACTTGCCGATGCCGGCGGTGATGATGAGCGCCTTGGCGGCGACCACGGTGCCGTCGTCGAGGGTGAGCTCGACACCGCTCTCCTCGTCGGCGACCAGCCCGGAGGCGGTCCGGCCGAGCAGCTGGACCGGGTCGGCGCTCAGCGCCTGGGCGACCAGGCCGTCGACCAGGTCGCGGCCCTTGACCGTCGGGAAGCCGGCGACGTCGAGGATGGCTTTCTCGGGGTACATCGCGGTGACCTGCCCGCCGAGCTCGGGCAGCGAGTCGACGAGCGCGACGCGCAGGCCCCGGAAGCCGGCGTAGTAGGTCGCGAACAGCCCGGCAGGTCCCGCGCCGACGATGGCGACGTCACAGCTGACGGAGGTGCTCACGACGCAGAACTGTAACGTGTTCTAGTGGACGGGGTGCAACTACTCACCGGTCTCCCCCTGCTCTTTCTCCTTGTCGGTGGCCAGGCCGTCGACCAGCCAGCCGTTGTCCGTGTGCACCATCGTCACCAGCACGCGGTACGGCGTCGCCACCGTCTCGGCCTTGCCGGCACGGGTGCGCTGGACGAACTGGTTGAGGAACACCAGCGCCTGCAACCGGGTGCGGCTCGCCGCGGAGACGCCCTGGGCCACCACTGTGGTCTGCACGATGGTCTTGTTGGCGACGAACGCGCTCTTGATGTCGGCGGTCGTCGCCCGGTAGCTCTCGGCGAAGCGCGCGGTCATCAGGTCCGCGGCCTTCTCCACCTCGTCGTCGAACTTCTGGTAGTCGACGGCGACGATCTCCTGAGCGGCCTTCGCCGCGGCGTCCACCCCGGCCTTGACGTCGAGGTCGTCGGCGAGCACCGGCCGGTCGGCGGGCACGCTCACCACGCCCATCTTGTCGGGCGCGTCGCTGGCCGTGCTGTCGTCGTCACCGATCTTGGCGGCCACCAGGATCGCGCACTCGAGGGTCAGCGCGAGCGCGACCAGCACGAGCGTGGCGATGAGCACCCGGGTCGTCTTGGGCCGGGCGAGCACCCCGCGCCGCGCCGGTACGTCGTCCGCCGGCTCCGGCGCGGGCGCCGCACCGCCGAGGGTCTCCTCCGCCGGTTGCTCCACCTCGGTGGCGTCGGGCTCGGTGGCGTCGGGCTCGGTGGCGTCGGGCTCGGTGGCGTCGGGCTCGGTGGTGTCGGGCGAGGCCGGTGCGGCCGGGACCGGCGCCTGCCCGGCGATCTTGCGCGGGCGCTGCGTGCCACCGCGCGAGGTGGCGGGGCGGCGGGGGGTGGGGCGGGTCATCGGTCCTTCCTCAGGCGACGAACTGGAAGTCCTTGGTGAGCCACGCGCCGTCCACGAGCACGAGCTCGACCTGGACCCGGTAGGGGTTGGCCCGCTTCTTGAACTGGGTCGTCTTGTTGGCGACCGAGCCGGTCGTGGCGGCGATGACGGTCGCGGAGTCCTTGTCGCCGGCGACGAGCGCGGTCCAGATGACCGAGCCCTCCATCGTCGACTGGGCCTGCTGGGCGAGCTTCTTCACGTCGGCCGCGGCCTTGTCGTACTGCTGGCGGAACTCACCGGTCGCCCGGGCCTGCACCGCCTTGATCGCGGCGTCGGCGTCCTTGTAGTCGAGGTTGACCATCGCCTGGACCATCGAGGTGGCGGCCTCGAGCTGGGCGGCCACCCGCTTCTGGTCGGCCTCGTCGGCCGCACCGACGGCAGTGGTGCGGCCGCTGCCCATGTCCTGTCCGGTGCGCGGCGCGGAGACCGAGCGGTCCTTCCACGGCGGCCACGCGTCCTTCTCGTTCACCACGAAGCCCATCCAGATGGCCGTGCAGCCGAGCAGCACCGTCGCGACGTAGAGGACGACGTTGAGCCGGACCCGGCCCGGGTCCTCGGTCTGCTCCGCGCTCACTTGCTGGCCACCGGCCCGATCAGCAACCACTTCCACGCATCCCCTCCCAGGACCGAGAGGTCCTCCGGCTGGTTGAGCCGCACCGGGTTGCCCTGGTCGTCGACCAGCCCCGGCACCGACCCGCTCGACGGGTCGTAGACGCCACTGTAGACGCGCGCCGGCGACGCGTTGCCCTTGCGGTTCGAGGGCGCGTACTTGCTGCCCCGCATGGCGTACGGCGGCCCCGCCGTGCAGCTCACGTCGGCCGGCTCCGTGTCGGTCAGGTCCTGCGTCGAGCGCCACTTCTCCGGCGGCACGTAGCCCTGTGTGCACGGCGGCACGCTGTAGTCGAACTGCAGGTTGACGTGGCCCCAACCGTCGGCGGTGCTGCCCGTCGGACCGCCCGCGATCAGCGCCGGGTAGGTCACCAGCAGCTGCTCCAGACCCGGCAGCTCGCTGAGGAAGACCTGGTTGGTGCTGACCAGGTCCCCGAGCAGGACCGGCAGGGTCGGCTCCAGGTCCTGCAGCAGCCCCTGGACCGCCTTGGCGGCGCCCGGGGTCTCGCTCAGCACGGTGCGCAGGTTGCCGTCCTGGCGCCGCAGCGCGCTGGTGACCGTGTCGAGGTCGCGGGCGAGCTTGCGGATGTTCTCCTTCTGCCCCTGCTGGGTGCGCAGCACGGTCAGGCTGTTGTCGAGCAGCGCGATCGTCTCGTCGGTGTGCGCGTTGGCCTCCTCGATGAAGGCCGACCCGCCGTCGAGCAGGCGCTGCAGGTCCCGGCCGGTGTCGCCGAACATGACGCCCAGCTCCTTGACGACCTTCTGCAGGCTGTCCTTGTCGACGGAGTTGACGAAGCGGCTGAGGTCGACCAGCAGGTCGCCCTCGTCGACGGGCAGCGACGACGCGTCTCCCTGGTAGCGGGCGCCGTCGGCGGCGTACGGGCCGTCCTTGCCCTCCGGGACGAAGTCGACGTACTGCTCCCCCACGGCCGACAGGTTGTGCACCGAGACCTTGGCGTCCAGCGGCAGCTTCGTGTCGTGGCGCAGGTCGAGGGTGAGGTCCACGCCCTCCTCGGTGGCGGTCATCTTGGTGACCTTGCCGATCTTCACGCCGCGGTAGGTCACCTCGCTGCCCTCGAAGGCGCCACCGGAGCCCGGCAGGCTCGCGGTCACGGTGATGTTGCGGCCGGTGACCTTGTCGACCACGCCGAGATAGCTCGCCGTGACGTAGGTGATGCCGATCGCGCTGAGGGCGACGAAGGCCATCAACCGGATCCGGACCCCGCGGCTCATGCGGTCGCTCCCAACAGCTGGTCGGTGTCGCCGTACGACGCCCCGGGCTGCACCAGCCCCTGGGTCAGCCCGGAGAGCGCGCCGTTCGGCCCGATCAGGCCGCCCTGCAGCAGCTTGCCCAGGTCGAGGCTGGGCAGCGAGGTCAGCAGCTTGCAGACGGGGCTGTTCTTGAGGTCCGGCAGCTTGCACTGGGCCTTGAGGTCCTTGAGCAGGTCCAGGCTGCTGAGCACCTTGGCGCAGGCGGTGCCGAACAGGTCACCGCTCTGCAGGCAGCGCGCCACCTGGTCGAGCACCTCGCCCACGTCGGGCAGCTGGAGCATCGGGATGCCCAGCGTTCGGAACAGGTTGGTGAAGTCGAGGTCGACGCGGGCGATGGTGTTGGCGAAGTCGCCCTTCACGATCTTGTTGGCCGACTGCGGGAACGGGAAGCTCACCAGCAGGTTGAGCCCGGGCGCCAGCTGCTCGTCGGCCTCGCGCAGCTTGCGCAGGATCGGGCTGAGGTCCTTCAGGATCCGCAGCACGTCGTCCTTGCTGGCGTTGATGACCCGGGTGCCGACCTTGCCGAGCCGGTCCAGCGCGCCGAGCATCTCGACGAGCTCGTCGTGCTGGCCGGCGAGCACCCGGACCGCCGGACCGGTGGCGTCGAGCGCGTCGCCGATCGTGTCCTTCTCCTCGTTGAGCGTGGAGGTGAGGTTGTTGAGCGACTGCAGCGCGTTGATGATCTGGACCTTCTGCTGGTCCAGGGTGCCGACGACCCCGTCGAGCGAGCCGAGCAGCGCCTTCAACCGGTCCTCGCGGCCCGACATCACCAGGTTGGCCTCGCGGGTGATCGTGCCGAGCTGGGCGACGCCGCCGCCGGTGAGCAGGAAGGACAGCGCGCCGAGCACCTCCTCGACCTCCGGGTTGCGCCCGGTGGCGGCGAGCTCGATGGTGTCGCCCTCGGACAGCCGGCCGGTCGCCGGCTGCTCGGTGGGTGCCTCCAGGGCGACGTACTTCTCACCGAGGAGGGAGACCTGGCGGATGTCGGCGATCGCGTTGTCGGGCAGCTCCACGTCCTTGCGGACCAGCAGCTTGACCTTGGCGTTCCAGCCCGAGCGCTCGACCTCGGAGACCTCGCCGACGACCACGTCGTCGACCATCACCGGCGAGCGCGGGACGACGTTCAGGACGTCGCGGAAGTAGGCCGTCACCTCGAACGCGTCGTCGCCGTCGACCTCGTGCCCGGGCAGCGGCAGGTCGTAGGCGCCGTCGAAGCTGCTGCACCCGGTCAGCACCACCAGGCCGGCCAGGAGCGCGGTCGCCCTCGTCCGCCAGCGGCGGACCGGTCGGGTGCTCATGAGCCACCTCCCAGGAGGTCCTGGACCGTCGCCCCGTCGCCGGTGGCGTAGGTCACCTGCGTGGACTGCGGCAGCTGGATGCCCTGCGAGGTGTCGGCGCCCACGCCCTGCGTCGTACCGGGGGCGCCCTGGGTCGTGCCGGAGGCGGTCTTGGGCAGGAACTGCTTGTACTCCGGCGGGAGCCACGGCAGCTTGGTCAGCACCGGCTCCAGGACCTTCTTCAGCAGGGCGCAGGTGGTGTCCTTGAGCGCGGCGGGCATGGCGGGGTTCTGCTGGATGACCGCGCAGATGAAGCCGTCGGCGTCCCAGATGTAGCCGCCGATCCCGATCCGGCTGCTCTGCGAGCCGGTGACGTGGTCGAAGCCGACCTGCAGGTTGGCCATCGCCGTCGGGGCGATCCTGATCGCGGTCTCGAGGTTGTCCTTCTCCGAGACGATCGTGTTCATCACCTCGGTGAGCTTGCGGACGTCGGTGACGAACCCGTCGCGGTTCTTGGTGACGAAGCCCTTGACGCTGCCGACCGCCGAGGCGACCGCCGCGACGGCCTTCTCCAGCTCGTCGCTCTCCTCCGAGAGCATCGCCGAGACCCCGGTCAGGTCCTGCATGAAGGCCCGGACCAGGGTGTCGTTGCGGGCCAGGGTCTGGGTGAACTTCGCCAGGTAGGTCACCGTCTCGAACAGCGGCCCGGCGCCGTCGCCGAAGGTCTCCGCGGCCTCGGCGAGGTCGCGGATCATCTGGTTGCCCTTCGCGCCCTGGCCGTCGAAGGCCTTCGTGCCCGCCTCCAGGAGGTGGTCGAGGGTGCCGTCCTTGTTGACGCCGTTGGGGCCGAGCGCCAGCGTCAGCGACTGCAGGCTCTCGTAGATCCGGTCCAGCTCGACCGGCACACCGGTCTCGGGCAGCGCGATGTCGGCGCCGTCGGCCATCACCTTGTCGCCCTCCTTCCACACCGGCGTCAGCTGGACGAAGCGGTCCGCGACGAGGGTGGGGGTGACGATGACGGCCTTCGCGTCCGCCGGGACCTGGTACGCCGCGTCGTACTCCATCTCGACCCGGACCGAGTTGCCCTCCGGGATCACCGCGGTCACCTTCCCGACGTTGACGCCGAGCACGCGCACGTCCGTGCCGGCGTACACGCTGACGGCGCGGGGGAAGTGCGCGGTCACCGTCCGCACCTCCGCGGGCGAGCGGAGGAGGTTGATCGTCACGGCGACGAGCAGGAGCACGCCGAGCACGACCAGCAGGCGCCGGTCGATGCGTTTGAGCACGGTGGTCACCATCGCCTCAGTTCACCGTCCCCGGCACGAACTCACCGGTGGGCAGCGCGAGCAGGTTGGACGCGTAGGCGTCGAACCACGGGCCGGTGCCGATGATGTTGCTGAGGATGGAGACGTAGGGGCCGAGCGCGGCCAGCGTCTCCTTGATCTTCTGCTTCTTCGACACCAGGAAGGACACCAGCCCGTCGACCTCCTGCAGCGCCGGGCCGATCTGCTTCTCGTTGTCCTTCACCAGCCCGCGCAGCTCCTGGGCCAGGGTGCGGGCGTTGACGAGCAGGTCGTGCACGGCGTCGCGGCGCTTGGTCAGCTCCTTGAAGACCAGGTCGCTGTTCTTCATCAGCGACACGATGTCCTGGCTGCGCTCGCTGAGCACCTTGCTGACCGACTTGGAGCTCTCGAAGAGGCTCTGGATCTCGGCGTCCCGCGAGGCCACGCTGCGCGAGAGGCGGGCGATGCCGTCGAAGGAGGCGCGGATCTCCGGGGCGGAGACGTCGAGGGTGTCGGCCACGGTGTCCAGCGCCGTCGAGAGCTGGTCGGTGTCGATCTGCTCGGTGGTGGTGGTCAGGTCGGTGAACACCCCGACGATGTCGTACGCCGACTCGGTGTGCTCCACCGGGATGGTGCCTCCCGAGGCGAGCTGGCCCTCGCCCTCGGGCTGGACGTCGAGGAACTTCTCCCCGAGCAGGTTGAGCACCTTGATCGAGGCCTTGCTCTCCTTGCCGAAGTCGACGTCGCCCTTGAGCTCGAACTTCACCTTCACCCGGTCCCCGGCGAGGGTCACGTCGGTGACCCGGCCGACCCGGATGCCGCCGACCTGGACGATGTTGCCCTTGTGGATGCCGCTGGCGTCGCTGAACTCGGCGTAGTACGTCGTACCGCGGAAACCGGGGAACTTGCCGAGGTTGAAGGTGGCCGCGGACACCAGCGCCATCACCACGAGGGTGATCACGCCGAGGCGGAGGATGCGGGCGTCGGTGGGGCGGGCCATCACTTCTGGCACCTCGGCGCGGTCGACTTGAACGAGAAGTTCTCGATGTACTTCGTGAGCTGCTTGAGCAGCGCCTGCTCGCCGATGATCGGCAGCTTGATGTGTGCGGAGACGCCGCACACGTAGTACTGGTACCACGAGCCGTAGGTGCCGGTCCGGGTCTGGTCGGTCATCGTCTCCGGCATCCGGTCGAGCAGCTCGGCGAGGTTCTTGCGGTTCTCCGGCTTGTTGAGCAGCTGGGACAGCTCGCGCAGCGCGGCGATGTCCTCCTTGAGCAGCGGCCGGCCGCGGCGCAGGAGGTCGGCGACGGTGACCGTGAGCTGGGAGATGTTGTCGAGCGAGGAGCCGATGGTGTCGCGGTCCTTGGCGAGGTCGGTCATCCAGTCCTTGAGCTCGACGACGAGCGTGCTGAGCTGCTGGTGGCGGGCGTCCACGGTCTTCAGCGTGGAGCTGAGGTTGGTGACGACCTGGCCGATCAGCGCGTCCCGGTCGGCGAGCGTGCTGGTCAGCGAGGCGGTGTGGGAGAGCAGGCTCTTGACGGTGCCGCCCTCGCCCTGCAGCACCTGCACCAGGTTCATGCTCAGCTCGTTGACCTGGTCGGGGGTCAGGGCCGCGAAGAGCGGCTTGAAGCCGTCGAAGAGGGTCGTCAGGTCCAGCGACGGCGAGGTGTGGTCGACCGGGATGGTGGCGCCGTCGCGCAGCGGTTCGGCCTCCTTCGCCGTGCTCCCCGGCAGCAGCGCGAGGTAGCGGTCGCCCACCAGGTTGAGGAAGCGGATCTCCGCGCGCGAGGAGGTGGTCATGTCCACCCCGGCGTCGACCTTGAAGGTCACCTTCGCCATCGACCGGCGGTAGTGCTCGACCTTCTTGACCTCGCCGACGTTGACGCCGGCCACCCGGACGTCGTCGCCCTTCTCCAGCATCGTGGCGTTGGTGAAGATCGCCTGGAACTCGTTGCGGTCACCGAAGCCGATGTTGCCCATGATCACCGCGAGCATCCCGGTCACGACGATCGAGATGACGGTGAAGATGCCGAGCTTGACCGCCGCCGCGGTGGTGGCGGCGTTGCGGCGGTTGAGCAGCTGGTGGGCGGTCGCGTTGCTCACGAGGCCGCCTTCCCGGCGCGCACGACCGGTCCGTAGAGCAGGGAGCCGAGGGCGCCGTAGGTGTCCGCCGAGCGCCCGCTCCGGCCGGCCAGCATCGCGTTGACCAGCTTCTGCTCCGCGTTGCTGCCGACCGAGCCGTCGAGGCTGGCCGGGTTGGGGTTGGGCAGCCCGGGGATCGGGAACGGCAGGTAGCCGCCCTTCTCGTCCTGGTCGGTGCCCTGGTCGAAGGTGTACTTCTTGCCCGGGACGGTGAACTTCGGCAGCCCCGCGCACCACGGACCGTGCCCCACCTCGCCGTACGTCGGCAGGTCGCGCTCGTCGTAGACGCGGTACTGCGGAGCGCCGATCTCGATGTACTGCTTCACCACGTCGCCCTCGAAGGTCTTGGACAGGATCGGCTCGTAGTTGGCGGCGCCGCGGATCAGGCAGGGGAACTCGGGCGAGTACCTCGCGAGCAGGCCGACGACAGGCGCGCTCACCTGGCCCATCCGGATCAGGTTCTGCTCGTTCGTGGCCAGCACCCGGGTGGCGGTGTCGGCCAGGCCGGTCAGGTCGGAGAAGAAGGTGTCGAGGTCGCGGGCCTTCTCGGTGATCGTCTTGCTCGTGACCGTGACGTTGTCGAGCACGTCGAGCAGGTCGGGCGCCGCGACGTCGTAGGCGTCGGCGACCTCGGCCAGCGAGATGAGGTCCTGGCGCAGGGTCGGCAGGTGCTCGCCGATCGCGCCGACGTAGGTGCCGAGCTCGTCCATCGTCCGGCCGAGCTGGTCGCCGCGCCCGTCGAGCGCGGTGGCCAGCGCGCTCAGGGTCCGGTTGAGGTCCTGGGGACGCACGGCGCGCAGCAACGGGAAGAGGTCGGCCAGCACCTGGCTGAGCTCGACGTTGGTCTCCACCCGGTCGGCGGGGATCACGTCGCCGTCGCGGAACGCGCGCGCGGGGGCGCTCTCGGGGCGGACCAGCGAGACGAACTTCTGGCCGAACAGGGTCGTCGGCAGGATCTGCACGCTGCTGTTGGAGGGGATCCGCTTCGCGGCGTCCGGCTCCAGGGCGAGCGTGATCACCGCCTGCTCGCCGTCCTGGTCGATCTTGTCGACGCGGCCCACCAGCACGCCGTGGATGCGTACGTCGCCGAACTTCGGCAGCTGCAGGCCGGCCCGGTCCGCCTTGACCGTCACGGTCGTCGTGGAGTCGAAGGCCTTGTTGTAGAGCGAGATCGACAGCCACACCAGCAGGGCGAGCACGGTCAGGAACGCGACACCGGCCACGAGCAGCCGGTTGTGCTCACGCGCGTTGTCGTGGTGGATGTTGACGAGCATCGGCGGCTACCCCGTGATCCGCACGGTGGTCGTGGAGCCCCAGATGGCGAAGCTGAGGAAGAAGTCGGCGACCACGATGGTCACGATGCTGGTCCGGATCGCGGTGCCGACCGCGCGGCCGACCCCGGCCGGTCCGCCCGAGGCGGTGTAGCCGTAGTAGCAGTGGATGAGGATCACCGCCACGGCGAGGAAGAGCAGCTTGAAGAAGGACCACAGGATGTCGATGGGCGGCAGGAACTGCAGGAAGTAGTGGTCGTAGGTGCCCGGCGACTGGCCGTAGATGTAGACCACGATCAGCCGGGGCGAGAGGTACGACGCGCACAGCGCCACGATGTAGAGCGGGATCACCGCGAGGAACGCCGCGATCATCCGGGTGGTCACCAGGAAGGGCAGCGACGGGATGCCCATCACCTCGAGCGCGTCGATCTCCTCCGAGATCCGCATCGCGCCCAGGCGCGCGGTGTAGCCGCAGCCCACGGTCGCGGCGAGCGCGATCGCGGAGACCAGCGGGGCGACCTCGCGGGTGTTGAAGTAGGCGGAGATGAAGGCGCTGAACTTGGCCACGCCGATCTGGCTCACCGAGGCGTAGCCCTGGATGCCGACCTCGGTGCCGGCGAAGAAGGCCATGAAGGCGATGACGCCCGCGGAGCCCGCGATGAGGCTGAGCCCGCCCGCGCCGAAGGCGACCTCGGCGAGGGTGTTGGTGATCTCGCGGCGGTAGCGTCGCACGGCGCGCGGCGCCCAGGCGATCGCCTTGACGTAGAAGAGCAGCTGGTCGCCGTACCCCTCGAGGGTGGCGCGCCCGGACTTGACGGTGCTGGAGGCCAGCTCGGAGACGACGGACATCACAACCCCACCGGCGGAGCGATCTGGAAGTAGATCGCGGTGATCACGGCGTTGAGGAAGAACAGCGCCATGAAGGCGACGATGACCGACTCGTTGACGGCCCGGCCCACGCCGCTGGGGCCGCCGCCGGCGTTGAGGCCCTTGTAGGAGCCGATGATCGCCGCCAGCCAGCCGAAGATCGCGGCCTTGACCATCGCGATGTAGAGGTCGGGCAGCGAGGCGAGGGCGGTGAAGGTGGACAGGAAGGCGCCCGCCGAGCCGCCCTTGACGATGACGGTGAAGAAGTAGCCGCCGCCGATGCCGGTGCCGATCACGATGCCGTTGATCATCACCGCGACGAACATGGTGGCGACCACCCGCGGCGCCACCAGGCGTTCGAGGGGGTCGATGCCGAGCACCTCCATGGCGTCGATCTCCTCGCGGATCTTGCGCGCGCCGAGGTCGGAGCAGATGGCGGAGCCCGCGGCGCCGGCGATGATCATCGCCGCGGCCATCGGCGCCGCCTCACGCACGGTCGCGAGCACCGCGGTGGCGCCGGCGAAGGACTCCGCGCCGAGCTGGCCGGTGAGGTTGGCGACCTGGAGCGAGATGACCGCCCCGAACGGGATGGAGACCATGATCGTCGGCATCAGCGTCACGCTGGTGACGAACCAGGCCTGCTCCAGGAACTCCCGGAGCTGGAAGGGGCGGGTGAAGATCCGCTTGGTCACCTCGACGACCATCAGCGCGATCTCGCCGGGGCCGCGCACGACCGACTGGGCGTTGAACGCCACGACCCCTCCTTCTCCCGCTCCCGTTGCCGGGAATAGTAGAACACGTTCTCGTTTGTGACCAACGCGACACCCAGGACGTGGACCACATCGGATACCGCACTGGGTCAACGCACCCTGCTCCGAACGGGTCACGCTAGGCCATCGCATTCACAGGTTCAGCCGTTCCGGTGCCTAGGATCAGGGCGTGCAGCAGCCCGCGTCCCGCCTCCCGGCGCCCGTGCAGGCGATCGTGGCGCACCCCTCGGCGGTGCTGCTCGTCGCCCAGCTCGTGCTCGTGCTCGCCTACCCGGGCCTGCAGGACTCGACCGTGGGCCGGGCCTTCGCCGGGGTCGCCCAGATGGTGGTCGTGCTGAGCGCGGTGTGGGCCGTGCGCCGTACCGAGGTGCTGACCTGGGTCGCGCTGCTCCTCGGGACACCGGCCGTCGTCCTCGCGGTGGCCGAGGCGGTGCAGCCCGACGTCGGGTGGATCGTGGTCGCCTCGGCGGCCTTCCACGTGCCCTTCTACTTCTTCGTCTCCTACGCGCTGATCCGCTACCTCTTCCACGACGACAAGGTCACCCGTGACGAGCTCTTCGCCACCGGCGCCGCCTTCACCGTGGTCGCCTGGGGCTTCGCCTACCTGTACGCCGCCGCCCAGGTCGTGTGGCCCGGCTCCTTCGTCGGCTACGCCAGCCCCGACGGCTCCGACGCCCTGCCCTGGTTCGAGCTGCTCTACCTCTCCTTCACCACGCTGACCAGCGTCGGGCTCTCCGACGTCTACCCGGTGCTCGCGCACGCGCGCTCGCTGGTGATGATCGAGCAGGTGGCGGGCGTCTTCTACGTGGCGCTCGTGGTGGCGCGGCTCGTGGGGCTCACCGCGAGGCGGGGCTGAACACGACCATGCTGGAGCCGCCGGCGACCTGGTCGCGGGTGGTCAGGGCGCGGATCCGGCGGCGGTAGCGCACGATCTGCGACGCGCCGAGGCCCCAGAGCAGGTACTGCACGGCCATCGCCCAGCGGAACGCCTCCGGTCCGTAGGAGCCGGTGGAGCCGCTCGACAGGGCGTCCAGCACGACGCCGACCGCGACGATCACGATCAGCGAGGCGGTGAAGCCGCCGACGTTGATGATGCCGCTCGCGCTCGCCGTACGGTGGTCGGGGTTGCTGGTGCGGGCCACGTCGAAGCCGACCATCGAGCCCGGTCCCCCGGCGCCGACGACGACCACGAGCACCACGAGCAGCCACAGCGGGGCGTCGCCCGGCCACAGCAGCACGGCACCCCACACCGTCGCCATCGCGGCGACGATGGTCAGCCCGATCGTCGAGCGGTGCCACGGGTGACGGCCGACCAGCCAGCCCATCAGCGGGCCGTAGAACAGGTTGGTCACGAACAGCAGCGAGATCAACGCGCCCGCCGTCGCCTCCGAGCGGTGCTCGGCGCTGACGAGGAACGGGAAGCCCCACAGCAGCCCGAGCAGGGCCGGGCTGAACGGCGTGGAGAAGTGGATCCACAGGCCCAGCCGGGTGCCCGGTTGCTCCCAGGAGGCGGCCAGGCTGGTGGCGAGCGCGCGGGCGCTCATCGGCACGCCGCGCAGGTGGGCCCGGTCCGGCGCGTCGTTCAGCACCAGCCGGAGCACCACCAGCATGACCAGGCCGGCCACCGCGCCCGCGAGGTAGGACCGGGTCCAGCCGAGCTGCCCCAGCGCCCAGGTCATCGGAGCCGCTGCCGCGAGCGCGCCGAGCTGGCCGAGGTTGCCGGTGAGCTGGCTGACCAGCGGCACCTGCCCGCGCGGGAACCACGAGGTGACCAGGCGCAGCACGCAGATGAAGGTCATCGCGTCACCGACCCCGACCAACGCGCGAGCCGCCAGTGCCGTCGGGTAGTCGTGCGCGAAGGCGAAGCCCGCCTGTCCCAGGCTCACCACGGCTACCGCCACCGTCAGCACGGTCCGGGAGCCGTAGCGGTCGACCATCAGGCCGACGGGGATCTGCATGGCGGCGTACACCAGCAGCTGGAGCATCGTGAACGACGCCAGCTGGCTCGCCGAGATGCCGAACCGCTCGGTCGCCGCGAGACCGGCGACGGCCAGGCTGCTGCGGTGGAAGACGGCGAGCGCGTAGACGGTGAGGCCGACGGCCCACACGATCCAGCGCCTCGACGGGGCCGAGCTGCTGCTCGCCGCGTCGCCTGTCACCTGAGCAGGCTAGACCTGCTGCGCCGGACTCACCGAGGCGGTGCGGGAGTGGACTTGCTCACGCTCGCGACGGGCTCCTCACTTCGTCGCTGGCGCTCACTTCGCTCGCGCTGCTCCCGCGCTCGTCGGCCGCGCCGCCCGTGCCTCGTTCCTCGGCACGCGGCGCGGCCTCCTCACTTGGTCGCTTCCATCATCTGGCGGAGCTCCTTCTTGAGCTCGCTGATCTCGTCGCGCAGGCGCGCGGCCAGCTCGAACTGGAGCTCCCCGGCCGCCGCCTTCATCTGCTCGGTGAGGTCCTGGATCAGCTGGGCCAGGTCGGCGCTCGGCATCCCGGCGAGCTCGGCCGCGTGGCCGCCGACGTCGGTGGAGCGCAGCTGCGGGGTCGGCGACTTCTTCGGCTTCACCCCGCCGGCGCGGCCCTTGATGCCGGCATCGGCCCAGGTCTGCAGCAGCTCCTGGGTGGTCTCGTCCTCGCGGGCGAGCATCTCGGTGATGTCGGCGATCTTCTTGCGCAGCGGCTGGGGGTCGATGCCGTGCTCGGTGTTGTAGGCGACCTGGCGCTCGCGCCGCCGGTTGGTCTCCTCGATCGCCGACTCCATCGAGGGGGTGATCTTGTCGGCGTACATGTGCACCTCGCCGGACACGTTGCGCGCCGCGCGGCCGATGGTCTGGATGAGCGACTTGTCCGAGCGCAGGAAGCCCTCCTTGTCGGCGTCCAGGATCGCGACCAGGGACACCTCCGGCAGGTCGAGGCCCTCACGGAGCAGGTTGATGCCGACCAGCACGTCGTAGAGCCCCAGGCGGAGGTCGCGCAGCAGCTCGATCCGCTTGAGCGTGTCGACCTCGGAGTGCAGGTAGCGGGTGCGGATGCCGGCGTCGAGGAGGTAGTCGGTGAGGTCCTCGGACATCTTCTTCGTCAACGTCGTGACGAGGACCCGCTCCTCCTTCTCCGCCCGCAGCCGGATCTCGTGGATCAGGTCGTCGATCTGGCCCTTGGTCGGCTTCACCACGACCTCGGGGTCGACCAGGCCGGTCGGCCGGATGATCTGCTCGACGACGTCGCCCTGCACCTTGTCGAGCTCGTAGTCGCCCGGGGTCGCGGACAGGTAGACGGTCTGCCCGATCCGGTCGAGGAACTCCTCCCAGCGCAGCGGCCGGTTGTCCATCGCGCTCGGCAGCCGGAAGCCGTGCTCGACCAGGTTGCGCTTGCGGGACATGTCGCCCTCGTACATGCCACCGATCTGCGGCACCGCCACGTGCGACTCGTCGACGACGAGCAGGAAGTCCTCGGGGAAGTAGTCGAGCAGCGTGTTGGGGGCGCTGCCGCGGGAGCGGCCGTCCATGTGCATCGAGTAGTTCTCGATGCCCGAGCAGGAGCCGACCTGGCGCATCATCTCGATGTCGTACGTCGTGCGCATCCGCAGTCGCTGCGCCTCGAGCATCTTGCCCTGCCGCTCGAAGGTCTCCAGCTGCTCGGCGAGCTCGGCCTCGATGCCGCGGATCGCCCGCTCCATCCGCTCCGGGCCGGCGATGTAGTGGCTGGCGGGGAAGACGTAGAGCTCGGTGTCCTCGGTGAGCACCTCGCCGGTGACCGGGTGGAGGGTCATCAGCCGCTCGATCTCGTCACCGAAGAACTCGATCCGCACGGCCATCTCCTCGTAGACCGGGAAGATCTCCAGCGTGTCCCCGCGCACCCGGAAGGTGCCGCGGGTGAAGGCGAGGTCGTTGCGGGTGTACTGGATCTCGACCAGGCGTCGCAGCACCGAGTCGCGGTCGTGCTCCTCCCCCACCCGCAGCCGGATCATCCGGTCGACGTACTCCTGCGGGGTGCCGAGACCGTAGATGCACGACACCGTCGAGACCACGATGACGTCGCGTCGGGTCAGCAGGCTGTTGGTGGCCGAGTGCCGCAGCCGCTCGACCTCCTCGTTGATGGAGGAGTCCTTCTCGATGTAGGTGTCGGTCTGCGGGACGTAGGCCTCGGGCTGGTAGTAGTCGTAGTAGGACACGAAGTACTCGACGGCGTTGTCCGGGAACAGCTGGCGCAGCTCGTTGGCGAACTGCGCGGCCAGCGTCTTGTTCGGCTGGAGCACCAGCACCGGACGCTGCACCTGCTCGGCCACCCACGCCACGGTCGCGGTCTTGCCCGTCCCGGTGGCGCCGAGGAGCACGACGTCCTGCACCCCGTCGTCCAGCCGCTTCGAGATCTCCTTGATGGCGGCCGGCTGGTCGCCGGACGGGGAGTACTCGGACTGGACGTGGAAGGGCGCGACGCGACGTTCGAGATCGGTGACCGGACGCATGGTTCCAGCGTACGAGGCAGCGCCGACAGTGCTCCTCGCCCTGGGGTTCTCGACCACTTCTACCCGCGCCTCAGCGCGGGCGGTCAGGCTCCACGCGCAGCACGTGCAGCGCGGTCGCGAGCATCGCGTAGTGCCCGGCGAGCATCACGACCTCGATCCGCTCGCGGTCGTCGAAGTGCTCCCCCAGCGCCGCCCAGAGATCGTCGGCGAGGTCCTGCTCGGCGACCAGCGCGTCGCTGGCGCGCAGCAGCAGCCGCTCCCGCTCGCTCAGGCTCGGCGCGTCGACCGTGCCCGCCTCGATGGCGGCGATCTCCTCCCGGCTCAGGCCCGCCCGGCGGCCCAGCCGCCGGTGCTGCGTCAGCTCGTACGACGAGCCACGGAGCGCCGCGACCCGCAGGATCACCAGCTCCGACTCCCGCCGGGACAGCCGGCCGCCGGGCATCAGCCGCCCGGCGAAGTGCAGCCACCCCCAGAACAGCCGGCGGTGCCGCCCGAGGGTGAGGAAGACCGCCGGCGGTTCCGTGCCCTGGACCCGTCCGGCGAGCCGCGCGAAGAGCGCGACGAAGGGGCCGACCTCGCGCCAGGTGCCGGGCCGGATCCGTGCGCCGCTCACGGGAGCTCCGGGCGCCGGGCCTGCTCGACGGCCGGGAGGACCCGGTTGGCGCCGTAGCTGAAGGCGCGCATGGCCAGCGCGTAGCCGGGCGGGAACCACCGCTGGAGCAGGTGGGCCAGCCGGATGTCGGCGGAGGTGTAGACCCAGTAGCGGTTGCGCAGCGCGCCCCGCCAGATCGCGGCCGCGGCCTGCTCGGGTGAGACCGCGCGCTGCTGGAAGTGCTTGCGCGCCCGCACGAAGGAGCGGCTCTGCTGGTCGATGCCGGCGATCCGGATCGTCTCGACCAGGCCGGTGTCCACCCCACCGGGGCAGACCAGGCTGACCCCGATCCGGTGCCGCCGCAGGTCGTAGCGCAGCACCTCGGAGACGCCACGCACGCCGAACTTCGTGGCGCTGTAGGCCGCGTGCCAGGGCATCGCGATGATCCCGGCCGCCGAGGAGACGTTGACCAGCTGTCCGCCCCGGCCGCCGTCGATCATCGGCGGCACGAACTCCTCGATCACGTGGATCGGGCCCATCAGGTTGACGTCGACCAGGCGCTGCCAGTGCTGGGGCTCCAGGCTGCGGACCGTGCCCCAGATCGCGATGCCGGCGACGTTGAGGACCACGTCCATCGGGCCGTGCCGCTCGGTGACGAGACGGGCCAGGCGTCGTACCTGCTGGTGGTCGGAGACGTCGGCGGCCTCGGCGGTGGCGACCTGACCGCCGCGAGCGCGGATGCCGGCGGCCACCTCGGCGAGCAGCTCGCCCTGCAGGTCGGTGAGGTGCAGGACCGCACCCTGCTCGGCGGCCTGCTCGGCGACCGCGCGGCCGATGCCGCTGGCGGCGCCGGTGACGAGCACCTGCTTGCCGGCCAGGTCGCGGACGGGGGCACGGAACCACATGGCGGTTCTCCTCATCGGTCGGGGAAGAGGGACGCCGCGAACGCGACGAGCCGGGGATGGAGGGCGGCCAGGCCGGCCGGCTCGTCGAGGACGACCTGGGCGGTGACCAGCTGGACGACGGCCGCGAGCAGCGCCTCGCAGGCGAAGCGGTCCTGCTCGTCGCGGGCGCCGAGCACCTCGGCGAGGGCCACGGCCGCCTCGTGCTGCACCGCGAGCCGCCGGCGCAGCACGTCGGCGCCGGCCGCCCAGGTCTCGACGAGGAACAGCCGGGACCGGCTCGGGTCCTCGGCGAGCGCGTCGAGGTAGGTGCGCAGCAGGGTGGCGAAGCGCTCCAGCGGGGCGCCCTCGGCGGCCAGGCCCGCGGCGAAGCCGGTGCGCAGCGCATCGGTGGCCCAGTCGTACGCCGCGAGGAAGCAGTGCTGCTTGGAGTCGAACTGCTGGTAGAAGGTCTCTCGCGAGACGCCCGCCCGGCGCAGGACCTCGGCGACCGGGGTCTCGACGTAGCCCCGCTCGGCCATCGCCTCGGCCATCGCAGTGAAGATCCGCTCCCGCTGGGCCGCCTCGACCTCGGCACGGCTCAGCCCATGGCGGCCTCGCGGCAGGGTCGGCATGGCTGCGAGAGTTTCACGAACACGAGTGTTCGTCAATGGGCGTCAGAGCAGTGGGCGCAGCGGGGCCAGGACCAGCTCGGTGAACTTGCGGTGCATGTCCCGCGCCTCCCACTCCCCGATGGTCAGCTCCAGGCAGTGCGATTGGTCGACCTCGAAGATCGCCTCCAGCTCGCGGGCGAACTCCTCGTCGATCACCTCGACGTTGATCTCGAAGTTGCCCGAGAGGCTGAGCCGGTCGATGTTGGCGGTGCCGACGGTGGCCCAGTTGCCGTCCACGGTGGCGGTCTTGGCGTGCACCATCGCGTCGCGGTAGCGCAGGATGCGCACCCCGGCATCGAGCAGCTGGCTGAAGTAACCACGCGAGATCCAGTCGGCCACGATGTGGTTCGACTTCAACGGCAGCAGCAGGCGGACGTCCACACCGCGCCGCGCCGCGTCCTTGACCGCGGCGATGAAGTCCTCGTCGGGCAGGAAGTAGGCCTGGGTCAGCCACACGTTGCGGCTGGCCCGGGTGATCGCCTCGATGTACATCGCCCGGATCGGGAACATCCACAGCCGCGGCACGTTGCGCTGGACCCGCACCCGCGGCTCCCAGGTCGAGGCGGTCTCCAGCAGCAGCGGCCGTTCGGAGCCGCGCAGCCGCCGGCGGCGGTTGAGGTTCCAGAAGTCGGCGAAGGCCCGCTTGAGGTCCCACACCGCCGGCCCGGTGATCCGGACGTGGGTGTCGCGCCACTCGGTCTCGTACGCCGAGCCGATGTTGTAGCCGCCGACGAAGCCGACGCTGTCGTCGACCACCAGGATCTTGCGGTGGTCGCGGCCGTAGCGGCGCAGGTCGAAGAACCGCCAGCCGGCGGAGTAGACCGGGTAGCGCAGCACCTTCACGTGCGAGGGGAAGTGCTGGAACGCCGGCGAGACGACCAGGTTCGCGAAGGCGTCGTAGATGCAGTAGACCTCCACGCCCCGGTCCGCCGCGGCGATGAGCGCCCTCTTGAACCGCTCCCCCGTCGCGTCGCCCTTCCAGATGTAGGTCTCGAAGAGGATCTGGCGCTGGGCGCCGTCGATCGCGGCGAGCATGTCGTCGTACAGGTCGCGGCCGTAGGTGTACGTCGTCATCTCGCCGTCGCCCACCGCCACCGTCCGCGGCTCCCGGGTCGGGAACGGCTTGGGGCGCTTGCCGCGCCGGCGGTAGGAGTCGACGAGCGACATCGCGATCGCGACCACGAAGGGCACGCCGACCGCCGCGAGCAGGAACCGGCGCAGGAACGTCCTCAGCCCGGCCAGCGGGTCGGAATCGGGGTGCGCCACGGGAGCCAATCTAGTGGCCCGCCGGCGCGGGTCAGGCGCCGACCTTGTTGAGGAAGGTCAGCGTGTCGACCCGCCACTTGCCGTCGACCGACTTCATGACCAGCCGGATGGCCGACTCCTCGACGCTGATCTTGCCGCTCGGGTCGGTGATCGCCTGGTCGACGAAGGCCAGCACCTCGACCTGGGAGGCGTCGACGACGCGGCCCATCGCGTCGACGACCTCGCCCTTCGCGGAGGTCTTGCTCGCCACGATGGCCTTCTGCAGGTCGGCGGAGCGCTGCTCGAGCTGGGTGCGCACCTTCTCGTTGAGCAGCTCCTCGACCCAGGCGAAGTCGTGCTGGCCCGGCTGGAAGGAGTACGTCGTCACCTTGGTCACGAACGCCTTGGCCGCCGAGACCGCCTCCTGGTCGGCCTTCTTCTCCGCGCGGAGCTCGTCGATGACCTTCGCCCGGTCGTGGGCCGCCTTGACGTCGGCGTCCTTGTCGCGGTTGAGCTTGACCAGCCAGCCGCAGCCGACCAGCGCCACCAGCAGCAGCGCGACCAGTGCGATCACGAGCGTGCTCGGGCCGGAGCCGGACCGGCCGGACTTGGCGTCCGGGCCCTTGCTCGTCACGCTCGGCGTACCGTCGCCGCTCATCGGACCGGTCCCGGAGCCTTGTCGGCACCCCGCTGCAGGAAGTCCGCCGAGCAGTGCCGGTCGCGCACCAGCGGCTTGCGCTCGTTGATCCGCGGGTCCAGCGCGATGGCCGAGACCGGGTTGGCGTAGGAGCAGTGCTTGTAGTCGTCGGTGATGATCTTGATCCGCAGCACACCGCCCTGCACCTTCTGCAGCAGCGAGCGCAGGCCCGGCGAGTAGTGCTGGAGCAGGGCGCGCAGGTGCGGCTCGTAGGACAGGAACATGTCGGTGAAAGTTACCCCTGTGGACAAGAAGCCCGGGAGCACCTTGTCCGCGTCGTTGACGAGCTTGATCAGCTCGTTGATCTGGCCCGGGCCGCGCTGGAGCAGCCGGCGCAGCTCCGGGTCGTAGTCACGGAGGAACTCCGCGAGCTGCTTGGACGACGTCGCGAGCTGACGCAGCGAGTCGGCGTTGTCGTTGGGGATCGCGAGCACCGTGCCGGCGTTGCTGATGATCCGGTCGGTCTGCGGCCACACCGCGTCGAGGGTCTCCAGGATCGCGGTGCCCTGGTCGAGGATCTGGCCGAGGTCGTCGCCGGTGCCCTTGAGGCCTGTGCTCAGCTCGCTCAGCACGATCCGCAGCTTCTTGTCGTCGATCTGGCGCAGCACGTTGTTGACCGCGATCACCGTGGAGCTGAGGCTCTTGGGCAGGTCGGTCGACTCGGCCGGGACGACGTCGCCCGTCGCGAGGAACGGACCACCCGACTTGGGCGGCTGGAAGTCGAGGTACTGCTCGCCCACCGGCGAGAGGCTGCGCACCTTGGCCAGCGAGCTCTTCGGGATCTTGGTGCCCGAGGTGATCGCGACGGTCGCCTCCACGCCGTCCTTCGACGGCACGATCTCGCGGACCTTGCCCACCTTGACGCCGCGGTAGGTCACCGCGGAGCCCTCGAAGAGGCCACCGGTCTGGGCGAGCTCGATCTTCACCTCCACCGGACGCGAGGTCAGCGGCTGGTCGAGGACCTGCGCGAAGACGTAGGCCACCGCGAAGATCAGCACCATGATCACGCCGATCAGGCTGAGGTAGAGCTTGTCGGTGAGGATGTTCCTCATGTCAGCGTCCCCCTCCGAGCAGGCCGTTCAGGAGTGATGCGAGCCCCAGCGGGTCGGACCCGGTGGTCGCCGTTCCCGGGGTCGTGCCGGTGCCGGTCTTCGTGCCGGGCGCGCTGCCGGACGTGAGGCCGGAGCGGGTGCCGCTGGTGGTGGTGCGGTTGCCGCCGGTCAGGCCACCGAGCAGACCGCCCAGCCCGAGCGCGTCGAGCAGGTCGCGCACCGGGGTGCCCGGCTTGAGACCGAGCAGGTTGATCAGCCCCTTCAGGGTGCTGCCCACCAGGTCGCCGACCTCGATCCCGTCGAGGTGCAGCGTCAGGCCGATGTTGAGGTAGTCGGTCGCGACGACCTCGTCGGCCGCCGCCGCGGCGGCGATCACCTTCTGCATCGAGGTCTCGAACACGCCGTTGTTCTTGGCGAACTCGGCGAGCACCGGCTCGACCTCCTTCAGGAGGGTGAGCAGCTGCGACCGGGTGGCGTTGACCGTGCCGTTGGCCGTCTGGGCGAACTTCTCGATCTCGGCGAGCAGCGCGGTGAAGTCCGGGGTCTTCTCCCGCAGCACCTTCGCCGCCGGCGCGATCTCGCGCACCGCCCGGTTGATGGTGTCCTTGCGGCCGTTGAGCGTCTTGGACAGCGAGTTCAGCGAGGTGAGCACCGCGTCGATGCTCGAGCTCGTCGCATTCGCCTGGGTGAGGAAGACCGTCGCCCGGTCGAGCAGCGTGCGGTAGTCCGCCTCGTTGCCGTTGAGCGCGGAGTTCAGCTCCTCGGTGACCGTCTGCAGCTGGGCCAGCCCACCACCGTTGATGAGCAGCGAGGCCTGGGCCAGCGCGTTCTCGACGGTCGGCGCGGTGGCGGTGTCCTTCAGCTCCAGCTTCGCACCGTCGCCGAGCACCTTGCCGTCGGCCGGGTTCGTCACGTCGACGAAGAGCTCGCCGAGCGGCGTGGTGTAGCGCAGCCGGGCCCGGGCGCCCTCGCGCAGCTCGGCGTCCGACTTGAGCGTCAAGGTGGCCTCGGCGGTGAAGTCGTCGACCGTGATCTCCTTGACCCGGCCCATGTCGACACCGTTGACCTTGACCGGCGCGCCCTGGGCGAGGTTGAGCGCCTCGGCGAACTCGGCCTTGACCTCGATGGTGTCGCCGGAGACCCCGGTGCCGGGGATCGGCAGGTCGCGCATCGTCGTACCGCAGCCGGTCATGACGCCCAGCGCGAGCGTCAGGACAGCAGCCAGCACGGCCCGTGTCGTCGTCCGCATCGTCGTGCTCATCGGCCGATCCCCGTCCCGTTGAGGAGGTCGCAGATCGGCTTGATCACCGGGCTCGAGCCGCACAGCGGCGTGAGGATGTTGCCGAGCGGCAGGATGTTCAGCGGGTTGAGCCGGACCGGCAGGGCGTTGCCCGGCATCAGCTCGAGGTTCTGCAGGGTGACCGGCAGCGTGCGGAGCAGCTCGGTGAGCTGGTTCTGCTTGCTGAGCAAGGTCTTCATCAGCTGGGTCGTGCCGTTGACGCCCTTGACGATCTCCTCGCGGTTGTCGACCGCGAACTTCGCCACCGTGGTCACCGCAGCGTCGAGCGCGCGGAGCGTGGTCTTGAAGTTCTCCCGCTCGTCGGCGAGCAGCGTCGAGGCCCGGGACACCTGCTGGATGAAGGTGCGCGCGGTGCCCTGGTTGGCGGCGATCGTGGAGAGCAGCACGTCGAGGGACTTCATCGTCGCCGCGACGTTCTCCCGCTGGGCGGCGATCCCGTCGACGCCGTCGGCGAGCGAGTGGATCGTCTGGTTGAAGAGTGGGCCGCGGCCCTGCAGCGCCTTGGTGCCGGCGTCGATGAAACGCTGGACGGCCTTGGTCGTCTCCTTGTTGCCGCCGATGCCGGTGGCGAACTCGTTGAGCGCGGCCAGCACCTGGTCGAAGTCGACCGGTGTCTGCGTCTTCTCGAGGCCGATCGTGGCGCCGTCGGCCATCTTCTTCTCGCCGTCGTGGTAGACCGGCGTCAGCTCGACGTAGCGGTCGGTGGCCACGGAGCGGGCTACCACGACGGCACCGGCGTCGGCCGGCACCGGCTGGTCGCCGTCGATCTCCATGGTCACGAGCACCTTGTCGCCCTTGGGCTCGATCGAGGTGATCTCACCGACGGTGACGCCGAGGATGCCGACGTCGTTGCCGACGAAGAGTCCGGCCGAGTCGGACAGGTAGGCCTTGACCGTCGTCTTGTCCGCGGTGGGGAGCGCCCCGCACCCGGAGGTCAGCAGCACCATGGCGACGGCGACGAGGAGCCCCACCGAGCGGAGCGCGTTGCGGGTACTCATCAGCAGACCCCCAGGAACTTGAGCGCACAGTCGTCCGGCAGCAGGCCGGGTCCGTGCCGGTCGTCGATGTAGAGCGGGATGAACGGGCCGCTGCCCGTGGCGTTCGCGAGGTAGCGCAGCGCCGGTGCCATCACGTCGAGCACGTGCGTGAGCTGCTTGCTCTGCCCGTTCAGCGTGGCGATCACGGTGTTGAGGTTGCGCAGGGCCGGGTTGATCTTGCCCTCCGTCGACTTCACCACGGCGTTGAGCGACTGGGCCAGGTCGGTCGTCGCGAGCAGCAGGCGGTGGATCGCCTCGCGGCGCGCGGTGATCTCGCTGATCACCAGGTTGGTCTGCTTCATCAGCCCGACGATGTCCTGGCTGCTGGCGGACAGCTGGTCGGTCACCTTGCGGGCCGAGGCGAGCAGGTCGCCGACCTGGTCGGAGCGGCGCGAGATGACCTCGGAGAGGCGGGCGACGCCCTGCAGCGCCGGGCCGATCTCCTGCTCGCTCGCCCCGAGGGTGCCGGCCATGGTGGTCAGCGCCTTGGCCAGCAGGTCCGGGTCGAGCTCCTCGATCGCGTCGGTGCCCTCCTCGAGCACGTCCTGGAGGTTGTAGGGCACCGAGGTGCGCTCCATCGGGATCCGGTCGTCGGCCAGGCTGCCGGTGCCGTGCGGGTCGACCTCCAGGTAGTGGGTGCCGAGCAGCGTCGCCACCTTCACCTTGGCGCTGCTGCGCGAGCCGAGGTCGATGCCGGAGTCGAGGGCGAAGGTGACCAGCACGTGGTCGTCCTGCAGCTCGATCCCGGTCACCTTGCCGGACTCCACGCCGTGCACCTGGACGCTCTCACCCTTGCGCAGGCCCGCGGTGTGCTCGAGCTCGGCGGTGTAGGTCTTGGTGCCGAAGTTGGCCACGCTGAGCACCACGACCGCGGCACCGATCAGGCCGATGACGATGATGGTGATGATGCCGATCTTGAGAGGATCGCGCTCGTTCATGGGCTTCATCGGCAGACCTCCCGCCAAGGACCGCCACTCGCCTTGCCGGACAGGTTGAGACCCAGCGGCTGGATGGTCAGCGTGCAGACGTAGACGTTGAGCGCGTTCTCGTACGACGTCGCGCGGCCCAGCGACTCGAAGATGGTGCCGAACGCCGGGATGGTCTTGACCAGCAGGTTGCGCGAGCGCGCGAACATGTCGGCGACCGTCACCAGCCGGTCCGTCGCGTTGACCAGGGGCACCTTGACCTCCTTGAACAGGGAGCTGGTCACGCCGACGAGGCGGCTGACGCCGTCGATCGAGGCGCCGATGGACTTGCGGTCCGCGGCGAGCCCGGTCATCAGCAGCTTGAGCTCGCGGATCGTGTTGGTGATCTGTGCGTCCTGGCCGGAGAGGTTCTCCAGCACCGGCTTGAGGTTGGTCATCACGTCGCCGATGACGCCGTCACGGTCGGCGAGGAAGTTGGTGAGCTGTGCGGTCTGCCCGAGCAGCTGCTCGATGTTGCCGCCCTCGCCCTGGAGCACCTTGACCAGCGAGCTGGCCAGGGTGTTGACGTCGCCGGGCTGCAGCACCTTGAACAGCGGCTTGAAGCCGTTGAGCAGCTCGGTGAGGTCGAAGCCCGGGTCGGTGCGGGCGATCGGGATCTTCGCCTCGTCCGGGAGCTCCTTGCCCCGGGTGGCGGGCTGGACCAGGCCGATGTAGCGCTGGCCGAGCAGGTTCTGGTAGCGCATGACCAGCTTGGTGTTGTCGAGCAGCGGCTGGTCCTTCAGCACGGCGATGGTGATCTCGGCACCGTCGTCGGTGGCCTCGATGTCCTTGACCTGGCCGACCCGGACGCCGGCGGCCTTGACGTCGTCCCCCTTGCGCAGGCCGTTGACGTCGGTGAACTCCGCCTTGTAGGTCTGCGTGTCACCACCCACGCCGTTCTGCATGGTGTTGATGAGCAGGATGCCGAGCAGGCCGCTGACGATGGCGAAGGCGACGAACTTGAGCGCGATCTGACGCAGGCCGGTCATCACTCACCCCCCAGCGCGCCGAAGCCGGCGGGGCTGGTGCCGGACGGCCGGAACCGCGGCGGCGAGGTGTAGTAGTCCGGCGGCGTCAGCGACAGGTTGCCTTCCGACTTCACGAATCCCTCTTTGATGGCCGTCGGCAGGGTGGTGCCGAGCGCGATGTTGATCGCGAAGGCGTCGGTGATGCCCGCCTTGCGGTTGTCGTAGACGGCGTCGAGCAGCGCGGCCGATCCGTTGATGAACCGCACCAGGTTGGCCTGGTTCTTCGCGAGGAAGACCCGGCTGGTCCGCGCGAGGTTCGTGCCGCCGGCGATCAGCGCCGAGAACGACGCCTGCTGGGTCACGATCGTGTTCATCGTGACCAGCACACCGTCGGTCGCGTCGAGCAGGTCCGGCGCGATGTCGTTGACGAGCCTGGTCGTGCGCGCCAGCGCCTGCAGGTCCGAGCGGACCTGCGGCATCCGCGGGTTGATCCGGTCGAGGTAGGAGTTCAGCGTCTTGACCGTCTTGCCGATCCGGTTGCCGCGGCCGTCGAGGGCCTCGGCCGCCGACCCGATCGCGGAGGCCAGCTCGGCCGGGCCGAGGGCGTCGACGAGCCGGTCGATGTCGTCGAGCGCCTGCTGCAGCTCCAGGGTCCCCTGGGAGGAGTCGGGCTTCACCTCGTCGCCGGCCTCGAGCGTGCCGGTCGGCGCACCGTGCACGACCAGGTCCACGAAGGTCGTGCCGAACACCGTGGCCGGCAGGATCCGGGCGACCACGTTGGCCGGGACCGAGTCGAGGTCGGAGGAGGACATCGCCATGTCGACGGTGACGTGCCGCTTGTCGTCGGAACGACGGATGTCGGACACCTTGCCGACGATGACGCCGTTCATCTTGACGTCCGAGCCGGCCCGCAGCGAGCCGCCGGCGTTGGCGACGTCGGCGCTCACGTGCGGCTGGGAGCCGAACGTGCCGTTGCTGCGCAGGGTCACGAAGGCGCCGATGACCGCGAGGGCCACCAGGGTGATCAGGCCCCGGCGGGCGAGCTGGTTGCGAGAGATCTCTCGTGCCATGTCGTCCTCCCCTAGCCCGAGATCCGGAAGCCGGGGTCGCCGCCCCAGAAGATGAGTGTGAGCACCATGTCGAGCACGACGATCGAGACGATGCTCGCGCGGATACCGGTGCCGGTCGCCTCGCCGACGGCCTGCGGACCGCCCGAGACCCGCATGCCGTACCAGCTGTGGATCAAGGCCACGGTCAGCGCGAACACCAGGATCTTGATGACCGAGAAGAAGATGTCGCGGCCTTGGATGAAGGTCGAGAAGTAGTGGTCGTACTGCCCGGGTGACTGCCCGAACAGGATCACGACGGAGGCCTGCGAGGCGACGTAGGAGCCGATCAGGCCGATCATGTAGAGCGGCAGGATCGCGACCATGCAGGCGATGACGCGGGTCGTCACGACGTACCGCATCGCGCTGACCGCCATCACCTCGAGGGCGTCGACCTCCTCGTGCAGCTTCATCGAGCCGATCTGCGCGGTGAACCGGCAGCCCACCTGGGCACCGAGCGCGAGCGCGGCGATCAGCGGCGCCAGCTCACGGGTGTTGGCGCTGGCGGAGATGAAGCCGGTCAGCGGCGCGAGACCGACGATCTCCAGGCCGTTGAAGCCCTCGATGCCGATGGACGTGCCGGCGGCCACCGAGAGCAGGATCATCACGCCGACCGTGCCGCCGCCGACCAGGATCGCGCCGCTGCCCCAGGCGATGTCCTTGATCTGGCGCAGCGTCTCCTTGGGGTAGAGCGTGAGCGTCGCCGGCACCTCGCGGAACACCTTGAGG
Source organism: Nocardioides sp. LML1-1-1.1 (assembly GCF_040676175.1). Classification (NCBI taxonomy): domain Bacteria; kingdom Bacillati; phylum Actinomycetota; class Actinomycetes; order Propionibacteriales; family Nocardioidaceae; genus Nocardioides; species Nocardioides sp. LML1-1-1.1. The sequence continues at coordinate 305,682 of NZ_JBEGHK010000005.1, read as the reverse complement.
GCGAAGGAGACGAAGTCGCCGAGGACGGCGAGGTTCTTCATCACCGTGTCGGCGACACCGACCAGGACGTCGGAGAGCCGGGCACCGACGCCGCGTCCGAGCTGGACCTGGGACATCAGGCACCTCCGGGGAAGAGCATGACGTAGGCCTGGGTCAGGCCGACGTTGATCACGGCGAGCAGGATCACGCTGAGGACGACCGCCTGGTTGACCGCGTCCGCGACCCCCTTGGGGCCGCCCCGCGCGGTGAGGCCCTTGTGCGCGGCCACGATGGTGGCGACGAACCCGAAGATGAATGCCTTGAACTCGGCGAGCACGAAGTCAGCGGGTTGCGCGAGGCCGACGAAGGAGTCCATGTAGGTGCCGGAGGAGATCTGGCCCTGGCCGACCACGATGATGAAGGCCGTGGTCATGGCGGTCATCGCGACGATCACGGTCAGCAGGACCGAGACGAGCAGCGCGGCGAGGATCCGCGGCGCCACCAGGCGCTGGATCGGCGAGATGCCCATCACCTTGAGGGCGTCGATCTCCTCCCGGACCGTGCGGGCGCCGAGGTCGGAGCAGATGGCCGAGCCGACCGCGCCCGCGACCATCAGCGAGGTCACCAGCGGCGCGCCCTGGCGCAGCACGCCGATCCCGTTGACCGCACCGATGAACGACTGCGCGCCGATCTGGTTGGCGGCGGCACCGATCTGGACCGAGGTGATGATGCCGAACGGGATCGAGACCAGGATCGTCGGCAGCAGCGCGACCCGGGTCATGAACCAGCACTGCAGCAGGAACTCGCTCCAGGAGAAGCGTCGCGCCACGATGTCGGAGAAGCCCCACTGGATGGACTCCACGGCGAGCTTGATCAGCTCACCGGTGGTGATCACCCCGGCCTTGAACCGGTCGGTGAGGTTGTCGACGATGCCGCGCCCGGCGGACAGGGCCGTGCTCATCCCGCCACCGCCTTCGGTACGTCGAACGCGGAGTTGACCCGCAGCGCCGCCAGCTTGTCGCCGCTGACCCGCAGCTGCCCGCGCAGGAGACCCGAGACGGCACTGAGGTGCCCGGTCACCAGCCGCAGGAAGTCCGCCGCCTCGCAGGTCACGGTCGCCTGGCAGTCCTCGGGACGCACGGCACCGGCCGCCTCGCCCGCGAGGACGGTCGCCTGACCGTCTCTGAGTCGGAGCACGTAACGGTCCACCTCTCCGTCGGGGCGCCCGGTCAGCAGGAAGCCGACCGTGACCTGGACGCCGGCGGCCTTGCGGCCGTTCACGTAGGACGGCATGCGCGCGAAGATCTCGTCGAGCACGACCGGCCGGAAGTCCGACGCCAGCACCGACCGGAGGTGGTCGACGCTGACATCGGTGAGGACCCGGGAGACGTCCACCGGGTCGATGTCGCGGACGTCGACCGGCGTACCCGTGACCGGGGCGGCGCCGTCGACGGCGAAGAGGGCGGCGAGAGCCAGGGCGAGGTCGCTCGCACCGTGGAACCGGATCTGATCACCGAGGTAGGCGACCGCCACGTCGAGCTGGCCGGCGACGAGCCGCAGCAGCTGGCGCGCGCTGCCCTGCACCACCACGTCCGGCGTGCCGCCGGGCGTGCCCGGGTGCAGGTCGACGGTGTGCGCGGCTCCGGACGGCAGCTCCCAGCGCACCCGGCCGTGCGTGCGGGCCAGCTGGCCGGGGACGGCGAGGTCGCCGACACGGCGCAGCACGCCCTCCACCAGCGCCCGCTCCCGCTCGGCGTCGGCCGTGAGCGCGTCGATCTCCGCGTCGGAGGCGCCGCGGAGCGCGGTCACCAGGGCGACCGCATCGGCGTCGTCCAGCAGGGTCGCGAGGTCGTCGGAGGTCGCCGCCCCGAGGGCAGCCAGCATCACCGCCACCATGCCTCACCTCTGTCATTCCCGCCGGGAGCCCACCCGGGGCAGCCTCGACCGGCTGCCTGTTCCACGGTGTAACAGATATCACGCCAATAGGTCACGCGTCCGCAGATGTTCACGCGGTGACATCCGTGGACCCCTCCTCGGGCGGTGCAGTCCGGCCGCCGCGACCAGGAAGGGAACCCGCCCACGGTGCCCCCGCCACGGCTCGAGGTACGACGCCAGGCGGGCGTCGTCGAACGGCTCCCCCGTCAGCGCCCAGCCCACGTCCTTGGCCACGTGGTAGTCGCCGAAGGAGACGGCGTCCGGGTCGCCGAGCGCGCGCTGGCGCACCTCGGCGGCCGTCCAGACGCCGATCCCCGGCAGGCTGCGCAGTCGTACGTCGGCATCGGATCCGGTCACGCCCACGATCCGTTCGAGCGCGTCGGCGTGGCGCGCCGCCGTCACGACCGCCCGCGAGCGGGCCGGGTCGACGTGCAGGCGCAGCCACTCCCAGGACGGGACCGCGCGCAGCGTGGCGGCGTCGGGCGGCACCATCAGCCGGACCCGGGGGCCGGGGCCGGGCGCGGGCTCGCCGTGGCGTCGTACGAGCGCCCGGAACCCGGCGAAGGCCTCCTGGCCGGTCACCTTCTGCTCGATGATCGCCGGCACGATCGCCTCCAGCACCCGGCCGGTGCGGCCCAGGCGCAGGTGCGGGTGGTGCCGCCGGGCCTCGGCGAGGACGGGATGGCGCGGCTCGAAGCCGGACCAGTCGTCCTCCTCGCCGAGCAGCGCCGGCAGCTGGTCGAGCGCCCATCCGGCGCCCGGCCCCCAGGCCTCGGCGAGGACCTCGCCGGCGGCGTCGGGGTTGCGGACGGCGAGCGTGACCGGGCCCTCCGGGGTCCGGCTGGCGCGCCAGTGGCGGCCCTCGACGTCGAGGCGGTGGGTCGGGTCACCGGCGCCGCGGCGGTGCTGGCGCAGCAGCGCGGCGACGGGGACGGGACGGCCGGGCCGCCAGCGTCGTACGCCGTCCGGGGTGCTCACGTCCTCCAGCCTAGGCTCGGGCGCCGACGGTCGCAGTGGACTAGGCTCTGTCGTGCAGGTACGAAGGACTTTCACCACTCCTCGCTCCCGGAGGGCAGTTGACCATCGACTCCACGCGCGTCCGGCGCGGTCGCCTCGACCAGGAGGCCGTGCTGCAGGCCGCCGAGGCCCTCGTCGACCGGGACGGCTACGACGCCCTCACCATGACCTCGCTCGCCGCCGAGCTCGAGGCCCGGGTCTCCTCGCTCTACAACCACGTCGCGAACCTGGAGGACCTGCGCGCGCTGGTCCAGGTCCGCGCCATGCGGATGCTCGGCGAGCACGTCCGGGCGGCCGCGATGGGCCACGCCGGCACCGACGGCCTGCGTGCGCTGAGCCGTGAGCTGCGGGTCTTCGCCCGCACCCACCCGCAGCGCTACGCCGCCCTCACCCGGCCCCCGATCGACCGCGAGGGCTTCTACGCCGCCGCACTGGAGGCGATCGAGGCGCTCGCGGTGATGGTGCGCTCCGCCGGGCTGCCCGAGGAGCGCCTCCTGCAGACCGCGATGGCGCTCTTCGCCTCGCTGCACGGCTTCGTCTCGCTGGAGGTCGCAGGCTACTTCGGCGACCTCGCCGGCACCGGCGCCCAGGTGCTCGACCTCGACGAGGTCTACGAGCAGGTGATCGACGGCGCGGTCAGCGCAGCGGTGCTCGAAGCGACGCACTGATGCTGCTGCGCGAGCTCGTCGACACCTCCGCGGCCGTCGCCGCCACCCGCTCGCGCAAGGAGAAGGTGCGGCTGATCGCCGGACTGCTCTCCGCCGCCGAGCCCGCCGAGCGCTCGCTGGTCGCCCACCTGCTCAGCGGCAAGCTGCGGCAGCGGCGGACCGGGCTGGGCTACCGCTCCCTCGCCACCCTGCCCTCCCCCGCCGACGACGCGTCGCTGTCGGTCGTCGAGGTGGACGCCGCCTTCGCGGCCATGGCCCGGCTGGCGGGACCGGGATCGGCCGGCGCCCGGACGGCCGCGGTGACCGAGCTGTTCGGCCGGGCCACCGCCCCCGAGCAGGCCTGGCTGCGCTCGGTCGCGGTCGGCGAGGTGCGCCAGGGCGCGCTGGAGGCGGTCACCACGGAGGCGCTGGCACAGGCGGCCGACGTCCCCCTGGCCGTCGTACGACGGGCGGCGATGCTGGCCGGCGGGACGACGTACGTCGTGGACGCGGCCTTCGCTGGCGCCGACGCCCTCGCCGAGGTCGGCCTCACCGTCGGCCGCCCGATCCTGCCGATGCTCGCCTCCTCCGCGCCCGACGTCGCCGCCGCCGTCGCCAAGGCCGCCGGTCCCGACGGCCTGGTCGGCGTCGACGCCAAGCTCGACGGGATCCGGGTCCAGGTGCACCGCCACGGCGACGAGGTCGTCGTCGCCACCCGCAGCCTCGACGACGTCACCGCGCGGCTGCCCGAGGTGGTCGCCGTCGCGCGGTCGCTGCCCGTCTCCTCGGTGGTGCTCGACGGCGAGGCCCTCGCCCTCACCGCCGACGGCCGGCCCCGGCCCTTCCAGGAGACCGCCTCGCGCACCTCCTCCGGCGCGGGCGAGGCCGTCGTCGCGCCGTACTTCTTCGACCTGCTGCACGTCGACGGCGAGGACCTCCTCGACGTCCCCGCCGCCGAGCGCTGGGCCCGCCTGGAGGCACTCGTCCCGCCCGAGCACCGGGTCCGGCGCTGGGTCGGCACGTCGGTCGAGGAGGCGTCGGCCTTCGCCGACGCCGCGCTCGCCGAGGGCCACGAGGGCGTCGTGGTGAAGTCCGCCGGGGCGTCGTACGACGCGGGCAGGCGGGGCTCGGCCTGGGTCAAGGTCAAGCCGGTGCACACCCTCGACCTCGTCGTGCTCGCCGTGGAGCACGGCTCCGGGCGGCGGCGCGGGTGGCTGTCGAACATCCACCTCGGTGCGCGCGACGACTCCTCCCCGACGGGCTTCGTGATGCTCGGCAAGACGTTCAAGGGGATGACCGACGAGATGCTCGCCTGGCAGACCTCACGCTTCCGGGACCTGGAGGTCACCGACGACGGGTGGGTCGTCACGGTGCGCCCCGAGCAGGTCGTGGAGATCGCCTTCGACGGGCTGCAGCGCTCGACGCGCTACCCGGGCGGGCTGGCGCTGCGGTTCGCGCGGGTCGTGCGCTACCGGGACGACAAGGGCGCCGACGAGGCCGACACGATCGAGACGGTGCGCGGTCTCGTCCTGTGACGCACCCGACCTTTGACTTCGAGCACTTGAAGTTCCTAACGTCGATGACGTGACCACCTCGACCGCCCGGCGCAGCTACACGATCAAGGAGGTCGCAGCCCTCACCGGCCTCCCGGCCAGCACGCTGCGCTACTACGAGTCGATCGGGGTCATCTCCCCGATCAGCCGGGGCGCCAGCAGCAAGCACCGGGTCTACGACGAGGACGACCTCGACCAGCTGATGTGGGTCGCGTGCCTCGCGGCCACCGGCCTGTCCGTGGCCGACATGCGCACCTACGTCGCCAACGGGCGGTGCGGCCCCGAGGCGGCCGCCGACCAGGTGACGCTGCTGACCGCGCAGCAGGCACGGCTGCGGGCCGAGGCCGAGCACCTCGCCCTGCGGCAGCGCTACGTCGCACTGAAGATCGACTACTGGCGCGCGGTCGAGGCCGGCGCCACCGACCGGGCCCAGGAGATCTCGGTCGAGGCCGACCGGCTCGCCGACGAGCTGCGGCGCGGCCGCACCGACTGATCGCCTGACCACCCAACCGACGAGCGGACGCACCCGTCCGCGAAACCGGCGCGCCCTCGTGCGCCGTGCCACGAGTCCCACCCCACCCACAGGAGGAACCATGAAGGTCGACGCCTACGCCGCACCCGCCGCGGGCGAGCCGCTCGCGCTCACCACCATCGAGCGCCGCGACGTCGGGGCCAACGACGTGCTCATCACGATCGAGTACGCCGGCATCTGCCACTCCGACATCCACACCGTCAACGGCGACTGGGGACCGCAGCCCTTCCCCGTCGTACCGGGCCACGAGATCGTGGGCACCGTCGCCGAGGTCGGCGCCGAGGTCACCCGGCACCGCGTCGGCGACCGCGTCGGCGTGGGCTGCATGGTCAACGCCTGCCGGGAGTGCGAGAGCTGCCTGCGCGGCGACGAGCAGTACTGCCGCAACGGCATGATCGGCACCTACGCCGCCACGGACCGCGACGGCACCACCACCCAGGGCGGCTACTCCACGCACGTGGTCGTGGACGCCGACTTCGTGCTCTCGATCCCCGAGGGCCTGGACCCGGCGGCCGCCGCTCCCCTGCTCTGCGCGGGGATCACGACGTACACCCCGCTCAAGCACTGGGACGCCGGCCCCGGCACCCGGGTCGCGGTCGTCGGCCTCGGCGGCCTGGGCCACATGGCGGTCAAGATCGCGCACGCCCTCGGCGCCGAGGTGACCGTGCTCTCGCAGTCGCTGAAGAAGCAGGAGGACGGGCTCCGGCTCGGCGCGGACCACTACCACGCGACGTCCGACCCGGACACCTTCACCGCCCTCGCCAGCAGCTTCGACCTGATCATCAACACGGTCAGCGCCGGGATCGACGTCAACGCCTACCTCGGCCTGCTGGCGGTGGACGGCACGCTCGTCAACGTCGGCGCCCCGCCGGAGCCGCTGCCGGTGCACGCGATGGCGCTGATCGGTGCCCGCCGCTCGTTCGCGGGCTCGATGATCGGCGGCATCGCGATCACCCAGGAGATGCTCGACTTCTGCGCCGAGCACGGCATCGCCTCCGAGATCGAGGTGATCTCCGCCGACCAGGTCAACGAGGCGTACGAGCGGGTGCTGGCCTCCGACGTGCGCTACCGCTTCGTCATCGACGCGGCGACGATCGGCTGACCCGGGCGGCCCGGCGGAGACCGGCGGCTCGGCCGCCGGTCTCCGTCCGGTGAAGATTCCGTCACAGATGTTGCAACTCGGAGTTGCACGAGCCGTACACTTCTCCCATGGCGACCAACGCACCCGCGGGCAAGGCCCCGGCGACGGACGGGCGGCGCAAGGCCGCGGCCGCGCGCCGGCGGGCCCGCCAGGCCGACATCATCGCGGCGACGCGCCAGATCTTCGACTCCAAGGGCGTCCGCGACGTGCAGATCGAGGAGGTCGCGAGCGCCGTCGGCATCAACCGGGCGATCGTCTACCGGCACTTCACCGGCAAGGAGGAGCTCTTCGCGCTCACCCTGGTGGGCTACCTGGAGGAGCTGCACGCGGCCATGTCCGCGGCTGCCGAGGCGACCGACGTTCCGGGTGAGCAGCTGGAGGCGATCGTGGGCGCCTTCGTCGACTACGGCGTCGCGCACCCGGCCTTCGTCGACTGCGCCCAGGCGCTCATGGTCCGCCCGGGCGAGGAGCTGCTGGACGAGATCGCCGAGGGCCCCCTGTTCCGGCTCGGGCGCGGGATCACGTCGTGCCTCACGGTCCTCTCCGACGCCCTCGCCGGCGGGGTCGAGAAGGGCGCGTTCACGCTCAGCGACGACCCGGTGCTGCTGGCGAACGCGCTCTACGCCTCCGGCCTCGGCGCGCTGCAGCTCGCCCGGCTCGGGATCCTCGTCAGCGAGCTGGCCCCCGGCATCCCCACGGTCGGCGAGATCTCCGCGGCTCAGGTGCGCAACTACATGGTGACCTCCGCGCTGGCGCTGGTGACCCGCCAGCCCTGAGCACCACCCCCGTACGACGAAGCGGCCCGCCCCGGTCTCGGGGCGGGCCGCTGTCGTTGCGGAGCGAGGAGGCTCAGGCCTCCAGGATGGCGACGACGCCCTGGCCACCGGCCGCGCACACCGAGATCAGGGTGCGCCCGCCGCCGTTGGCCTTGAGGACCTTCGCCGCGTTGGCGACGATCCGGCCGCCGGTCGCGGCGAACGGGTGGCCCGCGGCGAGCGAGGAGCCCTTGACGTTGAGCTTGCTGCGGTCGATCGAGCCCAGCGGCGCGTCCAGACCCAGGCGCTCCTTGCAGAACACCGGGCTCTCCCACGCGGCGAGCGTGGAGAGCACCTGCGAGGCGAAGGCCTCGTGGATCTCGTAGTAGTCGAAGTCCTGCAGGGTGAGGCCGTTGCGCTCCAGCATCCGCGGCACGGCGTAGGCGGGGGCCATCAGCAGGCCCTCCTTGCCGTTGACGAAGTCGACGGCCGCGACCTCGGAGTCGACGAAGTAGGCGAGCACCTCGAGGCCGTGCTCGGCGGCCCACTCGTCGGTGCCGAGCAGCACCGCGGAGGCGCCGTCGGTGAGCGGGGTGGAGTTCGCGGCGGTCATCGTCGCGGCCTCGCCCTTGCCGAAGACCGGCTTGAGCTTGGCGAGCTTCTCCAGCGAGGAGTCGGCGCGCAGGTTGTTGTCGCGCTCCAGGCCACGGAACGGCGAGACCAGGTCGTCCTGCCAGCCCTCGTCGTACGACGCGGCGAGGTTGTGGTGCGAGGTGACGGCCAGCTCGTCCTGCGCCTCGCGGGTGATCTGCCACTCCAGCGCGGTCAGCGCTTGGTGCTCGCCCATGGAGAGCTTGGTGCGCGGCTCGCCGTTGGAGGGGATCGCCAGGCCGATGTCGCCGGGGCGGATGGTGGCGAGGATCGCCAGGCGGTCCTTGTTGCTGCGCGCGTTGTTGAGCTGGATGAGCTTCTTGCGCAGCTTCTCCCCGATCGCGATCGGGGCGTCCGAGGTGGTGTCCACGCCGCCGCCGATGCCGGAGTCGATCTGGCCGAGCTTGATCTTGTTGGCGATGTAGTTGATCGCCTGCAGGCCGGTGCCGCACGCCTGCTGCAGGTCGACGGCCGGCGTCTCCGGGGCGAGCCGGGTGCTGAGCACGGACTCGCGCACGAGGTTGAAGTCGCGGCTGTGCTTGAGCACGGCGCCACCGGCGACCTCGCCGAGGCGCTCGCCCTCCAGCCCGAAGCGGGCCACGAGGCCGTCGAGGGCGGCGGTCAGCATCTCCTGGTTGGAGGCGGTGGCGTAGGCCCCGTTGGAGCGGGCGAACGGAATCCGGTTACCGCCGAGTACGGCGGCGCGGCGAACAGTCTCGGTCATGGATCAATCCTCACTCAGCAGCGCCCGCGGGAGAACCCTTTGAGGGCGAGATCACGAAATGTGGACTCAGAGTTACACATCTAGTTACATGGTGCACATGACTGACAAGTACCAGGGCTTTGTGAGCTCCCCGATCGGCAAGCTCCTCGTCAAGAATCTGGGGCTGCCCAACCCGACCAAGCTGGACCGCTACTCCGCCGGTGACCCGCTGGTCGACGGCACCGTGCTCGTCGGCGGCCGCGGCCGCCTGATCGAGTCCCTGCCCGGTCTGCTCGACGTCCTCGGCATCGCCTCGGCGAGCGCCCAGGAGGACGGCGAGAAGTACAAGGGCCTGGTCTTCGACGCCACCGGCATCGGCACGGTCGAGGAGCTCGTCGAGCTCCAGGCGTTCTTCACCCCCGTGCTGCGCAGCCTCAAGAGCTGCGCCCGGGTCGTCGTCATCGGCACGCCGCCGCAGCTGACCGAGGGCAGCGCCCGGATCGCGCAGCGCGCGCTCGAGGGCTTCACCCGCAGCCTCGGCAAGGAGATCGGCAAGGGCGGCACCGTCCAGCTCGTCTACGTCGCCGACGGCTACGAGGACTCCGTGCTCTCGACCCTCGGCTTCCTGCTCAGCCCGAAGTCGGCCTACGTCTCGGGCCAGGTCGTCCGGATCGGCGCCCACGAGGAGAAGCACGGCTCCGCGCTCACCGACTGGACCGCCCCGCTGGCGGGCAAGATCGCCTTCGTCACCGGCGCGAGCCGCGGCATCGGCGAGGAGATCGCCCGGGTGCTGCACCGTGACGGCGCCACCATCGTCGGCCTCGACGTACCGCAGGCCGCCGACGACCTGGTCAAGGTGATGAAGGAGCTGGACGGCGACTGGCTGACCCTCGACATCACCGCGCCGGACGCCCCGCAGCGCATCGCGCACCACCTCAAGGAGAAGCACGGCGGCATCGACATCGTCGTGCACAACGCGGGCGTCACGCTCGACAAGAAGCTCGCCAACCAGACGCCGGAGCGCTTCGGCAAGGTGCTGCAGATCAACCTGGAGGCTCCCGAGCGGATCACCGCCGAGCTGCTCGACCAGGGCGTCATCAACGCCAACGGCCGGATCATCGGCGTCGCCTCGATCGCCGGCATCGCGGGCAACCTGGGCCAGACGTCGTACGCCGCCTCGAAGGCCGGCGTCATCGGCTTCGTCGACTCGCTGACCGAGAAGCTGAAGGACGGCATCACGATCAACGCCGTCGCCCCCGGCTTCATCATCACCCAGATGACCGCGGCCGTGCCGTTCGCGACCCGCGAGGTCGGCCAGCGCCTCAACGCGATGTCGCAGGGCGGACTGCCGGTCGACGTCGCCGAGACCATCGCCTGGTACGCCTCCCCCGCCTCGACCGCCGTCAACGGCAACGTCGTGCGGGTCTGCGGCCAGATGATGCTGGGCGCCTGACATGGTCGTCACGAAGACCCTCGACGGCAGCTCCGGCGTCGGCGACCTGGTCCGGGCCGCGCTGCCCGCGATCCCGGTCCTCGGCTCGCTGCCGGGCATCGCCAAGGTCGGCGGGTACGACGGGTTCGTGTTCACCCGTCCCCCGGTGACCATCACCCGGGAGATGGTCGAGCCCTTCGCGGAGGTCTGCGGCTTCGAGCTCAAGGACACCGTCCCGCTGCCCTACCCGCACATGCTCTCGTTCCCGCTGCAGCTCAAGGCGCTGGCCGACCGCAGCTTCCCGGTGCCCGCGATGGGCATGGTGCACCTGGACAACGCGATCACCCAGCACCGGCGGCTCGCCTTCGGCGAGACGCTGAGCGTCGAGATGAGCGTCGGCGAGGGTGTCCCGCACCCGGCCGGCACGATCTTCCTGTTCAACACGGCCGGCACCGTCGGTGACGAGCTCGTCTGGGAGGAGACCTCGGCGTACCTCAGCCGCGGCCGCCGCAACCCGGACGCCGAGTGGCCCGACACCTACGAGCGGGTGCCCGCCGGTCCGGTCACCTGGCGGCTGCCGGCCAACCTCGGCCGCAAGTACGGCGCCGTGTCGGGTGACATCAACCCGATCCACCTCAGCGCCCCGACGGCCAAGGCGCTCGGCTTCAAGCGCCAGATCGCGCACGGCTACTGGACGATGGCCCGCAGTGTCGCCGCCATCGACAACCGCCTGCCGAGCGCGGTGAAGGTGGAGGCGTCCTTCCGCAAGCCGACCTTCCTGCCCTCCACGGTGGCCTTCGGCTACCAGGAGACCGAGGGCGGCTCGGCGTTCTCCCTCACCAAGGCCGGGTCGGACACGATCCACCTGCTGGGGCGCACCACCACCCTCTAGGCCGAGTGGGGGTTTCCGACCAGCGAGTGGGTGGTTCCGGCCACCGCTCGCGCCGGAAACCCCCACTCGCGGAGCGGAAACCCCCACTCGCGGAGCGGAGGTCCCCAGTCAACGGCGGGGGCGGATCAGGCCCTCCTGCGCGACCGTGGCGACCAGGGTCCCGTCCTGGGTGAAGATCCGGCCCAGCGCGAGCCCGCGCGCGCCGCTGGCCGAGGGCGACCACTGGTCGTAGAGCCACCACTCGTCGGCGCGGAAGGGCCGGTGGAACCAGATGGTGTGGTCGAGCGAGGCCATCTGGACCTTGTCCGGGCCGTCCTCGGGGTGCGCGGCCAGGGTGGCGCCGAGCAGGGAGACGTCGCTGGCGTAGGTGAAGGTCGCCAGGTGCTCCATCGGGTCGTCGGTGAGCCGGCCGTCGACCCGGATCCAGACCTGCGTCTTCGAGGGGTGCATCGGGTCGGGGTCCAGGCCGTAGGCGGAGTTGCCGATCCAGCGCACGTCGAGCGCCGCCCACTCCTTGGAGAGCCCGTCGTCGGAGCCGCGCTCGGTCATCAGCTCCATCAGGTCCAGGCCCTCCTCGGGCGGCTTGACCTCGGGCATGACGTCCTGGTGCTCCAGGCCCTCCTCGGGACGCTGGAAGTTGACCGTCTGGTAGTAGATCGGGCGGCCGTGCTGGCGTGCGAGCACCCGGCGGGTGGTGAAGGACCGGCCGTCGCGGATCCGCTCGACGTCGTAGATGATCGGGATCGTGTAGTCGCCGGGCAGCAGGAAGTACGAGTGCAGCGAGTGCACCTGGAAGCCCTCCTCGACCGTGCGCGAGGCCGCGATCAGCGCCTGCGCGGCGACCTGGCCGCCGTAGACCCGCTGCCGGATGGTCTCCGGCTGCTGGCCCCGGTAGAGGTCGGTGTCGAGACGCTCCAGGTCGAGCAGGTCCACCAGCCGCTGGGTGGCCTCCCCCATCACGCGTCCACCCTCGTCACTCACGTGCGCCTCCGTTGTCGTCCGGGTCGTCCAGGCCGGCCAGGAACTGCTCGAACTGCCGGCCGATCTCCTCGCCGGTCGGCAGCGGCTCGTCCTCGGCGAGCAGGCTGCTGCCCTCGGCCTCGGCCCGGGCGAAGGTGTCGTACTGCTGCTCCAGCGCGGTGACGACCTCCTGCACCTCGTCGTTGGCGGCGAGGTAGCGACCGATCTCCTCCTCGCGGTCCACCGCGAGCTCACCGAGCGCGCTGAGGTCCACGGTCAGCCGGGCCGCGAGCTCGACCTGCTCCAGCAGGGACTGCGAGGCGCGCGGGTAGTCGAGCTGGGCCAGGTAGTGCGGCACGTGGGCGACGAAGCCCTGCGCGTCGTGGCCCCACTCCCCCAGCCGCACCTCCAGCAGCGCCTGCGCGCTGCTCGGCACCCGTAGCTCACCGCGCCAGGGGCTGGTGCCGGTGAGCAGCTCGGCGTTGTTGGCGTGGTGGGTGATCGCGATCGGCCGGGTGTGCGGCACCGCCATCGGCACCGAGCCCATCGACACCACCAGCCGGACCCGGAACCGCTCGACGACCTCCAGCACGGCCCGGCAGAAGGCCTCCCAGTGGATGTCGGGCTCCGGCCCGTGCAGCAGCAGGTACGGCGCGCCGCCGTGGTCGTGCAGCAGCCGTACGACGAGGCGCGGGGCGTCGTAGCCCTCGTAGTGGTCGCGCGCGAAGGTCATCGGGGGCCGCCGCGCGCGGTAGTCGTGCAGCTCGTCGACGTCGAAGGTCGCCACCACCACCCCACCGCCATCGGGCGCCGAGGCGCCGGTGCGGACCAGGTGGCGGGCGGCGAGCGCCCCGGCGTTGCCGGCGTCGAGGAAGCCGTCCAGGGCCACCACCATCGGCAGTGTCTCGATGTCGGCCAGCTCGGGCACCTCGTCGACGATGTGGACGAGGCGGGTCGGCGAGGTCACGGGACAAGCCTATTCCCCAGCGGTTCCGGCGCGCGGGCGCCCGGCCTGTGACCTCTGCCCCCTGCCTCCGCGCGCCCCGGCACCGATTTTCGGCAGACTTCGCCAGTGGCACCTGTCAGACAAGTGAGATACAACCTGTCTGACAGGCAGTCGAGCCAAGGGAGAGACCATGACCGAGCAGAACCTCGCCTCCGCCAACCGGGACGTCGTCGTGCACAGCCTGCAGAACTTCGCCTCGCTGGCCGTGATCGGCGGCGAGCACACCGTGGTGATCGACGAGCCGCGCGAGTTCGAGGGCGACGGGGTGGCGCCGAACCCGTTCGGCCTGGTCCTGTCAGCACTCGGTGGCTGCATCGCCGGGACGCTGCGCGGTGTCGCGCGGCAGCACGACTTCGCCTACGAGCGCGCGACCGTCCGCCTCTCGCTGCGGGTCAACCGGCCCACCGCCGGCCCGCTCGACCCGGGCGAGCGGGACCTGCGGATCGCCCGGATCATCGTGCGGGTGACCGTGCACGGCCCGCTCAACGCCGAGCAGCGGCAGCTCCTCGTCCACGGCGTCGAGACCTGCCCGGTCGGCAACACCCTGCGCCGCGCGGTCAACCTCGACGAGTCGGTGGAGTTCGCGGCGTGAGCGGCCTCGACCTCGTCGTCGACAACGCCCGGCTCGTGGACGGGCGCGTCGTCACCCTCGGCATCCGCGACGGTCGCTACGCCCTCGTCGGCGAGACCAGCGCGGCGGAGGCGGCGACCCGGATCGACGCGGCCGGCCGGCTCGTCACGGAGTCCTTCGTCAACGGGCACATGCACCTCGACAAGGTCTACACGCTGCCGCTGGCCGGCGACGGAGCCCTGACGGCGTACACCTCCGACGACATGGGCGCGGCGATGCGCTCGATCGTGGAGGACGCCTCGGCCGTGAAGCGGCAGTACGACCGGGCCTGGATCGTCCCCAACGTCCGCCGGGCGCTCGACCGGGCGGTGACCAACGGGGTCCTGCACGTGCAGGCCTTCGTCGACGTCGACACCACGGCCGGCCTGGAAGGCATGGAGGCGGTGCTCGCCGTCCGCGAGGAGTACCGCGGCCTGGTCGACCTCCAGGTGGTCGCCTTCCCCCAGGACGGACTGCTGCGCGACGACGGCGCGGCGCGGCTGTGCGAGGAGGCGCTCGGCCTGGGCGCCGACGTGGTCGGCGGCATCCCGTGGATCGAGGCGAGCGACCGCGACGCGCTCCGGCACGTGGAGTGGGCGTGCGCCCTCGCCGCCCGCACCGGCGCCCGGGTCGCGATGCTCGTCGACGATGCCGGCGACCCGTCGCTGCGCACCACGGCGATGCTGGCCGAGGCGATGGTCGAGCACGGCCTGCGTGGCCGCGGGGTCGCCTGCCACGGCCGCGCCATCGGCACCTATCCCCTGCCGTCGGTCATTCGCCTGGTCGACCTGGCCCGCGCCGCCGGGCTGGGCTTCGTGTCCGACCCGCACACCGGCCCCCTGCACCTCCCCGTACGACGCTTTCTCGACGACGGCCTGCCGGTCGCCCTCGGGCAGGACGACATCGAGGACGCCTACTACCCGTTCGGGCGCCACAACCTGCTGGAGATCGCCTTCCTGGCCGCGCACACGCTCGGGTTCCTCACCGACGCCGACCAGGCACGCCTGCTCGACATGGTCACCGTCCGGGCTGCGCGCGTCCTCGGCATCGAGGGTCACGCGATCGCGGAGGGCAACGTGGCGAACCTGTGCGTCCACCACGACGAGCGCCTGGTCGACGTCCTGCGCGAGCACGCGCCGCCACGCTGGGTCGTCCGGGCCGGCCGGGTGGTGGCCGAGTCCGAGGTGACCAGCCGCATCCTGCGACCGCACTAGGGTCGGCACGTGTCCGCTCCCCTCGAACCCTCCCTCGACGACCGCCTGCACCAGGTCTGGCTCGACGCGGCCCGCCACGGCACCACGATGCCGAGCGAGCCCTCCCTCGCGGCCAGCCTCGCCACCAGCCGGCCCGCCGTGCGCGAGGCCCTGGTCCGGCTCGAGGAGCGGGGCTACATCCACCGCCGCAAGGGAGCCGGCACGGTCGTCAACGCCAGCCTGCTGGACATCCCGGCCCGCTTCGACCAGCGGATCGACATCTCGGACCTGATCGCCTCGATGGGGCACACCCCGCGCCTCGACGTGCTCGGGGTGGAGCGCTCGGCGATCACCCTGGACGAGGCCCAGCAGCACGAGCTCGCCCCGGGGACGACGGTCCTGCGCATCCACAAGCGCTGGTCCGCCGACGACCGCCCGGTGACGCTGGCCCGCGACGTCGTACCCGTGCTGGGGACCGACGCCGAGGTGGACCCGACCCGTCCGATGGTCGAGGTCGCGCTCGCGCTCACCGGCGAACGGGTCGGCTGGGAGGTCGTGTGGCCGGGTGCGGACGCGCTCACCACGCAGGACGCCCGGCTCGCCGCCCGCCCCGCCGGGGAGCCGGTGCTCACCTTGGACGTGACCGGCGTGAGCCTCACCGGACGGGTCGTCTACTGGACCTCGGAGGTCCACCTCCGCGGTGCGTTCCGCTACGCGATGGTGCGCCGCGCGGACTGGTAGGCGCCCCGCCACGCGGGTCAGGCGTCCGTGCGCGCGGCCGGCTCCTCGGCGCGGCCCAGGCGGCTGTGCCGCCGGCCGTAGAGGGCGTAGACCACCACGCCGAGCGCCATCCAGACCACGAACCGGATCCAGGTGTCCCCGGTCAGGTTGAGCATCAGGTAGACGCACATCAGCACCGACACGGTCGCCACCACCGGCGCGAGCGGGGTGCGGAAGCCGCGCGGCAGGTCCGGCCGGCTGCGCCGCAGCACGACCACGCCGATGCTGACCAGGGTGAAGGCGAACAGGGTGCCGATGTTGACCAGGTGGGCGAGCGTGCTCAGGTCGACGAAGCCGGCGAGCGCGGCGACCGCGATGCCGGTGATGATCGTGATCCGGTACGGCGTGCCGTAGGTCGGGTGCACCTTGGCCAGCTGGCGCGGGAGCAGCCCGTCGCGGGCCATCGCGAAGGCGACCCGGGACTGCCCGAGCATGAGGATCATCGCCACCACGACGAGGCCGATGCAGGCGCCGATCGAGATCAGGTCGGGCATCCAGTCCACCCCCGCGCCCTTGAAGGCGTCGGCCAGCGGCGCCGCGCTCTCCGGGTCGATGTCCTTGTAGGAGCGCAGGCCGGTGACGACCAGGCTGACCGCGGCGTAGAGGACGGTGACGATCGCCAGCGAGCCGAGGATGCCGATCGGGACGTCGCGCTGGGGGTTCTTGGTCTCCTCCGCGGTGGTGGCGACGATGTCGAAGCCGATGAAGGCGAAGAACACGATCGCCGCACCGGAGATGACGCCGGCGATGCCGAAGACCGCGGGCTCGAGGCCGAGCAGGCTGGTGATCAGGGGCACGTCGGCGAAGCCGCCGCCGGAGTCGGGCGTGGGCTGGGCGTCGGGGATGAAGGGGGTCCAGTTGCTGACGTCGATGTGCGCGATGCCGACGATGATCACGGCCGCGACGACGACCAGCTTGAGCGCGACGACGACCTGGTTGACGCGGCTGGAGAACTTGGTGCCACGGATCAGCATCCAGGTCACCAGCAGCGCGATCACCACGGCCGGGAGGTCGATGAAGCCGCCCGCCGCGGAGCTGATCTGGGCCGGCAGGGTGACCCCGACGATGTCGAGCACTTCCTGCAGGTAGGCCGAGAAGCCGGTCGAGAGCGCCGCCGCGCCGACCGTGAACTCCAGCACCAGGTCCCACCCGATGATCCACGCCACCAGCTCGCCGAGCGTGGCGTAGCTGAAGGTGTAGGCACTCCCGGCGACCGGGACGGTCGAGGCGAGCTCGGCGTAGCACAGCGCCGCGAGCCCGCAGGCGACCGCCGCGATCACGAAGCTCAGCGCCAGCGCGGGCCCGGCGTTGCTCGCCGCGACCGTGCCGGTGAGCACGAAGATGCCGGCGCCGATGATCACCCCGACGCCGAAGACGGTCAGGTCGAGCGCGGACAGGTCCTTGCGCAGCCGGTGGTCCGGCTCGTCGGTGTCCGCGATGGACTGCTCGACGGACTTGGTGCGGAAGAGACTCATCGGTCCTCCTTGCTGATCAGGCGCGAGCGCCCCGAGCACCCGCCCGCCGGACATTACCCGGCGGCCCCGATTCAACCGCGGTAGGTCGTCGTCATCAGCGCGACGCCGCGCTGGACGAGCTGCGGGCCGCTGAGGCCGAGCACCTCCTGGAGCGCCTCGGCCTGGTCGGCGCCACCGGCGAGCCGGTCGAGCAGGGTGAGCAGCACGTCCTCGCCGTAGGTCTTGGCGACGTACTCGCACGCCCACCAGGACACGGCGTACCAGGCCTCGGCGTCGCTGCCGGCGAACTCCGCCTCGCCGGGCAGGTCGGTCGCGCCGCTGCCGACGTCGAGAGCACGCGCGGGCAGCCGGCGCTGGCCCGGGGACATCGGGCGGACCGAGACGTACTCGGCCAGGCCCTCGCTGAGCCACAGCGGGGCACCGCGCCCCCGCGGGCCGAGCAGCGCATGGGTGAGCTCGTGGCGCACCAGCCGGCCGACGACCGAGGACGGCTCGCCGAGCACCCGCGGGTTGACGAAGATCCGGTACGACGCCGCGCCCTTGCCCGGCGTACGGGCGTCCGCCGGCACGGCGATGGTCAGCCCGTCGGCCCGGTCGGGGTCACCGACGGTCTGCCCGGCGAGCCCGTCGAGGAAGGTCGGGTCCTGCACGGAGTAGACGACGACGCCGCTCGTCGCGCCGTTGCCGTCGCCGACCACCGCGCGCACGTCGGAGCGTCCGTTGCTCGCCGCGTCGAGCACGGTGCCGGCGTCGTCGACGGTCCAGCCGTCGAAGATCCCGAGCACGCCCGGCGCTTCGCGCACCCGGATCGCACCCAGGTCCCAGGGCTGGGTGTTGCCCGGGTGGTCGGACTCCCAGTCGTGGTCGGTGGTCGAGCCGACCACCAGCCGCTGGTCCTCGGTCGGCACGAAGAGGTAGCGGTCGCGGGTTCGCACCACCGTGCTGTCGAAGCCCTGCAGCCGCAGGCCGACCACCACCTCGGCCCAGTACTCCTCACCGCCGGCGCCGAGGTCGCTGCCCTCGACCGGGGTGATCGTCTCCTTGTCGACCTTGATCCACAGCTTGCCGACGGGCAGCGCGGAGAGGTTGTCGAAGTAGGTCTGCTGGCTCTCCAGCAGGCCGGCGTCGGAGCGATCGAGGGTACGCCGGAAGCGAGCCGGGTCGTGCCGGGTGAGGGCGGCCGCGCGTTGGGACAGGGTGCGCTGCATGAGGGTGGCGACGTCGTCGTAGGCGCCACCGGAGTAGGTGGGCGGGGGCGGGTCGTCCGAGCACGCCGCGAGGGGCAGGGCGGCCGCGCAGAGCAACGCGGCCAGGGTCGTCCTCAGCTCAGCGGGTCCCGTCCACATCGAGCAGCGACCGGCCCTCCGGCGCCGGCTCCGCGGTGACGTCGTGGACCGCCTGCAGCGCGATCGAGGCGGCCGAGAGCCCGATCCGGTCGAGGATGGCCGCACGCTTGGCGTGGTCGAGGAACTCCTGCGGGATGCCGTGCAGGCGCACCGGGGTGTGCACGCCGGCCTCGGCGAGGGTCTGCAGCAGCACCGCGCCGACGCCGCCGACGACGCCGTTGTCCTCGATCGTGACGACCCGGCGGTGGGTGCGGGCCAGCTCGACGAGCGCGGGGTCGACCGGCTTGACCCAGCGCGGGTCGACGACGGTCACGCCGATGCCCTGGGCGACCAGGCGGGAGGCCACGTCCACCGCGACCGGCGCCATCGCGCCGACCGAGACGACGAGCACGTCACGCTCACCCTCGCGGACCAGCACGTCGCAGCCGCCGGCCGTGCCGACGGCCTCGACGTCCTCGGGCGGCGGGCCCTTGGGGAAGCGCACGACGGTCGGTGCGTCGGCGACCTCGACGGCCTCGTCGAGCAGCTCGCGCATCCGGGTGACGTCGCGGGGCGCGGCCAGGCGCAGGCCCGGCACGACCTGAAGGATCGACATGTCCCACATGCCGTTGTGGCTGGCGCCGTCGTCGCCGGTGACCCCGGAGCGGTCGAGCACGAAGGTCACGCCGCACTTGTGCAGGGCCACGTCCATCAGCACCTGGTCGAAGGCCCGGTTGAGGAAGGTCGCGTAGACCGCGAAGACGGGGTGCAGGCCGCCGAGCGCGAGCCCGGCCGCCGAGGTCGCGGCGTGCTGCTCGGCGATGCCGACGTCGAAGGTCCGCTCGGGGAAGCGCTCCTGGAACCGGTCGAGCCCGACCGGGTGCATCATCGCGGCGGTGATCGCCACGACGTCGGGGCGCCGCTCGCCGATGCGCACGACGTGGTCGGCGAAGTGGTCGGTCCAGATCCGGCCCTTGGGCTTCTCCGCACCGGTCTGCACGTCGAAGGGCCCGGGCGCGTGGAACTGGTCGGCCTCGTGCCGCTCCGCGGGGTCGTAGCCGAAGCCCTTGCGGGTGATGGCGTGCACGATCACCGGACCCCCGAAGCGCTTGGCCTGGGACAGCGCCTGCTCCATGGCGCCGCGGTCGTGACCGTCCACCGGGCCGACGTACTTGAGGCCGAGGTCCTCGAACAGGCCCTGCGGGGCGAGCGCGTCCTTGAGGCCCTTCTTCATGGCGTGCAGGGCGTCGTACGCCGCCGCGCCGACCCCGGGCACCGCGTTGAGCCGGCGCCGCACGATGTCGAGGACGGTCTCGTAGCGCGGGTTGGTGCGCAGGCTCGTCAGCGCGGTCGCGAGGCCGCCGATGGTCGGCGTGTAGGACCGGCCGTTGTCGTTGACGACGATGACCAGCCTGCTGTCGTGCTGGATCGCGATGTTGTTGAGCGCCTCCCAGGCCATCCCGCCGGTGAGCGCGCCGTCGCCGATCACGGCGACCGTGTGCCGGTCCTCGCCGCGCACGGCGTAGGCCTTGGCGAGCCCGTCGGCATAGCTCAGCGCGGTGGAGGCGTGGGAGTTCTCCACGATGTCGTGCTCGGACTCGGCCTGGCTCGGGTAGCCGCTCAGCCCGCCCTCGCGGCGCAGCGTGCCGAAGTCGCCGGCGCGGCCGGTCACGAGCTTGTGCACGTAGGACTGGTGGCCGGTGTCGAAGACGATCTTGTCGCGCGGGGAGTCGAAGACCCGGTGGATCGCCAGGGTCAGCTCGACCACGCCGAGGTTGGGCCCCAGGTGCCCCGAGTTGGTCGCCACGGTCCGGATCATCAGGTCCCGGATCTCGGCCGCCAGCCGGGTGAGCTCGTCCTCGGAGAGGGCCCGCAGGTCGCGCGGCTGGGAGATCTGGTCGAGCACGGACATGGAGCCGAGTCTAGGCCGTCACAGGTCGTACACCGCGATCGCCGGCTCGTGGAGGCTGCCCATCCACAACCGGCCCTCGTGCTCCCGCACACCCGTCACCATGTGGTACGACGCGCCGTGCTCCTCCGGGCGCAGGTCGATGTCGTGCACCAGGCTCCCCCGGTCGTCGTAGGCGACGACGCGGACGGTCTGCTTCGGCTTGGGCTGGAGCGCCTCGGGGAGCTTCGTGGCCAGCTTGCGCAGCAGCAGCGGGCCGGTCTGCAGCCGCTCGACGAGCGGGTCGGTCGGGCTGGCGATGGTGACCCAGATCAGCCCGTCGGAGCCGCGGGCGATGTTGTCGGGATAGCCCGGCAGGTCGCTCGCGAGCAGGTCGCGGGAGCCCGCCCGCTCGCCGGTGGTCCAGTGCCGCACGACAGTGCGCGCGCCGGTCTCGGCGACCGCCACGAAGTCGCCGCCCTGCGAGAGCGCCACGCCGTTGGCGAAGGCCAGCCCGTCGAGGACGACCGTGACCGTGCCGTCGGGGTCGCGGCGCATCAGCCGGCCGGTGCGGGTGTGCTGGACGAAGTCGTCCTTCCACCGCTCGATGCCGAAGCGCGTCGAGGAGTCGGACCACCAGATCGTGCCGTCGGGGGCGATGGCGGCGTTGTTGCAGAACACCATCGCCGTGCCCTCCACCTCGGCCGTGATCAGCTCCACGGCGCCGGTGGCGGGGTCGACCCAGAGCAGCCCGCGCTTGGCGTCGCACACGAGGAGGCGGCCGTCCTCGGCGTGCTCGATGCCGAGCGGGCGCCCACCGGTCTGCGCGACCAGGTCGACCCGCGCGCCGTCCGGGCTGACCCGGAAGATCGAGCCGTCCTCGGTGCCGGTGAAGACCGACCCGGCGTCGGGACCGGAGGTGGCGACGACGACGTCCTCGGCGCCGGGGCCGGGGACGGGGATCACGGTGAAGGTCATCGGAGCAGCTCCTGGTAGCGGTCGGAGGCGAGGAACACCGGCAGGATCTCACCCGCGGCGCGGGTCAGCGGCAGGTCGCCCAGGGTGGCGGGGTCGACGAACACGATCCGCCGGCCCTCCCCGAGCACGATGTCGGCGTCGGTGGCGGTGGTCGCCGCGGCGTGCACGTGGACCGGGTCGTGGGTGCCGTAGGCCGCGTGGAAGACGGTGAACTCCCGCCACTCCGGCAGCCCGGGAGGCGCGATGCGCAGGCCGGTCTCCTCGGTCAGCTCGCGGTAGGCCGCGGCGCCCGGCTCCTCGCCGTCGTCCACGTGCCCGCCGACGAAGCCCCAGCACTCGGGGTCGATCGCGGGGTGCTCGTCGCGCTCCTGGAGGAGCAGCCAGCCACGCCCGTCGACGAGGATCACCGAGGCGAAGGAGTGGCTCACGCGGCGACCCCGGAGTCGGGCACCTGCTCGGGCCGGACTCCCCCGTTGCAGGAGGCGAACGGCTCGGGCGCGGTGTCCCCGGCGCCGTACTCGTCGATGAAGAGCTGGATCCGCGGGTCGTCGGCGCCCTCCAGCGCGAGCTGGCGGCCCCAGACCGTGATCACGACCGGCGCCTCCTGGTCCGGGTATGGCGACAGCAGCCCGTTCGCGGGCAGCAGGCCCTCCAGCCGCTCGACCCCGTCTGCGTCGACGTCGTCGGGGCGGTAGGTCAGCCAGGTGGTGCCGTGCTCGAGGTCGTGCACGACGTTGACCTCCGGCAGCGGCTCGTCGTAGGCGCCGCACTCGATCCAGACCGGCGCGTGGTCACCGCCCACCGGCGGGCTCTGCGGGTAGTCGAGGTCCTCGCCCAGCGGGACGTGCTTGTTGGTCAGGCCGTCGTACGACTTCACGGCGGCCAGGTCGCTCTGCTCGCCGCCGGGCCTGTCGTCGTCGCGGGTGAGCAGCAGCGGCACCAGCACCGCTGCCGTGACCAGCACGAGCGCCACCACCACGGCGAGCACCACGGGCAGCACCCGGCGCCGGCGCGGAGCCGGGGGCGGGAACGACGGGGGGAACGGCGGCGGCGCGAAGGGCGGCGGGGGCGGGAACGGCGGCGGGGGCGGCTGGGTCACCGCTCGAGCGCCCTCTCCACCCGCTCCACCTTCGCCGTCAGCTCGCCGGTGAAGCCGGGCCGGATGTCGGCCTTAAGCACGAGCGAGACCCGCGGCGAGGTGGCGGCGACGACGTCGACGGCCTGCTTGACCACGGCCATCACCTCGTCCCACTCCCCCTCGATCGTGGTGAACATGGCGTCGGTGCGGTTCGGCAGCCCCGAGTCGCGGACCACCCGGACCGCGGCGGCGACCGCCTCGGACACCCCACCGGTGTCGTCGGAGGTGGCGGGGCTGATGCTGAACGCGACGAGCATGCCCCCACCGTAGCCAGGGGCCCGGCTCAGGCGATGGCCACCGTAGACGCCGACGTCTTGGCGGTGGTCAGGTAGCCCGCCAGCGACCGGGTCACCACGACCTTGATCGTCTTGCCCTTGTCGAGCGAGGTGAGCTTGTAGGTCGAGGCCGTGGCGCCGCTGACGAGGACACCCGAGCGGTACCACTTGTAGGTCGTCCCGCTCGGCGTCGGCGACCAGGTGCCGGGCACGGCGGTGAGGGTGGAACCGACCTTCTTCGTGCCGGAGACGGTGGGCACCGGCGCGGTGGTGAACACCTTCAGGACCGCGCTGGTCGCTGCCGAGGTGACGGCCTTGGTGACGTAGCCCGCCTTGGTGCCGGTCACCTTCACCGTGATCGTCTTGCCGGCGTCGGTCGAGGTGAGCTTGTACGTCGACGCGGTGGCCCCCGAGATCGCCGCACCCGAGCGGTACCACTGGTAGGCCGTCGTCGTCGGCACCGGCGACCAGGTCCCGGCCGCCGCGGTGAGCGTGTACCCCACGGCCTTGGTGCCGCTGATCGCCGGCGCCGGCGCGGTGAAGACGCCCTGCACGGCCGCGGTGGCGGCGGAGGTCTTGGCGAGGTCGGTGTAGCCGGTCTTCTTGCCGGTCACCCTCACCGAGATCGCCTTGCCCTGGTCGGCCGCCACGAGCGGGTACGTCGCCGCGGTCGCGCCGGTGATCGCGGTCCCGGACCGCAGCCACTGGTAGGTGAAGGTCGTGCCGGTGGTCCAGGTGCCGGTGCTGGCGGTCAGCGTCGAGCCGACGGCCGTCGTACCGGCGATGGTCGGCGTGGCGCCGGTGAGCGTCGCGGGCACGGTGACCGAGACCCGGTTGAAGTACTCGTTGTCGCCGTGCTCCCAGTCGTAGGCGGTCAGTCGCGCCTCGAGCTTCTTGCCCTGCATCTGCGCGGTGACGGTGATGCTCTCGTTCCAGCCGTCGGCGACCGGCCGGCCGTCGAGGAACCACTGCCAGCTGGTGCTGGTGCTCGCCGGGGTGAACGTGCCGGCCTTCGCGGTCGCGGTCGAGCCCACGGTGAGGGGGCCGGTGATCGACAGGCTGCCGGTCATCGTCGGTGCGGTGCCGCCGACGGTGTTGACGCCCCACGCCTGGACCGCGGGGGCGTAGCCCGGCGCGGTGCCGGTGATGAAGGCGACCGGACGCTTCCCGGTCAGGTCCGCCGTCGGGGTGTACGTCGGAGAGGTGGCCCCGGCGATCGCGACCCACTGCGTGCCGTCCCAGTACTTCCACTGCCACGCCAGGGTGGTCTCCGCGGGGCTCCACGTGCCCGGGTCGACCGTGATCGGCGTACCGACCGCGGTGACGCCGGTGCCGGTCGTCCAGGGGTTGCCCGGCTGCATCGCCTTGCCGGCGACGGGCAGCGAGATGTCCTGCTTGAGCTTGGGCTCGCCCGCGGCGGGCTTCCACACGGTCGCGCCGGCGAGGTCCGGCGAGCCGCCGAGGCAGCGGGTGGCGTAGCGGTCCGGCCGGGTCGGGCCCTCGGGACCGTAGTCGTCGTCGTAGAAGCAGGCGGTGTACTCGCGGTCGTCACGGATCGGGTGCGACATCCGGCCGTCGGCGCCGGTCGCGAGCGGGCCGTACTGCAGCCCGTCGTCCCACGCGCCGCCACCCGCGGGCCGGGAGAAGACGTTCCAGCGCACCTTGTCCAGCGGCGCTCCGCTCGCGTCGACCGCGCGCAGGTAGAAGCCCCGCCAGTCCTGCACCGCCAGGTCGACGTTCGCCGTCTGTCCGGGGGCCACCGTGAAGGTCTGGCCCGGCACGACGGTCAGGAAGCCCTCCTCGCCGTACGGCTCGTTGCCGTTGATCGTGATCGAGCCGGGGGCGACCTTGTCGATCGTGAAGGTGCCGTCGGCGGCGGTGCTCACGCCGGGCCAGCTGCTCCAGTAGTCGCGGGCGTCGTTGTCGGCCGTGATCTGGGCGGTCGTCCAGGCCGTCGCGACCCCGTTCTTCCTGACCGTGCCGTTGATCTTCCCCCACCGGTCGAGGCTCGCGTTCAGCGTCGTCGCCGTGGTGATGCTCCGGGTGACCGGCACCTCCGGGGCGTAGACGTCGGCGCACGCGTAGTCACCCCAGCACTCGATGCTGATCTCGTAGTCCCCAGTCGCGGGGATCGTGATCGAGTAGGTCCCGTCGGCCGCGGTGTAGTCGTAGGCCCGTGGGTCCAGGGTGTTGCCGTTGGTCTGGTTGACCTCGACGAACACGTCCTCGACGGGCACGCTCACTCCGTTGGCGTCGAGCCCGGTGATCTTCCCGCTCAGCACGACCGACACCGCCTGGGCCGGTCCCGCGAGCACGGGGACGGTCGCCAGCGCGAGCAGGGCGCCGAGGAGGACGGTGAGCAGGGCAGCCGGGCGAGACCCCGAGACGAGACGCATGAGCGCCATGCTCTCCCGCTGAAGCCGAGTCAAACCCGAGTTCTCAACCGGGTGCCCATCGCGCGAGCAGTGCTTGGAACCCGGCTTCCGCCTCCGCCCGCAGCCGGGGCGAGCGCGGTACCGACAGGTCGGGTTCGGCGGCGAAGATCCCGTCGACCCAGCGCGCGACGGCCGGGGGCACCGGGGCGCTGCCCAGCTCTCGGGTCCGCGCCTTGCGCTCGCGCAGCTCCCCCACCTCCTCGCGTACGTCGCTGGGGACGTCGGCCTGATCCAACAGCTCGTCGAGGCTCATCGGCGGCACGCCGGCGTGATCGTCGAGCCAACGCAGCGTCACCGCTGGGCGCACCGCGTAGAAGACCCGCTTGAGCACGACCGTGGCCGGACCGTCGGCCGCTCGGTGCCACTGAGCGCGACCCACGTGCAGGTAGTGGCGGCGCAGCCGGGCCGGGTCGACGACGCGGTCCACGAGCGCCAGCAGCTCATCGCGGAAGGCGGGGTCGCCGTCGTAAACCCATGGAGAACGCAGCCACTCGCCCACCGTGGCGTTGCCCGCGGTGGCGAGCCGGATCGCCTTGCCGAGGTCCCAGCCGTTGACGTCAAGGAGGCCTTCCAGTGGCGTCTCGATCACGTCACGAGCCGGCCAGAGCGCCGAGTAGGCAGCCACGGGACGGACGAAGAAGAACCGGCAGTCGTAGTCGCTGTCCGGCGAGGCGAAGCCCCATGCCCGGCTGCCGCTCTCGATCGCCCAGGGCACCCGCACACCGTGGTCGGCCGCCACCCCCGCCAGTCGCGCGTCGATCGCGGCGACCGCGGCGGGGTCGAAGCTGGGCGGGATGGCGCGCATGAGCGGAACCGTACGACAGACGACGAACGGCCCGCCTCTCCGTTTCCGGAGGGACGGGCCGTTCGGGTGGAGCAGGTGTCAGCCGCGCAGCAGGTTGCGCAGGACGTACTGCATGATGCCGCCGTTGCGGTAGTAGTTCGCCTCACCGGGGGTGTCGATGCGGACGACCGCGTCGAACTCCACGCCGGAGTCGGTGGTGACCTTGACCGTCGAGGGCGTGGTGCCGTCGTTGAGGGCGGTGATGCCGGTGATGGAGAAGGTCTCCTCACCGGTCAGGCCCAGCGAGTCGGCGTTCTGGCCCTCGGGGAACTGCAGCGGGATGACGCCCATGCCGATGAGGTTGGAGCGGTGGATCCGCTCGTAGCTCTCGGCGATGACCGCCTTGACGCCCAGCAGCGAGGTGCCCTTGGCCGCCCAGTCGCGCGACGAGCCGGAGCCGTACTCCTTGCCGGCCAGGACGACCAGCGGGGTGCCGGCGGCCTGGTAGTTGACGGAGGCGTCGTAGACGAAGGTCACCGGGCCGTCGGCCTGGGTGAAGTCGCGGGTGAAGCCGCCCTCGGTGCCCGGCGCGATCTGGTTGCGCAGGCGGATGTTGGCGAACGTGCCGCGGATCATGACCTCGTGGTTGCCCCGGCGCGAGCCGTAGGAGTTGAAGTCACGCTGCTCGACGCCGTTCTCGGTGAGGTAGGCACCCGCGGGCGAGTCCTTCTTGATCGCACCGGCCGGCGAGATGTGGTCGGTGGTGACCGAGTCGCCGAGCTTGAGCAGGACGCGGGCACCGTCGATGTCGGTGACCGGGGCCGGCTCGTCGGGCATCCCGTCGAAGTACGGCGCCTTGCGGACGTACGTCGAGCTCTCGTCCCACGTGAAGGTGTTGCCCTCCGGCGTGGGGAGCGAGCGCCAGCGCTCGTCGCCCTTGAAGACGTCGGCGTAGGAGGAGGCGAACATGTCGGAGTTGATCGCCCCGGCGATGGTCTCCTCGACCTCGGACGGCGAGGGCCAGATGTCCTTGAGGAAGACGTCGTTGCCGTCGGTGTCCTGGCCCAGCGGGTCGTTGAACAGGTCGACGTCCATCGAGCCGGCCAGCGCGTACGCGACGACCAGCGGCGGGGAGGCCAGGTAGTTCATCTTGATGTCGGGGCTGATCCGGCCCTCGAAGTTCCGGTTGCCCGACAGCACCGAGACGACCGCGAGGTCGTGCTCGTTGACCGCGGCGGAGACCTCGGGGATGAGCGGGCCGGAGTTGCCGATGCAGGTGACGCAGCCGTAGCCGACGAGGTTGAAGCCCAGCTTGTCGAGGTACGGCGTGAGGCCGGCCTTGTCGTAGTAGTCGCTCACGACCTGCGAGCCCGGCGCCAGCGTGGTCTTGACCCACGGCTTGCGGACCAGGCCCTTCTCGACGGCCTTCTTGGCCAGCAGCGCGGCACCGATCATCACCGACGGGTTGGACGTGTTGGTGCAGGAGGTGATCGAGGCGATCGTCACCGCACCGTGGTCCAGGGTGAAGGTGGTGCCGTCCTCGAGGGTGACCTCGACCGGCTTCGACGTGCGCCCACCGTCGGCCGGAGCCGCCGAGAGGTGCTGCGCGGCCGGGGCGGCCTCGCCGTTGGACTGCGCCGGGTCGTGCGAGGGGGCGTCGGAGCCCGGGAAGGACTCCTCGACGGCCTCGTCGTAGCCGGTGGTCTGCTGGTCGTCGCCGGCGTAGTCGACCAGCGCGGTGCGGAAGGACTCCTTGGCCTCGGAGACCAGCACGCGGTCCTGCGGGCGCTTCGGCCCCGCGATGGACGGTACGACGGTCGCGAGGTCGAGCTCGAGCTTCTCCGAGTAGCGCGGCTCGGCGGCCGGGTCGAGCCAGAGGCCCTGCTCCTTGGCGTACTTCTCGACGAGCGCGATCTGCTCCTCGGAGCGGCCCGTGAGGCGCAGGTAGGTCGTGGTCTCCTCATCGATCGGGAAGACCGCGATGGTCGAGCCGAACTCAGGCGACATGTTGCCGATGGTGGCGCGGTTGGCCAGCGGCAGGGCCGCGACACCGGGACCGTAGAACTCGACGAACTTGCCGACGACGCCGTGCTTGCGCACCATCTCGGTGATCGTGAGCACCAGGTCGGTGGCGGTGGAGCCCTCGGGCAGCTCGCCGGAGAGCTTGAAGCCGACGACCCGCGGGATCAGCATGGAGACCGGCTGGCCGAGCATCGCGGCCTCGGCCTCGATGCCGCCGACGCCCCAGCCGACGACGCCGATGCCGTTGACCATGGTGGTGTGCGAGTCGGTGCCGACGCAGGTGTCGGGGTAGGCCAGCAGCTCGCCGTCGACCTCACGGGTGAAGACGGTGCGCGCGAGGTGCTCGATGTTGACCTGGTGGACGATGCCGGTGCCCGGCGGGACGACCTTGAAGTCGTCGAAGGCGCCCTGGCCCCAGCGCAGGAACTGGTAGCGCTCGCGGTTGCGCTCGTACTCGATCTCGACGTTCTTCTGGAACGCCTCGGGCGAGCCGAAGACGTCGGCCATGACGGAGTGGTCGATGACCATCTCGGCCGGGGCGAGCGGGTTGATCTTGGTGGCGTCGCCGCCGAGCTCGGCCATCGCCTCGCGCATGGTGGCGAGGTCGACGACGCAGGGCACGCCGGTGAAGTCCTGCATGATCACGCGCGCCGGCGTGAACTGGATCTCCTTGTCGGGCTGGGCGTTCTCGTCCCAGCCGGCGAGGGCCTTGATGTCCTCGGCCGTGATGTCCGCGCCGTCCTCGGCACGGAGCAGGTTCTCGAGCAGCACCTTCAGCGAGAACGGCAGGCTCTCGACGTCCAGGCCCTCCCCGGTGACCGCGTCGAGGCGGAAGATCTCGTAGGACTTGCCGTCCACGTCCAGGGTGCTCTTGGCGCCGAAGCTGTTCTTGCTGGCCATCGCGTCTCCGTCCTCATCGACTTCGTCGTTGTCGGTAGGTCTCTCCGGCCATCCTGCCGCCGGTACGCGACGTACGGATAGTGAGGCTGACCTAAGTTGGCAGAGTCTTCGGGGATCCGATATCTCTTGACGTCAAGATACACGATCCGACGGCAGATCACCAGCGAATTGCGTCGTGTAGAGCTCGGCGTAGCGGCCGCCGGCCGCGAGCAGCTCGGCGTGCGTGCCGCGCTCGACGATCCGGCCGTCCTCGACGACCGCGATCAGGTCCGCCGCGCGGATCGTGGAGAGCCGGTGCGCGATCACCAGCGCGGTCCGTCCGGCCAGCGCCTCGGCCAGCGCGGCCTGCACCGCCGCCTCCGAGGTCGAGTCCAGCGAGGCGGTCGCCTCGTCGAGGATCACCACCCGCGGCTGCTTGAGCAGCAGGCGGGCGATCGTGAGCCGCTGCCGCTCTCCGCCGGAGAGCCGGTAGCCGCGCTCCCCCACCACCGTGTCGAGCGCGTCCGGCAGCGAACGGACGAAGTCGGCGAGCCGGGCCCGGGTCAGCGCGTCCCAGAGCTCCTGCTCGTCGGCATCGGGCCGGGCGAGCAGCAGGTTGCCGCGGATCGTGTCGTGGAAGAGGTGGCCGTCCTGGGTGACCATGCCGACCGCGTCGCGGATCGCGGTCGCCGTCAGGTCCCGTACGTCGACGCCGGCCAGCCGCACCGCGCCGGTGTCCACGTCGTAGAGCCGGGAGACGAGCTGGGCCAGCGTGGACTTGCCCGCACCCGAGGAGCCCACCAGCGCGACCACCTGGCCCGGCTCCGCGCGCAACGAGACACCGTGCAGCACCTCCTCGCCACCGCGGGCGTCCAGCACCGCGACCGCCTCCAGCGAGGCGAGCGAGACCTTGTCGGCCGCCGGGTACGAGAAGTGCACGTCGTCCAGCTCGACCGCCACCGGACCCTCCGGCAGCGGGCCGGCTCCCGGGCGCTCCTTGATGAGCGGCTCCAGGTCGAGCACCTCGAAGACCCGTTCGAACGACACCAGCGCGCTCATCACGTCGACGCGGGCGCTTGCCAGGGAGGTGAGCGGGGCGTAGAGCCGGGTCAGCAGCAGGGAGAGCGCGACCACGTCGCCGGCATCGAGGCTGCCGCGGATGGCGGCGAGCCCGCCCACGCCGTAGACGACCGCGACGGCGAGCGCCGAGACCAGGGTGAGCGCGGTGACGAAGGTGGTCTGCACCATCGCCGTACGGACCCCGATCTGGGCGACCCGCTGCGCCCGCGCCGAGAACTCAGCCGACTCCTGGTCGGGGCGGCCGAAGAGCTTGACCAGCGTGGCGCCGGGCGCGGAGAAGCGCTCGGTCATCTGGTTGCCCATCGCGGCGTTGTGGTCGGCGGCCTCGCGCTGGATGCCGGCCAGCCGGCGTCCCATCCGCCGCGCCGGTACGACGAACACCGGCAGCAGCACGAGCGCCAGCAGGGTCACCTGCCAGGAGATCCCCAGCATCACCACGAGCGTCAGGGTGAGCGTGACGAGGTTGCCGACGACCCCGGAGAGGGTCGTGCTGAAGGCCCGCTGGGCACCGATCACGTCGTTGTTGAGCCGGCTGACCAGCGCGCCGGTGCGGGTGCGGTTGAAGAACGCGACCGGCATCCGCTGCACGTGGTCGAAGACCGAGGTGCGCAGGTCGAGGATCAGCCCCTCGCCGATCCGGGCGGAGAGCCAGCGCGCGAGCAGCCCGAACGCCGCGTCGGCGACGGCGAGGCCGGCGATGGCGAGGGCGAGGGTCGTCACCACGTGCTCGCGGCCGCCCTCGACGATCGCGTTCACCACCCGGCCGGCCAGCACCGGCGTGGCCACCGCCAGCGCGGCGGTCACCACGCTGAGCACGACGAAGCCGACCAGCTCACCCCGGTGCGGGCGGGCGAAGGAGAGGATCCGGCGCGCGGTGGCCGTGCTGAACGCACGCTCCTCGTCGGGACCGTGCATGCCCCGGTAGACCTGGTTCCACGCGACCTGTTCCATGCTCATGGCGCGACCGTAGAACCTCAAGTCGGGTTGAGGACAAGCCAGTCTGCCCTCACCTGAGGAAAATCTCCGGCGGGTTGTCGTACGGGGCCCGGGCCGTTCGTGGAGAGGATGAGAAGCACCCCAACCCGACCTCGGAGGTCACCATGCGCACCCTGATCTACACCGCTTTCGTCTCCCTCGACGGCGTCGTCCAGGCCCCCGGCCCGGAGGCCGACTACCCCAACGGCGGCTGGACCTTCCAGGACATCGAGTTCCGCGAGGAGGTCTACGAGCTCAAGGCCCGCGAGCAGGAGGAGGCCAGCGCGATGCTGCTCGGCCGGGTGAGCTACCAGGGCTTCGCGCCGGTGTGGCCCTCGATGACCGAGGAGTTCCCGCGCTACAACGCGATGCCGAAGTTCGTCCTGTCGACCACGCTGCAGGAGGCGGACCTCGTCGACAACTGGGGCGAGACCACGATCCTGCGCTCCCTCGACGACGTCGCCGCGCTCAAGGAGACCGAGGGCGGGCCGATCTCGATCCACGGCTCGGCCAGCCTGGCGCGCAACCTCGCCGACGCGGGCCTGCTCGACCGCTACCACCTGCTGGTCTTCCCGTGGGTGCTCGGCGCGGGCACCCGGATGTGGAGCGAGACGCCCAAGGACCGGCAGAAGCTGGACCTCGTCGAGAGCGAGAGCTACGCCAACGGCGTGCAGAAGCTCTGCTACGCCGTCGTGCGCTGAGCGGCTACAGCTTCATCATCGGGAACGGCCGGGCCGGGTGGCGCACGGCGTGGGCGAGCCGGCCGCCGAGGATCTGGCGGTGGAAGCCGGCGTACGGCGGAGCCTCGCTGTCACCCAGGTCGGCGGCGCAGCGGTCGAGGACGGCGTCGACGACGGGATGCGCGGTGACGGTCACGGTTTCCTCTCGAGCAGGGCGACGCACTCCACGTGGTGGGTCATCGGGAACAGGTCGAAGGCCCGCAGCGAGGTCAGCGCGTAGCCGTGCTCGGCGAAGATGGCCAGGTCCCGGGCCAGCGCCGAGGGGTCGCAGGCGACGTAGGCGAGGGCCCGGGGCGTACGACGCACGACCTGCTCCACGACCGCCCGTCTGGCGCCCACCCGCGGCGGGTCGAGCACGACCAGGTCGACCGGCTCGGGCAGGTCCTCGGCGAGCACCGTGCCGACGTCGCCGGCCCGCACCACGACGCCCGGGCAGTTGCGCGCCGACAGCGCGGAGGCGGCCGCGTCGCCCTCGACCGCGGCGACCCGGCCGTCCGGGCCGACCGCTTCGGCCAGGAACCGGCTGAACAGGCCGACCCCGGCGTAGAGGTCGAGCACCGACTCCCCCGGCCGCGGCCCGAGCGCGGCGAGGACGGCGTCGACCAGGGCCTCGGGGGCACCGGGGTGCACCTGCCAGAAACCGCCGTCGGCGACCTCGAAGAGGTGCCCGTGGACGTCGTACGACGGCCCGGTGGGCGCCTCCAGCAGGCACTCCTCGACCGGGACCACCTCGTGCGAGCGGTGCTTGCGCATCCCCCGGCGGCCGTCCGGCAGCGCGACGTAGCGCTGGCGGGTGCGCCAGCGCAGGCCGTCCACGTCACCGGGCACCGCCTCGACCACGACGTCCACGTCGAGACGGGCGACCCGGCGCAGCTGCTCGCGCACGACGTCGGCCTTGAGCCGGCGCTGGGCGGCGAGGTCGACGTGCTGGAAGTCGCAGCCGCCGCAGAGCCCGGGGCCGGCGTAGGGGCAGGGGGCGGGGACCCGCTCGGGCGCGGCGCCGAGGATCTCCACGGCGTCGGCGCGCCAGAACTTGTCGCCCTCCGACCCGTCGGTGACCTCGACGACCACCCGCTCCCCGGGCAGCGCGTGGCGCACGAAGACGACCCGGTCCTCGGCACGGGCGACGAAGTGACCGCCGTGCGCGACCGGCCCGACCTCGACCTCGAGGCGCCGGCCGACCGCTGAGGCACCGCGCGCCTTGCGGGCGCGGGGGCGTCGTCCGGACGGGCGGCTCACCGCTGGATCTGCCCGGACGGGCGCTCGTCGTCGACCCGGCCCCGGCGCAGGTCGCCGGGCCGCACCCGGTGCTCCTCGCGCTCCTCGCGCTCCAGGGCGATGCCGGAGGAGCGCAGCTGGTAGGGCACCGAGGTGACCATGACGCCGGGTGTGAAGAGCAGGCGGCCCTTGAGCCGCAGGGCGGTCTGGTTGTGCAGCAGCTGCTCCCACCAGCGCCCGACGACGTACTCGGGGATGTAGACCGCGACGACGGCGCGCGGGTTGGCACCGCGGATGGCCGTGGCGTACTCGATGATCGGCCGCACCACCTCGCGGTACGGCGAGTGCAGGACCTTGAGCGGGACGCCGGTGTTGCGCTCGTCCCACTCGGTGAGCAGGCGGGCGGTGTCCTTCTCGTCGACCGAGACGTAGACGCCCTCCAGCGAGTTGGGCCGGGTGGCCTTGGCGAAGGCCAGCGCCCGCAGCGTCGGCTTGTGCAGCTTGGAGACGAGCACGATGGCGTGCACCCGGGTCGGGAGCGCCTTGTCGGTCTCGTCGGCGGCCAGCTCGCGCTCGACGTTGTCGTAGTGCTTCTTGATGCCCTTCATGACCGCGAAGAAGAAGGCCATCGCGAGGATCGTGATCCAGGCACCGGCGAGGAACTTCGTCAGCAGCACCACGACGAGGACCACGGCGGTGAACGACAGGCCGACGGCGTTGATCGTGCGCGAGCGCACCATCCGCCGTCGCTCGGCCGGGTCGCGCTCGGTCGCCAGGTGGCGGGTCCAGTGCCGGATCATGCCGAGCTGGCTGAGGTTGAAGGAGACGAAGACCCCGACGATGTAGAGCTGGATCAGCTTCGTGGTCTCGGCGTCGAAGGCGATGATCAGCACGATCGCCATCAGCGCGAGGAACACGATGCCGTTGCTGTAGGCGAGCCGGTCGCCGCGGGCGCCCAGCGCGCGCGGCGCGAGGCCGTCCTTGGCGAGGATCGAGCCGAGCACCGGGAAGCCGTTGAAGGCGGTGTTGGCGGCGAGCACCAGGATGATGCCGGTGACCGTCACGACGAAGTAGAAGCCCGGGCTGAAGTCGTGGAAGACCGCCTGGGCGATCTGCGCGATCACCGCGTGCTGGTCGTAGCCGTCGGGCAACGGCCGGCCGTCGAGCGTGAGCCGCTCCAGCTCGTGCGGGTCGACGTACTTGAGGCCCATCTGCTTGGCCAGCACGATGACGCTGAGCATCATCGAGATCGCGATCAGGCCGAGCAGCAGCAGCGTGGTGGCGGCGTTCTTGCTCTTGGGCCGCTTGAACGCCGGCACGCCGTTGGAGATCGCCTCGACCCCGGTCAGCGCCGCACAGCCGGAGGAGAACGCCCGGGCGAGCAGCACGATCAGCCCGAAGGTGGTCAGCGGGTCCTCCCAGCCGTCCTTCGGGGTGATGTCGAGCTCGGAGCTCTCCGCCATGGGCAGATCACCGAGGGTCATCTCGAAGAAGCCGTAGGCGCACATGCCGAGGATCGCGAACATGAACAGGTACGTCGGCACCGCGAAGAAGGAGCCCGACTCCCGGATCCCGCGCAGGTTCATCGCCATCAGCAGCAGCACCATGACGATCGCGACGCTCGCCTCGTGGTCCTGGAAGACGGGGATCGCCGAGGAGGCGTAGTTGGCGCCGGAGGAGATCGACACCGCCACGGTCAGCACGTAGTCGACCAGCAGCGCGCTGGCGACCGTCATGCCCGCCGTACGGCCCAGGTTGACGGTGGCCACCTCGTAGTCGCCGCCGCCGGAGGGGTAGGCGTGCACGGTCTGGCGGTAGGACGCGATGACCGCCGCCATGACGATGGCGACCGCGATCGCGATCTTCCACGACCAGACGTACTGCGACGCGCCGGCGATGGCCAGCATGATGAAGACCTCGTCGGGGGCGTAGGCCACCGAGGAGAGGGCGTCGCTGGCGAAAACGGGAAGCGCGATGCGCTTGGGGAGCAGCGTCTCCCCCAGTTGTGCGCTGCGTAGCTTGCGTCCGAGCAGGATCCGCTTCGAGACGTCACCGACACCCACGAGCGACAACGGTAGGGCATCGGGAACGCTGCCCCGTGATCTGCGGTGCTATAGCGTTTCCGTCGTGCACGTCGTGATCATGGGATGCGGTCGAGTCGGCTCGACCCTGGCCCGCAGCCTCGAGGACCGCAACCACACGGTGTCGGTCATCGACTCCGAGCCCGACGCCTTCCGGCGTCTCGGGCCGGGCTTCAACGGGGACAAGATCCCCGGGATGGGCTTCGACCAGGAGGTGCTGGAGAAGGCCGGCATCCGCCGAGCCGACGCCTTCGCCGCCGTCTCGAGCGGCGACAACTCCAACATCATCGCCGCCCGGGTGGCGCGCGAGACCTTCGGGATCCAGCAGGTCGTGGCCCGGATCTACGACCCCGGCCGGGCCGAGGTCTACCAGCGGCTCGGGATCACCACCGTCGCCACCGTGAAGTGGACCGCGGACCAGGTGCTGCGCCGGATCCTGCCGGCCGGCGCCGAGCCCGACTTCCGCGACCCCTCCGGCACCATCCGGGTCGACCACGTGCCCGCCCCCGAGGTCTGGGTGGGTGCCCGGGTGGGCCAGCTGCAGGAGCAGGGCCGCTGCCGGGTGGCCTGGATCGACCGGCTCGGCGAGGGCGTGCTGCCCGACCGCGACAGCGTGATCCAGGAGGGCGACATGCTGCACCTGATCACCCGCGAGGAGACCGCGGAGCTTTCGTACGACGTGCTGGGCCGCGGCCCCGAGCACGGCGATTGAGCAGCCTGAGGAGACGACAGGACATGAGAGTCGCTATCGCCGGTGCCGGCGCCGTGGGTCGCTCGATCGCCCGGGAGCTGATCGAGAACGGCCACGAGGTGCTCCTCATCGACAAGTCCCCCGGATCGATCCGCCCCGAGCGGGTCCCGGACGCGGAGTGGCTGCTGGCCGACTCCTGCGAGCTGTCCTCGCTGGAGGAGGCCCGCCTCGACAAGTGCGACGTGGTCATCGCCGCCACCGGCGACGACAAGGCCAACCTGGTCACCTCGCTGCTGGCGAAGACCGAGTTCGGCGTGCCGCGCACGGTCGGCCGGGTCAACCACCCCAACAACGAGTGGCTGTTCACCGAGGCCTGGGGCGTCGACGTCAACGTGTCGACCCCGCGGATCATGTCCGCGCTGGTCGAGGAGGCGGTGACCGTCGGCGACCTGGTCCGGCTGTTCACCTTCCGCCAGGGCAACGCCAACCTGGTCGAGATGACCCTGCCCGCCGACTCGCCGTACGTCGGCAAGGCCTCCGGCCTGATCCCGCTGCCGGACAACTGCGCGCTGGTGACCATCCTGCGCGACAGCCAGGTCTACGCCCCGACGCCGGAGCAGCCGGTGGAGGCGGGCGACGAGCTGCTGTTCGTCGTGCCGGCCGAGGCGGAGGACGCCCTGGAGCGCCTGCTGGCGCCCGGCTCGCACCCGGAGAAGTAGCCCGGAGAACAGCCGGGCTACGCCGCCTCGGGCTCGGCCTCGAGCGGCGTGGCGTTGCGGGCGAGCAGCCAGATCATCAGCGCCCAGGAGCCGATGCGCAGCACCCACCCCAGGCCGGTCCGCAACGCGAAGATGAGGACCACCGCGAGGTTGGTGCTGATCACCCCGCGGTCCCCCATCAGCCAGATCGGGCCCTGGATGAGCACCCCGACCGCGCCCGGCAGCAGCATCACCCAGGTGAGCCGGCTGCACAGCCGGACGACCTGGCGGTTGGCGTGCCAGCCGATCGGGTCCTCGGCGACCGCGCCGAGCATGAACCCCAGCGCCGGCCAGCCCGCGAGGCAGGACCCGCCGAGCACGACCGTGTAGGCGAGGCTGATCAGGATGCCGGGCAGGAAGAAGGCGAGCTTCTTCTCGTCCTCGGTCGCGCCCGCGCTGTCGGCCCACTGCACGAACACCCAGCCGATCCCGATGCCGAAGATGGCGTTGAAGACGTACTGCATGGTGCTGCGCTGCAGCGCCCGCAGGAGCAGGGCGATGCCGGCCACGCCGAGGCTCGCGATGAGCGCCCAGCGCAGGTTGTCCGTGGGCAGCCACACGGCCGTGAACACCAGCCCCGGTACGGCGGCCTCGACCATCCCGCGCCGGCCACCGAGCGCCGCGGCCAGCTGGTGGCGCACCAGCGCCTCGACGGTGTCGACGCCGATCCGCTTGCCGGCATCGGCGGAGAGGGTGTGCTCCTCGTGCTCGTCGGTGCCGCTCACAGCAGCTCGTAACGCGGGTTGTAGAGGATCCGGCCGTCCTCGTGCAGCCCGATCCGGCCGCTGACCTCGATCGCCCGGCCCGGGCCGATCCCGGCGATCCGCCGGCGGCCCAGCCAGATCACGGTGATGGTGCCGGTGCCGTCGTACAGCTCGGCCTCGAGGGCGGGCACCCCGCCCCGCGGGCGCAGGGTCACCGTGCGCAGCGTGCCGCGCAGCCGGACCGGCTCCCGGTCGGGCGCCTCGGCGATGCTGACGACGCCCTCACGGGTGAACGTCTTGCGCAGCTCGCGCGCGTCCGCCTCGGCGTTGTTCGCCCACTTGCTGATGGTCCGCCGCAGGCGGCTCTTGGTGGCCACGGGCTCAGTCCGCGGTGGGCCTCGGCTGCGCCCCGTCGGGGAGGTTCAGCGGCAGCTGCTCGCCCACCGGCATCGCGTGGTTGCCGCGGCGCACCGCGAGCTGCGCGATGGCGGCCTCCCACTCGGCGGCCGCCTCCGGCTCACGGGCCGGCTCGCCGAGGAAGGTCGCCCGCAGCAGCCAGCGCGGGCCGTTGACGCCGATCACGCGGGAGGTCTGGGTGCCGGTCTGGCCGTCGGGCCGCGCCAGCTGCACCTCGCACACCAGCTCGGTGCCGAACCGGCCCTCGCGCTCGGTGGCGGTGCCACCCCGGCGGGCCGCGTCGGCGGCGATCTGCGGGCGGATGTCGCTCCACAGGTCACCGTGCCGCGGGGCCGCGAAGGCGCGCAGCTCCAGCGCGCCCTCCTCGGTCGCCAGCAGCACCGCGCGCACCTCGCCGGACTGCTCGTCCACCTGCACCCGCAGCTCACGGTCCGGCAGCGGCGCCACCAGCAGCGAGCCCAGGTCCAGACGGGGGACGTCGTCCTCGGGCAGCTCGTCGACGTCGTAGGGCCCCTCCGCCGCCGCCTCGGCGTCGGTCCGGTCCTCCCCTGCGGTCTCGTCCGTGGTGACCTCGTCGGTCTCCTCGGGCGCGCCCTTGCGCCGCAACCTCACGTTGCTCTCCTCCTCAGGGCTCGTCAGCGAGCCAGCTCGTCGGGGTTCGAGAACCCACCGGTAGAACCGTAGCCGCCACTGCCACGCACGCTCTCCGGAAGGCTCGCGACGGGGACGAAGGCGGCCCGCTCGTAGCGCTGCACCACCAGCTGGGCGACCCGGTCGCCCCGCTTCAAGGTGATCGGCTCGACCGGGTCGTGGTTGATCAGCAGCACCTTGATCTCGCCACGGTAGCCCGAGTCGACCGTGCCGGGGGTGTTGACGATGGACAGGCCGTGGCGCGCCGCCAGGCCCGAGCGCGGGTGCACCAGGGCGACGTACCCCTCCGGCAGGGCGATCGCGATCCCGGTCGGCACCAGGGCCCGCTCCCCCGGCGCCAGGCTCACGTCGACCGTGGTGAGCAGGTCGGCGCCCGCGTCACCCGGGTGGGCGTACGCCGGCAGGGGCAGGTCGGGGTCGAGCTGCTGGACGGCGATCTCGAGGTCGGCAGGCACGGGGAGACCCTAGGGGATGGCCGGAAAGGGTGAGGTGGGATCATCCTCCGCGTGACATCGTCGAAGCCCGCCTACGCCGAGCGGCTGCGCGTCCCGCTGCGCTGGTGGGCCCAGGGCACGATGTTCATCGCCACCTTCTGGCTGGCCATGATCGTGGCCCTCGTCGAGAAGGCGCCGCTCCTGCCGTGGGCGATCACCGGGCTCCTGCTGGCCGGCCTCGCGCTCTTCCTGCGCTCCTACGGCGGCGCCCGGCTCGTCCTCGACGACGACTGGTTCCTCGCCGGCCGGGCCCGGATCGAGCTGGAGCACCTCGGGCCCGCCGAGGCGCTCGACGCCGACGCCACCCGCCACGTCTCCGGCCCCGGGGCCGACGCCCGTGCCTACCTGCTGCTGCGGCCCTACCTCAAGCAGTCGGTCAAGGTCGCCATCACCGACCCGGCCGACCCGGCGCCGTACTGGCTCCTCAGCTCGCGGCACCCCCAGGCGCTCGCCGGGGCGCTGAACGCCGCCCGGAACGCGCCCAGGTAGCCCTCCCGCTAGGCTCGGTCCATGGCAAAGGACAGCTCGAAGGTCTGGTCGGCGTTCTCGCTCGTCGCCGCGCTCGGCGCGGCCTCGGTGGCGAAGAAGGCACTCGACGCCGGCTGGAAGGCCGCGACCGGCAAGCAGCCGCCCGCCAACCCCGCCGATCCGGACGTCGAGTTCCGCGAGGCGGTCGCGTGGGCCGCGATCAGCGGCACGCTCGTCGCGCTGGCCAAGATGTTCGCCCAGCGCCGGGCCGCCGGCTACTACCTGAAGTCCACCGGCGAGCTGCCGCCGCCGCTGCGCAAGGACGCCTGAGCGCCCCGCACGAAAAGGCGACGCCCGGACCCGGTCTCCCTCAGGAGCCCGGTCCGGGCGTAGTCGCACCGGTCGGCCGGCCGCGATGGCCGGCTGTCGCGCTCAGGCGCAGTCGCGGCAGATCATCTTCTTCGGGTCCGCCAGCTGGCTGCGGTGGTGGACCAGGAAGCAGCTCATGCAGGTGAACTCGTCGTCCTGCTTGGGCTTCACCTCGACAGCGAGCTCCTCGTGCGAGAGGTCCGCACCCGGCAGCTCGAACGACTCGGCAGCCTCCGCCTCGTCCTCGTCGACCTTGCCCGAGTTCTTGTCGTGGCGGCGCGCCTTGAGCTCTTCGATGCTCTCCTCGGACTGCTCGTCCTCGTTCTTGCGCGGTGCGTCGTAGTCAGTCGCCATGACGTGTCCTCTCCCCTGAAGTGAACCGGCCCCCCAGCACGTGGTTCGTACTGATCAGCGCGGCAGATTGTGCACCATCGGTGTCGGTTTGCGACACCCGGGTGGATGCGAGCCGCCACAACGGCGGCCCGGTACCCGTTATTCCCCGGTGAAACCGGCGTCACGTACGGCGGCGAGAAGCTCCCCGAAGCCGTGATCGGGACCACACACGACGAGGTCCTTGCCACCCGCCCCGGGGAGGTGCTCCAGGCGGGCCCCGGCGCGACGGGCGACCAGTCCCGCGGCGGCGTGGTCCCACAGCTCGACGCCCTCCTCGACGTACCCGTCGAGGGAGCCGGCGGCGACCCGGCACAGGTCGAGCGCGCACGATCCCGAGCGGCGGATGTCGCGGACCTGGGGCAGCAGCCGGGCGACCGCGGCTCCCTGGACCGCGCGCACCTCGCGGACGTAGCTGAACCCGGTCGCGACCAGCCGCTGGCCGAGCGGGGCCGGGCCGCGGACCGACAGCGGGCGACCGTCGCGGGTGGCGGGGCCGTCGGCGGTGGCGGCGTACACCTCGCCAGCGGCGACGGCCACCACGACGCCGGCCACCACCTCGCCGTCGACCTCCGCCGCCAGCGAGACGGCGTGCTCGGGCAGGCCGTAGAGGAAGTTCACGGTGCCGTCGATCGGGTCGGCGATCCAGCGCACCCCGGACGTCCCGGCGACGTCGTCGCCCTCCTCACCGAGGAAGGCGTCGTCGGGCCGGGCCGCCAGGATCCGGGCCCGGATCAGCTCCTCCGAGGCCCGGTCGGCGGCGGTGACGACGTCGATGTCGCTGGACTTGGTGGCCGCCACCTCGACGGTGCCGGCGCCGCGCTCGCGGACCAGCGCGGCGGCCTCCTGGGCCACGTCGAGGGCGAGCTCGAGCAGCGCGGCCGATGTCGCAGCGGCGGTGCTCACCGGCGCGCCGCCAGCCGGTCCTCCTGGCCCTCGCCGAGGCAGCAGCCCATCGGGCACCGGTCGTGGGAGGGCCCGCGCACGCCGAGCGCGGGCCGGTCCACCTCCTCGCCCCGCGCGGCGGCCGCCCGCTCCACGACGAGCTCGCGGATCGCGCTGACGAAGGACGGGGCGACACCGGCCGAGGCGGCGCGACGGGCGGGCAGGCCGAGCTTCTCCGCCGTCGCGAGGGCCTCGGTGTCGAGGTCGTAGACGACCTCCATGTGGTCGGAGACGAAGCCCACCGGGATCAGCACGACGCCGGCCGCGCCCTCCCCGGCCAGCTCCTCCAGCCGGTCGTTGACGTCCGGCTCCAGCCAGGGCGTGCGGGGCGAGCCCGAGCGCGAGCAGTAGACGAGCTCGTGGGCCCGCTCGACCCCGGTCGCGTCCCTGACGGCGTCCGCGACGACCTGGGCGACGTCGAGGTGCTGGGCGACGTAGGCACCGCCCTCGGGCCCGCTGCTGTCGCTCATGGCGGTGGGGATCGAGTGGGTGACGAACACCAGCCGGGCGTCGTCGCGGACCTCCGCGGGCAGGTCGGCCAGCGCGGCGAGCACGCCGTCGACGTTCGCGGCGACGAAGCCGGGGTGGTTGAAGTACGCCCGCACCTTCTCGCACCTCGGCCGCTCCAGGTCCGCGGGCAGCGCGTCGAGGGCGTCGGTGAGGTTCTCGCGGTACTGCCGGCAGCTCGACCAGGAGGAGTACGCCGACGTGAGCACGCACACCACGTGTCGTACCCCGTCGCGTGCCATCTGCTCGACCGTGTCGGTGAGGTAGGGCGCCCAGTTGCGGTTGCCCCAGTAGACCGGCAGGTCGACGCCGTGCTCGGCGAGCTCGGTCTCGAGCGCGGCGATCAGCGCCTTGTTCTGGTCGTTGATCGGCGACTTCCCCCCGAACAGGAAGTAGTGCTCGCCGACCTGCTCCAGGCGCTCGCGCGGGATCCCGCGGCCACGGGTCACGTTCTCGAGGAAGGGAACGACGTCCTCCGGCTTCTCGGGGCCACCGAAGGAGACGAGGAGCAGGGCGTCGTAGGGATCGCAATTGGGCACGCCTCCATCGTAGGGAGCAGGATGACGCCGCCATGTTGCAGACCTACCGCCAGATCTTCACGCCGGCCACGGCACTGTTCAGCCTGACCGGCCTGGTGGCGCGCCTGCCCATCTCGATGGTGGGCCTCGGGATCGTCCTGCTCGCCGAGCACGAGACCGGCTCCTACGGCTTCGCGGGCTCGGTCTCGGCCGTCGCGCTGATCGCCAACGCGCTCTTCGCGATCCCTCAGGGCCGGCTGATCGACCGGCTCGGGCAGGGCCGCGTGCTCTCCGTGGTGATCACCGTGTGGGGCCTCGGCCTGGCGGCGGCGATGGGCTCGCTGGACTGGGGCTGGCCGCGCTGGTCGACCTACCTGCTGGCGGCGGTCGCGGGAGCGGCGCTGCCCTCGGTCGGCACCTGCGTGCGGGCCCGCTGGTCGCACACCCTGGCCGCGCACCCGGACCGGTTGCACACGGCGTTCTCGTTCGAGGCGGTCGCTGACGAGACGGTCTTCCTCGTCGGGCCGATCGCGGTCACCATGCTCGCCACGGCCGTGCACCCGGTGGCCGGGCTGACGGCGGCGCTGGTGGCCGGCACCGTCGGCACCTACGTCTTCGCCGCCCAGCGCGGCACCGAGCCGCCCGTGCACCCACCGGTGGCCGCGGAGGGCTTCCGCCCGCCGATCCCGTGGTCCGCCATCGCGCCGCTGACCGTCGTCGCGGCCGCGCTCGGCGTGCTCTTCGGTGCCGCCGAGGTGGTCACCGTCGCCTTCGCCGAGGAGGAGGGGCACAAGGGCGCCGCCGGCTTCCTGCTCGCGATCTGGGCCCTCGGCAGCCTGCTGGCCGGGCTCGTGTCGGGCGCGATCGCCTGGCGGCGCGGCCCGCTCTTCCGGCTCCGGGTCGGT
The DNA here is from genome assembly GCF_040676175.1 of Nocardioides sp. LML1-1-1.1. NCBI lineage: Bacteria > Bacillati > Actinomycetota > Actinomycetes > Propionibacteriales > Nocardioidaceae > Nocardioides > Nocardioides sp. LML1-1-1.1. The sequence continues at coordinate 262,786 of NZ_JBEGHK010000005.1, read as the reverse complement.
GCGCTCGGCATGCTGGTGGCGATGGCGCCGCTGCCGCTGGTGCCCTCGCTGCCCGTGATGGGCGCGGTGCTGCTCGTCGGCGGCCTGGCCATCTCCCCCACCCTCATCGCGGCGATGTCCCTGGCCGAGCAGGTCCTGCCGGCCGCCCGGCTGACCGAGGGGATGGCCTTCATCCAGACCGGGCTCGCGGCCGGGCTGGCCCCCGGTGCGGCCGTCGCGGGGGTGGTCATCGACGCGCACGGCGCCTCGCCGGCGTACCTGGTCTGCGCGGCGGGTGGGCTGCTCGCCCTGGCCGGCGCGCTCGCCACCCGGGCGCCCGCTACCCTCGCGCAGCATGAGCAGCTGGCGTAACTGGTCGGGCCTGGAGTCGGCGAGCGGCCTGCGGACCGTCACCCCCAGGGACGCCGCCGAGGTGGTCGAGGTCGTCACCGCCGCCCGTGCGGCCGGCCAGACCGTCAAGGCCGCCGGCACCGGGCACAGCTTCACCGGGATCGCCACGCCCCGGCACGTCCACCTGCTGCCGGAGCGGATGCGCGGCATCCTCGCCGTCGACCGCGAGGCGATGACCGTCACCGCGCGGGCCGGCACCCAGCTCAAGGTGTTCAACGCCGAGCTGGAGCGGCTCGGGCTGAGCCTGCACAACATGGGCGACATCGCCGAGCAGACCCTGGCCGGAGCCGTCTCGACCGGCACCCACGGCACCGGCGGCCGCGCCGCCGGGCTGGCCGCGCAGGTGGTCGGCTTCGAGCTGGTCACCGGCACCGGCGAGGTCGTGCGCGCCTCGGCCACCGAGGACGCCGACCTGCTCGCCCTCGGCCGCGCCGGGCTCGGCGCGCTCGGTGTGCTGACCACCCTCACCTTCGCGGTGGAGCCGCTCTTCCTGCTCCGCGCCGAGGAGCGGCCGATGTCCTGGGCCGACGCGCTCGCGGCCTTCGACGACCTGACCGCGTCCCACGACCACGTCGACATGTACTGGTTCCCGCACGCCGACCGGATGCTCACCAAGCGCAACACCCGGGTCGGCACCGACCTCTCGGCCGCCGAGCCGCTCCCCCGCTGGCGGGGCTGGCTCGACGACGACCTGCTGTCCAACACCGTCTTCGGCACGCAGACCGCGCTGCTCAACCGGGTGCCCCGGGCGATCCCGGCCGCCAACCGGTTCGCCTCGCGCCTGCTCGGCCCCCGCACCTACACCGACGTCGCGCACCGCGTCTTCACCACCGAGCGCCGCGTGGTCTTCCGGGAGATGGAGTACGCCGTGCCCCGCGCCGCCGGTCTCGACGTGCTCCGGGAGTGCCGCACCGCGTTCGAGCGCTCCGGGCTGCGGGTCTCCTTCCCGGTCGAGATCCGGGTCGCGCCGGCCGACGACGTGGCGCTGTCGACGTCGTACGGCCGGGACTCGTTCTACCTCGCCTTCCACACCCACCGCGACGCCGACCACACCGCCTACTTCGCGCTGATGGAGGCGATCGTGCGCGACCACGACGGCCGGCCGCACTGGGGCAAGCTGCACCACCTCGACGCCGGCGACCTGGCCGCGCGCTACCCCCGCTTCGGCGACTTCGTCGCGCTGCGCGACCGGCTCGACCCGGACCGGGTCCTCACCAACCCCTACCTCGACCGCGTGCTCGGCGCGTGAGCCGTGGCGCCTGCCCCTGCGGCTCCGGGTCGTCGTACGACGGCTGCTGCGGGCGCCTGCACCGCGGCCTCGGCGCGGCGGCGACCGCCGAGGAGCTGATGCGCTCGCGGTACACCGCGTTCGCGACCGGCGACGCGGCATACCTGCTCGCGACGTGGCACCCCGCCACCCGGCCCGGCTCCCTCGACCTCGACGCCACGGTGCGCTGGACCGGGCTGGAGGTGCTGGCCACCGAGGCGGGCGGACCGGCGGACCGGCGCGGCGTCGTGGAGTTCCGGGCGTCGTTCGTCGAGGACGGCCGGGCGCGGTCGCTGCACGAGGTGAGCCGGTTCCGGCGTGACGCCGAGGGCTGGCAGTACGTGCGCGGGAAGGCGACCTGGTCGTGAGCTGGGCGTGAGCGAAATGTCGACAGATCACCCACACGCCGCGCGGCCAACCCGATCCGGGGCGCCCGCGGGCGTAGGCTCGGCGCACCGGAGCAGGCAGGACAGGACCGAGGACCACGTGAGCGAGACCGAGGACGCGGGGACGGCGCAGGACGCCGCGCCCGCCGCGCTCTCCTTCACCGGCACGTCCCCGGACCGTCGCCGCCTGCTGCTGGTGGACGACCAGGGCGCCGAGTTCACCCTCGACATCACCCCTGACCTGCGCGCCGCGGTGCGCGGGGAGACCACCCGACTCGGCCAGCAGTTGGAGATCAAGATGAGCAGCAGCATCCGTCCGCGCGAGATCCAGACCCGCATCCGGGCCGGCGAGACCGCCGAGGCCGTCGCGACCGCCGCCGGGACGACCGTGGACGCGATCATGCCCTACGTCGCGCCGGTCCTCGCCGAGCGCGAGCACGTGGCCGAGCGCGCGCTCAAGGCGTCGCTGCGTCGTACGCCCGGCGAGGGCACCGCCGCGCACACCCAGAGCCGCGTGCTCGGCGACGCCGTCGCCGCCCACCTGCGCGCCCAGGACGCCGACCCGGCCGAGGTCGCCTGGGACGCCTACCGGCGCGAGACCGGCCGCTGGGTGCTCACCGGTGCCTACACCGCCGCCGGCCGCGCCGGCACCGCCCGGTTCACCTACGACGCACCGGGCAACTACGCGCTCTCCGACAACGACGACGCCCGCTGGCTGGTCGGCGACGTGCTCCCGGAGCCCGCCTCCCCCGCCCGCGACGACCTGCAGCAGGTGCGCGAGCGCCGCCTGGCCGCCGTACCGGCCGACGAGCTGCCGCTGGGCGGGGACGCGCCCGAGGAGCTCCCGCTGGGCGACTCCTTCGACCAGGCGCTCGGCCTGGTCGCCGGCGAGGCCGCCGAGACCCTGGTCGACGTCCCCGAGCCGCGCGCGCCCCGGGAGCCCGCGGCGCAGCCGACGCTCGACGAGCCGATCCGCGCGACCGCGGAGGAGACGTCCGCCGAGGACGCCGCCGCCGAGGAGGAGCGGGCCAAGCACCGCCGGCCGGTGCAGAAGAAGCGCGGCCGGGCGTCCGTCCCGAGCTGGGACGAGATCATGTTCGGCGGCTCGGACCAAGCCTGATGGGCCGAGCGCGTCTCCGGCGGCATGAGCGCTCAGCAAGCTGCCGTCGAGCCGCCTCCCGCCGCGCTGCCGGCCTGATCGAGCGCGCTGATCCGAGGGTGGTCAACCCGGGCCGCTGACCCCGGTTTGGGCGTAGCCTTCGCGCATGGCCTACTTCGTGACCGGCGCCACAGGCTTCATCGGGCGTCACCTCATCACTGAGCTCGTCGACCACCGCGACGGTCCGATCTACGTCCTGTGCCGGGCGTCCTCGCTCGGGCGGATGGAGGCGCTGGTGCGCCAGTGGGGCTCGGACCGGGTCCAGCCGGTCGTCGGCGACCTGAGCCAGCCGGCGCTCGGGGTCGACGCGGAGTGGGTCGCCGAGCACACCGGGGAGATCGCGCACTTCTTCCACCTCGCCGCGATCTACGACATCACCGCCGACGACGCGACCAACGACGCGATGAACATCGAGGGCACCCGCAACGCGCTCGCGCTCGGCGAGGCGCTGCAGGTCGGCACGTTCCACCAGGTCTCCTCGGTCGCGGCGGCCGGTGACTACCGGGGCCGGTTCGACGAGACCATGTTCGAGGAGGGCCAGCCGTTGCCCTCGCCGTACCACCGCACCAAGTACGAATCGGAGAAGATCGTCCGCGACGAGGCGACCGTGCCGTGGCGGGTCTACCGGCCGGCGATCGTGGTGGGCCACTCCGAGACCGGCGCGATGGACAAGATCGACGGTCCCTACTACTTCTTCCCGCTCATCAAGCGGCTGCGCGACAACCTGCCGTCGTGGCTGCCGCTGGTCGGCGTCGACCTCGGCGACACCAACCTGGTGCCGGTCGACTACGTCGCCAAGGCGATGGACCACCTCGGCCACCTGCCCGACCGCGACGGCGAGGCCTTCCACCTGGTCAACCCCGAGCCGCAGCCGGTCGTGGAGATGATCAACGCCTTCTGTGCCGCCGCCGGGGCGCCGCGCTTCGCGACGCCGGTCAACCGCGCGGTCACCACCGCCGGCCCGCTCGGCCTGATCCCGCGGGCGCTGCGCCCGATCAACCTGATGACGGCCGTCGTCCGGTCCACCCCGGCGCAGCTGGTGCTCGACCAGACCATCGGCCGGCTGGGCATCCCGGCGGAGGTGCTCGCGCACAGCTCGTTCCCGTCGGTCTTCGACTCGCGGATCACCGAGAAGGCGCTCTCCGGCTCCGGCATCAGCGTGCCCCCGCTGGAGACCTACGTCCGCTCGCTGTGGTCGTACTGGGAGGAGAACCTCGACAACACCGTCGGCCGCGACCCCAAGGCCCGCGCCGCGCTCAAGGACAAGACGGTCGTGATCACCGGCGCCTCCTCCGGCATCGGCAAGGTCGTCGCGCTCAAGGTCGCCCAGGCCGGTGGCATCCCCGTGCTCGTCGCGCGCGGGAAGGAGAAGCTCGAGGAGACCAAGGCCGACATCGAGGCCCGCGGCGGCCAGGCCCACGTCTTCCCGTGCGACCTCTCCGACCTGACCGCGATCGACCGGCTGTGCGAGCAGCTGGTCGCCGAGCTGCCGAGCGTCGACTACGTCATCAACAACGCCGGCCGCTCCATCCGCCGCTCGTTGAAGCTCTCCCAGGACCGCTTCCACGACTTCGAGCGCACCATGCAGCTCAACTACTTCGGCGCGATCCGGCTGGTCATGGGCCTCATGCCGCAGCTGCACGACCAGCGCTCCGGGCACATCGTCAACATCTCCTCGATCGGCGTGCAGACGAACCCGCCGCGCTTCTCGGCGTACGTCGCCTCGAAGGCCGCCCTCGACGCCTGGAGCAACGTGGTCTCCTCCGAGGTCGTCGGCCACGGGATCACCTTCACCAACGTGCACATGCCGCTGGTGCGGACGCCGATGATCGCCCCGACCAAGATCTACGACAAGTTCCCCACCATCTCCCCCGCGCAGGCCGCGGACGTGGTGATCAAGGCGATGGTCGACAAGCCGCACGAGATCAACACCGCCCTCGGCACGGCGGGCGAGCTGGCCCACACGATCGCCCCGCGCACCGCCTTCCGGGTGCTCAACCTGGCCTACCAGGTCTTCCCCGACTCGGCCGCCGCCAAGGGCCAGAAGCCCGCCTCGCAGGCCGCCGCGGCCGCCGAGGAGGCGCCCGCCGCCAACCGCCGGGAGACCGAGCAGATGCTGCTCGCCCAGCTGTTCCGCGGCGTGCACTGGTGAGGCGCTAGCGCTCGCCCGTCTCGACCGGGCGGGCCGGGTCGGCGACCCACTCGCTCCAGCTGCCCGGGTAGAGCGCCGCGCGCACCCCGGCGAGCTCCAGCGCCAGCAGGTCGTGGGCCGCGGTGACCCCGGAGCCGCAGTAGACCGCGACGTCGGCCCCCGGCACCGCCCCCACCGCGGCGTAGACCGCGGCCAGCTCCTCGGCCCCGCGGAAGCGGCCCTCGGCGTCCAGGTTGAGCGAGGTCGGCACGTTGCGCGCGCCCGGGACGTGGCCGGCGACCGGGTCGATCGGCTCCACCTCGCCGCGGTAGCGCTCGGCGGCCCGGGCGTCGACCAGCACCTCCACCCCGCTCACGGCGTCCACCCCGACCACGGGCGTCGCGGGCTCCGCCGTCGCAGTGAAGTCGCCCGGGTCCGGCCTGGTGCCCGCACCCTCCTCCACCGGGAGACCCGCTGTCCGCCAGGCCGGCCAGGCCCCGTCGAGGACCCGCACGTCGCGGTGGCCGTGGTGGCGCAGCAGCCACCAGCAGCGCGCCGCCGCGTGCCCGGACCAGTCGTCGTAGACCACCACGGGCCGCGCGTCGCTCACCCCGGCGGCGCGCATCGCCGCGACGAAGTCGCCCACCTCCGGCAGCGGGTGGCGCCCCCGCGGCCCGGGTGCGGCGGCCAGCGCCGTCCCCAGGTCGACGTACGACGCTCCGGGGACGTGCCCCGCCGCGAACTCCTCGAGCCCGCCGGGCCCGCCCATCCGGTAGCGCACGTCCAGCACGGTCACGTCGGCAAGCCGCTGCGCCAGCTCCGCGACGGCGATCAGGGGCGAGGTCATGCGGGCAACCTATCCACCTGCGCCCCGGGCCTGTGGAGGACGGCTCCGGCCGGCGCCGGAATCGGGCAGGCTGCTGGCATGACGGTCGGCCCGGGTCTCAACGAGCCGCTCCCGCTGCTGTTGCGGCGGGTGCTGCGCGGTGCCGTGCAGGAGCACGCCCGGACCGAGCGGCGCCGCAGCTTTCCGGCGGTGCTCCACGTCGGCATCCCCGGCGGCCCCGAGCGCACCTTCGAGATCGTCCCCGAGGAGGAGCTCGACCACGCCCTGCGGGTGGAGATCGTCGAGGCGATGGCCCGGCACAGCCTCGGCAACGGCGCGGTGCCGCTGGTGTGGCTGACCCGGATGGCGCGCGGCGCGGATGCCGAGGACCTGGCCTGGTCCGCCGCCGTCGGGCACGCCGCCGGTGAGCTCGGCGTACGCCTGGACCTGGTCGTGATCACCCGGCGGGCCTGGCGCGACCCGCGCTCGGGGGCCGGCCGGTCCTGGGCGCGGGTGCGCCCGCCCCGTCCGGCCGCACCGGTCGGCCCAGCCGAGGCGAGCGAGCCGTCGGCACCACCCGGGTCCGGCTGAGCCTGCTCACCAGCGGTGGACGGGCTCGTTCTCGTGCATCCGCGTGCGGTACTCCCCCAGCACGGCGCGCAGCGCGTCGTACCGGTCCTCGTCGTGGCGCTGCTGCATCTGCCGGGCGAACCAGTCCGCGCCGTTGGTGTGGTGCAGGCAGCGCTGCTCGATCACGTCGAGGTAGCGGCTCGCCTCGTCGGCGCCGACACCCCAGGCGGCGAGCCCCTCGTGCGCGAGCGGCAGCAGCCGTCGTACGACGAGCTCGGTCGCCTGCACCCGCCCCAGCCCCGGCCAGTAGACCTCCGCGTCGATGCCGTGCTGGGCCGCGGCGTGGAAGTTCTCCTCGGCCGCGCTGAAGGACATCTGCGACCACAGGGGGCGGTCGTTCTCCGCCAGCGCCCGCACCAGGCCGAAGTAGAACGCGGCGTTGGCGACGGTGTCGACCACGGTCGGTCCGGCGGCCAGGATCCGGTTCTCCACGCGCAGGTGGGGCAGGCCTCCGGCGACGTCGTAGACCGGCCGGTTCCAGCGGTAGATCGTGCCGTTGTGCAGCCGCAGCTCGGACAGGTTCGGCGTGCCACCCGCCTCCAGGACCGTGAGCGGGTCCTCCTCGTCGATGACCGGCAGCAGCGGCGGGAAGTAGCGAACGTTCTCCTCGAACAGGTCGAAGACCGAGGTGATCCAGCGCTCTCCGAACCACACCCGCGGCCGGACGCCCTGCACCTTCAGCTCCTCACCGCGGGTGTCGGTCGCCTGCTCGAACAGCGGGATCCGGGTCTCGGCCCACAGGTGCTTGCCCAACAGGTACGGCGCGTTGGCGCCCACCGCGATCTGCACCCCCGCGATCGCCTGCGAGGCGTTCCAGTACGACGCGAACCGCTCCGGGCTGACCTGGACGTGGAACTGCGTGCTGGTGCACGCCGCCTCCGGCATGATCGTGTCGACCGTCGTGCGCAGCCGCTCGACGCCGTGGATGTCGATCGTGATGTCCTCGCCGCGGGCCCCGAGGATCTGCTCGCTGAGCAGCCGGTAGCGCGGGTTGGCACTGATCGCCTCGTCGGTGAGGTGCTCGGGCGCCAGCGTGGGCAGGATCCCGATCATCACCTGGTGCGCGCCCAGCGCGGCGGACCGCTCCTCGGCGGCGTTCAGGCTCTCCCGCAGCCGCTCCTCGCAGGCGATCAGGCCGCCGTCGGCGAGCGGGCCCGGGGGGAGGTTGAGCTCGATGTTGAACTGTCCGAGCTCGGTCTGGAAGCCGGGGTCGTCGATCGCGTCGAGCACCTCGTCGTTGCGCAGCGCCGGATCGCCCGCCTCGTCGACGAGGTTGAGCTCGACCTCGATGCCGGTCCACGGGTCGTCGGTGTCGAAGGCGGACTCGCGCAGCATCCGCTCGAAGACGTCGAGACAGCGCCGGACCTTCTCGCGGTAGCGCGTCCGGTCGGCAGGCGTGAATTCCTGTGCGGCGACCTCATCACCCATGTCCCGACACTAGTGGGAACCTCGTCATGGCAGGCCGAGCGTCCAGTCGAAGCCGCCGGCCCACACCTCCGGCGGCACCGCGTGGCGCAGCAGGAGGGCGAGGTCGCCGGCCAGCGGGTACGCCGGGTCGGCCCGCTCGCACCGCGACAGCGCCGCCCAGGCGAGCGCCCCGTCGCCGCGTTGCCACGCCGCCCAGCCGAGGACGGTCGCGGGCGCGGCGGCGAGCTCGTCGGGCGTGCCGCGCAGCACCGCCGTCCAGAGCCGGACGTGCGCGTCCGCGCTGTCGCGGTCGAGCAGCGCCCACGCGGCGTCGCGGACCCGCGGCACCTGCATCGTCCAGACCAGCCGGGCCACCTCGGTGGGGCCGGGCGGCGCACCTCCGCGGATCGCCCGCGCGACCGTCGCGGCCACCCAGGTGCCCTGGGCGCGCACGGCCCGGGGCCCGGTCGGCAGCCCCGTCGCCGCGTGGCCGGCGTCGGCGAGCGCGACAAGGACGGCGTCGAGCGAGGCCGGGTCGGGCTCGAGCGAGGCGAGCAGGTCGTCGCGGGTGGCGTGGGCGAGCCGCCCGGTGGCGAGGGCCTCGACGACGAACGGGTGCGCGGTGGCGGCGTAGGGCACCGGCGGCCCGGGGCCGTCGGGGCCGTCGAGGTCGGCGTGCTGCTCGCCGTCGGTGACGCACGCCAGCGCGACCCGGAGCCCGGCCCGGTCGCACGCGGAGCGCAGGAGCGTGTGGGTCGCGGTGGCCGCGTCCGGGTCGGCGGTGAAGTAGAGCAGCACCACGGCGTGGGCGCCGTGGCGGACGGCGGGCCGGACCAGGGCGTCGTCGAGGAGGCGCGCCGTGGAGGAGGCCAGCCTCGGCGGCGACGGCAGGTCGAGCCGGCCGTGGAAGGGACGCGGTGCGCCGAGGGTGAGCATGACGATCGACTCGCGTGGCCAGAAGCCGAGCAGGACCGGGGCGAGGGCCAGCAGGTCCTCGCGGGAGTGGACGGTGAGCTGAGGAGGGGCGGTGGTGGTCATGGCCCGAGGCTCGTGGGAGGGGCCGACGGTGGGAGGGGAGGCTGCGCAGGCCTGTGGAGGACGGGCGGAGCGGGCCGGCCTGTGGAGACGGGGTGGACGGTCCTGGGGGTGGTGAGGACTAACGTGACGCCGGTGCGTGCCCGGGCCTCGATCCTCCACCTGGATCTCGACGCCTTCTTCGCGGCGGTCGAGCAGCGCGACAAGCCGTCGCTGCGCGGCAAGCCGGTCGTCGTCGGCGGGACCGGCGGGCGCGGGGTGGTCTCGACGGCGTCGTACGAGGCCCGGGTGTTCGGGGTCCGCTCGGCGATGTCCACCCGGGAGGCGCGGGCCCGCTGCCCGCACGCGGCGTACCTGTCCGGGCGCTTCGAGGCCTACCGCGCGACCAGCGCCGCGGTGATGGGGCTGCTGCGCTCCTGCTCGCCGCTGGTCGAGCCGCTGTCGCTCGACGAGGCCTTCGTCGACCTGGAGCAGGCGGGCCTGCCCGACCTGGAGGTCGCCACGGTGACCGCCTTCGCCGAGGACCTGCGCGCCCGGGTGCACGAGGTCACCGGTGGACTGACCGCGTCGGTCGGCCTGGCCAGCTCGAAGTTCCTCGCCAAGATCGCCAGCGACCTCGACAAGCCGGCCGGGCTCGTCGTGGTCGCGCCGGGCACGGAGCGGGAGCTGCTGCGCCCGATGCACGTCAAGGTGATCCCCGGCGTCGGCCCCGCGACGGTCGAGCGACTGCGGCGCGCCGGCATCCACACCGTCGCGGAGCTGGAACGGGTCACCGAGGAGGAGCTGGTGCGCCAGGTCGGCAAGGCGCTGGGCACGGCGCTGTTCCAGCTCGCGCGCGCGGAGGACGACCGGGCCGTCGTACCGGACCGCGAGACGAAGTCGGTGAGCGTCGAGGGCACCTACGAGCACGACCTCACCGACCGCCGGCAGATGGAGTCGATCGTGAGCCGCCAGGCGGGCGAGGTCGCCAAGCGGATGAAGGCCGGTGGGCTGTCGGGGCGCACGATCACGCTCAAGGTGCGGATGTACGACTTCACCACGCTGAGCCGCTCCGCGACCCTGCCGGCGCCGACCGAGCACGCCGGCACGATCGCCCGGCTCGCCCGCCAGCTGTTGGCCGACCTCGACACCTCCGGCGGCGTCCGCCTGCTCGGGGTGGGGGTCTCCGGGCTCGCCGACTGGGTCCAGGAGGACCTCTTCGCCGAGGAGGGCGAGGAGGAGCCGGGACCGGAGGAGGCCGAGCGGCCCGAGGAGGCCGGCGCCCGACCGCGCGGCGCGACCTGGGCGCCGGGGATGGACGTGGTGCACGACGAGCACGGCCGCGGCTGGGTGTGGGGGGCCGGGCGCGGCGTGGTCACGGTCCGGTTCGAGACCGCCGAGACCCCGCCCGGGCCGGTGCGCTCCTTCCCCGCCGACGACCCGGCGCTGCAGCGGTGGCGACCGCCCGCGCCGGAGCAACCGGCCGAGCAGTAGCGTTCGCGGCATGTCCGACGTACAGCCGCCGCGCGCCGACCGCCGTCCCGTCACGACCGCGCCGCACGGGCGCACCCGCACCGACGAGTACGACTGGCTGCGGGCCAAGGACGACCCCGCGGTGATCGCCCACCTGGAGGCGGAGAACGCCTGGACCCAGCACCGCACGGCGCACCTGGCCGGCCTGCGCGGACGGATCTACGACGAGATCAAGGCCCGCACCCTGGAGACCGACCTGTCGGTGCCGACCCGGGTGCGCGGCCACTGGTACTACGGCCGCTCCTTCGAGGGCCGCCAGTACGGCGCCACCTGCCGGGTCCCGGTGAGCGACCCCGACGACTGGACGCCCCCGCAGCCCGCCGCCGACGCCACGCCGGACCAGCCCGCGCTGCCCGGCGAGGAGGTGCTGCTCGACCTCGACGAGCTGGCCGAGGGCCACGAGTTCTTCTCCCTCGGCGGCTCCTCGGTGAGCCCCGACGACCTGCTGCTCGCCTACGCCGTCGACGTGGTCGGCGACGAGCGCTACACCGTGCGGGTGCTCGACCTGCGCACCCGCACGCTGCTCGACGACGAGCTGACCGGCGTCATGGGCGGTGTCACCTGGGGCGACAGCACCGACTCGGGAGGGCCGGGCCACTTCTACTACACGACCGTCGACGAGGCCTGGCGCCCCGACAAGGTCTGGCGGCACCGGCTGGGCACGGCGCAGGCCGACGACGAGCTGGTCTTCCACGAGCCCGACGGGCGCTACTTCGTCGGGGTCGGCCGCACCCGCAGCCGCCGGTACGTCGTGGTGGCCGCGAGCTCGAAGACCACCTCGGAGTACCACGTCCTCGACGCCACCGACCCGGCCGCGCGGCCGGTGCGGTTCGCCGAGCGCACCGACGGCGTGGAGTACTCCCTGGAGCACGCCGTCCTCGGCGGCCGCGACCACTTCCTGGTGCTCCACAACGCCAGCGGCCCGGAGTTCGAGCTGGCGATCGCGCCCGCCGAGCCGACCCCGCCGTCCGGCTGGCGCCCACTGCTCCCCCACGACCCCGCGGTCCGGCTCGAGGACGTCGACGCCTTCGCCGGTCACCTCGTCGTGCAGCAGCGCAGCGCCGGCACCAGCCAGGTGCGCGTCCTCACCCTCGGCGAGGACCCCGCGGCCCCGGTCGCCGCCGACCGCCTGGTGGAGTTCCCCGGCGAGCTGGCGACGGTCGGCGCGGGCAGCAACCCGGCCTGGGAGCAGCCCACCATCCGGGTCGGGATGACCAGCCTCGCCCGGCCCTCGGCGGTCTACGACCACGACCTGCGCACCGGCGAGCTGGTGCTGCGCAAGGAGGCGCCCGTGCTCGGCGGCTACGACGCCGACGACTACGAGGAGCACCGGCTCTGGGCGACCTCGACCGGCGGCGCGCAGGTGCCGATCTCACTGGTCGTGCGCAAGGGCGTGCGCGGCCAGGCCGGCACCGACCCGGTCCCCGTGCACCTCTACGGCTACGGCGCCTACGAGGCCTCGATCGACCCGTACTTCTCCGTCGCCCGGCTCTCCCTCGTCGACCGCGGCGCGGCCTTCGCGATCGCCCACGTGCGGGGCGGCGGCGAGATGGGCCGGCACTGGTACGACGACGGCAAGCTCGAGCACAAGCAGCACACCTTCGACGACTTCGCCGCCGCGGCCCGCCACCTGGTGGAGGCCGGCTGGACCACCCCCGACCGGATCGTCGCCGAGGGCGCCAGCGCCGGTGGGCTGCTCATCGGGGCGGTCGCCAACCAGGCGCCGGAGGCGTTCGGCGGCTTCGTCGCCGGCGTACCTTTCGTCGACACGCTGACCACCATGCTCGACCCCAGCCTGCCGCTGACCGTCCCCGAGTACGACGAGTGGGGCAACCCGACCGACGACCCGGAGGCCTACGACCGGATCGCGGGCTACGCGCCGTACGAGAACGTGGCCGACCTGCCCTACCCCCCGATCCTCGCCGAGACGTCGCTGAACGACACCCGGGTGCTCTACGTGGAGCCCGCGAAGTGGGTGGCCCGGCTGCGCGAGCGGGCGCCGCGGGCCGAGGTCCTGCTGCGCACCGAGATGGCTGCCGGGCACGGCGGCGTGTCGGGCCGTTACCGCGCCTGGGAGGACAGGGCTTTCACGCTGGCATGGATCCTGGATCGCCTGGGCCTCGCGGAGGTCGACCTCCGAAGTTGAGAAGTGGCTGAGATTCCCTTTTTCTCGCAACTTCCAGGGGATGCCGCACGTCATTGCGGATAGAGGAACACCAAGGCCCGGGAATCCGGGCCCCACCCCTGGTGTTGGGAACCATGTGCGGAAGCCCCGTCCGCACGACGAAGGAGGGACGCGATGGCCACGGCAACTGCGAACAGGACGCGCAACACCGGTCGGGAGATCGAGGGACGCGACAGCGTCGGCCTGTACCTCGACGAGATCGCGCGCACCCCTCTGCTCGACGCGGCGCGCGAGGTCGAGCTCGCCAAGACCATCGAGGCCGGCCTGCTGGCCGAGCACCTCCTCGCCGAGGGCCGCGTGGGCCGCAAGAAGGGCGGGGCCCCCAAGCAGGCCTCCCAGGCCGAGCTGGAGTGGCTCGCCGAGGAGGGCCGCAAGGCGGTCACCGAGTTCATCAACGCCAACCTCCGGCTCGTCGTGTCCATCGCGCGCAAGTACGGCCGTGCGCAGATGCCGATGCTCGACCTGATCCAGGAGGGCAACACGGGCCTGATCCGCGCGGTCGAGAAGTTCGACTACGCGAAGGGCTACAAGTTCTCGACGTACGCCACCTGGTGGGTGCGCCAGGCGATCACCCGCGGCATCGCGCAGCAGGCCCGCGTCGTCCGGCTCCCCGTGCACGTGGTCGAGGAGCTCAACCAGGTGGGCGGCGCGCGCCGCACCCTCGAGCGGCAGCTGGGGCGCGACCCGGAGCCCGAGGAGATCGCGGCCGAGCTCGGCATCGAGGTCGACCGGGTCCTGGACCTGATGGCCTGGGGCCGTGAGCACGTCAGCCTCGACACCCCGGTCGACGAGGACGGCGACACCTCGCTCGGCGACCTGATGGCGCAGGAGACCGCGCCCGGTCCGGACCTGACCGTCCTCGACGTGGAGGCCCGCGACCGGCTCAACAGCCTGGTCGACCAGCTCGACGCACGGGCCGCGGACATCATCCGCTCCCGCTACGGGCTCACCGACGGTCGCCAGCACAAGCTCGCCGACATCGGCGTCAAGCACGGCATCTCCGCCGAGCGGGTGCGCCAGCTGGAGCGCGAGGCGCTGCAGAAGCTGCGCCGTCTCGGCGACCCGGACCTGGCGGCCTGATCGGGGGTTTCAGCCCGCCAGTCGCTCGAAGACCTCCGTCACACGCTGGCGGAGGTCTTCGCGCGTCCCGGTGTTGACGATGAGGTACGTCGCCACGGCCCGCCGGTCCTCGGCGCTCGCCTGGGCGGCGATCCGGGCCCGGCTCTCCTCCTCGGTCCAGCCACGGTCGCGCACCATCCGCTCCACCTGGACGTCCTCGGGCGCCTCGACGACGATCACCGCGTCGAACTCGCTCGCCCGCCCGGACTCGACCAGGAGCGGGATGTCGTGGACGACGATCCCGTCGGTGGGCGCGGAGGCCTCCAGCTCGGCGTACCGCTCGAAGACCAGGGGGTGCACGATCGCCTCCAGCCGGCGGCGCAGCGTCTCGTCGCCGAACACCAGGGTGCCCATCCTCGGGCGGTCCAGCTCACCGTCCGCGGTGAGGATCTCGGGCCCGAACGCCTCGACGACCGCGGCGAGGCCGGGGGTGCCCTTCGCGACCACCTCGCGAGCGAGCTGGTCGGCGTCGATGACGACGGCGCCGAGCTCACGCAGGACGGCGGAGACGGTGCTCTTGCCCGACGCGATGCCGCCGGTCAGGCCGACCCTCACCGGCGCCCGCCACCGAGCAGGCCGCCGAGGAGGTCACCCAGGATGTTGCCGCCACCGGAGCTCTTGCCGCCCTTGTCGCCGCCCAGCGCACCCTTGAGGACCTCCTGCAGGATCGTCGCGCCGATGCCGCCGCCCTTCGCGCCGATCTTGCCGGTGAGGTAGGACAGCACCAGCGGGGCGAGCAGCGCCAGCAGCTTGCGGGTCAGGTCGGGGCTCAGCCCGGCGGCCTGGGGCGCGCCGGCGAGCTGGTCGACCACCGCGTCGGTGTTGCCCCCGAAGACGTGGCCCACGATCTTCTCGCCGTCGCCGGTGTCGACCTGGCCCAGGTCGACCGTGCCCCGCAGCGGCGCGTGCTGGCCCAGGGCCTGCTCGATGGAGGAGGCGCCCGCATCGTCCTCGGCGTTGGCGGCGAGACCGTGCAGCAGGGCCGGGAGCGCCTGCGCGGAGGCCGCGCGGGCCTGGTCCGGGCTCACGCCGAGCTGGTCGGCGATCTGGTCGAACGGGAGCTGGGCGAGGAGGTCGTCGAGGTCGGACATGGGCGTGCCTTCCGGATGGGCCTGCGATGATGCCGCTCGATGAACGACGAGCACACCCTACGTCCCGGCGACCGGGTCGCCCTGCTGGTGCCCGGCTCCCTCGACTACCTCGATGCCGTCCACCGGCTGCTCACCGCGGGCGTCTTCCCGATCCCGCTCGACCCCCGGTTGACCGACTCCGAGCGCGAGCGGATCCTGGCCGGGCTGGCACCGACGGCCACGATCACCACCGAGACGGCGCTCGCCGGGCTGCGGGCCACGCTGCCGGCGCCGGGCCTGCCGCTCGGGCGGCCGATGCACTGCACGAGCGGCACGACCGGCGTACCGAAGGGGGTGTGGTCGGGCCTGCTCTCCCCCGCCGACGCCCGGGCGTTGTGGGACGAGGAGGGCGCGCTGTGGGGCTTCGCTCCCGACGACGTCAACCTGGTGCTCAGCCCGCTCTACCACTCGGCCCCGCTGCGCTTCGCGCTCGGCACCCTGCTCGCGGGCGGACGCGTCGTCGTCCCGGGACCGTTCGACCCGGCCGCCGTCACCGCCGCCATCGAGCGCGAGCGGCCGACCACGATGTTCTGCGTGCCGACCCACCTGCAGCGGCTCTTCGCGTGGTGGGACGAGCACGGTGCGCCGGACCTGTCCTGCTTCCGGCTCGTCGCCCACGCCGGCGCGCCCTGCCCGGTCGAGGTCAAGCACCGGCTGATGGCGGACTTCCCCGAGGGCTCGACGTGGGAGTTCTACGGCTCCACCGAGGGCCAGTTCACCGCCTGCCGCTCCGAGGAGTGGCTCGCGCGCCCCGGCACCGTCGGTCGCGCCCGGCCCGGACGCGCGATGTCCGCCGCCCCGGACGGGACGCTGTGGTGCACGGTCCCCGACTTCGCCCGCTTCACCTACTACGGCGCGCCGGAGAAGACCGCCGCCGCGTGGCGGGGCTCGGCGTTCACCGTCGGCGACCACGGCCGGATCGACGCCGACGGCTACGTCTACCTCGACGGACGGCGGGAGGACCTGATCATCAGCGGCGGCGTGAACGTCTACCCCACCGAGGTGGAGCAGGTCCTCGGCACCTGCCCCGGCGTCGTCGAGATCGCGGTGTACGGCGTGCCGGACCCGGAGTGGGGGCAGCGGGTCTGCGCCTCCGTCGTCGGGCCGGTGCCGGAGGAGGCGTTGGTCGCGTTCGCCAAGGAGCACCTGGCACCGCCGAAGCGCCCGAAGACCTGGACCTTCGTCGACACGCTGCCGCGGACGCTCACGGGGAAGGTGCTTCGCGGCGAGCTCGCCTGAGTTCGTCCGCTCAGATGCCGTCCGGGGCGTTCTGGGCAATCATCTGGCGCGCCATCTCCGAGTACGGCTGGTCAGGCTCGGCGAGCTCGTAGAGCGCGTTGATCTCATGAGCGACGAGGTCCCTCAGGGTCAGTTCGATGTGGTCGGCGAGACCGCCGGCCGCAATCAGATCGGCGAGCCCGGTGATGGTCACTAGGCGCTGCTCGATGAGGCGGGCGACGCCCAACCGCTCGAAGGCCAGCTCGGAGCGATTTAGGGCATAGACCCGTATCGACTCGCGGCCCTTCTCGCTGCCCGCGGTCGGGTGCACGGTGCCATCGCTCCGGAAAGTCAGGTGTGCCGCGGGGTCATCGCGCGTCGGGTCGAGGATCAGGGCATCGTCCTCGGCCGGATCGGGGACCTCACTGGTCGGAGGCTTCATCCGAACACCATCGCGGACCGGGAACTGGCTGCCCTTGCCCTGCAACTCGACGGCCTGGCTCACCCCGTCGGTCTGGGTACGGGGACGGTTGCAGTCGATGCACGACGGCAGGAGGTTCGACCAGGTAGAGGCGAGCCAGTGGTAGCCCTGAAGCCTGGTCTTTACGCCCGTGGCGTCGTACTCGAGGACCTCGCCTTTCGGACGCCAGTGCTCGACGTCCATCGGCTGGGTGCCGGAGTACCGCGACTCGCAGTAGGCGCACTTGCCACCGAACAGCTGATGCAGCGCGAGCTTCACGTCAGCGTTGGAGTAGACCTCGTAGGAGAAGGTGAAGTCGACCGGGTCCTTCCCGGACGCACAGTGCGCGGCATACTCCTCGAGGACGCGGTCGCGTTCGCTCTTTCCGGTGTGCTTGCCCCACGTGGCCCGCCGGGTCAACGACGCAGGCTCCTGAACCTGCCCTCGATCCACCCGGATCATCGGCCTTCGCCGTCCAGCCGCTGGCGGGCGACCACACTCCAGATGTCCGCGACCCTGGCCAAGGTGCTGCGGCGCTCGATAGCCCTGTCCTCCGATGACATCTCGACGCCACGGGCGAGGAACTGGTCGATCGCCTCGTAGACGAGCTGGTCCCGCGCGGTGTAGCCGAGGACGCCGTGGTGGGAGAGCTCGAGCCGCAGCCGCGCACGTTCGGCGGCCTCGTCGGGGTCGTCGCGACGGATCATGGCGTAGTAGCGCTGGAACTGCTCGTCCACCGACGGATCGATGGCTGTGTCGAGACCGAAGAACTCCGACGTGAGCAGTTGGTCGACCCTCAGGCGACTCGGCGACTGCTCGATCCGGTCGAACTCGGCACGCCAGCCCGGTGCCCGGATCGCGGACGACGGGCGGACGCCGATCACCTCGCCCGCGAAGAGGCCACGCAGGCAGAGCGGCTCGTGGGTGGTGACGATGAACTGAAGGGAGGGGAAGACCTCACGTAGCGTCCGCGTGATCCTCATCTTCCAACGTGGATGCAGGTGGGAGCCGAGCTCGTCGAGGAGGACGATGCCGCTGGCGTTCCTCATGTCGGAGAGTCCCTCGCCGGCACCATCCATGAGTGCGCAGGCCAGCGCGATCATCGAACGGTACCCATCACTCAACATCCGGAGGGGATGCTCGCCGACGTGGACCCTGCCGTCGACCCTTCGGATGAGTCGGCTCTGCGTGGGCAATCGAGGGTCGGTCAGCTCGTCATCTCGATCCAGAAGGCGCGCGAGCGTCACCGCGACCGCGTTGAACTGCGCGTCCGACAGATGCTCGGTCAGCCAGCGTTCCGCGTGGACGACCGGCGCCCGCGCGTCGTAGAGGTTCTCCAGGCGCACATGACTGTTGTGCGACGGGCTGTCATCGTCGGCCAGCCTCGTCGCGCCGAATCCGCGGATGAACGTCTGCATCCGGTGCGGGCGACCGACGTACCGGCCGCCGTTCCGGTCGAACTCCAATTTGACGACGATGCCGCCGGTGAACTCCACGGCCACGAAGCCCCGCTCCGTGCCGGTCCGGAGCAGATCGCTCCACCGCAGCCCACAGCGCTCGACCAGATCGCCCAACGAGTCACCCGCGAGCGCGAGCCCGATGGCCTTGAGCACCGAGCTCTTGCCGACTCCGTTCTCCCCCAAGAACATCGCCCACGGCCTGCCCTCCACCAGGCGATCGGAGGTGGCGGAACTCGCTGCCGGACGTGCTGGATCAGCCTCGGCCGCCCGGGTCGGGATGTCGATCTCGAGATCCGCGATTGCTTGGAAGTTGGAGATCGCGACACGAGTGATCCCCGCGGTGCGTGGAATCACGATGACGTCTGGTTGCGACGGCACCGCGCTCGCTTCCGACGCCGGACTCACCGATCGCGGCCGGTGCCGTGCCGCAATGGCGGCACGTTCGAGGATGTGGTGCAGTCGGCCCTCCGTGACCGGCAATGCACGGAGGACCTCCTCGAAGACCGACGGTCGGTGCTCCATCTCGTCGGCCGCGAGGAGCGGCACCAGCTCGGGTGCAAGCAGCGTCGCCGCATCCCCGAGCGTGGCGGGACGGCCACGCAGGATCCGCTGGGCCAGGACCTGACGGATCGCCCCGACGTGGGGCAAGGACGGATCGACCGCCTCTTCGGTCACGCGACCGAAGGCGCGGTGTGATGCGACTGCCCGATCGATGGCGATCAGGCGTGATTCGACGAGCGAGGGCGAGTTGAGGTCGAGGAGCTCGATCGTGCCCTGCCCGTGAAGCGCGCTCCATGCCAGCCAGGGCGACCAGTCATCCGACCACGGTGAGACTCGGCCGTCGGCGCCGAAGCGGAGGTGCAGCAGGGGTTGGTCGCGACACGGGTCGAGGAGCAACCCGCGATCCAGGTGTCGATCAGGCCGGGCGACAGGAAGTTCGCCGCGCCCGTCAGGCGGAGTAGCACGTGGACCGACGACCGGGAAGTTGTTGCGCTTGAGCGCTGCCACCTCCTCACTCGCGACGTACCAGTTCCCGTGCCACATCGCCGTCCACCAGTAGTGGTCGGCCTCGATGTCGCGCACGGGATCGTAGGCGTCGGCCTCCGGCCGGTGCAGCTCCAGGCGGGGCTCGATCGGAACCTCGGTGTAGGCACACTTGCCCTGGAAGGTCCGGTACGCATGGTCGACCACGCTGTCGTAGAACGGCCCGAGCGCGTCCCCCAGACTGAGGACTTCCTGCGAGGAGCGAACGCCACCTTCGGCGCGGAACCGTTCGTAGTCGTAGCGCCGGAAGAGGAAGTCGCTGTCCTGAGTGAAGGCCGGCCGCGCCCGGCGCCTGACCTTTCTCATCCCATGCCCTCGCGGCGGTTCGCGATCCGGGGCGTCGTTGGAGTGCTCATCCCATCCCTGAAGTCGGCGTGTCCTTTCCCAGCAAAGACTGACACAGCCAGCGGGCGATCATTGTCGGTTGTGCCAGAATGCGTGGCGCCGTGTCCGCGCGCTCGCCGACGGCCAGGCACAATGGCGTCGTGGCCGCCCCCACCCGCACCCAGCACTGGTTCCGCCAACGGCCGGTCGTGGCCGGCCGGCTGATGGTGCCCGTGGTGCTGGGCGCCGGCGGACTCGCGGCCCCCGTCGCCGACGCCCTCGACCTGCCGTGGGCTCTGTGGATGGTGCTGCTCGCGCTCTTCCTGGTCGCCGGCGTCGCGCTCAGCCGGCTGCTGGTCGGGCTCCTGATGGGACCGGACGTTGAGTGACACCGACGCCGGCCTGGACCATCCCGTCCACGCGGCGCTGACCTCCCGGCACGCGGGCCTCGCGCGGAGCAAGGGCCGTGCGCTGTCGTACGACGCGCAGGTCGCGACCTTCTCCGCCCTCCCGCCCGAGCCGGAGCCCGAGGACTGGACCGACCTGGCGGCGCTGCTCGGGCCGGGCGCGTTCGCCGACCTGTTCAGCTCCCCGCACGAGCCGCCCGCCGGCTGGGAGCAGGTCTTCACCCTCGACGGTCTCCAGCTGGTGCTCGACGTGCTCCCACCGCGTGCGGACCTCGACGTCGTCCCGCTCGGCGCGGGCGACTCCCCCGCGATGCGCGCCCTCGTCGAGCGCACCCGGCCCGGGCCGTTCTGGGAACGCACCCACGAGATGGGCCGGTACGTCGGCGTCCGCGACGGGGACCGACTGGTCGCGATGGCCGGCGAGCGGCTCCGGCCGCCGGGCGCGACCGAGATCAGCGCGGTCTGCACGGCACCCGAGGCGCGCGGGCGCGGCCTGGCCGCGGCGCTGGTCACCGACGCCGCGCACGCGATCGCCGAGCGCGGCGAGCAGCCGTTCCTGCACGTGGCGGCGAGCAACACCGGCGCGATCGCGCTCTACGAGCGGCTCGGCTTCCGGGTCCGGCGGGCCGTGGTCTTCCGCGGCTACCGCACGCCCGGCTAGTCCGTGACCCGGCGGATCCGGATCGGTCCGCGGGCGGTCGCCGGGTCGACCACCTCGCCGCCCTGGGTCACCTCGACGATCCCGTCGGCGACCAGGCCGCGGGTGGCCGCGCGCACCGGCTCCATCAGGGGCCGCCACGCGCCGTCGCCGGCCGCGGCGCGCGCCGCGTCGGAGGGGCAGATGGTCGCGCCGGGGAGGCGCTGGTCGAGCAGGTCGAGGATGACCCGCGCCAGCTCCGCCTCGGTCGCGGCCACGTCAGGGACGCCCGACGATCCGGTCCACGACGCCCTGCGACACCGGGTGGTACGTCGGCCGGGCGGTCGCGTAGATCTCCCGGGCCCGGGCCAGGCCCTGCTCGGAGGAGGCCAGCGCCTCGTAGACGCGGCGGACGTAGAGCGCCCGTCCGTGGCGGGTGAGGAAGTCCGCGAGCCCCTCGTCGACGGTGGGGGTGGTGAAGACGTAGCCCGAGCGGGCGACCAGCTCCAGCCAGGCGGTGGCGATCTCGAGGTTGCCGCTCGCGGTGAACCCGAAGGCCGTGTCGACCGCCGCCAGCACGTCGTAGGAGATGTCCACGGGCAGCGCACGGACGAAGTGCACCCACTGCTGGCTCACCCAGCCGGTGGTGTCGAGCGCGTCCGGGGCGGAGCCGGCGAGCAGCGCGGCGACCTGGGCGTCTACGCGGTCGAAGGCGTCGGAGGCGAACTCCGGCGCGTTGCCGGGCACGCCGGGCCCGTGCACCCAGGCCTCGACCTGGAGCTCCTCGGCGGTGACGCCGGCGGGCTCGAGGAGCTCGCTCGTCAGGTGCGCGAGGAAGGTGGCGGTGTCCATCGACTCGAAGGCGAAGCGGTCGAAGTAGTCACGCAGGAAGGCGTCGAAGCGCTCCCGGCCGACCGCGGCCTCGATCGTGCGCAGGAAGAGCGAGCCCTTCTCGTAGGGGATCTTGGCCGGCCCGTCCTCGGGGTCGCGCTCGGCCAGGTCGAGCTCCAGCCAGGTGTCGCGGGGCGCCTCGTCGGCGACCGCGCGGGCCAGCTCCTGGCGGCCCAGGCGCAGCAGCATGCTGGCGTACGGCGCGCCGTAGAGCTCCTCGTCGATGCGGGTCTCGAAGTAGACCGTGAAGCCCTCGTTGAGCCAGATGTCGTTCCACGTCGAGTTGGTGACCAGGTTGCCGGACCACGAGTGCGCCAGCTCGTGCGCGATCAGGGTGACCAGCGACCGGTCGCCGGCCAGCACGGTCGGTGTGGCGAAGGTGAGCCGCGGGTTCTCCATGCCGCCGTAGGGGAAGCTCGGCGGGAGCACGAGGATGTCGTAGCGCCCCCAGCGGTAGGGCCCGTAGCGCCGCTCGGCGGCCTCGATCATCCGCTCGGTGTCGGCGAACTCCCACGCGGCGCCCTCGACCACCGACGGCTCGGCGTAGACCCCGCTGCGCTCGCCGATCGCCCGGAACTCCAGGTCGCCGACCGCCAGCGCGATGAGGTACGCCGGCACGGGCTGCGGCATCGTGAACCGGTAGCGGCCGTCGGCGGAGCGTTCGGTGGGGTTCTCCGCGCTCATCACGGCGAGCAGCTCCGCGGGGACCTGCACCGCGGCGTCGTAGGTGACCCGGACGGCGGGGCTGTCCTGGCAGGGGATCCAGGTGCGGGCCAGGATCGGCTGCGACTGGGTGAACAGGAAGGCCTTGCCGGAGGCGGTCTGCGCGGGCTCCAGCCACTGCAGGGCGCGCGCCTCGGGGCTGGTCGCGTAGTGCACGACCACCTGGTCCGTCGTACCGACCTCGATGCGCAGGGCGCTCCCGAGCACCGGGTCCTCCTCGCCGAGGGTGAACGGCAGCGCCGAGCCGTCGCCCGCGGTGACCTGCTCGACGCTCAGCCGCCACGTGTCGAGCACGAGGACGCTCGCGGTCGGGTCGCGGTGCTCGAGGTCGAGGCGCGCGCTGCCGACCAGGCGGCGGGCGTCGAGGTCGACGCTCAGGTCGAGGGCGACGTGGCGCACGACGACCTCGTTGGGGCGGGCGTGCGAGTGCGGGTCAGGGGTGTAGGGCCGGGACACCCGACCAAACCTAGTCGGCGAGGCTCAGCAGGCGAACTGGCGGCGGTAGTTCTGCGGGCTCACCCCGCGCACGCGCACGAAGTGGTGGCGCAGGGTGGCGGCGTTGCCGAAGCCCACCGCGCCCGCGATCCGCTCGACCGGCTGGTCGGTGCGCTCCAGCAGCTCCTCCGCGGCGGCGACCCGCTGCCGGGTGATCCAGGTGTGCGGCGTCGTACCGACCTCGTCGCGGAAGCGGCGGGCGAACGTGCGGGGGGACATCAGCGCGCGCTGCGCGAGCGCCTCGACACCGTGGTCCTCGGCGAGGTTCTCCACGATCCAGGTGAGCAGCGGGGCGAGGGTGTCGGCGTCGCAGTCGGGGACCGCGCGGGCGATGTACTGCGCCTGCCCGCCGTCGCGGTACGGCGGCACGACGGCCCGCCGGGCCACCACGTTGGCGACGGCGGCGCCGTGCTCCTGGCGCCAGATGTGCAGCGCGGCGTCCATCCCGGCGGCGCTGCCGGCACTGGTGACGACCTGGCCGGCGTCGACGTAGAGGACCTCGGGGACGACCTTCGCCGCGGGGAACATCCGCTGCAGGCGCTCGGTGTGCATCCAGTGCGTGGTGCACTCCCGGCCGTCGAGCAGCCCGGCCTGACCGAGGATGAACGAGCCGCTGCAGACCGACATCAGCCGGGCCCCGCGGTCGTACGCCGCGCGGATGGCCTCGATCACCGCCGGCGAGGCGTCGACCTCCTTGATCGCGGGGATGCCGATCAGGTCGGCCTCGGCGAGCCGGTCCAGGCCGTGCTCGGCCTGAAGGGTGAATCCCATCGAGGAGCGCATCGGGCGGTCGTCCTCGGCGCACACCGCGAAGTCGATGGGCGGCACCCCGTCCTCGGTGCGGTCGAGACCGAAGGCCTCGCAGAGGATGCCGAGCTCGAAGGGGGCGACGCCCTCGAAGGCGAGGACGGCGACGTTGGTCAGGCTCACCGGGACAGCCTCGCACCGCGATGGCAGGAAATCAACGGAGTCCGGCTTTTCTGCCACTGGTGGCAGGATCCGCACGAGAGCATGATTTCTGCCATGACCACCGCACTCCTCCTGCTCCTGCTGATCGCGGTCCTCGGCGCGCTCGTCGCCTGGACCCGCCACGACGGCTTCGCCGCCCGACGTCGCGCCGCCTGGTTCGACTGACCCGCTCCCCCGCTCCCGAAAAGCCCGAAGGCCCCGACCGTGCGGTCGGGGCCTTCGTGCTGTGCTGCTGGCTGATCAGGTGATCAGTTGCCGCCGGTCAGCTTCTCGCGGAGCGCCTGCAGCGCCTCGTCGGAAGCGAGCGAGCCACCACCCGTGGTGTCCTCGGCCGGAGCGGAGGAGTACGAGTTGGCCTCGCCGGCCTCGATCTCGGCCTGCTTGGCCTCGGCCTGCTGCTTGACGTGCGCCTCCCAGCGGGCGTGCGCCTTGGCGTACTGGTCCTCCCAGACCGCACGCTGCTCGTCGAAGCCCTCGAGCCACTCGCCGGTCTCCGGGTCGAAGCCCTCGGGGTAGACGTAGTTGCCCTGCTCGTCGTACGTCGCCGGCATGCCGTAGAGCGTGGGGTCGAACTCCTCCACGTCGGCCGCGGTGGCCGTCTCGTTGGCCTGCTTGAGCGACAGCGAGATCCGGCGCCGCTCGAGGTCGATGTCGATGATCTTGACCATGACGTCGTCGTTGACCTGGACGACCTGCTCGGGGATCTCCACGTGGCGCTCGGCCAGCTCGGAGATGTGCACCAAGCCCTCGATGCCCTCCTCGACCCGCACGAACGAGCCGAAGGGAACGAGCTTGGTGACCTTGCCGGGCACGATCTGACCGATCTGGTGGGTCCGCGCGAAGTGCTGCCACGGGTCCTCCTGCGTCGCCTTCAGCGACAGGGAGACACGCTCGCGGTCCATGTCCACGTCGAGGACCTCGACGGTGACCTCGTCACCGACGGTGACGACCTCGGACGGGTGGTCGATGTGCTTCCAGGACAGCTCCGAGACGTGGACGAGACCGTCGACGCCGCCGAGGTCCACGAACGCACCGAAGTTGACGATCGAGGACACGACGCCCTTGCGGATCTGGCCCTTCTGGAGCTGGGTGAGGAAGCCGTGGCGCACCTCGGACTGGGTCTGCTCGAGCCAGGCGCGGCGCGAGAGGACCACGTTGTTGCGGTTCTTGTCGAGCTCGATGATCTTCGCCTCGAGCGTCTGGCCGACGTAGGGCTGCAGGTCGCGGACCCGGCGCATCTCGACGAGCGACGCCGGGAGGAAGCCCCGGAGGCCGATGTCGATGATGAGGCCGCCCTTGACGACCTCGATGACGGTGCCCTCGACGACGCCGTCGGCCTCCTTGATCTCCTCGATCGTGCCCCAGGCGCGCTCGTACTGCGCGCGCTTCTTGGACAGGATCAGGCGACCCTCCTTGTCCTCCTTCTGGAGGACGAGAGCCTCGACCTTGTCGCCCACCTGGACGACCTCGGACGGGTCGACGTCGTGCTTGATCGACAGCTCGCGCGAGGGGATGACGCCCTCGGTCTTGTAGCCGATGTCGAGCAGGACCTCGTCACGGTCCACCTTGACGATGGTGCCGTCGACGATGTCGCCGTCGTTGAAGTACTTGATGGTCTGGTCGATGGCGGCCAGGAAGTCCGCCTCGGAGCCGATGTCGTTGATCGCGACCTGGGGCGCGTTGTCGTCGTAGTGGCTCGAGAGCGGGGTCGAGAGGGTGCTGGTCATAGAGAAGGACAGTCCTTGGATGGGCAGATGTAGAGGGGCCGCGCCGCCCCGGATGGGCGCACGGGTCAGCGACCTGTCAGGACGCAGACATGCCAGGGTACCTGTCCCGGTGCTCACGGGTCCAACTCGCGGCACTACGCTCGGGGACCGTGCAGGAATGGCCGCAGCGCCCGGTCACGGCCCACCGCCGTGACGCCGACGAGACCGAGTCCCGCGGTGCCAACGGCGCCGACTGGGACCGGTACGCCGACGAGTACCAGGCCACCCACGGCGAGTTCCTCGGTGACGTCGGTTTCCTGTGGGGACCCGAGGGGCTGACCGAGGCCACCGCCGGGATCCTCGGGCCGCTCGCGGACCGCGACGTGCTGGAGGTCGGCTCCGGCGCCGGGCAGTGCTCGCGGTGGATCCGCAGCCAGGGCGGACGCTCCTTCGGCCTCGACCTCTCCCACCGCCAGCTGCAGCACTCGCGCCGTATCGACGAGATGACCGGTGTCGTCGTCCCCAGCGTCCGGGGCACCGCGACCCACCTGCCCTTCGCCGACGACTCCTTCGACGTCGTGTTCTCCTCCTTCGGCGCGCTGCAGTTCGTCGCCGACATCGAGCGCGCGGTCGCCGAGACCGCCCGGGTGCTGCGCCCCGGCGGCCGGTTCGCCTTCTCGATCACCCACCCGACACGGTGGATGTTCCCCGACGACCCGACCGAGGCCGGGCTGACCGCGTCGCAGTCCTATTGGGACCGCACGCCGTACGTCGAGGTAGACGACGAGACCGGCACCACGTCGTACGTCGAGCACCACCGCACCCTCGGCGATTGGGTCGCGCTCCTCGCCGGCCACGACTTCCGCCTCACCACGCTGCTCGAGCCGCAGTGGCCGGCCGACCACGAGCGGCTCTGGGGCGGCTGGTCGCGGGTGCGCGGCGTGCTCACGCCCGGCACGGCGATCTTCGGCGCCGACCTGGCCGGCTGAACCGGCGACGGGCCGACCCGGCGGCCGGGCTCAGCCCTCGAGGGTCGTGCGCAGCCAGGCGTTGCGCTGCTCGACCAACCGCTGCAGGTAGCGCGCCAGCACGGCGGCGTCGACGGCACGGCCGAGCCTGCCCAGCGGCGAGCGGAAGCTGATCACGTCGCTCATCAGCGTCCCCCCGGCCACCAGCGGCTCGAAGAGGTGCTCGTGGTGCCAGTGGCCGAAGGGGCCGCGGACCTGCTCGTCGACGAAGCGGTGCGGGGCGTCGTACGCCGTGATGGCGACCGTCATCCGGAACGGCAGCCCGAAGTGGGTGGCCCGCCAGGTCACCGTCTCGCCGAGCGCGAGACGCCCCGACGTCCGGCCGGCGACCGCCCTCTCCCCCGAGTCGCCCAGCGACGCGGTGGGGCCTCGACGGTGAGGGACAACGCGAAGCACTCCGCCGGCGGCGCGGCGATGCGCGTGCGGAGGAGCAGGTCGGGCACCGCCCGATCCTAGGCGCCACCCACGGCGAGTCCCTTGTAACTACGTGTTCAGACCTCCACCAGGGTGGTCTACCACCCTGGTAGTAGCCACAACGCCCGGGTAGATGCCGCGCACGCCGTCGCCGTGCCGGCGGACCGTGGACGGCGACCCGCAGCTGGCGCCGTGAGCGCGGTGGCCCATCTACCCGGGTGTTCGTGTATCTACCAGGGTGGTAGACCACCCTGGTAGATACACGAACACGTAGTTACAAGGGCGGCGAGGCGCGAAAACGAGGCCGGCCCCGCAAGGGGCTCGCGGGGCCGGGGTCTCGGGTGCTGCAGGGTCAGGCGCTGACCAGCGGCCGATCAGCGTCCTCGCGCTTGCGCGCACCGGACTGACGGCGGGCCAGCAGGAGGCCGGCGGCGACGAGGACGACGCCACCGATCAACCCGACGAGCGGGACCACCGTGGTGATCAGCGTCAGGCTGCGGCCGTTGCTCTTGGCGTCGGCGACGTTGTTCTTGACCTGGTCGTCGGTGAACCCGATCTTCAGGTCGAGCACCTGGGTGCCGTCGGTGAGCCAGCGCTGCTGCTCCTCGGTCTGGTTGATGATCGAACCGGTGGCCGGGTCGACGTAGATCTCCTTGAGGTCGCTGTAGGTGCCGGCGATGTCGTTGCCCATGTCGATCGCCGCCTCGGAGACCTCGACCCGGAAGACGTAGGTCTCGTGGCCGCGCACCTTCTCGACGCGGTCGAACTTCGCGTCGACGCCCTGGCCGGTCGTGCCGTCCCAGTAGGTGTAGTCCTTCTTCTTCGTGTCGAAGGGGAACTTGTTGACGATGCCCTCGGTGGTGATGCCACCGGCCGTGACGACGTCCTTCGGCAGGTCCTTGGCCGGCAGGCCCTCGGCGCTGACCCGGTCGGTGCCGAAGATGTCGGAGCTCGCGGTGACGACCTCATCCTTGGGGACGATCACCGTGTTGGGGTCGTCCTTGGCGAAGCAGTGGCCGCCGGTCCCGAACGCCACGCAGGAGTTCTGGTTCCACACCGCCGTGTCGTCGGTGGACTCCTCGGAGTCGACGCGGGTGACGTTCTCGGCGTAGATCGGCTTGGTGACCATCTCCCCCGCGGCGTCGATCTTGGCCGCCTCACCGGTCAGCAGCGTCGTCGTGTTGACGTCCAGCGGGGTCTTCTTGACGGCCCCAGGGGCCCAGACCATCGCGAGGATGCCGGCGATCAGCAGGAATGCTCCGATTCCCACCAGTGCCGGCGCAAAAGATTTGCGCATAGCGGTTTTCCCCTCCCAAGGAAACCGGCCACCCCTCCCTCAGCGTGACCTTGTCCGCATTATGGCACGCGTCACACCTGTTCGCCGACTCTTCACCAACACGTCGCCGAACCCCGCGCGTGCGTCCCCACCCCACGACGCGTGCGATAGTCCTGCCGTGCCGACCCCGACCAGCCCCGCGCCGCACCGGCGGTACGTCGCCGTGGCCCTCGCGATGGTCGCGGCGCACGTCGCGTTCCGGGCCTGGGTGGTGCTCGGGGCGTGGTTCTACGTCGACGACTACCGGCTCGTCGACGAGGCCGGCACGGCGTCGCTGGCCGACCGCCTCCTCGCGCCGTACGACGCGCAGCTGATGCCCTGGGGCCGGCTGCTCGCCTGGGTCGGCGCCCAGCCGGAGACGCTGAGCTGGCCGCTGCTCGCGCTGACCTCGCTGCTCACCGCCACCGTCGCAGCCCTGGCCTGCCTGTGGTGCCTGGTCACCCTCTTCGGCTGGCGGCGGCGGACCCTCGCCGTGCTCGCGCTGTACCTGACGACGGCGATGACCGTGCCGGCTTACGTGTGGTGGGCCGCGGCGCTCAACCAGGTCCCGCTGCAGGCGGTGTTCTTCGTCGCGGTCGCGGCGTGGGTGCGCTACCTGCGCGGCGAGGGCCGGCGCTGGCTGGCGGTGGTGGCGCTCTCACTGGCGTTCGGGCTGTGCTGCTACGTCAAGGCACTGCTGGTGTTCCCGACCCTGGCGTTCGTCGCGGTGGCCTTCTTCGCGACCGGTGGCCCGGTGCGGCGGGTGGTCACGATCGTGCGCCGGCACTGGCCGGTCGTCGTGGTGGCGGTCGCCGGCGGCGCGGGCTACCTCGCCTACTACCTCGCGAACGTCCCGCAGATCTCCGACAGCGGCGCCCCCGAAGCCGCCGGTGACCTGGCCCAGGAGATGGTCGGCTCGACCTTCGCCTCCGGTCTGCTGGGCGGGCCGTGGCGCTGGGACGAGCAGATCGCACCGGTCGCCCAGGCGGACCCGCCCCAGGCGTTGGTCACCCTGTGCTGGGTCGTCGTCGCGCTGGTCGTCGGCTACCTGGCGCTGCGCCGCGAGCGCACCTTGCGTGCCTGGCTCTTCCTGACGGCGTACGTCGGCGCGGACTACCTCCTGCTGCTCACCACCCGCGCCCAGGTGGTCGGCGCGATCAGCGGCAACGAGTACCGCTACCTGACCGACGCGATGTGCGCCGTCGTCCTCGCGCTGGGGCTGGCCACGATGGAGCTGCGCGGCGCCGAGGAGTCCAGCCGCGAACGCGACGAGCCGTTGCTGACCCGGCGGATCGGCACGGTGCCGGTGGCGGTCGCGCTGCTCGTGGTGTGCGCGGGCGGGGTGTGGAGCACGGCGTCGTACGCCCGGGTCTGGCACGACCGCAACCCGGGCAAGGAGTTCTTCACGACCGCCCTCGCCGACCTCGAGGGCCAGGACCGGGTGGACCTCGCCAACCAGATGCTCTCGCAGCGGGTCACCGGCGCGCTCGACCCGGTCTACGGCAGCTCGCGCGGGACGCTGCCGCTGCTGAGCGAGGCCGCCCGCTTCCCCGACGTCAGCGACGACCTGCACGTGCTCGCCCCGGACGGCTCCGTCGTGCCCGCCTCCGTCGACCCGACGACGACCACCACGCCGGGCCCGCTCGCCGGGTGCGGCTGGTCGCTGCCGAAGGAGCACACCCTCCCGCTGGAGGCGCGCACCTTCGAGCGTGACTGGTGGCTGCGCGTGGACTACCTGGCCTCGGCGGACTCGGGGCTCAGCGTCACGGCCGGGGACACGACCCGGGTCGCGAACCTGCGGCGCGGCCTCCACCAGGTCTACGTCAGGGTGGACGGGACGTTCGACGAGATCGAGGTCGGCGGCACCGACGACGGCGTCACGGTCTGCATCGACCGGGTCGTCGTCGGCACGGTGCAGGAGGAGGGACAGTGAGCGAGCAGGGCCAGGTCGAGGTGGCGCCACGCTTCCCGGTGCTCGACGCGCTCCGCGCGGTCGGCGCGCTGGCGGTGCTGACGACCCACGTCGGCTTCTACGCCGGGCTCTACGACGGGCACGGCACCTGGGGGCACCTGCTCGCCCGGCTCGACGTCGGCGTGGCGCTCTTCTTCGTGCTCTCCGGCTTCCTGCTCTCCCGCCCCTACCTGGCCCGTGCCGCCCTCGGCTGCCCCCACCCCGCGACCGGTCACTACCTGTGGAAGCGCTTCTTGCGGATCTTCCCGGTCTACGTCGTCGCGGTGGTCCTCGCACTGCTCCTGCTCGACGAGAACGCCGGCCTTGGGCTCCGCGACTGGCTGGTCACCCTCGTGCTCGGCAACACCTTCGTCGACCCGCTGCCACCGGCCGGCCTGAGCCAGATGTGGAGCCTGGGCGTGGAGGTGACCTTCTACCTCGTGCTGCCGCTGCTCATGCTCGCCGCGACCGGGCGGGGACCGGGCCTGAGCCCGCGCCGGGTGGTCGCCGTGCTGGTCGCGATGACCGCGGTCTCCGTGTGGTGGCACCTCGACGGCGCCGGCCGCGCCGACGGCTGGAGCGACGGCCCGGCGCTGCAGTGGCTGCCGGCGTACCTGGGCTGGTTCGCGGTGGGCATCGCCCTGGCCCTGGCCCACGTGGTGCAGCAGACCGCCTGCCCGTCGCGGCTGGCGGAGCGGGTGCTCGCGCTCGGCCGTGAGCCGGGCGTGTGCTGGACGCTCGTGGCCGCCCTCATGCTCGCCGCGACGACCCCGTTGGCGGGGCCGGTGGAGCTGGCGCCGCCGACGGCCGGTGAGTCCCTGACCAAGAGCCTGCTGTACGCCGCCGTGGGCGGCCTGGTCGTGCTCACCGGGCTCTCCGCCGACCCGGCCTCCCGCTTCGGCAAGGTGCTCGGCAGCGCGCCGGCGCGACACCTGGGACTGACGTCGTACAGCCTGTTCTGCCTGCACCTGCTGCTGCTCGACCTGATCGCCCCGGCGCTCGGGTTCGAGCTGTTCGGCGGCCACTTCTGGACGCTGTGGCTGCTCACGGTCGCCGCCTCGCTGGCGGCCGCGGAGGTGGCCTACCGCTTGGTCGAGCGGCCGGCGATGCGGCTGAAGCGCACCTTCCCGCTGCGCGAGGCGAGGGCCGCGACCGGCAGTGCGACGAGCGGCACCAGCGACAGGTAGCCCACCCAGGCGAGGTTGCCGGCCCAGCCGTCCGGGCTCGCCCACGGCCGGAGGGCGTAGGCCAGTCCGGCCACCAGGACCGGCGCGGCCAGCAGCCACGGCAGCGGCTCCTCCAGGCGCGGCACTCGCCGGGCGGCGAGCGTCCCCACGACGACGACCACCCCGAGCACCAGGCCGAGCGTGCCGGCGCTGAGGGCCGCGACCGCCAACGCCACCGGGACACCGAGGAACGGCGGCAGAGCGCGGTCGCCGACCGGGTCCGCGTCGTCGGTGCCCCGCATCCGGACCAGCGCGCCGAGCAGCACGAGCACCAGCAGCAGGCCGGCCAGCAGGCCCGCGCGGTAGGCCGTGTCCGGGGCGAAGCGCACCTCGACCGGGTCGTCACCGGCGCTGACGAAGGCCTGCTGCCAGCCGTCGAGAACGACCGGGTCGAGCGTCGTGCCGCCCTGCTCGGCGGCCCAGCCGCGGTTGGCGCTCTCGCGAAGGACCGCGGTCTCGCCGTCGGCGCTGCCGGTGAGCGTACGACGGACCGAGCCGTCGGCGGCGAGGTCCGCTCCCCGCACCGCGGGCTCGCCCGGGTCGTCGGTGGCGGTGAGCACCACCGTGCCGGGCACGAAGGCGTCCGTGGGCTCCGCGGTGACGTCGGTGCGGCCCCTGCTGAGGTCGACGGTCGCCTCGCCGCACACGGTGGCGGGCACCGCGGCACCGGTCGCGAGACGGGCGGGCGAGGCGGTGACCGCGGTGCGCAGCCGCCGCTCCCCCACGATGACGTCGGGGCCGGAGCCGCACGGCAGCGCGACCGCGGCGGTGGGCAGCGTGGCCGGCAGGTAGGGCACGCCCGTCAGCGTGACCTCCCCGATCCCGACCGGTACGTCGGCGAAGGTCCCCCCACGCCGCAGGTCGCTCACGTCGTCCTCGGCCGCCACCACGCCGACCTCGACCCGCTCGGCCCGCACCGGCGCGAACCTGGCACTGCCGTCGTCGTCGAGGTCGACCCGGCGCTGGGTGCTCGCCGCGCCGTTCCAGAAGGTCAGCACCACCTCGGTCGGCCGGCGGGCGGCGGTGCCGTCGGCCAGGTCCAGGTCGATGCCGCGGACGGTGCGCACACCCAGCCAGGACAGCGAGACCGTGGGCCGCTCGTCGTCAGTCGCGGCGAGCCACGCGGTGGTGCCGTCGCCGTCGACGGCGGCGGTCGCGCCGGCCCGCGGGTCGGCCACGGCGGTCGAGGAGACCTGCGCCGACGCGGCCTGGCCGCGCAGCAGCAGCGCGTCGAGGGCGGCACCCGGGCGGGGCACGGCGGTGACCGAGACGTCGTAGGCCCGGTCGCCGGGGAGCGCGAACGAGCGGCGCAGGGTGGTGCCGTCCTCGCCGGTGCGCGCGGTGCCGGAGGCGCAGCGCGCGGTGCCGGCCACGACCACGCACCCGGTCCGGCCGTCGCGGTCGGCACGCAGGGCGACCACGTCCGGACTGCCCCAGGACGTCGGCAGCGCGGGCAGGTCGAGCACCCGGCGCACGGAGACGCCCGGCACCTCGACGTCGGCGAGCGCCAGCACGGTCCCCGGGGCGGGGTCGACGGCCTCCACCCGGACCCAGGTGGTCGTGCCGTCGGCGGGGACGGTGACCTGGCGGCTGCCACCGGGGCTCAGCTCGACGGCCGCGGACGCACCGGCCGCGGTCACCACCCGCAAACCCTGGGTGCCCGCGTCGGCCGCGGCGGTGATCCCGACCCGGGTCACCCGCTGGGCGCCGTCGAGCCCGACGCGCCACCAGGGCGCGGGATCCGCCGGGCCCGAGGCCCATGCGGTGGTCGCGTCGTCGTCGACCGCGGCGTACGGCAGCCGGCCGCGGTCGCTGCCGCCGAGCGCGTCCGCGTCGGACGCCGAGGAGGAGGCGGAGAGCGTGGCGGCGCCCTCCAGCCGTGCCGTCGTCGACCAGCGGTCGTCGTCGTTCGCGCCGAGGGTGAGGTCGCGGACCGGCCCGGAGGTGCGTCGTACTTCGCCCGGCGTGAGGGTCGCCGAGGATCCGTCGTGCATCCGGGCGAACTGCCGCTCGCGGGCCCGCAGCCCGTCGGTCAGCACCACCCGCCGCGGTCGGACGGCGTCGTCGGCCGGGTCGGCGTCGGCGGCGAGCCGGACCGGCGCGGGTCCCAGCACGCCCGCGTCGACCAGGTCGGCGAGGTCCTCGGGACCGGCGGCGACCAGGCTCGGGTCCGTCGTGGTGACCGCGTCGTCGACGCCGGGGACGGTGAACACCTCCACCGCCGGGTACGACGCCTGACGGCCTCCGTCGCGCACGGTGCGCCGACCGCCGTCGTCCTCCCAGGCCGAGCCACCGACGTCCGGCCCGAAGGTCGCGACCCGCTCCAGCCCGGGCGACTGCGCGATCGCCTGGTGCACGAGCGCGGGGTCCGGCACGTCGTCACTGGCCCGCAGGTCGTTGCGCACGACGAGCTGCTCGACGCCCGCACGGCGCAGCGCCGCGGTGAGACCGGTCGAGCCGTGCCCCTCCGCGAACCGCCGCTCCAGGCCCTCCAGCATCCGGATCTGCCCCGGCTCGGCGAGGATCCCCGCGTTGCGCACGCCCCAGCGCGAGCCCGCCAGCCACTGCATCGGCTCGTCCTGCGGGTCGCCCCACAGGTACTCCGCGAACGCCGAGCCGGGCACCAGCAGCGTCGTGCCGCCCCGGGAGCGGGCGGCCACGTCGTCGGCAGCCTGCCGCCAGTAGTCCGGCACACCCAGCATCGCGCCGCCCGCCTCCGCGCGACCGGCGACCGCGGGCGTCGCGGCGCCGACCACACCGAGCACCACCGCGCCGACGAGGATGCCAGCGTTGAGCCGCTCGCGGTCGGCCCGGCGCCACGCCGCGACGGCGCGGTCGAGCACCACGGCCAGCCCGAGCACCAGCGGCACCCGCAGCACGGGGTCGAACTTGTGCACGTTGCGCAGCGGCGCCAGCACCCCGTCGAGCTGCGCGGCGACGTCGCCGGCGAACCAGCCCTGCACCGCGCCGTGGTGGCCCGCGGTGACCAGCACGACGCCGGAGAGCAGGCCCAGCACGAGGAACGTGCGGTGCGGCGTACGACGGTCCAGGAGCCCCACCAGCCCGACGACCACCACGACGGCGGTGTTGACGGCGAGCCAGGAGGTGCGGATCAGCTCGTTGCCGGCACGCGAGCCGGCGTCGACGTACGGGACCCAGTGGGAGGTGCCGCGCAGGGTGTCGAAGAGCGTCGTCGGGAAGGTGGTGATCGCGCTGGTCTCGGTGAAGTCGAGGAACGGCGGGCTGTAGGCACCCATCACCAGCAGCGGCACGATCCACCACAGCGTGGCCAGGGCCGCGAACACCGGCCACCACAGCATCAGCGCACGCCGTCGCGGGCCGGGCGTGCGGGTCAGGATCCACACCACCGCGAGCGGTACGACGGCGAAGGACGCCGCCGCGTTGACGCCGCCGACCATCGCCACGGCCAGCCCGGACAGCGCGGCCGACCGGCGCGGCGAGCCGCGCTCGGCGCCGGCCACCAGCGGCAGCAGCACCCACGGCGCGAGCGCGCTGGGCCACACCTCGATCGAGATCGGGCCGAGCGAGGTGAGCAGCCGCGGCGAGAGCGCGTAGGCGAAGCCGGCGACCAGGCAGGCGAGGTCGGAGCGGACACCGAACGCGCGGGCGAGCTTCGCCGTACCGGCCATCGCGACGCACAGCACGAGCGCCTGCCACAGCCGCTGCACCACCCAGCCGGGCAGGCCGATCGTGTGCAGCAGCCAGAAGAACGGGCCCATCGGCCACAGGTAGCCGTGCGCCTGGTTCTGCACCTGGCCGAAGCCGCCCTGGGCGTCCCACACGTGCAGCGCGCGCGCCAGCCAGTCCGCGGGCGCGGCGACGAGGTCGAACTTGGTGTCCGGCACGAGCAGGCCGGGGTCCTGGACCAGGGCCAGGCCGACGAGCAGCGCACAGCAGGCGACCAGCCGGGAACGGCGGACCGCGGGCAGTGCTGGGGACCCGGCGCTCACTCGCCCTCGCGGGCCGTGTTCTCGCGAAGTCCCAGCACGCGGCGACCCTACAGGTAGCATGTCCTGCTATGGAGGTTTGGGAGGACCTCCAGGGGAGGGACGTCGTCTGCCTCAGCTGGCGCGATATGCGCAATCCTGAGGGTGGCGGTGCGGAGCTTTACCTGGAGAAGGTCACAGCAGGACTGGTCGCTCGTGGAGCGCGGGTCACGGTGTTCACCGCTGCCTACGAGGGCGCGCCGGCGGACGAGGTCGTCGACGGGGTGCGCTACGTGCGCCGCGGCACCAAGCTCACGGTCTACCTCGAGGGCATGCGCGCACTGCGGCGCGGCGACCTCGGCGACCCCGACGTGGTGGTCGACGTGCAGAACGGCCTGCCGTTCTTCACCCGGCTGGTCACCCGCAAGCCGGTGGTGGTGCTCGTGCACCACGTCCACCGCGAGCAGTGGCCGGTCGTCTACCCCGGTCTGACCGGGCGCGTCGGCTGGTGGCTGGAGAGCCGGCTCGCGCCGTGGCTCTACCGCCGCAGCCGCTACGTCGCGGTCTCCGAGGCCACCCGTGGCGAGCTCGCCGAGCTGGGGGTCGACCCCGCGCGGGTCACCGTGGTGCACAACGGCACCGAGCCCGCGCCGCTCACCGCGCCGGGCAAGGCCGAGGCGCCGACCGTCGCGGTGGTGGGCCGGCTGGTGCCCCACAAGCAGGTCGAGCACGCGATCGACGCCGTGCTCGCGGCGCGGCTGGTCCACCCGGACCTGACCCTCGAGGTCGTCGGCGACGGCTGGTGGCGCGATGAGCTGCACGCCTACGCCGCCGCGCGCGGGGCGGGCGACGCGGTCCGCTTCCTCGGCCACGTCGACGAGGACGCCAAGCACGAGGCCTACGAGCGCGCCTGGCTGCTGCTCCTGCCCTCCCTCAAGGAGGGCTGGGGCCTGGTCATCGGCGAGGCCGGCATGCACAGCACGCCGGCGATCGCCTACCGCTCGGCCGGCGGCACCCGTGAGTCGATCGACGACGGCGTGTCCGGCGTGCTGGTCGACGACAAGGTCGGCTTCACCGCCGCCCTGATGGACCTGCTCGGTGACGAGCGCCAGCGCCGCGAGCTCGGCAAGGAGGCGCTGTCGATGAGCTACGCCTACTCCTGGGACCGCGCCCAGGCGGCCTTCGCCGCGGTGGTCGGCGAGGCCGCCGGTCGCCGCCGGTTCCGGCTGCTGCCGCAGCGCGGGGAGAAGGCCCTGACCCGCTGACCGCGGTCTGGAAAAGCACGGACGCCCGGGAGCATCGCTCCCGGGCGTCTGACGTTCGTCCGCGTCGCGGAACGGCTCAGTTGGAGCCGTAGTTGATCCCGACGTCGCTGACGCTGACCGGCGACTTGTCCGGCGTCTGCGTCTGCGTCTGGACGACACCGACGATCGTGGCTGCGGCGACCGCGCCACCGACGATGATGCTGACGATGGTTCCCATCATTCCCCTCCCTCAAGGTTGGGGACAGCCTAGCAGCGCCGCCGCCTCCGCACGGTGTTCCGGACGACCCCGGCCAAGCCCGTGACCAGAACCGAGACGTACGCCGCCCACCCCAGCCCGGTCGCCAGCGTGCTCCCCCAGCCCGCGGCGCTCACCGTGGGCTCGCCGTCGAGGGTGAGCACGGTGAGCCCGCCGGTGCCGGCGAGCGGCGTCCCCGCGATCTCGGGCACCTCGGTGGCGCCCGGCGCCTCGCCGTCGACGACGACGGCGCCGATGCCCGCGGCGAGCAGCCGCTCGGCACGCGCCTGCGGCGTCGGAGCCGCCAGCGCCTCGGCCGCGGCAGCCACCCGCGGGTCCTCCCCTGCGACCGGCCGGCCGGAGACGACGAGGACGTCGCTGGCGACGTAGGGATGGGCGAGGTAGCGCCCGAGCGGGTCGAAGACGGTGCGCCCGTGGTTCCACACCGGCTGCCGGAACGCCGTGAGCGGCAGCACCAGCAGGTCGCCCTCGACGTCGGCACCGGCCAGGGCGGTGCGGGCCTGGCGCCACGAGTCCGGGTACGTCGCCGGGTCGATCCGCCCGCCCACGCCCAACGCGGCGTCGGGCAGCAGCGCGACCGGCAGCAGGAGCGCGACGAGCAGCGCCGCCGCGGCCGCGACCCGGGCGCGCGCGGCGAGCTCGGCGAGGCCGTGGCCGACCAGGACGGCGAGCAGCGGCGCGCACAGCCCGAGCACCCGGCCGCCGTCGCGCAGGACCCCGAGACCGGGGACGGTCTCGCCGAGCCAGCCCACCGCGCCCGGGGCCACCCAGGTCGCGCTCGCGAGCACCCAGCCGACGGCCCAGCACACCAGCAGGTCGCGGTGCTCGTCGTCGCGCCACCAGCGGCGGGCACCCGCCACGCACAGGGCGCCCAGGGCGACAAGGGTGACCCAGCCGAGCGCGCCGGTGCGCGAGTCCGGCACGACCTCGGCGTTCCAGATGCCGCCGAGGGTGAGCGCCGCGAGCGGACCGGGCACCGGGCCCTCGTCGTGCAGGGCGAAGGCGTGCGCGCCGGCCGGGTCGGTCGTCGCCGTCGAGGCGTGCGCGAGGCCCGCGACCAGCCAGGGCGCGTTCGCGGCGGCGAGCAGCAGGACCAGCAGCCGCCGGCGACCGCTCCCCCGGGCAGAGGCGACCAGCGCGACCGCGGTGACCAGGCCCGCCGAGGCGGACAGGCTGGCGAACGGCAGCGCCACGAGCAGCGGCATCGGCAGCCGCCCGTCGGCGCGCCAGCGACGCCCGAGCAGCAGCACCCAGGGCAGCAGGGCGTAGCCGACCAGCACCGGCCAGTGCCCGACCAGCAGCCGCTCGACGACGAAGGCGTTCCACTCGAAGATGCCGGCGGCGGCCACCCGGGCGAGGGCCGGGCCGCGGACGAGCCGCGCGGCGCCGTACCCGGCGAGGACGAGCAGGCCCAGCAGGACGACCTTCTGCAGGAGGATCCCGGGGACCAGCTCGTCGAGCACCGCGACGACCGCGTCCGAGGGCACCGCGCGCGGCAGCCCGGTGCCGAGGCCGAGCACGTCACGGTGCAGCGCGAGGTCCGGCACCCAGACCATGTCGTAGGTCAGCACCGGGCCGTCGCCCAGCGCCGGGCCGAGCAGCACGACGGCCAGCACGACGCACCACAGCGCGATCCAGCGCTCGCCGCGTGTGACCACCTGCACCCCGTCCCTCTCCTCGTCGTGCCGGGTCTCATCATTGCGTCCGGCCCGCATAGGCTCGGGGACGTGGTGCCCACGAATCCCGAGTCCCGGACCCTCACCGCGTCCGGCACCCCCGGTCGCAGCACGAGCCGGGTGCTCGACCTGCTGCGCAGCACAGCCGGCATCGCCATCGCGATGGCCGCCACGAACGTCGGCACCTACGCCTTCCAGATGGTCGCGGCGCGGCTGCTCGGCCCCAGCCAGTACGGCGAGGTCGCCAGCCTCATGGCGCTGCTCATGGTGCTCACCGTGGTCCAGCTCGGGCTCCAGGCCACCGCTGCCCGCCGGATCTCCGCCGAGCCCGACGACGTGGCCGCCATCGAGGAGACCGTGCTGCGCACGACCTGGGGCAGCGCGCTGATCCTCGGCGCGATCACCCTCGCCGCCACCCCCGCCGTGTGGCACCTGCTGCGCCTCGACGGCCCCCTGCCGGCGATCCTGCTGGCCCTGTGCGTCGTGCCCACCACGATCATGGGCGGCCAGGCCGGCGTGCTGCAGGGCGAGCGGCGCTGGCTCCAGCTCAGCCTGGTCTACCTCGCCGTCGGCGTGCCGCGGGTGGTGCTCGGCGGCGCCTTCCTGCTCGTGTGGGACACCGAGACCAGCGCGATGCTCGGCGTGCTGATCGCGTCCTGCCTGCCCGTCGCCATCGGTCA
Source organism: Nocardioides sp. LML1-1-1.1 (assembly GCF_040676175.1). Classification (NCBI taxonomy): domain Bacteria; kingdom Bacillati; phylum Actinomycetota; class Actinomycetes; order Propionibacteriales; family Nocardioidaceae; genus Nocardioides; species Nocardioides sp. LML1-1-1.1. Next base: position 223,517 of record NZ_JBEGHK010000005.1, on the reverse strand, counting down.
CTGGGCGCTGCGCCAGCGCGCCAGCGGCCCGGACCAGTCGCACGACCACCACGTGCGTCGCGACGTGATCCGCGAGACGGCCGGCAGCTCGGTCGCCCTGCTCGCCTTCCTCGCCCTCTCCAACCTCGACGTCGTCGTCGCCCGCAGCGTCCTCGACGAGCACGACGCCGGGCTGTACGCCGGCGGGCTCATCGTCACCAAGGCGGTGCTCTTCCTGCCGCAGTTCGCCGTGGTGATCCTGTTCCCGTCGATGTCCACCGCGGGCGAGAGCCGCGCGGCGGTCCTCAAGGGCCTCGGCTTCCTGGCCGGCCTCGGTGCGGCCTGCGCCGCGGCGACGTACGTGCTCTCGGGGCTGGCGCTGGTCTTCATCGGCGGCCAGGACTACGCCGCCGTGCAGGACCAGCTCTGGCTCTTCGCGGTCCTCGGCGGCCTGCTCTCGGTCCTCCAGCTGCTCGTCTACGCCGGTCTCGCCAAGCGCGGGCGCGCCACCAAGTACCTCATCGCCACCGGCGTCGTGGTCCTCGTCGTCGCCGGCGCGCAGGCCGAGAGCGTGCGCGGGCTCGCGGTGACGGTCGCGGCCGTCGACGCCTTCGTGGTGGCGCTGCTGATCGCGCTGCAGATGTTCCGGCACAAGCGGGAGGCCGTGCCGCAGCCGGCCGCCTGACCGGCTAGCCCTCGGCGGCCAGCCAGTCCACCAGGGCGCGGGTCACGGCCGAGGTCGCCTCGACCGGGGCGAGGTGACCGACCTGGTCGAGCAGCACCACGGGTGGGCTCCCCGGGAGGAGGTCGCGCAGCCGCGTCGCCTGCTCGACCGGGATCCAGGGGTCCTGCTCGCCCCAGCCGATGCGCACCGGGCAGCGCACCTGCGCCAGGCGCTCCTCGATCGGACGGGTGTGCTCGGGCCGGAGCGCGGCGATCTGCCGGTAGAAGGCCGGCTGCCCCGCCTCCCCCAGCCACGGCCGGACCAGCCGGTCGGCCCACGCGGGGCTCAGCGGGTGCCGGGCCGCGCCGGCGACGTACTCCCGGACCAGGGCGGCGTGCAGCGCGGCGGGCAGCCGGGCGAAGACGTCGGCGTGCTCGGCGACCAGGCGGAAGAACGGCGACCCCCACGGGTCGAGGGTCACCACGTCCCAGAGGAACAGGCCGTCGTACTCGCGCCCGTGCAGGAGGTGGGCGCCGAGCGCCACCGCGCCACCGATGTCGTGCGCGCCGACCCGCGGCCGGTCCAACCCCCAGTGCTCCAGCAGGTGCGCGAACCGGGCCATCTGGGAGGCGAGGTCGACCGGCACCACCGGGTCCTGCGGCGAGGCGCCGTAGCCGGGCATGTCCCACAGGAACACCCGGTGGCCGGTGCTCAGGGCACGCCCGGCCTCGGCCCACACCTGCGCCGACCACGGCGTGCCGTGGCAGAGCACCACGTCGCCCCGGGGCGCGCCCTCGGGCGTCAGGACGTACGTCGCCACCTCGACCCCGTCGACGGTGACCTGCTCCGGGTCCGGCAGCAGCGACTCCCCTGTGCTCACGCGACGACGCTAGAGCGTGCGGCCAAGCAGTCGGGGTGTCGTGGATCTCTTGACATCGCTCGACGACCGACGGCTACCGTGACGCATGGACACCGCCACCGACACCCACGCCGCGGCACTGCGCGCGTTGACCCGGGTCTCGGTCGCCTCCGCGGTGTGGCTGGGGCTGGTGGGGCTCCTCGGGCTGGGCTACGTCGCCACGCTGGGCACGAGTCGCGACGACCAGGTGCGTGTCGTGGGGCTCGGCGTCGGGTCGGGCTTCGTGCTGCTCGCGGTCGTCCTCCTCGTCGCGCTGGTGCGAGCCGGGCGACGCGACCTGCGCGCGGCTCCGCTCGTGGCCGGCGACCGCCCCGAGCTGGCCAGCGGCGGGCCCAGCGCGTTCTACGAGTGCTACGTCCCGCTGACGGGCGTCCTGCTGGCCGTCGCCCTCGTCGTCTTCGGCGTCGTGCTCGTCCCGCGCGCCGCCGACGGCGCGGCGTGGGGCTGGATCACCCCGGTGCTCATGGGCGTCGTGGCCTTCAGCTGCGGGCTGGCGGTGCGCTGGCGCGGCAACGAGTACGTCGGCGTCCACGCCGACGGGATCAGGATGGTCCGTCGCGGCGTGCTCACGACCGCGCCCTGGCACCGCGTGCTGCACTTCGAGAGCGGCCAGGTCGGCATCGAGGGCAGCCCTGACCGGGCCGGGGTGAGCGGTGAGCTGGAGGAGCGGGTGCGCGAGCTGGCCGTCGCGGCGGGGCTCGCCACCTTCGAGGAGCGGCTGCGCGCGGGAGAGTCGGTCGACCTCGGCGCGGTCACCCTGCGGCCGACCGCCCTCGTCGTCGAGGGGGAGCCGATCCGCTGGGACGAGATCGACACGGTGACCTCCGAGCACGACTCCGAGAACGGCTGGACCCACGTGGTGGTGCGCGGCCGGAAGCGCCGGCAGCGGGCCAAGGCGAAGGAGTCGTCGATCGCCAACTTCCCCGTCTTCGAGGCGGCGCTGAGCACCTACACGGGGCTGCGCTTCCTCGACCCGCGCTGACCTGGGTCGAGCCCGTGCCTAGTGCGCGGCCTCGTGCCAGCTGCGGCCGGTCCCGACGGAGACGTCGAGCGGGACCGTGAGGTCGGCGGCGCCGGCCATCTGCTCGCGCACCAGCGCGTCCAGCGCCTCGGTCTCACCCTCGGCGACCTCGAACACGAGCTCGTCGTGGACCTGGAGCAGCATCCGCGAGGACAGGCCGGAGTCCTCCAGCGCGCTCTGGGTGCGCAGCATCGCGACCTTGATCATGTCGGCGGCCGAGCCCTGGATCGGGGCGTTGAGCGCCATCCGCTCGGCGGCCTCCCGGCGCATCCGGTTGTCGCTGGTGAGGTCGGGCAGGTAGCGCCGGCGACCCATGATCGTCTCGGTGTAGCCGGTCCCACGGGCCTCGCCGACGATGCCGGTGAGGTAGTCGCGGATGCCACCGAAGGTCTCGAAGTACTCTGCCATCAGCCCGCTCGCCTCCCCCGGCTCGATGCCGAGCTGCTGGGACAGGCCGAAGGCGGACAGCCCGTAGGCCAGGCCGTAGTTCATCGCCTTGATCTTGGCCCGCATCTCCGGGGTGACGTCCTCGGGCGCGACGTCGAAGACCCGCGAGGCGGTCTCGGCGTGGAAGTCGCGTCCGGAGCGGAAGGCCTCGATGAGCAGCTCGTCCTCGGACAGGTGCGCCATGATCCGCATCTCGATCTGGCTGTAGTCGGCCGTCATCAGCGAGGCGTAGCCCGGGCCGACCACGAAGGCCTCCCGGATCCGGCGCCCCTCCTCGGTGCGGACCGGGATGTTCTGCAGGTTCGGCTCCGTCGACGACAGCCGGCCGGTCGCCGCGATCGTCTGGTGGAAGGTGGTGTGGATCCGGCCGTCGGGCTGCACGGTCTTGAGCAGCCCCTCGATGGTCTGGCGCAGCCGGATCACCTCGCGGTGGCGCAGCAGGTGGGCGAGGAACGGGTGGTCGGTAGTCGCGTAGAGCTTCTGCAGCGCGTCGGCGTCGGTCGTGTAGCCGGTCTTGGTGCGCTTGGTCTTCGGCATCCCCAGCTCCTCGAAGAGCACCACCTGGAGCTGCTTCGGCGAGCCGAGGTTGATCTCCCGGCCGATGACGGCGTAGGCCTCCTCCGCCTCCTTGCGCACCTCCTCGCCGAAGTGCGCCTCCAGGCCCTCGAGGTGCTCGACGTCGACCGCGATGCCGGTCTGCTCCATGCGCGCGAGCACCGACACCAGCGGCATCTCCACCTCGGTCAGCAGGCGGTGGCCCCCGGCACGCTCGACCTCGTCGGCCAGCTCCACGGACAGGTCCAGCGCCGCGCGGGCCTGGACCATCGCGTTGCGGGCCTGCCCGGACTCCGCCTCGTCCTCGGCGAAGAGCATCCCCTGGTCGTCGTCCTCGGCCGGGGCGAGCTCGCGGTGGAGGTAGCGCAGGCTCAGGTCGGCCAGGTCGTAGGAGCGCTGGTCGGGCGCCACGAGGTAGGCGGCCAGCGCCGAGTCCTCCCGCACCCCGGCCAGCGGCCAGCCCTGCGCCGCCAGCGCGAGCACCGGGCCCTTCGCGTCGTGCAGCACCTTGGGCTTCCCCGGGTCACCCAGCCAGGCGGCGAGCGCCGTGTCGTCGGCCGGGCTCAACGTCTCCACGTCGACGTACGCCGCCCGGCCGTCCGCGTGCGCCAGGCCGAGCCCGCTCACCCGGCCGGTGCCGCTGCCCCAGGTGCCGCGCACGCTCACCCCGAGCGGGTCGGTGCCGATCGCGTCGAGCCAGCCGGCGACCGCGTCGGCCGCGAGGACCGTGCCGTCGAGCTCGACACCCGGCTCGACCGCGACCTCCTCGCCCGAGGCGACGACGTCCATGATCCGGGTGCGCAGCTCGCCGCGGAACTCCAGCTCGTCGAGCAGCTCCAGCGCGGAGGTGCGGTCCCACTCGCGCAGCACCAGGTCATCGATCTTCTTCTCCAGCGGCAGGTCGCGCACCAGCGCGTTGAGCCGCCGGTTGCGGATCACGTCGCCGAGGTGCTCGCGCAGCGACTCGCCCTTCTTGCCGGTGATCTTGTCGGCGTGGGTGATCACGTTGTCCAGGCCGTCGTAGGTGTTGATCCACTTGGCGGCGAAGCCGGCCCCGACCCCGGGCACGCCCGGCAGGTTGTCGGAGACCTCGCCGACGATGGCGGCGAGCTCGGGATAGCGGTGCGGCGGCACGCCGTACTTGTCCTCCACGGCGGCGGGGGTCATCCGGGCCAGGTCGGAGACCCCGCGCATCGGGTAGAGCACCGTCGAGCGCTCGGTCACCAGCTGCAGCGAGTCGCGGTCGCCGGTGAGGATGAGCACCTCCAGGCCGCTGGTCTCGTCGGCGAGCGCGTCGGTGACCAGGGTCGCGATGATGTCGTCGGCCTCGAAGCCCGGCGCCTTGAGGAACTCGATGCCGAAGCTGGTCAGCATCCGCTCGATGAGCGGCAGCTGGCTGCTGAACTCCCCCGGCGTCTTGTTGCGCTTGGCCTTGTAGTCGGCGTACTCCTCGGTGCGGAAGGTCTGCCGGGAGACGTCGAAGGCGACCGCGACGTGGGTCGGCTGCTCGTCGCGCAGCACGTTGACGAGCATCGAGGTGAAGCCGTAGACGGCGTTGGTGTGCTGCCCGGTGGCGGTCGAGAAGTTCTCCACCGGCAGCGCGAAGAAGGCGCGGTAGGCCAACGAGTGGCCGTCGAGGAGCAGCAGGCGCGGTCGCGTGGTCTCGGGCACCCGGCGACTCTACCGAGGTCGTCCGACAGCCCGGCCGACCGCGGGGTGGGCCGCGGGCGTCGCTACCCTCGGCCCATGACGTCGAACGAGGAGATCGCGGAGTTCCTGCGCGCGAACATGGGCGCCCTGAACGAGCGGATGGGCATCGAGCTGGTCGAGGTCGACCCCGACCGCGTGGTCGCCACGATGCCGGTCGAGGGCAACACCCAGCCCTACGGCCTCCTGCACGGCGGCGCCTCCGTCGTCCTCGCCGAGACCCTCGGCTCGGTCGCCGCGGCCCTGCACGCCGGCCCGGACCGGTTCGCCGTCGGCACCGACATCAACGCCACCCACCACCGCTCGGCGCGCTCGGGCCTGGTCACCGGGGTCGCCACGCCGCTGCACCGCGGCCGGACGATGGCGAGCTTCGAGATCGTCGTCAGCGACGAGGACGGCCGCCGCGTGTGCACCTCGCGGATCACCTGCGCGCTGCTGGAGCGCGACCCGGGCCAGCGGGGCTGAGACCCTCAGGCCTGCTCGGGCAGGCCGAGCCGCTCGGCCCGCGCCCGGCGCAGGGAGCGCCGCGCGGCGATCACCTTGCTCCGGCCGCCGTCGGCACCGACCGGCACCCGCTGCGGAGAGACCCGGCTGCGCAGCACCGCGGTCGGGGCGACCCGGTACATCACCACCGGGGCGAGGCCGAGGCGGGCCATGAAGCGGTTGGCGTCGCGCGAGGCGTGCGGCACCGCCGTCACCACGTGCAGGATCCCGTTCTCCTCCGCGAACGCGGTGGCGGCCTCCATCAGGGCGTGGCCCACGCCGTGGCGGCGGAACTGGACGAGCACGCGGGGGTGGATCGACTGCACGCACGGCTCCAGGTTGAGCGGCGAGAGCGTCGTGATCCGGAGGTGGACGGCGCCGGCCACCTGACCGTCGTACTCGACGACGACGACGCGCTGCTCCGGCGAGGCCGCCGCACCCTTGACGATCAGCTCCAGGTCGGCGAGCTGCTCCGAGCGGTCGGCGCGGCGCAGGGCGTCGCTCCACAGCTCGGCCAGGATCGGCGCGTCGTCGCGCGTCGCGACCCGGGTCGTCAGCGAGTATCGACTCATCGGTCCCTGCCTTCCTCACCCAAGACGGGAACCGCGCGGTTCGTGCGGTCCGGGCGACCACACTACGCCCCGCCGCGGGGGCCCGACAGGGGTATCCCCGAGTTCCCGTGCAACATCGAGACGTCGCCCGGGTCACGATCGTGGAACATCCACACACCGTGATCGGCGGGTCCTCGTGCAGGGCTCGGTAAAGGCCTACAGTGCCGCCATGCGCAAGTCTCGACTCTCTGCCTTCGCCCTGACCGCCGCGGTCGCCGTCGCCCTCACCTCGTGCGGGTCCGACGACAGCGGGAAGACCGCGACCGGTGCCGCCGTCGTCAAGGAGGGCACCCTGACGGTCTGCTCGGACGTCCCCTACCCGCCCTTCGAGGACTTCGACAAGGGCAGCGAGCTGGGCTTCAAGGGCTTCGACGTCGACATCGTCAACGAGGTCGCCAAGCGCCTCGACCTGAAGCTCGCCTACCAGGACTCCTCCTTCGACGCCCTGCAGAGCGGCCAGGCCCTCAACGCCGGCCAGTGCGACCTGGCCGCATCGGCGATGACGATCACCGACGACCGCAAGAAGAACATCGACTTCTCCGAGGGCTACTACGACTCCAAGCAGTCGCTCCTGGTCCCCGCCGACAGCAAGATCGCGGCGATCGGCGACCTCGACGGCGTCAAGGTGGGCGTCCAGCAGGGCACGACCGGCAAGGCCTACACCGAGGAGAACGCCAAGGGCGCCAAGGTCGTCACCCTGCCGAGCGACGCGGAGATGTTCCAGGCGATCAAGGCCGGCCAGGTCGAGGCGCTGCTGCAGGACCTCCCGGTCAACCTCGACCACACCAAGGACGGCAAGTTCAAGGTCGTGGAGACCTACGACACCGACGAGCAGTACGGCCTGGCCATCAAGAAGGGCAACAGCCAGCTCGTCGAGGACGTCAACGGCGCGCTCGCCGAGATGCGCAAGGACGGCACCTACGAGACCCTCTACAACAAGTACTTCGAGGTCGAGTGAAGCGCACGACACGACGGCGCCTCGTCGTCTGGGGGGTCAACCTCGCCGTCGTCGCGGTGGTCCTCGGCTTCCTGCTGGCGGCCGACTGGAAGACCATCCACGCGAACTTCTGGGCACCCGGCGGCGTCTCCGGCCCGGACAGCAACTGGGGCGACCTGATCACGATCGGCGCCGTCAACACGGTCAAGTACACCGCGATCGCCTTCGCCGGCGGTCTCGCGTTCGCCCTGGTGCTCTCGCTGATGCGGCTCTCCCCCATCGCGACGCTGCGCTGGATCGCGACGGCGTACGTCGAGTTCTTCCGGGGCCTGCCGGCCCTGATCGTGATCATCTTCATGGGCTTCGGCCTGCCGATCGCGATCCAGTGGACCCCGCCCGGCGGGGTCGTGGGGGCCGGCCTGATCGCGCTGATCATGGTCGCCGCCGCCTACATGTCCGAGACCCTGCGTGCCGGCATCCAGGCCGTGCCGAAGGGTCAGACCGAGGCGGCCCGCTCACTCGGCATGGGCGGCACGAGCACGACCTTCCGGGTGGTGCTCCCCCAGGCCTTCCGGATCGTCATCCCGCCGCTGACCAACGAGTTCGTGCTGCTGATCAAGGACACCGCGCTGCTCTCGGTCATCGGCTCGACCTTCGACGGCCGTGAGCTGACGACGATCGCCCGCGACTTCCAGACCACCGGCGGGTCGGCCCAGACCGTGACCAGCCTCGTCCAGGCGGCGCTGCTCTACCTGGTCATCACCATCCCGCTCACCCAGCTCGTGGCCTGGCAGGAGCGCCGGCAGAGGAAGGCGACCCGATGAACGCCGTCGTCCCCGCGATCGCCGTCCGCGGTCTGCACAAGTCCTTCGGCCACAACGAGGTCCTCAAGGGCATCGACTTCTTCGTCGACCCCGGCCAGGTCGTCTGCGTGATCGGCCCGTCCGGCTCGGGCAAGTCGACGCTGCTGCGCTGCGTCAACCGGCTCGAGGAGCCGACCTCGGGCGAGGTCCTGGTCGAGGGCATCGACATCACCGACCCCGAGACCGACCTCGACGAGGTGCGCTCGCGCATCGGCATGGTGTTCCAGCAGTTCAACCTGTTCCCGCACCTGTCGGTGCTGAAGAACCTCACCCTGGCCCAGCGGACCGTGCGTGGCCGGGGCAAGGAGGAGGCGATCGAGGTCGCCCGGCGCAACCTGGAGCGGGTCGGGCTCGCCGAGAAGGAGGCGGCCTACCCGGCCCACCTCTCCGGTGGCCAGCAGCAGCGGGTCGCGATCGCGCGGGCGCTGTCGATGGACCCCGACATGATGCTCTTCGACGAGCCGACCAGCGCCCTGGACCCCGAGCTGGTCGGTGACGTCCTCGGCGTCATGAAGGACCTCGCTGCCGAGGGCATGACCATGATGGTGGTGACCCACGAGATGGGCTTCGCCCGCGAGGTCGGCGACAAGCTGGTCTTCATGGACGGCGGCGTCGTCGTCGAGGAGGGCCTGCCCGGCGAGGTGCTGTCGAACCCGCAGCACGAGCGGACCCAGGCGTTCTTGTCGAAGGTTCTCTGATCTTTCGCTTCCACCGCGACAGGAAAGACCGCGCAGCAGGAGATCCCTGGAAAGATCTTCGGCCTGGGTACTTACCCTGACCCCGGGTCGGGTGGTTGGCTGAGCGCCACCACCCGACTCGAAAGGTAACGTCGCATGCGCAGCAATTCTCGGGCAGCACTCGCAGCACTCGGGGCGGCGGCCCTCGCCGCCACCGTCTCCACGATCACCCCCGCCGGCGCCAGCCCCACCCCGGTCTCCTCCCCCACGGCGTCCGCGGCCAGCACGCCGGTGCCCACCGACGTGCGCCTGGTGCAGACCCGCACCAGCCTGCTCGGCACGCACACGACGTACGCGCAGACCTACGGCGGCGTCCCCGTGCTCGGCGGTTGGTACGTCGTGCACACCGGCAGGCTCGCGAGGGTCGACGACGGCCGCCTCTCGGTGAGCGGCCTCCCGGACCTCAAGGCCGGGCGCACCAAGGCCTCCGCCCTCAGCGCCGCGAAGTCGCACGGCAAGGCCCGCGGCGCGCGCCTGGCGATCCTCCCGGCGAGCGCCGGCGCCCCCGCCACGCTGGTGTGGGAGGTGCGCACCGAGGACGACAAGCAGGTCCTCGTCAGCGCCGACCAGGGCAAGGTCGTCAAGGTGGTCGACGAGCGCCAGCACGCCGACGGCACCGGCAAGGTCTTCGACCCCAACCCCGTCGTCAGCCAGCAGAACCAGGCGCTCAAGGACAGCAACGACGCGGCGAGCGCGGTGCCCGCGGCGGCGTACAAGACCGTGACGCTGGCCAACCTCGACACCTCCGGCTACCTGCGCGGCACCTGGGCGAAGGTCGTCAACAAGACCTCGGGCAAGCAGCCCGCTGCCTACTCCGCCACCCGCGCCTTCGGCTACACCCGCGACGACGACCGCTTCGAGCAGGTCAACTCCTACTACGCCGCCGACCGGCTGCAGACCTACATCCGCGGCCTGGGCTTCACCGACGTCAACGCCGAGGCGCAGGACCTCAGCGTCGACACCACCACCCAGGACAACTCCTGGTACACCCCGTCCACCGACGTCATCACCATCGGCACGGGCGGCGTCGACGACGGCGAGGACCAGGAGGTCGTGTGGCACGAGTACGGCCACGCCGTGCAGGACGACCAGGTGCCCGGCTTCGGCTCCTCCAGCGACGCGGGCGCGATCGGCGAGGGCTTCGGCGACTACCTGGCCGCCACCATGTCGCAGGCCGGCTCCCCCGACTCCGCCACGACGCCGTGGGCGTGCGTGATGGACTGGGACTCCACGGCGTACACCTCGACGACGCCGCACTGCATCCGGCGCCTCGACACCGCCAAGACCGTCGCCAACCGCACCGGCGAGGTGCACGACGACGGTGAGATCTGGAGCCACGCGCTGTGGGACGTCAACAAGTCCCTCGGGCGTGACAAGGCCACCAAGATCATCCTCGAGGCGCAGTTCTCCTACGCCGCGAACACCTCCTGGGCCGCCGCCGCCAACACGACCGTCGCCACTGCGAACGCGCTCTACGGCGCCACCGACGCGGCCACGGTGAAGGCCGCCTTCCAGGCGCGTGGGATCCTCTAGCCGCCGTACGACGACGAAGGGGCCCGGGCATCGCGCCCGGGCCCCTTCGCGTTGCCGGTGACTAGACGTCGCCGCCGAGGTAGGCCGCCTTGACGGCCGGGTCGACGGCGAGGTCCTCGCCCTTGCCGGAGCGGACGATCTCGCCCGTCTCCAGGATGTGCGCGTCGTGGGAGCGCTTGAGCGCCTGTGCGGCGTTCTGCTCCACGAGGAGCACGGTGGTGCCCTGCTGGTTGATCTCGGTGATGATCGTGAAGATCTGCTGGATCAGCTTGGGCGCCAGACCCATCGACGGCTCGTCGAGCAGCAGCAGTCGCGGTCGCGACATGAGTGCCCGGCCGATCGCGAGCATCTGCTGCTCCCCGCCCGACATGGTGCCGGCGAACTGGCCGATCCGCTCCTCCAGCCGCGGGAAGAGCGAGAGCACGCGCTCCAGGTCCTCGCGGTAGGCGGCGGTCTTGCGGTCCTTGCGGGTGAACGCCCCCATCTCGAGGTTCTCCCGCACCGTCATGCCGACGAAGCATCGCCGGCCCTCGGGCGACTGTCCGATCCCGAGCTTGACCCGGTCGTAGGGCTCGACGTTGGTGATGTCCTGACCCTCGAACCGGACCGATCCCGCCCGGACCTTGCGCAGGCCCGAGATCGTCTTCAGCGTGGTCGTCTTCCCCGCACCGTTGGCACCGATCAGCGTGGTGACCGTGCCCTCGGGGACGTTGAAGCTGATGTCACGGATGGCCTCGATGTGCCCGTAGTTCACACACAGGCCCTCGACCTCAAGAAGCATCTTCTTCGTCCACTCCCAGGTAGGCGGCGATGACCGCCGGGTTGTCTCGGATCTCCGCAGGACTGCCCTCCGCGATCTTGCGGCCGAACTCCAGCACCACGATCCGGTCGGTGACGCCCATGACGAGCTTCATGTCGTGCTCGATCAGGAGCACGGTGTAGCCCTGGTCGCGCACCTTGCGGATGAGCTCCATGAGCTCGACCTTCTCGGCCGGGTTGAAGCCGGCCGCGGGCTCGTCGAGGCAGATCAGCTTGGGCCCCGTCGCCATCGCCCGCGCGATCTCCAGACGACGCTGGTCGCCGTAGGACATGTTCGCGGCCAGCTCGTCGGCCTTGCGGTGGATGCCCATGAACCGGAGCAGCTCCATCGCCCGCTCATGGCCCTGGCTCTCTTCTCGCCGGTGCTTGGGCAGCCGGAAGAGCGCGCTGAACATGCCGGTGCTGTGCTGGGCGTCGGCGCCGACCAGGACGTTCTCCAGCGCCGTCATCGTCGGGAACAGCCGGATGTTCTGGAACGTCCGGGCGATCCCCTGCTGGGTGATCTTGTGCTTCTTGAGTCCCACGATCGAGCGGCCCTGGAACAGGATGTCGCCGCTGGTGGGGCGGTAGACGCCGGTGACCGCGTTGAAGCACGTCGTCTTGCCGGCACCGTTCGGCCCGATCAGGCCGAGGATCTCGCCCTGCTCGATGTGGAACGAGACCTCGTCCAACGCGGTCAGTCCACCGAACCTCAGCGTGAGGTTCTCGACACTGAGGATGCGCTCAGACACGGGCTTCCTCCTCTCCGTCGCTGCCTTCTTCCAGCTCGTCCAGCTCGTGCTCCAGCTGTCTGGCCCGGACCGTACGACGCGGCGGCAGGACGCCCTCCGGGCGCAGTGTCGCGAGCAGCACCAACGCGAGCCCGAAGGCGAGCACGCGGAAGTCCTCGAACCCACGGAACCGCTCGGGCAGGTAGGCCACGAGCCCGGCCCCCAGGAGCACGCCCCATCGGTTGCCCTGACCACCGACGACCACGGCCGCGAGGTAGAGGATCGAGAACAGCAGCAGGAACGACTGCGGGTTGATGAAGCTCTGCCGGCTGGCGAAGAGCGCCCCGGCGAGACCGCCCACGAAGGCGCCCGTCGAGAAGGCCAGCAGCTTGAACTTGAACGTGGGGACGCCCATCAGCTCGGCGGCGTCCTCGTCCTCGCGAGTGGCCTCCCAGGCGCGTCCGACCCGGCTGTTCTTGATCAGCACGTCGGCGATGAGCACCACGATGACGGCGGTGAGCCCCATCCAGTAGTACGGCACCGCGTCGGCGTAGCCGAAGATCAGGAAGTGGGTCGTGTCCTTGGTGTCGACCAACACGGTCCCGTCGCCCCAGAACAGGTGCGGGACCTGGAACAGCCCGTCCTTGTCCGGATCGCCGAGGTTCGGCGGCCGGCCGATGTTGTTGATGCCCTTGCTGCCACCCAGCCACTCGGTGTTGACCGCGACCAGGCGGATGATCTCACCGAAGCCGAGCGTCACGATCGCGAGGTAGTCGCCCCGCACGCGCAGTGTCGGCGCGCCCAGGATGACCCCGGAGATCATGGCCACGACCACCGCGACCGGGATCGCGAGGAGCAGCGGCCAGCTGGCGTGGAACGAGGTGAGGATCGCCACCGTGTAGGCGCCGATCGCGTAGAAGCCGACGTACCCGAGGTCGAGCAGTCCGGCGTAGCCCACCACGATGTTCAGGCCGAGTGCCACCAGGCAGTAGATGCTGACGGTGAAGAGCACACTCGCGAAGTCGGAGTCGGGAGTCGAGATGATCGGCAGCTCGAGCAGGGGCAGGATGTAGGCGAATGCCGCCACCAGCACCCAGACGAGGACCTTGACCGGCGTCGGGAGGCCGGCGACCTTTGACTTGAAGCTCATGCCCGCGCCTTTCCGAGCGACTCACCGAGCAGACCGGTAGGTCGGACCAGCAGGATCAGGACGAGGAGCACGAACGCGATCACGTCGCGCCACTCGCTGCCGAGGATGGCCTGACCCCAGTTCTCCGCGACACCGAGCACCAGGCCGCCCAGGAGGGCGCCGCGCAGGTTGCCGATGCCGCCCAGGACCGCCGCCGTGAACGCCTTGACGCCCAGCAGGAAGCCGACCTGGTAGTTGGTCGCGTCCAGCTTGAGCATGTAGAGGAAGCCCGCGACACCCGCCATGAGTCCACCGATGAGGAAGGTCATCTGGATCGTGCGGGTGGGGTTGACGCCCATCAGCGAGGCGGTCTCGGGGTCCTGCGCCGTCGCCCGGATGCCCTTGCCCAGGCGAGAGCGGCGGACGAACTGGTCGAGCAGCACCATCATCGCGACCGCCGCGACGATCACGATGATGTCGATCAGCGAGATGGAGACGCCGAAGACGTCGTAGCGGGGCTTCTCCAGCACGCCCGCCATGCTGTTGTTGATCTTCGCCTTGCGGACGTAGTCCGACAGGTTGTCGTCCAGGTGCACCCACGAGGCGACCCGGTCGCGCAGGCCCATCAGCTCAGCCAGCACGAAGGACGCACCGATCGCGGAGATGAGGGCGATGAGTCGAGGCGCCTTGCGCTTGATGAGAGGGCGGTAGGCCACCCGCTCGAGGATCAGCGCGATCGCGGCCGACATCGCCATGGACGCGATCAGCGCGGCGATGAGGATCAGGACCAGCTGGATCCCGTTCGCGTCGGCGGCGTTGAACGCCATGACCACCCACAGCGTGGCGAAGGTGCCGTACATGAACACCTCGCTGTGGGCGAAGTTGATGAGCTGCAGAACGCCGTAGACCATCGTGTAGCCCAGCGCGATCAGCGCGTAGATGGCTCCGAACGCGAGCCCGGTGATGGTGAGCTCGGGCAGGTTGTTGAAGAAGAATTCGAAGTTCAGGTTCACCCAGGCCTCCTGGCCAGCGGATCCGGACACGAGCGCGGCCGGGGACGGAGAGTCCCCGGCCGCACCCCTGTCATGCCGATCAGATCAGTCGTGGATCACTTGATCTCGCCGACGGGAACGATCGCGCCGTCCTTGACGGTGTAGGCGTAGACGTGCACGTCGGCCGGCTCGCCCTTGTCGTCGAACTTGAGCTGCTTGGTGATGCCCTTCTCGTCGTAGTCGTTGACGAACTCGAGCATGTCCTTGCGGTCGTCGATCCCGTCCTTGATGCCGGCCAGGAAGACGTTCGCGGCGTCGTACGACTCAGCGGCGTACGTGCCCGGAGCCTCACCGAACTCCGCCTCGTAGGCCTTCGCGAAGTCGGCCACGGCCGGGTCGGTGTCGGGGATGCAGGGGCAGGTGATGATGGTGCCCTCAGCGGCCTTCTTGGCGTCGAGGAAGGCCGGGTCCTTCACACCGTCCGCCACCACGAAGGTGCCCTTGAAGCCACCGTCGCGCAGCTGGCCGATGAGCAGCGTCGCCTCGGCGTAGTAGCCGCCGAAGAAGACCGCGTCCGGGTTCTTGTCGGTCACCTTGGTGACGGTCGCCGAGAAGTCGGTCTGCTTCTGCTGGATGGTGTCGGTGCCGGACACGGCGCCGCCGAGGTCCTTCTTGACGATGCCGGCCAGGCCCGCGCCGTACTCGGAAGCGTCGTCGATCACGTAGACCGTCTTGGCCTTGATCGTGTCCTTGATGTACTTCGCGGCCGCCGGCCCCTGGGTGGCGTCGTTGCCGAGCGCCCGGTGGAACGTCGCCCAGCCGTTGTCGGCGAGCGTCGGGTTCGTGGCCGACGGGGTGATCGTCGGGACGCCCTCCTCGGCAAAGATCGGGCCGGCCGCGGCCGACTCACCGGAGAACGCCGGGCCGACGACGCCGATGATCGACTCGTCGCTCACGACGTCGGTCGCCAGCGCCGGAGCAGCGTCCGGGCTGCCCTGCGAGTCCTTCTTCTCCAGGCCGACCTTGCACTTGGCGTCCTTGTTGTACTGGTCGACCGCGAGCTGCGCACCCTGGATGATCGGCTTGCCCAGACCCGCGGCGTCGCCGGTCTCCGGCCCGAAGAAGGCCAGCTTGAGGTCACAGGCAGCGTCGCTGCCGCCGCCGTCGCCGTCCTCGGTCGTGCCGCACGCCGTCAGGGACAGACCCAGGGCCAGCACCGCGGCGCTGATCCCCACTACCTTGTTTCGCCTCAAGACAATCCCACTTCCTGTGTCGTTACGGCAGGCAGACCTCGCCGCCCACCGAGATGTCCTGCCGCGGGAACCTACACCGGGTCAGGGCCTCGTGGAAGCAACTCGGTGGTTCAGGTCACAAATCCTGACGAATCTGTTACCTAGGCGCCACAGAGCCCGGAGAATCTCCACCGCGAGCACACCGCACAGTGGCAGCGTCCGCCCGCGGTGGCGTCGACCCCCGGGAGACCAAGACGATCGTCACCAAGCCCGGGTCGTGCCGTTCCAGGTCGGGCAGATCTTGATCTTCTTGGTCGTCTTCGTGTCGACGGCGGTGCCCGTCTTCGGCGTCAGGTCTGCCGCGACACCGAGACATCCCCACGTCAGGTTGGAGCGCTTGGTCGGCGACCAGTTGGTCTCCTGGGACCCGGTGAACTTCACGACGTCATTGGTCTTGCTCATCTTGAAGTAGTGGCCACCGTTCTCGTCTTTCGCCGACCAACCCGCGAGCTCGCGGTTGCCGCAGTCCGGCCAGAACGAGTAGCTCGCCTGCCAAGGGACACCGACGCTGATGCTCTGGCTCCACTTGCAGCTGTAGCCGCGCGCCTTGAGCTTGGCCGAGAGCCGCAGGTAGTTCTTCGGCGTGCTCGTGCAGCTCGAACCGTTCGGCTTGAAGGTCGTGACGGTGAGGGTGTTGTTGCTGAGCCGGGCCTGGTCGATCCAGTACAGGTAGAGCGTGTCGTTCTCGATGGACCGCTTCCAGGTCCGCACGTTGGCGCGGAAGCTGATGACGCCCAGGAACTTCGTCCGTACGCAGATGTTCGGTGAGTAGAAACGGGTCGTGACGGTCGAGACATATCCCTGGCGGTAGATGTTGGACTTCGTCGTCTGTGTGTCGGCGTGAGCCGGTGGTGCAGTGAGCGACAGCGCGACCAGTGAGGTCGCTCCCACGACCAGCGCTGCGAGCACGACGGCGAGACGGTTCTTCCTGGACATGTGGCCTCCTCGAGATAAGGCCGCCATCATGCCGCAGCCCCAGGGCTCGAGCCGGGCTCATTTGCCAGATCTGGTCACGCCCCCGGGACGCCGTGGGTGACGACCCCCTCGGCGACCTCGCGCATCGACATCCGCAGGTCCATCGCGGTCTTCTGGATCCACCGGAAGGCGTCCGGCTCGCTCAGCGAGAGCTGCTCCTGGAGCACGCCCTTGGCCCGGTCGACCGCCTTGCGGGTCTCCAGGCGGTCGGTCAGGTCGGCCACCTCGGTCTCGAGCTGGCGGATCTCGGCGAACCGGCTCACCGCCATCTCGATGGCGGGCACGAGGTCGCTCTGCGAGAACGGCTTGACGAGGTACGACATCGCGCCGGCCTCGCGGGCCCGCTCCACCAGCTCGCGCTGGGAGAAGGCCGTCAGCATCACCACAGGAGCGATCCGCTGCCCCGCGATCGCCTCCGCCGCCGCGATCCCGTCGAGCACGGGCATCTTGACGTCGAGGATCACCAGGTCGGGTCGCAGCTGCTCGGCGAGCTCGATGGCCTTCTGCCCGTCGGCGGCCTGGCCCACGACGTCGTACCCCTCCTCGGCGAGCATCTCGGCGAGGTCCATCCGGATGAGGGTCTCGTCCTCGGCGATCACCACGGTGCGCGGCGCCGGCGGGGTGGTCGGGGCGGTCTCGGTCACGGGTCAAGGTTATCGGTCCGGGGCCGTGCGCCGGGCGGGTGCGCGGGCCCGGGCGGATCTGGGCTAACGTTCTGGCGCTGTCGCCCCGGTATCCCAACGGCAGAGGAAGCGGTCTCAAACACCGTCCAGTGTGGGTTCGAATCCCACCCGGGGCACCCACCCACGACCCCCGCGGCTCGCCGGTTTGAGCCGCTCCGGCAGGGGGCATGACCCGCCCGGTAGCCCGAGGGGGGGGTCATGTACGGAGACACCGGCGTCATCCGCCGGCTCGCCACGAAGATGGACGAGCGGGCCACCGACCTGCGCTCGACCGCAGACAAGCTGGTCGGCTCGGCGGACACGGCCCACTGGTGGTCGGTCAGCGGCGAGCGGATGCGCGCCCAGGTCCGGGAACGGGCCACCCGCCTGCGCGGGGTCGCCAAGGACTACGAGGACGCCGCCGACAAGCTGCGCGACCACGCCGACAAGGTCGACGAGATCAAGGCGCTGATCGACCGGATCGAGCGGATGGTCGGCAACCTCGTCGAGGGCGCGCTCGACCGGCTGAAGGAGGCCGGCCACGCGATCGTCGAGGGCGTCAAGGACGGTGTCCGCGCGATCGGCGGGCTCGTCGGCCTCGGCGGTGGCGACGAGCCCGACCCGCGCGACGTCCAGCTGGCGCAGTACAAGCCACCGCCGCCGGGCGACAAGAGCTGGCTCGACGCGCCCGACCAGCTCGGGATCGAGGTCTGATGCCCACCGTCAACCTGGGACCCACCCCCGGGACGGAGCCCGCTGTCGTCGTCCCCGGACGGGTGCGGATGGAGCTGGCCCGGCTCGTGGCGCTCGCACAGGCCGGCTCGGTGCGGCTGCCGTTCGACGTGACCGCGGTCGAGGCGGCCCTCGCGACCGACGCGACCGGCACCGCGGCCGACGAGGCACGCCGCGCCTGGTACGCCCGGCTCTCCTCGGAGACGCCCTCACCGGAGGACGCGCTCGCCGGTCTGCTCGCCCAGCAGGTCGGGCGGGTGCACGCCGCGGCAGCGGACGAGCCCGGACCCGACGCGGAGGCGGCCCGCGCCGCGCAGCAGGAGGCACTCGCCGTCCTCGGCCGGCCGGAGGCGCTGCTGGAGGTCGAGCTCGGGCTCCGGCTCGGCCCCGGGGCGCCGGAGCAGGTCCGCGCCTGGGTCGCGGTGCGCGGCCAGGCAGCGGTCTCGCTCGGCACGGTGAGCGGCGCGGACTTCGAGCTCTCCTGGGGCGCGGTCGCGGCCCTGCCGGAGATGCTCGCCCACCTGGTGCGCCTGCCCGAGGCTCCGTACGACGAGGACGCGGGCCCCGTCGCCGACCTACCCCCGCGCTTCACGCTGCCGGTCGAGCTGATGGCCGCCGTCGACGCCAGCGCGCAGCGCCACCGCGAGGAGCTGCTGCCGGCGCTCGTCGAGCGCTTCCCGCTCGCGACGACGGGCGCCGACGGCGAGGCCTACGACGCCGCCGCGACGCAGGGCCTGCTCAACGCCGTCCACGACCGGCTCACCGCCCGGTTGCGCGTCCTGGTGCCCGGCGTGCAGGACGACGGCGCGCGGCTGAGCGGCGCCGGGGTCGTGGTCTGGATGCGGGTGGGCGAGCAGTGGTTCGCGCTCGACCCGGACCTCGTCGCGGGCATCCCGGTGGCGCGGGCCACCGCGGTCGAGCCCCGCGACCTCGCGCGCTGGGTGGGCCCGGTCATCGCCCGGGTCCGCGGCAAGGAAGGTGACGGCGATGGGTGACGAGGACGGCGGCATCGTCTCGGTCACCGGCGGCGCCGGCGGGATCGAGGCGCGCTACGAGGACATCGAGACCCTCGCCCGCCTCTTCGACGACACCGGCGACGACATGCGGACCTATGCCTGGGACGACAAGGGCATCGCCGCGAACGGTGACCTGGTGGAGTCCTCGATCCTCTCCCCCGGCACCTTCGCGAGTGCCGAGGCGGCCGTCCTGGGGGCGACCATCGGCCCCGGGGGCGTGGCGTTCGAGGCCGTCGACCTCGAGGTCGACGCGCTCGCGATGCGCGCCAACGTGACCATCCTGCGGGGCGTCGACGACCTCCAGCGCCAGGCCTTCGAGGCCCTCGACTACCTGGGCGGCCGGTTGCTGGGCACGGTGCTGCCGAGCCTGCTGCTGATCGGCGGGGTCGGTGCCCTGCTCACGGCGGCGCACAACCCGCTGCTCGCGCTGCTCGCCTACCAGCACCGCGACCAGCTGGGGAAGATGACCCAGGAGCAGCTGATCGCGTTCCTGCAGGAGCACCCCGAGGTCGTCCAGCACCTGATCAACGGCGGTGGCGGGCTGGCGGACGGGCTGATCAGCAACCTGCCGCCCGGCGTACGGGAGGCACTGCTCGCCCAGCTCGGCCTCGACCCGGCCCACCTGAGCACCAACGACATCGCCGGCGACATCGCCGGGCTGTTCGAGGACACCGACGCCACCGTCACCGAGGGCGGCAAGGACCCGCGCGACCTGGCGGCACCCGGGTCCATCGAGGACCTGATCCTCAACCTCAGCCAGACCAACGACGGCGCCAACGGCGAGATCGACATCATCAAGATCGGCGAGGGCGACGACGCGCGCTACATCGTCAACCTGCCCGGCACCGACACCTTCCCGCCGGGCGGCCCGGACGCGCGCGACGGCCTGGCCAACCTGCAGCTGATCGGCGGGCAGGAGACGGCCTACGCCCGCGGCATCCGCGAGGCGATGGAGCGCGCGGGCATCCCGCCCGGCGCACCCGTCGCGCTCGTCGGCCACTCGCAGGGCGGGATGACGGCCGTCCACCTGGCCAACGACAGCTCCTTCACCGACCGCTTCAACGTCAAGGACGTCATCACGGCCGGTGCGCCCACCGCCCAGGTGCCGCACCTGCCCGACGGCATCCAGACGCTGTCGCTGGAGAACACCGGCGACCTGGTGCCCCTCACCGACGGCGAGGACAACCCGGACCAGCCCAACCGCACGACCGTCCGCTTCGACCACCCCACCGACAGCATCGGCGGCAACCACTCGCTCGACTCCTACGCCGCCGGGGGCCGGCTCGTCGACCAGTCCGGCGACCCCTCCCTGGTCGAGTCCAAGGACCAGCTGCGCGAGGATGGGTTCGTGGGCAACGACGGGCCGGTGACGACGACCACCTACACGATCACCAGGGATCGATGATGCGGCCCGTCCCACGACGGTCCTCGCTCGTGGTGTCCGTGGTCGGGCTGCTCGCCCTCACGGCGTGCAGCCCGTCGGAGACGTCGAGCCTCGGCTCGGAGCTCGGCGACCGCGAGGACGAGCTGCCCTCGTGCGCGGCCGACGCGTGCACCGAGGAGGTGGCGGTCCTCGTGGCGGCGCTCGCGGAGCTGCCCGGGGTGGTGCGGCTCGTGGAGCCCCGGTATCGCGAGGAGCAGTCCACGAACGGCGCCGGTCTCACCGGCACGGTCATCGTCGACAGCGGTGAGAGGTGCGAGACGCTGCGGGAGCCAGCCGCCGAGCTCGGCTGGACGTCCTCGGTGAGCCCCCTGTCGTCGATCCGGCTCCAGTGCGAGGCGGAGGAGCCGGGATCCGCGCAGGGCTCCCACCACCTGTTCACCGAGGTGCGCCCCACCTCGCGCGAGCAGCTGGAGCAGTGGGGCGACCGCGGGACGCTGCGGCCGCCGGGCTGACCCCGCTACCGGCGCCGGTACGCCGGGGCGACCTCGTTGATCGCATCGCCCATCCGGTGGATGCGCAGCGCGTTGGTCGAGCCCGGGATGCCCGGCGGGCTGCCGGCGACGATGACGACGAGGTCGCCCTCCTGCACCCGGCCGATCTTGAGCAGCTCCTCGTCGACCTGGCGGACCATCTCGTCGGTGTGCTCGACGGTGCCGGTCTGGAACGCCTCGACGCCCCAGCTGACGGCCAGCTGGGAGCGGGAGCGGGCCTCGGGGGTGAAGGCGAGGACCGGGATCGAGCTGCGCAGCCGGGACAGCCGCCGCGCGGAGTCCCCGGACTGGGTGAACGCCACGACGTACTTGGCGCCGACGCGCTGGGCGACCTCCTCGGCTGCCTTGGCGATCACCCCGGAGCGGGTGTGCGGGTCCCACTCGATGCGGCCGAAGCGGCTGAAGGTCTCGTCGACGAGGGCGTGCTCCTCGGTCGCGGTGACGATCCGGGCCATCGTCTCGACGGTGTGGATGGGGTGCTCCCCCACGCTCGTCTCGCCGGAGAGCATCACGGCGTCCGCGCCGTCGAGCACGGCGTTGGCGACGTCGCTGGCCTCGGCCCGCGTGGGCGCGGGGTTGGTGACCATCGACTCGAGCATCTGGGTGGCGACGATGACCGGCTTGGCGTTGCTGCGCGCCGCGACGATGATCTTCTTCTGCAAGAAGGGCACCTCCTCCAGCGGGCACTCCACGCCGAGGTCGCCGCGGGCGACCATGAAGGCGTCGAACGCGGCGACGACCTCGTCGAGGTTCTCGATCGCCTGCGGCTTCTCGATCTTCGCGATGACCGGGACGACGACGCCCTCCTCGCGCATGATCGCGCGCACGTCCTCGGCGTCCTTGGCGTTGCGCACGAAGCTCAGCGCGATGAAGTCGACACCCAGGCGCAGTGCGAAGCGCAGGTCGGCCTCGTCCTTGTCCGACAGCGCCGGCACGGAGACCGCCACGCCGGGCAGGTTGATGCCCTTGTTGTTGCTGACCTTGCCGCCGACGAGCACCTCGGTGACGACGTCGGTGCCGTCGACGACCTCGACCACCCGCAGGCGGACCTTGCCGTCGTCGATGAGCAGCGGGTCGCCAGGGGCGACGTCGCCGGGCAGCCCCTTGTACGTCGTCCCGCAGATCGTCGCGTCACCGACCACGTCGCGGGTGGTGATCGTCCAGCGCTGGCCGCGCTTGAGCGGCACCGGGCCGTCGGCGAAGCGCTCCAGCCGGATCTTGGGCCCCTGGAGGTCGGCGAGGATGCCGACCCCGTGGCCGCTGGCGTCGGAGGCCTCGCGGACCAGGCGGTAGACCTCGGCGTGGTCGGCATGGCTGCCGTGGCTCATGTTCAGCCGCGCGACGTCCATGCCGGCGTAGACCAGCTCGCGGATCCTCCGCTCCGAGCTGGTCGCCGGGCCGAGGGTGCACACGATCTTGGCTCTTCGCACGTTCCAAACCCTATCGGTGACCGGCGGGTAGAAAAAGTCGAGACGACGCAAACTCCGGATGAAGTCTGCGCCGTCCCGGCTGAAAGGTGTCTCAGACCACCAGCGGTCGCGCCGTCGGCGGGATCGGGGCCGGCAGCTGGGTGCTGCCGGTGAGGAAGGTGTCCACCCCGGCGGCGGCCGCGCGGCCCTCCGCGATCGCCCACACGATGAGCGACTGGCCACGGCCCGCGTCGCCGGCGACGAAGACGCCGGGGACGTTGGTCGCGTAGTCCTTGTCGCGCTTGACGTTGCCGCGCTCGTCGAGCTCGACGCCGAGCTGCTCGACCAGGCCGGGCTGCTCGGGGCCGACGAAGCCCATCGCGAAGAGCACCAGGTCCGCCGGGATCTCCCGCTCGGTGCCCGCGTGCTCCACGAGCTTACCGCCCTCGAAGGAGACCTCGACCAGGCGCAGCGCCCGGACGTTGCCGTCCTCGTCGCCGAGGAACTCCTGGGTGGAGACGGCGTAGACGCGCTCCCCGCCCTCCTCGTGCGCGGAGGAGACCCGGAACAGCATCGGGTACGTCGGCCACGGCTGGTTGCCCGGCCGGTCCTCCGTCGGCTGGGGCATGATCTCCAGCTGCGTGATGGAGGCGGCGCCCTGGCGGATCGAGGTGCCGAGGCAGTCGGCACCGGTGTCACCGCCACCGATGATGACGACGTGCTTGCCGTCGGCGCGGATCTGGCCCTCGACCTCCTCCCCCAGCGCGACGCGGTTGGCCTGCGGCAGGAACTCCATGGCCTGGTGGATGCCCTTGAGCTCGCGCCCGGGCACCGGCAGGTCGCGCGGGACGGTCGAGCCGACGGCGATGACGACGGCGTCGTAGCGGTCCTTCAGCGCCTGGCCGGTGAGCTTGCCCTCGCCGACGGTGACGCCGGAGCGGAACACCGTGCCCTCGCGCATCATCTGCTCGAGGCGCTTGTCGAGGTGCTTCTTCTCCATCTTGAACTCGGGGATGCCGTAGCGCAGCAGGCCACCGGGCTTGTCGGCCCGCTCGTAGACGGCCACGGTGTGGCCGGCCCGGGTGAGCTGCTGGGCGGCGGCGAGCCCCGCGGGGCCCGAGCCGATGACCGCGATCGTCTTGCCCGAGAGCCACTCCGGCGGCTGCGGCCGCACGTAGCCGGACTCGAAGGCCTTGTCGATGATCGAGACCTCGATGTTCTTGATCGTCACGGCCGGCTGGTTGATGCCGAGCACGCAGGCGGTCTCGCACGGGGCCGGGCAGAGGCGACCGGTGAACTCCGGGAAGTTGTTGGTCGCGTGCAGGCGCTCGATCGCGCCCTCCCAGTCGTCGCGCCAGACCAGGTCGTTCCACTCCGGGATGATGTTGCCCAGCGGGCAGCCCTGGTGGCAGAACGGGATGCCGCAGTCCATGCAGCGGCTGGCCTGGGTGTTGATGATCGGCAGCAGCGCGCGGCCGATCCCGCCCGGGTAGACCTCGTCCCAGTCGTTGACCCGCTCCTCGACCGGACGACGGGTCGCGACCTCGCGGGTGTTCTTGAGGAAACCCTTCGGGTCAGCCATACAGCACCTCCATGACTCGGTTGGCGGCGGCGTCGGCGTCGAGGCCCTCGGCCTCCGCCTCGGCCTGGACCGCCAGGACCTTCGCGTAGTCGCGCGGCATGACCTCGGTGAACCGCGGCAGTGCGGCCTCCCAGTCGTCCAGCAGCGCACCGGCAACCTCGGAGCCGGTCTCCTCGAAGTGCTTGCGCACGATGGCCTGCAGCTCGGCGGCGTACTCCTCGCTCACCGGACGCAGGTCGACGAGCTCGCCGTTGACCCGGAAGTCCTTGAGGTCGAGCACCCAGGCGATGCCGCCGGACATGCCGGCCGCGAAGTTGCGCCCGGTCTTGCCCAGCACGACCACCCGGCCGCCGGTCATGTACTCGCAGCCGTGGTCGCCCACGCCCTCGGTCACGATCGTGGCACCGGAGTTGCGCACGCAGCACCGCTCCCCCACGCCGCCGCGGATGAAGATCTCACCCGAGGTCGCGCCGTAGGCGATGGTGTTGCCGGCGATGATGTGCTCGTCGGCCCGGAACGTCGCCGCCCGGTCCGGCCGGATCGCGATCCGGCCGCCGGAGAGGCCCTTGCCGACGTAGTCGTTGGCGTCGCCCTCCAGGCGCAGCGTGATCCCCCGCGGCACGAAGGCGCCGAAGGACTGACCCGCCGAACCGAGGAACGTCAGGTCGATGGTGCCCTCGGGGAGCCCCTCGCCGCCGTACCTCTTGGTGACCTCGTGACCCAGGATCGTGCCGACGGTCCGGTTGACGTTGCGGATCGCGAGCTGGGCCCGCACCGGCTCGCCGTTCTCGAGCGCCGGGGCCGCCAGGGGCAGGATCTCGGTGACGTCGAGCGACTTGTCCAGGGCGTGGTCCTGGGTGCCGGTGTTGCGCAGGTCCTGCTCGGGGAAGTGCGTCGTGGCGATGTCGACCTTGTGCAGGATCGGCGCCAGGTCGAGACCCTGCGCCTTCCAGTGGCTGACGGCCTCGACGATGTCGAGCGCCTCGACCTGGCCGATGGCCTCCTCGATCGAGCGGAAGCCCAGCTCGGCGAGGAGCTCGCGGACCTCCTCGGCGATGAACTCGAAGAAGTTCACGACGTACTCGGCCTTGCCGCTGAACCGCGAGCGCAGCGTCGGGTTCTGCGTCGCCACGCCCACCGGGCAGGTGTCGAGGTGGCAGACCCGCATCAGGATGCAGCCCGAGACCACCAGCGGGGCGGTCGCGAAGCCGAACTCCTCCGCGCCGAGCAGCGCGGCGATGACCACGTCCCGGCCGGTCTTGAGCTGGCCGTCGGTCTGCACGACGATCCGGTCGCGCAGGCCGTTGAGCAGCAGGGTCTGCTGGGTCTCGGCGAGGCCGAGCTCCCAGGGACCGCCCGCGTGCTTGAGCGAGGTCAGCGGCGAGGCGCCGGTGCCCCCGTCGTGACCCGAGACCAGCACGACGTCCGCGTGCGCCTTGGACACACCGGCGGCCACCGTGCCGACACCCACCTCGGAGACCAGCTTCACGTGGACGCGGGCCGACGGGTTGGCGTTCTTCAGGTCGTGGATCAGCTGGGCGAGATCCTCGATGGAATAGATGTCGTGGTGCGGCGGCGGGCTGATCAGGCCCACGCCCGGCGTGGAGTGCCGGGTCTTCGCGACCCACGGGTACACCTTGTTGCCGGGCAGCTGGCCGCCCTCGCCGGGCTTCGCGCCCTGCGCCATCTTGATCTGGATGTCGTCGGCGTTGGTGAGGTACTCGCTGGTGACGCCGAAGCGACCGGACGCGACCTGCTTGATCGCGCTGCGCCGCTCGGGGTCGTGCAGCCGCTCGGAGTCCTCGCCGCCCTCGCCGGTGTTGGACTTCGCGCCCAGCCGGTTCATGGCGATGGCGAGGGTCTCGTGCGCCTCGCGGGAGATCGAGCCGTACGACATGGCGCCCGTCGAGAACCGCTTCACGATCTCGCTGACCGGCTCGACCTCGTCGATGGAGATCGGGGTGCGCCCGAAGGCACCGGCGTCCTTGAACTTGAACAGCCCACGCAGCGTCATCAGCCGCTCGGACTGCTCGTCCACGGCGGAGGTGTACTGCTTGAAGATGTCGTAGCGACCGGTCCGCGTGGCGTGCTGCAGGCGGAACACCGTCTCCGGGTTGAAGAGGTGCGGCTCGCCCTCGCGGCGCCACTGGTACTCGCCACCGATCTCGAGCTCGCGGTGCGCGGGCACGATGCCGGCCGGCGGGTACGCCTTGGCGTGGCGCGCGGCCACCTCCTCGGCGATGACGTCGAGCTCGACGCCACCCAGCTTGGACGTGGTGCCGGTGAAGTACTTGTCGACGACCGTCTGCGAGAGACCGATGCACTCGAAGATCTGCGCGCCCGTGTACGACGCCACGGTGCTCACGCCGATCTTGGACATCACCTTCACGACACCCTTGCCGAGCGCCTTGATGAGGTTCTTGACGGCCTGCTCGGGCTCGGCCTTGACGTAGTAGCCCTCGCGAGCGAGGTCCTCGACGGTCTCCATGGCGAGGTACGGGTTGACCGCGGCCGCGCCGTAGCCGACCAGCAGTGCCACGTGGTGCACCTCGCGGACGTCACCGGCCTCGACGAGGAGGCCCACCTGGGTGCGGGTCTTCTCGCGGACCAGGTGGTGGTGCACCGCGCCCGTCAGCAGCAGCGACGGGATCGGGGCCAGGTCGGCGGTGGAGTGCCGGTCGGAGAGCACGATGATCCGCGCGCCGCCGGCGATCGCCTCGGAGACCTCGGCACAGATCGCGTCGATCCGGGCCGCCATCGCCGCGCCACCACCGGTGACGTCGTACAGGCCGCGGGAGACGTGGGTGATGAAGCCCGGGTGGTCGCCCTCGCGGTTGATGTGCCGGATCTTGGCCAGGTCGTCGTTGGAGATGACCGGGAACGGCAGCACGATCTGCCGGCACGAGGCCGGGGTCGGGTGCAGCAGGTTGGACTCCGGGCCGATGGAGCCGTAGAGCGAGGTGACGAGCTCCTCGCGGATGGCGTCCAGCGGCGGGTTGGTGACCTGCGCGAAGAGCTGGCTGAAGTAGTCGAACAGCAGCCGCGGCTTCTCGCTGAGCGCGGCGATGGGCGTGTCGGTGCCCATCGACCCGAGCGGCTCCCCGGCGGTGTTGGCCATCGGGGTGAGCAGGATCCGCAGCTCCTCCTCGGTGTAGCCGAAGATCTGCTGGCGACGGGTCACCGAGGCGTGGGTGTGCACGATGTGCTCCCGCTCGGAGATGTCGTCGAGGTGGATCATCCCGGCGTGCAGCCACTCGCCGTAGGGGTTCTCGGCGGCGAGCTGGTCCTTGACCTCCTCGTCCTCGATGATCCGGTGCTCCTCGGTGTCGACGAGGAACATCCGGCCCGGCTGGAGACGGCCCTTGCGGACGATCGTGGCCGGGTCGAGGTCGAGCACGCCGACCTCGGAGGCAAGGACGACGAGGCCGTCGTCGGTGACCCAGAACCGCGAGGGGCGCAGGCCGTTGCGGTCGAGGACCGCGCCGATCTGGGTGCCGTCGGTGAAGACGACGCAGGCCGGACCGTCCCACGGCTCCATCATCGTGGAGTGGAAGCTGTAGAAGTCGCGCCGCTGCGCGTCCATCTCGGTGTGGTTCTCCCACGCCTCCGGGATCATCATCAGCACCGCGTGCGGCAGGCTGCGACCACCCATGTGGAGGAGCTCGAGGACCTCGTCGAAGGAGGCGGAGTCCGAGGCACCCGGGGTGCAGATCGGGAACAGCCGCTCCAGGTCGCCCGGGATCACCTCGGAGTCGAGCAGCGCCTCGCGCGCCCGCATCCAATTCCGGTTGCCCATGACCGTGTTGATCTCGCCGTTGTGCGCGATGAAGCGGAACGGGTGCGAGAGCGGCCAGCTCGGGAAGGTGTTCGTCGAGAACCGCGAGTGCACGACACCGATCGCCGAGGCCATCCGCTCGTCGCGCAGGTCCGGGAAGAAGTTGTCGAGCTGGTCGGTCGTCAGCATGCCCTTGTAGGCGAGCGTGCGCGAGGACAGCGAGGGGAAGTAGACCTCGGTCTCCCGCTCGGCGCGCTTGCGCAGGCAGAAGGCGAGCCGCTCCAGGTCCATGCCGTTCAGCGGGCCGCCGGCGGCCTGCACGAACAGCTGGGTGAAGGTCGGCATGACGCTGAGCGCCATCGTGCCGAGGATGTCCGGGTTGACCGGCACCTCGCGCCAGCCGAGGACCGTGAGGCCCTCCTCGACGGCGAGCTCCTCGATCCGGGCGCGGGTCTTGGCGACCTGGCCGTCGTCGCCGGGCAGGAAGGCCGTGCCCACGGCGTACGAGCCGGCGGCGGGGAGGGTGACCCCCGCGTCGGCGGCCACGGCGCGCAGGAACGCGTCCGGGACCTGCAGCAGGATGCCGGCACCGTCGCCGGAGTTGGCCTCGGCGCCGGCGGCGCCGCGGTGGTCCAGGTTGCGGAGGGCCGTCAGGGCCTTCACCACGATGTCGTGGCTGGCCTCACCGGTCAGCGTCGCGACGAAGGCGACGCCACAGGCGTCCTTCTCGTGACGCGGGTCGTAAAGACCCTCCGGCGGCGGGAACGCGTGCGAATAGGGCACCAGGGTTCTCCCGTCGACTACGTCCGTGTCACCCCGTCGCCTTGGGCGAGCGAGGACGTCCACGGAAGGTGGGGCGCAAGGGACAGCACTGGCCCACGCGGCGGAGCGCTCAGATTACCACTCTGTGACGTCATGTCTCGCCGAGGTGACGCGGTCCTGGACACCGCGGGACGGCTCAGCCGAAGCGTCCGTTGACGTAGTCCGCCGTCCGGGCGTCCTGCGGGTTGTCGAAGATCACGTCCGTGGGGCCCTGCTCGACGATCACGCCGGGCGTGCCGTGGGCGGCGAGGAAGAAGGCGCAGCGGTCCGAGACCCGGGCTGCCTGCTGCATGTTGTGGGTGACGATCACGATCGTCACCTGCGACCCGATCTCGCGGATCGTCTCCTCCACCACCCGGGTGGAGGTGGGGTCCAGCGCCGAGCACGGCTCGTCCATCAGCAGCACCCGCGGCCGTACGGCGAGCGAGCGGGCGATGCACAGCCGCTGCTGCTGCCCGCCGGACAGCGCCGAGCCGGGCTGGCGCAGCCGGTCGCGGACCTCGGCCCACAGCCCGGCCCGGGTCAGCGACTCCTCGACGAGGTCCTCGCGCTCGGACTTGCGGATCTTGGCGCCGACCAGGTGCAGCCCCGCGAGGACGTTGTCCTGGATGGACATCGCCGGGAACGGGTTCGGCTTCTGGAACACCATCCCGATCGCCCGGCGGGCGTCGGTGAGCCGGCGCTCGGGATCGTAGATGTCCGCCCCGTCCAGGCGCACCTCCCCCGCCAGCGCCGCGCCGGGCACCAGCTCGTGCATCCGGTTGAGGATGCGCAGGAAGGTGGACTTGCCGCAGCCCGAAGGACCGATCAGCGCAGTGACCTGCCCGGCCGGCACGTCGATCGAGACCCGGTCGAGCACCTTGCGCTCGCCGAACCAGGCGGACACCGCCTCGGCCTCCAGCCGGCCCGGCAGCGGACCCGCGGGCACGGGTGGACCGGGCGGCGCGGGCGGCTCCGGCACGACGGCGGGGATGACGAGGGTGTGGTCGGACACGGCGCTTCTCCTTGGTGGGTGGCCGGCTGCCGGGGTTCCCCCGGCAGCCGGCCGGATCCTGCGGGTGCTACTTGACGACCAGCGTCGAGTACGCGCTGGCACTGCGGCTGACGTAGCCGTTGCCGGAGTAGAGGACCCGGATCTTGTGGGTCCCCTTCGCCAGCCGTGGCAGGGTCACGGTGAGCTTGCCGGCGTTGGCAGCCCTGAGGGTGACCCGCTTGAGGACCTTGGCGCCGTCGTAGACGGTGAAGGTCCCGGTGAGGTAGGCCACCGGCACGCTCGTGGCGGCGACCCGCGCCGTCACCTTCGGGTACGTCGTGCGCTTGATCGTCGACGCGGCGAGCTTGCCGTAGGTGACCGACGGGGCCGCCACGATCTTGATCGCCCGCGTGGTCTGACTGGCCAGGGTCTGCGCCGTGCCGCCGTAGACGACCGTCAGGGTGTGCGGCCCCGGCGCCAGCCGGGTGCCGGCCACGGGCAGCGTGATCACGCCGTCCGCGTCGAGCGCCTTGGCCGCCAGCACGGTCGTGCCCTTCTTGACCACCACCGTGCCGCCGTTGCTCCCGGCGCCGGTGACGGTCACCGTCACGGAGTAGGCCCGCCCCCAGTACGAGCTGCCGGGCGCGACGGCCTTGGTCTGCGTCGCGGCCTTCGGCGGGGTGACCACCGGACCGCTGACGACGGACCACTGGTCGCCGGTGACCTTGACGAACGCCGAGGCGTAGCGGTCGGTCACGCCCTTGGTGGGCGAGCTGGTGCGCAGGCGCAGCTCGAAGACGCCGCCGTAGGTCCCCTGCCCGGAGGCGGGGAAGGTGGCGACGGCGTCGGCGAGCGTGGACCCCCCGGCGGTGCGGACGTACGGCTTTCCGGCCAGGGAGGCGGGGGCGCTGACGGCGCCCTCGCCACTGAACCTGTCGGTGCCGGTCGCCTGCACGCCCGGCCACGCGCCAGCCGCGCTGCCCGAGCGGGCAGCGTGGACGAACAGCGTGGCGAAGGTGTCGTCGGCGCGCACCGTGCCGCCGGCCGCCGCGAACGGCGGCAGGGTGCTCACCGAGCCGGTCGTGACCTCGACGCCGGCGGCGTCGTAGAGGTGCAGGCCGGCTGCGGTGCGGGCCGGGTCGTCGACGGAGGCGTTGTCGCCGACGTACCAGTCCAGGCTGTCGGGATCGCCGGTGAAGGACGGCGCCGCGACGGCGATGCCGCCGAGCGCCGAGGCGACGAGCGCGAGTCCGAGGACGGCGCTCCACCTCTTCTGGTTGGTCTTCATCTCTTGTCTCCTAGGTCTGTGCCGACCGCTGGGGTCAGGAACCGCTCACGGCCTTGCCGGCGTCCACGCACGACGCGTCCCCGCCACCGACCAGCTCCCACGAGTCACCGTCGACGCGGACGTCGGCGGTGTCGTAGTGGTCGGCGAGGGTCCCGCCGGCGGGGGTGCCGAGCACGAGCCGCAGCTGGACGTAGCCGTCGAGGTCCGCGGGGAAGGCGGTGACGAAGTCCTGCAGCGTCCACGCCTCCTTCGTCACCCGCGTCGCCGGCCGGGCCGGGTCGGCGAAGGCGACCGCGGCCGTGATCGGCGAGCCGCTGAACTCCTCGGGCCCGACGCCCTCGCGCGGCTGGTAGGCGAACAGCGTCGCCACCGCCCCGCTCGGGTCGGTGCCCTCGGGCAGCCCCGTCGATCCCAGCACCACGTCGGCGAACGGCCGCTCGTCGAGCTTGCCGCCGGTCACCCGCTCCCCTGCCAAGCACAGGGTGATCCGGCCCGAGGACCGCGCGTCGTCGTACGGCGCCACGGGGTCCTCGCCGAGGCGCCACACGAGCACGCCGGCGATGCCGACGGCCAGCACGAGCAGCACGGCGGCCACGCGGACCCGCGGACGGGTGAGGACGGAGGTCGTCATGTCGGTCCCTGGTTCCCCGGCGCGGTCAGTCGACGGCGATCTCGGCGTTGTCGGTGCCGTACACGTGGTAGTCCGGCGTCACGCCGGCCGCCTCGAGCAGGGCCTGGCCGGCGGGCGTGCGCACGAAGGGTGCGGGGCCGTCGGGGTTGTAGAAGAGCGCCTTGACCCAGTTGAGGGTGCTGCCCGGCTGCCACGGCGTGGTGGAGGTCAGGTCCGACTCCCGGATCAGCGCGTTGTAGGCGAAGTTGCCGCCGTAGGGCGCTGTGGGGGTGTTGTTGTCGGCCGTGCTGTCGCCGTCGAGGAGCTTGATCGCGTTGGCGTTCGCCGCGGTGCGGTGACCGTCCTCGGTGTTGTAGTTGTTCGTCTTCTGCCCGTCCGACGTGATCGTGTAGTAGCCCTTGTTGAGGGTGCGGTACCGGCCGCGCGGGAAGGGCACGATGGCGTTCTTGCGCTGCGCCTCGGGCAGGTTGGCGATCGCGGTCGGGTCGTTCTGCTGGACGTTGAACGAGTTGGCGTTGCCGCGACCGTTGAAGGTGCCGTTGCCCGGGTTCTGCCGCTTGACGTTGGCGAGGAAGGTATTCCACATGCCGGCGTCCGAGGGCAGCGTCAGCGGGATGATGGTCTCGTCGGGCGCCGGGCCGCTGTAGCCGGGGACCTGGCTCCATTTGGTGTAGTTGCCGGAGTAGATCTTGAGGATGTCGTCCGCGGTCAGCGTCGCTGGGGCGTTGGTGGTCGCGGCGGTCGCGATGAGCTGGCGGTCGGTGGCGATCTGGACCCGGTAGAGCTTGGTGTTCTGCTTGGACTGGATCGTGGTCTGGTTGTCCGGGGTCAGCGCGTCGGGGCTGCGGCCCACGTCGATCCAGCCCTGGTCGTCGTTGATGATCGCGTCGCGGCCGCCACCGCCGCCGCCGGAGGGCCGTACGACGAGGTCCTGGCCGGCACGCAGGCCGAGGGTCGGGTTGAGCAGCTTCACGTCGCCCTGCTTGACGTAGGGCACGCCGTCGACGAGCACGGTCGGCAGCTGGCGCGGGTCGGTGTAGGCGCTGCGGCCCTGGGCGTCGCCCGAGGAGTCGAAGTTGATGAAGCGCCACCGGTTGCCGGCGGTGTTGTAGCCGGGCAGCTCGTGATAGCCGTCGGCGAGGAAGTTGAAGGAGTTCTGGATGATGTCGGAGCCGGTGGCGACGACGTCGTTGGGCTGCGGGGCGGGGTCGGCCTGCGCGGGCGTCAGGCTGAGGGTGAGGCTGGCCGCGGTGGCCAGCCCCACGAAGGCGACGGAAGCAGACTTCCGGGAAATCAACATCGAATGACCTATCTTTAGTAATCCAGTAGAGATACTCCCGAGCGTGAGGAGGACGGTAGACGCGCGGTGCGCCTCCCGTGGTCCTCGGTCTCGCATCGCGAGACCTGCCCGGCTAGAGGAGGGCGGGCAGCAGGCGGGCTCCGATCGACGAGGCCAGCCAGAGCGCACCCAGGACGGCGGGGGCACCCGCGATCCAGGCGGCCCGGCGCGACCAGCGGCTCCAGGACCAGGCGAAGCCCGCGAGCACGAGCAGCAGCAGCTGCAGGGCCAGGGCGAGCTCGGCGAGCGTGCCGCTGTCCACGTGGGGCTCCAGCAGCTCCGGACGGGGGTCGGTGCCGGAGCGGGGGCCGGCGGCCACCGCCCCGGAGGAGAGCACCGCGTCGACGTACACCGTCTCCGAGGACTGGAGCCGGGAGACCTGTGAGCCCTTGCCGGCGGCCGTGACGAGGGTCAGCCGGCCGGCCCCCGCCGCGGGCGGTGCCGGCATCGGGTCCCCGTCGCGGCGGATGCCGGAGACGACGTAGGTGAACTCCCCCTGCGCCGTGGTCACCACGACCCGGGCACCGCGCTCGGCCTCGGGCAGCCGCGCGAACGGCCGGCCGTAGGACACCGAGCGGCCGGCGACGACGCTGACACCCTGCTGCCCCGGCAGCACCGTGCCCGGCCGGTGGCCGGGCCCGTCCTGGAGCTGGCGGGAGCGGGTCCCCTCGACGACGACCAGGTCGTCGACGTCCAGCGAGGGGATGGAGAGCAGCGCGACGGGCGCGCCGGGATCCACCGGCGCGCCCGTCGGTGCCGTGCCTTCGGCGAGCTGGGTGCGTAGCTCGCCGTACAGCACGTTCTGTGCGTGGTTCTGCTCGAAGTCGCTCAGAACCAGCAGGTACAGCAGGACCCAGCCCAGCAGCAACGAGACGCCGAGCAGCGCGCGGCCGCCGACGACCCGGACCTGGCGGTCCTCGTGGCCGGGCGGGGGCGAGGCGTCGATCTCACCGTGGTGGACCTCGGTCCGGGCGGGCCCGGTCGGGGCGAGGGTCATCGCGACCTCCGCGGCCGGCGCGCCCAGGCGGCGGCGAGGCCGGCCTGGAGCAGCTCCATCCAGCGCAGCACGGCGCCGACCAGGGCGCACGCCGCCGCCATGAGCAGCAGCGTGGGCAACCCGACCCGGCCCAGCGAGGAGCGCTCCCCCGCCGTCAGCGCGAGCTCGGCCTCGGTAACCGGTGCCGCCGGGACCGCAGCGGCCGGTCCCTCCTGCGCCGCCGGTACGACGGCCGCCGGTGCCGCCGGCACCTCGCCCGCGCCCGGCGCGGCCTGGCCGGTGTTCTTCGGCGGCGTCTTCACCGGGGGCGCCGCCTTCGAGAAGTCGCAGGCCTTGGCGAGCGTGGTGGCCGTCTTCGGGTCGGCGTCGACCGCCGGGACCACGCCCTTCTGGGTGCGCACCGCGACCACCGCGCTGGCGAGGTAGGTCTCCTCGGCGGCGAAGCCGTTCTCGGTGGTGATCGGCAGGTAGCCGGCCGGCAGCTCCCCGTTGGCCTGGCCCGGTCGCTGCCCGGGACCACCCGCGTAGCACAGGAAGCGGGCCAGCTTCGTCGCCGTCGCCGTGTCGAGCGCACTGGTCGGGAAGACCGCGGAGACCGGCAGCGCGCCCGGGTAGGCCTTGCTGCCCGCGGGCGTCGACAGCGCCGCGTAGTCCAGGGCCCAGGTGCCGTCCTCGACGTCCGGCTCCAGCAGCGGGGCCGCGGCGGCGAGCCCGGTGCTGTCGCCTGCGACGAAGGTGCGCCCGCTCGCGTCACCGAAGGTCGCCGCCGGCTTCACGGTCGTGGCGGTCTGCAGGTCGGCCGTGCGCAGGTTGTAGCGCCGGGCGGCCGACAGCGAGACCAGGCCGAGCACGAAGCGGTGGCCGACGGCCTGGCGCCCCTCGGTGCGCAGCGGCAGCGTGGTGGCGTCGTTGCCGTCGTAGCGGCACACGGTGGCGACGGCGGAGCTCGCGAACTGCATGTTCAGGCTGACCGGGCCGAGGCCGGAGAGCGGGTTCGCCACCAGCTGCAGGTACGGCGTGGGGCTGTTTTGGTAGCAGCGGTTCTGGTCGATGTACCACTGCGGGGCGAGGAACTCGTCGAGCAGCGGCCAGCTCTCGACCGGCAGGTCCAGCCCGCGGTAGGCGGTGTTGACCTTCATCCCCCAGGGGTCGGGCTTGCCGTCGAGCCAGGCTCGCGCCTCCGGGTCCGCGTCGATCCACTGCGAGAGCGCCCAGACCAGGTCGGAGTTGGAGGAGAACACCTGCAGCGCCGCGGCGGACTCCAGCGTCGTGCTCTCCGCGATGCCCGGGTTGAGGGCCTTGAACTCCGGGTCGACGGTGAGGTTGTAGGGGTTCTCCCCGAGCCCGGCGTGCCCGCTGCGGACGAAGGACGTCGCCGGGTACGACGCGCTGAGCAGCTTGGCGACCAGGCGGGCGTTGAGCCGAAGGTTCTCGCGCCGGCGATGGTCGGCGTCGTCGATGGCGAAGGCGATCGCGAAGCCGCCGAGGGCCACGGGTGCCTGCACGACCGGGCGCTCGAAGCCACCCGGCTGGGGCGCGGAGCTGAACGCGCCGGTGATCTCCCCGCGCTCGAGCAGACCGCGGGCCAGGGACTCGGCCTGCTGGACGTGGGTGAAGGCGAACAGCGTGTCGGTGGTGCAGAACTTCGGGCGCCACGACGCGGTGAGCTCGTTGAGCACCACCGAGCCCATCAGCTCCAGCGGCTTCTCCTCCGTCTCCGCGCCGCAGACCTCGGCCGTCGGTGCGAAGGTCAGCGGCACCGTGATCCGGTTGCGCCAGTTGGACGCGCTCCACCACAGGTTGCCGCGCACAGCCTGGTCGGAGCTGCGGGTGGTGGCCGGCTCCCCCGGCTCGTAGCTGCCGGTACGACGGCAGGTGGCGTCCGCGCTCGTCTTCTGGGCCTCGGTCAGCGGCACGCCGGCCTTGTTGGTCTGCGGCTGGCCGGCCGGCAGCTCGAAGCCGAAGGCGTCGCAGCTGAGGCCGACGACGGGGACGGCGACGAGGGCGCAGCGGACCTTCGCCGAGCAGCCCAGCGAGCCGTTCTCCGCACGGGTCCACACCGCGAAGTCCGCGCTGCCCTTGCCGTCCTTGCCGGTGATGCCGTAGGTCGTGTTGCTCGGCACGCCGCCACGCTCGGCGGAGTCCGTCTCGGGCGCCGCGGGCGTGCAGCCGGTCTCCGGGTCGGGGCCGCCGTAGTAGGTCTTGCCGCTGATGGCCTTGAAGGGCACCCAGCGTGCGGTCGTGGGCGGGGCCAGCTTGGCGCACGCCTCCGGCAGGTCGGCGGGCTCGCCGACGACCGGGGCACGGTCCTTCGCGGTGGCGTGGGCGTCGAAGCGCCAGGCCGGCGTGGTCGAGGCGGCGGCGAGGTAGCGCTCGGGCGAGGTCTGCGTCCAGCAGGTCTCCGGGGTGAGCCGGGCTTGTCCGGCGGGGACCTTGTCGGCGTCCACGCCGCGGCACTGCAGCAGGACGAAGGGGTACTCCTGGTTGCGGCCCTCGGAGGAGTTCGGGTCCGCCACCACCGCCCCGGTCGGGGTCGCGCCCTCCCAGCTGACCTTGATCTCCTGGCGCCCGCGCAGGTTGTCGGCCTGGGCGACGCGCAGGGTGATCTTCTGGGTGCTGGCCACGGTCTCCTTGCCGTCGGCGCCGATGAAGGTCCGCTGCGCGGTGACCGACCTCGTCAGACCACCGGCCGCGACCGCCGGCGCGGTGCCCGAGGGCGCCACCACGGCCAGGGTCCCCAGCAGCAGGGCGAGGACGAAGAACGCCCGCTCGGCGCGACGGCGCGCGGCGCTCATCGCGACCGCCTGCGGGTGCCGGCGAGCTGGCCCACGACCGGCGGAACGACGAGCACGCCGAGGAAGAGCCCGAGCACCAGCGCGCCCAGGATCTTCGGCGGGCCGGAGCGGGCGTCGGGGTCGAGGGTGGTCGCCACGACGGAGATGTCGTCGCTCGTCGTACCGGTGGTGGAGCCGTCGGCACCGGCCACGGGGACACCTCCCGCGGCGGCGGGCGCGTCCGGCACTCCGTCGCCGTCGGTGTCGACGGTCGGCACCCCGGCACCGCCGGTCCCGGCTCCCGGGCCGGTCCCGGCGCCCGCGCTGGCGCCCCCGCCCGGGGTCTTGGTGCCGGTGCCACCCGGGTTGTCGTTGAACGTGCCGACGTCGTCGCCGCACGGCCCCTGGCCGGGACGGTCGCACTCGGCCGGGAAGGGCGCGATCTTCGCGAGGTAGTTCTCCGACGGCTTGCCGGGCACGAAGGTCGGGTTGTGGCAGTTCTTGACGTTCTTGATGATCGAGGCGTCGAAGACGACCTTCGGGTCGGCCAGCTTGAGCTTGTTGACCTGGGTGAGGCTGGCCTGGACCAGGTTGACCGGCAGCGGCGAGTAGCCGATCGGGCCGATCGCCGACTGGCCCACGCACACCGAGTGCTGGAGGAAGTCGGTCAGCGCCTGCCGCTTGGGTGTGGTCATCTTCGAGTCGTTCGCGGCGGTCGGGATGATCGCGTAGACGTACGACGAGAGCGGGTAGGTCCGCTTGTCCGGGTTGACGTAGACCTGGTCCAGCTTCTGGGTCAGGTAGTTCGGGTCCTTCGGGTCGTTGTTGATCTGCGCCCGGGTGAGCGCGACCGCGACGTTGTACTGCGTCGGCAGGGTGAAGTAGCCCGCCTTGTTGAGCAGCTTGGCGACCGGGTAGCCGGCAGCGAGCGGGTAGGAGTACTCCTCCATCGCGATGGCGCCGACCGAGCCCTTGGACTTAAGGAAGTTCATCACGCCGTCGGAGCCGGTCTGGGCGCGCTGCTGGCCCCGGGCGTCCCCGCAGTTGAGCGGGAAGTAGTCGGTCGCGGCCAGCCGGCCGCCGTTGCAGTCCTGCCACAGGCCGGGGTACTGGCTGACCATCCAGGTCGTGAACTGGTTGGTGACACCGGCGCCGTCGGCCCGCACCACCGGGATGATCGGGATCGACGGCAGCGCGCGGCCGTTGTTGTCCTTGGTGATCGCGGCGTCGTTCCAGTTGGTGATCTTGTTGGTGAAGATCTTCGCCAGGGTCTCCCCCGACAGCCGGATGTTCTTGACCCGCTTGCCGCCGACGGTGACGTTGTAGGGGAAGGCCGTGCCGCCCGCGACGATCGGCAGGTAGGCGAAGGAGCGGCCCAACGAGGAGTCGACCGCGCCGGTCGACGGGTCCTTGCCGCGGTAGGGCGAGTCGGTCACCCCGAAGTCGCTGGACCTGTTGGCGTAGTCCTTGCGCCCCTGGGCCGCACCGTTGGCGGTGTAGACGACCTTGATGTCCTTCGCGTCGACCTCGGCCACCCACTCGGCGACGGCGTTGCCGGCCCAGGAGGAGCCGGAGCCCTTGATCAGCTCGTACGTCGGCGCGGCCGCCACCGCGGCCCCGGGACCGGCGGCGACGGCGAGGTAGCCGGCGAGGGTGAGCGCGACGGCGCGGACGCCTCGGCGCAGCAGCGGGGTCATCGGTTCTTCCTTCCCCTGGCCGCCACCCGGGCGAGCAGGAACAGCGAGAGCACGACCACGAGCAGGACCGCGGCGCCGGCGTAGGCCCGCTGCTCCATCTGCGGGCTGCCCGTGGTGACGGCGGAGTAGACGAACAGCGGCAGCGAGTTCATCGGGTCGTGCAGGGGGTCGGCGTTGAAGAAGGTGGAGGCGCCCGACGTCAGCAGCAGCGGCGAGGTCTCGCCCACCGCCCGGGCCACGCCGAGGATCAGCGCGGTGGCGAGGCCGGGGCGGGCGGTCGGCAGGACGACCTTCCAGACCGTCTGCCAGCGCCCGGCCCCGAGCGCGTACGACGCCTCGCGGAGCCCGTTCGGCACCACCCGGAGCACGACCTCGCTCGCGCGGGCCATGATCGGCAGCGCCATCACCGCGAGGGCCAGGGAGGCAGCCAGGCCGCTGGTCTCCATGCCGAGGTTGACGATCCAGATCGAGTAGATGAAGAGCCCCGCCACGATCGAGGGCAGCGCGGTCATCGCCTCGACGACCGTGCGCACCAGCACCGCGCCCCTGCCGCCGACCTCGGAGATGTAGACCGCGGTCGCCAGGCCGAGCGGCATCGCGATCGCCACCGCGATGCAGACCTCGATGACGGTGCCGAGGATCGCGTGCGCGATGCCGCCCATCGAGAACGGGTCTTCGGCGCGCACGCCAGCCATGTCGTCGGTGAAGAAGTTCAGGTGGGTCAGCGCCGGCAGGCCCTTCCACACGGTGCTGACCACGGTGCTCAGCAGGGCCAGGCCGATCAGCGCCGGCGCGGCCATCACGACGGCGGTGACCACCCGGTCGACGACGATCCGCCGCGGCTGGGTGAGCGCGGTGAGGGCGGCGTAGAAGGCGACGAAGACGGCGTACCAGCACACGGTGAAGCCGACGGCACCCGAGAACGGCAGGATCCGGGTGTAGAGCAGCCAGGTCGTGGCCACGGACCCGACGACCGCGCCGAGCAGGGAGAGCACGTCCTCGCGGGTCCGGTGGCCGGCCTGGCGCAGGGTCTCCACCGGCGGCGCGATCGGCTCGGCCGGGTCGGGCTCGGCCAGGTGGCGCGGCGGTGCGGTCACGGTGCTCACAGCTCGG
The DNA here is from genome assembly GCF_040676175.1 of Nocardioides sp. LML1-1-1.1. Taxonomy (NCBI): domain Bacteria; kingdom Bacillati; phylum Actinomycetota; class Actinomycetes; order Propionibacteriales; family Nocardioidaceae; genus Nocardioides; species Nocardioides sp. LML1-1-1.1. Next base: position 184,399 of record NZ_JBEGHK010000005.1, on the reverse strand, counting down.
TCACCCCGCCGCCGCGCGAGCGGGCCACGACCACGGCGGCCAGGCTGTTGACGACGAGCGTCATCACGAAGAGCAGGAAGCCGGCGGTGAGCAGCGCGGAGAGCTGCGCCGGCGAGGCCTCCTTGAAGCCGGAGGCGATCAGCGCGGAGATGGTCGCGGTGCCCGACTCCAGCACGTACGGCTTGATCTCGAAGGCCTGCGAGATCACCATCACCACCGAGATGGTCTCGCCGAGCGCGCGGCCCAGGGCCAGCATCGTGCCGCCGATGATGCCGCCGCGGCCGAAGGGCAGCACCACCGTGCGCACCATCGACCAGCGGGTGGCGCCCAGTGCCAGGGCGGCCTCCTTCTCCCCCGCCGGCGCCTCGGCGAAGACCTCGCGCATCACCGAGGTCGCCATCGGGAAGATCATCATCGCCACCGCGAGCGCGGCGATCGCGGCCGAGCCGGCGTACGACGGGTAGCCCGGCGCCTGGGTCCAGATCGGGTAGTCCACGTCGGTGCGCACGTGGAAGAACGGGATCCAGCCGAAGTACTTGCTGATCCAGTGGGTCACCTCGGTGGCGTGCGGCTGGATGACGATCAGCACCCACAGGCCGAACACGATGCCGGGCACGGCTGCCATCAGGTCGACCATCCGCACCAGCAGCGGCCGGGCCCAGGCCGGCGCCCAGTCGGTGATGAACAGTGCGGTCAGCAGGGACAGCGGGAAGGCCAGCAGCAGCGCGATGACCGCGACCTGCAGGGTCCCCAGCACGACGGCTGCGATGCCGACGATGTCCTGGCTGGGCAGCCAGCGGTACTCGGTGAAGAAGGAGAGCCCGTAGTGCCGCAGCGTCGGCACCGACTGCGCGCCCAGGAAGATGCCGATGCCCGAGGTGATCGCCAGCACGGTGAAGGCCAGCACCCGGACGACGTGCAGGAACACCCGGTCCTGCAGGGAGTAGCGCACGGCGAGCGAGCGCGGGAGGTCGTCGTCGGCCCAGTCGTCGTCCGAGGACGGCGCAGGCGTGGAGACAGCAGCACGCGACATGACGGGGGCACCCCTACCCGCTCGCGACCCCCGATGGCCGAACCAGTGAAGACTTTAAGTCTAGTGGTTCGGCTGTATTTAGTTGGATAATTCAGTTCAGATGCTGGACGAGCCGTCCTCCGACGCGTCCTGCGACGTCTCCGCGGGGCTCTCCGCGGTCTCCGGAGCGGGCTCCGCGGAGGCGTCCTGCGCCGGGGTCTCGTCCGCAGCGGGCGTCCGCCCGTCGACGTACACGCTCTCCTCGCGGCCCGGCCGGTTCCTCAGCGACCAGACGAAGAACGCCGCCGCGGCGACGAAGAGCACGATCGAGGTCCACACGTTGAAGCGCAGCCCCAGGACGTCGTTGAGCTGGACGTCGTCGATCCGGATGTACTCGATCCAGCCCCGGCCTACGGTGTAGGCCATCACGTAGACGGCCATCACCCGGCCGTAGCCCAGGCGGAAGCGCCGCTCCAGCCAGATGATCAGCGCGAAGGCGGCGAGGTTCCACAGGCACTCGTAGAGGAACGTCGGGTGGAAGGTCTCCATGGCCGGCGCGACGCCGCCGTTGGCCGCGAGGGCGTCGGCGTAGTCCTTGCTGGCGAGGTAGGCGCTGCTGTAGTGGTCCTTGTCGATCTCCAGGCCCCACGGCAGGTCGGTCGGCCGGCCGTAGAGCTCCTGGTTGAACCAGTTGCCCCAGCGCCCGATCGCCTGCGCGACCAGCACCCCGGGGGCGAGCGCGTCGAGCAGCGGCAGCAGCCTGATCCCCTTGCGGCGGGCGCCGATCCAGGCACCGAGCGCACCGAGGGCGACTCCGCCCCAGATGCCGAGGCCGCCGTGCCAGACGTAGAGCGCCTCGATCGGCTCCCCGCCGGCGCCGAAGTACTTCTTCCAGTCGGTCGCGACGTGGTAGAGCCGGGCGCCGACCAGTCCGAACGGGACGGCCCACAGCGCGACGTCCTGGACCTCGCCGAGAGTGCCGCCGCGGGCCTGCCAGCGCCGCTCGCCGATCCAGATCGCCACGACGATGCCGAGGATGATGCACAGGGCGTAGCCGCGCAGCGGGAAGGCACCGATGTGCCACACGCCGTTGGCCGGGCTCGGGATGGTGGCGGTGATGAGCTGGGTGAGCACGGCAGGTCCTCGGTCTCGGTCAGTCGTCGGTGAGCAGGGTGCGGATGTCGGCCGCGAATTCCTTGGCCGAGGTCTCCTGGTTCCACAGCGCCACGGCCTCGGCGGAGTCGTCGAGGCCGAGCGTGAACGTCGAGTGCCCGCCCAGGTCGTAGCCCCCGGACGGCAGCTTCTTGCCGTCGTTGACGTAGACGTGGAGCGGCTCGCCGACCTCGATCACGGTGTCGAGGTCGCCGGTCAGCCCGATGAAGGACTTGTTGTAGCCGTCGAGGTAGGCCCGCATGGCCTTCTCGTCGTCGCGGGTCGGGTCGGTGGTCACCAGCACCACGTCGACCTTGGCGCTCTCGTCGTCGTCGAGCATGTTGATGCCGGCCGCGATGTTGTTGAGCACCAGCGGGCAGAAGTCCGGGCAGTGCGTGTAGCCGAAGAACACCAGCGTCAGCGGCTTGTCGGTGTCCTCGACCAGCGAGAACGGCAGGCCCGAGGTGTCGGTCAGCGCGATGTCCGCCGCCTGGTACGGCGTCTCCAGGCGGGTGCCGGTGAACCCCTTGTCACCGCCACCGGTGCTGCAGGCCGCGGCGAGCAGCCCGACGACGACCAGTGCGAGCGTCGCCCTCAGCCGGTCACGCACGCACGCCTCCCGCGACACCGGCGGCCAGGTCCTCGGCGAGCGCCCGCACCGCGGCCAGTCCCGCGGCACGGTCACCGGCGTGCTCCTGCAGGGAGCGGACGAAGGCCGAGCCCACGATCACCCCGTCGGCGTACGCCGCCAGGTCGGCCGCCTGGGCGCCGGTGTTCACTCCGACACCCACGCCGACCGGCAGGTCCGTGGTCGCCTTGGTGCGCGCGATCAGCGGAGCCACCCCGGCCGCGGTCGCCTGGCGGGTGCCGGTCACGCCCATGATGCCGGTGGCGTAGATGAAGCCGCGGCTGGCCGCGGTGGTCATCGCGATCCGCTCGTCGGTGGAGGACGGCGCGACGAGGAAGACCTTGTCGAGGCCCAGCCGGTCGGCGGACCCGATCCACTCGGGGGCGAAGTCGGGCGTCAGGTCGGGGGTGATCAGGCCGGCCCCGCCGGCGTTCGCCAGGTCCTGGGCGAACCGCTCCACGCCGTAGCGCTCGATCGGGTTCCAGTAGGTCATCACCAGCACCGGGACGCCGGTCGCGGCGACCGCCTCGACGACGCGGAGCACGTCGCCGGTGCGGACCCCGGCCTCCAGCGCCTGCTGGGCGGCGGCCTGGATGATCGGGCCGTCCATGACCGGGTCGCTGTAGGGCAGGCCGAGCTCGATGACGTCGCAGCCCGCGTCGACCATCACCTTCAGCGCCTCGATGCTCCCCGCGACGTCGGGGAAGCCGGCCGGCAGGTAGCCGACCAGGGCCGCCCGCCCCTCGGCACGGGCCTTGTCGTAGGCGACGCTGCTGCTGGTCACTGCTTCTCCCCCGCGGTGCCGAGGCCGAACCACTCCAGCGCGGTGCCCATGTCCTTGTCGCCACGGCCGGACAGGTTGACGAGGATCGTCTGGCCCGGGCGCTCCTCGGCGACCCGCAGCGCGCCCGCGACGGCGTGCGCGCTCTCGATCGCCGGGATGATGCCCTCGGTGCGGGCCAGCAGCGCCATCGCGTCCATGGCCTCGGAGTCGGTCACCGGCAGGTACGTCGCCCGGCCGCCCGCCGAGAGCGCGGCGTGCTGCGGCCCGACGCCCGGGTAGTCCAGGCCGGCGGAGATGGAGTGCGACTCCACCGTCTGGCCGTCCTCGTCCTGCAGCACGAAGGTGCGTGCCCCGTGCAGCACGCCGATGGAGCCGGCGAAGATGGTCGCGGCGTGGCGGCCGGTGTCGACGCCGTCGCCCCCCGCCTCGAAGCCGTAGATGGCGACCTCGGGGTCGTCCACGAAGCCGGCGAAGAGGCCGATCGCGTTGGAGCCACCGCCGACACAGGCCGCGACCGCGTCCGGCAGGGCGCCGTACTGGTCCAGGCACTGCTGGCGGGCCTCGTCGCCGATGCCGCGCACGAAGCTGAGCACCAGGCTCGGGAACGGGTGCGGGCCGGCGGCCGTGCCGAACAGGTAGGCCGTGTGGTCGACGCTGGCGACCCAGTCGCGCAGCGCCTCGTTGATCGCGTCCTTGAGCGTGCGCGAGCCGCTCTTGACCGGGATCACCTCGGCACCGAGCAGCTGCATGCGGGCCACGTTGAGCGCCTGGCGCTCGGTGTCGACCTCGCCCATGTAGACGGTGCAGTCGAGGCCGAGGTAGGCCGCCGCGGTCGCGCTCGCCACGCCGTGCTGGCCCGCGCCGGTCTCCGCGATCACCCGGGTCTTGCCCATCCGCTTGGTCAGCAGGGCCTGGCCGAGCACGTTGCGGATCTTGTGCGCGCCGGTGTGGTTGAGGTCCTCGCGCTTGAGCAGGATCCGCGCGCCGGCGTGCTCGGAGAGCCGGGTGGCGTCGTAGAGCAGGCTCGGGACGCCGGCGTAGTCGCGCAGCAGCGACTCGAGCTCGGCGACGAAGGCCGCGTCGGCCATGGCCGCCTGCCAGGCGACGTCGAGCTCGTCGAGGGCGGCCATCAGGGCCTCGGGCATGAACCGGCCGCCGAAGGCACCGGTGCCCCCGAACCAGCCGAGCGCGTCGGCGTCGTACGTCATCGTTCGATCCCTGTCATCGCGGCGACCGCCTCGCTGGGCGCGCCGTCCTTCACCAGCGCCTCGCCGACGAGCACCGCACGGGCGCCCTCGCCGACGAAGCGCCGCACGTCCTCGGGCCCGGAGATCCCGGACTCGGCGACCTTGACCCGGTCGTCGGGGATGAGCGGTGCGAGCCGGCCGAAGGTGGCCGCGTCGACCGCGAGCGTCTTGAGGTTGCGGGCGTTGACACCGATCAGCTCCGCGCCCAGGCCGACCGCGCGCTCGGTCTCGGCCTCGTCGTGCACCTCGACCAGGACGGTCAGGCCCAGCTCCCGGGCGGTGTCGTGCAGCCGGTCGAGCAGGTCGCCGGGCAGCGAGGCCACGATGAGCAGCGCCAGGTCGGCGCCGGCCGCGCGGGCCTCCAGCAGCTGGTACTCGGTGACGATGAAGTCCTTGCGCAGCACCGGTACGTCGACCGCCGCCCGGACCGCGCGCAGGTCGTCCAGGCTGCCGCCGAAGCGCCGTTGCTCGGTCAGCACGCTGATCGCGGCGGCTCCGCCGTCGGCGTAGGCCTGCGCGAGGGCGGCGGGATCGGCGATGTCGGCCAGCGCACCCTTGCTCGGGCTCTTCCGCTTCACCTCCGCGATCACGCTCGAGCCCGCACCGCGCAAGTGCGGCATCGGGTCCCGCGGCGCCGGCGCGTCGGCCAGGGCCGCCCGCAGCTCGGCCTCGGGCACGCGCGAGCGCCGGAGGTCGAGGTCCTCTCGAACACCGGCGACGATCTCGTCCAGCACAGTTCCCATCGCCGTCAGTGTTCCACGCAGCAGGGAACGCCTCGCAGGGTGGCCGGTCCGGTGGACGGCGGCGACGGTGGTTTGAGGAGTGCGCGCACGGTTAGGCTCCTGCGGACCGCCCGGATTCCTGACCGGGCCCGACGAGAAGGATCGACGTGAGCTACGGAACTCCGCCGCCCCCGCCCGGCCAGCCCCCTTACGGTCAGAACCCCTACGGCCAGGACCCCTACGGCCAGAACCCTTACGGCCAGGGCCCCGGCGCGCCCGCCGCCGCGGGTGACCCCGGGACCCTCGACCTGCCCTACTACGGCATCGGCTTCATCCCGGCCATCAAGCGGGCGTTCGCGAAGTACGCGCGCTTCGACGGCCGCGCCAGCCGCAGCGAGTACTGGTGGTTCGCGCTGGGCTACGGCGTGCTGGTGATGCTGTTCTACATCCCGCTCGCCATCGGCGCGGCCGCCGAGTCGACCGCCGTGGTCCTCATCTTCGGCCTGCTGCTGCTCGTGGTCGCGCTCGCCGGCATCGTGCCGAGCATCGCGGTCGGCGTGCGCCGGCTCCACGACGGTGGCTTCAGCGGCTGGATGTACCTGCTGGGCTTCATCCCCGGCTGTGGCGGCATCATCCAGATCGTGCTGATGTGCCTGCCCTCCAAGCCCGAGGGTGCGAAGTACGACCGCGTCGGCGGCGGCCAGGGTGGCTACGGCCAGAACCCGGGCTACCCGCAGAACCCCTACGGCCAGTAGGACCCGACACCGCGACGCCCCGGACCGCAGGGTCCGGGGCGTCGTTGCGTTCGGGAGCGTTCGCAGTGGCTCAGGGCGCGAGCCAGGAGCCGGCCGGCAGGTTGCGCAGCACGGCGAAGACCAGCATCGCGACGCCGAGCACGATGCCGGCGGTGTTGACCGTGCGGTCCGAGGGGCTCCACGGCACCCCGGTCCACCGGCCGTGGGCCCACCGGAGGAACGCATAGGCGATGAAGGGCAGGCCGAGCACGAAGAGCAGGTTGCTCGACGCGGCGGCGCCCAGGTCGCCGTTCGACAGGTCGTTGACCGCGCGCAGGCCGCCGCAGCCGGGGCAGGCGAAGCCGAGGGCGGCGGTGGGGCAGATGCCCCAGCTGCCCTGGGCGTGCGGGTCACGCAGGTGCAGCGCGAGGGTGGCGGCGGCCAGTCCCCCGGCGACGGCCAGCGGCGGCACCATCCGGCGCCGGCGGGTCTGCCCGTCGGCGGGTGCGGGTGGTGCCGCGAGGCTCATCAGTGACCGGACTCGTGCAGACCCATCTTGGCGAGGACGAGGAAGAGCGGGCCGGCCGCGACGGCGATGACCGCGCCGATCCAGAACAGCGGCCAGTTGATGGGCGAGAGCGAGGTGCCGATGGCGCCGATCACGAAGCCGACCAGCGAGACCAGGACTGCGGTCCAGGCGGCGGGGGTGTTGCCGTGACTGTCGGCCATGAGTGGGAACTCCTCGTTCAAGCGGGTCGGTCGGGACGATTCTAGGGGGTCACTCCTGCGTCGGGTCGCTGCCCTCGTCCAGTGACTTCCACAGGTCCAGGTTGCTGCGGTCGGCGGGGTCCGCGCCGGGGCTCTCGGGGGCACCACCGGCGCCCGTCGGGGCGTCGTACCGGGTGCCCATCTCGGGCCACGCCGGGACCATCCGGACCGCGACCGCGGCGGCGACGAGCGCGACCAGCGCGCTCGCCAGCGAGATCCACAGCCACGGCGTCCGCTCGGTGTCGATCGCGGCGCCGTTGAGGCCCAGGCGCACCGCGAGGTCGCTGGAGGCCTGGTCGTCCTGGACGAAGCCGCCGACGACCACCACGACGCCGATCCCGGCGGCGGCCAGCAGCGCGAGCCCGGCCACCACCCGTCGTACGACGCCGCGCGTCACCAGCAGCACGCCCCACGCCGCGAGGGCGACCAGCGCCAGGGCGCCGGCGAGGGGGAACTGCACCGAGCGGTCCTCGACCGTGCGCGCCAGCCCGCCGGCGGCGGTCAGCGTGGACTCCGGGACGGTGAGCATCTGCTTGTGCCCGGCCACCGCGGCGAAGCCGCTGCCGGCCAGCCCGAGCAGCACGGTCGGGCCGAAGGTGCGCCGGCCCGGCTCACTCACCGAGCAGCCCCTCGTCGAAGCAGGTGCGCGCACCGGTGTGGCAGGCGACGCCGACCTGGTCGACCTTGACCAGCAGGGTGTCGCCGTCGCAGTCGAGACGGACCTCGTGCACGTGCTGGGGGTTGCCGGAGGTCTCACCCTTGACCCAGTACTCACCCCGCGAGCGGCTCCAGTACGTCGCCCGGCCGGTCGTCAGCGTGCGGTGCAGCGCCTCGTCGTCCATCCACGCGAGCATCAGCACCTCGCCGGTGTCGTGCTGCTGGACGACCGCGGGCAGCAGCCCGTCGGCGGTGCGCTTGAGCCGGTCGGCGATGGTCGGGTCCAGGGAGCTCACGCGGGCCATTATCGCGCGCCGCTCCCGGCGCCCCGCTGGGCCACCCACGAGGCGTGCAGGCGGGCGTAGGCCGTGCCCTCCTGGGCGACCAGCTCCGCGTGCGGGCCGTGCTGGACGATCCGGCCGCGGTCGACGACCACGACGACGTCGGCCGCCTCGGCCGTGGAGAGGCGGTGGGCGATGGTGACCGAGGTGCGGCCGGTCATCAGCCGCTCCAGGGCCCGGGCGATCCGGGTCTCCAGCGCCGGGTCGACGGCACTCGTGGCCTCGTCGAGCACCAGCAGGTCGGGGTCGGCGAGCTGGGCGCGCAGCAGCGCGACGAGCTGGCGCTCCCCCGCCGACAGCGACTCCCCGCGCTGGCCGACCCGGGTCTCGACACCGTCGGGCAGCCCCGCCAGCCAGTCGCCGAGGCCGATCGCGTCGGCCGCCTGCTCGATCTCCGCGCTCGTCGCGCCCAGCCGGCCGTAGCGCGCGTTGGCGGCGAGGGTGTCGTCGAAGAGGAAGCCCTCCTGGGGCACCAGCACCACGCTGCTGCGCAACGCGGTCTCGCTGATCTCGCGCAGGTCGACCCCGTCGAGCAGGACCCGGCCGCGACCGGGGTCCATCAGCCGGGTGAGCAGCTTGGCGATGGTCGACTTGCCGGAGCCGGTCTCCCCCACCACGGCGACCCGCTGGCCGGCCGGGATGACCAGGTCGATGTCCGAGAGCACCTCGCTGCCGCCGGGGTAGGCGAAGCCGACCCCGTCGAAGCGGACGTCGATCGCACCCCGGGGCAGGCTCTGGCCGTCCGGGCCGGGGTCGACCAGGTCGGCCGGGGTGTCGAGGATGCCGATCACCCGGCGCCAGCCGGCGATGGCGTTCTGCGCGTCGGTGAGGATCTGCGTGCCCATCTGCACCGGGCCCACGAACAGCGTCACCAAGAAGGCGAAGGCGAGCACCTCGCCGGCCGTGATCCCCTCTCCCCACGCGAAGCCCTGGCCCAGCCAGATCCCGACGACCAGGACACCGGCGTTGGCGAAGCCCGCGGAGATCCCGCCGAGGCTGAACGAGAACGCCGTGAACCCCTGGGCGCGGGTGCTGGCGGCCTTGTGGGTGTCGATCGCGGTGTCGATCCGCTCCTGGGTGCGGGCCTCGACGGCGTACGACTTGACCACCGCGGCGCCCACCACCGGCTCGGAGACGGCGGAGAGCAGCACGCCGACCTGGCGTCGTACGACGCCGTAGGCCGCGGCGAGCTTGCGCTGGAAGTAGCGCAGGCTGAGGAAGAGCGGCGCGAAGCAGACCCACACCACGATCGCGAGCTGCCAGCTGTAGAAGACCATCACCACGGTGGCGACGAGCATCTGGCCGATGCTGACGACGAACAGCAGGCCGCCGAAGACCAGGAACTGGCTGACCTGGTCGACGTCGCTGGTGACCCGGGAGACGAGCGCGCCGCGGCGCTCGGTGTTCTGGGTGAGCAGCGGCAGGTCGTGGACGTGGCGGAAGGCCTTGACCCGCAGGGTCGCCAGGCCGCGCTCGGCGGTGGAGAACAGCCGGGCCGTCATCGCGTACGACGCCCAGCTGGTCACCACGATGGCCAGGCCCGCGGCGAGCGCCAGCCAGGTCGTGTACGCCGGGTCGGGCCCGTCCGGGCCGTGCAGCCCCTTGTCGACGGTCTGCTGCACCGCGATCGGCACGACGACCTGGCCGACCGAGGCGAGCACGGCCAGCACCAGCGTCCAGCCGATCCCCTCGACCAGCTCGGGCGAGTGGCGCACGCCGCGGCGGATGGTCTCCCAGGCGCCGATGTCCTCGCCGGTGCTCAGTGCGGTGCTCATGCGGGCACCTCGTCGGTCTCGTAGGCGTTGACCAGCCGGGCGTAGTCGGCGTTGCGCGCCACCAGGTCGGCGTGCGGGCCGCGGTCGGCGATCGCACCGTCGACGAGGAAGAGGACCTCGTCGGCCAGGCCGATGGTGGCCTTGCGGTAGGCCACCACGACCAGCGTGGTCTCGGCACCGCCCAGCGCGCCGAGGATGCGGGCCTCGACCTCGGGGTCCACCGCGGAGGTGGCGTCGTCGAGGACGAGGAGCCGCGGGCGTCGTACCAGCGCGCGGGCGAGGGCCAGCCGCTGCCGCTGCCCGCCGGACAGCGTCGTGCCACGCTCCCCCAGCCGGGCGTCGAGGCCGTCGGGCAGGGCCGCGACGAAGCCGTCGGCCTGCGCGGTCCGCAGCGCGGCCCAGACCTCCTCGTCGGTCACGTCGAGGCCGAGGGTCACGTTGCCGCGCACGGTGTCGTCGAAGAGGAAGGCCGTCTGCGGCACCACGGCCAGCGACTCCGCGAGCGCGCCACGCTCGAGCGCGCGCAGGTCGGTGCCGTCGACCCGGATCGCCCCGGCGTCGACGTCCACGAGCCGGGCGAGCAGCGTGGTGAGCGTGGACTTGCCGGAGGCCGTGGCGCCCACGAGCGCGACCGTGCGGCCGGGCGCGACGTCGAAGGAGAGCCCGTGCAGCAGCGGCCGCTCGGGGGTGTAGCCGAAAGCCGCGCCGTCGACCTCCAGCCGGGCGCCGCCGGTGTGCCGCGGGAGCCGCTGGTCGCCGTGCTCCATCGCGCCGGAGGCGCGCAGCACCGCCGCCACCCGGCGGTAGCCGACGACGCTGCGCGGGAAGTCGCCGAGCAGCCAGCCGATCGAGCGGATCGGGAAGGCGACGACGGTGAGCAGGTAGGTCACCGTGACCACGTCGCCGGCGACGGTCGCGCCGGAGATCACCCGGTGCACGCCGAGGACGAGCACCACCAGCACGGCCAGGTTGGGCAGCGCCGCGAGCGTCGGGTCGAAGGCCGCGCGGATCCGGCCGACCCGGATGTTGGCCTCGCGCAGCTCGGCCGCCTTGGCCCGGAACCGCTCGGTCTCCTCCGGCTCGCGGCCGAGGGTCTTGACGACCAGCGCACCGTCGAAGGACTCGTGGGCGATCTCCGAGAGCTCCGCACGCAGCTGCTGCGCCCGGGTCGCCCAGCCCTGGGCGAGGCGCTGGTAGACGACGTTGGTGCCGATCACGACGGGGAACACCAGCAGCCCGACGGTCGCCAGCGCCAGGTCCGTCAGCAGCATCTGCACGACCGCGATCACCATCATCGCCACCGTGCCGACGGCCATCGGCAGCGGCGCGATCGGGCCCCAGGCCGCCTCGACGTCGGAGTTGGCGTTGGACAGCAGCTCACCCGTCGGGTGCTTCTGGTGCCACTCCATCGGCAGGCGCAGGTACTGACGGGTCACCGCGCGACGGCTGTGCGCCTGCATCCGGTACTGCATGACGCCCGCACCCAGGCGGCGGGCCACGATGCCGACCGCGCGCAGGATCGCCACGCCCGTGAACAGCCCGAGGACCGCCCAGAGCAGGCCGCCACCGATCTCGCCGTCGCGGAACGCCGGCAGGACCACGTGGTCCGTCGACCAGCCCAGCACCCAGGCGTCGGCCACGGTGAGAGCGCCGAAGAGCACGCTGCCGATCGTCGAGAGGGCGAAGATCAGGGGCTCGCGCTTGATGGCGACCCAGAGGACGCCGAACCCGGCGGACGTCGTACCGGTGCTGCCAGACGCTGCCACTCGCTCTTCCCTGCTCTCACCTTGCACGACTCGGGCCCAACCCGGTCCGCCGGGAGCCTATTCCGCACCGGCGACATCGACGCCCGCCACCCCGCCCACCCCTCGGCGTATCGTCGCGGCGTGGACGTGGACGCCCTGCTGCAGCACTGCCTCGCCAAGCCCGGCGCCTGGCCGGACAACCCGTGGGACCACGAGCACCCCGTGGTCAAGGTGGGCGAGGGCGAGCGCGCCAAGATCTTCGCCTTCCTCGGCGCCGAGCACGTCGGCGTCAAGGCCGGCGCCACCCGCGAGGTCGCCGACGAGTGGCTGCACCGCTACCCCGACGACGCGAGCGTGATGCCGTACATCGGGCGGTCCGGCTGGAACAACCTGGCGCTGGGTGGCGCGATCCCCGACGACGAGCTCATCGAGGCGGTCGACGCGTCGTACCGGGCGGTGGTGGGGAGGCTGCCGAAGGTGCACCGGCCGGCGGGCTGGGAGGGCTGAGCACGGCCGGCATGCGGCGAGGAGCGCTCAGCTCTCCGCGACCGGCGCGACGAGCCGCACGCTCATGTGGAACGTCGACGTCGCGCCCTCGATGACGACGAGGAACCCGTCGGGCCCGTCGCGGAAGACCTCGCGGCGCTGGGGCGACCAGGGGTCGGGCGGGTCGTACTCGAAGGCCGCACGGCGCGCGGAGAGCAACGCGGTCGCGCGGTCGGTGTGCAGGGTGCGACCGATCTGGACGATGGTCGAGGGCTTGGCCTGCCCCTTGTTGGAGTACTCGACGGCGACCCGCCAGGGGCCGGCGCTGCCGAGCGGGTCCTCCCCCTCCACCGGCGCGGGTGCGCCGGAGGGGTCGTACGGCTGGTAGGTCATGGTCGCCTCCTACCCCGTCAGCGCACGGGCACGCCCGCGCCGGCCAGCGACTCCTTGACGTCGGCGATGCGCAGGGTGCCGAAGTGGAAGACGGTGGCGGCGAGGACCGCGTCGGCCCCGGCCTGCACGGCGGGCGGGAAGTGCTCGACGGCGCCCGCACCGCCCGAGGCGATGACCGGGATGGCGACCTCGGCGCGGACCGCGCGGATCAGCTCCAGGTCGAAGCCGTCGGTGGTGCCGTCGGCGTCCATGGCGTTGAGCAGGATCTCCCCCGCGCCGAGCTCGGCGGCACGCACGGCCCACTCGACGGCGTCGATGCCGGCGGACCGGCGCCCGCCGTGGGTGGTGACCTCGAAGCCGGAGCCGGTGGCCGGTCCGTCGGGACCGACCCGGCGGGCGTCGACGGAGAGGACCAGCACCTGGTTGCCGAAGCGCTGGGCGATCTCGGCGACCAGGTCGGGACGGCGGATCGCGGCGGTGTTGACGGCGACCTTGTCGGCGCCGGCGCGCAGCAGGCGGTCGACGTCGTCGACCGAGGAGATGCCGCCGCCCACGGTGAGCGGGATGAAGACCTGCTCGGCGGTGGCGGAGACGATGTCCATCGTCGTGGCCCGGCCCTCGTGGGAGGCGGAGATGTCGAGGAAGGTCAGCTCGTCGGCACCCTCGGCGTCGTAGAGCTTGGCGAGCTCGACCGGGTCACCGGCGTCGCGCAGGTCCTGGAAGTTGACTCCCTTGACGACGCGTCCGGCGTCGACGTCCAGGCAGGGGATCACCCGGACGGCGAGCGTCATACGAGCCCGCCCTTGGTGAGGGCGAGCGCGTCCTCGAGGGTGAACTGCCCGGTGTAGAGCGCCGTGCCGGCGATCGCGCCCTCGACGCCCAGCGGCACCAGGTCCATCAGCGCGCGGATGTCGTCGAGGGTGGTGACGCCGCCGGAGGCGACGACCGGACGCGCGGTCGCGGCACAGACGTCCTGCAGGAGCTGGAGGTTCGGGCCCTGCAGCATGCCGTCCTTGTTGACGTCGGTGACGACGTAGCGGGCACAGCCCTCGGCGTCGAGGCGGGCCAGCGTCTCGTAGAGGTCGCCGCCGTCCTTGGTCCAGCCGCGGGCGGCCAGGGTGCCGCCGCGGACGTCGAGGCCGACCGCCACCCGGTCGCCGTACGTCGCGATGGCCCTCGCGCACCACTCGGGCTGCTCGAGCGCCGCGGTCCCGATGTTCACCCGCCGGCAGCCGGTCGCCATCGCGGCCTCCAGCGACTCGTCGTCGCGGATCCCGCCGCTCATCTCGACCTGGATGTCGAGCCGGCCGACGATCTCGGCCTGGAGGGCGCGGTTCTCGCCGTGGCCGAAGGCGGCGTCGAGGTCGACGAGGTGCAGCCACTCGGCGCCGGCCTCCTGCCAGCGCAGGGCCGCCTCGATCGGGTCGCCGAAACGCTTCTCGGAGCCGTCGACACCCTGCACCAGCTGGACGGCCTGGCCGCCCTTGATGTCCACGGCGGGCAGCAGCTCCAGGTAGGCAGTCACAGTGATGTCACCCAGTTCCTCAACAGTTGGGCGCCCGCGTCCCCCGACTTCTCCGGGTGGAACTGCGTGGCGCAGAGCGGTCCGTTCTCCACGGCGGCGACGAAGCGGTCGCCCGCCCCCTCGACACGTCCCGTCTCGGCCCAGGTCACCAGCGGCTGGTGGCTGTCCGGGGTGCGGTCGTTGGTGACCAGGGTCCAGTCGCGCACGCCGTAGGAGTGCACGAAGTAGAAGCGCTCGTCCTCGATCCCCGCGAACAACCGGGTCCCGGGCGGCACCTCGACGGTGTTCCAGCCCATGTGCGGCACGATCGGGGCCTGCAACCGCTCGACGACACCCGGCCACTCGTCGCAACCCTCGGTCTCGACACCGTGCTCGATCCCCTTGGCGAACAGGACCTGCATGCCCACGCAGATGCCGAGCACCGGGCGGCCGCCCGAGAGCCGGCGGGCGATGATCCGCTCACCCCGGATCGCGCGCAGCCCGCGCATGCACGCCTCGTAGGCGCCGACGCCGGGCACGAGCAGGCCGTCGGCCTCCATCGCCGCGTCCAGGTCACCGGTGAGGGTGACGTCGGCGCCGGCGCGCTCGACCGCGCGGACGGCGGAGCGCAGGTTGCCGGAACCGTAGTCGAGGACGACGACGGAGGGAGCCGTCACAAAGCACCCTTGGTGGAGGGGATCCCGGTCTCGCGCGGGTCGAGCGCGACGGCGTCGCGGAAGGCACGCGCGAAGGCCTTGAACTGGGTCTCCACGATGTGGTGCGGCTCGCGGCCGGCGAGCACCCGTACGTGCAGCGCGAAGTGCCCGTGGAAGGCGATCGACTCGAAGACGTGCTGGGTCAGCGAGCCGAGGTACGACACCCCGGAGCCGCCGAGCTGGACGTACTGCTGCCCCTCCGGCTCGCCGGTGTGCACGCAGTAGGGCCGCCCGGAGACGTCGACGACGGCGTGCACGAGCGCCTCGTCGAGCGGGACGGTGGCGTCGCCGAAGCGGCGGATGCCCTTCTTGTCCCCCAGGGCCTCGCGCAGCGCCTGGCCGAGCGCGATCGCGGTGTCCTCGGTGGTGTGGTGGGCGTCGATGTGCACGTCGCCCTCGGTCTGCACCGTGAGGTCGACCAGCGCGTGGCGGGCGAAGGCGGTGAGCATGTGGTCGTAGAAGCCGACGCCGGTGGAGATGTCGTGGCGGCCGGTGCCGTCGATGTCCACCTCGACGAGGACCTTGGACTCGCTCGTCTGGCGCTCGATGCGGGCGGTGCGGCTCATGCGCGCTCTCCGTTCACTTCAGTGCTGACTTCTCGCAGTGCGGCCCGGAAGGCCGCCATCTCGTCCGGGGTGCCGACCGAGACCCGCAGCCAGCCCTCCGGCCCGGTCTCCCGGATCAGGACTCCCCGGTCGAGGAGACCCTGCCAGACAGCATGCCGGTCGGCGAATCGCCCGAACAACACGAAATTGGCGTCCGAGTCGGCGACGTCGTACCCCTCGGCACGCAGCCAGTCCACGAGCCGGTCGCGCTCCGCGCGCAGGTCGTCGACCCGGCCGAGCAGCTCCTGGGCGTGCTTGAGCGCCGCCAGCGCGACGGCCTGGGTGACGGCCGAGAGGTGGTAGGGCAGCCGGACGACCCGGATCGCGTCGCAGATCTCCGGCGCCGCCGCGAGGTAGCCCAGCCGCAGCCCGGCACCCGCGAACGCCTTGCTCATGGTGCGCGTCACCACCAGGTTGCGGTACGTCGGCAGCAGCTCCAGCGCGCTCGGCACACCCGCGCGGCGGAACTCGCCGTAGGCCTCGTCGACCACGACCAGCCCGTCCCCCGCCGCCTCGCAGAGCACGCCGATCGCGTCGTGCGGCAGCGCGGTGCCGGTCGGGTTGTTGGGGCTCGGCAGCAGGATCACGCCCGGCTGCTCGGTCTTGACCAGGTCGCGCGCGGCGTCGAGGTCGATCGAGAAGTCCTCGGCGCGGTGCCCGGCGACCCAGCGGGTGTGGGTGTCGCGGGCGTACTCCGGGTACATCGAGTACGTCGGCGCGAAGCTCAGCGCCGTGCGCCCGGGCCCACCGAAGGCCTGGAGCAGCTGCAGCATCACCTCGTTCGAGCCGTTGGCGGCCCACACCTGCTCGGGCGTGACACCGGCCTCGGTGTCGCGGGAGAGGTACCACGCCAGCGCCTGGCGCAGCGCCACGAACTCCCGGTCCGGGTAGCGGTTCAGGCTCGCGGCCGCCTCCCCCGCCGCGGCCGCGATGTCGGCGACGCAGGCCGCGGACGGGCCGTAGGGGTTCTCGTTGACGTTGAGCTGGACGGGGACGTCCAGCTGCGGTGCGCCGTACGGCTCGATCCCCTGGAGCTCCTCGCGCAGCGGCGGCCAGGTCATCGAGCCACCCGCACGGTGACCGCGGCACCGTGGCCGGGCAGGTCCTCGGCCTCGGCGAGGGTCACCACGTGGCCCGCGACCTCGCGCAGCGCGGCCTCGGAGTAGTCCACGACGTGCACCGACTTGGTGAACGCGCGCACCGACAGGCCCGAGGAGTGGCACGCGCAGCCGGCGGTCGGCAGCACGTGGTTGGAGCCGGCGCAGTAGTCACCGAGGCTGACCGGGGCGTGCGGGCCGACGAAGATCGCGCCGGCGTTGCGCACCCGGGCGGCCCACGCGGAGGCGTCCTCGGTGTGGATCTCCAGGTGCTCGGCGGCATAGGCGTTGACGACGTCGAGGCCCTGCTCCAGGTCGCGCACCAGCACGATGCCGGACTGCTGACCGCCGAGGGAGGTGGTGATCCGCTCGCTGTGCTTGGTCGCGGCGACCTGGGTCTCCAGCTCGCCCTCCACCTCGGCGGCCAGCCGCTCGGAGGTGGTGACCAGGACCGAGGCGGCGAGCGGGTCGTGCTCGGCCTGGCTGATCAGGTCCGCCGCGACGTACGACGCGTCGCCGGTGTCGTCGGCGAGGATCGCGATCTCGGTCGGGCCGGCCTCGGAGTCGATGCCGATCTGCCCCTTGAGGATCCGCTTCGCGGTGACCACCCAGATGTTGCCGGGCCCGGTGACCAGGTCGACCCGCTTGCAGGGGCCGGTGCCGTAGGCGAACATCGCGATCGCCTGGGCGCCGCCGACGGCGTAGACCTCCTCGACGCCGAGCAGCGCGCAGGCCGCCAGGATCGTGGGGTGGACGGAGCCGCCGAACTCCTTCTGCGGCGGGCTCGCCAGGGCGATCGACTCCACGCCGGCGACCTGGGCGGGCACGACGTTCATCAGCACGCTGGACACCAGCGGCGCCAGGCCCCCGGGGACGTAGAGGCCCACCCGGCCGACCGGCACATTGCGGTGGGTGACCCGGGCGCCGGGGCCGAGGTCGGTGACGGCGTCGGTCTCCAGCTCGTTGGCGCAGGTCGCGCGCAGCCGGCGGACGGACTCCTCCAGGCCGGCCCGGATGTCGGGGTCCAGCTCGTCGAGCGCGGTCCGCAGCGCGGCCGGGGAGACCCGGACGTCCTCGACCCGCACGCCGTCGAACTTCTCGCCGAGCTCGACGATCGCGTCCAGCCCGCGGGTGCGGACCTCCTCGCAGATCGCATGCACCGCCGGGACCGCCGCCTCGATGTCGAAGTCGGCGCGGGGCACGGCTGCGCGGTAGTCGGTCTCGGGACCGGCCTCGCGCAGGTCGATGCGGCGGATGAGAGACATGTCCCCGATTCTACGGGCGTGCGGCGGGTCAGCCGGTGCCGGTGACGCCTGCCGGGACGACCGCCGAGGCGAGCCGGTGCGCGGTGTCGAGGGCGGCGTCGTCGCCGCAGAGCTCGCGGCGGGTGTTCCCGGCGACCAGGTAGGCGTCGATCCGGAAGGCCGCCTCGGCCGGGTCCACGGCACCCGCGGTCGCCAGCTCGCGCTCCAGCAGGTCGAGCCACTCCCGCTTGAGCGCGCGGACCGCGTCGGCGACCCGGCCGGTGCGGTGGCCGTACTCCGCCGAGGTGGTCGCCACGAAGCAGCCGCCCGGGAACACCTCCGCGCGCAGGTAGGCGACCCAGTGCGCCAGCAGGGCGTGCAGCCGGGGCGCGCCCCCGGTGGCCGGCCAGGCCGGGGCGACGACATGCTCGACGTACAGCGTGCGGGCCTCGGCGACGGCCGCGAGCAGGATCTCCTCGCGGTTGCCGAAGACGGTCAGCAGCCCGCTCTTGCTGGCACCGGTCGCCTCGGCGAGCGACCCGACGGTGATCGCGTCGAGGCCGCCGACCGTCGCCATCCCGGCGGCGGTGCGCGCGGCGTGCCGGCGGGTCCGGTCCCCGCGCTCGCGTCGTCCGTCGGTCATGGCCGCGAATATACCCGACCGACCGGACGCAAAGTTTGCTAGCGTGCCGAACGTACGACCGATCGGTCGCATTTCACGAGAGGAACCCCATGGACCTGCACGACCACGTCACCATCGCCGCCTCCCCCGCCACCGTGTGGGCACTCGTCGGCGACCTCACCCGGATGGCCGAGTGGAGCCCGCAGGTCGACTCCACCCGCCTCTCCGACGCCGGTACGACGGCCGAGGGCACCCGCTTCACCAACCGCAACGTGCACGGCGAGCTCGCCTGGATCACCCACGGCGAGGTGGTCCGTCACGAGCCCGAGCGGCACCTGGCCTTCCGGATCGAGGAGAACTGGGCGGTCTGGTCCTTCGCCCTCGAGCCGGCCGCGGACGGCGGCACCGTCCTGCACCAGCGCCGTACGACGCCCGAGGGCATCTCGCCGCTCTCGCTGGAGCTGACCGAGGGCTACCTCGGCGGGCTGGACGCGTTCACCGACACCCTGCGCACGGGCATGCGCACCACGCTGGCCGGGATCAAGGCGAGCGCGGAGGGCGCGCCGCGCTGATGCGCCGGGCCGCGACCGGCCGGGGACTAGGTTGAGTCCCGTGACGGACCAGCTCCCGATGTTCCCGCTCAACGCGGTGCTCTACCCGGGGGTCAGCCTGCCGTTGCGGGTCTTCGAGGACCGCTACCGCGCCCTGGTCCACCACCTGCTGCGCATCGAGGACCCCGCGCAACGGCTGTTCGGCTCGGTGGCGATCCGCGAGGGCTACGAGGTCGGCGACCACGGCGCGCAGTCGCTCTTCCGGGTGGGCGTGCGGATGCAGCTCACCGAGGTCGAGGCGCACGCCGACGGCACCTTCGACATCGTCGCCGTGGGCCGCGACCGGATCCAGCTCGACCGGTTGCGGCCCACCGACACCTTCCCGCTCGGCGAGGTGCAGGCGCTGCCGGAGCCACCCGTGGACGTACCGGTGGAGCTCGTGGAGCGTGCGCGGAGCACCTTCGCGGCCTACCGCGCGGTGGTCAGCGAGATCGCCGGCGACCCGCTGGAGGGCGAGCTGCCGAAGGACCCGGCGTTCCTGTCCTGGACCCTGGCCGCGTGCTCCCCGCTCCCCCTCGGCGAGCGCCAGCAGCTGCTGGAGGCCACCGACCCGGCGGAGCGGCTGGTGCTCGTCACCGACCTGCTCCGCTCGGAGCTGCGGGCGATCAACGTGATCACCTCGCTGCCGGCGACCGAGGTCGCGCGGACCCGCTGGTCGCCGAACTAGGGCCGCTCGTCGTCGGTCACGAAACCGGTCCGACGGGTGCGCTCCGCCAGCGTCTCGAGCTCCTGGAAGAAGGTCACCTGCCACCCGGCCGGGCCCTGCACGCGGCCGTTGAGCGAGCGGAACGGCGTCTCGACGGCGGGCGCCAGCAGCGGCCGGCCGGCGTCGGTCGAGGCCGCCAGCGCCGCCGGGGTGTCGTCGACCTCCAGCGCGATGCGCAGGCTCGGCCCGGTCGCGGGCGGCGCTCCCTCGACCTCGTCGATCGCGCGGGCGTGTGCCCGGCTGGCGACCTCGATGGTGGCGAGGCCGGCGTGCAGGATCGCGACCCGGTCCTCACCGGTGGTCGCGAAGGCCGCCTGCTCGGGCATGCCGAGCACGTCGCGGAAGTAGGTCACCGCCTCGTCGAAGTCGTCGGCCTCGATGATCAGGCGGAGCTGGCGGGGCGGGGACATCTCACTCATGGCGCCATGATCCCCCCGCCCTGGTCAGCCCAGCGTCTCCGCGCAGACCCGGCCGACGTCGGCCAGCACCGCGTCGAGCGGCTGGTCCGTGCTCGCCAGCCCGTTGGTCAGGCAGCTGATCACGACCGGCGTGCCGTCCGGGGTCCGGGCGACACCGACGTCGTTGCGGGCCCCGAAGTCGCCCGAGCCGGTCTTCTCCACGATCGTCCAGCCCGGCAGCAGGCCCGCGCGCAGCGCCTTCGCGCCGGTCGTGCTGGCGGCCATCCAGTCGTGCAGGCGCCGGCGGTCCGAGGGCGCCAGCGCGCGGCCGAGGAGCAGCGCGGCGTAGTTGCCGCCCTGGGCCCGCGGCGTCGTGGTGTCCCGGGTGGCACCCGGCACCCACTGGTTGAGGTCGGGCTCCCAGCGGGTCAGCGCGGTCACCGGGTCGCCGAGGTCGCGGGCCAGCCGGATGATCGCGCCCGGCCCGCCGACCAGGCCGAGCAGCCAGTTGCCGGCCGCGTTGTCGCTGGCGACCAGGGCCGCCTCGCAGACCTCCGCGACCAGCGGTCGGTACGCCGCGTCCTGCCACTCCTGCATCCGCGCGGCGTAGCCCGCGCCCGCCACCAGCGAGGGCGGCCAGCTGGCGCGGCGCCGCAGCACCTGGGCGTCCGGGGTCACGAGCCGGCCGTCGAGCACGGCGGCCGCGGCGAGCACCTTGAACGTCGAGCACATCACGAACCGCTCGTCGGGACGATGGTTCAGCTCCCGCCCGGTGCGCAGGTTGCGGGCGTGCAGCCCGATCCGGCGCCCGTGCTCCGCCTCCAGGGCCGCGATCCGGCGGCTCATCGCAGAGCCTCCAGCGCCACCGTGAAGGCCTCCGCGACCGGGGCGTCGAGCCGCTCGGCCGCGGGGTCGTCGGCTCGGGTCAGACAGCTCACCAGCAGCGGTACGCCGGACGGTGACCACGCGATCCCCACGTCGTTGCGCGTGGCGTAGTCGCCCGACCCGGTCTTGTCGGCGATCGTCCAGCCCGCCGGCAGCACCGTCCGGAACGGCGGGTCGGTCCGGTTCTCCCGCAGCCAGCCGAGCAGCCGCTCGCGCTGACGGCAGGCCAGGGTCCGTCCGAGCAGCAGGCTCGCGAAGCTGGTGCCGAGCGAGCGCGGGGTGGCGGTGTCGAGCACCTGCCCGGGCGCGTAGCCGCTCATGTCCGGCTCCCACCGGTCCAGCCGGCTGGTCCGGTCGCCGAGGTCGCGGAACAGCCGGGTCACGACCTCCGGGCCACCGAGCTGCTGGACCACGAGGTTGGCGGCGCCGTTGTCGCTGTCGCGGATCGCCGCCTCGCACACCTCGGCGAACGTCGGCGCGTAGCCCTCGGCCAGCCAGCGCCGGGTCGCGGGCGCCCACAGGTCGCCCCGCACCAGGGAGGGCGGGTAGTACGCCCGGCGGTCGAGCACCTGCGGGTCCGGGGCGACGAGCCGGCCGTCGAGCAGGGCGCCGACGGCGAAGGTCTTGAACGTCGAGCACAGCGCGAACCGCTCGTCGGCGCGGTGCGCGAGCGCCCGGCCGGTGCGCAGGTTGCGGGCGTAGAGGCCGACCCGCCGGTCGTGGCGGGCCTCGATGGCGCGCAGGGCGTCGGTGGCGTCCTGGGCGAGCGCGGCATCGGGACGGCCGAGGACGGTCGCGCCGGTGAGCGCCGCCGCGCCGCCCAGCACCGAGCGGCGGGTGAGCCGGGAGGGAGGGGTCATGGGGCGACGATGACCCGCCCGGGCCGGGCCGGACCAAGACACCCGGACCCCGATTCATGCCGGATCTGTATGTTTCCCGCATGGATCTCGTGGCGTCCCTGCGCACCTTCAGCGCGGTCGCCCACGAGCGCAGCTTCACCCGCGGCGCCGAGCGCTGCGGACAGCCGCAGCCGGTCGCGAGCCGTCGGGTGGCCGCCCTGGAGCGGCACCTGGGCGTCAGCCTGCTGCGCCGCTCCTCGCGCAAGGTCGACCTGACCGCCGAGGGCGAGCGGCTGCTGCCGCTGGCCGACGACGTGCTGTCCGGCGTGGAGCGGATCGAGCGGGCGTTCGGGGACGCCGAGGGGCTCGTGGTCGCCGTACCGGAGGGGGTGGAGGCACGCGCCCGGGCCGCGATCCGGCGCGGGCTCCCGGGCCTGCGGGTCGGCTTCACCGTCGCCGACCCACCCGAGCGGGAGGTGGCGCTGGGCACCGGCACCGCCGCGCTCGCACTGCTCCCCACGGCCCCCGACGCGGGCGAGGTGCTCGTCCCGCTCGGGATCGCGCACGTCGACCGGCGCCCGCCGGCCACCTTCCACCTGGACCGGCTGCGCCGCCCGGTGCGCCAGCGCGACCTGCCCGCCCGGGCCGTGCACCTGCTCGCCGAGGACGACGTGCCGGCGGTCCGGGACCCGTTGCGCACCGCGGCCTTCGCCGCCGGCCTGCGCGCCGACCAGGTCGTCGTCGGCACGCCGCCCGCGGAGGCGTGGACCCGCGTCCACGAGTGGGACGACGTGGTGCTCGCAGGCGCCGCGGAGGCGCGGCGCGAGGGCGTCGCCTGGTCGCCGCTGGCCACTCCCCTGGTCCGCGGCTACCGCCTCGACGGCACCGGGCTCACCCCCGACCAGCACCGTGCGCTGGTCCGCCGGCTCGCCGAGGGCCTCGGTGGGGAGGTGGGCCGCGGTGCGGCCTGAGCACGCGGCGGTCGTCGCCGACGTCCAGCGGGAGTGGACCGCGACCGGGCTCACCGGCTCGTTGCTCGCCCGCCACCTCGGCACCGGCGAGGAGCTGGGCTTCGGCGCCGACGAGCCCTGGCCGCTCGCCTCGGTCGTCAAGCTGCCGGTCGCGCTCGTCGTGCTCGACGCCTTCGCCCGCGGTGAGCTCGACCCCGCCGAGCCCTTCGACCTCGACCCGCGGGCGACCACCAGCGGCCCCACCGGGGTCGCCGCCTTCCGGCATCCCGGCCGGGTCGCCGCCGAGGACCTGCTCCAGCTCGCGCTCGCGGTCAGCGACAACGCCGCGACCGACCTGCTGCTGGACCGGATCGGACGGGACGAGGTGGCCGCCCGGATCGCCGGGCTCGGCTTCCCCGAGATCGTGCTGCGGCACTCGATGCGGGCGATCTACGGCACCTCCGGGACGGTCACCGCGGCCGGGCTCGCGCTCACGGGCGGTGGCCGTACGCCGGGCGGTGGCCACGTCATCGACGAGCTCGACCCGACCCGGGCCAACGTCGGCACCGCCCGGTCGCTGGTCACCCTGCTGGCGCGGGTCTGGGCCGACGAGGTCGGCGCGCCCGGTGTCGCCGGGCGGCTGCGCGCGATGCTCGGGCACCAGCTGGTCCGGCACCGGCTGGCCGTCGAGCTGGTCAGCGACGAGGTGCGGGTGCGCTCCAAGACCGGCACCTTCCTCGACCTGCGCCACGAGGCCGGTGTCGTCGAGCTCGGCGACACCGAGCGGATCGCGGTCGCGGTGCTCACCCGCTCGGCGGTGCCGGCCGCCGTGCAGATGGAGGCGGAGCTCGCGATCGGGCACGCCGCCCGGCTCGCGGTGGAGGCGCTGCGCGGCTGAGCGCGGCGGACGACATGGCGAAGAAGAAGCAGTCCGGCGCGACGCCGGCCACGACCGCGCTGAGCGCCGCCGGGGTGGTGTTCACCGTCCATGCCTACGAGCACGACCCGCGCGCGGCGTCGTACGGCACCGAGGCGGCCGAGGCGCTGGGCATCGACCCGGACCGGGTGTTCAAGACCCTGCTCGCCGACGTGGACGGCACGCTCGTGGTCGGCGTCGTCCCGGTCACCGGACAGCTCGACCTCAAGGCGCTCGCCCGGGCCGTCGGCGGACGCAGGGCCGCCATGGCCGACCCGCGGGCGGCCGAGCGCGCCACCGGCTACGTCCTCGGCGGGATCTCCCCGCTCGGCCAGCGCACCGCGCACCCGACCGTCGTCGACGACTCCGCCCTGGACCGGCCGACGATCTACGTCTCCGCCGGACGACGCGGGCTGGAGGTCGAGCTCAGTCCTGCAGAGCTGGTGCGGCTGACGGCTGCTCGGGTCGCCGCGATTCGGCGGTGATGGAGAGCATCACGACCAGGTAGCCCAGCAGCGCGCCCACCGGCCACGCGAGGTACGGCGTGAAGCCGGCCACCTCCAGATGTCCCGGCAGGACCTTGCCGATCGTCGTCGCGCTGGCCTCGTCCTGCGGGTTGGCCGGGCTCTGCATGACGCCGACCACCACCATCACCGCGGCACCGACCAGGCTCGCGACCACCACGGCACCGAGGCCGACCAGCGCCGTGTGCCGGCACACCCAGCCGGCCACCAGGCCGAGCAGCAGCGCGATCGCGAAGCCCACCACGACATACGTCGCCGTCCCGCTGAAGTCACGGGTGATGCCCGGGTCGAAGGGGTCGGGATACCACTTCGGGCCGCGCGTGGTGTCGTAGATCTTGCCGGACGGCGCCGGCCCCCACCAGGTCCACCACACGAAGCCGCCGACCGCGCCGAGCACCGCCCCGAGGACGGCGCCGACAGCGACCGGGACGGCCGCCTGCCGGGCCGCTGCTGCCGGGCTCATCCGGCCAGGCACCCGGGGCCGAGGAGCTGCTTGAGGTCGGCGAAGAGCGCAGGACTGGGAGTCACCCGGAGATTGTCCCCCAGGCGCATGAGCCGGGTGGAGTCGCGGCTCAGCAGCTGCAGCCGCACCTCGGTCAACCCGGGATGGGTGATCAGCACGTCCCGCAGCTGCTGGACGACCGGGCCGGTGCACCGGGTGGAGGGCAGGCTGATCACGACCGGCCCGTCGCTGCCCTTGTCCAGGTCGGGGACGGTGACCTCCTGGCCGCGCAGCTGGGCGGTGTCCCGCTCGGTGTCGAGCTGGCCACGGACCCGGATGATGGCGTCCTCGACGAGGTAGGGCGCCGCGAGCCGGTAGCTGCTCGGGAACAGCAGCACGTCGATCGAGCCCTCGAGGTCCTCCAGCGTGACGGTGGCCCACGGGTCGCCGTTCTTGGTGATCTTGCGCTGGATCGAGGTGACCAGGCCGGCCACGGTGACGGTGGAGTTGTGCGGCCGGTTCTCGTCGGTGACCAGCTGGCCGATGGTGCAGTCGGTGCCGTTGGAGAGCACGTGCTCCAGGCCGAGCAGCGGGTGGTCGGAGACGTAGAGACCGAGCATCTCCCGCTCGTGGCCGAGCAGGGTCATCTTGTCCCACTCGTCGATGTCCGGGATCGGCACGCTGACCCCGAAGCCGCCCTCGCCGCCGTCGACGTCGTCGAGGCCGGCGAACAGCGAGTCCTGCCCGATCGCCTCGTTGCGCTTGATGTCGACGTACTGGTCGACGGCGGTCTCGTGGATCGCGACCAGGGAACGTCGCAGGTGCTTCATGTCGTCGAACGCGCCGGCCTTGATCAGCGAGTCGATGACCCGCTTGTTGCACACCGTCGCGGGCACCTTGGACAGGAAGTCGTTGAAGTCGGTGAACCGGCCCTGCTCGGTGCGCGCCGCCACGATGCCGTCCACCACGTTGGAGCCGACGTTGCGGATCGCGGTCAGGCCGAAGCGGATGTCGCGGCCGACCGCGGTGAAGTTGTGCGCCGACTCGTTGACATCGGGGGGCAGCACCTGGATCTTCATCCGGCGGCACTCGTTGAGGTAGATCGCCATCTTGTCCTTGTCGTCCTTGACGGACGTCAGGAGCGCGGCCATGTATTCAGTCGGGTAGTTGGCCTTGAGGTAGGCGGTCCAGTAGGTGATGACGCCGTAGGCCGCCGAGTGCGACTTGTTGAAGGCGTAGTCGGAGAACGGGAGCAGGATCTCCCACAGCGTGTCGATGGCCTTCTGCGGGTAGCCCCGCTCCAGCATCCCCGCCTGGAAGCCGGCGTACTGCTTGTCCAGCTCCTCCTTCTTCTTCTTGCCCATCGCGCGACGCAGGTTGTCGGCGGCGCCGAGGGTGAAGCCGGCCAGGACCTGGGCGATCGCCATCACCTGCTCCTGGTAGACGATGAGACCGTAGGTCTCCCCCAGGACCGGCTCCAGCGCCTCGGCGAGGGCGGGGTGGATCGGCTCGATCGGCTCGCGGCCGTTCTTGCGGCGGGCGTACTTGTTGTGCGAGTCGGCACCCATCGGGCCCGGCCGGTAGAGCGCGGAGACGGCCGTGATGTCGGCGAACTGGTCGGGGCGCATCGAGCGCAGCAGGGCGCGCATGCCGCCACCATCGAGCTGGAAGACGCCGAGGGTGTCGCCGCGGCCCATCAGCTCGTAGGTCGCCCGGTCGTCGAACGGGAGCTCCTCGAGCACCACGTCCTCGTCCTTGTTGGCCTTGATGTTGACCAGGGCGTCCTCGAGGATGCGCAGGTTGGACAGGCCGAGGAAGTCCATCTTGACCAGCCCGAGCGACTCGCACATCGGGTAGTCGAACTGGGTGATGACCGCGCCGTCCTGCGGGCGGGCCATGATCGGGACGATGTCGATGAGCGGCTCGCTCGACATGATCACGCCGGCCGCGTGCACGCCCCAGTTGCGGATCTGGCCCTCGAGGCCGAGCGCCGTCTGGTAGATCGTGCGGACGTCGCCGTCCTGCTCGTAGAGCGAGCGGAACTCGCCGCCGTCGTTGTAGCGCTTGTGCTCGGGGTTGAAGATCTCCTTGAGCGGGACGCCCTTGCCCATCACGTCGGGCGGCATCGCCTTGGTGATCTTGTCGCCGATCGCGAAGCCGTGGTCGAGCACGCGGGCGGCGTCCTTGATCGCGGCCTTGGACTTCAGCCGGCCGAAGGTCGCGATCTGCGCGACCCGCTCGGCGCCGTACTTGTCGCTGACGTAGGCGATGACCTCGCCGCGCCGGGCGTCGTCGAAGTCGATGTCGAAGTCGGGCATCGAGGGGCGCTCGGGGTTGAGGAAGCGCTCGAAGAACAGGCCGTGCTCCAGCGGGCACAGGTCGGTGATGCTCAGTGCGTACGCCGCGATCGAGCCCGCACCCGAGCCACGACCCGGGCCGACCCGGATCCCGTTGCGCTTGGACCACTGGATGAAGTCGGCGACCACGAGGTAGTAGCCGCAGTAGCCCTTCTGCGAGACGATCGCGAGCTCCATCTCGACCCGGTCCTTGACCTCCTGGGTCATCCGGTCGCCGGGGTAGCGCGCCTCGATGCCGCGCCAGACCTCCTTGCGGAACCAGGACTCCTCGGTCTCGCCCGCGGGGATGTCGGCACGGGCCATGTAACCGCCCGTGGACTCCTTGAACTCGACCTCGCAGCGCTCCGCGATCGCGACCGTGTTGTCGCACGCCTCGGGCATCCCGAACCGGTCGGCCCACAGCTCGCGCATCTCGGCCGCGGACTTGATGTAGTAGCCGCCGCCGTCGAACTTGAGCCGGTTGGTGTCGGAGAGCCGCTTGCCGGAGGCGACGCAGATGAGCGCGTCGTGGGCGTCGGCGTCCTCGGGGTTGTTGTAGTGGGAGTCGTTGGTCGCGATCGGCGCGATGTTCATCTCCCGGCCCAGCCGGAGCAGGTCGTCGCGGACCCGCTTCTCGATGCTGATGCCGTGGTCCATCAGCTCGAGGAAGACGTTGTCCTTGCCGAAGATGTCCTGCAGCTCGCCGGCCTCGCGCAGCGCCTCGTCCCACTGGCCCAGGCGCAGGCGGGTCTGGATCGCCCCGGAGGGGCAGCCGGTGGAGACGATGAGGCCCTTGCTGTGCTCGGCCAGGATCTCCTTGTCCATCCGCGGCTTGAAGTAGTAGCCCTCGAGGCTGGAGCGCGAGGAGAGCCGGAAGAGGTTGTGCATCCCCTCGGTGCTCTCGGCCCACATCGTCATGTGCGTGTAGGCGCCGCCGCCGGCGACGTCGTTGCCGCCCTCCTCGGCCGCGTCGGGGCCGTTGCTCTGCCCCCAGCGGACCCGGCGGCGCTCGCCGCGCGGGGTCCCCGGCGTCACGTAGGCCTCGATGCCGATGATCGGCTTGACGCCGTGCTTCTTGGCCTTGGAGTAGAAGTCGTAGGCGCCGTGCAGGTTGCCGTGGTCGGTCATCGCGATCGACGACATGCCGAGGTCGTTGACGCGCGTGAACAGCCCGTCGAGCAGCGACGCCCCGTCGAGCATCGAGTACTCGGTGTGGACGTGCAGGTGGACGAAGTCCCCGGCGTCGGCAGCCATGTGTGGTTCGGCACTCCTCAGGAGATCAGGGGTGGGCGCTCGGGGAAGAGCACCAGCGTACGGGACGTGATCGTGCCACCGGGGTCCGACACAGCTCTCAGGGCCAGGTCATCCGGATGTCGGGCGCGCGCTCCTCGTTGGCCGCGCCGTCGGTGCGCTCACGCTCGACCAGCCCCCGGGCGGCGTAGAAGGCCCGGGCGGGCTCGTTGGAGACGAAGACCCAGAGCCCGAAACCGTCGGGGTGGCGAGCCTTGACCAGGTCGAGCAACGCGCTGCCGACGCCCTGGCCGGCGGCGTCCGGGTCGACGTACAGGTCGTCGAGCCAGGTGCGGGTGAACCGGGCGTAGCCGACCACCCGGTCGGTCTCGGCCACCCAGACCTCGTCCCCGCTCGTCAGCCGGGCGGCGAGCCAGGCGCGGACCTCGGCGTCGGCGTGCACCGGTGGCGGCATCGGCGCCGCCGCCCGGGCGCGGAGGTGGACCGCAGCGACCGCGGCGGCGTCGGCCGGGGTGGCCGGGCGGAGCACGAGGTCAGTGGCTGTCACGGATGACGTCGAGGGCCCGGGCCAGGTCGTCGGGGTACGACGACTCGTAGGTGACGTAGCCCCCGTCGGGGTGCTCGAAGCCCAGCTTGACGGCGTGCAGCCACTGCCGCTCCAGGCCGACCCTGCGCGCCAGGACCGGGTCGGCGCCGTAGGTGAGGTCGCCGACGCACGGGTGCTTCAGCGCACTCATGTGCACCCGGATCTGGTGGGTGCGGCCGGTCTCCAGGTGGACCTCGAGCAGGCTGGCGAAGCGGTGGGCCTCCAGCGTCTCGTAGTGCGTGACGCTGTGCCGGCCGTCGTCCATGACCGCGAACTTGTAGTCGTGCTTGGGGTGGCGCCCGATCGGGGCGTCGATGGTGCCCTCCAGCGGGTCCGGGTGGCCCTGGACCAGCGCGTGGTAGGTCTTGTCGACGGTGCGGTGGCGGAAGGCGTTCTTGAGCACGGAGTAGGCGTGCTCGGACTTCGCGATCACCATCACGCCCGACGTGCCGACGTCGAGGCGCTGGACGATGCCCTCGCGCTCCTTGGCCCCGGAGGTCGAGATCCGGAACCCGGCGCCGGCCAGGTGGCCGACGACGGTCGGTCCGCGCCAGCCCGGCGAGGGGTGCACGGCGACGCCGACCGGCTTGTCGATCACCACGATCGCGTCGTCGTCGTGGATGATCTTGATCCCCTCGACGATCTCGGGGACGACCTCCAGCGGGTCGGCCTCGGCGGGGATCGCGACGTCGAGCACCGCACCCGCGAGCACCCGCTCGCTCTTGCCGCCGACCGTGCTGCCGTCGAGCCGGACGTGGCCCTCGGCCACCAGCTCCGCGGCCCGGGTCCGGGAGACGCCGAAGAGCTGGGCGAGGACGATGTCGATCCGCTCCCCCTCCAGGCTGTCCGGGACCGGCAGGGTGCGGTGGTCCACGGCGCTCACGCGTCGTCCTCCACGCTGTCGCCGGGCTCGGCCTTCTCGGCGTCGACCTTGGAGCCGTCGAGGGCGATGCCGCGCAGCACCTGGACCAGGATCATCGCGACCCCGACGTTGATGCACATGTCGGCGATGTTGAAGACCGGCCAGTTCGGCAGCATCAGGAAGTCGACGACGTGCCCGCGCAGCGGACCGGGGTCGCGGAAGAGCCGGTCGGCGAGGTTGCCGGTGATCCCGGCGAACATCAGGCCCAGCGCGACCGCCCACCACCGGCTCCGCACCCGGCGGCTCAGCCACAGCACCACGACGGTGGCGACCGAGGCGAGCACCGCCAGCGCGACGGTGAACCGGGTGCCGAGGCTGAACGCCGCGCCCGGGTTGTAGGTCAGGTGCAGCTGCAGCACCTCGCCCACCAGCTCGACGTCGGGCCGGTCCGTCAGGTGCCGTACGGCGAGCACCTTGGCCACCTGGTCGATGGCCAGCAGGCTCAGCCCGACGCCCGCGAACAGCAGCCAGGTGCGGGGAGCGGCGAGCAGCGAGCTCCGGGTCTCGTCGGGACCGTCGCCGCGGTCTACCGGCGTTCCTCGCGCTGCTTGCATGTCATGCACAGTGTGGCACGGGGGAAGGCCATCAGCCGCATCTTGCCGATGGGGTTGCCGCAGGACTCGCACACGCCGTACGTGCCGTCGTCGATGCGGGCCAGGGCCCGGTCGATCTGGGCGAGCTTCTCCCGCTCGTGGTTGAGCACGGTGAGCTCGTGGTCGCGCTCGAAGCTGGTCGCGCCGAGGTCGGCCTGGTCCTGTCCGGCGCCGTCGCCGGAGTCGCGCAGCAGGCCGGTCAGGTCGGCCTCCTGCTCCTCGAGGATCTCCGAGCTGTGCCGGCGCTGCTCGTGCAGCTCGGCCAGCACCTCGGCCAGCTCCGACTTCGACCAGGCCTCCTCGTGCTCGAGGACGACCAGGCTGCTGGGGGCCGCCTTCTTGGCCGGAGCGGCCTTCTTCGCGGGAGCCGGCGCCTTCTTGGCCGGAGCGGCCTTCTTCGCGGGAGCCGGCGCCTTCTTGGCCGGGGCCGCCTTCTTCGCGGGAGCCGGCGCCTTCTTGGCCGGGGCCGCCTTCTTCGCGGGAGCCGGCGCCTTCTTGGCCGGGGCCGTCTTCTTCGCGGGAGCCGGCGCCTTCTTGGCCGGGGCCGTCTTCTTCGCGGGAGCCGGCGCCTTCTTGGCCGGAGCGGCCTTCTTCGCCGGGGCGGCCTTCTTCGCGGGAGCCGGCGCCTTCTTCGCCGGAGCCGCCTTCTTCGCCGGAGCCGCCTTCTTGGCCGGAGCCGCCTTCTTCGCGGCGGTCTTCTTGGCCGGGGCAGCCTTCGCGACGGGCTCCGCCTTCGCGGCCGTGGCGGCCTTGCGGGGGCGGATCATCTTCCGGGCGGCGGACGTGGCCTTGCCTGCCAACGTCTTCTTCGTGGTGCGGGCCATGAGGACTCCTCAGGAAGGACGGCCTGCGACGGGAGTCGGACAGGCTGCTGCGGAGGGTATCGGCTCCCGGGAGAGCGTCCAAGGAGGCGCACCGTCGTACCGGGACGCGAACGGCCGGCCCGCCAGAGGCGGACCGGCCGTTCGAGGTGCTCAGGTCGGGCGGAGCGGGTGGCTCAGCCCTCTTCCTCACCGAGGATGGAGCGCAGCCGCTTGGGGGCCGGGGCCTCCTCGACCGGGGCGAGGGTGTCGCCCGGGGTCTGCAGCGACTCGAGCTGCTGGGTGAAGTAGCTCTTGAGACGCGAGCGGTACTCGCGCTCGAAGGAGCGCAGCGTCTCGACCTCGGCGGAGAGCTTGTCGCGCTCCTTCTCGAGGTCACCGAAGAGCTGGGTACGACGCTCGGCGGTCTCGCTGTCGAGCATCTCCGCACGGGTGCGGGCGTCGGACTCGAGGCGGTCGGCCTTGACCTTGGCCTCGGACTCCAGGCGCTCGGACTTGGTGCGCGCCTCGCCGACGATCTTGTCGGCCTCGTTCTTCGCGTCCTCGACGAGCTCGTCGGCGTTGCGGGTCGCGATCTCGAGCAGGCGAGCCGCCGCGTTGGAGGCCTCGGGGACCGTCTCGACGCGGATCGTCTCGACACCACCGGTGGCGGCCGGGGCGGGCGCGGCGACCGGAGCCGGAGCGGCGACCACGGGCTCGACCGGAGCCGGCGGCTCGACGGGGGCCGGCGGCTCGGGCGTGGCCTCGGGGACCGGCGCGAGCTGCGTCGGCGCGTCGTACGCCGAGTAGGAGCCGGAGCCGCCGTCGGCCTGCGCAGCGGCCAGCTTCGCGCGGAGGTCGTCGTTCTCCTGGGTCAGGCGGGCGAGCTCCGCCTCCACCTCGTCCAGGAACTGGTCGACCTCGCCCATGTCGTAGCCCTCGCGCAGCCGGACCGGCGTAAAGCGCTTGTTGCTCACGTCCTCAGGCGTCAGCGGCATGACCTCACCTATCTTCGGAAGTACTAAGGACAAACTGTCTCACCGAACCTTAGCGCCTGCTGTCGAGAAGCCCGCATCACCCGCCGTTGCGCCCGTACGGCCGGGGCGTGTCGCGGCCACGAAATGCACCCGAACAGCTCGGGCACCCCGGCTCAGACGAGCAGCACGCTGCGGTTGACCGCGAGCAGGACGTAGGCCAGGACCATCACCAGGAAGAAGCTCAGGTCGAGCGCGAAGTTCCCGATCCGGATCGGCTTGATGACCTTGCGCAGCGCGTTGATCGGCGGGTCGGTCGCGGAGTAGCACAGCTCCAGCACGACCAGCGCCACCCCACGCGGCTCCCAGCTCCGGGCGAACACCTGCACCCAGTCGGTGATGAACCGCACCCACAGGAACCCGAGAAAGGCGAAGAGGATGCCCTCGATGATCCAGCCGGCGACGCTCACGCGCACAACCTATCGGGTGCCCGGATGCCGGGGACGGCGGGACTCCGCCCGGCCCGCGCGCCCGGGCCGCACCTCCTTCTCCCGCGCTCGGCCCGCACCACGTGCGTGCCGAGCACTGAGAACACGCCCACACTCCCGCGCGCCGGCAGTCTTGCCGCCGAGCGGACGCAACCATCTACCGGAGCCGACCGCGAGCGCGGCAGCGCGGCGCGAGGAACGAGCGACGCGCTCGCGCAGATCAGGATTGGTTGAAGAAGTCCCGGTCCGCGATCAGCTGCTTGTCCTCCGCCGCCACCGTGACGTTCGGCGGCGACAGCAGGAAGACCTTGTTGGTGACCCGCTCGATGCTGCCACGGGTGGCGAAGATCAGGCCGGCGGCGAAGTCGACGAGCCGCTTGGCGTCGGCGTCGTCCATCTCGGTGAGGTTCATGATCACCGGGATGCCCTCGCGGTACTGCTCCCCCACGGCGCGCGCGTCGTTGTACGTCGTCGGGTGCAGCGTGGTGATCCGGGACAGCTCGGCCACCTCGGGCTGGGGCGCGACGGCCACGGGCTGCCGGCGGCGCTCGTCGAGGTCGGCGACGGAGCCGGACGGTACGGCGCGGACCGGGCGGGCCTGGCGCTCGCGCGGCTCGCGCGCGGGCTGCTCGACCTGCTCGTCGTCGTACTCGTCATAGCCGGTGTCCTCCAGCAGGCCGAGGTACTCACCGATCCTGCGCATCGCACCGCTCATGACTGTTGCCTCCGTGTTCCTCGGCCCCGAGTCTCGGGAGCCTGTGGTGGTGTTTCGGACATTACTGGACCGACGGCCTCGAACCGAGGACCGCGGACCCGACGCGCACGTGTGTCGCGCCGGCGGCGATGGCGGCCTCCAGGTCGCCGCTCATCCCCGCGGAGAGCCGGGTGGCGTCGGGGTGCTGGGCGAGCAGGTCGCCACGGATGGTGGCGAGCCGCGCGAAGGCGGCGGCCGGGTCCTCGCCGAGCGGGGCGACGGCCATCAGGCCGCGCAGGGACAGGTGCTCGGTGGCGGCGACGGCGTCGGCCAGCGCGAGCAGGTCGGCCGGGTCGGCGCCGGCCCGGTGCTCGTGGCCGGGCGGGTCGAGGCTGACCTGCAGCAGCACCTCGACGGTGCGCCCGCCCTCCCCCGCGCCGCGGTCGAGTCGGCCGACCAGGCTGGTGCGGTCGACGGACTCGACGACGTCGGCGTAGCGGGCGACGGCGGCGGCCTTGTTGGACTGCAGCCCACCGATGAAGTGCCAGCGCAGCCCGAGGTCGGCACACTCGGCGGCCTTGGCCTCCGCCTCCTGGTGGCGGTTCTCGCCGACGTCGGTGACGCCGAGGTCGGCGAGCAGGCGTACGTCGGTGGCGGGGAAGAACTTCGTGACCACGACGAGCGCGACGTCCTCGGGCGCTCGGCCCGCGGCGGTGGCGGCCCGGGCGATCCGTTCGTGGACGGCGGCGAGGC
The DNA here is from genome assembly GCF_040676175.1 of Nocardioides sp. LML1-1-1.1. Lineage (NCBI taxonomy): Bacteria > Bacillati > Actinomycetota > Actinomycetes > Propionibacteriales > Nocardioidaceae > Nocardioides > Nocardioides sp. LML1-1-1.1. The sequence continues at coordinate 150,499 of NZ_JBEGHK010000005.1, read as the reverse complement.
CGTCGCGCAGCTCCTCGGCCCGGCTCATGACAGCCACACCAGCCCGGCGAACCGCCCGGAGGCGGCTCCGTCGCGGCGGTAGGAGTGCAGCCGCGCGTCCTCGCGGGTGCAGCCGGGCACGGTGGTGACCGCGACACCGGCGGCGGAGAGCTGGGCGGCGACGCCGGCCCCGAGGTCGAGGGAGGGGGTGCCCCAGGTCGTCTCGGCGTAGGTCTCCGGCACCCGGGCGGCGACGTCCTCACGCATCACCTCGGGCACCTCGTAGCACCCGCCGCAGATGTGCGGACCGACCCAGGCGGTGACCTCGCGGGCACCGAGGGCGCGCATCCGCTCGACGGTGCGGGTGACCACGTCCAGCTCGACCCCGCGGCGGCCGGCGTGGGCGGCCCCGACCACGCCCCCGGCGGGGTCGGCGAGCAGCACCGGGACGCAGTCGGCGACCCGCACCACCAGCGCCGTACGACGGCGGGTGGTCACCAGCGCGTCCGCCTCCGGCACGGCGGAGCCGGCGTCGGTGACGGTGACGACGTCGTCGCCGTGCACCTGGCTGGCCCGCGCGAGGTCGACGTCGAGGGTCGCGCTCAACGACGCCAGCGTGGCGGCGAGCTCCGGGCCTTCGCGCAGGTCGATCGAGACGTCCGTGAACGCGACCTCGACCCGGGCCCCGTCGAGGGGGTCCGGGTCGAGGTCGGGACGCTCACGGAAGACGAACACGGCTCACTTCAGGAAGTCGGGCACGTCCAGGTCGTCGCCGTCGGCGAGCTGGATCGGCGCCGGGTTGTGCCGGACGCCGACCGGCTGCGGCGCGGCCGGGGCGGGCTGCTCGGCGCGGGCCGGGGCCTGCTGCTCGGAGCGCGCCGGGGTGGCCGGGGCCTGCTGCGCGGGACGGGAGGCGGGCGCCTGCTGCTGCGGGCGGCGTACGGCGGTGTCCTCACGACGCTTGGGCAGGCCGCCGTCGAAGCCGGCGGCGATGACGGTGACCCGCACCTCGTCGCCGAGGGCGTCGTCGATGATGGTGCCGAAGATGATGTTGGCGTCCTCGTGGACGGCGTCGGCCACCATCGCGGCGGCCTCGTTGATCTCGAAGATGCCGAGGTCGGAGCCACCGGCGATGGAGAGCAGCACGCCGTGCGCACCGTCGATGGAGGCCTCGAGCAGCGGGCTGCTGATCGCCATCTCGGCGGCCTGCAGGGCCCGGTCCTCCCCGCGCGCGGAGCCGATGCCCATGAGCGCGGAGCCGGCGTTGCTCATGACCGCCTTGACGTCGGCGAAGTCGACGTTGATCAGGCCGGGGGTGGTGATCAGGTCGGTGATCCCGGAGACGCCCTGGAGCAGCACCTGGTCGGCCTGCTTGAACGCGTCGAGCATCGACACGTTGCGGTCGGAGATCTGCAGCAGCCGGTCGTTCGGGATGACGATGAGGGTGTCGACCTCCTCGCGGAGACGCTCGATGCCCTCGTCGGCGGACTTCTTGCGGCGGGCGCCCTCGAAGGTGAACGGACGGGTCACCACACCGATGGTCAGCGCGCCGAGCGAGCGGGCGATCCGGGCGACGACGGGCGCGCCGCCGGTGCCGGTGCCACCGCCCTCGCCCGCGGTCACGAAGACCATGTCGGCGCCCTTGAGCACCTCCTCGATCTCCTCCGCGTGGTCCTCGGCGGCCTTGCCGCCGACGTCGGGGTTGGCGCCCGCGCCGAGGCCGCGGGTCAGCTCGCGGCCGATGTCGAGCTTGACATCGGCATCGCTCATCAGCAGCGCCTGGGCGTCGGTGTTGATGGCGATGAACTCGACGCCCTTGAGGCCGACCTCGATCATCCGGTTGACGGCGTTGACGCCGCCCCCGCCGATCCCGACGACCTTGATGATGGCCAGGTAGTTCTGTGCAGCTGCCACGGCGGCTCCACCTCTCCGGTATTGTCCGAAAGTCTGAATGTGTCCGTTCACCGACGTCGGCGGCCGGACCGCTTCCCCGTGGCCAGCCGGCGTGTCGACAACTCTTACCCTCAGGTTGAGGGTTATAGTTATGTCAACCTCGTCGTGTTGAAGACGGTAGGGAGATCGGAGACCCGTTCGGCGCAGACACGCCGCGCTCGCCGGCATTTGGTGAAAAGTCAGCGGGTGGTGGGTGCGCCCGGGACCGAGACGTCGTAGACCTGGGCCTTGCGCTTGAGCAGCTGCAGCAGGACGGCGGCCTTGTCGGTGGAGCGGTCCGCACTCCCCCACTCGACCTTCCGGCCGTCGCGCAGGACCAGCACGATCTCGTCGATGGTGCGCACCTCGACGTGGTCGACGAGCCGGGAGACCTCCGGCGCCAGCGCCGCCACCACGGCGGCACCCTCGCGCAGGGCGTCCTTGTCGGCCCCGCTGCCCACCCGGATCCGGGGCAGCCCCTCGCGGGCCCGGGCCGGGGCGGGGAAGGAGGTGCCCTCGGCGTCGAGGGCGACCATCCTCGAGCCGAGGTCGAGCACCGCGATCGGGGTGCGCTCGACGACCTCGATCCGTACGTCGTGCGGCCACTTGCGCGAGACGTCGACCTGCTTGACGGCCGAGAGCGACTTGACCCGCGTCTCGATCGCCGCCAGGTCCACCCTGACCAGCGGACCACCGGTCGGCACCTCGGCCGCGGCGAGCAGCTGCTTGTCGGTGATCATCTCGTTGCCGACGACCTCGACGCCGTCGGTGCGCAGCCAGGAGGAGAAGTAGAGGGCGTAGACGCTGAACCCGACCAGCGCCAGGGCCAGCACCACGGCGAGGACGTAGCGCCAGGTCAGCCAGCGCCGGGCCCGCTGACGCCGGGCGAAGGCCTTGCGGGCGCGGTCCTGCGAGCGGTCGCCACCCGCGGCCCGGCGCGGGAGCCGGAGCCTAGCCACGACCACCGTCCGCCAGCGCGGCCAGCAGCTGGGGCGCGAGCGCGGTGACGTCACCGGCCCCGAGGGTCAGCACGAGGTCGCCGGGACGGGCCACCTCCACCAGTGCCGGCACGACGTCCGCGCGCTCCGGCACGAACCGGACCCGCCCGGCCGGCAGCGGCACCGCGTCGGCCACCAGCGCACCGGTGACCGCGGGGTCGGGGTCCTCGCGGGCGACGTAGACGTCGAGCAGGAGGACCTCGTCGGCGGCGCCGAGCTCGTGGCCCATCGCCGTGCCGAAGATCCGGGTGCGCGAGACCAGGTGCGGCTGGAAGGCGACGATCAGCCGCTGCTCGCCGGTGACCAGGGAACGGGCGGCCTCGAGGTCGCCGCGGATCTCGCTGGGGTGGTGGGCGTAGGAGTCGTAGACCCGCACGCCACCGGCCTCCCCGAGCGGCTCCATCCGGCGCTTGGCGCCCTGGTGGCGGGCCAGCCCGCGCACCAGCGCGGCCGGCTCGGCGCCCAGCTCGAGGCCGACGGCGAGCGCGAGCAGGGCGTCCTGGGCGTAGTGGCGGCCGGGGACGGCCAGCTCGACCTCGCCCAGGTCGGTGCCGCGGGCCTCGACCCGGAACCGGGTGCGCCCGCCCTCGATGACCAGGTCCGTGCCGCGGATCGTGGCGCCGTCGGCGAAGGCGACGGTGACGTCGGCGAGACCAGCGTCCTCGGCGAGCGTCGTGCCGGCCCGCTCGGCGAACTCGGCGAACGCCGCGGCGTACGCCTCCTCGGTGCCCCAGTGGTCGAGGTGGTCGGGGTCGACGTTGGTGATGACCGCCAGCTCGGGGGTGTAGACGAGGAAGGCGCCGTCGGACTCGTCGGCCTCGACGACGGCCACCGGGCCGGTGCCGACCCGGGCGTTGGTGCCGAGCGAGCCGACCTCGGCACCGATCGCGAAGGTCGGGTCGAGACCGGCCTCCTGCAGCGCGACCGTCGTCATCGCGGTGGTGGTCGTCTTGCCGTGGGTGCCGGCGATCGCCACGACGCGACGGCCGAGCAGGACCGACTGCAGGCCGGCCGAGCGCGGCCACAGCCGCAGCCCGCGGGCCTGCGCGGCGACGATCTCGGGGTTGTCCTCGCGGGCCGCGGTCGTGGCGATGACGGTGTCGACGCCGTCGAGGTGGGCGGCGTCGTGGCCGACGTGGACGGTGATGCCCTCGGCGCGCAGCGCCTGCACGACCGCGGAGTCGTTGGCGTCGCTGCCGCTGACGGCCACCCCGGACTGGTGCATCAGCCGGGCGATGCCGGACAGGCCCGCGCCGCCGATGCCGACGAGGTGGACGTGGCCGAGCCGGTCGGCGGGGAGGATCTCGTCGGGGACGGGGATCTTCACCGGGCGACGTCCTGGATGATCCGGGCCAGCCGCTCGTCGGCGTCGCGCGGCACCAGGTGGGCCGCGGCGGCACCCATCGTCGCGAGCCGGCCCGGCTCGGCGAACAGGGTGGGGACGGTCTCGGCGACGTAGTCGGCCGTGAACGCGGCGTCCTCGACGAGCAGTGCTCCCCCGGCCTCGACCACCGGCTTGGCGTTGAGGGCCTGCTCGCCGTTGCCGATGGGCAGCGGCACGAAGACGGCAGGTACGCCGGAGGCGGAGGCCTCCACGACGCTGGACGCGCCGGAGCGGCACACCATCACGTCCGCCGCCGCCAGGGCGAGGTCCATCCGCTCGACGAAGGGCTCCACGACGTAAGGCACCCCGGTGGGCGCGGGCGTGGACCAGCTCGGGTCGCTCGCGCCGTTGGGCCCGACGACGTGCAGCACCTGGACACCGGCCGCGCCGAGCGCCGCGGCGGCACCGCTGACGGCCTGGTTGAGCCGGCGCGCACCCTGGGAGCCACCCGTGACGACCAGGGTCGGCAGGTCCGGGTCGAGACCGAAGAACGCGCGGGCCTCGTCCCGCAGGGCCGGCCGGTCGAGGGTGGAGATCATCCGGCGGATCGGCAGGCCGACGTACTCCGCCTTCTTGAGCGGGGTGTCGGGGAAGCTCACCGCGACCCGGGTCGCGCGCCGGGCGCCGAACTTGTTGGCGATGCCGGGCAGCGCGTTCTGCTCGTGCACGACCAGCGGCAGCTTGCGCCGCCGCGCGGCGACGTAGGCCGGCATGGAGACGTAGCCGCCGTAGCCGACGACCACGTCGGGACGCACCTCGTCGATGACGTCGAGCGCGGCCTTCACCGCGGCCCGCAGCCGGGCCGGCACCAGGGCGAGGTCCTTGCCGGGCTTGCGCGGCAACGGGACCGGCGGCACCAGGCGCAGCGGGTAGCCCGCGGCCGGGACCACCTTGTTCTCCAGCCCGCGCGGGGTGCCCAGGCAGGTCACCTCGACGTCCGGGTCGAGGCGACGCAGCGCATCCGCCGTCGCAAGCAGTGGCGAGGTGTGCCCCGCCGTTCCCCCACCGGCCAACAGAACTCGCACGAGGAAGAACCTACCCGCGGGCGGAGAGCCCGGCCGAACGGGCCCGGCGCCGCTGCTTGAGCGCCCGGGCGGCGGCCGGTTCGCGGCGGGCGAAGCCGATGACGAGGCCGAGCGCGGCCAGCGTGGGCAGCAGGCTGGAGCCGCCGTAGGAGACGAGGGGCAGCGGGATGCCGATGACGGGCAGCAGCGCGAGCACCATGCCGACGTTGATGATCATCTGGCCCAGCAGCCAGACCACGATGCCGAAGGAGCAGTAGCGGACGAAGGGCTCCTTCGTCTCCCGCGCGACCCGGATGCCGGCGTAGGCGAGCACCAGGAAGAGCGCGATGACGAGCAGCGTGCCGACCAGCCCGAGCTCCTCGCCGAGCACCGCGAAGATGAAGTCGGTGTGCGCCTCCGGCAGCTGGCCCCACTTCTGCTGGCTCGCGCCGATGCCCTCCCCGAAGACCCCACCGCTGGCCATGGCGTAGAGGCCGTGCGCTGGTTGCCAGCCCGTCCCGTGGTAGTCCTTGAACGGATCGGCGAAGTTGTAGATGCGCGCCAGCCGCTCGCCGTCGGTCGCGGCCAGGCCCAGCGCGAGCACGCTGACGCCGGAGAAGGCCAGTGCGAAGAGCTTGCCGGGCGCGCCGACCACCCAGAGCATCGAGACGAGCAGCGCGAAGAACACCAGCGCGGTGCCGAGGTCACGGCCGATGACGACCAGCCCGGTCGCCAGCACCATGCCGGGCACCACGGGCACCAGCATCTGGTGCAGGTTGCCCAGGCGGCGCTCCTTGTTGGCGTAGATGTGGCTGGCCCAGATGATCAGCGACAGCTTCGCGATCTCCGAGGGCTGGATCTGCAGCGGGCCGAGCGCGAGCCAGTTCTTGTTGCCGTTGACCTCGACACCGACCTTCGCGGTCAGCGCCAGCAGCAGCAGCGAGAGCGAGAACGCCGGGTAGGTCAGCCCGCGCACCCAGCGCGTCGAGACCCGGGAGGCGAGGAAGGCGCACGGGACGCCCAGCAGCACCCACATCACCTGCCGTCGTACGACGGTGTAGGAGTCGCCGGTCTGCTGGTAGCTGTAGACGCTGGAGGCGCTCAGCACCATGATCACGCCGATGGTCAGCAGCAGCGCGGTGGCACCGAGGAGCAGGTAGTAGGTCGTCAGCGGCCGGTCCAGTGCGTCCTTGAGGGCGCTGGTCCAGCCCGGACGTCGCACCGCGAGGAGGGAACGGAGGCCGAGACGGAGCTTCTCGGGGTTCGCGGTGGTGATGACGTCCCCCGATCCGGCTGGTTCCTGGCTAGTGCTGACCGACGTGCTCCCGCACCGCGGCGGCGAAGGCGTCACCGCGGGCGGCGTAGTCGGCGAACTGGTCCATCGACGCGCACCCCGGCGCCAGCAGCACGGTGTCCCCCGCCTGGGCGACCCCGGCCGCTGCCGCGACGACGCGTGCCATCCGGTCGTCTCCGACAACGTCCCCAGTCTCGGTGCTGTCCACGTCGATCACCGGCACATCCGGAGCGTGTCGCGAAAGCGCCTGCCGGATCACGTCGCGGTCGCGGCCGATCAGGACGACGGCCCGCAGCCGGTCGCCCACCTGGCGCACCAGGTCGTCGAAGCTCGCGCCCTTGGCCAGTCCACCCGCGACCCAGACCACCGGCGCGAAGGCGGCGAGCGAGGAGGCGGCGGCGTGCGGGTTGGTCGCCTTGGAGTCGTCGACCCAGGTGACGCCGTCGCGCTCGGCGACCACCGCGATCCGGTGCCCGTCGGGCTGGAAGGCGCGCAGCCCGTCGCGCACCGCGGCCTGGCTGACGCCGTGGGCGCGGGCCAGGGCGGCCGCGGCCAGGGCGTTGGCGACGAAGTGCGGCGCCCGTGAGGCCAGGTCGTCGAAGGTGCACAGCTCGGCCGCGCTGGTGGAGCGCTCCTCGATGAAGGCCCGGTCGACGAGGATGTCGTCGACGACGCCGACCATCCCCGGCCCCGGCACACCGAGGGTGAAGCCGATCGCGCGGGCTCCCTCGACCACCTCGGCGTCGCGGACCAGCTGCTCGGTGCCGGGGTCGGCGGCGTTGTAGACGCATGCACGCTCGACGCCGGTGTAGATCCGGCCCTTGTCGCGGGCGTAGGCCGCCATGGCGGCGGTGTCGTCCGCGCCGTCGTACCAGTCCAGGTGGTCCTCGGCGACGTTCAGCACCGCGGCGCTCTCGGCGGCCATCGAGTCGGTGTAGTGCAGCTGGAAGCTGGAGACCTCGACCGCGATCACGTCGTACGGCTCGGGGTCCATGACGGCCTCGGTGAGCGGCAGGCCGACGTTGCCGGCGGCGACGCTGCGCAGCCCGGCGGCGCGCAGGATGCTGTCGAGCATCTGCACGGTGGTGGTCTTGCCGTTGGTGCCGGTGATGCACAACCAGGGTGCGGGCCGCGCGGGGTCGCGCAGCCGCCAGGCCAGCTCGACCTCGCCCCAGACCGGGACGCCGCGCTCGCGCGCGGCCACCACGATCGGCGCGTCGGGCCGGAAGCCCGGCGAGACGACCAGCACGTCTGCCTCGGCGGGCAGCTGTGCGGTGGCGCCCTCGTGGACGTCGATCCGCGCGCCCAGCACCTCCAGCAGCTCGGCCCGCTCGAGGATCTTCGGGCTCACCGACTCAGCGACCGCGTGCACGTCGGCACCGAGGTGCAGCAGGTTGTCGACGGCCGCGGCACCGCTGGCGCCGAAGCCGGCCACCACCGCGCGGACGCCGGCCCAGGAGTCCGTGCGGCCCAGGCTGCTCGGATCGGTCACAGCCGCGAGACCCACTCGGCGTAGAAGATGCCCAGGCCGGTCGCCACGCACAGCCCGGTGATGATCCAGAACCGGATGACGACGGTGACCTGCTCCCAGCCGAGCATCTCGAAGTGGTGGTGGATCGGGGCCATCCGGAAGATCCGCTTGCCCTTGGTGAGCTTGAAGTAGCCCACCTGCATCATCACCGAGACGGTCTCCAGCACGAACAGGCCGCCGAGGATCACCAGCAGCAGCTCGGTGCGGGTCAGGATCGCGAAGCCCGCCAGCGCGCTGCCGAGCGCGAGCGAGCCGGTGTCGCCCATGAAGATCTTGGCCGGCGAGGCGTTCCACCACAGGAAGCCGAAGCAGGCCCCGGTGATCGCCGCGGCGATGATGGCCAGGTCGAGCGGGTCCCTGACGTTGTAGCAGGTGGCGCTCGGCTCGTCCTGGCAGAACTGGTTGTTCTGCCAGATGTTCACCAGCATGTAGGCGCCGAAGACCATCACCGAGGCACCGGCCGCGAGGCCGTCGAGCCCGTCGGTGAGGTTGACCGCGTTGCTGAAGCCGGCGACGAACAGCCAGATCAGCAGGATCGCCAGGATCGTCGGCAACACGAACCAGTCCAGCTCGCGCAGGAAGGAGACCTTCTCGCTCGCGGGGGTGCGGCCGTTCTCGTCCTCCAGCCACGGCGAGAGCGCGAGCGCGCCGAAGACCAGCGCGATCACCGTCTGGCCGGCCATCTTGGCCTTGCTGCGCAGGCCGAGGCTGCGCTGCTTGGAGATCTTGATGAAGTCGTCGAGGAAGCCGACCAGGCCCATCCCGACGAACAGGAAGAGCAGCAGCAGTGCCGACGCGCTGGGCGTCGTCATCGTGATCAGCTTGGCGAGGAAGTAGGCGACGACCGCGGCCAGGATGATGACCACACCGCCCATCGTGGGCGTGCCGCGCTTGGTGTGGTGGCTGGTCGGCCCGTCGTCGCGGATCTCCTGGCCGTAGCCCCAGCGGGTGAACAGGGTGATCACGCCGCGGGTGCCGAGCAGCGAGATCAGCAACGCGATGCCGCCCCCGAGCAGGATGGCTCTCATGGCGTCGTCTCCTCCAGCACCTGCTCGGCAATCCACTCCAACGCGGCGCCCCGGGACGCCTTGACGAGGACGACGTCCTCCGGTCCGGCATTCTGCCGCACCCAGGCCGCGGCATCCTCACGGCCCGCCGTGACGATCACCTCACACGTGCCCTGGGTCGCACCGTCGGCGATGCCGCGGGCGGCCTCGCCCACCACCACGACCACGTCGATCCCCAGCCGGGCGGCGTCCGCGCCGACCGCGCGGTGGCCCGCCTCGTGCTCGCTGCCGAGCTCCTTCATCTCCCCCAGCACCGCGACGGTACGACGGCGCGCGGGTCCGCCGATCGCCGCGAGCGCCTCCAGGGCGGCCCGCATCGAGTCCGGGTTGGCGTTGTAGGCGTCGTTGACCACGACCAGCCCGTCGGCACGCTCGGTGACCTCCATCCGCCAGCGGGAGGCGGAACGGGCGCTGCCGAGCGCCGCGGCGACCTCGGCCAGCCCGAAGCCGGCGCCCAGCGCCATCGCGGCGGCCGCGGCGGCGTTGAGCACCTGGTGGGCACCGACCTCCAGCAGCTGGACGGGGTGCTGCTCGTCGCCGTGCGCGAGCAGGAAGCCGGGCCGGCCCAGCGCGTCGAGCCGGGACCCGGTCCAGCGGACGTCGCCGGACTCGCCGAAGGTGAGCACGGGGGCCTGCGTGCGCGGCGCCATCGCGGCGACCAGCACGTCGTCGGCGTTGAGCACGGCGGTGCCCTCGGCGCCCAGCGCCTCGACGATCTCCCCCTTGGCGCGGGCGATCTGCTCACGGCCGCCGAACTCCCCCACGTGCGCGGTGCCGACGTTGAGCACGGCCGCGACGTCGGGCGGCGCGATCTCGCACAGGTAGGAGATGTGCCCGACCCCGCGGGCGCCCATCTCCACCACCAGGAAGCGGGTCGCGGCGGTGGCCCGCAGCACGGTGAGCGGCACGCCGATCTCGTTGTTGTTGTTCGCGTTGGTCGCGACCACGGCGTCCTCACCGGCCAGGGTGCGCAGCACCGCGGCCAGGAAGTCCTTGGTGCCGGTCTTGCCCTGGGAGCCGGTCATCGCCAGCACGGTCGCGTCCAGCCGGTCGACGACGTGGCGGGCCAGGCGGCCCAGCGCCGCGACGGCGTCGGCGACCACGACCGTGGGCGCGCTGGTCGGGCGGCTGCCGAGCACGGCGTGGGCCCCCTCGGCGTGCACGTGGCCGTCGGTGTGCTCGCCGACGATCGCGACGAAGAGCCCGTCGGGGACCGGGGTGCGGCTGTCGACGTAGGCGGGTCCGGAGACGAGGACGTCCTCGCCGTGCACCGTGCCACCGACGACGGCCGCGATCTCGGACAGGCGCAGCGGGATCATCGGGCGAGCACCTCGCGGACGACCGCGCGGTCGTCGAACGGGTGCACCACGCCGGCGACCTCCTGACCGGTCTCGTGGCCCTTGCCCGCGACCACGACCACGTCGCCGGGTCCGGCGCCGTCGATCGCGGCCGCGATCGCGGCCCGCCGGTCGCCGATCTCGACGACCTCGGCCGATCCACCGCGGGTGCCGGCCAGCACCGCCGCGCGGATCGCGGCCGGGTCCTCCGAGCGGGGGTTGTCGTCGGTGACGACGACCAGGTCGGCCAGCCGGGCGGCGATCTCGCCCATGACCGGGCGCTTGCCGGTGTCACGGTCGCCTCCGGCGCCGATCACGACGACCAGGCGGCCGCGGGTGACCGGGCGCAGGGTGTGCAGGACCGCCTCGACGGCGTCCGGCTTGTGGGCGTAGTCGACCACCACGGTCAGGTCGCGGCCGGTCGGCACCCGCTCCAGCCGGCCCGGTACGCCGGCCGAGGCCGCGAGACCGTCGGCGACCGCCTGCGGGTCGAAGCCCGCCTCGGCGGCGGAGGCGATCGCGGCCAGCGCGTTGGCGACGTTGAAGTCCCCCGGCAGCGGCACGGCGGCGCTGATCCGCACGCCGTCCGGCCCGAGCACGGTGAACCGCGACCCGTCGGCACCGAGCTCGACGTCGGCGACCGACCAGTCGGCGGGACCGTTGACGGCGTAGGTGCGGACCGGGATCGGGGCCTCGGCGGCGAGCCGGCGGCCGTGCTCGTCGTCGGTGCAGACCAGCCCGCGGCTGGCGTGCTCGGGGGTGAAGAGGCTCGCCTTGGCCTGGAAGTAGTCCTCCACGTCGCGGTGGAAGTCGAGGTGGTCGCGGCCCAGGTTGGTGAAGACGGCGACGTCGAAGCGGACGCCGTCGACCCGGCCGAGCACCAGCGCGTGGCTGGAGACCTCCATCGCGCACGCGGTGACGTCGAGCTCGCGCATCCGGGCGAAGAGGCCGTGCAGGTCCGGTGCCTCGGGTGTGGTGAGCGCGGTCCTCACCTCCTCGCCGGCGATCCGCGTCCCGACGGTGCCCACGACCGCGCTGCGCACACCGGCGGCGAGCAGGGCGTCGTCGAGCAGGCGGGTCACCGTGGTCTTGCCCTGGGTGCCGGTGACGCCGATCGTGCGCAGGGCCGCGGCCGGGTGGCCGTAGACGAGGGCCGCCACCGTGCCCAGGACCGCCCGCGGGTCGTCGACGACCAGCACCGGCAGCCCGCTCGCACGGGCGTCGGACTCCCCTGCCGGGTCGGTCAGCACCGCGGCCGCCCCGGCGGCGGCCGCCTGCGCGGTGAACGCGGCACCGTGGGCGCGCGCGCCCGCCAGCGCGGCGTAGAGGTCACCGGCCTGCACCCGGCGCGAGTCCAGGGTGACCCCGCGCAGCTCGGTCCCGGGGTCGACAGGGTCCAGGCCCAGCGTCCGCGCGACGTCGTCGAGGGACGTCAGGTTCGGGTGGACGGGCCGGGTCGGCTGGCTCACCACTCGACCGGGGTCTGGTTGGGCTTGGCACCCGTGGGCGGGACGCCGTAGCGGCGCAGCGTGTAGCTCATCAGCTGCGAGAATGCCGGACCGGCGGTCGAACCGCCACCACTGCCCGCACGCGGGTCGTGGACCACGACGTAGATGGTGAACCGCGGGTTGTCCGCCGGGGCGAAGCCGGCGAAGGAGACGGTCGTGCTGCCGTCGTAGCGGCCGTCGACGACGCGCTGCGCCGTGCCGGTCTTGCCGGCGACCCGGTAGCCCGGGACGGCCGCGCCGGGCGCGACACCCGCGTCGGGGTCGACCACGCGCTCCATCATCAGCATCGTCTCGCGGGCCGCGTCGGCGCTGATCACCCGGCGGGTCTTGGCGACGCCGGTGCCCACCTGGACACCCTTGTCGGTGGTCGCCTCGCCCTTGACCAGCGACGGGTCCACCCGGACGCCGCCGTTGGCGATGGTGTTGACGGCGGCGATCATCTGCAGCGCGTTGACCGACAGCGACTGGCCGAAGGCGATCCGGTCGCCGACCTGGGAGGTCCACGCCGCGCCCTGCGGCAGGATGCCGCGGGTCTCACCCTCGAGCCCGACGTTGGTGCGCTCCCCCAGCCCGAAGGCCGTCAGGTAGCGGCGCAGCTGGCCCCGGCCGAACTGGTCGGCGGCGAGGACGGTGCCGATGTTGGAGGACTTGGCGATGATGCCGGCAAGGGTGAGCCGGATCGTGCCGTGGTCCCAGTAGTCGCCGATCGGCCGGTCCTGGCGTTTGAGCTTGCCCGGCACCCGGAACTTCTGCTCCTTGAAGGCCTTGCCGGCGTCGACCAGCGAGCTGATCGTGAGCACCTTCTCGACGGAGCCGGGCTCGTAGGGATCGGTCAGCGTGGCCGACTTGTAGAGGCTCTTGTCGAAGCGGTAGGGGTCCGCGGCGTCGTACGTCGGGAAGTCGGCCAACGCGAGCAGCTCACCGGTGCGGCTGTCCTGCACGATCGCGGTGCCGGACTCACCACCGGCCTTGACCACGGTCTGCTGGAGCACGCGCTGGACGTAGTACTGCAGCTCGCTGTCGATGGTGAGCTGGAGGTCCTTGCCGTCGACGGCGGGCGTCACCGTGTTGTCGCCCAGCGGGATCTGGTTGCCCGCGCCGAGCTCGTAGCGCGCCTCGCCGTCCTTGCCGGAGAGGTACTTGTTGAACGAGGCCTCCAGGCCGGCCAGTGCCTGCGCGGTGCCGTCGTTCTTCGGCGTGCCGAGGAAGCCGAGGAGGTTGGCGGCGACGTCGGCGTCGGGGTAGATCCGCAGCGGGTCGCGCTCGGACGTCAGCCCGCTGAAGGGGCGGTCCTTGTCGTCCTTGAACAGCTGCCTGACGTCGGCGACGAGCTTCTCCGCCTTGCTCGCGGGGACCTGCCGGGCGACGTACTGGAACTGACTGTCCTTCCTGCGCAGCCGGTCGAGCGTGTCGATGTAGTCGACCCCGAGCCGCTGGGCGAGCAGGGTGGCCAGCTGCGGCGCGACCTTCGCGGTGACCGCGGGGTTGGCGATGATCATCCGGCCGTCGACGGTCTGGGCGAGCGGCTGGCCCTTGCGGTCGAGGATCTCGCCGCGGGTGGCGGGCAGCACGATGTCCTTGGAGCCCTCGGCCGCGGCCATCTGCGCGTAGGAGTGCGGGTCGACGCCCTGCAGCTGCAGGAGGCGGCCGGCGAACACCGAGAGCACGATCGCGATGACGACGAAGCCGACCTTCATGCGCAGCTGCGTCGATCCCCGTCGGGGACGGTTGCCCCGGCGGGTGCGGAGGGGATTCGGTCGGCTCAACGCTCTCGTCCTGGTCGCGGGCAGCGGTCGGGTCCTGCGGACGTCACGACCTTACGGGCGCCGGTCACCAATTCCCGCCGGACGCGCCGTCGGCCTTCCCACCCGCGATCTTGAACTCCGACGGGACCGGCGGGGCCGGCATCTTCAGCGGGAGCCGGTCGTTGCCCGAGGCGGGCGCCGGGGCACCGGTGATCTTGCCGGTCCCGAGGTCGATGACGCCGGCCTGCGAGGGGACCACCATGCCCATCTTCTGCGCCAGCGCGGACACCCGGTCCGGCTTGCCGAGGGCCTGGATCTGCAGCTCCAGCGCCTCCTGCTGGGCGCCGAGGTCGGTGGCCTGGTTCTGCAGCGCCGTCGCCCGGAAGGACGCCTGCTGCATGGAGGTGTTGAAGAAGAGCAGCCCGAGCACGCCGGCCAGCAGGATCACGCTCACGAAGGTCACGAAGGGCACCCGCGGGGCGCGCGAGCGCCGGGCACGGGGCACGACGGTGAGCCGCGCACGCTGCAGCGCCGCCTGGGCGATCCGCGGCGCGACGGTCTGGAGGCGGCGGATCTGCGGTGCGGTGCTGCTCATCTCTCGGCTCCCTTGCTGGACCTGCTCGGGTGGGTCGTGCGGATGCGCTCGATGGCGCGGAGTCGGACGGAGGCGGCACGAGGGTTCTCCTCGACCTCCGTGTCGTCGGCCTGCTCGGCGCCCCGCGTCACCAGCCGGTACGACGGCTCGGCGCCCTCGGGCACGAAGGGCAGGTCGTCGGGGACGTCGAGCCGGGTCGCGTCGGCGAAGACGCGCTTGACCAGCCGGTCCTCCAGGGAGTGGTACGACTCGACGACCACCCGGCCGCCGAGCCCGATCGCCTCGACCGCCGCCGGCATGGCGCGGCGCAGCACGCCCAGCTCGTCGTTGACCTCCATGCGCAGGGCCTGGAAGGTCCGCTTGGCGGGGTGACCGCCGGTGCGCCGCGCGGGAGCCGGGATGACGTCGTACAGCAGGGCGACGAGGCGCCCGGAGGTCGAGAACGGCTCGGTGGCGCGCTCACGGACGACGGCGTCGGCGATGCGGCGGGCCATCTTCTCCTCGCCGTACTCCTTGAGGACCCGGGCCAGGTCGCGGGCGCTGTAGGTGTTGAGCACGTCGGCGGCGGTGGGCCCGGTGGAGCCGTCCATCCGCATGTCGAGCGGGGCGTCCACGGCGTAGGCGAAGCCGCGCTCGGGCAGGTCGAGCTGCATCGAGGAGACACCGAGGTCGAAGAGCACGCCGGCGACCTCGTCGAGGCCCTGGCCGGCGAGCACGTCGGGGATCTCGTCGTAGACCGCGTGCACGGCGGTGAACCGCTCGCCGTACGGCGCGAGCCGCTCCCGGCTCATCGCGAGCGCCTGCGGGTCCCGGTCGATGCCGATCACCCGGGCCCGGGGGCAGCGCTCGAGGACCGCCTCGCTGTGGCCGCCGAGGCCGAGGGTGCAGTCGACGAGGACGGCGCCGTCGGCGTCGAGCGCGGGCGCGAGGAGGGAGACGACCCGGTCGAGCAGGACGGGGACGTGACGGGGGCCGGCCATGTCAGCGTCCCGTGGACCCGAGCAGGTGCGGCAGGACGAGCAGGAGGGCGCAGGCGGTGGACGCCGCGGCGGAGAAGGCCATGAGCAGCAGCACCTCGCGTGCCTGCTCCCGCACGCGCGGCTGCGGGGAACGCTCGTGCGTCCGCATCACGCTCATGGCTTCGACCCCTCGACCCGGTGGAACTGCTGGAAATGCTGGAAATCCGGCGGATCCGCAGAGCCAGGTCCCTGCCCGCTCCCGTGCCCGGTGTTCGGGTGCCTTCTGGTGCCGGGGAAGGTGCCCCAGACGGCGGGGTGTCCTCGGTGTCGTCGGGCCGCCTGGTGCCGGGGAAGGTGCCCCAGGAGGGTGGCGACATCGAGGTGTCGGGAGCGGGAGCGGGCTGAGACCTCGTCCTGCGGATCCGCTGTGCTGTTGTCGGTGCTGCTGGTGGTGCGTGGTGGTGCTGCTGCTCAGTCGTCGTCGTCCTCGTCGAGGTCGGCGAACTCCTCCAGGGCCTCGAGCTGGAACTCGCGCCACGCGGCCGGGTTCCAGATCTCCAGGCGGTCCCGGACCCCGATCACGACGACGTCGCGCTCGAGCCCGGCGTAGTCCCGCAGGTGGGCGGGGATGCCGATCCGTCCCTGCTTGTCGGGGGTGCTCTCGTCACCCCCGGCGAACAGCACCCGGGCGTAGCGCCGGGCGGCGCGGTTGGTCATCGGCCGCGCGGATGCCCGCTCGGCCTCGTCGGCGAAGACGTCCGTGGGCCACACGACCAGGCACTTGTCCTGTCCCTGTGTGACCACGAGGCCCTCCGCCAGTCGATCCCTGAACTTCGCCGGGAGGAAGAGGCGGCCCTTCTCGTCGAGCTTGGGGGTGTAGGTGCCCATGAAGAGCATCGGGCCACCCCCAGCCGTCCTTGCAGACTCCGCGTTCCTCCACTTTCCCCCACAGTACTCCACTTTCCCCCACCGTCAACCACCAACGCTCCCCGAATCGCGGCGCGTCGCTCCCCCGCGCCGCGAGAAAGCCCAGGTCAGCGCCGGTCAGCCCGCCGGGGAGCGGGGTGGAGCGGAGTGGAGGGGAAAGTGGGGAACGGTGGAGCGGCCCGCCCCAGCCACCCGCGCCGTAGGGTTGGAGCCCCTGAGGGAGAGCACGACGAGGAGCTGCCGTGGAGACGCCGACCACCCCACCGATGACGCCGCCACCGGGTCCGCCCGCGCCCCCGGTGGGGAGCACCGCGCCCGCTGTCGCCGACGTCGACACCGTCGCGCGGGTCGCCGCGCAGGTCCGGGCCAACGTGGAGAAGGTCATCGAGGGCAAGGGCGAGGTCGTGGGTGCCGCGATCGTCGTGCTGCTCGCCGAGGGACACCTGCTCATCGAGGACGTGCCGGGCGTCGGCAAGACGATGCTCGCCAAGGCCCTGGCGCGCAGCATCGACTCGACCGTGCGGCGGGTGCAGTTCACCCCCGACCTGCTGCCCTCCGACATCACCGGGGTCTCGGTCTTCGACCAGTCGACGCGCACCTTCGAGTTCCGCCCCGGCGGGGTGTTCGCCAACATCGTGATCGGCGACGAGATCAACCGGGCCTCGCCCAAGACCCAGTCCGCGCTGCTGGAGTGCATGGCCGAGCGCCAGGTCACCGTCGACAACGTGACCTACCAGCTGGAGTCGCCCTTCATGGTGATCGCGACCCAGAACCCGGTCGAGATGGAGGGCACCTACCCCCTCCCCGAGGCCCAGCGCGACCGCTTCATGGCCCGGGTCTCCATCGGCTACCCGGTGACGGCCGCCGAGATGGCGATGCTGTCCAACCACGGCACCGTCAACCCGCTCGACGACCTGGAGCCGGTCACCGACAGCGCCGAGATCCGCAAGCTGTGCGCGATCGTCGCGCAGGTGCACGTCTCCGAGGCCGTCCAGCAGTACGCCGTGGCCCTCACCTCCGCCACCCGTCACCACCCCGAGCTGGTGCTGGGCGCCTCCCCCCGCGCCACCCTGCACCTGGTCCGTGCCGCCAAGGCCCGGGCCGCGCTGCACCGCCGCGACTACGTGCTGCCCGACGACGTACGGGCGCTGCTGCCGATGGTGCTGGCCCACCGCCTGCTCCCCAGCGCCGAGGCCGCCGTCGGCGGGCGCGACGCCGCCGGGATCCTGCAGGCGCTCGCCGCACAGGTCCCCGTGCCCGACCGCCCCACCTCCTGACCACGGTCCGGCGATGCTCAGCTCCGCGCTCTCCTCGCTGACCCTGCGCGGGCGCGCCTTCCTCGCGGCCGGGGTGACCGCGATCGCCTGTGCCGTCGTCTTCGGTCAGCCCGCGCTGACCCGGGTCGGCGTGCTCGTGCTCGTCCTCCCGCTCGTCGCCGCCCTCGTCGTCAGCCGCCGGCGCCACGACCCCGTCGTCTCGCGCAGCGTGTGGCCGCGGCTGCTCCGCGCCGGGGAAGCGGCCCGGATCGACCTCGCCGTCGCGAGCGAGCGCCGCCGTGGCGACGGCCCGCTGCTCATCGAGGACGCCCTCCCCTACGCCCTCGGCAGCCGGCCGCGCTTCGTGCTCCAGGGCCTCGACCGGCAGTGGGAGCGCACCGTCACCTACCCGGTGCGCTCCGACATCCGCGGCCGGTTCACCGTCGGTCCGCTCACCGTGCGGACCACCGACCCCTTCGGCCTCGTCGAGCGGCGCCGTGAGGTCGGCGGCACCGCCGAGCTGATCGCCACCCCGCGCGTGCTGCCGCTGCCCGCCATCCCGCTCTCCGGCGGCTGGCAGGGCGCCGGGGAGCACCGGCCGCAGGCCTTCGCGTCCGGCTCGGCCGAGGACGTGAGCGTGCGCGAGTACCGCCGCGGCGACGACCTGCGCCGGGTGCACTGGCGCAGCTCCGCGCGGGTCGGCGACCTGATGGTGCGCCGCGAGGAGCAGCCCTGGGAGGCGCACGCGACCGTCGTCCTCGACAACCGGGTGCAGACCCACCGCGGCCGTGGCCCTGCGTCGAGCTTCGAGTCCGCGATCGTCGCCGCCGCGTCCGTCGTGGTGCACCTGGAGCAGCACGGGTACGCCGTCCAGCTCGCCACCGCCAACGGGGCCGAGGTCGAGGGCGCCGACGAGACGCTGCGCCGCCTCGCCGTGCTCGACCTCACCCAGCGGCCGACCCTCGACACCGGCTGGTCCGGCGACCAGGCCCGCGGCGGGGTCGTGGTCGCCGTCCTCGGCGGCCACGGCTCGGGCGACTCCCCCGCGCTGCGGCGGATCCGGCACGACGCGGGGGCGGCACTCGCCGTCGTGCTCGACGTGGAGCAGTGGAGCACGTCCCGCGGCGACGGCGGGCCGGCCGCCGCGGCGGCCCCGCTGCTCTCCATCGGCTGGCGGGCCGTCGGCGTGGGTCCGCGCGACCGGCTCGACACCGCCTGGCGCGACCTCGGCCGCGCACCCTCGCGACGCGGAGCACCCTCATGAGCGGCCCGCGCACCGCCGCGCCGCCGGCCGCCACCTTCCTGCTCGGACTGGTCGCCGTCGTCACCACCTGGCTGGCGCTGACCGCGTGGCGGGGCTTCCTCAGCGACCCGGACAGCCTGCTCGGGCGTGCCGCCGTCGTCGGCCTCGTCGTCCTGGTCCTCGGCTCCCTGCTGCGCTGGCGCGCGGTCCCCCGCTGGCTGGTCGTCCTCGCCCAGGTCGTCGTCGTGACCGCCGTGGTCTCCTGGCAGATCACCGGCTCACCGGTCCCCAGCGCGCAGATCGGGCAGGCGCTGTCGACCGCGGTCGACACCGCGCGCACCTACAGCGCGCCGGTCGGGCCCCGCGTCCCCGCGCTGTGGCCGCTGCTCCTGGTCTGCGCCGCGGCCTTCCTCGTGCTCGTCGACACCATCGCGTGCACCTTCCGCCGGGTGCCCGCCGCCGGCCTCGCGCTGCTCGCGGTCTACTCCGTCCCCAGCGGGCTGCTCGACCGGGGCCCCGGCTGGATCGGCTTCGCGCTCACCGCCGTCGGCTTCCTCCTCATGCTCCACCTCGACGCGCGCGAGCACCTCTACCGGTGGGGGCGCCCGCTCGGCCCCACCGACCGCACCCCCTGGCACCACGGCCACCCGGTGCGCGAGGCGGTCAAGGCGGGCGCCGCGCCGATCGGGATCACCGCGACCGTGCTCGCGCTCGTCGTCCCCGTCTTCGTGCCCGTGCTCAGCACCGACCTGTTCGACCTCGGCAGCGGCGGGAGCGGCGGCGACATCCGCATCCGCAAGCCGATCGCCGACATGCGCCGCGACCTCGAGCGCGGCGAGGACGTGCCGCTGGTGCGGCTCACCACCGACGACCCGTCGCCGTCGTACCTGCGCATCTCGGTGCTCAACCGCTTCACCGGCCAGGAGTGGAGCAGCGGCGACCGCGACGTGCCGCAGGAGAACACCGCGAGCGGCGCCCTGCCCCGCCCGGCCGGGCTGTCGGAGTCGGTGCCGAGCGAGCAGTACGACTACGACGTCGAGGTCACCTCGGACCTCAACTCCACCTGGCTGCCCACCCAGTTCCCCGCCGCGGCCGTGCGGGCCGACGGCGACTGGCGCTTCGACCCGTCCTCGATGGACTTCCTCGCCGCCGACGACGACCTCGACACCCGCCGGCTGTCGTACTCCATGACCTCGATCGTGCCGCGCTACGGCACCGACGGCCGCTACTTCCGCGACGCGCCCGGCGGCGCCGTCCCCCAGGAGATGCTGGAGCTGCCCTCCGGGATCCCCTCCATCGTGCGCGAGCTCGCCCGCAGCGTCACCGAGCCCGCGGAGAACGACTACGAGCGGGCGCTGATGCTCCAGGCCTTCTTCCGCAGCGAGGGCGGCTTCACCTACGACCTGCGCAAGGCGCCCCCCGGCACCGGCAACGACACCCTGGAGTCCTTCCTGTCCCCCAGCGGCCGGGTCGGCTACTGCGAGCAGTACGCCTCCGCGATGGCCGTGATGGCTCGCGTCCTCGGCATCCCCGCCCGGGTCGCGGTCGGCTTCCTCCAGCCCACCCAGCTCGGGGACGGGCGCTGGGAGTACAGCAGCCACGACCTGCACGCCTGGCCCGAGCTCTACTTCTCCGGCGCCGGCTGGGTGCGCTTCGAGCCCACCCCGGCCGGCCGGGTGCAGGACGTCCCCGACTACTCACGGGTCCCGGTCGACGGCGGCAGGCCCGACCCCGGCACGGCGACCTCGTCGGCGGCGCCCAGCGGCACGGCGACCGTCGCTCCCCGCCCGGCCCCGAACCGTCCCACCGAGGCCCCCGCCGCCGACAGCGGTCAGGGCTCCGGATCCGCCAGCCACACCGGGCGCAACCTCGCCATCGGCGGTGGCGTGCTGGTCGTGCTGCTCCTGGCGGCGCTCCTGCTGCTGGGCCCGCGCTCGGTGCGGCGCACCGCCCGTCGTACCCGGCTCGGGGGCGGGCCCGACGAGCACTGGGCCGAGCTGCACGCGAGCGCCGTCGACCTCGGTGTCCCGTGGCCCGAGGGCCGGTCCCCGCGCGAGGTCGGCACCGTCCTGGTCGACCACCTGGGCGACCCGGACGCCCCGCCCGTCGAGCGCCCGCGCACCGGCCCCGACGTCGCACCGCGGGCGGCCGACGCGCTCGAGCGCCTGGTGGACGCCGTCGAGCGGACCCGGTACGCCCGGCCCGGTGCCGTCGCCACGGCGCTCCGGCCGGCCACGCTCGACGACGTGGAGTGCGTGATCGACGCCCTGGCGGCCGGGGTCACCGTCCGGGACAGGCGACGGGCGCAGTGGCTGCCGCGGTCGGTGTGGCAGGCGCTGCGGCGCAGCTGAGGGCGGGCACCCGGCTGATCCGCGAGGGTCGCTGCACGGTGCGGCGGGACGTCGCGGCGCGCGTCGCGTCCGCCGCCAGCGGTGCGCCTCAGCGGGCAGGCGAGGAGCCCGGTGGCTCCCCGGCGTGCCTCAGAAGCCGCCGCGGTCGCGACGCCGGCGCCAGCGCGCCTGCAGGGTGCCCATGAAGCCGGACGAGCCGCGGCTCGAGCTCCGGCCGGAACGGCGGCCGCTGCGGCCGCCGTCGACGATGCCGAAGCCGGAGGGGTGGGCGGCGATCTGTGCGTCCGTGGCGCCACCGCGCTGGCCCTTGAGGGCGGTCAGGAGCACGGTCGCCGAGCCGAGCATGACGACGAACCCGGCCACGCCGACGGGCCAGTAGCCGCTGACCGCGCCGCCCATCATCACCGCGACGCCGACCGCGAAGACCGCACCGGCGAGGATCGCGCGACGCCGCGCCGCCTGGCGGATCGTCGTGCCGCGCAGGGTCGAGGCGAACTTCGGGTCCTCCTCGCTGAGGGCACGCTCCATCTGCTCGAGCAGACGAAGCTCCTCTTCTGAGAGTGGCACCGGTTCCTCCGACACGTTCGCTGGCTGTCCCCCAAGTGTAGGCAGGCAATTCGCCACCCGGTAGGCCGTCCCCCGAAATTGTGCAGTCGGCCTCACCCGATGACCTGAACGGGCCACCCCGGCGGCCGCGGCGCGGAGTCGCCCGCGGACAGCAGGCTGGCCCGTCGGACGGCCGCCGAGCCGAACCGGGTCGCGGCCCGGTCCACCGCCCGGTCGGCGTCCGGCCAGCCCGGGTCCCGCTCCCCCAGGGCCATCTGCCGGCTGTCCCCGTCGCGGACCCGGCGCAGGCCCTCGACCCGGACACCCACCAGCCGGACCGAGGGCCGGCGTGGGGTCATCGCGTCGAGCAGGGTGTCGAGCAGCGCGACCGCGGTGTCGTAGACCTCCTGGGTGACGTCGGTCGGCTCGGGCAGGGTGCGGGAGCGCGAGACGGTGCTGAAGTCGCTGAACCGCACCGTGATCGCGACCGTGCGCCCCACCCGCTCGGCAGCCCGGACCCGCGCGGTGACCCGCGAGGTCAGCCGCAGCAGCTCACGGTGCAGGCGTGCCCGGTCGGTCAGGTCGACGGCCAGCGTGTGCTGGGCGCCCATGCTGCCCTCCGGCTCGCCCTCGCCGAACCCGAAGACGCCGGCCCCGCCCGGCCGCAGCTCGCTGCGGTCGGTGCCCCACACCAGGGTGTGCAGGTGTCCGCCCAGGTGACCGCCGAGCATCCGGCGCAGCTGGTCGACCTCGACCGCGGCCACGTCGCCGACGGTGACCAGCCCGAGGCGGTGCAGCCGCTGGCGGGTGGCCTCACCGACGCCGTAGAGCACGCCGACGTCGAGCGGGTGCACCTCGGCGACGAACCGCTCCGGCGTGATCACCCGCACGCCGTCCGGCTTGGCCTGCCGGCTGGCGAGCTTGGCGACCGAGATCGTGGCCGCGATGCCGACCGAGCAGGTGATGCCGTGCTCGGCCCGGATCCGTGCGCGCAGCCGCTCGGCGATCGCCTCCGGCGAGCCGAACAGCCGCCCCGCCCCCCGGACGTCGAGGAAGGCCTCGTCGAGCGAGGTCACCTCCACGACCGGGGTGACCGTGCGGAAGGTCTCCATGATCGCCTTCGACACCGGCGTCAGCAGGGCGAAGTCCGGCGGCATCGTCACCGCGTCCGGGCACAGCCGGCGGGCCTCCGTGCCGGACATGCCCGAGCGGACGCCGAAGCGGCGCGCGGGGTAGTTGGCCGAGAGCACCACGCCGCGGTGTCCCCCGCCCACCACGACCGGCACGTCGTGCAGGTCCGGCCGGTCGCGGATCATCACCGAGGCGTAGAAGGCATCCATGTCCACGTGCAGCAGCGGACAGGCGGGCGCCGGCGCCGGGCTCCACGGCGCGGCCGCGCGCGGCGCCTCGGTCATGGGGAGCCCCCGCACGGCTCGACGCGTCCGGGGGTCGCCCACCCAGGGGTGAGGCCGGCGACGGGACGAGGCTCAGGCCCGGGTGGCGAGCACGTGGACCTGGGTCGCGAGCGGGAGGTACTCGGCACGGCCGGCGACCGCGCGCTCCAGCTCCACGAGCGCGGCAGCGGCACCGGGCTCGAGGTCGACGAGGGCGGCCGGGACGAGGTCGGTGAAGACCCGGACGCCGTGCACCGTGGTGGACTCGAAGCCGGCCGCGGTGAGCAGGGACGCGAGCTCGCCGGCCGTGAACCGGCGGCCGGTCCGCGGGTCGAGCGGCTCCTGGCCGTCGAGCAGGCCGCGCGCCTGCTGGAAGTGCCCGGCCATCGCGCGGGCCAGGACCGCGGCGTGCCGCTGGCCGACGACGAGGCTGAGCAGGCCGCCCGGGCGCAGCACCTCGCCGATCCGGGCCAGGGCCTGCGCTGGGTCGACGACCTCGAGCACGCCGTGGCAGAGCACCACGTCGGCGGTGCCGGCGCCGACGACCTCGACCAGGTCGGTGACGTCACCCTGCAGGCCGGTGACGTCGAGGGCCGCCTCCTGGGCACGGCGCGCGAGCGCGGCGAGCGCGTCCGGGCTGGGATCGACGACGCGGACCCGGTGCCCGGACTCGGCGAGCCGCACCGCGAAGCCCCCGGTGCCGCCGCCGAGGTCGACGACGTCGCGCGGGCCGTCGGCCAGCGCCGCCTCGAGGGTGTCCCAGACGACGGCGGTCCGCACCGAACCGCGCTGCTCGCGAGAGGCCATGTCCCGAACACTATCCGCCCTCCCTCCCCGGTCGCCCCGTGACTCGTCCGGGCCGGGTCAGCCGGCCACGCGGACGGCCGCCCGTCCGCCCACCGCGGCGTGGGGAGTCAGGCCCAGCGACTGCTCGACCAGGGCGAGGAACCGGTCGGCGTCACGGACCAGGTCGTCGGCGTCGCGCTCGGAGACCGCCCGGGTGGAGCCCGCCTCCGCCGCGGCCCGCTTGCCGGCACCGGCCGCGAAGAAGGTGGCCCACTCGGCCATCTCCGGCGCCACCTCGGTCAGCAGCACCCATGCGTTCTTCTGCGGACGCTTGCGTGGCCCGACCGGCCGGGCCCGCGCGGAGAGCAGGGCCGCCGCGGCGCGCAGGGCCGCCACGTGGGCGCAGGCGTAGCGGGTGGCCGCGTCGGGGGCCGCGACCGCCTCGCTCAGCGACTCCGCCGCACGGAGCAGGTAGCTGTGCGTGGTCGCAGGCAGGACGTCGGGACCGAAGCCGGACGGCGAGGTGTGCTGCGGGGCGAGCGGCGAGGTGACCACGGGCATCTCCTTCGAGGACTGTTCGAACAGATGTTCGAACGACTCGAAGGTACACCCGCCCCCCGACAGGACGTCAAGCGTCGGTCGGGGACTCCGTCGCCGGGGTCTCGGCGGGCGCCGGCTGCTCGCGCACCCGGCCGCGCTCGTGCACCCACTGCCGCGACTGCGGGTGCCAGACGAAGACCAGCGTGATCGCGCAGACCACGGCCGCGCCGATCGCCGCCCACTCGACCAGCCGCGGCGGGTCGGTGCGCACGGTCGCGACGGTGACCAGGAAGATCCCCACGACGATCGCGGCCAGCGAGTGGCGGGCCCAGTTGTTGCGGCTGCGGAACAGCGCGATGAGGGTGGCGGCGAGGACCGCCGTCACGCCGTACAGGACCAGGATGACGGGCACGAACTCCACCGGCTGGACCGTGCTGTCCCCCACCTGGACCGGCGACCAGACGGCGCCGAGGTCGTCGCGCTGCACGACCACCATCACGCACACCAGGGCGCCCGCGGCCACCAGGAACCAGAGCAGCCAGCACGCGACGGTCACGGCGGGTGGTCGCTTGGTCATCCGTTCCTCCTGCATCGACAGGCCTGGAATAGGGTCTCCCCCATGTCGGCCGAGCATCCCTCGATCACCCGGTTCCGCGCGGAGCACGAGGCCCGCGGCGGAGTGGGCGAGATCGTCATTCTGCCTGACTCGGTCCACACGGCCGCACTGGCCGCCGAGGCGCTCGGCTGCGAGGTCGGGGCGATCGCCAACAGCCTGCTCTTCGACGCCGGCGGTGCGCCGGTCCTCATCCTGACCTCCGGCGCGCACCGCGTCGACACCGCACTGGTCGCCACGACGACCGGCCACGGCCCGCTGCGCCGGGCCTCCCCCGACTTCGTTCGCGAGCACACCGGCCAGGTGATCGGCGGGGTGTCGCCGATCGGTCACCCCGCCCCCGTGCCGACGTACGTCGACCCCTGGCTCGCCCGCCACGAGGTGGTCTGGGCGGCGGCGGGCCACCCGGCGGCGGTCTTCTCCACGACGTACGACGAGCTGCTGGCCCTCACCGGCGCCACCCCGGTCGAGGTCGCCTGATGCGCGTCGTCGTGGTCGGCGGCGGGCTCGGCGGCGCGGGCGCCGCGGCCCGGCTGGCCAAGCAGGGCCACGAGGTGGCGCTGCTGGAGGCCTCGGATCGGATCGGCGGCGCGCTCGCGCCGGTCGAGCACGAGGGCTACCGGTGGGAGGGCGGCCCGGCGAGCACGCTGGTGCCGGCCGCGCTGCGCGACCTGTTCCGCAAGACCGGGCGCCCCCTGGAGACCGAGCTCGGCGGGGAGCTGGAGCCGATGGAGGTGCTGCGCGAGCACCGCTTCGCCGACCGCACCTCGATCCGGCTGCCCGGTGGCTCGCGTGCCGACCAGGTGGCGGCCTTCGACGAGCTCGGCAAGGGCCTGGGCGAGACCTGGGCCAAGCACGTCGACATCTACGAGCCCGTGTGGGGCATCCTGCGCCGGCACTACGTGGAGGCCCCGGCGCGGCCCGCGGACCGCCGTACCCTGCCCAAGGAGCTCGACCAGCTGTTCGCGATCCGCGAGACGCTCTTCAAGCGGCTGCGTCACGACTTCCGCGACGAGCGGCTGGCGCTGGTCGCCGGCCACCTCGCGACCGCGGAGGGCCACGACCTGCGCAACGTGCCGTCGTGGGTGGGCGTGTGGTCCTACCTGGAGCAGAGCTTCGGCGGGTGGCGGGTCCCCGGCGGCATGGCCCGGGTCGCGGAGCTGCTGGAGCAGCGCCTGGCCACCCGCAAGGTGACGGTGCGCACCGGCCTGGAGGTCGGCGACGTGGTGGTCCGCGAGGGCCGCGCGGTCGCGGTGCGCACCAGCGAGGGCGACGCGGACGCCGATGCCGTCGTGGTGGCGGTCGACCCGCGCCGCCTGCCCACCCTGGCGGCGTACGTCGAGAAGACGATGCCCGCCATCCCGCCGGTGGTCGCGCACCTGGGCCTGGTCGGCGACGTCCCCCCGCTGACCCACGAGATCGTCTTCAACGCCGAGCCGACGATCTCGGTGCGTCCCGGCATCTCCGCCCCCGAGGGCGGCACGGCGTGGACCCTGCACGGGCGCGGCAAGATCGCCGAGGACATGGTCGACGCGCTGGTCCGCCACGGCATCGACGTGCGCGAGCAGGTGGTGGCCCGGGTGGACCTCAGCCCGCGCGACCTGGTCGAGCAGTGGCACGGCTCGCCGATGGGCGTGCTGTGGCAGGGCCGCGGCACGGTCCGGTCCCGGCTCGGGCCGGCGACCCCGATCCCCAACCTGTACGTCGCCGGCGCGCACGGCGCACCGGGCGCGGGCGTGCCCTTCGTGGCCCAGTCCGCGGCGCTGGTGGCGGGCCTGGTCGGCCCCGCCTGAGCCCGCGCCGCCCCTCCCACGCCGAGTAGGTACTTTCTCGCGTCGAGTGGGGGGTTTCCGCGCAGGGCGAGGACCCGAAGTGCCCACTCGACGGCATCAAGTGCCCACTCGAGCGGCGCAGGTCCCCGCTCGACGTGGAGCCCCCGAGCCGGCGCTCAGACGGTGATCTGCAGCGCCTCGAAGATCTCCAGCGTCGCCTTGGACCGGTTGAGCGTGTAGAAGTGCAGGCCGGGCGCGCCACCGGCGAGCAGCTCGTCGCACAGCTCGGCGGCGATCCGGATCCCCTCGGCGCGCACCGCGGCCGGGTCGCCGTCGTAGGCGCTGATCCGCTCGACGATCTCGTCCGGAACGCTGGTGCCGATCAGCTCGCCCTGGCGGCGGATGGCGCTGAGGTTCAGGATCGGCATGATGCCCGGCAGGATCGGCATGTCGACGCCGCGCTCACGCACCCGGTCGACGAGCGCGAAGTAGTCGGAGGCGCGGAAGAACATCTGGGTGACGGCGAACTCCGCCCCCGCCTTGGCCTTCTCGACCAGGACGTCGGCGTCGCGGTCGAGCGACTCCGCGGACGGGTGGCCCTCGGGGAAGGCGGCGACGCCGACCCGGAAGCTGCCGCGGGCCTGGGCCATCCGGACCAGCTCGACGGCGTAGTTGAGGCCGCCGTCGGTGGGCGTCCAGTCGGCCCGCGGGCCCTCCTGCGGGTCGCCGCGCAGGGCGAGCACGTGGGCGACGCCCTCGGCGTCGTAGGCGTCGAGGATGCTCTCGAGCTCCTCGCGGGTGTGGCCGACGCAGGTCAGGTGGGCCATCGGGATGAGCGAGGTCTCCCGCGCGATCCGGCCGGTGATCGCGACGGTCTTGTCGCGGGTGCTGCCGCCGGCGCCGTAGGTGACCGAGACGAAGGAGGGCCGGTAGGGCTCGAGCGCGCGGATGGCGTCCCACAGCTGGGCCTCGCCCGCCTCGTCCTTGGGCGGGAAGAACTCGAACGAGAACGAGCGACCGCCCTCGCGGATGATGTCGCCGAGGGAGCGTCCGGCACCGGTAACCATGGGCCGAAGTCTAGGCGGGCGGAGGGCCCCGGGGCCGGGGATCTCGCAAGTGCGGAGGATCACTAGGCTGGCCCGGTGAGTGCGCAGCGCTGGGACCCCACCTCCTTCCGTGCGGAGGTCCAGGCCACGCTCGACGCCTTCCTCGCCGAGCAGACCGACCGGCTGGCACCGCTGGGCGCCGACGCCGCGCGGCTGCTCACCGAGGCCCGGGCGACCGTCTCGGGCGGCAAGCGCTTCCGGGCGGCCTTCTGCCACTGGGGGTACGCCGCCGTGGCCGGCGTACCGACCGGCGACGACGCCCGGGCGGTGGCCCGCGCCGCCGCGTCCCTGGAGCTGCTGCACGCCAGCGCGCTGGTCCACGACGACCTGATGGACGCCTCCGACACCCGTCGCGGCCGGGCGGCCACGCACCGTGGCTTCGAGGCCGAGCACCGCGCCGACGGCTGGCGCGGCGACCCGGTCCAGTACGGCGCCGCGGCGGCCATCCTGCTCGGCGACCTGCTGCTGTCGTGGTCCGACGAGCTGCTGCGCCGCTGCGGCCTGGGCTGGGACCGGGTAGGCCCGGCGCTCGACGTCTTCGACCTGTGCCGCTCGGAGGTGATCGCCGGGCAGTTCCTCGACGTCTCGGTGCAGGCCCGCGGCCGGGCGAGCGTGGCGCAAGCGACGACGGTGCTGCGCTACAAGTCCGCGAAGTACTCCATCGAGCGACCCGTCCACATCGGTGCCGCGCTCGCCGGCGCCGCGCCGGGCACGATCGAGCGGCTCACCGGCTTCGGCCTCCCGCTCGGCGAGGCCTTCCAGCTGCGTGACGACCTGCTCGGCGTCTTCGGCGACCCGGAGACCACCGGCAAGCCCGCCGGCGACGACCTGGTCGAGGGCAAGCGCACGGTGCTGGTCGCGCTGGCCCTGGACGCCGCCTCCCCCGACGACGCCGCCCGGCTGGACGCCGCCCTCGGCACCCCGCTCGACGAGGCCGGGGTGGCCGCGCTGCGCGCGATCATCGACGGCTGCGGCGCGCGGGAGCAGGTGGAGACGCGGATCGACGAGCTCGCCCGCCAGGCGGTCGAGGCGCTGCGCGCCGGCCAGGCCGAGGAGGGCTGGGACGCCGGCGCCTGCCAGGTGCTGGAGCAGCTGGCGACCGCCGCCACGCGGCGCGCCCGCTAGTCCAGCAGCGGTACGACGCCGTCGGGCCCCGGCCCGCGCAGCAGCACCTGCAACGGCCGCTCCCCCGTGGCCGCCTCGCCGAGGACCTCCACGACGACCGCGAACCGCTCCGGCTCGGCGCGCGCGAAGCCGCCCCAGGCGTCCCACAGCAGCACCGTGGGGGCACCCAGGTCGCGCAGGCTGTCGTGCAGGGCGTCCAGGTTGGCGCCGTAGTGGTCACCGAAGGCGAGCGCGTCGCCGATCCCGCGCAGGACGGCGGGGGTGGTGTCGAGGGCCGCGCCGTCGACGTAGCCGAAGGACCAGGAGGCGTGCTCGACGGCCTCACGGACGTCGGCGACGTCGAGCGCGGAGGACCAGCGGTGGACGCCAGGCGTGTGCCGGCCGGCGAGGACGGCGGCGAGACCGCTCATCGGCGGATCCTCTCGAAGGAGTCGTAGTGGTCGGCGGTCCAGTAGAGCTCGCCGCCGTCACCGGCGATGATCCGGCGGGCACCACGGGTCTCGGCGCCGGGCGTGGGCACGGTGTACTCCGCGTAGTAGCCGCGCGGCTGCTTCGGCAGCCGGCCCTCGAAGTTGCCGAAGGTCGAGCCGTCCTTGCCGGGGTACGGGAAGGGTCCACCGGCATCGATCAGGTCGAGCGTCTCGGCGGCCTCGGGCGGCAGGTCGGCGAGGTCGACGGTGGGGAAGCCGGAGGTGTCGGGTCGCTCCGAGGCCGCGGAGGAACGCGGGGCCGAGGGCGTCGAGGACGGCGTCGAGGACGGTGCCGACGAGGGCACCGAGGACGGCACCGAGGACGGCGTGTCCCGCGCGGCGTCCGGCTCCGGGGAGCCGGAGTCGCGCTCCTGCAGCCACCACAACCCGATCAGCAGGACCACGGTGACGATGCTCGTCACCACCTGCGTGGTGCGCCTGGACACGCCCGGACCCGCTAGAAGCCGAGCGCCTGGGCGCGCCGCTTGACCTCGGAGCCGCGGTTCTCGCGCAGCGCGTCGATCGGCCGGCCGGGCAGGTCGGCGTCGAGGAAGATCCACGCGATGCACTCACGGTCGTCGTAGCCGTTGTCGTGCAGGGTGGTCAGCAGCCCGGGCAGGCCCTTGACCGGCTCCGCGCCGTCGAGGAAGAGCGCCGGGATGCCCTGCTTGCGCCCGTCGCCCGGCACCGCGGCGGCGAGCTGGTGCTCGCGGACCATGGTGCGCACCTTGGCGGGCGTGACGCCGATCAGCGCGGCGGCCTGGTCCCAGTCCAGCCACTCCTCGACGAGGGCGGAGAGGTCGTGCTCGGCCAGTGGCATGTCGCTCATGGGCCCATCTTCCACGACCGGCGGGCCGGGATCACACCGGCGTGGCCGCCGGGATGCTGAGGTGCCGCGCCGTACGATGACCTCTCCGGTCACCTTCCCCGGCCGGTCCAGCGGAACATGCACAGGAGGGTCGCTGTGCACGACGACCAGCGCGCCCGCGGCGACGACGCCGCGCGGCCCGGCGACCCCGCAGGACGGACCGAGGACCACCAGTACGGGCGCCTGCTCGACGGTCGCTACCGGATCGGGCCGCGGATCGCGCGCGGCGGGATGGCCAGCGTCTACGAGGCCGTCGACACCCGGCTCGACCGCACCGTCGCGGTCAAGATCATGCATCCCGGGCTGGGCGACGCGACCACCGAGGACGACTCCTTCGCACGGCGCTTCGTGCGCGAGGCCAAGGCCGCGGCACGGCTCTCCCACCCCAACGTCGTGGCGGTCTACGACCAGGGCCGCGACGAGACCGGGGACGGTACGACGTACCTGGTGATGGAGCACGTCCCCGGCCACACCCTGCGCGACACCATCACCAAGGAAGCCCCGATGTCGCCCGAGCGGGCGCTGGCGATCCTCGACCCGGTGCTCTCCGCGCTGGCCTCGGCCCACCGGGCCGGGCTGATCCACCGCGACGTGAAGCCGGAGAACGTGCTCATCGCCGACGACGGCCGGATCAAGGTCGCCGACTTCGGCCTCGCCAAGGCGGTCAGCTCCGAGACCCAGCACACGGCGACCAGCGGCGTGCTGATCGGCACGGTGTCCTACCTCGCGCCCGAGCTGGTCGTGGAGCAGCGCTCCGACGCCCGCGCCGACGTCTACGCGGCCGGCGTGATCCTCTTCGAGCTGCTCACCGGCACCAAGCCGCACACCGGGGAGTCGCCGATCGCGGTGGCCTACCGCCACGTCCACCACGACGTGCCGGCTCCCTCCAGCGTCACGCCCGGCCTGCCGGCGTACGTCGACGCGCTGGTCGCACGCGCCACGACCCGCGACCCGAGCCTGCGCCCCGGCGACGCGACGGTGCTGCTGCACCACGTCCGCCGGGTGGCCCAGGCGCTGCACGAGGGCGTGCGGGAGGACCCCGAGCTGTACGCCGACCTGATGCCGAGCGCCCGCGTGGTCGAGCCGGAGGAGCGCCCGGAGGTCGGCGGCGACACCACGCCGGAGCCGGTGAGCTCGCTGTGGCAGGGCGTGCCGGACCTGCTCCCGGCTCCTCCGCCGCCCGCACGGCAGCCGCAACCCCGCGCCCAGCCGCGCACACCGCGCCCGGCCCCCTCGCGTCCGGTCCCGGTCGACGTCACCCCGCCCCCGGTGCGTGAGCGCCGCGGGCGGCGCGGACTGGTCTGGGCGCTCGTGCTGGTGGTGCTCGTCGCCGCGCTGGCCGCGGGCGGCTACTGGTTCGGCTGGGGCCGCTACACCTCCACCCCCGGCGTGGTCGGCCTCGAGCAGGCCGCCGCGGAGACCAAGCTCGACGACGCCGGGCTCGGCACCGACGTCGAGCAGGTCTACTCCGACAGCGTCGCTCCCGGCGTCGTGGTCTCCACCGACCCCCGCCCGGGCGCGCGGATCCTGCCCGGTGACGACGTGACGCTCACCGTGTCCCGCGGCCCGGAGGTCTACGACGTGCCGGACCTCGCCGGGCTCACCGTCGACGAGGCGGAGGCCAAGCTGGGCGAGGTCAAGATGGTGCTCGGCCGGCAGGTGCCGCGCTACTCCGAGACCGTGCCCCAGGGACAGGTGATCGCCAGCGCCCCGGCGTACGGCAGCGCGGAGGCCAAGGGCCTGCCCGTCGACACCGCCGTCGCGGTCGTCGTCAGCAAGGGCCGCCAGCCGATCAAGGTCGGCAAGTGGGCCGGCCTGGACGCGGAGAAGCTGGAGAAGACCCTGGAGGGCCGCGGGCTGCAGGTGAAGGTCACCGACACCGAGTTCAGCGACACCGTCCCGAAGGGCCGGGTGATCAGCCACACCCCCGCCTCCGGCGTGGTCTACAAGGGTGACGAGATCGGCCTGGTCGTCTCCAAGGGCCCGGAGCTGGTGACCGTGCCGTCGGTGCGCTACTCGAGCACCGACTCCGCGGTGGAGAAGCTGGAGGACCTCGGCTTCAAGGTGAAGAAGGAGCGGGCGAGCATCTACCTCTCCGGCTCGGTCGCCTGGGACACCGACCCCGGTGCGGGCGAGCGGGTGCGCAAGGGCAGCACCGTCGTCCTCTATGTCGTCTGAGCACCCGCGGCGCGACGCCGTGCTGGCGAGCCTCGCCCTGCTCGCGATGACCGCCTGCTGGGGCTCGACGTTCTTCCTCATCAAGGACCTGCTGGAGCGGGTGCCGACGCTCGACTTCCTGGCCGTGCGCTTCCTGGTCGCGGGTGCGGCGATGCTGCTCGTGGCGCCTCGTGCGATCAGCCGTCTCTCCCCCGCCGTACGGCGCCGGGCGGCCGTGCTCGGCTGTCTCTACGGCGTCGCGCAGATCCTGCAGACCGCCGGTCTCGCGCACACCCCGGCCAGCGTGTCCGGCTTCGTCACCGGCCTGTACGTCGTCGCGACCCCGCTCATCGCCGCCGCGATCCTGCGCACCCGGATCACCGCCCTCACCTGGGCCGCGGTGGTGCTCGCGACGGCGGGGCTGGGCGTGCTCACCCTGGACGGCCTCTCGATCGGCTACGGCGAGGCGATCACCCTCGTCGCGGCCCTCCTCTACGCCGCGCACATCGTCGGCCTCGGCGCCTGGTCGACGGCCGGCGACGCCCTGGGCATGTCGATCCTGCAGGTGCTGGTCATCGCGGCCGTCTGCCTGGTCGCGGCGCTCACGACGGGCGAGCCGGGCGTCGTGCTCCCCGAGCGGGGCGCGGACTGGGCGTCCTTGGTCTACATGGCGCTGGTCGCGGGCGCGGCGGCGATGCTGGCACAGACCTGGGCGCAGTCGCACCTGCCCCCGACGCGCACCGCGATCATCATGAGCATGGAGCCGGTGTTCGCGGCCTTCTTCGCGGTGCTGCTCGGCGGGGAGTCGTTCACCGCCCGGATGGTCGCGGGCGGGGTGATGGTGCTCGCCGCCATGCTCGTCGTCGAGCTGGCCCCGCGCCGCAAGATCGAGGGCGAGGTCACCCACCTCGCCGTCTGAGGCCCTGGCGCATCCGCCCCGACGGGCGCACCATGGGGCGTGGGGGGTCAGTTCCCAACAGGAGTCACCATGGCCGGTCACATCATCCACGTCCACGGCACCATCCCCGCCCCGCCCGAGCAGGTCTGGGACGTCATCACCGACATCGCCCACGCCGACACCGTCCTGCGCAGCGTCACCGAGTGCGAGCTGCTGACCGAGGGCGAGTACGCCGTCGGCACGGCCTGGCGCGAGCGGCGCAGCCTCTTCGGCCACCACGGCACCGAGGACCTCCACGTCGTGGAGGCCGACGCCCCGCGGCGCGCCGTCGTCGAGGCGGAGGTCGGCGACGACGTGATCCGCACGGCCTACCGGCTCACCCCCGACCCGGAGGGCCGGCGCACCCGGCTGGCCATGACGACCACGGTCGAGATGAGCCACCGCTCGGCCATGTCCCGGGCGATGTGGGCGGTGTTCGGCGGGTTCAGCTACGACCACAGCCGCCGGGTCCTGGAGCACGACCTGGCGGACATCGAGGCGGAGGCCTGTCGCCGCGCGAGCACGGGCTGAGGTGCGAACGGGGTAGCGTGACCCCGCGATGAGCACCCCGACGTACTGCACCAGCTGCGGGCACGAGCTCGGGGTCGGGCGCTTCTGCACCAACTGCGGGAAGCCGGTGCCCGGCCGCCACCCCGAGGCCGCGCCCGGTACGAGCGCGCCTCCGGCCACCGGTCCGGTCGTGCCGCCACCCGTCGGGCAGCTGCCGCCGTCGGCGCGCTACCCGCTCTTCGCGGACGCCCCGGAGCGCGCGCCGGAGGCCACCGCCACCCGGGTCACCCCGGTCCCGGCGTACCCGCCGCCGCCCGCGCCGCCCTCCTCCGAGCGCCGCCGCCGCGCCTGGCTGCCGTGGGTGGTCGCCGTCGTGCTGCTGGCCCTGGTCGCCGGCGCCGGCGCCGTGCTGCTGACCGGCGGCGGTGACGACGACAAGGCGGCCGACGAGCGGCCGAGCGGCACGACCAGCACGCCCACCGACGCCCCGTCCTCGGGGACCCCGGACCAGCCCGACGCCACCGGCACCGAGGGACCGGTCGAGGCCCCCGACCCGGACGACGTCGTCGACCTGACGCCGGACGCGACGGCGCAGGTGCCCACCGAGGCGCCGCCCAGCCGCGACCGGGCCGGCAAGCAGGTGCGCTTCGTCGCCGCGAACATGTGGGACGGCAAGCCCCGCACCGCCTGGCGGATGCCCGGCGACGGCACCGGGCAGACGCTCACCTTCGACCTGGGCCAGGACGTCGTCATCACCGAGGTCGGGCTGATCAACGGCTACGCGAAGGTCGACGGGTCCGACAACTGGTACCAGGGCAACCGCCGGATCCGGGCCGTGCAGTGGGAGTTCGACGACGGCACCCGGGTCACCCAGGAGCTCGCCGACCGCCGCGAGGTGCAGCGGGCCGAGCTGGGACCGATCGCGACCCGCACCGTCACCGTGCACCTGCTGGTCGTCACCGCGCCCGGCAAGGGCCCGAACAGCCGGGACTTCACCGCGATCAGCGAGCTCCAGCTGCTCGGCGCGCCCGCCTCCTAGCGGCTCAGCGCAGCAGCCCGGCGAGCACCGCCGCGGCCTGCTCGACGTCGGCTCGGGTGACGTCGAGGTGGGTGACCAGGCGGACCGTCCGCGCGCCGACCGCGCCGATCAGCACGCCGTCCTCGCGGGCCCGGGTGACCAGGCCCGGCGCGTCGGCGCAGTCGAAGGCCACGATGTTGGTGTCGACGTCCGCGGGGTCGGTGCCGACCGCCTCGGCCAGCAGCCGTGCGTGGGCGTGGTCCTCGGCGAGCCGCTCCACGTGGTGGTCGAGCGCGTGCAGGCCAGCGGCGGCGAGGACGCCGACCTGGCGCATCCCGGCGCCGAGCCGCTTGCGTCGTACCCGGGCCTCGGTGATCGCGTCCTGGCTGCCGACCACGAGCGAGCCGACCGGGGCGCCGAGGCCCTTGGAGAGGCAGACGGCGAGGACGTCGGCGACGTGGCCGTAGTCGGCGAGCGGGGTGCCGGTCGCGACGTGGGCGTTCCAGATCCGGGCACCGTCGAGGTGGACGGCGACCTGCTGCTCGTCGGCGTAGGCCCGCAGCGCGCGCAGGTCCTCGATCGGCAGGACCGCGCCGCCCGCGAAGTTGTGGGTGTTCTCGACCGAGAGGGCGGCGGTCCGCACGAAGTACGGCCCGAGGTCGGGCGCGAACAGCTCGCCGACCTGCGCGAGGTCGGCCTGGCCGCGCGGGTGCGACCAGGTGCGCATGGTGATCCCGTTGACGGCGCCGTGGGCGCCCAGCTCGGCCCGGGCGATGTGCGCCCGCGCCTCGCAGAGGACCTCCTGGCCGGGCGCGACGACCGAGGCGACCGCGAGCACGTTCGCGAGCGAGCCGGTCGGGGTGAAGAGCGCGGCCTCGTGGCCGAACAGGCCCGCGACCCGCTCCTCCAGGGCGCGGACCGTCGGGTCCTCGCCGTAGACGTCGTCGCCGACCTCGGCCGCGGCCATGGCGGCCCGCATGGCCTCCGTCGGCCGGGTGACGGTGTCGGAGCGAAGGTCGATCACGAGGTGCGCAGCATCGAGGCGACCTGGAACGCCATCTCGAGCGACTGGACCCGGTTGAGCCGCGGGTCGACGACCGACTCGTAGCGGTGGGCCAGGCCCAGCTCGTCGAGCTGCTCGCCGCCGCCGATGATCTCGGTGACGTCGTCGCCGGTGTTCTCCACCAGGATGCCGGCCGGGACCGTGTCCAGCGCGCGGTGGACGTCGAAGAAGCCCTGCACCTCGTCGAGGACGTCCTCGAAGCGGCGGGTCTTGTAGCCGTTGGACGCCTCGAAGGTGTTGCCGTGCATCGCGTCGCACACCCACGCCACGTCGACGCCCTCGGCGGTGACCTTCTCCACCAGCGGCGGCAGGCCGTCGCGGATCTTGCCCGCACCGAAGCGGGTGATGAAGGTGAGCCGGCCCGGCTCGTTGGTCGGGTTGAGCTTGGCGGCCAGGGCGAGCGCGTCGTCGGCGGTCGCGGACGGCCCGAGCTTGCAGCCGATGGGGTTGCTGATGTGGCTGAAGTACTCCACGTGCGCGCCGTCGAGCTGGCGGGTGCGCTCGCCGATCCAGACCATGTGGCCCGAGACGTTGTAGGGCTTCTCGGTGCGGGAGTCGATGCGCGTCATCGCGTGCTCGTACTCCAGCAGCAGTGCCTCGTGCGAGGAGTAGAAGTCGACCCGGTGGAACTCGTCGGGGTCGGCGCCGATCGCCTGCATGAAGGTCAGCGCGCGGTCGATCTCCGCGGCCATCGCCTCGTAGTGCTGGCCGACGGGCGAGTTGCGGACGAACTCGGAGTTCCAGGTGTGCACCTGGCGCAGGTCGGCGTAGCCGCCGGTGGTGAAGGCGCGCACGAGGTTCAGCGTCGAGGCCGACGCGTGGTAGACGTCGAGCAGCCGCTGCGGGTCGGGGCGCCGCGACTCGGGGGTGAACTCGAAGCCGTTGACCGCGTCCCCGCGGTAGGCCGGCAGGGTGATCCCGTCGCGGGTCTCGTCGTTGGAGGAGCGCGGCTTGGCGTACTGCCCCGCCAGGCGGCCCACCTTGACCACCGGCACCGACGCGGCGTAGGTCAGCACGACCGCCATCTGCAGCAGGACCCGCAGCTTGTTGCGGGTGTTGTCGGCGGTGGCGTCGACGAACGTCTCCGCGCAGTCGCCGCCCTGGAGCAGGAAGGCCTCGCCCCGGCTGGCCGCGGCGATCTTGCCCTTCAGCTCGTCACACTCCCCCGCGAAGACCAGCGGAGGAAGCGTCCGCAGCCGGTCGACGACGGCGGCCAGGGCCGCCGGGTCGTCGTACGACGGCTGCTGCTTCGCGCCGATGGCGTGCAACTGCTCGAGGGACGGGAGGGTGCTCACGCTGAGAGTTTACGGCGCGGCCCCGGTGGCCGCCGAGTCGGCGCCGGCCACCATCGAGGTCATCCGCTTCAGCAAGGTCGACTTGCCAGCGCCGTTGGGCCCGGCCAGGACCGTCACCGTGCCAGCATCCAAGATGAAGCTGGTGGGGTGAAGGGCCTGCCGGTCGCCGTACTTCTTGGACAGATCGTGCGCGACGACAATCGCCACTACGGCGCCCCGACCTGAATGGGAGGAGCCCACTGCGGCAATCGCCAGTGCAGGTGCGAATGGCTCGCTGCCCCCGGCACATACTCGCCCCACGTGCCCCTGACGGCGAGATATCCGTGGAGATCTCCCCGGTCGTCGACGACGCAATACTC
Organism: Nocardioides sp. LML1-1-1.1; assembly: GCF_040676175.1. Classification (NCBI taxonomy): domain Bacteria; kingdom Bacillati; phylum Actinomycetota; class Actinomycetes; order Propionibacteriales; family Nocardioidaceae; genus Nocardioides; species Nocardioides sp. LML1-1-1.1. The sequence continues at coordinate 112,830 of NZ_JBEGHK010000005.1, read as the reverse complement.
GACGGCGTCGCCAGCAACGATTGCCGCGACCACGTCGCAGATGTGCTCATCGTCGTCGGTGCCACCCCAGGCCAGCGCCAGTCGCCCAGCCAGGCCCGTTCGGATGATCGCCTCGCCACCGGCGAGGTGCAGGTAGATCGGTACCCCACCCGTGCCCTTGGCAGGAACGATCAAGATGACGATCCGCGGAGAAGCACTGTCCACCTGCTGAACCCGACCGTGGTCTCCGACGACGCCGTCGAGCGCTCGAACCAAGCGGTGAGCTCGGCTGGTCATACGGATCACGGCACCAGACTATCCGCAAGGATTCTTCACACCCTTGGAGTAGTTGTAGCCGTCAGAGGTGATGCTCGCACCCGACTTCGACTTCCCAGTAATCGTCGCCCCTGTGCGGTAGGTGCCCCGCGCGCACCGAATTCCGCCCGTCATGATCGTGAACTTCTTGAACAGTTTCCCGGTGGTCACGGACCGCTTGTTCACCGAGGCGGGGACGGTCTTCCACCCCGCCCACCTTCTTCTGGAGCTAGATCGTCGCGGTGACCGACGCAAGGTCGTTGCGCGCCTCTCCGCGACAGATGACCGTGGCCTTGCCATCGATCATGCCGGGAGTCCCGTTGGACTCATGAGGCCACTGAAGCTGAGAGTCGCAGACGACTGTTCCGAACTTGCCGGTACAGGCGCTTGCGAGCAGGCCGGTGCAGGCCAGGACGACCGCCATGAAGATCCGTGCAGACATCGAAGCCGTGTCGTTCCTATCGCCTTGAGATTGCGGTGACAAGGAAGACTTTGCTCTTCTCGCCGCGCCTGGCGCGCCCGAACTATCAGATAGCGACGGTGCCGCTGAACTTTCAGCGTTCCTCTCGCCTCAGTCGTCGGTGGGGTCGATGTCCATGTGCTCGATGTCGGCGAAGTGACCGCCCTCTGGCTTGAAGAACAGCCGGGTCAGCGCCCAGAGCACGACACCGATCAGGAGCAGCCCGCCGGCGATCTTGTACTGGATCATGTCCGCCTCCAGCCGGGCCCACGGGCCGAGCAGGTAGGCGCAGAACAGCGCGCCGAGCACCGGCACGATCGTCGGCGCCTTGAAGCCGGTGGTGGGGTCGCGGCGCAGCACCAGGCAGGCGATGTTGACGATGGTGAAGACGGCGAGCAGCAGCAGCGACGTCGTGCCGGACAGCGAGCCGACGATGGTGCTCTCCGAGGCCAGCCGGACGTAGATGATCAGGGCGAAGGCGAGCAGCGTGGTGAACGCGATCGCGACGTACGGCGAGCGACGGCGCGGCAGCACCTTGCCGAGCACCGGCGGGAGCACGCGCTGGCGCGCCATCCCGTAGATCAGGCGGCTCGCCATGAGCATGTTGATCAGCGCGGTGTTGGCGACCGCGAAGACGGTCATGAACGGGAAGAAGTCGTCGATCGGCAGGTCCGGCGCCCCGACCCGCACGACGTCGAGCAGGATGCCGGCCTCCTCGTTGGCCGGGTGGCTGATCTGGTCGGCGGGGATCACCGCGATCACCGAGATGGCGACGAGCATGTAGATGATCACCGCGATGCCGAGGCCGGTGAGCATCATCTTCGGGAAGATCCGCTCGGGGTTCTTGGTCTCCTCGACCATGTTGACCGAGTCCTCGAAGCCGACCATCGAGAAGAAGGCGATCGCGGTGGCGATGGTGACGGCCATGAACAGGCCCTTGTCGTCGGGGCTCTCGAAGACGGTGATGCGGTCGAGGTCGCCGTCCCCCTTGCCGATCACCCAGAACCCGATGCCGATCACGATGGCCAGGGCCGCCATCTCGATGATCGTCAGCACGACGTTGAACTTCACGCTCTCCCCCACGCCGCGCAGGTTGACCAGCGCGAGCAGGAGCATGAACCCGAGCGCGACCGCGAGCACCAGCCCGTTGCTCGGGTCGTCCTCGCCGAGCCCGATCAACAGGTTCGAGGCGAGCAGGCCCGAGGACGTCGAGGCACTCGTGATGCCCGAGCAGACGACGGTGAAGGCGACCAGGAAGGTCACGAAGTGCACGCCGAAGGCCTTGTGCGCGTAGAGCGCGGCCCCGGCGGCCTGGGGGTACTTGGTGACCAGCTCCAGGTAGGAGTAGGCCGTCAGCGTCGCGATCGCGAAGGCGACGAGGAAGGGCAGCCAGGCGATGCCGCCGACCTGGCCGGCGAGGCGTCCGGTCACGGCGTACACGCCGGCACCGAGGATGTCGCCGACGATGAAGAGCAGGAGCAGCCCCGGGCCGAGGACCCGCTTCAGCTCGGGCTGGTGGCCCTCGTGGCCGGCGGCCCCTCCGGGCGCGGTCTCAGTGGTCATGGGCCTCTTCCTTCCCCGAGCTGGATGCCGTTCTCGGCATCACCTTCGCGCAGTGCGCGCGGAAAGCGAAGCATTTCGCGCCGCGGCGTGGGTCGCCGGGTCGGGCGCCTCCGCGACGCCGAGCCGTTCGAGCAGCAGGAGGCAGGCCTCGGCGTACGGGTTGCCGGCGGTGCGGACGGCGACCTCGGTCCAGTCCACCTGCTCGCGCACGGCGCGCGCGACCGGCAGCACGGGCGTCAGGTCGCACGCGTGCTCCTCCAGGGCGTTGAGCTTGTCGGCGAGCAGCACGGTGGCCGGGAGCACGGGCATCCGCACCGACTCGACCTCGATCACCTCGGCCGCCTCGAAGCGGTCGCGGGTGATGGTCTCGCCGTCGACGCGGAAGATCACGTCGACCATCGCGCCGTCGATGAAGACCTTGAACAGCCAGTCCTCCGGAGGCTGGACGACGACCAGGTCGCGGGCCGCGAGCAGGTCCCGGACCCGAGCGGCGTCCTCCTCGGCGACCATGAAGTCGACGTCGTGCTCCGGCTCCGGGCCGCCGCGGGCCCACAGGCCGTAGCCGCCGGCGAGGGCGAAGGGTGCCTCCGCCTCCTTGAGCGCGACCCCGACCTCCTTGAGCGCCTCGCGCAGCGCGTCCTGCCCCGTCGGGCCGGCAGGACGCGCTGCGCGGGCCGAGGCGTCGTCGTGCACCATCCGCCATCACCTCGGACCGCGTGGTACCCCGGCGTACGGCGGCTATGCGCACCGACTTCCCGGGTACTGCAGCGCCGATGCGGATCGCGACCTTCAACATCCTCAACGGCCGGAGCCCGCGCGACGTGGACGTCGACCCGGCGGTGCTCGCCGCCGCGGTGCGTGAGCTGGACGCCGACGTGCTCGCGCTGCAGGAGGTGGACCGCAACCAGCAGCGCTCCGGGCACGCCGACCTGACCGCGGTCGCGGCGGAGGCGATGGGTGCGGAGCACCACCGGTTCGTGGCGGCGCTGTCGGGCAGCCCGGGCGCGACCTGGACGGCGGCGACGGGCAGCGAGCAGCCGGAGGACGCGGCGTACGGGATCGCGTTGGTGAGCCGGTGCGAGGTGACCGGCTGGGAGGTGGTGCGGCTGCCGGTGCTGCCCACCCGGGTGCCGGTGCGCTTCGGCGGTCAGTGGCGGCCGACGATGGTCCGCGACGAGCCACGGGTGGCCGTGGCGGCGTCGATCCGTACGCCGGGCGGCGAGCTGACCGTCGCGACCACGCACCTGTCCTTCGTGCGCTGGTGGAACGGGCGTCAGCTCGCGCACCTGACCCGTGCGCTGGGCGGTGCCCGGCGTCCGCTCCTGCTGACCGGCGACCTCAACATGGACCTCGACCGCGCGACCCGCATCACAGGGCTGCACCCGCTCGCCGCGCACCCCACCTTCCCGGTGGACGAGCCGAGCGAGCAGCTCGACCACGTGCTGGCCGACCCGGCGCTGCCCGCGCGCTCGGAGGCACGCGCGATGGCGCTCTCGGACCACCGGGCGCTGGTGGTCGACGTCGAGATGTGACCCGCGGGTCAGCCGAAGAAGACCTGCGCCTCGGCGTACTCCTCGGGGCTGACGACCTTGAGCTGACCGGTGCCCTCCACGAGCGGCACCCGGACGATGTCGGTGCCGCGCAGCGCCACCATGACGCCGTACTCCCCCTCGGCGACGGCGTCGATCGCCTGCAGCCCGAACCGGGTCGCCAGCCACCGGTCGAAGGCCGTGGGCGTGCCGCCCCGCTGCACGTGCCCCAGCACGACGGCGCGGGCCTCCTTGCCCGTGCGCCGCTCGATCTCGGAGGCCAGCCGGTCGCCGATGCCGCCGAGGCGGACGTGGCCGAAGGCGTCCTTCTCCCCGCTGACCAGGGTCATCCCGCTGCCGGGTCCTGAGCCTGTCGAGGGCTCGGCGGGGACGGCGCCCTCGGAGACCACGATGATCGGGGCGTACTCGCTGCGGAAGCGGGTCTCGACGTGCGCGCAGACCGCCTCGATGTCGAAGGGCACCTCGGGGATGAGCACGGCGCTGGCTCCCCCGGCAATGCCGGAGTGCAGCGCGATCCAGCCGGCGTGACGGCCCATCACCTCGACGACGAGCACCCGGTGGTGCGACTCGGCGGTCGTGTGCAGCCGGTCGATGGCCTCGGTGGCGATGTTGACCGCGGTGTCGAAGCCGAAGGTGAAGTCGGTGCCGGACAGGTCGTTGTCGATCGTCTTGGGCACGCCGACGACCCGGACGCCGAGGTCGGCCAGCCTGGTCGCGACCCCGAGGGTGTCCTCACCGCCGATCGCGACGAGCGCGTCGACGCCCGCGTCGGCGAGGTTGGCGCGGATCCGCTCGACGCCGTCCTCGACGGCGAACGGGTTGGTCCGCGAGGAGCCCAGGATCGTGCCGCCACGGGGCAGGATGCCGCGGCACTGCTCGATCCCGAGCGGCACGGTCACCCCCTCCAGCGGGCCCCGCCAGCCGTCGCGGAACCCGACGAGCTCGAAGCCGTGCTCCTTGACGCCCTTGCGGACCACGGCACGGATCACCGCGTTCAGCCCGGGACAGTCCCCTCCACCGGTCAGCACTCCGACGCGCATGTCGTTCAACCTACGTCGGCGGTGGTGCGCCTCTCTAGGGTGAGCCCATGACCTTCTCGATCGTGGCCCGGTCCGCCGACGGCGAGACGTGGGGCGTCGCCGTCGCCTCGAAGTTCCTCGCGGTCGGCTCCGCCGTGCCGGCCGCCGTCGCCGGGGTCGGCGCGCTCGCCACCCAGGCCGACGCCAACGTCGCCTACAAGGGCCTGGCCCTCTCCCACCTCGACGAGGGCGCCACCGCCCCGGTCGCGCTGCAGCGGCTGCTCGACGAGGACGAGGGCCGCAGCCACCGCCAGGTCGGCATCGTCGACCTCGACGGCACGGCCGCCGCGCACACCGGTGTCGACTGCATCCCGTGGGCGGGCGACCGCACCGGCGAGGGGTACGCCGTCCAGGGCAACTGCCTCGCCGGCGAGGAGGTCGTCGAGGAGATGGAGCGCGCCTGGTTGGCGAGCGACGTCGACGCGGCCCTGCAGGACCGCCTGCTCGCCGCCCTGGCCGCCGGTGACGCGGCCGGGGGCGACCGCCGGGGCCGGCAGTCCGCGGCGATGCTGGTGGTCCGCGACGAGGCGGGCTACGGCGGGCTCGACGACGTCGCGGTCGACCTGCGCGTCGACGACCACGTGGCTCCGATCGAGGAGCTGACCCGGCTGCTCGGCCTGCACGACCTCTACCTCACCGCCTCGACCGAGGCGGAGAAGGTCGCGGTCGACGACGCCCTGCGCGCGGACCTGGAGGCCTTCGCGGCCGCGGCCGGGCACCGGGACTTCCGGGCCTGGGTCGGCACCGAGAACTACGAGATGCGGGTCGCCGCCGACCTGGCCTGGATCGACCGGCGGGTGCTGGCGATCGTGCGCGGGGACGGCTAGGCCCTACCCCAGCCGGTCGACCGCGGCCTGCGCCGCGTCCCGCTCCGCCGTGGCGGTGCGCAGCTCGGCGCCGGCGCCGTCGCGCACCTCCTCGGCCTCGGCGAGCTCCTCCTCCAGCCCCTCGGCCTGCTCCTCCAGGTCGGCCAGCCGGCGGCGCAGCTCGTCGATCTCGGCCTGCACCTGGAGCTGGCGCGCCTCCAGCCGGTCGACCTCTCCCGCCGCCTCGTCGTAGGTCTCCTGGGCGGCCGCGTGCTCCTCGTCCGCGGCGGCGAGCCGCTCCTCGGCGGCGGCGCGGGCCTTGGCGGCCCGGTCCGGGTCCGGTACGACGTGCAGGTCCGGCGGCCCCGGGACCGGCGCCTCGCGCGGGGTCGCGCTGAAGCCGAGCGCCTCCGGCAGCGCCACCGCACGGGCGACCTCCCCCTCGTCCAGCGGCTCCACGCCGGTGGTGGCCAGCGTGCTGACGAGCAGCCCGCTGCGCACCGCCCGGCCGCAGCCCTCGTCGACCATCGCGGCGGTGAGCGTCGCCTCGACCTGCTCGGCGACGGCCTCGGTGACCCGGGTGCCCTCCTCGCCGGCGATCCGCCGGGCCTGGGTGGTGACCGCGGCGGTCACCTGGCGGCGCTGCTTGGTGAGCGCGCGCAGCTCGCCGGCCGACATCGCCTGCTGGGCCTCGCGCAGCGCGGCGCCGACGGTGAGCACCTGGTCGACCTGGGCACTCGCGCGTCGTACCAGCAGGTTGAGGACCCAGGCTGCCGTGCTCGGCTTGCGCAGTGCCTTGACCGGGGCCGCGAGGTCGGTGCCCTTGAGCTCCTTGGCCCGGGCGTCGCGGGCGGGGGTGAACTCCGCCAGGGGCAGGGCGTAGAGCTCGTCCGCGATCTCCAGCAGGTCAGCCATCGGAGGAGTCTTTCAGGCCGGCGCCGATCATCGCGACGGTGAGGTCGATCAGCTGCTCCCGGTCGACGCCGTCGGGCCGGCCGATCGCGATCCGCAGGCAGGTCGAGACGAGCACCCCCATCAGCATGAACACCACGCCCTCCAGCCGGTCCGGGTCGAGGCCGGGAAGGTGACGGCGCGGGAGCAGGGTGGCGAGGTGGTGCAGCTGGCCCTCGATCTCGGGCAGCACGTTGGCGTTGTTGCCGGCGGGCAGCTGGCTGACCATCGCGAGGATGACGCCGCGGTGCCGCTCGAAGCCGTCGACGAGGGTGCGCACGACCCGGCGCAGCGCCTCGTCGAGGTCCAGCTCCAGGGCGTCCACGACGGAGACCATGAGGTCGTCGCTGACCGAGCGCACCGCCTCGTCGCGCAGCACGGAGAGCAGCTCGGCGCGGTCGTTGAAGTAGCGGTAGAACGTGCCGCTGCTGACGTGCGCGCGTTCGATCACGGCGGTCGTGGTCAGCCGGTCGATGCCGTCGCGGTCGAGGATGGCGACCGCGGTGTCCAAGAGCTGACGCCGGGTCTGCACGGCCCGCTCCTGGCGGGGCCGGGCCCGCTGACGTTGCGCCATCGCAAGCCTCCACAGAAGTGAATAGAAGGTGAGAGTTTCTCACTTTAGCCTGGTCCCATGGTCACCGAGCAGCTCCCCGTCGCCGTACCGAGCAGCCTGCGCCGGGTCGAGGAGGCCCGCCGCCGGTTCGGCTCGTTCACCGAGGACTACCTGGCCGCGATGTGGCAGGGCGACCCCCTCGCCGACGCCTTCGTCGCCGACTTCCCCACCCTCGGGCACGGCCGGGCGATGCGGATGCTGCGCCAGGCCTGCCGTGAGGGCATCGACGCCGTCGCCGGCGCTCCCGACTCGCTGCGCGCCCTCTTCGCCGCGCTCGACGACGTCCCGGTCTGGCTCGACACCGCGGCGATCGACCGCGACAGCCGCTGGACCTCGCGTTACTCCCGCGCCTCGGGGATCGTGCTCGGTGCGGCCTCGCTGGTGAGTGGCTACGCCAACTCCGCGGCCTCCCGCCCGCTCGAGCTCACCGGCCGGTACGTCGAGAACGCCGGCGCCCGCACCATCGAGGTCGGCTCGTGGCTGCTCGCCGTCAACCAGCCCGGCGGCCTGGAGCGCTTCTCCGACGGCTTCGAGCTGACCGTGCGGGTGCGGGTCATCCACGCCCTCGTCCGCGCCGACCTCGCCCGCCGACCGGAGTGGGACCACGCGGCCTGGGGCGTGCCCATCTGCCAGGCCTACCTCGGCTACACGCTGGTGGAGTTCACCCTGATCCCGCTGCGGGCGATGCGGAAGATCGGCGCGCCGTACCTGCCCCACGAGGACGCGGCGGCCTACGCCCGCTGGCGCTACCTGGGCCACCTGCTCGGGATCGACGAGCGCCTGCTGCCCCGCGACGCGGCCGAGCAGGAGCGGCTGGAGGAGATCTACCTGCTCACCCGGCCCGAGGTGGACGCCTACTGCCGCTCGCTGGTCGCGAGCATCAACCGCGACTTCCTGGTGCCCGAGATCGAGGGCGTGCTGCCGAAGCGGCTGGGCCGCCACGCCCCGCGACTGGTGCACGCCCTGGAGCGGCTGTTCCTCGGCGACGAGATCGCCGACGAGCTGGAGATCCCGCGCACCCGGCTGACGAAGGTCGTCGCCCGCACCGGACCGGTGCTCTCCGCCGTCAACCACGGCCTGGACAAGATCCCGGCGACGCTGCCGCGGCGCACCCGCAAGGGCAAGGCCTACGAGGCCGAGCAGGAGGAGCGGCTGCGCCGGGACTGGGGCGTCCACCACGACCTGGTCGACGCCTCCCCGTCCGGGGGCAGGCGGCACCCGGCGCGCGGCGACTGAGCGGGCTCAGTCCTCGTCGAGACCCTGCTCGATGGCGTAGCGGGTCAGCTCGACCCGGTTGTGCATCTGCAGCTTGCGCAGCGTGTTCTGCACGTGGTTCTGCACGGTGCGGTGCGAGAGCACCAGCCGCTCGGCGATCTGCTTGTACGACATCCCCTTGGCGACCATCTTGAGGATCTCGGTCTCGCGGTCGGTGAGCTTCTCCCCCGGCGGCGTCTCCGGCTGGTTCATCCGCCGGAACTCCCCCAGCACCAGCGCCGCGAGGCCCGGGGTGAACACGCTGTCCCCCGCCGCCACCCGTCGTACGGCGGCCAGCAGCTCCTCCCGCGAGGCGGACTTGACCAGGTAGCCGGTCGCGCCCGCCTTCACCGCCGCCAGCACGTCGTCCTGCTCGCCGGACGCGGACAGGATGAGCACCCGGGACGACGGGTCGTCGGCCAGCACGGTCGCGGTCACCTCGACCCCGCTCGGCGCGGGGATCTGCAGGTCGAGCACGACGACCTGCGGCCGGGTCGCGCGGAACCGGTTGATCGCCTCGGTGCCGGTCGCCGCCACCGCGACGACGTCGAAGCCCGCCGCCAGCAGGTCGCGCTCCACGGCGTCGCGCCACATCGGGTGGTCGTCGACGACCATCACCCGGATCGGGTCCGTCATGGCTCAGGACCCTAGCCGGTGGAAGCGCCCGCGCCGGTGCAGCAGCGGGTCGTCGTCCTCGCCGACGACCGCGTGCTCGACGACCGCGGCGACCTCGACCGACCAGCCGACCTCACGCTCCGACTCCAGCCGCACGTCCGCCCAGGAGCCCGCCGAGGCCAGTCGCGGCCCGTGCGGGGTGTCCACGAACTCCGCCTGCCGGAACAGCCCGCCGGGCGCCGGCGCGGTGCCGGCGAACGCCTCCGCGAGCTGGCGGTCCGGCCACGACAGCAGCTGGACGACGGCCCGCCCGGTGTCCCGCAGCACGTCCACCAGGTCGGAGTCGGGGTCGAGCAGCGCGAGCAGCCGCGGCTCCGGGCCCATCGCGACCAGCAGCGAGGTGACGGTCAGCCCGGCGCGCTCGCCCGCGTCGCCGGCCGTCCAGAGCGTGACCGCGCCGCCCAGGCGGCCCCGGAGGCGTCGTACCGGGTCGGGATCGGGGTCGGCGAACGGGTGGCCGGAGTGGATCGTCACCGGACCACCCGCGGCACCGTGAACGTCCACTCGGTGCCGTAGCCACCGCTGTCGAGGGTGGCCGTGCCGCCGAGGTCACGGACCCGGCCCCGGATCGACTCGGCCACGCCGAGGCGGCCCTCCGCGACGGCGCTCTCCAGCCGGCCGGCGGGGATGCCGGGGCCGTCGTCGCGCACCGACACCTCGACCCGGTCACCGAGGTCCTCCAGCAGCACCCAGGCCGGCGCACCCTCACCGACGTGGCGCGCGACGTTGTCCAAGCAGGCCCGTACGACGGCGACGAGCTCCGTCACCGCAGCGGCCGGCAGCTCGACCGCACCCGCCGGCAGCGCCACCTCGGTGCCCGTCCGGGTGCCCAGCGCGCCCAGCGCCGTGGCCAGGTCCGCGGTGGCGTCAGGGCTGCGCGTGCTGACGGCGTCCTGCGACCGGATCAGCGTGCGCAGCGCCTGCTCCTGCTCGCCGGCCAGCCGGCCCAGCTCCGCCGCCTCGCCGCCGAGCTCGCCGCCGCGGCGCTGGACCAGCGCCAGCACCTGGAGGACGCCGTCGTGCACGACCCGGGCCAGCCGGGCCCGCTCGGCCGCGGCGGCCGCCTCGCGCTGCGCCTCGTCGCGCTGGGCCGCCATCTCCTTCAGGGAGGCACACACGAAGCCGACCATCGAGCCGCCGAGCACGAGCAGGAAGACGTTGCCCCAGTCCTTCTCGTGCACCTCCGCGCGCAGCAGCAGGTCGACGGCGCCGAGGACGGCACCGGCGACGATCCCGCCGCGCCAGCCCCAGCGGACGGCCCAGGCCAGCAGCGCGCCGATGATCCAGTAGCCCGGGACGGTCGCGTGGAACCACTCGCCCTTGGCGATCGGGGTGACCAGCAGCAGACCGACCGCCAGGGCGAGGTCGAGGCCGAGCAGGGCCGGGCTGCGCCGCTCGGGCGCCGCGTAGGCGGCGACGAAGACGAAGGTCGCCACCACCATCACCGCCACGCACGTCCAGCCGAGCGCGGGCCGGTCGTAGTTGTTGCGGTAGATGCTGACGACCACGGTGTAGGCCAGCACCACCACCCGCAGCACGGCGAGCGCGCGGAACATGCGGTCCTCGACCGCGAGCGCCGCCCGCGTCGTGCCGCCGCCCATGCTCAGGAGGCGAGCTTGCGGTGCTCGCCCTCGGCGTTGTCGGCCTTCTTGGACTCGGCCTTGGCGCGCGAGGCGTACATGTCGACGTACTCCTGCTGGGACAGGCGCATGATCTCGTACATGATCTCGTCGGTGATCGAGCGCAGGATGAAGCGGTCGTTCTCCATGCCGGCGTAGCGGGAGAAGTCCAGCGGCTTGCCGAAGCGGACGGTCGGGCGGGTGATCCGGCCGAACTTCTTGCCCGGGGGCGCCACCACGTCGGTGCCGACGACGGCCGTCGGGATCACCGGGACGCCGGTCTCCAGGGCGAGCCGGGCGATGCCGGTCTTGCCGCGGTAGAGCCGGCCGTCGTGGGAGCGGGTGCCCTCGGGGTAGATGCCGAACAGCTCGCCCTCGGCCAGCACCCGCTTGGCGGAGACCAGCGCGCCGGAGGCGGCGTCGCCGCTGGTGCGGTCGATCGGGATGTTGCCGGTGCCGGAGAAGAAGTTCTTCTGCAGCCAGCCCTTGATGCCGGGCGAGGTGAAGTACTCCGCCTTCGCCACGAAGCGCACCATCCGCGGGATCACCAGCGGCATGAACAGCCAGTCGGCGTACGAGAGGTGGTTGCTCGCCAAGATCGCCGGCCCGCTCGACGGGACGTTCTCCAGCCCCTCGGCCCGCGGCCGGAAGACCACCTTGAGCAACGGCCCGAGCGCGATGAACTTCAAGAACCAGTAGAACACCGGAGGACGCACCTTTCCCCAACCAACTCGGCACCCGCCCGATCGGGCACCGCCATGCCTCGCAGCGTAGTGCCTGAGTGCGCACGGGGCGTATCCCGCCCGTCACGTGGGTGCGGCACAATCGCGCCATGTCGTCGCTGACCCAGCCGCTGACCGTCACCGCCCGCCCCGAGCTCACCGGTGGGGTGCGCGTCGGCGTCCTGCTGAGCCACGGCTTCACCGGCTCCCCCGCCTCGATGCGGCCGTGGGGCCAGCACCTCGGCTCGCTCGGGTACGGCGTCCGGGTGCCGCTGCTGCCCGGGCACGGCACCACCTGGCAGGACCTCAACGGCCGCCGCTTCGAGGACTGGTACGGCGCGGTCTCCGACGCCTACGAGGCGCTGCACACCGAGCACGACGTGGTCGTCGCCGGCGGGCTCTCGATGGGCGGCGCGCTGGTGCTCAAGCTGGCCGCCGACCGCGGCGACGCCCTCGCCGGGGTGATGGTCGTCAACCCGGCCGTCGCGACCAAGCGGCTCGACGTCAAGCTGCTGCCGGTGCTGAAGTACGTCGTGCCGTCGTTCCCCGCGATCGCCAACGACATCAAGAAGCCCGGCGTCGACGAGTCGGGCTACGTGCGCACCCCGCTGCGGGCGATCCACTCCTTCATCGGCAGCTGGCCGGGGATCATCGCGGACCTGCCGAAGGTGACCTCGCCGCTGCTCTACTTCCGCTCCCCCGAGGACCACGTCGTCGACGGCTCCTCGGAGCCGATCATCCTCGACCGGGTGTCCTCGACCGACGTCACCCGGGTCGCGCTGCCGGAGAGCTACCACGTCGCGACCCTCGACAACGACGCCCCGACCATCTTCGAGCAGTCGGCGGCGTTCGTCGCGCGGGTGAGCGCGACGTAGGCTGGCTCCGTGCAGCGAGAGCCCGACGAGGACGCCGCCTGGCGGGCCATCGTCGACAACTACGGCGAGCGCGTCCTCGAGGACGAGGACGAGGCCCCCGCCGAGCCGGAGCCCGCGCCGGCCCCGGTCGAGATCGAGGTCGAGGACGACGAGCCGGCCGAGCTCGCCGAGCACGACGAGGACCGCTTCGTGCCGCCCACCCTGGGCCCTTCGCCCCGGCCGCCGGCCGACCGGCTGCTGGCGTGGATCGGCGTCTTCGGGGCGCCCGCGGTGCTGCTCCTCGTGGTCATCACCGGGATCGAGATCCCGCGCCTGCTCGGGTGGGCGCTCGTCGGCGCCTTCCTCGTCGGCTTCGGCTACCTGGTCCTGCGGATGCCGAGCGACCCGCGCGACCCCTGGGACGACGGCGCGGTGTTGTAGGACCCCGGCCGTGGCCGGTCAGGGCCGCCCGTCGCGGGCCAGCAGGGCCGCGCCGATCGCGCCGGCCTCCGGGCCGAGCGCGGCGGGCACGATGTCCGGCACCGGTCGGTACGCCGTGCCCTGGAGCGCGTCGCGCAGGCCGGCCCGGGCGGGAGCGAGCAGCAGCTCGCCGACCGCGGAGACGCCACCGCCCACGACGACGACCTCGGGGTCGTAGGCGGAGACCAGGGCCGCCGTACCGACGCCGAGCCAGGTGCCGATCGAGGCGAACGCCTGGCGGGCCACCTCGTCGCCGGCGAGCGCCATCGCGGCCACCTCCGGCCCGTCGACGTGGCGGCCGAGGGTGACCCGGGTGACCCGTTCGAGGGCGCGGCCGCTGCAGTACTGCTCCCAGCAGCCGGACAGCCCGCACTCGCAGGCGAGCCCGTCGGGCACGGCCTGCATGTGCCCGAACTCCCCCGCCAGGCCGTGCGCCCCGCGCACCAGCCGGCCGCCGAGGACCAGCGCGCCGCCGATGCCGGTGCCGATGGTGACCAGCACGACGGAGCCGAAGCCGCGGGCGGCGCCGGCCAGCAGCTCGGCGTACGCCGCGCAGTTGGCGTCGTTGTCGAGCACGACCCGGTGCCCGGTGCGCTCCTCCAGCCGGGCCCGGACGGGGACGTCACGCCAGGGCAGGTGGGCGCCGAAGAGGTAGCGCTCCCCCGCGGCGTCGACCAGGCCGGCGGCGGAGACCCCGAGCGCGACCGGCGGCCCGTCGCCGGCGACGTCGGCGGCCGCGGCGGCGACGGCCTCCTCGACCGCCTCGCCGGTGGCGGTGCGGCCCGGCATCCGCCGGGTGGCGACCTGCTCGACCGCACCGGACTCCCCGATCCGGACGGCGAGCACCTTGGTGCCGCCCACGTCGACGCCGACCCAGGAGCGGTGCGTCATCGCACTAGCTGCGGGCGAGGTCCGCGGCGCCGATGACGCCGGCTCGGTTGCCCAGCTCGGCGAGCCGGATCTCGGCGGTCGGCCGGTAGCCGCGTCCGCTCAGCTCGTGCTCGAAGGAGGCGCGCAGCGGGTCGATCAGCAGCGCGCCGGCCTCGCTCACCCCGCCGCCGATCACCACGACCGCCGGGTCGAGGACCGCCACCAGGGAGGCGATGCCGTGCCCGAGCCACTGCCCGAGCCGCTCGAACTGCTCGATCGCGAACCGGTCGCCGTCCCGCGCGGCCGCGGTGATCATCGGCCCGGTGATCTTGGCCGGGTCGCCCTCGGCGCGCTGCAGGAGGTCGCGGGCGAGCAGCGAGCTGGCCGCCACCGCCTCACGAGCCGCGCGGACCAGGGCGGTGCCGCTGGCGTACTGCTCCAGGCACCCGTGGTTGCCGCACCCGCACACCCGCCCGTCCGGTACGACGCACAGGTGGCCGATCTCCGCACCCACGCCGTGCGCCCCGCGCAGCAGGGCCCCGTCGATCACGATGCCGCCGCCCACACCGGTGCCGACCGTGACCATGAGCTGGTCGTCGACGTCGGCGCCGCCGCCGTAGCGGAACTCGCCCCAGGCGGCGGCGTTCGCGTCGTTCTCGACCACGACCGGCAGGCCGGTGAGCCGGGCCAGGTCGGCGCCGAGCGGCTCGTTGCGCCAGGCGATGTTGGGGGCGAAGAGCACGGTGGAGCGGTCCGAGGCGACGTAGCCGGCGGCGCCCACGCCCACCGCGGTGATGCCGTGCTCGGCGGCGAAGCCGGCGACCAGGCGGGCCGCCGCCTCCTCCATCGCGGTCGGGTCGGTGGCCGGCGACTCCACCCGGTCCTCGGCGACGACGTTGCCGTCGGGGTCGACGACGGCACCGGCGATCTTGGTGCCGCCGATGTCGATGCCGCAGGTCAGTGTGCTCACGGGCTCTCTCCGGGGTCGTCGGCGTCGAGGTCGAGGTCGATCTTCTCCACCTCGGGACCGCGCGGGTGCCCCGGGGCCTGCTCGCCGGCGCTGCCGGGCGGCGGCGGGAGCGTCTCCATGAAGCCGGCGGCCGCCTGCAGCAGCGAGGACGCCGCGCTCAGCAGGTGGGTGCGCACCTCCGGGGAGGTCTCCCGCACGGCGTGCACCACCCGGCACACCGGGCAGTAGCGGCACTCCGCGCTGCCGGTGGCGATGTGCTCGTTGACGTCGTGGGCCATCGAGGCGGCGTGGCCGGCCAGGTCGCCGAGGCTGCCGGCGGCCTCACCGCCCTGCTGCTTCGCCAGGTCGGCGAGCGCGCCGAAGAGCTTCATCGCCTCCTCACCGACGCTGCCGACCTCCGGCTGGCGGGGCTCGTGCTCGTCGCTCATCGCGCCTCCTTCCCGGTCGCGGCCGGCGCGGGCTCGGCGAAGCGCACCCGCAGCTCGCCGTCGACCACCCGCGCCCCGGCCACGGCGAGCCGGGCCAGTCCGGCGGGCAGCGTCAGCAGGCGGCGGTAGGAGCCGACGGTCATCACCAGCTCGTCGCCGTTGCGCGCCAGGTCGACCTCGGCGCGGGTCACGAACGGCAGCGCCAGGTGCACCACGGCTCCCCCGGCCTCGGGGCGGGTCACCCGGAAGGGCCCGTCACCGAGCGGTGGGGCGAGCGGGTCGGCGCCGTCGTACAGGTCGTGGGCGAGGGCGGCCAGCGCGTCCACCCCGACCGGCTCGGCCGGCTGGTACTCCGAGGTGAAGACCGGCAGCCCGGCGAAGGACTGCGCGACCTCGGCGAGCACCCCCGTCTGGGCCTCCACCCAGGCCGCGCGCCACGGGTCGGCGTCGGAGGCGGGGAAGATCCGGTTGGCGACCACGCCGTCGACGCGGTAGCCGAACAGGCACAGGCTCGTGTAGGCGCGCCGCGCCTCCGCGAGCACCACCTGCTCGGGCGTCAGCACCAGGCGCACGCTCGCGTCCGGGCCGGACAGCAGGGCGTGCACCTCGTCGAGCTCCGTGTGCAGGCGGGTGATCGCGTCGAAGACCGCGTCCCCCGGCATCGGTACGCCGGCCGCGCGGTTCAGCACCGGACGCAGCGCCCGGACCAGGCGACGCTGGATGGGCAGCAACCGCTCGATGTACCAGCCCAGCGCCTCGGGGAGGGCCAGCAGCCGGAGGGTCTCCGCGGTCGGGGCGCAGTCGACCACGATGACGTCCCAGCGCCCGGAGCGGGCGTGCTGGCGCAGCTCCAGCAGGGCCAGCACCTCCTCCGCACCGGGGATGACGGTCATCTCCTCCGCCGCGACCGGGTCCATGCCGGCCGCGTCGAGGACGGACAGCAGGTAGCGCTGGATGTCGGCCCAGGACTGCTCGAAGCGCAGCTGGGCGTCGACCTGCTGCAGGAACAGGTGCGGCGCCACCTCGGTGGGCTCCGCGCCGCCGTTGGTCGAGCCGGCCGGGGCCGCGCCGTAGGCGTCGGCCAGGGAGTGCGCCGCGTCGGTCGAGATCACCAGCGTGCGCAGGCCGCGGGCGGCCGCGAGCGCAGCCGTGCCCGCGGCGACGGTGGACTTGCCGACGCCGCCCTTGCCGGTGAAGAGAACGATCCGCACGGGCCGCTCAGGCGCCGGACTCGACGCGCTTCTTCAGACCCTTGAGCGCGGTGTCGATGAGGATCTTCTCGCCCTTGCGCTTGAGCATGCCGATCAGCGGGATGGAGACGTCGAGGGCCAGGCGGTAAGTCACCTCGG
Source organism: Nocardioides sp. LML1-1-1.1 (assembly GCF_040676175.1). Lineage (NCBI taxonomy): Bacteria > Bacillati > Actinomycetota > Actinomycetes > Propionibacteriales > Nocardioidaceae > Nocardioides > Nocardioides sp. LML1-1-1.1. The sequence goes on along the minus strand of NZ_JBEGHK010000005.1, from coordinate 96,293 downwards.
TCGTCGCGGGGCCGGTGGCCCGCAGCACGTAGGCCCCTTCGAGCGCCTTGAGCATCTTGCCCTCGACGAGGGTCCAGGTGACCTGCGCGTCGCCGTCCCAGTCGTAGGCGAGGGTGTACTCGTCCTTGATCGGCGAGACGTCGAGGGCGAAGAAGACCTCGCGGGCGCGGCCGCCCTGCTTCGGGTCGGCTGCGTCGTACGTCGAGCGGACGTCGGCGACGGTGACGCCCTTGGCCCAGGCCGGGTAGGCCGCGAAGTCCGCGATGACGGCCATCACGTCCGCGGCGGGGGCGTCGACAACGATCGACGAAGACGTCTGTTCGGCCATGCCGGAAGGCTACCGGACCCCGCTCCCGCCCGGTCCGGGCCACCGGCGCGACGTGACGCAGAACTCGTCGGGTCGCCGAGCGGTAGCCTGCGAAGGTGCGCGAGTACTCCACCCCGCAGACCGTCACCGTGCCGACGACCGGCAACCTGACCGACGACGTCGTCCGCAACGCCGCCGAGGCCCCGGACAGCGTGCAGTTCAGCCGGCCCGACGGCGACGGCGGCTGGTCCGACGTCACCTGCGCGGACTTCCTGGCCGAGGTCTCCGCGGTCGCCAAGGGCCTGGTCGCGGCCGGCATCGCCCCCGGCGACCGGGTCGCGCTGATCTCGCGCACCCGCTACGAGTGGACCCTGCTCGACTACGCCATCTGGTTCGCCGGTGCGGCCACCGTGCCGATCTACGAGTCCTCCTCGGAGGAGCAGGTCGCCTGGATCCTCTCCGACTCCGGCGCCCGCGCGATCGTCGTGGAGGACGCCACCCACCTCGCCCGCGTCGGCACCGTGCGCGGCGAGCTGCCCGCGCTCGCCCACGTGTGGTCGATCGACGAGGGCGCCGTCGCCGAGCTGACCGCGCTCGGCGCCGAGGTGAGCGACGCCGACCTCGAGACCCGTCGTACGGCGACCGGGCCGGGCGACCTCGCGACGCTGATCTACACCTCCGGCACCACCGGGCGGCCCAAGGGCTGCATGCTCACCCACGACAACTTCCAGCACGAGCTGACGGTCGCGGTCGCCGAGCTGGAGCGGCTCTTCGACACCGAGGGCGCCTCGACGCTGCTCTTCCTGCCTCTGGCCCACGTGTTCGCGCGGATCATCCAGGTGGGCTGCATCAAGGCACGCACCCGGCTGGGCCACAGCGCCGACATCAAGAACCTGCTGCCCCAGCTGGCGACGTTCCAGCCCACCTTCATCCTCGCCGTGCCGCGGGTCTTCGAGAAGGTCTTCAACACCGCCTCCCAGCGCGCCACCGCCGACGGCAAGGGCAAGATCTTCGACCGCGCCGCCGAGGCCGCGATCGCCTGGTCCCGCGCGCTCGACGGCGGCCGGGTGCCGGTGCGGGTCCGCGCCCAGCACGCCCTCTTCTCCCGGCTCGTCTACGGCAAGCTGCGCACCGCGCTCGGCGGGCGCTGCGAGTTCGCGGTCTCCGGCGGAGCCCCGCTGGGCGACCGGCTCGGCCACTTCTACCGCGGGATCGGGGTGACCGTGCTGGAGGGCTACGGCCTCACCGAGACCACCGCGGCGCTCACGGTCAACCTGCCGGACGCCCAGAAGGTCGGCTCCGTCGGGCGGCCGATCCCGGGAACCGCCGTACGGATCGCCGACGACGGGGAGCTGCTCTTCAAGGGCGGCCAGGTGTTCACCGGCTACTGGGACAACCCCGACGCCACCGCGGAGGCCCTGCAGGACGGCTGGTTCCACACCGGCGACGTCGGCGAGGTCGACGACGAGGGATTCGTGCGGATCACCGGACGCAAGAAGGAGATCCTGGTGACCGCGGGTGGCAAGAACGTCGCGCCGGCCGTGCTCGAGGACCGGGTCCGCGCCTCGGCGCTGGTCAGCCAGTGCCTGGTCGTCGGCGACGGCCAGCCCTTCATCGGTGCGCTCGTGACCATCGACGAGGAGGCCTTCCCCGCCTGGGCCGAGCAGCACGGCAAGTCCGGCAAGGTCGCCGACCTGGTCGACGACGAGGACCTGCGCGCTGAGGTCCAGGCCGCCGTCGACGAGGCCAACAAGGCGGTGTCGAAGGCGGAGTCGATCCGCAAGTTCACGATCCTGCCGACCGACTGGACCGAGGAGGCCGGGCAGGTCACGCCCAGCCTGAAGCTCAAGCGGAACGTCGTCCTGCGCGAGTGCCGCGAGGAGATCGCCGCCCTCTACTCCTGAAAATCCTCAGGTCCGCGGGTCACGGCCCGATATCGGATCCAGGGGTTTTTGCGATTTCCGTCACTCCACCCCTCGTCCTTCGCTAGCGTCCCAACAGCGCCGAAGGACGGGAGGCCCGAGGCGCGGGACTCGGATTGGTCGCTGACCGGCGTTTGTCGGAGGGACGTACGTCCGGTCAGCACATGGGGAGCGGGAGGGCTCTGAAGTGGACCGTCGCAGGTTGCTGCTCGTCGTTGCCGCGGTGATCGCCGCACTCGGCGTCGCGCTCGTCTTCGTCTACGCGCACAATGCGGACGCGCGGGCAGCGGACAAGTACGACTCGGTCGAGGTGCTCACCGCCGCGCAGGAGATCGAGCCGGGCGAGAGCCTGGACGACGCGCTCGAGAACGGCAAGGTGCAGCTGACGCACATCGCGAAGGCGCAGCTGCTCGACGGCGCGAGCGAGGACTCGAAGCCGTTGCGCGACAAGGTCGCGCTCACCACGATCTATCCCGGCGAGCAGCTCGTCCCGGTGAAGTTCGGCGCGCTGGAGGACGTCGAGGCGGCCGCCACCTTGCCGATCCCGGAGGGCAAGCTCGCCATCTCGATCCTGGTCAAGGACGACGGCCGGGTCGGCCGGTTCACCCGCGCCGGGGCGGAGATCTCGGTCATCTCCACGGTGCTCGACGACGCCGGTCACCCCGCACTCACCCGGGTCCTGCTCGACCGCGTCACCGTCCTCGCCGACGGCAGCCAGACGGTCAAGAAGGACGACGCCGACACCACCGAGTCCGACTCCGGGGACGCCGAGCTGCAGCGCCTGGTCACGGTCGCCGTCACCCAGAAGCAGGCCGAGAAGGTCCGCTTCGCGGAGAAGAGCGGTGAGCTGAGCATCGCCCTGCTCAACGACAAGAGCGACGTCAAGACCGGCGCGCCGGTCACCAGAGACAACCTCTTCGACTGAGAGGAGCGGACATGCCCGTCATCGTCGAGGCTGATTCCGCCTCCGTGCCCGTGCTCCTGGCGGCCATGCCCACCGGTTCCCACTCGGTGGCGTCTGTCGACCGGATGTACGCCTGGCTCGACCAGCACCCCGACGAGTACGTCGTCGTGCTGGGCCCGTCGCTGTCCCTGGACACCGCCCTGGAGTGCGCGGAGGAGCTGCGGATCAAGCGCCCCACGACCAGCGTCGTGCTCGTCCGCGAGCAGTTCGACACCGACGTGCTGGCCCGCTCCATGCACGCCGGCGTGCGCGACGTCGTCGTCGCGGACTCCGACGACAAGGCGCTCACCAAGGCCGTCGAGCGCGCCCACCAGCTCTACCAAGCGCTGCGCGGACCCGGCGGCGCGCGCCAGCTGGGCCGGATCGTCACCGTGTTCTCCCCCAAGGGCGGTGTCGGCAAGACGACCTCCTCGGTCAACCTGGCGCTGGCGCTGACCGACCGCGGTGCCCGGAAGGTCTGCCTGGTCGACCTGGACCTCGCCTTCGGCGACATCGCGATCACCATGCAGCTGTTCCCGACCCACTCCATCGAGCAGGCCGTCGGCTCCGAGGACTCCGTCGACCTGGCGATGCTGGAGGGCCTGCTCACCCGGCACGAGGACTCGCTGACCGTGCTGGCCGCGCCGGCCCACCCGGACGTGCGGGAGCGGATCACCCCGCTGCTGATCTCCCGGATCCTGCGTGCCCTGCGCGACGGCTTCGACTACATCGTGGTCGACACCTCGCCGTCCTTCGACGACGCGACGCTGACCGCGCTGGACGAGACCGACGAGTGCGTCGTGATCGCCACGCTCGACGTACCGACGCTGAAGAACGTGAAGGTCGCCCTGGAGACCATGGACATGCTGAGCATCGCGCGCGGCCACCGCCACCTGCTGCTCAACCGCGCCGACGACGAGGTCGGCATCAGCGTGGAGAAGGTCGAGAGCATCCTCGGCATGCCGGTCACCTCGCAGGTGGCCACCGCCGTCGACATCGCCGCCGCGACGAACTCCGGCACCCCGATCGTGTCCCACAAGCCGCAGCACCCGGCGAGCCAGGCCTACTTCCACCTGGCCTCCTCGGTCACCGGCGAGCCGGTGTCCGCACCGGGGACCGCCGTGCCCGAGGCCGCGCCCGACACGGCCCGGTCGCGCGGCTTCTTCCGCCGCGGGAGGAACTCATGAGCAGCCTGTCCGAGCGCCTCGCCGCCGCCCGTCGCGAGGCGGCCGCGCAGGGCAAGCACGTCGCCGAGCCCGGCGAGGCCGTCGCCACGGTGGACCCCGCGACACCTGCGACGCCCTCGACGCCGGCCGCGCCCGTCGTACCGGAGCCCGCGGGGAGCACGCCCGCGACCACCGGTCCGCTGTCGGCCCGGGCCGCGGCCGCCAGCGCCGAGAGCCGCCCGGCGTCCCGGCGCTCGATCGCCAACCCCGAGGCGGACCGGATCGAGGAGCTCAAGTCGAGCGTCCACGCCGAGCTCCTCAAGCAGCTCGGCCCCCACCTGTACGACGCCGAGATGGACCAGGACGAGCTGGACCAGACCGTGCGCAGCGTGCTGTCGGAGGTGCTCGGCGCGCAGGACCGTCCGCTCAGCGCGGCCGACCGGGCCCGGGTCACCCAGGAGATCACCGACGACATCCTCGGCTACGGCCCGATCGACCCCTACCTGCGCGACCCCGAGGTCTCCGAGGTGATGGTCAACGGCCACGACGAGGTCTGGCTGGAGCGCGACGGACGGCTGATGAAGGCCGACGCGCACTTCGCGGACGAGGGCCACCTGCGCCGCACGATCGACAAGATCGTCTCCCGGATCGGCCGTCGCGTCGACGAGTCCTCCCCCATGGTCGACGCCCGGCTCCCCGACGGCAGCCGCGTCAACGCCATCGTCCCGCCGCTGGCGATCGACGGCTCCGCGCTGACCATCCGGAAGTTCTCGACCGACCCGCTGACCGTGCAGGACCTGATCAACTTCGGCTCGCTGACGCCGCAGACCGCGGACTTCCTGGACGCCTGCGTGCGTGGCCGGCTGAACGTCATCGTGTCCGGCGGCACGGGCGCGGGGAAGACGACCACGCTGAACGTGCTCTCGTCGTTCATCCCCTCCGACGAGCGGATCGTGACGATCGAGGACGCCGCCGAGCTGCAGCTCAAGCAGGACCACGTGGTGCGCCTGGAGTCCCGCCCGGCGAACATCGAGGGCAAGGGCGCGGTCACCATCCGCGACCTGGTCCGCAACAGCCTGCGCATGCGCCCGGACCGGATCGTCGTCGGCGAGGTCCGCGACGCCTCCGCGCTCGACATGCTGCAGGCGATGAACACCGGCCACGACGGCTCGATCTGCACCCTGCACTCGAACGGCCCGCGCGACACCCTCGCCCGCATGGAGACGATGGTGCTGATGGCCGGCATGGACCTGCCGATCCGGGCGATCCGGGAGCAGGTCGCCTCCGCGGTGGACCTGATCGTGCACCAGACCCGCTTCAAGGACGGCTCGCGCCGGATCACGCACATCACCGAGGTGGAGCGGATGGAGGGCGACATCATCACGCTCCAGGACGTCTTCGTCTTCGACAACAGCGCCGGCTTCGACGAGAACGGCCGGATCCTGGGCCGCCTGCGGACCACCGGGCTGCGCCCGAAGTTCCTGGAGAAGCTCGCCTACGCGAACGTCGCCGTCGATCCCACCATCTTCCGCACGGAGCGGATCTGATGAGCGCGCGCCGGACGCTCGCGCTGCTCGCCGCGCTGCTCGTGGCCCTGCTGCTGCCGGCCGGCGCGGCGTACGCCGAGGACGGCACGATCGCGCACGTCGAGTCCGACGGCAGCAGCCTGAGCGTCCTCGTCAACGTCCCGGAGGGGACCGACGTCGACCTCGCCGGTGTCGAGGCCACCCTGGACGGCGAGAAGCTGACCGCCGCGGCCGCACCGGCCGGTGACGGCTCCGCCATCAAGCGCACGACCGTGCTGGCGATCGACACCAGCGCCTCGATGAACAAGCAGGGCCGCTTCGCCGCCGCCAAGGCGGCCGCGACGACCTTCCTCGACACGGTGCCCGCCGACGTCGAGGTCGGTGTCGTCACCTTCGACAACTCGGTGAGCGTCGCGCTGGAGCCGACGACCGACCGCGAGGCCGCGCGCACCGTCGTCGCCGGGCTGCGGCTGGCTCGCGACACGCTGCTGTACGACGGCGTCGCCGCCGCCGTGGACGCGGCCGGCAAGACGGGCCAACGCACCGTGCTGGTGCTCTCCGACGGCACCGACACCGGTGGCCAGGTCACCCTGGAGGCCCTCGGCACCAAGATCACCGACACCAAGACCCTCGTCGACGTGGTGAGCCTGGGCCAGACCGGGGCCGCGCTGGCCCCGCTGCGCGCGCTGACGGAGGCCGGCAACGGCCGGGTCATCGAGAGCAGCGGCACCGCGCTGGCCACGGCCTTCCGGTCCGAGGCCGACACCCTCGCGAGCCAGGTCCTCGTCACCGCTCCCCTGCCGAGCGGCTTCGACGCCAGCCAGGCGACCGTGGAGGTGGTCCTGCCGACCGCCGGTGACCCGGTCCTGGCCCGGGCCCTGGCCCCGATCCAGAGCGCCTCGGGCGACCGGTCCGCGCCGGCTGAGGAGCCGCCCGCGACCATCAGCTCCCCCGGCGGCTGGAACACCCCCTCCTGGCTGCTGTACGTCGGGCTCGGCGTGCTCGCCCTGGGCCTGGTCACTACTGCCGTGCTGCTCGTGCCCGGGCGCCCGGCGCCGATGAGCATCGCGGAGCGAGTGGAGGCCTACAGCGCCCAGGTCACCCAGCCGGTGGCCAAGGCGCCCAAGGCGCCCAGCGAGCCGGTGCTGGAGCAGGCCAAGGCCGCCGCGGCCGGCGTGCTGGAGCGCAACCGCGGGCTCAACGAGTCGCTGACCCAGCGGCTCGCGGCCGCGGGCAGCGAGTTCAAGCCCTCGGAGTGGCTGCTGCTGCACGTCGGCGTCGTCATCGCCGGCGGACTGGTGGGGCTGCTGCTCGGGCGCGGCAACCTCGTCATCGGCATCGTCTTCCTGCTGATCGCCCTGGCGCTGCCGCCCGTCTACCTGCGGCTGCGCGCCGCGCGCCGGCGTCGTGCCTTCGACGAGGCGCTGCCCGAGGTGCTGCAGCTGATCTCCGGCGCGCTCAGCGCCGGCCTCTCGCTCGCCCAGTCGGTCGACACCGTGGTGCGCGAGGGCCCGGAGCCGATCGCCTCGGAATTCAAGCGGGTGCTGGTGGAGGCCCGGATCGGGATGCCGCTCGAGGACGCCTTCGAGGGCGTCGCCGAGCGCTTCCAGAGCAAGGACTTCGCCTGGTCGGTGATGGCGATCCGGATCCAGCGGCAGGTCGGCGGCAACCTGGCCGAGCTGCTCAACACGGTCGCGGCGACCATGCGCGAGCGGGCCTACCTGCGCCGCCAGGTGCGCACGCTGTCCGCCGAGGGCCGGCTCTCCGCGGTCATCCTGTGCGGCCTGCCGCCGGTGTTCGCGATCTTCCTGATGCTCACCAACCCGACCTTCCTGGACCCGTTGACCTCCGACGCCCGGGGTATCGCCATCAGTGTGTTCGGCGCGGTGTGGCTCTGCATCGGGGTCTTCGCCATGTCGCGGATCGTGAAGGTGGACGTCTGATGCTCCTCATCCTCTCGTTCCTCCTGCTCGTGGGTGCCGCGCTGGCGGTCAGCGTGGCCCTGCCCAGCCGCCAGCCGGACGACGGCCTGAGCCGTGCCCTGCAGGCCCTGGAGCAGCAGGGCCAGCCCGGCAAGGAGCTCGCCGGGGAGGCCGACCGCAGCTTCGCCGAGCGGGTCGTCGACCCGTTGCAGAAGCGGGCCCTCGGCGTCGGCCGCCGGATCACCGGTGCGGACGCCGCCGAGCGGATCCGCCGCAAGCTGGAGCTCGCCGGCAACCCCCGGGAGTGGACCGTCGACCGGATCATCGCGCTGAAGGTGATCGCGGCGGCCGTCGTACCGGCCGTGCTGGTGTTCTACGGCTTCCTCGTCGGCCTGCCGGTCCCGTGGGTGCTGGTCGCGGGCGTGCTCGGCCTGCTGGCCGGCTTCTTCGGCCCCGACCTCTACCTCTACAACGTCGCCCTGCACCGCGCCGACCAGATCAAGCGCACGCTCGCGGACGCGGTCGACCTGCTCACCATCAGCGTGGAGGCGGGCCTCGGCTTCGACGCCGCGCTGCAGCAGGTCGCGCGCAACACCGACGGTCCGCTCGCCGAGGAGTTCTCCCGGGTGCTGCGCGAGATGCAGCTCGGCGTGGGCCGCTCCGAGGCGTTGCGCGCGCTCGGCGAGCGCAGCAACGTCGACGACCTCAAGGCCTTCGCCGGTGCGATGGTCCAGGCCGACGCCTTCGGCATCGCGATCGGGCAGGTGCTGCGCGTGCAGTCGGGTGAGATCCGGGTCAAGCGCCGGCAGTATGCTGAGGAGAAGGCACAGAAGGTGCCCGTCAAGATCATGGTCCCGCTGATCATCTTCATCCTGCCGTGCCTGTTCATCGTGGTGATGGCTCCGGCCGTCCTCCAGGCCATGGATGCCTTCAGCAAGACCGGATAGGCCCCGACCCGTGCCGAGCAGCCAGACCTTCGCCGTCGTCGCCGCCTCTCGCCTGTTCGCGATGCTGGCGATCGGCGGACCCATCCTGTGGCTCCACCAGGAGGAGGGGCTCCTCTCGCTCGCGGCGCTCAGCGCCGTCTGGGTCTACCAGGGCGTCACCGCCACCCGGCGCGAGCTGCAGCTCTCGCTCAGCCCGACCACCGAGGCCGCGACCGTCGGCGTGATCTGCGCGCTCGGGATGACCTCGGCGCCCTCCATCCTGGCGGCCCTCGTCGTGCCCCCGCTCTACGCCACCGCGGTCGCCGGGGTGCGGACCATGGTGCGCACGGTGATCGTCGAGTCGATCACCGTCGTCGCGCTCGGGCTGATGTGGTGGGAGCGGCTCACCTCCGAGCAGGTCATCGCGATCTTCACCTGGGTGATGACCGGCCTCGGCCTGAGCCTGATCGCCAGCGTCACGTTCTCCTCCGACCGCGTCCCGGACCCGCTCGCGCCGTACCGGGACGCCCAGGAGCACCTCAAGCAGCTCCTCGACCTCGCCGGCAGCCTCAGCTCCGGCCTCGACGTCGGCGCGCTCGGCGGCGAGCTGCTCAGCGACGTCAGCGACCGGATCCCCAACCGCGGCCTGGTGCTCTACGTGCCGCGCGGGGAGAACCTCACCCCGGTCGCCTCCACCGTCGACCTGGAGCCGGCCGACCTCGCCGCCTGCGAGACCCTCGCCGGCGACGTGCACCTGCGCGAGCGCGGCCCCGACAGCACCGAGATCGGCCAGGGCTTCGCCTTCCGGGTCAGCGAGCAGGCGATCGTCGCCGGGCTGCGTCCGGTCGACAGCGACGCCGGCCGCAGCCTGATGCTGGGCGAGGTGGCCCACGACCTCGGCGACAACGCGGTCAAGCTCGACGCCGCCCTGCTCTTCGCGCAGTTCCGCGACGCCGCCACCGCCGACGAGCGCAGCCGGCTCGCCCGCGAGATGCACGACGGGGTCGCCCAGGACATCGCCTCGCTGGGCTACATCATCGACGCGCTGGCCGCCCGCCCGGTCGACGAGCAGCAGGCCAAGGCCCTCTCGATGCTGCGGGAGCGGGTCTCCACCGTCGTTGCCGAGGTACGACGCTCGGTGATGAACCTGCGCACCAGCATCGGCGAGGCGGAGAGCCTCGGTGGCGCGATCAGCAGCGTGGCCCGCCACCTCTCGGAGTCCTCCGGCATCCCGATCCGGGTCCGCCTCGATGAGCAGCCGGCGCGGTTGCGGCCCGAGGTCGAGGCCGAGCTGTTCCGGATCGCGCAGGAGGCGATGAACAACGCCGTCAAGCACGCCCGGGCGACCTCGATCGACGTACGGTGCCAGGTCTACGCACCGGACGCCATCATCACCGTGACCGACGACGGGGTGGGCCTGCAGAGCGCCCGCGCCGACTCGCACGGACTGAAGATCATGCGCGAACGTGCGAGACTGATCGGCGCGGAGCTCGTGGTGCGCGACAACGCCAGCCGGGGGCTCACCGTGTCGGTCTCCCTCAAGGTGCCCCGTCACTTCGTCGGCTCCCTCCCCGCTGCAACGACCACCCAGGAGATGTCATGAGCGACACCATCGACGTGCTGCTGATCGACGACCACGAGCTGATCCGCAACGGTCTCGGAGCGGTGCTCGACCTCGAGCCCGACCTCCGGGTGGTCGCCACCGCCGGGTCGGTCGCCGAGGGCATCGCGCGCTACCACGAGGTGATGCCCGACGTCGTCGTCACCGACCTGCAGATGCAGGACGGCACCGGCCTCGACGTCGTCCGCACCCTGCGCAAGGAGAGCGACCGGGTCGGCCTGGTGGTGCTGACCATGCACTCCGGCGACGAGCAGATCTTCGCGGCCATGCAGGCCGGCGCCTCCGGCTTCGTCGGCAAGGACGCCCCCTCCACCGAGGTGATCAAGGCGGCCCGCCACGCCGCCGTCTCCCCCAAGGCCTTCGTGTGCGCCGGCCTCGTGGGCGCGATGATGCGCCGCCAGTCGGCGGAGTCCACCGCGCTGACCGAGCGCGAGCACGACGTCCTGCTGCTGCTCGCCGAGGGCCTCAACGCCGCCGCGATCGGCCAGAAGCTCTACCTCTCGGAGTCCACGACGAAGTCCCACATCGCCCGGATCTACCAGAAGCTCGGGGCCGCCAACCGCGCCCAGGCGCTGGTCACGGCGATGCGGATCGGGCTGCTCTCCACGGTCCAGCCGGCCGCCCGCTGAGGGCCGCTCCCGATCACGCCAGGGCGGTAGTCAGAACTGACTACCGGCAAGAAGACGAACTCCCGATCCACGGGGTCACCGATTCCGGCAGAGTTCTCGTCATCGGGGAAGTCTCCCCGGGGACACCAGCAGAACACTGCAGCACAAAGGGAGAATCCGATGATCCAGTACCTCACCATCCTGTTCCGCGGCCAGCTCGCCAAGTCCGACGAGCGCGGCGCGACCGCCGTCGAGTACGGCCTGCTCGTCGCCCTCATCGCGATGCTGATCGTCGGCGCCGTGTTCGCCCTCGGTGGCAGCCTGACCGACCTGTTCAACGGTGCCGCCGACGAGGTCGCGAACCCGAACGGCAACTGATCGCCGCGTCAGATCGACGTCGAGTCCGATGGCCGGGGACCTGGTGTCCCCGGCCATCGGCATCTCTCGGGCCTGCCCGGGAGCACCGAGGAGGAGAGAGCCGCCATGGACATCGTCACCATGGAGCAGCGGGGCGCCACTGCCGTGGAGTACGCCCTGCTGGTCACCCTGATCGCGATCGCGATCGTCGGCTCCGTCCTCGCGTTCGGCACCGGGCTCGCGGACCTCTTCGCGATCGACCTGTCACCCGGCGGGTGACGAACGGGCCAGCCCGATCCGTTGCAGCACGGTCGGGTGGGAGCCGAACCAGAGCTGCGACCATGCCGGTGGTGTGGGGTCGGCATGGGCGCGCAGGGCGAGACGGCGCTGGAGCGCGACGAAGGCGTGGGGGTCCTTCGTCTGCTCCAGCGCCGTCTGGTCCGCCCGGTTCTCGATCTGCCGGCTGACGCCGTTCTGCAGCGGGGCCGAGAGCACGGTCGCCAGGGCGGCCAGGGCCAGCACCGCCGGCACCATCGCCACCGCCTCCCGGCCGCGCCGCTCGCCCAGCGGGACCAGCAGGCCGAGCAGGCCGATGCCGGCCAGCGCGCCGGCGGCGCCCAGCGCGGTGCCGGTGAGCACGTCGTCGTACTTGGCGTGGGCGAGCTCGTGCGCCACCACCGAGAGCACCTCGGCCCGCGGCGTGCCGTCGACGAGGGTGTCGTAGAGGACCACCCTCCGGGTCTGGCCGAAGCCCGAGACGTAGGCGTTGAGCGCCGTCGTACGACGCGACGCGTCCGCCACCAGCACGTCCTCCACGTGCACGCCCTCCGCGTCGGCGAGGGCCAGCACCTCGGTGCGCAGCGGACCGTCCGGCAGCGGCTCGAAGGAGTTGAACACCGGCTCGACGAGCAGCGGGTAGACGAAGGAGCCGGCCACCACCAGCCCGGCCCCCAGCACACCCGCGACGGCCGGCCAGGCACGTGGCCAGCGGCGGGCGCAGCCCACCAGCACGATCACCGCCACCGAGGTCGACACGATGGTGATCGCCTCGCCCTTGACCACGTCGAGCGCCCAGGCGCCCCAGCTGCCGGCCGCCACCCCCTCGTCGAGCGCGAGCTTGCGCAGCGCGATCCCGAAGGGCAGGGTCACCAGCCGGCCGACGAGCGTCAGCGCGGCGACCACCGCGACGATGCGGACCCACCACCAGCCGGGCACCCGCTCGGCCCAGGCTCGGCCGCGCCGGCCGAAGCCCAGCCAGCAGGCCACCGCGAGCGAGACCGCCAGCGAGGACCAGCTCCACACCCGCCCCCAGCGCGCGTAGTGCTCGGCTCGGTCGATGTCGGCCGCCGAGAAGACCGAGGACGCCGGAACGGGAGCCGACAGGCCGTCCCAGGGCACCCGGAGCAGGGCCAGCACGACGAAACCGGCCGCCCCCACGGCCACCGTGCCCAGCGCCACCCGCCGCGCGGCCGTTCGGGTCTCCACGCGTCTACTCTGGCACGCCCGCAAGGGAGGCCAGCCGGGAGCGCCAGGCCGCCGTCAGGTCGGCCTCGGACCAGCCGAAGCTCGCCCGCAGCGCCGACGCGACCTTCGTGCCGCCCAGGACGCTGCGGTAGAACGCCACCAGCGCGGCCTCGTCGCGGTGCTCGGCCAGGATGACGCAGAGCAGCCAGGCCGCCTCGTAGACCGTGCCCAGGTGGCTCGCCGCGGGGTCGAAGTCGGACTCCGCGGGCAGCCGCTCGGGCACGCCCTCACGCTTGACCTGCGCGATGACCTGCGCCGCGGTCCTGCTGACCGGCAGGTCCACGTCGCGCAGCGCGACGTAGTCGGCGAAGCCCTCCACCAGCCACAGCGGCGCGCCCTGGGCGAGCACCGCCCCGGTGACTGCGTGCACCGCCTCGTGGGTCATCACGACCTGGGCGGCGACCGGGTCGAGGGCGTCGTAGACGGAGCGGTTGACGAACACGTGCACCGGGCTGCCCGCCACCCGGGTGCCGTCGACCGGCGCGGTGACCGCGGCGATCGCCGCGTAGGTCGCCTGGTCGGCGTCCAGCGCCCGGCCGAGCTGGGCCGGGTCGGCCGGCACCTCGACGACGAGCCGCTCGTCGCCGCCGAGCACGCCGCGGGCGGCGGTGACCGCGCGCTGGGCGCGTCGTGCGAACCGGTCGGCGTCGGCCGCCGCCCCGGTGGCGAGCACGAGCACCCCCGCCGAGCGCCGTACGACGACCGGGCCGGTCAGCCACAACGGCAGCCGTCCGGTCTCGCCGCCGATCGCCGCGATCTTCCGTCCGCCGTCGGTGAAGGTGAACGGGACCTCCGCCCGGGAGGAGGCCTCGTCGAAGCCGGAGACCCGCCAGGTGAGCGCCACCAGGCCGTCCCAGGAGTCCGAGCCGGACGTCCGGCCGGTCTCGGTGACGTAGCGCAGGGTGACGTCGCTCAGCCGCAGCTGGGCCACGTTGCGGGCCAGCGCCGCGAGCAGGCTCGCCGCGTCGTCGTCAGCGCCCAGCGCGGCCGCCGCGGCAGGGTCCGCCAGGGCGTCCTGCAACGTGCTGACCGTCGCCCCGGCGATGCCGGAGTCGGCGATCTCGGTGCGCTCGACCGGGGTCGGGGCGACGTAGCCGTCGTCGGAGCATCCTCCGGCGACCAGGGCCGTGACGGCGAGCGCCGCGGCGAGGACCCGACGGGTCACCCAGGCCGGACCGCTCCGGCGTAGGGCATCTCGTCGACGCTCGACACCTTGACGCCGGCACCCGGGTTGGCGGCGTGCACGATCATCCCGTTGCCGAGGTAGATCGCCACGTGGCTGACCGGGCTGTAGTAGAACACCAGGTCACCGGGCTGCAGGTCGCTCTTGGACACCGGGGTGCCCGAGCCCATCTGCGCCCGCGAGGAGTGCGGCAGGCTGACGCCGGCCTGGCCCCAGGCCATCATGGTGAGGCCGGAGCAGTCGAAGGCGTTGGGGCCCGCGGCGCCGTAGACGTAGGCGTCGCCGACCTGGGCGAGGGCGTACTTGATCGCGGCCTGGGCGCGGCCCGAGGCGGGGATCGACGCGGCGTCGGGGGCGCGGTAGCCACCGCGGGAGAGGATCGCCGAGCGCTCCTTCTCCTCGAGCTTGGAGAGCAGCTCCTTGGCCTCGGCGAGCTTGGCGTCGGCGCTCTTCTTCTCCTTGGCCAGGGTCGTCTTGAGGTCGCGGACGTCGTCGCGCCGCTCCTCGGTCTGGTCCCGGCGGATGGTGTAGGCCTTGAGCTCGGCGTCGTAGTCGGAGAGCAGCGAGTCCTGGATGCTGTCGACGGTGGACAGCGTGGTCACCTCGTCGAGGAAGCCCTGCGAGTCGGAGGAGAGCAGCTCGCCCGTCGCGCCGAGGCCGCCGGACTGGTAGCGCTCGATGAGCGCGTCGCGGACGTCGCCCCGCACGCCGTCGAGGACGGTGCCCTGGCGCTTCTCGTCGGCCTCCAGCGAGCTGAGGTCGCGGTTGAGGTCGGTCAGCTCCAGGCGGGCGTCGTTGTAGCGCTCCGAGGCCTGCTCGGCCTGGTGCAGCAGCTTGTCGACGCGCTCGCGCACCGTCTGGATGTCGGGCTCGGCGTTCGCCGGGCCGCCCGGGCCGCTCACGGACAGCGCGAGCGTCCCCGTCAGGGCCAGTGCAGCGAGCGAAGCGGTGGTGCGTGTGCGGCCGTTCAGCACGAGCTGGCGGTCCCCTTCTGCAAGTCGTACGCCTACCGGGTGAGCTGACGGATTCGGGCACGACTCGCCCTACCCGCACTCCCTGCTCCCCCGGCGTCCGGTCCGGACGGTCGAGGTCAGCCCCTCGTGCGGGATTCACCCCAGATGTGGTTGGGTCCCCGGCTCCGGTGCCGCACGCGACGCCGGACTCAGCGCGGTGCCCGCGCGGATCGGTCGATCCACTGCCACGGACACCTGAGCGAGAAGCCTAGACGCGGGTCACGGTGAGGCCAAACCCTCCCGCGCGTGTTGGCCGTGGTTTGCCCGACACGCGGGTCACACGGGCCCCACCGGCCTCTCTTGCCCCAGGAGCCCCGTCCGGCCGAGGGCGGCGGTCATCCGCTCATGCCGACTCCACCTCCGGGGCGCTGACCGGGCGCACCAGCCGCAGCGGGGGCACCAGCCCGCCCTCGGCCAGCGCGTCGAGGGCGCGCAGCTCCTCGTCGTCGATCATCAGCTCGGGCGGGGGCCCCAGCAGCACCGTCACCACGCAGTCGTGGCAGGCGAGCCCCCGCACCACACAGGTGTCGCAGTCGATCCTCGTCGTCATGGGGACCACGGTGCCAAGGGGGTCCGACACAAATGCCCCGAGCGGCCCGGGAGCGGGGCCGGGGCCCTTTCCGGCGGTCCTTCCACGGAGCCGTCCCGGGACGCCTGCGCCATTGCGTCGGAGGTCCGTCCTACCGTCCTCCCATGACCTCGACCGCCCCCTCCGCCGCCCGGTGGGAGGACCAGCGCTCCTTCGAGGAGCTGGGCCGGGCGCTGCGCGAGGTCACCTTCTGCGTGGTCGACCTGGAGACCACCGGCGGCTCGGTGGGCGACGGCGACCGGATCACCGAGATCGGTGCCGTCAAGGTCCGCGGCGGCGAGGTGCTCGGCGAGTTCCAGACGCTGGTCAACCCGCACACCGCGATCCCGGCGTTCATCGCCGTGCTCACCGGGATCACCAACGGCATGGTCGCCGACGCGCCGCCCATCCGTGCCGCGCTCCCCTCGTTCCTGGAGTTCGCCGCCGGCAGCGTCTTGGTGGCCCACAACGCGCGCTTCGACGTGGGCTTCCTCCGGCACTTCTCCAGCGAGCTCGACATCGTCTGGCCCGACTTCGAGGTGCTCGACACGGTCAAGCTCGCCCGCCACGTGGTCAGCCGGGACGAGGCGCCCAACCACAAGTTGTCCTCGCTGGCGCGCCTCTTCCGGGCCTCCACCACACCCAACCACCGCGCGCTCGAGGACGCCCGGGCCACGGTCGACGTCCTGCACGGGCTGATGGAGCGCCTCGGCGGGCTGGGCGTGCACACCCTGGAGGAGCTGCAGGGCTACTCCTCCAAGGTCGCCTCGGCCTCGCGGCGCAAGCGGCACCTCGCCGACACGCTGCCGCACGCGCCGGGGGTCTACCTGTTCCGTGACGAGCGCGAGCGGGTCCTCTACGTCGGCACCTCGCGCGACCTGCGCCGCCGGGTGCGCTCCTACTTCACCGCCTCGGAGAAGCGCACCCGGATCGGCCAGATGGTCCAGCTCGCCGCCTCGGTGACCGGCATCGAGTGCGCCACGCCGCTGGAGGCCGAGGTGCGTGAGCTGCGGCTGATCGCCGAGCACAAGCCGCCCTACAACCGCCGCTCGCGGCACCCGGAGAAGGTCACCTGGCTCAAGCTCACCCGCGAGCCGTGGCCCCGGCTGTCCCTGGTCAAGCGGGTGCTCGACGACGACGCCGACTACGTCGGGCCGTTCTCCTCCCGCGCCAGGGCGGAGAGCTCGCTGGAGGCGCTGCACGAGGTGTTCCCGATCCGTCAGTGCAACGACCGCTTCGGGCGGCGACCATCGCGCTCCCCCTGCGCCCTGGCCGAGATGCACCGCTGCCTGGCGCCCTGCGACGGCAGCGTCGACGCCCAGTCCTACGGCGCGGTGGTCCGCCAGCTCCAGGACACCCTGCTGCGCCGCCCCGACGACGTGGTCGACCTGGTCCAGGCCCGGATGAGCGCGCTGGCCGAGCAGGAGCGCTTCGAGGAGGCCGCGCACCACCGCGACCGGCTCGCCGACTTCATCCGCGGCGCGGCGCGCACCCAGCGGCTGGCCGCGCTGACCGGCTGCCCCGAGGTGATCGCCACCCGGCGCGAGGACGACGGCCGGTGGGCGGTGCACGTGGTGCGCCACGGCCGGCTGGCGGCCGCCGGGCACATCCCGCCCGGCGCGGACGCGCGTGCCTGGGTCGAGGCGCTGCGCGCCTCGGCGGAGACCGTCGTGCCGGCGCTGGGGCCCACGCCCGCCGCGACGGCTGAGGAGACCGAGCGCATCCTGCGCTGGCTGGAGGCGCCCGGCGTGCGCCTGGTCGACGTGGTCGGCGAGTGGACCTGCCCGGTCGGCGGAGCGGCCCGGCACGTGCCGGTGCTCGCGGCGGCGTCGCTCACTAGGGTGGCCCCATGATCACCGCCATCGTGTTCGTCCAGGCCGAGACCGCGCGGATCCCCGAGGTCGCCGCCGCCATCGCCGCGCTCGACGGCGTCAGCGAGGTCTACTCGGTCACCGGCCAGATCGACCTCATCGCGCTGGTCCGGGTCAAGAACCACGAGGACATCGCCACGGTGGTCTCCGACCGGCTCAACAAGGTCGACGGGGTCGTCGACACCGAGACCCACATCGCCTACCGGGCCTACTCCCGCCACGACCTGGAGGCGGCGTTCTCGCTCGGCCTCGACTGAGACCGGGCGGGACCGCCGGGCCGCGCGCTCAGCGCACGACGCCGGTGGCGACCGCCCGCACGACGGTGTTGTAGCCGCTCTTGCGCAGCGTGACCACCAGGGTGACCCGCTTGCCGCGGGCTCGCGCCGGCAGCTTGAGATAGCTGCGGGTGCCGGCCGCGCCGGTGACGTAGGCGGTGCCGATCCGCCAGCGGTAGGAGACGACGACCGGGGACGGACCCCAGCCGCTCACCTGCGCCCGCAGCGTCACGCCGACCCGCGGCGTGCCGTAGATCCGCGCGCTGCCGGTCGTCAGCGTGCCCCGGGCCACGACGCCGGTCGTGGCGACCCGGGTCAGCGGCGAGTAGCCGGTGCGCTGACCGGTCACCCGCAGCACCACCCGTTGGCCGGCCGCGGTCGCCGGGACGACGAAGTAGCGGCTGGACCCGCTCTGCGCGAGCCGGCTGCCGACGTACCACTGGAAGGTGAGGGTGGAGCCGACCGGCGACCAGTCGTCGGCGATGCCGCGCAGCCGGGTGCCGACCTTGGCCGTGCCGGTGATGGTGACCGGGGCGCCGGTCATCGGCTGGCCGAGGGGCACGAGCGCGGCCGAGGTGACCGGCGCCTGGGCGTAGCCGGCCCGGACCCCGGAGACGTCGACGGTGAGCGAGGCGCCGGCGTCGGCGGCCTTGATCGTGTAGCTGCCCGCGACGGCGCCGGAGATGACGACGCCGTTGCGCCGCCACTGATAGCTGTACGACGTGGGCGTGGGCGTCCACGTGCCCGGCGCCACGCCCAGCTCCTCGCCCACCGACGGGCTGCCGTCGGAGGTGATGGTGGGCGTGCCCTTGCCGGCCCAGGTCTCGTAGAGGATCGGCGCGTAGGACTGGCTGTACCAGATCTTCTCGGCGAACTGGTCCCGCTTGGCCGTGGCCCGCACGGTGAGCACCTTGCCGGCCTGCGCCTCCGCGAGGGTGATCGACTGGGCGTTGGCGCCGGGGATGGCGACGCCGTTGCCCGCGGTGCCGGGGTTCTTGGCGAACCACTGCCACTCGTAGGTGTCCTGGCGCGGCACGGTGTTGCCGATCTGCGCGGTCAGGGTCTCCCCGACCGAGGCGGTGCCGTCCTCGGGCCCGCGGATCACCGGCGCCTCGCCCTGCACGAAGGTGCCGAGGTCGATGGCGAGCGTGACGTACCAGGTCGCCGCGTTGTTCGTCGACGGGAAGGTCTCGTAGCGCCGGCCGTCGACCACCCCGGTGACCAGCACGATGAGCACCTTTCCGCGGTCGACCGAGGTCGGCACGTAGGACTGCCGGTCGGCGCCCGGGATGGCGCTCCAGGACTTCATGCTCCCGGTGTTGCGGTACGTCGGTGAGGCCCGGTACCAGCGGAAGCGCAGCTCCACCCGCGAGCCCGAGGGCGAGCGCCAGCCGTTGGCCTCGACGCCCGGGGCGTCGTACATCTCGACGGCCTCGGTGGCCGGGATCGGGTCGTAGACGAGCGCGTTGCCGACGCCGCGGATGCCGCGGATGACGCCGCAGCACGCCGTCGGGGACTCCTGGTTCTCCGGCTTGGGCTCGACCCCGGTGCCGTTGCCGCAGCTCGCGCCGAGCCGGACGTTGTCGAGGAAGGCCACCGAGTCGAGGTCGCCGTTGAGGCTCTCGGGCGCGTCCGTGACGGTGATGACGACCTGCTGGTCGCTCCCGCCGCTGAGCGGGATCCGCGCCGTGTCGCGGGTGGTGAGGTTGTTGAGGCCGGTGACCGCGGGCAGGCGCGGCTCCTCGGCGGTGCCGGGGACCGGGTCCAGCGGGTCGCCGGGCCGGTGCCAGTAGCCGAGCTGGTAGACCTCGTAGTGCGGCGCCGCGTCCTCCGGCCAGTCCGGCGACTTCGTCGTGTCCGGGTCGTCCTGGCTGAAGTAGCCGGCGCCGGCGTTGACGGCGTAGTCGACGCCGTCCTTGACGATGGTCACCTTGTCGTCGGGGGTCCCCGCGGTGTAGCCCAGCTTCTCCTCCGTGCCGAGCGCGAAGTCGACGAACAGGCAGCCCGCGTTGGGCGTGCCGCCGGCGACGGTGAGCGTCACCGACGAGGCGTCCGGCGCGCCGTCGTCACCGAAGTCGGTGCTCAGCTGCGAGGTGGGCACCCCCTCGAAGACCTGCGAGGCGTCACCCGTGGAGAGCATCAGGTAGCTGCTCCCCCTGCTGGGGAAGTCGTTGAACGCGACCGTCGGGTCCAGGGTCGCGTCGGCGACCGCACGACTGCGCGGGTCGCCGGAGGTGGCGGTGACGCTCACCCCCGCCGGCAGGTCCAGCGCGGACCCCGCGGCCGCGGGATCCACGTCGGCGGACGCGGGCGCGGCCGGTGGCAGGGCCACCAGCACCGATCCCCCCACGACCGTCACCACGGTCGACAGCACGGCACGACGCATCCCCACGATCCCTCCCGGAAGACCGGATCAGCTCCGCAACCGAGCGGGGTCCCTCTGACCGGTCCCGGCACGCTAACCGCCGGCGTGGGCACGCCGGGAGCGGTTTCCGGGCACACCCGCTAGTCCTTTCGGACTAGCACCGAGGGGTTCAGGCGGAGGCGGCCTTCACCCAGCGGTCGAGGGTGGCCTGGGCGGCGCCGGAGTCGATCGCCTCGCCCGCCCGCGCGATGCCGGCGGCCAGCGCGTCCGAGACCGGCTCGCCCGGGGCGTCGTAGACCGCGAGCGCGGCGCCGGCGTTGAGGAGCACCGCGTCGCGGACCGGGCCCGTCGCGCCCTCCAGCAGCCGTCGTACGACGCCCGCGTTGTGCTGCGCGTCGCCGCCGCGCAGGTCCTCGGCGCTCGCCGGGGCCAGCCCGAGCGCGGCCGGGTCGACCGTCTCGGTGGTGACCTCGCCGCCGTGGACCACCCACAGCGAGGAGGTGGTCGTCGTCGTCAGCTCGTCGAGGCCGTCGTCGCCGCGGAACACCCACGCGTCGACACCGCGCGCGGCGAAGACACCGGCCATCACCGGCGCCAGCCGCGGGTCGGCGCAGCCGATCGCCTGCGCGGCCGGCTTCGTCGGGTTGGCGAGCGGGCCGAGGACGTTGAAGGCGGTGCCGATGCCCAGCTCGCGGCGCGGCACGGCGGCGTGCCGCAGCGCCGGGTGGAAGGCGGCGGCGAAGCAGAAGGTGATCCCCGCCTCCGCGGCGACCTCGGCGACCCGCTCGGCCGGCAGGTCCAGGCGCACGCCGAGCGCCTCCAGCACGTCGGCGGTGCCGGCCTGCGAGGACGCCGAGCGGTTGCCGTGCTTGACCACGCGCGCGCCGGCACCGGCGGCGACGATGGCCGACATCGTGGAGATGTTGACCGAGAACGAGCGGTCCCCGCCCGTGCCGACCACGTCGAGCAGGCGGCCGGGCACCGAGATCGGCGTCATCACGTCGTACATCGCCGCGACCAGGCCGGTCAGCTCCTCGATCGTCTCACCCTTGGCACGCAGCGCCACCGCGAAGCCGGCGATCTGGGCCGGCGTCGCCTCGCCGGCGAGGACCTCCCCCATCGCCCAGCTCGCCTGGGCAGGCGTCAGGTCCTCCCCGGCGACGAGCGCACCGAGGACGTCGGGCCAGGTGCTCACGCCGGGACGCGGGAGCGCAGCAGCGAGACGACCGCCTCGGCGAGCTGGATCGGGTCCAACGGGTGCGGAACGGCGGCGTCCGCGCGCGACCACGTCGCCAGCCACGCGTCCTGAGGCCGGCCGGTGAGCACCAGCAGCGGCGGGCAGTCGTAGATCTCGTCCTTGAGCTGCTTGGCGATGCCCATCCCGCCGGCCGGCACGGCCTCGCCGTCGAGGATCGCGAGCGCGAGGTAGCCCGCGTCCATGTGCTGGATGACGACCGGCTCGGTGGCCACCTCGACGTACTCCAGCTCCGGCAGGTCCGGGTGCGGGCGACGGCCCAGCGCCAGGATGACCTGCTCGCGGGTGTGCACGTCGTCGCTGTAGACGAGCACCTTCAGAGACTTCGGAGAGCTCACGTCGCGCGATGTTACTCCTGCGGCTGCTCCCGCGCCGCCCGGGCACGCGCCTCCAGCCGGTCGAGCCGCCGGTCCTCGCGCTCGGCCTCCTTCATCGACGAACGCACCCACTGGACGAAGAGGACCACGAAGAAGACGACCCCGACCAGGTCGCCCGCGCCCCACAGGATCCCGCCGGCGAGCTTCTGGTCGTCGTAGGGGTCGGGGAGCCAGGCGCCCATCGGCCCGTCGTGCAGGGCGGGGTACCAGTCCCCGCCGAGCAGGGTCTTCTGCCCCATGATCGTCACGCCCAGGAAGGCGTGGAAGGGCAGCGTCATCACCGTCAGCAGCACCCGGAAGGGGTGCGCGACCCGGCCGGGCAGCGGGTCGACGCCCACGATCGGCCAGAAGAAGAGGGCGCCGACGACGACGAGGTGGACGTGCATCATCTCGTGGACGTACGTCGAGCGCAGCGACGCGTCGTACCAGCCGGAGAAGTAGAGGGCCCAGGGCGAGAGCACGTAGAGCCCGAAAGCGAGCGGCGGGAAGCCCAGCACCTTCGCCAGCCGGGAGTGCAGCAGGGCGAGCAGCCAGCGGCGCGGCGAGCCGGGCAGGGTGCGCAGGGCGAGGGTGACCGGTGCGCCCAGCGCGAGCGAGAGCGGCACGACCATCGACAGCACCATGTGCTGGACCATGTGCACGCTCAGCAGCACCGTGTCGTACGCCGCCAGGCCGGACGAGGTCGCGACGTAGAACGCCAGCATCCCCACGCCCCAGGCGATCGACCGGCCGACCGGCCAGCTGTCGCCGCGGCGGCGCAGCACGACCACGCCGAGCACGTACAGGCCGGTGGCCCACACGGTCGCCACCAGCGGCAGCGGGGCGATCCCCCACTGCGTGAAGAACGCGCCCGCGTCGAAGCGGGGCAGGTTCTCGACCGCGGCCGTCACCACGAGCCCCACCGGCACCTCCTCGACCCGGATCGGACCCGATCCGGACCCGATCGAGCCTAGGTCCCGCCTGGTAGGAGCCCATAACGGGGGGTCGAGATGCCGTCACCGACGGGAACCGCCATAATGGCGACCGTGGCGATCCAAGCTTCGGCATCTCTCCCGGCCTCGCGCCTGCACGGCCAGCACGACCGACCCAGCATGGTCGCCGTCGGCACCATCATCTGGCTGTCCAGCGAGCTCATGTTCTTCGCGGCGCTGTTCGCGTCCTACTTCACGATCCGGTCGGTCTCGCCGGAGATGTGGGCGGAGAACACCGACCTGCTGAACGTCCCGTTCGCGAGCATCAACACCACGATCCTGGTGCTGTCCTCGTTCACCTGCCAGTTCGGCGTGTTCGCGGCCGAGCGCGGCCAGGTCGGTCGCTCCGGCTCGCTGCTGCAGGTCGGCAAGTGGGGCCTGCGCGAGTGGTTCATCCTGACCTACGTCATGGGCGCGATCTTCGTCGGCGGCCAGGCGCTGGAGTACGCCGAGCTGATCCACGAGGGCGTCACCATCCCGCACGACGGCTACGGGACGATGTTCTACCTCACCACCGGCTTCCACGGGATCCACGTGACCGGCGGCCTGATCGCCTTCCTCTTCGTCCTCGGCCGCACCTACGTCGCGCGCCGGTTCACCCACGAACAGGCGGTCAGCGCGATCGTCGTGTCCTACTACTGGCACTTCGTCGACGTGGTCTGGATCGGTCTGTTCGCGACGATCTACCTGATCAAGTGACGAGGCGCGCCATGGGAAATCCGATCCCCCACCCCGCTCCGAACTGTTCCTGCCAGGACCTGAAGGACTGATTGTGCGACTCCTCAACCGCTCCGCCGGTCGCCTCTCGCGGCACCGTCGTGGCCCCGTCGCGGGCCTCGTCGTCCTGCTGCTCGGCCTGCTGCTGACCGGTGGCCTCTACGCCGCCTTCGCGCCGGCCCAGGCCGACTCCAAGGCCGACCAGGAGGAGCTGGTCAAGCAGGGCCGCGAGCTCTTCCTCGTCGGCTGCGCCTTCTGCCACGGCGCCAACGGCCAGGGTGTGCTCACCCAGGGCGGCTCGCAGTACGGCCCCGCGCTGACCGACGTCGGCGAGGCCGCTGTCGACTTCCAGGTCGGCACCGGCCGCATGCCGATGGCGCAGCCCGGCACGCAGGTGCCGCGCAAGGAGGTCGTCTACACCAAGGACGAGATCGCCGCGCTCTCGGCGTACGTCGGCTCGCTGGGCACCGGCCCCGCCATCCCCGACGCCGAGCTCTACGACAGCGAGCGCCCCGGCGACCTCAACGGCGACGGCAAGGAGGACGACCAGGACCGCGAGATCCTGGTGACCCGCGGCGGCCAGATCTTCCTCGCCAACTGCACCGCGTGCCACAACTTCGAGGGCTCCGGCGGCGCCATGCCGCGCGGCGGCTTCGCGCCCAAGATCCGCGGCGTCGACTCGAAGCACATCTATGAGGCCATGCTGACCGGCCCGCAGTCGATGGACACCTTCTCCGACGGCAACATCCCGCCGGAGGACAAGAAGGCCGTCATCGCCTACCTGGAGACCCTCGACAAGGCCCCGAGCTACAGCGGCTTCACGCTGGGCAGCCTGGGCCCCGTCAGTGAGGGCATCATCGCCTGGGTCGGCGGCATCGGCCTCCTGGTGGGCTTCGCGGTCTGGATCGCGGCCCACACGACCCGCTCGAGCAAGAAGAAGGACGAGGCGGCAGCGTGAGCGACGCACACACCCCCGACCCGACCGGGCACGAGCTCGTGCCCGTCGAGCCGATCGCCGACCCGGGCCTCCCGGAGCACCAGTGGCGACCGACCGACGTCGACCCGGCCAAGGAGAAGCGCGCCGAGCGCCAGGTGGCCACCCTGTTCGGCCTCTCGGCCGTCTGCGTGGTCCTGTTCCTGGTCGCCTACTTCACCCTCGACATCGGCGACAACTGGCACGTCGTCTTCGGCTTCGGCGCCTCCACGATGGCGCTCGGCTTCACGCTGGGCCTCGCGCTGCTGCTGATCGGTGTCGGCATCATCCACTGGGCCCGCAAGCTGATGGGCGACCACGAGATCAGCGAGCTGCGCCACCCGGCCCGCTCCTCCGACGAGGACCGCGAGGGCACCCTCCAGGCGCTCTCCGCGGGCCTGGAGGAGTCCGGCATCGGCCGTCGTCCGCTGATCCGCAACTCGCTGCTCGGCGCGGTCGGCCTGCTCGGCCTGCCGGCGGTCGTCATGCTGCGCGACCTCGGCCCGCTGCCGGGCGACAAGCTCTACCACACGATCTGGGGCAAGGGCCTCAAGGACAAGCCGATGCGCATCGTGCGCGACGAGATCTGGACGCCGATCCTGGCCTCCGACCTCGAGATCGGCGACCTGGTCAACTGCCAGCCGGACGCGCTGAAGAACCCCGAGCGCTACGACATCGACCCCACCGAGGTCGAGGGCGTCAACCTCCAGATCCACAAGTCCAAGGCGTCGCTGATCCTGCTGCGGATGAACCCCGGTGACATCAAGCCCGGCAAGGACGCCGAGGGCAAGAGCCGGGAGAACTGGACCGTCGACGGGATCGTCGCCTACTCCAAGATCTGCACCCACGTGGGTTGCCCGATCTCGCTCAACGAGCGGACCACCCACCACCTGCTCTGCCCGTGCCACCAGTCCACCTTCGACCTCGCCGACTCCGGCAAGGTCGTGTTCGGCCCCGCCGGCCGGCCGCTGCCGCAGCTGCCGATCGCCG
Organism: Nocardioides sp. LML1-1-1.1; assembly: GCF_040676175.1. Classification (NCBI taxonomy): domain Bacteria; kingdom Bacillati; phylum Actinomycetota; class Actinomycetes; order Propionibacteriales; family Nocardioidaceae; genus Nocardioides; species Nocardioides sp. LML1-1-1.1. The sequence continues at coordinate 70,913 of NZ_JBEGHK010000005.1, read as the reverse complement.
TGGACGAGCAGGGCTACCTGGTCGCGCAGAGCGACTTCGACGAGCCGGTCGGCCCGAGCTTCTGGGAGCGTGACTACTATGACCGTTGGTGACATGAGCCAGGTCGCCACGACCAACGGCACCACCCCCGCGCCCACCAAGGGCGCGCAGCGGGCCGGCGCCATCGCCAACTGGGCCGACGAGCGCCTGGGCCTCGGCACGGCGATGAAGAAGAACCTGCGCAAGGTCTTCCCGGACCACTGGTCCTTCATGCTCGGCGAGATCGCGCTGTGGTCCTTCGTCGTCCTGCTGCTGACCGGTGTCTTCCTCACGCTCTGGTTCGACCCGAGCATGACCGAGGTCCACTACAACGGCTCCTACGACCCGGCGCGCGGCCGGGAGATGTCCTCGGCGTTCGCCTCGACGATGGAGATCTCCTTCGACGTACGCGGTGGCCTGCTCATGCGGCAGATGCACCACTGGGCCGCCATGATCTTCATCGCCTCGATGATGATCCACATGATGCGCGTCTACTTCACCGGCGCCTTCCGCAAGCCCCGCGAGCTCAACTGGGTCATCGGCTGCCTGCTCCTGCTGCTGGGCACCATCGAGGGCTTCACCGGCTACTCGCTGCCCGACGACCTGCTCTCCGGCACCGGCGTCCGGGCCGCGGACGGCTTCATGAAGGCCTCCCCCGTGGTCGGCAGCTACATGTCGTTCTTCCTCTTCGGCGGCGAGTTCCCGGGTGACGCGATCATCCCGCGGTTCTACGTCATGCACATCCTGCTGATCCCCGGCATCCTGCTCGGCCTGGTCGCCGCCCACATGCTGCTGCTCGTCTACCACAAGCACACGCAGTGGCCTGGGCCCGGCCGCACCGAGGAGAACGTCGTCGGCTACCCGATGCTCCCGGTCTACATGGCCAAGGCCGGTGGCTTCTTCTTCATCGTGTTCGGCGTGATCACCCTGCTGGGTGGCCTGTTCTCGATCAACGCGGTGTGGAAGTACGGCCCCTACGACCCGTCCAAGGTCACCGCGGGCTCCCAGCCCGACTGGTACATGGGCTGGCCCGACGGCCTGCTCCGCATCATCCCGGCCTGGGAGACACACATCTTCGGCATCACCTTGTCGTGGAACGTGATGATCCCGATCCTCGTGATGCCGCCGCTGATGCTGATGATCCTGATCGCGCTGCCGTTCATCGAGTCGTGGATCACCGGGGACAAGCGGGAGCACCACCTGCTCCAGCGTCCCCGCAACGCCCCGACCCGGACGGCCATCATGGTCGCGCTGATGACCTTCTACGGCCTGTCCTGGGCCGCGGGCGGCAACGACATCATCGCGATCAAGCTGCACCTGAGCATCAACCAGATCACCTACTTCATGCGCGGTGCGGTGTTCATCGGACCGGTGATCGCCTTCATCATCACGCGTCGCTGGTGCATCTCGCTGCAGCGTCACGACGAGGAGAAGCTGCTCCACGGCTACGAGTCGGGTGTCTTGGTCCGTTCGCCGGAGGGTGGGTACGCCGAGAAGCACCTGCCCCTCCCCGAGGCCAAGGCCTACACGCTCACCGCCCGCGACCGGGACCCCGAGCCGGAGACGGTCGAGGAGATCGAGGCCTCGGGCCTGGCGGGCCGCCAGGTGCGGGTCCGCAAGCTGCGGGCCAAGCTCCAGGCGCTCTTCTACGCGGACAACGTGCAGAAGCCCACCGCCGAGGAGCTGCACGACGCGCAGCACCACGCCGAGCACGAGCTCCACGAGCTCGAGTCGCAGATCGCCGCCGGCCCGAACCGTCACGGTCCGACCGAGCACTGATCCCGGCAGCCGAAGGGCGCCGCTCCCCCACCGGGAGCGGCGCCCTTCGCATTTCCGGGCGTTGGTGGGCCTCCTGGGTGGGGGCGGAACGCCTCCGGCGCCTCCCGGGACGGCCTCCCGGCGGCTTCGACGGGGACCCCGCCACCGGCGTCCACCCACCTGCGGGACGGGGGACCTGCCGCCCGACGCCGGTGGCACCCCGAGGCGCCGGCGGGAGGCCGTCCCCGTACGGCGCCTGCGGCGCCCCGCCCCCGTCCGCAGGGCGCGGTCGCCCTCGCCGTCTGCCGGGCCGTCTCCGGCGCCGGGCGGTGGGGCCTCTCGCCGGCGCCTCGGGGTGGCGTCGGCGTCGCGAGACGAGAGCCCGTCGCGCGCTCGGGTGGACGCCGACGACGGGGTCCCCGTCGAAGCCGCCGAGGGGCCCCACCGGGGAGGCGCCGGAGACGGCCCGGCAGACCGCTCCAGCGTCCGGGTACCCGAAATACAGGAAGCCCCGCCGGAGCGGGGCTTCCTGTCGCGCTGGTGGGGCTCAGAGAGCCGAGGCCGCCTGGTAGTCGGCCCAGGAGATGTTCCAGTCGCCGTAGCCGTTGTCGGGCTCCATCGGGCGGGTGGTGCCGACGTACTGGACGACGTCGCCGCGGCGGGACATGGAGTAGAGCCAGCCAGCGTTCTCCGTGCTCATGCCGGTGCAGCCGTGGGAGACGTTGGCGACGCCCTGGGAGCCGACCGACCACGGGGCGGCGTGGATGAACTCGCCGGAGCTCGTCAGGCGCATCGCCCAGCGGACGTCGTCGATGTCGTAGGCCTCGGAGGAGCCGCGGGCGATGCCGACGGTCTCGGAGTTCATCCGCTTGGTGGCGAACTTCTCCATGATCACCTTCACGCCGGAGCGGGTGGTGAAGCCCTCCTTGCCGGTGGTGATCGGCAGGGTGCGCAGCAGCTTGCCGTTGGAGAAGACCTTCATCTGGTGGGTCTTGGCGTTGACCTTGTAGATGTGCGCGTCGCCGATCTTGAAGTCGAGCTCGCGGTCCTCCTGGCCGAAGACGCCGTTGCCGGCCGGGACGCTGTTGACGTCGACGGCGACGTGCACCTTGGTGCCGGCCTTCCAGTACGCCTGCGGGCGCCAGTGCGCCTCGTGGTCGCTCACCCAACGCCAGGAGCCGGCCTGGGCGGGCGTGGCGGTGACCTTCATGTTGCGCTCGAACGCCGCCTTGTTGGTGACCGGCACGTCGAAGTGCACGATCACCGGCATGCCGACACCGACGGTCTCGCCCTGCAGCGGGGCGACCGAGGGGTAGGTCTGCTGGTCGAGGCCGAGCGCCTGCGTGGTGAACGGGGTCAGGCTCTCGACGGTGGAGCCGTCCGAGCTCGTGGCGACCGCACGGATCCGGTAGCGGGCACCGGGCTCGAGGCGCGCTCCGGCGACCCAGCGCTCGCCGCCGACGATCCTGCCGGGCACCGCACCGGCCTTGGAGGACACCGTGACCGAGGTCAGCGTGCCGTCGGCGGCCGCGACCTTGAGCACCGTGTTGACCGGTACGCCGGTCGCGCCGGCCGTGACGTTCGCGGTGACCTTGGCCTTGACGACGGCCGCAGCCGTGGTCTCGGGGCTGTCGTCACCACCCCCGCCACCGGGAGTGAAACCGGAGCCGTCGCAGCCGGAGGCTGCCACTGCCAGGACCGAGAGGACAGCGGCGCCACGCACGAGGCGGGAGCGACGGAAGGTGGTGAACACCGACAAATCGTACCTGCCGGCTCCCCAGAAACCTCGCCGGAAGCGCGTCGGCGGTGTCACACCTGTGGTGTGACACCGCCGACAGGCCGGCAGCGTGGCGGAGCCACGCTCGCCGATCAGACCTCAGTGGGCGTAGTCGCCGCGGTAGTACTCGAAGATCCAGCCGGTGACGGCCAGGGCGCCGAGCACGAAGCCGATGATCATCAGCCACCAGGCGAGCACCGCGACGGAGAACACGATGACGCCGAGCGTCAGCGCGCACCACAGCGGCCACCAGGAGTACGGCGGGAAGAAGCCGAGCTCGCCGGCACCCTCCGCGATCTCGCCGTCCTTGCGGTCCTCGGGGCGCAGGTCCATCTTCTGGGCGTGCACGCCGAGGTAGGCGGTGACCATCGCGCAGAGCAGCGTGGTCATGACCAGGGCCGAGGTGCCGGTCCAGTCGGCGCCGGAGTCACCGGCGTCGGTGATGAACCAGTAGGCGGGGCTGACCAGGACCAGGAAGATCGTGGTCACACCGAAGATCCATGCCTCGATCTTCATCAGGCGTCGACCTCCTTGGCACCGGCGCCCGCGGCGACCGGCTCGTCGTACATCTCGATGGCGGCGATCTCCGGGTGGTGGAGGTCGAACGCGGGCGACTCCGAGCGGATGCGCGGGATCGAGTGGAAGTTGTGGCGCGGCGGCGGGCAGCTCGTGGCCCACTCCAGCGACCGGCCCCAGCCCCACGGGTCGTCGGTGTTGACGAGCGGGCCCTTGCGGGAGACGTAGACGTTGTAGAAGAAGGGCAGCAGCGAGGACGCCAGGATGAAGGCGCCGATCGTCGAGACCTGGTTCATGAACTCCCAGTTGTCACCCGGCAGGTAGTCCGCGTAGCGACGCGGCATGCCCTCGATGCCCAGCCAGTGCTGGATGAGGAAGGTGGTGTGGAAGCCGATGAACAGCAGCCAGAAGTGGATCTTGCCGAGCCGCTCGTCGAGCATCCGTCCGGTGAGCTTGGGCCACCAGAAGTAGAAGCCGGCGAACATCGCGAACACCACCGTGCCGAACACCGTGTAGTGGAAGTGCGCCACCACGAAGTAGGAGTCGGAGACGTGGAAGTCGAGCGGCGGGCTGGCCAGGATGATGCCGGTCAGGCCACCGAAGAGGAAGGTGGTGAGGAAGCCGATCGACCAGAGCATGGGTGTGTCCATGCGCACTGATCCGCCCCACATCGTGCCGATCCAGTTGAAGAACTTCACGCCTGTCGGTACGGCGATCAGGAACGTCATGCCGGAGAAGAACGCCAGGTTGACCGCTCCGGTGACGAACATGTGGTGCGCCCACACGGCCACCGAGAGGATCGCGATGCCGAGGGTCGCGCCGACGAGGCCGATGTAGCCGAAGATCGGCTTGCGGCTGAAGACCGGCAGGATCTCGGAGATGATCCCGAAGAACGGCAGGGCGATGATGTAGACCTCGGGGTGCCCGAAGAACCAGAACAGGTGCTGCCACAGGATCGCGCCACCGTGTGAGGTGTCGAAGACGTGGGCGCCCAGTTGTCGGTCGGCCTCGAGCGAGAGCAGTGCGCCGGCGAGGATCGGGAAGGCCACCAGGACCAGGATCGCGGTGATCAGCACGGTCCAGACGAAGATCGGCATCCGGAACATGGTCATGCCGGGGGCACGCATGCAGATGATCGTGGTGATGAAGTTGACCGCACCGAGGATGGTGCCGAGACCACCCATCCACAGGCCCATGATCCACAGGTCGCCACCGACGCCGGGGCTGTTGACCGAGTCCGACAGCGGCGTGTAGGCGAACCAGCCGAACGAGGCCGCACCCTGCGGGGTGAGGAAGCCGGCGCCGGCGATGAGGCCGCCGAACAGGTAGAGCCAGTAGCTGAACATGTTCAGGCGCGGGAACGCCACGTCGGGCGCACCGATCTGCAGCGGCATGATCGCGTTGCCGAAGCCGAAGAACAGCGGCGTCGCGAACAGCAGCAGCATGATCGTGCCGTGCATGGTGAAGAGCTGGTTGTAGAGCTCCTCGTTGACCAGCTGGCTGCCCGGGTAGGCGAGCTCGGAGCGGATCAGCAGGGCCATGATGCCGGCCGCGATGAACCAGGCCATCGCGGTGCCGAAGTACAGGTTGCCGATCAGCTTGTGGTCGGTCGTCGTCATCGCGCGGACGAGGAGCTTGCCGAGAGGCTTGCGCTCCGAGAGGTCCGCGTTGCGAGCGAGCGTGGTCACTCGTGACCCTCCTCGTCGTCGTTGATCAGGTGCTCGGAGTAGCGACCACCCTCGACCGGGCCGTCGGAGACGTGGTCGGGGTCGGCGGCGAGCTTGGCCAGGAAGGCGTCGTAGTCGCTCTGCGAGACGACCTTGACGGTGAAGAGCATCCGCGAGTGGTAGGCACCGCACAGCTCGTAGCACTTGCCGTCGTAGGTGCCGGTCTCGGTCGGCGTGACCTGGTAGGAGTTGTCGTTGCCCGGCACGACGTCCATCCGCATGGCGAACGCCGGGATGCCGAAGTCGTGGATCACGTCGGGGCTGTAGAGGTCGAACTCGATGGTCTGGTCGACCGGCAGCACCAGCTGCGGGATGTCGTCACCGCCGGTGCTGTTGATGTAGATGTTCTTGCCCCCTGCCGCCTCGGAGTCGGGGTAGTTGAAGGTCCACTGCCACTTCTGGCCGACGACCTTGACCACCACGTCCGGGTTGTCCACGTGCTCGAGCGCGATGTTCTGCACCCGCACCGTGTGCGAGAAGAAGGCGACGACCATGATGACCGGGAAGATCGTGTAGAAGATCTCGATCGGCAGGTTGTAGCGCGTCTGCACCGGGACCTCGTCGTCGCTGCGACGACGGAAGTAGATCGGGACGCCGATGATGAGCGCCCACGTGATCACACCGGTGACCAGCGCGGCGATCCAGGCGCCCTGCCACAGGTGCAGGATGTGCATGCCTTGCACGGTCGTGATCTCCGGCATGCCGAACCGCTCCCACTGGGTGTCGGTCGAGCAACCGGACAACGCGGCCGCGAGTACGACGAATCCGGCGAGCGGGATCGTGCGACGGAAACGCCGCTTCGCCCGCGAACGCTCGGGGTGCCACCAGCCCACGAACGAGCCTTCCTCTCGAGGGTCAGAACTACTGCGAACACTAGCGGAGAGCGACCCCGACCGCCGCGCGGGGTCGGTGTTTCGGGCGTACGCCGCCCCGGCCGGCCCGGGCCGTATCGTGCTGGCGTGAGCAGCACCCCCGAGGTCTACCTCGACAGCGCCTCCTCGGCACGCCTCCACCCGGCGGCGCGGGAGACCCTGCTGGCCGCCCTCGACCGGGGGTACGCCGACCCGCGGCGCCTGCACGGCCCCGGCCGCGACGCCCGACTGCTCCTCGACAACGCCCGGGCGGTGGTGGCCGAGGCGCTCGGCGCTCACCCCGACGAGGTGGGCTTCACCTCCTCGGGCACCGAGGCGGTGCACCGGGGCCTGCTGGGCCTCACGGCGGCCACGGGCCGGGACGGGATCGTCCACAGTGCGGTCGAGCACTCCGCGGTGCTGCACGCCGCGCAGTGGCGCGAGTCCCCCGCGCACGCCTCGGTCGCGGTCGACGCCGACGGCGTGGTCGACCTCGCCGCGCTGGCCGCGGCGGCGGCCGACCCGCGGGTGGGCGCGGTGGCGCTCCAGGCCGCCAACCAGGAGGTCGGCACGCGGCAGCCGGTGGACGCCGTCGAGCTGCCGGCCGGCGTACCGCTGCTGGTGGACGCGGCCGCCGCCCTGGGCCACGTGCCGCTCCCCCGCCGCTGGGACGCGCTCACCGCGTCCGCGCACAAGTGGGGCGGGCCGGCCGGCGTCGGCGTGCTCGCGGTGCGCCGCGGGACCCGCTGGACCACCCCGTTCCCCGGCGACGACGGCCTCGACCAGCCCGGCTTCCCCGACGTCCCGGGCGCCCTGGCGGCTGCGGCCGCGCTGCAGGCGGTCCTCGGCGAGCGCGAGCAGGTCGCCGCGCGCCAGCACGCCCAGGTCGAGCGGATCCGGGCGGCCGCGGCGGCGCTGCCCGACGTGGAGGTGGTCGGCCACCCCACCGAGCGGCTCCCCCACCTGGTGACCTTCTCCGCGCTCTACGTCGCCGGGGACGAGATCGTCGCGGCGCTGGCCGCGCGCGGCTTCGGCGTGGCGAGCGGCTCGGCCTGCACGGCCTCCACCCTGGAGCCCAGCCACGTGCTGGCCGCGATGGGGGCGCTCACCCACGGCAACGTGCGGGTCTCGCTGGCCCGCGACACCACCGACTCCCAGGTCGACGCCCTCTGCGCCGCGCTCGGCGCGGTCGTCGGCGAGATCCGGGCGAGGGCCGGACTGTGATCGAGCTCGACTGCCGCGACCTGCCCTGCCCGCGCCCGATCATCGAGCTGGCGAGGGCGCTGCCGGACGTGGCCGTGGGCGACCTCCTCGCGGTGGTCGCCCACGATCCCGCCGCCCGGTACGACGTCCCGGCCTGGTGCCGGATGCGCGGGCAGGAGTACGTCGGGGAGGAGCGCGCCGCGGACGGCGCCCCCCGCTACGTCGTACGGCGGCTGGGCTGAGTCAGCCCAGGTGCTTGGCGATCTCGTCGCCGGCCTCGTCGCCGTAGGAGACCCGGACCCGCTCGACGAACTGCTCGTGGGTGAAGTCGTACTCCTGGGTGCCGACCGTCTCCACGACGTAGGCCGCGAGCACGCAGCCGACCTGGGCGGCCCGCTCCAGCGAGGTGCCCCAGGACAGCGCGGCGAGGAAGCCGCCGCGGAAGGCGTCGCCGACGCCGGTCGGCTCGACGGCCGCGACGTCCTTGGCGGCGGCGACCTCGAAGGAGGTGCCGTCGTTCGAGGTGACCCGGACGCCGTCCTTGCCGAGCGTGGTGACCTGGATGCCGACCTTGGAGAGGACCTCCTCGGCGCTCCAGCCGGTCTTCTTCTCGATGACGTGCGACTCGTACTCGTTGGAGAACAGGATCGCCGCGCCCTCGATCAGGTCGCGGATCAGGTCGCCCTCGGCGAAGGCGAGCTGCTGGGAGCAGTCGGCGATGAAGGCGTAGCCGCGCTGGCGGCACTCCTCGGTGTGCCGCTTCATCGCGTCCGGGTCGTCGGCCCCGATGAGGACGTACGTCGGTGCGCCGACCCGCTCGACGATGGGGGCGAGCTCGATCTGGTTGGCCTCGCTCATCGCGCCCGGGTAGAAGGAGGCGAACTGGGCCATCGTGGTGTCGGTGGTGCACACGAAGCGGGCGGTGTGCTTGGACTCGGAGATGTGCACGGAGTCGCAGTCGACGCCGTTGCGCTCCAGCCAGGAGCGGTAGTCGGCGAAGTCCTCGCCGGCCGCACCGACCAGCACCGGGCGCAGGCCGAGCCGGGCCAGGCCGAAGCACATGTTCGGCGCGACGCCGCCGCGGCGGATCTCGAGGTCGTTGACCAGGAAGGACACCGACAGCTTGTCGAGCTGGTCGACCACCAGGGAGTCGGCGAACTTGCCGCCGAAGGTCATCAGGTGGTCGGTCGCGATCGAGCCGGCGATGAGGAGGGAGCCCGTGGGTGCAGTCACGACACGGAACATTAACCGAGACGACACGGCCTTACTGGCAAGTACGGATGGTTCTACCCCGCGGTAACGCCTAGCGTCGAAGACATGACGCCGTACGAGGAGATCGCCACCCCCCGCGACCTGCACGCCGACTGCGAGGCGGTGAGCCGGCGGCTCGAGCAGGCCGCCGTCCGGGCCACCCGGCCCGCGCCCAGCATCCACTTCGACGACCAGCCCCGGGAGACCGGCAAGCGGGAGATCCAGATCTCCGAGGCTGCGCAGCGGCTGGCCAACGCCCTCCACCTCCACCTCGACTAGGTCGAGTAGGGGTTTTCGGACCCCCGAAATGTCAGGAACGCCCGGGATCTCCCGGGCGTTCCTGACATTTCGGGGGTCCGAAAACCCCTACTCGACGCTCAGTGGAACGAGTCGCCGCACGCGCACGAACCCGTCGCGTTCGGGTTGTCGATGGTGAAGCCCTGCTTCTCGATGGTGTCGACGAAGTCGATGACCGCACCGTTGAGGTAGGGGACGCTCATCCGGTCCACGACGACGCCCACGCCGTCGAAGTCGGTGACGACGTCGCCGTCCAGGGTGCGCTCGTCGAAGAAGAGCTGGTAGCGCAGGCCCGAGCAGCCACCGGGCTGCACCGAGATCCGCAGGGCCAGGTCGTCGCGGCCCTCCTGCTCGAGCAGGCTCTTCACCTTCGTGGCCGCCACCGGGCTCAGGTTGATCTGGTCCTCACGGCGCTCCAGGTCCACCGGCGTCGCGACGGTCGTGGTCGCGCCGGGGGCCTCGTGGCTGTGGCCGCCTCCGCAGCAGCTGTCGCTCATGCTCACTCCAGGTGTGTCAGGTCGGTGTTCGACAGTCCAATGGTCGCACAGACCCGGTTATTCCCCCCAGACGAGCACGGGCTTGACCACGACACCGGCCGCGGCGTCCGCCACGGCGTCGGCGATCCTCTCGAAGGGGTACGTCGTGACGAGGTGGTCCACGTCGAAGCGGCCCGCCTCGCGCAGCGCGACCAGCTCGGGGATGGTGCGCAGCGGGTCGGCCTCCCCCTCGATCGAGGAGCGCACGATCTTGCCGGACTGGAGCAGGTCGATCGCGTCGATGGTGTACTCCGGCGCGCCGAGGCCGAGCGCGACAAGCAGGCCGCGCGCCCGCAGGGAGTGCTGGGCCTGGAGGACCACCGCGGGGATCGCCGTGGTGTCGATGGCGTACGCCGCGCCACCACCGGTGAGCGCCTTGACCCGCTCCTCCACCGAGCCGCCCGACTCGCCCGGGTCGGCGGCGGGATCGAGCACGGCGGCGCCGTACTCCTCGGCGACGGCGCGCCGCGCGGGGACCGGGTCGACGACCACGACCGTCTCCACGCCGGCACCCCGGGCCGCGGCCACCGCGGCCAGACCGACCGCGCCGGCGCCGAAGACCACGATCGGCTCGTCGGCGGCCGGGTCGAGCACGTTGAGGACGGTGCCGGCCCCGGTCTGGAAGCCGCAGGCGAAGGGGGCCAGCCGGGTCAGGTCGAGCCCCTTGTCGACGACCACGCAGTTGTCGGCGTAGGCGAGGGCGTGGCGGGCGAGGCTGGACTGGCCGAAGAAGCTGCCGAAGACGGTCTGGCTCTCCCCATCGTCCCGGCGCCGCTTCATGGTCGTGGAGCCGTCGGCGCGCATGCCCATGTAGTTGAGCAGCAACGACTGCTCGCAGTAGCCCACGTCGCCGGCCTGGCAGGGCCCGCAGGCGCGGCAGGAGCGGAAGGACAGCACGACGTGGTCCCCGACCTCGATGCCGTTGACGTCCGCGCCCACCTGCTCGACGACGCCGGTGCCCTCGTGGCCCACGACGGTCGGCATCATCTCGGCCGGCAGCATGGTCGGGACGGTGAGGTCGGTGTGGCACAGGCCGGTGGCGACGATCCGGACCAGCACCTCGTCGGCGCGCGGCTCGTCGAGCTCGACCTCGGCGAAGGTGAAGTCCGCGCCCGGCTCCTCGACGAGGACGACCGTGGTCCTCATGCCTCGCGCTCCAGCCAGAAGTAGTAGAGGTCGGCGACGCCGAAGGCCGCCTCCAGCTTGCCGTCCATGATCCCCATCAAGGTGTCGCCGTCGACCTTCTTGAAGTGGTCGAGGACCGGCATCCTGTCGTAGACCATCGTCGCGGTGACCTCGCCGCGGAAGCCGACCGGCCACAGCGAGGCCTCTCCCCCGCCACCGGCCTTCAGGTTCGAGTAGAGCGCGCCGTCCTCGTCGCGGCACACCAGCGGTACGGCGGCGAGCGGGCCGTCGAAGCGCTTGCCGTGCCAGCGCACCTTCTCCAGCACCGTGCTGGCCAGGTGGCCGGTGGCGAAGTCGCCGCCGCGCCAGGCGCCCAGGATCTCGTCGACCTCCACGACGGCGAGGTCGGCCCAGAGGGCGTCGAGGTCGGTCGGATCGGCGTGCTCGGCCCGCCGGAGGTCGTCGAAGCGCTGCCTGGTGTCGGTCACGCGGTCAATCTAGAACATGTTCCTGTTCAGTGGGACCAGGTCCGCGCCACCCGGGCCGCCAGCTCGCTCAGCGCGCCGGCCGGGTCGCGGAAGGCGCGCTCCTCGCCGACGGCGTCGACCAGGGAGTACGCCGCGTCCATGCCCAGCGCCCGCATCTCCCGCTGCCCGACGAGCACCTGGCCGGCCAGCGCGACGCACGGGCGCAGCGCGGCCGCGGCGATCGCGGCGACCCCCGCGGGGACCTTGCCCGCGCGGCTGCTGAAGTCGAAGGCGCCCTCGCCGGTGAGCACCAGGTCCGCGGTCGCCGCCTGCCGGGCCAGCCCGACCGCGTCGGCCACCAGCTCGATGCCCGAGACCCGGTGCCCGCCGAGGAGCAGCAGCGCGAAGCCGATCCCGCCCGCGGCGCCGGCGCCGGGCTCCAGGCCCAGCCGCCGGTCGGTCACCGCCGCCCACTGCTCGAGGTAGCCGTCGAGCAGGACCTGCATCTCCTCGTCGAGGCCCTTCTGCGGGCCGAACGTCTTCGTCGCGCCGAACAGCCCGGTCAGCGGGTTGTCCACGTCGGTGGCCGCCACGATCTCCACCCCGTCGACCAGCCCCCGGGCGATGCTCAGGTCGACGTCGGTGACGCCCTCCAGGAAGATCCCGCCGACGTCGAGCGCGACGTCCGCGCTCGCGCCGAGCGCGGCCAGCAGGCCCGCTCCCCCGTCGTTGGTGCCGGACCCGCCCAGCCCGACGACCACCCGCGTGGCGCCGGCGTTGACGGCCTCCAGGAGCAGCTGGCCGACGCCGACCGTCGTGCCGAACTCGCCGAGGGTGGCGTCGGTGAGGTGGATCCCACAGGCCTGCGCGCTCTCGACGTACGCCGTGTCGCCCACCATCAAGATGGTCGCCGGCACCTCGTGGCCCTGGGGCGCCTCGGTGACGACCGCGAGCAGCTCACCGCCCAGCGAGGCGTGCAGCACGTCGACGAAGCCCGGCCCGCCGTCCGACATCGGCGCCAGCACCACCTCGTCGTCGGGCGCCTGGCGCCGCCAGCCCTCGGCGATGGCCTCCGCGGCCTCGACCGCGGTGAGGGTGCCCGCGAACTTGTCGGGGGCCACGAGCACGCGCATGGCGCCATCATGGCGGACGGGACGGCCGCCGTGGCGGGACCGCCGCGCCGTCAGCCCAGCTGCGGGTCGCTCGTGCTCGGCCGGCCCGACTCCAGGTGCCCGGCGAGCGTGCGCACGAAGCCACCCGGGAGGCTGAGCGTCACGTCGTACCAGCCGCCAGTGGCGCGGGTGTCCAGGTCGACCTTGCCGCCGCGCAGGCGCAGCGCGCCGGCGTAGGCGTCGTGGACCTCGGCCCTCGCCGCGCCGTCCACCCGCAGCCGGAGCCTGCCGGAGCCCCGGCCGAGCAGCTCCAGCGCGACCCGCGGCTGCGGGCGGCTCGCGTCGCCGGCGTAGCGCCGGAAGAAGCCGTTCGGGCCGTGCAGGTGCACCTCGTAGGCGCCGGTCACGGGCAGGTCCACGTCGAGGGACTTGCCGGCCTCCACCGTGTAGCTGTGCGGTACGCCGGCCGGCGCGATCAGCCGCGCCTGGACGTGCACGCCCAGCGACCCGCGGTTGACCAGCCGCAGCCGCAGCGGCCCGCCGCCGCGCTCGACGACCGCCAGGTCGTAGCCGAGCGGGCGCGCCGGGCGCACGCCGGGCTCCTGCGTGGGCATGGTGCCGGTGGCCGGCACCGCGGGGACGAACGTCTCGTGCCGCTTGCGGTCGGGAGGCGCCATCGACGCCGTCGAGGGAAGCGGCGGGACGCTCGCCTGACGGCGGGAGAAGTCGAACGCGGAGGTCAGGTCGCCCGCGACGGTGCGGCGCCACGGCGTGACCTGCGGCTCGCGCACCCCGAAGCGCCGCTCCAGGAAGCGCAGCACCGAGGTGTGGTCGAAGGTCTCCGAGCACACCCAGCCGCCGGTGCTCCACGGAGAGACGACGAACATCGGCACCCGCGGGCCCATCCCGTACGGCCCGGGGACGAAGCGCGGGTCCTCGCCGGCGTGGTGCTCGTGCTCGGTCGAGGCGGTCGAGGCGCCGGGCACGACCGGACCGGGCGCCAGCGGCGGGACCAGGTGGTCGAAGAAGCCGTCGTTCTCGTCGTAGGTGATGAACAGCGCCGTCTTGGCCCACACGTCCGGGTTCGAGGTGAGGGTGTCGAGGACCTTCGAGAGGTACCAGGCGCCGAAGTTCGTCGGCCAGTTCGAGTGCTCGGTGAACGCCTCGGGCGCCGAGATCCAGGAGACCTGCGGGAGGCGGTCGGCGGCGACGTCGGCCGCGAGCAGGTCGAAGTAGCCCTGGCCGTCGCGGTTGCGCGTACCGACCCGGGCCTTCTCGTAGAGGGCGTCGCCGGGCCGGGCGTCGCGGTAGGCGTCGAAGTAGAGCAGCGAGGTGTCGCCGTAGTTGCCGATGAAGGCGTCGCTGGTCCAGCCCCAGGAGCCGGCGGCGTCGAGCCCGGTGCCCTCGTCCTGGTAGACCTTCCACGACACCCCGGCCTGCTCCAGCCGCTCGGGGTAGGTCGTCCAGCCGTAGCCCTTCTCGTCGTTGTTGAGGACCGGGCCGCCGTTCCTGCCGTCGTTGCCGGTCCAGCCCGACCACAGGTAGTAGCGGTTCGGGTCGGTGCTGCCGATGAACGAGCAGTGGTAGGCGTCGCAGACGGTGAAGGCGTCGGCCAGCGCGTAGTGGAAGAGCGCGTCCTGCCGCTGCAGGTAGGCCATCGTCGCGGCGCCCTTGGCCGGCACCCACTGGTCGTAGTGGCCGGCGTTGATCGCCCGGTGGCCGTCGGGCCAGCCGTGCGGCAACCCCTGCAGGTAGGCGCCGCCGAGGTCGTCCACGTCGGGGTGGAACGGCAGCAGGTCACCGCCCCCGCCGCCCTTCGGCTGGTGCCAGACCGGCTTGCCCGAGGGCAGCTGGACCGGGTGCGGGTCGCCGAACCCGCGCACGCCGCGCAGTGCACCGAGGTAGTGGTCGAAGGACCGGTTCTCCTGCATCAGGACCACCACGTGCTCGATGTCCCGGATGGTGCCGGTACGACGGGCCGGGGCCACCGCGGCGGCGCGCTCCACGCTGCCGAGCAGGCTCGTGGTCAGGCCGGCGAGCGAGCTCGCCCCGGTGATCTGCAGGAAACGACGGCGGTCGAGGTCAGCCATGGACGTGACGCTCTCGGCGGCCCCGGAACCGCGGAGAATCGGGAGGCGTCCGGCGCGTGAATGTCTAGGGTCGGGCACGTGATCGTGCGACCGATGACCGCCGACGACGTCGAGGCGGCCGAGGAGATCAGCGCCGACGCGTTCCACGCGCTCGACCTGCGGCTGCGCCGCGCCGCCGATCCCGAGCCGGTACGACGCCCCGACGGCTCGGCCTGGATCGCCCGCACCCGCCGGCTGGTGACCACCGACGGCCCGGGCTGCTGGGTGGCCGAGTCCGACGGCGCGGTCGTGGGCATCGCGACGAGCCTCCGCCGCGAGCAGGTCTGGTGCCTGGTCACCTTCGCCGTGCGCCCCGGCCTGCAGGGCGCCGGGACCGGCGCGCGACTGCTGGCCGCCGCCGAGCGGCACGGCGCGGGCTGCCCGCGGGCGATGCTGTCGGCCTCCGCCGACCCGCTGGCGGCCCGGCGCTACCACGCGGCCGGCTTCGCGCTGCACCCCCAGCTGCGCCTGGAGGGGCGCGTCGACCGGTCGGCGCTGCCGGCGGCGACCGGCGTCCGCGAGGGCACCGGCGCCGACCGCGAGTGGCTCGACGACCTCGACCGCCGGCACCGCGGTGGGCCACACGGCCCGGACCACGAGGCGCTCGCCGCCGACGGCACGCTGCTGGTCGCCGGCGACCGCGCCGGCTACGCCTACGCGAGCCCACGCCGGCTGGTGACGCTCGCGGCCCGGGACGAGGCGACCGCGCGGAGGCTGCTGTGGGAGTGCCTGGCCCGCGCCGAGGGACCCTTCCTGGCCTCCCACGTGACCATGGCCAACGCCTGGGCGGTCGACGTCGGCCTCGCCGCCCGGCTCGAGCTGAGCACCCACGGCTACCTCGGGCTCCGCGGGATGGCGCCCCCGGCGCCGTACCTCCACGACGGGGCGCTGCTGTGAGCACCGATCGGGGTCCGCGGGCCACCCCAAACTAGGATGTGCCCATGACCACCGTGGACCTCCCGCTGCTGCCGCTCGGCCGTGGCACCGACCCGCTCTCCGAGCGGGGCGTCGAGTGCCCCGGCGACCTGCCGGCGGCCTCCGACCCGGACCTGGTCGCCCGTGCGCGGGCCGCCAAGGCCAAGCTGGGCGACCGGCTGTTCGTGCTCGGGCACCACTACCAGCGCGACGAGGTCATCGAGTTCGCGGACGTGACCGGCGACTCCTTCAAGCTGGCCCGCGACGCGGCCGCGCGGCCGGACGCGGAGTTCATCGTTTTCTGCGGCGTCCACTTCATGGCGGAGTCGGCCGACATCCTCACCGGTCCCGACCAGAAGGTGATCCTGCCCGACCTCGCCGCCGGCTGCTCGATGGCCGACATGGCGCGGATCGCGCAGGTCGAGCGGGCCTGGGACGCCCTCGCCGCGGCGGGCGTCCAGGACGTCGTCGTCCCGGTCACCTACATGAACTCCAGCGCCGACATCAAGGCGTTCTGCGGGCGCAACGGCGGCGTCGTGTGCACCTCGTCGAACGCCGAGGTCGCGCTCGACTGGGCGTTCCAGCAGAAGGGCGCCGACACCAAGGTCCTCTTCCTGCCCGACCAGCACCTCGGGCGCAACACCGCGGTGCTCAAGCTCGGCTACTCCCTCGACGAGTGCGTCGTGTGGAACCCGTTCAAGCCCGACGGCGGCGTCAGCCCCGAGGAGCTCGCCAAGGCGCGGATCATCCTGTGGAAGGGCCACTGCTCGGTCCACGGCCGCTTCGCCGCCGACGTCATCGACGAGCTGCGCGCCAAGGTGCCGGACCTCAACGTGCTGGTGCACCCCGAGTGCCAGCACGAGGTGGTGCTCAAGGCCGACCTGGTCGGCTCCACGGAGTTCATCATCAAGACCATCGAGGCGGCCCCGGCCGGCACGAGCTGGGCGATCGGCACCGAGCTCAACCTCGTGCAGCGCCTCAAGAACGCCCACCCGGACAAGAACATCATGTTCCTCGACCGCAACGTCTGCTACTGCTCGACGATGAACCGGATCGACCTGCCGCACTTCGTGTGGGCGCTGGAGAACCTCGTCGAGGGCACCGTCGTCAACCAGGTCGAGGTGGACCCGCAGACCGAGGCCGACGCCCTCACCGCGCTCCAGCGGATGCTCGACCTGCCCGGCAAGACCCACAAGGACTGATCTCCCCCGTGTTCAAGCGCACCAAGGCTCCCGTCGAGGAGACCACCCCTACCGTCGCCAAGCCCGGCGGCAAGGGACGCCCGACCCCCACCCGCAAGGAGGCCGAGGCGGCCGCCAAGGCGCGCGCCCGCGCCCCGCGGGACAAGCGGGAGATGAGCCGCCTCCAGCGCGAGCACCGCACCGAGCAGAGCCGCAAGATCCGCGAGGGCATCAAGTCCGGCGACGAGTCCTACCTGCCCGCACGCGACAAGGGCCGGGTGCGCCGCTTCATCCGCGACTGGATCGACCGCCGCTTCTCGATCATCGACATGCTGATGCCGCTGCTGCTCATCAGCCTCATCCTCGGCTTCGCCGGCAGCCGCACGATGGCCGCCGCGGGCTCGATGGTGATGATGATCGCCGTGCTCTTCGTGATCATCGACATGGTGAGCATCCGGTTCCGGCTGCGCCGCGAGCTCAAGCGCCGCTTTCCCGAGGAGCCGCTCAAGGGCACCACCTACTACGCTCTGACCCGGGCCATGCAGATGAAGTTCATGCGGATCCCCAAGTCGCGGGTGAAGATCGGCCAGGCCCTGCCGGAGGACTACCACCGGTGAAGGTGGTGGCCGCGCTGCACGGCGCGCACCCGGGTCCCGTGCTGCGGGCGCCCGCGCTGCGCACCGCGCTCGCGGCCGGCGGCGCCACCGCGCTGCAGGTCAACGTCGACGACGCGGCCGTCGCCGCCGCCCTCCGCTTCGGCCCCGGTACGCCGATCACGGCCGTCGTCTCGGTGTGGACCCCCGACCCGGCGGCCGCCCTCCACGTGCTGCAGGAGGTCGACGAGAGCGTCGACGCCTGGCTGGTGGAGGAGCGCGAGCCGATCCCGCCGCCCGTCGTGCCGGACGGGGAGCGGGCGGACGCCCTGGCCAACCTCGCCTTCCTGCGCCGCCCCGCGGCGATGAGCCCCGACGTCTGGCGCAGCGACTGGCTCGAGCGCCACACCCAGGTGGCGATCGACACCCAGGGCACCTTCGGTTACGTGCAGAACCCCGTGCTGGAGGCGCTCACGCCCGGCGGGGCCGACGTCGCCGGGATCGTCGAGGAGCTCTTCCCGATGGCCGGGATGAGCGACCCGCACGCGTTCTACGGCAGCGGCGGCGACGACGCCGAGCTGCAGCGACGGCTCACCGTGCTGATGGACAGCTGCGCCCGGTTCGGCGCCGCCGACGGGCTCGACCTGGTGCCGACCAGTCGCTACCGATTCGGCCTCTGAGGACGCCCGCTCGTCGTACCGTGGCGGGATGCGGGTGCACTTCTCCCTCAACCTGACCCTCGACGGCTGCTACGACCACCGCGCCATCGCCGGTGACGCGGAGCTGCACGCCCACACCGCACGGAGCATGGCGCGCGCCGACGCACTGCTCTTCGGCCGGGTGACCTACCAGCTGATGGAGGACGCCTGGCGCCAGCCGCCGGGCGCGCCGGTGCCGGAGGACCCCTTCGTGCGGATCATCGACCCCGCCCGCAAGCACGTCGTCTCCGACACCCTCGACGCCGTCGACTGGAACGCCGAGCTGGTCCGCGGCGCGGACCTGGCCGCGACGGTCGCGCGGCTGCGCGAGGCCCCCGGCGACCGGGTCTTCGTGGGCGGCGTCCGGCTGGCACAGGCGCTCACCGAGCAGCGCCTGATCGACTCCTACGAGCTGCTCGTGCACCCGCACGTCGCCGGCCACGGGCCATACCTCTTCGGTGGCCTCACGCAGCCGTTGGACCTGCGGCTCGTCGACCGCGCCGAGCTGACGTCCGGCGCCGTCGTGCTGCACTACGAGCGCTAGCTGAGCACCTCCGAGCGACGCGGCGACCGCGTCAGCGACGGGTCGGTGAGCACGACGCCCTCGAGCACCCGGTCGATGGCGCCCATCGTGTCGGCGTCGAGCCGCACCCCGGCGGCCTTCACGTTCTCAGTGACCTGCTCGGGGCGGCTCGCGCCGATGATCGCGGCGGAGACGTTGTCGTTCTGCAGCACCCACGCGACGGCGAGCTGCGCGAGCGAGAGCCCGGCCGCGTCGGCGATCGGCTGCAGCAGCTGGACCCGCTCCAGCACGTCGTCCTTGAGCCAGCGGCCGATGTTGTCCGCGCCACCCTTGTCGTCGGTGGCTCGCGAGCCCGCCGGCGGCGGCTGGCCGGGGAGGTACTTGCCGGTGAGCACGCCCTGCGCGATGGGCGACCACACGATCTGCCCGAGGCCCAGCTCCTTGGAGGCCGGGACCACCTCGGCCTCGATCACCCGGTAGAGCATGGAGTACTGCGGCTGGTTGGAGATCAGCGGCACCCGCAGCTCCTTGGCGAGCGCGGCGGCGGCGCGGATCTCCTCCGCACGCCACTCCGAGACGCCGATGTAGAGCGCCTTGCCCGCGCGCACGACGTCGGCGAAGGCGACCATCGTCTCCTCCAGCGGCACCTCGTGGTCGAAACGGTGCGCCTGGTAGAGGTCGACGTAGTCGGTGCCGAGCCGGCGCAGCGAGCCGTCGATCGACTCCATGATGTGCTTGCGGGACAGCCCGTGGTCGTTGTGCGCACCGGGGCCGGTCGGCCAGAACACCTTGGTGAAGATCTCCAGGCCCTCGCGCCGCTCCCCCGCCAGCGCCTTGCCGAGCACGGTCTCGGCCGCGGTGTTGGCGTAGACGTCGGCGGTGTCGAAGGTGGTGATCCCCTCGTCCAGCGCGCGCTGCACGCACGCCCGCGCGGCGTCCTCCTCGACCTGCGAGCCGTGGGTGAGCCAGTTGCCGTAGGCGATGGCCGAGATCCTGAGGCCGCTCGCACCGAGGTTGCGCTTCTCCATGCTTCCGACCCTAGCCACCCGGCCCAGACGACGGCACTGACACACTGGCCACGTGGTTGCCGCAGATGTCTCCGTCCGGGTCGGCTGGCCGGCCGACGCCCCCGGCATCGCCGCGGTGCAGCTCCGCGCCTGGCAGCAGCGGTACGACGGCCGGCTGGCCGCGCTCCTCGCCGAGCAGGGCGTCGGGGTGGAGCAGCTCGCCGAGGCCTGGCGGGGCACCCTCGCCCGCCCGCCCCAGGCCCGCCACCGCGCGCTCGTCGCGCTGCTCCACGACCGGGTGGTCGGCTTCGCGCTGACCGGCCCCAACAGCGACGCCGACGCGGACCCGTCGGTCGACGGCGAGGTCGGCGAGCTGACGATCGATCCCGAGCAGACCCGCGCCGGGCACGGCTCGCGGCTGCTCCAGGCCTGCGTCGACACCCTCGTCGCCGACGGCTTCGCCCGCGGGGTGTGCTGGGTCGACGCCGGCGACGACGTGCTGCGCACCTTCCTCACCAGCGCCGGCTGGGCCGCCGACGGCGCGAGCCGCGAGCTCGCCGACGACACCGGCGCCACGGTGAAGCAAGTCCGGCTGCACACCGCCCTGACGTGACCGAGGCGGACCGGCGCGGAGTCGTCCGCGACAGCCTGGGCGTCGCGATCGCGACCGGCACCTACGGGCTCGGCTTCGGCGCGGTCGGCGTCGCCTCCGGCCTGACCGTCGCACAGACCTGCGTGCTCTCGCTGCTGATGTTCACCGGCGCCTCGCAGTTCGCCCTGGCCGGCGTGCTCGGCGCCGGGGGCTCGGCCGTCTCCGGAGCACTCACCGCCCTGCTGCTCGGGACCCGCAACACCCTCTACGGGCTGCGGATGGCGCCGCTGCTGGGCTACCGCGGCTGGCGCCGGGCCGCCGCCGCGCACGTGCTCATCGACGAGTCCACGGCGATGGCGGTCAACCGACCCGACCGCGACCTGGCCCGAGCCGGCTTCTGGACCACCGGCCTGACCATCTTCGTGCTGTGGAACCTCACCACACTGGCCGGCGCCCTCGCCGGCGAGCAGCTCGGCGACCCCCGCGACCTCGGCCTCGACGCGGCGGTCGGTGCGGCCTTCCTCGCGCTGCTGTGGCCCCGCCTGACCACCCCGACCGCCCGGCTGACCGCGCTGCTCGCCGCACTCGTGGCCGCCGGTGCGGTGACGGCGACCCCGGCCGGCGTACCGGTGCTGGTGGCGGCAGGCGTCGCCGTCCTCGTCGGGTCCCTGCGGCGGGGTGAGCGCTGATGTGGTGGGCGGTCCTCGGCGCCGGCCTCGGCTGCTACCTGCTCAAGCTCGCCGGGCTCTCCGTGCCGGCCCGGGTGCTCGCCCACCCGGTGGTCGCGCGGATCGCGGACCTGGTCCCGGTCGCGCTGCTGGCCGCGCTCGTCGCGGTCCAGGTCCTCGCCGCACCCGAGGGCCGCGCGCTGGTCCTGGACGCCCGCGCCGCCGCGCTGGGCGTGGCCGTGGTGCTGCTGCTCCTGCGGGCGCCGTTCCTGGTCGTGGTGTTCGGCTCAGCCGCCGCGGCGGCGCTGCTGCGCTTGCTCTAGTCGAGGTCCAAGAAGCTCTCGAGACCGACGGTCAGGCCGGGGAAGTCCCCGATCCGTCGTACGCCGGTCAGCACGCCGGGCGTGAAGGCGACCCGGTCCAACGAGTCGTGCCGGATCGTCAGCGTCTCGCCGAGCCCGCCCAGGACGACCTCCTGGTGGGCGACCAGGCCGCGGATGCGCAGCCCGTGCACGCGGATCCCGTCGACGTCGGCGCCGCGAGCGCCCTCGATGCCGGTGCTCGTGGCGTCCGGGATCGGCGGGCTGCCGGCCTCGCGGCGGGCGGCCGCGATCAGCTCGGCGGTACGACGGGCCGTGCCGCTGGGCGCGTCGGCCTTGGTCGGGTGGTGCAGCTCGACGACCTCGACGGACTCGAAGAAGGGCGCCGCGATCGCGGAGAAGCGCATCATCAAGATCGCGCCGATGGAGAAGTTGGGGGCGATCAGCACGCCGGTGCCGGGGCTGTCGGCGAGCCAGCCGCGCAGGGTGTCGAGCCGCTCGTCGTCGAAGCCCGTCGTGCCGACGACGGCGGAGATTCCGTTCTCGACGCAGAAACGGAGGTTGTCCATCACCACGTCGGGGTGGGTGAAGTCGACGACGACCCGGGTCTCGCTGTCGACGAGCGCGGAGATCGGGTCGCCCTGGTCGACCCCGACGGTGTAGTCGAGGTCGGCGGCGTCCTCGACCGCGCGGACCACCTCCGCGCCCACCTTGCCGCGGGCGCCGAGCACCCCGACACGGAGCCGTCCGCCGTCCCCCGAACCTGCCTCCTGCGCGACACGAGTGCTCACGGGACCAAGGTAGTGCGTCACGCGGGGAGCCGTTCTGGCAGGCTGGCCCCCATGGTGAACAAGATCCCGAGCCGGATCCGGTGGGCGGTGGACTTCATGGACGTCCAGCCCAACGACCACGTGCTGGAGATCGGCTGCGGCAACGGCGCGGCGGCCGACCTCATCTGCCGCCGGCTCGAGGGCAAGGGCAAGATGTTCGCCATCGACCGCTCCGAGGCGGGGGTGGACCGCACCAAGCAGCGCTGCGCCGAGCACATCCAGGCCGGGCGGCTCACCGTGCGCCAGATCGACCTGGCGACCCTGCGCGTGCCGGTCAAGCGGCTGACGAAGGTCTTCGCCTTCGACGTCAACCTGTTCTGGGTGCGCGACGCCTCCGAGGAGATCGCGCTGCTCCACGAGCGGCTGATGCCCGGCGGCTCGGTCAACCTCTTCTTCGACACCAGCCGCCCCGAGCAGGTGCCCGACATCCTGGCGAAGACCTCCGCGCAGCTGCGCGACGGCGGCTTCCGGGTCTACATCGTCGACTCCAAGCAGCCGCCGGTCATCGGCATCATCGGCCGTCGCTGAGCGCCCGCCACTTCTTGTAACTACGTGTCCAGACCTCTACCAGGGTGGTAGACCACCCGGGTAGAGGCCACAACGCCCGGGTAGATGCCGCTGCGGGCCGCCACCGGAGGCCGCCGGCCTCCCCACAGCCGTACGGCGGTGGGCACCCTCGGGCGCCGTCTGTGACGACCGTCACAGCGTGAAGTCTTGGTGAGCGGGTACCAGAACCCTTTGTGACTCAAGAGCTGAAAAGACCCACTGACAGCCATCGAGCCGCCGAGATCGCCGAGACCGCGCTGCGCGCGCCGGCCGCGGACGTCGTACCGCACCCGGCTCTGGACCAAGCCATCGAGCCGGAGGACCCGCCGCGCAGCGGGCTGGACCCGATCGTCTTCGGGCTCGCCGCCGCCGTGAGCATCGCCTTCGTGGTGTGGGGGCTGCTCGGCACCGACTCGCTCTCCACCGCCTCGGGACACGCCCTGGACTGGGTGATGACGAACACCGGTTGGCTGTTCGTCCTGGTCACCAGCGGCTTCGTCGTGTTCGTCGTCTGGCTGGCCGTCAGCAAGTACGGCACCATCCCGCTCGGCCGCGACGACGAGGAGCCGGAGTTCAAGACCGTCTCCTGGATCGCGATGATGTTCAGCGCCGGGATGGGCATCGGCCTGATGTTCTACGGCGTCTCCGAGCCGCTCTCCCACTTCGCCACGCCGCCTCCGGGCACCGAGGGCGACCCGGACGCCAAGGTGCAGACCGCCATGGCGACCACGATGTTCCACTGGACGCTGCACCCCTGGGCGATCTACGCCGTCGTCGGTCTCGCCATCGCCTACGGCGTCTACCGCAAGGGCCGCGTGCAGCTCATCTCCGCCGCCTTCGTGCCGCTGCTGGGCAAGCGCGCCTCGGGCGGCGCCGGCCGGCTGATCGACATGTTCGCCATCTTCGCCACCCTCTTCGGCTCGGCCACCTCGCTCGGCCTGGGCGCGTTGCAGATCAGCAGCGGCCTGGAGATCGTCGGTGACATCGGCCCGCTGGGCAACGGCACCCTCGTCGTGATCATCGCCGTGCTGACCGTGGCGTTCGTGCTCTCCGCCGTCTCCGGCGTCGCCAAGGGCATCCAGTGGCTCTCGAACACCAACATGGTGCTCGCCGTCGTGCTGGCCTTCTTCCTGTTCGTCGTCGGCCCGACCGTGTTCATCCTCAACCTGGTGCCGACCTCCGTCGGCAGCTACGTCCAGGACCTGGCGATGATGGCCGCCCGCACCGGCGCCGAGGGCGCCGACACCGAGTCCTGGCTCAGCGGCTGGACCGTCTTCTACTGGGCCTGGTGGCTGTCCTGGACGCCCTTCGTCGGGATGTTCATCGCGCGCATCTCCCGCGGGCGCACCATCCGCCAGTTCGTCACCGGCGTGCTGCTCGTGCCGAGCGTCGTCAGCGTGCTGTGGTTCTGCATCCTCGGCGGCACCGCCATCGACCTGCAGGAGAAGGGCACCGACATCGCCGGCGCCGACGGCCTGGAGGCCCAGCTGTTCGGCACCCTCGAGGCGTTCCCGTGGGCGACCGCGACCAGCATCCTGGTGATGGCCCTGGTGGCGATCTTCTTCGTCTCCGGCGCGGACGCGGCGTCCATCGTGATGGGCAGCCTCTCCGAGCGCGGTACGACGGAGCCACGCCGCCCCGTCGTCATCTTCTGGGGCATCGCCACCGGCGCGGTCGCCGCCGTCATGCTGCTCGCCGGGGGCACCGACGCCTTGGAGGGCCTGCAGACGATCACCATCGTCGCCGCCCTGCCCTTCGTGGTGATCATGATCGGTCTCGCCGCGTCCTTGATGAAGGACCTGCGCGAGGACCCGCTCATGGTCCGCAAGCGCTACGGCGAGGAGGCCATCGAGCAGGCCGTCATCGCCGGTGTCACCGAGCACGGCGACGACTTCGCGCTCTCGGTGGAGCCGGTGGAGCCGGACCCCGCGCCGGGCGAGCCCGAGCTGTCCGAGCCCGCCCAGGGTCGCTCCTAGCGTGCTGGTGAGCGCGGCTCACCGACCGGTCCCCGGTCGGTGAGCCGCGCTCCTGCGCTCTCCTAGGCCGGGCCGACGACGGCCAGCAGCTCAGGCCGGCCGAACACCTCGGCCGCCACCTCGCGCACGTCGTCGAGCGTGACCGCCTCGACCCGGGCGATGACCTCGTCGATGCCGAGCACCTCGCCGTGGACCAGCTCGTTCTTGCCCAGGCGCATCATCCGCGAGCCGGAGTCCTCCAGGCCCAGGATCATCCCGCCCACCAGCTGGCCCTTGCCGCGGGCGAGCTCGTCGGCGGTGATCCCCTCGGCGGCGATCGTCGTCAGCAGCTCGCGGACCACGGCCAGCACCTCCTCCGTGCGGTCGGGCAGGCAGCCGACCGCGACGCCCACCAGGCCGGAGTCTGCGTACTGGCTGGCGAAGGAGTAGACGGAGTAGGCCAGCCCGCGCACCTCGCGGACCTCCTGGAACAACCGGCTCGACGTACCGCCGCCGAGTGCGGTGTTGAGCACGCCCAGCGCGTAGCGGCGCTCGTCGTCGCGGGTCACGCCCTCCCGGCCGATGACCAGGTTGACCTGCTCGAAGGGCCGGTGCACCTCGGCGGCGCCCGTGCCGACCCGGGGCCGGCGGGCTCTCGCCAACGCCCGCGGTACGACGGGCGCGGACGTCGCGCGCAGCCAGTCGTGCCGGGCGAAGGCCTTGGTCACGGCCTTGACGAGCGCGCCGTGGTCGACCGCGCCGGCGACCGAGATGACGGTGTTGGCCGGGACGTAGTGGCGCCGGTAAAAGCGGCGGATCTGGGCGCCGGTCATCGCCCCGATCGAGGCGTCGGTGCCGGCGATCGGGCGGCCCAGCGGGGTCTGCTCACCCCAGGCGAGCGCGGCCAACAGGTTCTGCACCACGTCGTCAGGGTCGTCGTCGTGCATCGCGATCTCGTCGAGGATGACGTCGCGCTCGGCGTCCACGTCGGGCGCGGCGATCGTCGAGCCGGTGATCATGTCACCGAGCACGTCGACCGCCAGCGGCAGGTCGTCGGAGAGCACCCGGGCGTGGAAGCAGGTGTACTCCTTGGCGGTGAAGGCGTTGAACTCCCCGCCCACCGCGTCCAGGGCGATCGAGATGTCCAGTGCGGAGCGCTCGTCGGTGCCCTTGAACAGCAGGTGCTCGAGGAAGTGCGAGGCGCCGTGGGTGGTCGCGGTCTCGTCGCGCGAGCCGACCCCCACCCACACCCCGATCGAGGAGGACCGGGCGCCGGCCATCTGCTCGGTGACGATCCGCAGGCCGGACGGGAGCTGCGTGCGCCGTACGACGGACGTCACCTGGCCCGCCTCGTCGCGCACCGTCTCGAGGGTGCGCGTGGAGGCGCGGGAAACGGCCGACGGCCGGTCAGCGTGCTGCTGACCGGCCGTCGACGTGCGAGACGTGGTGCTCACGCGTCCTCGGACTCCTCCGCGGACTCGGCGTCGCTGCCCTCGGCGTCCTCGACGACGGGGATCAGCGAGAGCTTGCCGCGGTCGTCGATCTCACCGATCTCGACCTGCAGCTTCTGGCCGACCGAGACGACGTCCTCGACGTTCTCGATCCGCTTGCCACCGGCGAGGGCGCGCAGCTTGGTGATGTGCAGCAGCCCGTCCTTGCCCGGCATCAGGGCGATGAAGGCACCGAAGTTGGTGATCTTCACGACCGTGCCGAGGTAGCGCTCGCCCACCTCGGGCATGGTCGGGTTCGCGATCGCGTTGATCGCGGACCGGGCGGCCTCGGCCGCCTCGCCGTTGGTCGCGCCGATGTAGACGGTGCCGTCGTCCTCGATGGAGATCGAGGCGCCGGTGTCGTCCTGCAGCTGGTTGATGACCTTGCCCTTGGGCCCGATGACCTCGCCGATCTTGTCGACGGGCACCTTGACGGTGATGATCCGCGGGGCGTGGACCGACATCTCCTCGGGAGCGTCGATGGCCTCGTTCATCACGTCCAGGATCGCCAGTCGGGCGTCGCGGGCCTGGGTGAGGGCCTGCGCGAGGACCTCGGCCGGGATGCCGTCGAGCTTGGTGTCGAGCTGGAGGGCGGTCACGAACTCCTTGGTGCCGGCGACCTTGAAGTCCATGTCGCCGAAGGCGTCCTCGGCACCGAGGATGTCGGTCAGCGCGACGTACTCGGTCTTGCCGTCGATCTCACCGGAGACCAGCCCCATGGCGATGCCGGCGACGGCGGCCTTGAGCGGGACACCGGCCTGCAGCAGGGACAGGGTCGAGGCGCAGACCGAGCCCATCGAGGTGGAGCCGTTGGAGCCCATCGCCTCGGAGAGCTGGCGGATGGCGTAGGGGAACTCCTCGCGGTTCGGGAGCACCGGCAGCAGCGCACGACGCGCGAGCGCGCCGTGGCCGACCTCGCGGCGCTTCGGCGAGCCGACGCGGCCGGTCTCGCCGGTGGAGAACGGCGGGAAGATGTACTTGTGCATGTAGCGCCGGTGCGACTCGGGCGACAGCGTGTCGATCTGCTGCTCCATCTTGAGCATGTCGAGGGTGGTGACGCCCAGGATCTGAGTCTCGCCACGCTCGAACAGCGCGGAGCCGTGGACGCGCGGGATCACGTCGACCTCGGCGTGCAGCGGACGGATGTCGGCCAGGCCGCGACCGTCGATGCGGACCTTGTCGCGCAGGATGCGCTCGCGCACGAGCTGCTTGTTGACCGAGCGGAAGGCCGCGCCGATCTCCTTCTCGCGACCCTCGAACTGGCCGGCGAGCTTCTCCAGCGCAGCGGCCTTGAGCTCGTCGGTGCGGGTCTCGCGCTCCTGCTTGTCGCCGATGGTCATCGCGGCGGCGAGGTCGGACTTCACCGCGGCCTCGACGGCGGCGTAGACGTCGTCCTCGTAGTCGAGGAAGATCGGGAACTCCTGGACCGGCTTGGCGGCCACGTTGGCGAGCTCGACCTGGGCCTCGACCAGCTGCTTGATGAACGGCTTCGAGGCGTCGAGGCCGGCGGCCACGACCTCCTCGGTCGGCGCCTGCGCGCCGCCGCGGACCAGCTCGATGACGTCCTCGGTGGCCTCGGCCTCGACCATCATGATGGCGACGTCACCGGTCTCGGTGACGCGGCCGGCGACGACCATGTCGAACACGGCCTTCTCCAGCTGGCTGTGGGTCGGGAAGGCGACCCACTGGCCCTCGATGAGGGCGACCCGGGTGGCGCCGACCGGGCCGGAGAACGGCAGGCCGGAGAGCTGGGTGGACAGCGACGCGGCGTTGATCGCGAGCACGTCGTACGGCGTGTCGGGGTTGAGCGCCATGACGGTGATGACGACCTGGACCTCGTTGCGCAGACCCTTCTTGAAGGTCGGGCGCAGCGGGCGGTCGATGAGGCGGCAGGCGAGG
Source organism: Nocardioides sp. LML1-1-1.1 (assembly GCF_040676175.1). NCBI lineage: Bacteria > Bacillati > Actinomycetota > Actinomycetes > Propionibacteriales > Nocardioidaceae > Nocardioides > Nocardioides sp. LML1-1-1.1. The sequence goes on along the minus strand of NZ_JBEGHK010000005.1, from coordinate 42,929 downwards.
ATCGCGTCCTCGCCCGGGCGACCCTCGGAACGGAAGAACGAGCCGGGGATGCGGCCCGCGGCGTACATCCGCTCCTCGACGTCGATGGTCAGCGGGAAGAAGTCGAAGTGGTCCTTCGGGTGCTTGCCGGCGGTGGTCGCCGAGAGCAGCATGGTGTCGCCGTCGAGGTAGGCGCTCACCGATCCGGCGGCCTGGCGGGCGAGGACGCCCGTCTCGAACTTGACGGTGCGGGTGCCGAACTTGCCGTTGTCGAGAACGGTCTCGACCTCGGAGATGACGGGTTCAGTCAACTGTTTTCTCTTATTCGAACGTGCGGGACGCGTTGCCCCGCGGGAATGGATGTGATTGTCACCGGCCACACTATCGAGCCGGGACGGAAATGCAGAACGGGCGACCCGCGTGGGGTCGCCCGTCCGTGAGCATCTTTCGGTCGTTCAGGTCAACGACGCAGGCCGAGGCGCTCGACGATCGTGCGGTAGCGCTCGATCTCGGTCTTCTTGAGGTAGTTGAGGAGACGGCGGCGCTGGCCGACGAGCAGGAGCAGGCCACGACGGCTGTGGTGGTCGTGCTTGTGCTGCTTGAGGTGCTCGGTCAGGTGGCTGATGCGGTGCGAGAGCAGCGCGATCTGGACCTCCGGCGAACCGGTGTCACCCTCGGTGGTGCCGTACTCGGCGATGATCTTCTTCTTGGTCTCAGCGTCGGTACCGACTGCCATGGGAACTCCCTGTTCGCTCGTTGCGCGGCGCCCCAGCCTGAAATCCTGGAGCTCTCTTGGTCCGCGGCCGTTCTGACGGCAACCGCACAAGGCTAACAGCGGGCATCGGGGCCGACCGAATCCTTGACCCGCGACGACCTCGGGGGTGATGGCGCTCCCCCGGCACGACGTGTGACGATGCCAGCGTGGCAGAGCAGCGGATCGGCGTGTGCAACCTGTGCGAGGCGACCTGCGGGCTCCTCCTGACCATCGAGGACGGCCGGGTGACCGGCGCCCGCGGCAACCCCGACGACCCGCTCTCGCGCGGGCACATCTGTCCCAAGGGCGTGGCGATCGGCGACATCCACGCCGACCCCGACCGCCTGCGCCGTCCGGTACGACGCACCGGCCGCGGCGCCGACGCGCGCTGGGAGGAGATCGGCTGGGACGAGGCGCTGGACCTGGTGGCCGACGGGATCGCCCGGACGATCAACGAGCACGGCGACGACGCCCTCGCGCTCTACCTCGGCAACCCGAACGCCCACAGCCTCGGCGCGCTGACCCATGGGATCGCGGTGGCGCAGACCTTCCGCACCCGCAACAAGTTCAGCGCGACCTCGGTCGACCAGCTCCCCCACCAGCTGATCGGGCACCTGCTCTACGGCCACCAGCTGCTGCTGCCGGTGCCGGACATCGACCGCACGTCCTACTTCCTGGTCCTCGGTGCCAACCCGATGGCCTCCAACGGCTCGCTGATGACCGTGCCCGACTTCCCCGGCCGCCTGCGCGAGCTGCAGGCCCGGGGCGGCCGGATGGTCGTGTTCGACCCGCGCCGCACCGAGACCGCGCGAGTGGCCGACGAGCACCACTTCGTGCGGCCCGGCACGGACGCCTGGGTGCTGCTGGCGATGCTGCACACGCTGTTCGCGGAGGGCCTGACCACCCCGCCGTCGTACGTCGACGGGCTGGACGACGTCGAGGCGGCCCTCGCCGGCTTCACCCCCGAGGCCGCCGAGCAGGCGAGCGGGGTGCCGGCCGAGGTGATCGTGCGGGTGGCCCGCGAGCTGGCGGCGGCGGACGGCGCGGCGGCGTACGGCCGGATGGGGGTCTCGACCCAGGAGTTCGGGCTGGTCTGCCAGTGGGCGGTGCAGCTGCTCAACCTGGTCACCGGCAACACCGACCGGGTGGGCGGGGCGATGCTCACCTCACCGGCGATCGACGCGGTGGGCCGCGGGCTGCTGGGCCGGGGGCACTACGACCGGTTCCGCTCGCGGGTGCGCCAGGCGCCGGAGTTCGGGGGCGAGCTGCCCGTGGCGGTGCTGCGCGAGGAGATCGAGACGCCCGGCGAGGGCCAGGTCCGCGCGCTGCTGACGATCGCCGGCAACCCGGTGCTCTCCACGCCCGACGGCGCCGCTCTCGACAAGGCGCTGGAGGGCCTGGACTTCTGCGTGGCCGTCGACATCTACCTCAACGAGACCACCCGGCACGCCGACGTGATCCTTCCCCCGACGACGCTGCTGGAGCGCGACCACTACGACCTGCCGTTCCACGTGCTCGCGGTGCGCGACACCGCCCGGTTCACGCCCGCGATCTTCCCCAAGGGCCGCGACCAGCGCCACGACTGGGAGATCTTCCGCGACCTCTACGTGCGGGTGGCCAAGCGGCTGCACCGCAAGCCTCCGCTCAAGCGCCGCCTGCTGACCGAGGCCCGGCTGCGGCTGAGCCCGACGTTCGCGATCGGGATGCTGCTGCGCACGGGGCGCTCCGGCGTCACCATCAGCCAGCTGCGCAAGCACCCGGAGGGCGTCGACATCGGCGCCCTGCGCGGCGGCCAGCTGCCCGGCCGGCTGTTCACCAAGGACAAGCGGATCGCGGCCCTGCCCGACCTCGTCGCCGGCGACCTGGACCGGCTGCGCGCCCAGGAGCTGCCGACCGGCGACGAGCTGCTGCTCATCGGCCGGCGCCACCAGCGCGACTGCAACTCCTGGATGCACAACACCGACCGGCTCACCAAGGGCAAGCCACGCCACCACCTGCTCATGCACCCCGCCGACCTGGACGCCCGCGGCCTGCGCGACGGCGCGCTGGTGACCGTCACCTCGCGGGTCGGCAAGGTCGAGGTGGAGGTCAGGGCCACCGAGGACGTGATGCCCGGCGTGGTCTCGCTCCCCCACGGCTACGGCCACCAGCGCGAGGGCGTCCGGCTCGGCGTCGCGACCGGTGTCGCGGGCGTGTCGATCAACGACCTGACCGACCCCGAGCGGCTGGACGTGTCGGGCAACGCGGCCCTGTCCGGCGTACCCGTCACCGTCGGCTAGATGGACCTCAGCGTCCCACCGGGCCCCGGCCTGCCCGAGGGCCTCCTCATCCCCGACGGCGAGCTGGTCGAGCGCTTCTCCCGCTCCCCCGGCCCCGGCGGCCAGTCGGTCAACACCACCGACACCCGGGTCGAGCTGGTCTGGGACCCCGGTACGTCGGCCGTGCTCGACGAGCGGCAGCGGGCCCGCCTGTCCGGCCCGATCAGCGTGGTCGCCCACGAGCACCGCTCCCAGCTGCGCAACCGCAACGCGGCCCGCGAGCGGCTGGCCGCCCGGATCCGCGAGCTGCTCGCCCCGCCACCTCCCCCGCGCCGCGCCACCAAGCCGACCCGGGGCTCGAAGGAGCGACGCCTGGAGGCCAAGCGGCAGCGCGGCCAGACCAAGCAGCTGCGCGGGCGGGTCCAGGACCGAGGCGGGTCCTAGGCGACCGTCACCGGGTGCTTCACCACCGCGTCGAAGAAGTAGCCGTTGGGGTTGAAGGCCGCCACGTCCGGCTGCCTGCGACCGCGCAGGTCGGTGGCCCGGGCGAGCAGCTGGTGGCTGCCCGCCGTGGGCCGGTGCCAGGTGTGCGCCCAGCGGGTCCACCCGTGCCCCTCGGTACGACGCCCGGTGGCCGGTCGCAGCCGGGCCCGCTGCCACGTCGTCCCGCCGTCGGTGCTGACCTCCACCCGCGCGACCGGCGCCGCGCCGGACCACGACCGGCCGGTGAGCACCACCGGGCGCCCGGCGGCGAGGGTGGCGTTCCAGGGCAGCTCCCACGCGGAGCGGACCGGGTTGACGGTGAGCGGGCCGCCGATGTTGTACCAGCGGGTGTTCCACGGTGAGGTGAGCTCGGTCATCGACACCTCGAGCGAGCCGAGCCACTTGATGCTCGCGATGCCGACCCAGCCGGGCAGCACCAGGCGCAGCGGGAAGCCGTGGTCGGGCAGCAGCGGCTCGCCGTTCAGGCCCCAGGCCAGCAGCGCGTCGTCGAGCGCCTTGGCGATCGGGAACGGGCGGCGCACGCGGCCGAGGTTCTCCCCCTTGTCGACGTACTCGTCGTCGAGGCCCACGCCCTGCACGGAGACCGCGTCCGGGCGCAGCCCGGCCCAGCGCAGCACGTCACGCAGGCGCACGCCCTGCCAGGTCACCGAGCCGACGGCGCCGAGGGTCCAGGCGGTGCCGGAGGCCTTGGCGCCCTGCTGGGTGTCGAAGAAGCTGCGACCGTTGCCGGTGCACTCGTGCACGGAGGTGACCTCGACGTGCCGGAAGCGGCGCTTCAGCTCGGTCAGGCCCAGCGTCACGCCGGCGGGGTCGCGCAGGCCGTCCCCCGCGATCGTGAGCCGGTACGACGCGGGGTCGATCTGCGGCGTCCGGGTGTGGTTGCGCACGAACAGCCGGGCCTGCGGCGTGGCCTGGCGGCGTGGGTCGACCGACGTCCAGCGCATCTCGGCGTTGGTGCCGTAGTCGATGAACTGCTCGGGCGGGAGCGGCTTCTGGATCGCGGGGGCGCCGGCCCACGCTCGCCGGGCAGGGAGCTGGGCGATCCCGGCGGCGGCCAGGCCCGCCACGGGGAGTCCGAGCACGGAACGTCGACGCAGACCGATCTCCATGGCCAGCAGATTAACACGATCGACTTAGTCGAATTAAGAGCCGAGGACCTCGTCGAGCAGGGAGAGGTAGCCGGCCTTGTCGGCCCGCACCGCCACGGTGACCCGGCCGCGGCGCTCGTCGGGCTCCGCGGCGAAGGTCGTGGCGCCGTACCGGCCGGGGTCGGTGCGCTCCACCCGCACCGTGGCCCGCAGCGTGGTCAGCAGCCCCGGCGCGACCAGGGCGGCGACGGCCAGCGGGTCGTGGAGAGGTGCGGGGCCGTCGTACCAGGCGATCCGGGACTCGACGAAGGCCGCGGCCGCCACCGCGGCCGGCGTGCCGAGGGCGCGCAGCCGGGCCGCGTCGGAGGCGTCGAGCGGTGCGGAGAAGGTCGCGTCCATGGTGACCAGGAGCAGGTCGCGCCAGCGGGCGGCGAGCACGTCGGCAGCGGCCTCGGGGTCGCACCACACGTTCCGCTCGGCGTACGGCGTCACGCCGGCCTGGCGGTGCGCCCCACCCAGCACGACCAGCCGCCCCACGGCGTCGACGATCCGCCGGTCGGCCGCCAGCGCGGCGGCCACGTTGGTCAGCGGACCGGTGGCGACCAGCGCGACCGGGTCGGTGGCCGCGCGCAGCGTGGCGACCAGCCACTCGACGGCGTCCGTCCCGGCAGCCGACACCGGCGCGGGCAGGTCGAGGGTCGGCGGCAGGTCCGCGCGCCCGCTCGGCAGCGGCTCGATCCGCGGCCGGAAGGGCTCGTTGCGGCCCGGGTGCACGCCGGCGCCACCGCCGCCGACGAGGTCGAGCACGCGCAGTGCGTTGTCGGTCGTGTGCCGCACGTCGTGGTTGCCCCAGACCGCCGTCACACCGAGCAGGTCCAGGTCCGGGTGCAGGGCGGCCAGCAGGATCGCCACCGCGTCGTCCGTGCCGGTGTCGCAGTCGAGGACGACCGGGATCATGCGGGCGGCTCCGCGGCGCGCAGGTCCCGGTAGGCCGTCCGGGCCTCGACCGCCCGCTCCAGCTCGGCGATCACCGAGGTGAAGAACTGCTTGCGGTAGAGCTCGTCGGTCACGGCGTACACCGTGAAGTAGAGGCCGCTGAACGCCGCGAGGAAGGTCGAGACGCGCAGCAGCTCCAGGCTCAGCCGCTCCCCCAGCCAGTCACCGACGGGGCCGTCGGGCGGCTGTGGCGCGTGCCCGATCCACGAGGTGATGACCGAGGGCTCCATCGCGGCGATGCCGAAGACCAGGAAGAAGGCGTAGACCGCGAGCGCCAGGAGCAGCACCTGGACGACCTGGGCGACCAGCAGGACCAGCAGCAGGTTGGCCCGCTCCAGCCCGCGCACGTCCGGGTCGACGCTCTCCAGCTCCTCCGGCAGCCGGGTCAGCAGGAAGCCGACCGCGATCGCCGCGAAGAGCAGGACCGAGACCCAGAGCACCCCGCCGTCGAGGCTGGAGGCCACCTGCCAGACCTCGGTGTTGATGAACAGGAAGGTCATGAAGAGCAGCAGCAACGGCAGCGCCCGGGTCACCAGCGGCAGGACCAGGCCCAGCGACCCGAGCGTGCGGCGGACCGCCCAGCCGACGATGAGCCAGGCCCGCAGGGTGGCGACGGCGTACACCGCCAGGACGACGCCGGCGACCGTCAGCGCGGCGCCGAGCCCCGCGGCCGCGCCCCAGCCCGCGCCCACCGGCACGCCCGCCACGGCACCGAGGACCACCGCGACCACGAACACCACGACCAGCCGGCCCCGGCGCAGCCCGCGGGCCACACCGGCGCGGTAGCCGTCGACGAAGTACGGCAGGCCGTGGTCGACGAACCACCGCTCCGCGGCGGGGACGTCGTCCGGCAGGCTCACGTCAGCCCGCGAGGATCGTCCGGGCCCGCGCCACGTCGCCGGCCATCGCCACGAGCAGCTCGTCCACCGAGGCGAACTGCACCATCCCACGCAGCCGCTCGACGAAGGCCACCTCGACCTCGCGGCCGTAGAGCTCCAGGTCGGTGCGGTCGAGCACGTACGACTCCACCCGCCGCTCGCGCTCGCCGGCGAAGGTCGGGTTGGTGCCCACGCTGATCGCCGCCGGGTACGTCGCACCCGCGTCCGGCCCGTCGAGCACGGTCAGCCGGCCGGCGTAGACGCCGTCGGCGGGGGCCGCCGCGCCGGGCCGCACCGGCACGTTGGCCGTCGGGTAGCCCAGCTCGCGGCCGCGCTTGTCGCCCTCAACGACCACGCCGCGGGTGGTGAAGGGCCGGCCCAGCGCCTCCGCGGCGCCGGAGACGTCGCCGGCGCCCAGGCAGGTGCGCACGTACGTCGAGGACCACACCTGCGGGCCGCCGTCGAGGCTGACCTCCTCCAGCACGAAGTCGTGCTCGGCGCCCGCGCTGCGCAGCAGGTTGCAGTCGCCGGCGGCGCGGTTGCCGAAGCGGAAGTTCGCGCCGACGACCACGGCCTTCACGTGCAGGGTGTCGAGCAGGATCCGCTGGATGAACTCCGCGGGCGTCCAGGCGGCGATGTCGCGGGAGAACGGGATGACGAGCACGTCGTCCACGCCCGCCTCACCGAGCAGCCGCAGCCGCTCGTCGATCGTGGTGAGCGTCGGCGGCGCGTGCTCGGGACGCAGCACCGCGATCGGGTGCGGGTCGAAGGTCACGGCCACCACGTGGTCGACGCCGACCTCGCCGGCCACCTCCCGGGCACGTCGTACGACGTGCTGGTGACCCAGGTGCATGCCGTCGAAGTTGCCGATCGTCACCACCGTGCGGCCGAGATCGCTCGGCACCTCGGAGAAGTCGCGCCACACTCGCACGGCGGCAACTCTTCCATACGGGGGTTCAGCCGACGAACACCGCCGCGGGCTTCGAGACCTTGCCGTGCGGCTGGTAGAGCGCCAGGAACTCCCCGTCGGGCGCGAAGACCCCGGTCAGGTCGGTGATGTCGAGGGGCAGCGGCCGGCCGTAGCGGACCGCCTGCGCCTGCGCGGCGTCCAGGTCGAGCGCCGGGAAGGAGGCCCGCGCGGCCTCGGCCAGCGGGGTGAGCGTCAGGTCGTCGAGGTCGGTGTTCGCCCCGTCCAAGGTGAACGGGCCGACCGCGTGGCGCCGCAGCGCCGTCAGGTGCCCGCCGACCCCGAGCGCGGCGCCGAGGTCGCGGGCGATGGCGCGGATGTAGGTGCCGCTGGAGCAGCGCACCCGGATGTCGAGGTCGAGCAGGTCGCCCTCGCGTCGTACGTCGCCGGCGGTGATCTCGTGGATCGTGACCGGCCGGGCCTTCAGCTCGACCTCCTCGCCCGCGCGGGCCCGGGCGTAGGCGCGCTGGCCGTCGACCTTGATCGCCGACACCGTCGAGGGCACCTGCTCGATCTCGCCGGCGAAGGCGGCGAGCGCCGTCCGCACGGCCTCCTCGGTGACGTCGGCCGCCGAGGCGGTCGCGGTCACCTCGCCCTCGGCGTCGTCGGTGGTCGTGGCCTGGCCGAGCCGCACGGTCGCGGAGTAGGTCTTCTCGGTCAGCATCAGGTGGCCGAGCAGCCGGGTGGCGCGCTCGACACCGAGCACCAGCACGCCGGTGGCCATCGGGTCGAGGGTGCCGGCGTGGCCGACCTTGCGGGTGCCGAGGGTGCGACGCACCCGCGCGACCACGGCGTGCGAGGTCAGCCCGGCGGGCTTGTCGACGACGACCAGCCCGGAGGGGACCCCGGACATCAGGCCTCGTCGTCCTCGACGGACTCCTCGGCGTCCGCCTCGGCGACCTCGCGGGGCTTCTTGTACGGGTCGGCCTCGCCCGCGGGCTGGGCGCCCTCGCGGGCGGCAGCGACCGCGGCGTCGGCCTCACGGGCCTTGGCGAGCACCTCGTCGAGGTGGCGCGCGGACTCCGGGATGTGGTCGGGCTCGAAGGCGATCGTGGGCACCGTGCGCATGCCGAGCTGCTTGCCGACCTCGGAGCGGATCATGCCGCGCGCCGACTCCAGCGCCTGCGCCGTCGCCTGCTGGTCGGCGTCCTCGCCGAGCACGGTGTAGTAGATGGTGGCGTTCTGGGCGTCACCGGTGAGCCGGACCTCGGTCACGGTGACGAAACCGAGCCGGGGGTCCTTGATGCGTCGCTCCAACAGCTCGGCGACGATCACCTGGATCCGGTCGGCGATCTTGCGCACGCGCGGGCTGGCCATGGTCATTTCCTATCAGTAGGACGGCTGTGCCGTCCGCCCCGGTGAGGGACGGACGGCACAACGCGGGTGGTGCTGGGGGCAGGTCAGCCCCGCGGGATCTCGCGCATCTCGAAGGCCTGGACGATGTCGCCCTCCTTGATGTCCTGGAAGTTCCTGAGCACGAGACCGCACTCGAAGCCTTCCCGGACCTCGGCCGCGTCGTCCTTCTCCCGCTTGAGCGAGGCCAGGTCGAGGTTGTCGGCCACCACGGCGCCGTCGCGCAGCACGCGCACCTTGGCGTTGCGGCGGATGACCCCGTCGATGACCATGCAGCCGGCGATGTTGCCGATCTTGGACGAGCGGAAGATCGCACGGATCTCCGCCTGGCCGAGAGCGTGCTCCTCGTACTCCGGCTTGAGCATGCCCTTGAGGGCCGCCTCGATCTCCTCGATCGCCTGGTAGATGACCGAGTAGTAGCGGATCTCGACGCCTTCCTTCTCCGCCATCTGGCCCGCCTTGCCCTGGGGCCGGACGTTGAAGCCGATGATGATGGCGTCGGAGGCGGCAGCCAGGTCGACGTTGGTCTCGGTGATCGCACCGACACCGCGGTCGATGACCCGCAGGCTGACCTCCTCGCCCACGTCGATCTGGGCGAGGGCGTCCTCGAGAGCCTCGACCGAACCGGACACGTCGCCCTTGAGGATGAGGTTGAGCTCCTGGCTCTCGCCCTTCTCCATGGAGGCCATGAAGTCCTCGAGGGTGCGACGCACGCGACGCTTCGCCTGCAGGGCGGCACGCTCGCGCGCCTCCCGCTTCTCGGCGATCTGGCGCGCCATCCGGTCGTCCTCGACGACGAGGAAGTTCTGCCCGGCGCCCGGGACGGACGACAGGCCGAGCACCATCGCCGGCCGGGCCGGGTCGGCCTCGGACAGCTCGTTGCCGTGCTCGTCGAGCATCGCGCGGACCCGGCCGTGGGCCGGACCGGCGACGATCGAGTCACCGACGCGGAGCGTGCCGCGCTGGACGAGGATCGTGGCGACCGGACCGCGACCGCGGTCGAGGTGCGCCTCGATGACCAGGCCCTGCGCGTCCTGGACCGGGTTGGCCCGCAGGTCGAGCGAGGCGTCGGCGGTCAGGACGATCGCCTCGAGCAGCTTGTCGAGGTGCAGCCCGGCCTTGGCCGAGACGTCGACGAACATCGCGTCGCCGCCGTACTCCTCGGGCACGAGGCCGTACTCGGAGAGCTGTCCGCGGACCTTGGTCGGGTCGGCGGTCTCCTTGTCGATCTTGTTGACCGCGACCACGATCGGGACGTTGGCCGCCCGGGCGTGGTTGAGCGCCTCGACCGTCTGCGGCATCACGCCGTCGTCGGCCGCGACCACCAGGACGGCGATGTCGGTCGCCTGCGCACCACGGGCACGCATCGAGGTGAACGCCTCGTGACCCGGGGTGTCGATGAAGGTGATCCGGCGGTCGTTGCCCTCGACCTCGGTGTGGACCTGGTAGGCACCGATGTGCTGGGTGATGCCACCGGCCTCGCCGGCCACGACGTTGGCGTCGCGCAGCGCGTCGAGGAGCTTGGTCTTTCCGTGGTCGACGTGACCCATGACGGTCACGACCGGCGGCCGGACGACCAGGTCCTCCTCGCCGCCCTCGTCAGCGCCGAACTCGAGGTCGAAGGTCTCGAGCAGCTCGCGGTCCTCGTCCTCCGGGGAGACGATCTCGACGACGTAGTTGAGCTCGTCACCGAGCAGCTCGAGGGTCTCGTCGCCCACCGACTGGGTGGCCGTGACCATCTCGCCGATGTGGAAGAGCATCTGCACGAGCGACGCGGCGTCGACGCCGATCTTCTCGGCGAAGTCCGTCAGGGACGAGCCACGCGCCAGGCGGACGGTCTCGCCGTTGCCCTTGCGGACCCGCATCCCGCCGATCGTCGGGGCCTCCATGGCCTCGAACTCCTGGCGACGCGCCCGCTTGGACTTGCGCCCCCGGCGGGCCGGACCACCGGGACGCCCGAAGGCACCCTGGGTCTGGCCGCGCTGGCCGGGACGACCTCCACCGGGACGGCCACCGCCACCGGGGCCGAAGCCACCGGGACCGCGACCGGGGGCACCGGCACCCGCGCCGGCACCGGGACGACCCGGAGCGCCGCCGCGACCGGGGGCACCGCCGCCGGGACGGCCTGCGCCGCCACCGGGACGACCCGGGCCACGACCGCCGGGACCGGCGCCGAAGGCGGCCGGGGACTTCGGCATCATCGCCGGGTTGGGACGCGGCATGCCGGGACGGCCACCGCCACCGGCACCCGCCGGCGGGCGCGGGCCGGCCGGACCGGCCTCGCCCTCACGCGGCGGCGGGGCGGGACGACGGCCCATGCCCTGGCTGGGCGCGAACGGGTTGTTGCCCGGACGCGGGGTGCCGCTGGGCTTGCCGACCGGGCGCGGGGCCGGGGCGGGAGCCTTGGGCTTGGGCGCACCCGGCTTGGCGGGCGCCGGGGCGGCGGGCGCCTCGGCGGCCGGAGCCTCGGGGGCCTCCGGAGCCGGCTTCTCGGCCGGCGCCTTCGGGCCCGGACGCGGACCGGGGCGCGGCGCGGCCGGCTTGTCGGCGGCGGGCGCCTCCGGGGCGGCGGGCGCCTCGGGAGCGGCGGCAGCGGGCGCCTCGGGGGCGGCCGGAGCCTCGGGGGCGGCGGGCGCCGCGGCGGCCTTCTTGGTCGGGGCGGGCTTGGGCGCCGCCTTGGCCGGCGCCGCGGAGGCGTCACCGGCAGGCTTCATCTTGGCGAGCAGCTCGGCGCCGTAGGTCGCCTCGAACTTCTTCACGGCGGGGAGCTCGATGCTGGAGGACGCCGTCTTGGCGAACTCACCGATCGCGCTCAGCTTCTCCAGCGCTTCCTTGCTGGGGATGCCGTACTGCTTCGCGAGTTCGGAAACTCGGGTCTTGGCCACGGTTCTCCTTCTGGCCGAGACCCGGGGGTGGATCTCAGACCGTTGGTGGGTGGTGCAGAACGAACTGGCTCATCGCGAGGTACTCATCGAGTGCTCATGAGCTGTTGCTCCAGTTTCTGTCGGTCGGATCGGTCCGCGAGGCGACGTACTCCCCCACCGGCGCAGTGGACAGCCCACCCGCACCCGGAGTGACCCGGAGCGCACGGGAGAAGGCTTTCCGCCGCACCGCGAGGTCGTAGCAGCCGGTGGTGGGGTGCAGGTGCGCTCCACGTCCCGGCGCGCTGGCGTCAGGATCGGGAAGGACGACCAGGCCGTCGCTGCCCGAGCTGGCGGTCAGCCGCAACAACTCGCATTTGGCGGCCCGCTGCCGACATCCGATGCAGGTCCGGACGGGACCCTCGGGAGGGAGTGCGTCCGGGCGTGCGGGAGATTTCAGTCGGCGAGCCACCGAGGCTCAACTCTACCGCTTGTCCGGTCGCGGGACCGAACCGGCGTGGCCTACGCCTCCTCGTCGGAGTGGATGTCGATGCGCCAGCCGGTCAGCCGGGCGGCGAGACGGGCGTTCTGGCCCTCCTTGCCGATGGCGAGCGAGAGCTGGAAGTCCGGTACGACGACGCGCGCCGACCTCGCCGCCGCGTCCACGACCGTCACCGACTGCACCTGGGCGGGCGAGAGCGCGTGCGCCACCAGGGTGGCCGGGTCGTCGGACCAGTCGACGATGTCGATCTTCTCGCCGTGCAGCTCCGACATCACGTTGCGCACCCGCTGGCCCATCGGGCCGATGCACGCGCCCTTGGCGTTGACGCCGGAGACGGTGGAGCGGACCGCGATCTTGGTCCGGTGCCCGGACTCGCGCGCGATGGCCGCGATCTCGACGGTGCCGTCGGCGATCTCGGGCACCTCCAGCGCGAACAGCTTCTTCACCAGGTTCGGGTGCGAGCGGGAGAGCGTGATCTGCGGGCCGCGCATGCCCTTGCGGACCGAGACGACCAGGCACTTGATCCGGGTGCCGTGGCTGTAGTCCTCCCCCGGCACCCGCTCGCTGGAGGGCAGCTGGGCCTCGAGCTTGCCGAGGTCGACGAGCACGTCGTCGGGGTTGCGGCCCTGCTGGATGATGCCGGAGACGATGTCGCCCTCCTTGCCGGAGAACTCGCCGAACTTGATCTCGTCCTCGGCGTCGCGCAGGCGCTGCAGCATGATCTGCTTGGCCGTCGTGGCGGCGATCCGGCCGAAGTCGGCGGGCGTGTCGTCGTACTCCCCGACCTTGGTGCCCTCGGCATCGAGCTCGGCGGCGAGCACGCTGACGTGGCCGGTCTTGCGGTCGAGCTCGACGCGCGCCTGCGCGACCGAGCCCTCGGTCTTGTGGTAGGCCGTCAGGAGGGCCTGCTCGATCGCCTCGACGAGGACGTCGAACTTGATCTCCTTCTCCCGCTCCAGCGTCCGCAGGATGTTGAGGTCGATGTCCATCACTCGGCGTCCTTCTCGTCGTCGCTCGTCTTGCGGTTGAACTCGATCTGGACGAGCGCCTTGCGCACGTCCGCGTAGGGCACCCGGCGCTCGGCGCCGTCGACGTCCAGGGTGACCCCGTCGTCGTCGGAGTCGCCGATCCGGCCGGTGAGGGCGGTGTCGTCGGCGAGGCCCACCTTGACCAGGCGCCCGGCGTTGCGCCGCCAGTGCCGCGGCAGCGTCAGCGGCCGGTCGACGCCCCGGGAGGTGACCTCCAGGGTGTAGGGCAGCTCGCCCATCACCCCGGACGCGTCGCCCTCGAGGATCGCGTCGATCACCTTGGTCGCCGCTGCGACGTCGTCCAGCGTCGGCCCGCCGTCGGTGTCGAGCGCCACGCGCAGCACCCGCCGCTTGCCGGCGGGAGTGAGCTCCACCGCCTCCACGTCGAGTCCGAGCTCGGCGAGCGGGCCCGTGAGGACGTGCTCGATCCGCTCCGTCGTCGCTCGCTGAGCGCCCTGGCCCGAACCCATGATCGAGTCCTCCCGTGTCCTGTTGTGGCTGTGCCCGCCCACCATAGCGGGTGGAGATAGGGTTCCCCGGTGCCCGCACGAGCGACCCCGATCACGCGCCGCGCCCTGGTGACGGGCTCGCTCGCCGGAGCGGCGCTGCTGGCCACCGGCTGCGACCCGGTCGACGGGCTGCTCGGGGACGACGACGACCCGGGCGTGTCGGGTGCGGTGACGCCCACCGCGCCCGCCGTGGACGCCGACAGCGACCTGGTCGCCGAGGTGGCCACCGCCGTCGCCTCGGTCGCCGCCCTCGCCACCGCCACCGGTACGTCGTACCCGCCCCTGGCGCCGACGACGACCCGGCTCGCCACGCTCCACGCCGCCCACCTCGCCGAGCTCGGCGGCGCCGACCCGGCCACCCCGCCGGCCGTGGCCGGCAACCGGGCCACGGCGTTGCAGGGCCTCGACCAGGCCGAGACGCGGCTGCAGGACCGCCTCGTCCAGGCGGCCGGCGGGGCCGAGAGCGGGGCGCTGGCCCAGCTGCTGGCCTCGATGGCGGCCGCGGTCGCCCAGCAGCGGGCGGCCCTGTGAGCGACCCGACCCCGGCGCCCGCGGACACCGTGGAGGCGCTCCAGACCGCACTGGCCGCCGAGCACGCCGCGGTCTTCGTCTACGGCGCGCTCGGCGCGCAGACCTCGCGCTCGGCGACGCCGACCCTGTTCGCCCGGGTGACCGCGGCCTACCGCCTGCACCGCACCCGCCGCGACCAGCTCGCGGCGATGATCCGCGCGGCGGGCGGCGACCCGGAGCCGGCCGCACCGGGCTACTCCCTGCCCGCCGAGCTCGGCACCTCTCGGGCGGTGCTGGCCCGGGCGCTGCGCCTGGAGCAGGACGCGGCACGCACCTACGCCTACCTGGTCGCCCGGACCACCGGCCCGACCCGGACCTGGGCGGTCACCGCCCTGCTCGACGCCGCCGTGCGCGGGCTCGGCTTCGGTGGCCGGCCGGAGGACTTCCCGGGGCGCTGACCCCGCTCCCGGGCTGCGAGCCCACCTGGCCCAAAAACGCCAGTGGTTCGCGGCTTCCGTTCTCCGGGGAACTCCCGAGACGTCCCCCGAAGTACGGGGCCGCGAACCACTGGTGACCGGGGACAACGGTCATCTTGAGTGACGGGAGAGGTGGGGCTCACCGATCACCTGTGCACAATCATGCAACAGATGCAGCCCCCGGTCTGCACCTTGCGATCCTCATAAACATGCAGTGCACAAACCTGCAGTTCCGGGCGGGTCCGGCCGGGCCGCCGCTAGCGGCGCTCAGCGCCAGGGCGCGAGCAGGTCCGGCAGGTCCGCGAGCCGCTGGGCGACCGCGTCCGGCTCCCCCTCGGTGTGACCGACCTGGTCGGTCGGGATCGTGCTGTGTGGGACGTGGATCGCGCGCATCCCGGCGCTCTGCGCGCCCCAGACGTCGTCGAAGAGCCGGTCGCCGACGTAGACGCACCGGGCGGGGTCGCTGACGCCGACGGCGTCCATGGCGGCGCGGAAGGCGTGCGGCGAGGGCTTCGTCCACGGCACCTCGCTGGTGTAGACGTCGCCGTCGATCAGGTCGAGCACGCCGTCGCGCTCGAAGAACCCGCGGTGCCAGCGCCGCGGCCAGATCGTGTTCGACAGCACGCCGACCTTGATCCCCTCCGCGCGCAGCCACCGGAACAGCGGGGCCACCTCGGGGTCGGTGAGGGTGTGCGGCTCCCAGAAGCCGTAGTAGGCCTCCAGCAGCTCCGGGTCGTGCTCCAGGCCGGCCTCGGTGAACAGGTCGTCGATCGTCGCGCTCTCCTGGTGGTCGCGGCTGCGACCCCAGATCACGCTGCCGGCCTGGTGCAGCCGCTGCGCGAAGGCGTGGTGGTCGTCGCTGGTGTCGGGGGTGGTGAGCACCGCCTGCGCCAACGCCAGCGACTCCGCGTGGAAGTCGATGTCGTGCCAGGCCGTGAGCGTGCCACCCCAGTCGAAGATGACCGCCTCGATCGTCATCGTCAGCCCTCGACGGTGGCGCGGATCGACGCCGGCACCAGCAGCCCGTGGCTCGGGACCTCCGCGTCCGAGGGGGCCTCGCGCAGGGTCCGGACGAACAGGGTCGACATCCGCATCAGCACCCGCGCAGCCTACGGCCGCGCGTACGGGTGCGGCGAACCAGTAACGGCTCAGGCGCTGCGCGCGGCCTTCAGCATCCCGCGGATCATCGGCGCCTGGAGCGGCACGCGTGCCATCGTCGCCACCTTGTACGCCGTGCTGGACGACTTCTGCGCGTCCGCGGCCATCTTCGCGTTGCCCGGCAGCACCCCGGCGAGCAGCGCGGCGCTGGCGTAGGCGGCGGCCTTGCGGGTGCGCGGGTGCAGCATGCCGGTGGCGCAGGCCAGCTCGGCGTACCCGCTCCAGGTCACCCAGGCCCGCGCGCCACCGGGCAGCTGCTCGGGGATGAGCGGCTCGAACACCTCGGGCTTGACGAGGTGGATCACGCCGCTGACGAAGAAGGCGCCGGTGACGGCCTTGGCCGTGAAGGGAACGGGCATGTGCTCACTCTGCCAGCCCCGGCCTCACGCCAGGTCTCAGGCCAGGTCTCAGCCCAGGTCGAGCAGGTTGCGCGCGCCCAGCTTGTAGAGCAGCCGGTCGGTGGCCTTGAGGGCCTCGAACTCCGGCGGGTCGTAGAGCCTGAAGGTCTTCACCCGTGCCGCCGTGGAGCGGGACTCGTCGAGGATCGCGTTGACGGCGTGGCGGGCCGACTCGTTGGCGCCCTCCATCGTGGCGAGGTCGATGTCGGTCTGCACGAAGTCGCCGGTCATCAGCAGGTTCGGGATCGTGGTGCGGGCGGTGGGCCGCCGGCGCCAGGAGTCGACGGTGTTGACGAGCAGCGGCGTCTCGTTGGTGTTGCGGCGGTTGGCCGCGTCCCACTGCACGCCCGGGTCGAGGAACCAGGAGTGCACGATGCCCTCGGGCATCAGGTCGCCCACGGTGTGGTGGTCACGGACCTGCGCGAGCACCTCGGCGGCGATCTCCGTGGCGGTGCACTCCTTGGCGGGCTTGCCGTAGAGGATGCCCTTGGCGTCCCAGTTGGAGATGTCGACCGAGAGGATGTCGACGACCTCGCCGTCGCCGTAGTCGCGCGAGATCTGGCGGTCGGCCCAGAACTGGCCCTGGGTCAGCGCGGTCAGCGACCAGGGCGAGTCGATGAAGGTGATGTGCCCCTTGGTCACCTCGACGTGGTCGCGCAGGAAGAACTGGATGCCGACCATCCAGTCGGTCTGCAGCGAGGAGAGGCCCTTCAGGCCCGGGTCGAGCGCCAGCACGTCGGGCGTGAGCGTCGGTACGACGCGCTCGACCGGCATCGCGCTGACGAACCAGTCGGCCTCGACGCGGCTCGTCGTACCGGCGGCGTCGGCGAGGACCGCGGCGGTGATCCGGCCCCCGGAGGTCTCGTAGCGGACCAGCCGCTGGCCGGGGACGAACCGCACGCCGAGCCCACGCAGGTAGGTCATCCACGGGTCGATCCACGCCTCGTTGGTGGGCAGGTCGAGCACGCGGTCCAGCGCGCCGTCGTTGCCACGGCCCATGATGTTGTAGACGAAGGCCTCGCCCATGTTGCCGATGGTGCGGGTGCTGGCGATGGTCTCCTTCGCGGCGACCAGGTTGCGGGTCAGGCCGGCGGCGAGGATCTTCTGGTAGGGCTGCGAGCGCTTCCCCGCGCCCACGAAGTCCCACCACGAGACCTTCTCCCACTGCCCGAGGCGGCGCTCGTCGCAGCTGGTGAGGAAGACGAGCAGGCGCTCGACGAAGTAGGTCAGCTCGTGCGGCGGCACCGCGTGGCCGCCGAGGTTGTCGAGCAGGAAGCGGCGCAGGCCGTCGACGGTGAGCAGCTGCTGCGGGTCCGGGCCGACCCCGAAGACGAAGGCGTCCGCGTGGTCGCCGCCGCGCAGGAACTTGCCGCCGCTGGCCGCGACCAGGTTGTCGCCGACGGTGCCGGAGCCGAACGGGATGCGTCGCATCGTGTCCGGCACGTGGTGGTAGAAGCCCGGGAAGAAGCGGAAGCCGTGCTCCCCCGGCAGGTCGGCGCGGCCGCCGGTGCCGGTGCCCGCGAACGGGATGCTGCGCGCCTTGCCGCCCCAGGCGGAGGGCTCGAAGACGGTCACGGTGAAGCCGCGCTCGACCAGCTCGTGGGCAGCGGTCAGGCCGGCCATGCCGCCACCGAGCACCACGGCGTTCTTGCCGGGGGTCGCCGCGAAGGCCGGGGCGAGGCCGGCGCCGGCCAGCGCCACGCCGGCGCCGACGGCGACCGAGGAGCCGAGCAGGGTACGGCGGTCGAGCTGGTGCGTCATCGAGGTCTCCCCATGAGATCAACCGACAGTGGTGTCGGTAACTGGCGAGACCGAGTATCGTGACGACCACCACAGCAGGTCAAGAGGCCCGGGCTCACCACCGGGCTCACCACCGACATCTGTGTGGGTACGACGACGAGGAGGCTCCCGTGGCCACGACGGACACCGTCCGCCGCCGGCTGAGCGCGCCCGCCCGTCGGCAGCGGATCGAGGCCGCCGCCGTCGAGGTCTTCGCCGGCCGCGGCTACGACGCCGCCTCGGTCGGCGAGATCGCCTCCGCCGCCGGGGTGTCCCGGACCGTGCTCTACGACCACTTCCGCTCCAAGCGCGAGCTCTACCTCCAGGTGCTCGACAGCCAGAACGCCGCGATGCTGGCCGAGGTCGGCGCAGGCATCACCGGCGCCGGCGCCGGCGCGGACCGGCTGCGGGCCACCGTGGCGGCGTACCTCTCCTTCGCGCGGCAGCGTCCGGCGGCCCGGCGTCTGCTGGTCGACCCGGTCCCGACCGGCGACCCGGACCTCGACAGCGTGCTCGCGGCCTACCGCACCGCCCGCGCCCAGGCGGTCACCTCGATGCTCGCCCCCGACCTCGCCCGGTCCGGGCTCCAGGCCGGCGCGACGGGCTCGGCGGTGGTCGTCGAGCTGCTCATCACCGGCGTCGACGGGGTGGCGCGCTGGTGGCAGGAGCACCCCGACGTGGCGCTGGACGAGGTCACCGACGTGGCCGCCCGGCTGCTCTGGAACGGGCTCCCCCGGCTCAGCCGCTGACCGCGTCGCCCGGCCCGCTGGTCGGTGTCGGAGGGCCGGTCTAGCGTGCAAGCCATGACCACCGCACTCCTCGTCATCGACGTCCAGCAGGGCAACACCGCCGAGGCCTACGACCGCGCCGGGGTGATCGGCCGGATCCGCGGCCTCATCGACCGGGCGCGCGCCGACGACGTGCCCGTGATCTGGGTGCAGCACGAGGCGGGTCCGTTCGTGCCAGGCTCCGAGCCCTGGCAGATCGTCGAGGAGGTGCGACCGGGCGAGGGCGACCCGGTCGTGGCGAAGACCTACCTCGACTCCTTCGCCGACACCGACCTGCGCGCGCGGCTCGACGCGCTCGGGGTCACCCGCCTGGTCCTGTGCGGTGCCGCCACCGACGCCTGCGTGCGCAGCACGGCCGCCCGCTCGCAGGTCGAGGGCTACGACACGGTGCTGGTGGCCGACGGGCACACCACCGACGAGGGGCCGTGGCCGCTCCCCCTCCCCGACGGCAGCACCGTGCCGGTCGGGGCGAAGGAGATGATCGCGTTCACCAACTTCTTCGTCGCCGACACCGACTACCCCGGGATCACGACCGAGGTGGTCCCCGCCGAGGAGGTCACCTGGTGAGCGTGTCCTAGAACATCACGGTCGCGAAGCGCGTCGTCTCCGCGAAGCCGACCCGCTCGTAGACCGCCCGCGCGGCGGTGTTCCAGTCGTTGACGTAGAGCGAGACCGTCGGCGCGATCCGCGCCCGCACCTGGTGGACCACGGCGGCCATCCCGGCCGTGGCCAGCCCCTGGCCCCGGCGGTGCGGCGGCACCCAGACCCCCTGGATCTGGGCGGCCTGCGGCGTCGCGCAGGCGACCTCGGCCTTGAAGACGAGCTCCTCGCCGTCGTACCGGACGAAGGACCACCCGCGGCCGATGAGCTGGGCGACGCGGGCCCGGTAGAGGTCCCCGCCGCCACCGGACTCGGGCGAGACGCCGACCTCCTCGGTGTACATCGCGACGCAGGCCGGGTAGAGCGTGGCGAGGTCGCTCTGCACACCGGCGCGCACGCCCTGGTCGGGCGCGAGCACGGGCGGGCCGTCGAGCGCGAGGTGGCGCTGGTCCCAGCGGGTGTCCCGCGGCTGTCCCCAGTGCGGGGCGACCTCGGCCCAGAACGGCCGGACGGCGGACTGCGGGCCGACCAGGGTGGACGCCGTACGACGCCGGGCGAGCGCGCGCTCGGCGAAGGCGACCGCGTCCTCGGGGCCGGCCTGCACCGGGACGAGGTTGGCGGCGACGTGGCACGCGGCGACCAGGTGGCCGTTGTCGAAGCGCCCCCACATCTCGCCGCCGAGCCAGCGGGGCTCGAGGTTCGTGGTGTGGGCGCGGTGCAGCGCGAAGACGTTGACGACCGGGTCCTGGCTCGCGAGCTCCACGAAGGCGGGGACGTCGGCGCTCGCGAGGACGCGCACGCCGTGCCGGGTGGTCAACACGGCACCACCCTAGGGTGTGCCGCGGCTCCGCAGGGGGTCAGGCGAGGGTCAGGAGACCGACACGCTCGGCTCGGCGCCCTCGACCGGCTCCATGGACTCGGCGATCTTCATCGCCTCCTCGATGAGGGTCTCCACGATCTCGGCCTCCGGCACGGTCTTGATGACCTCGCCCTTGACGAAGATCTGGCCCTTGCCATTGCCGGAGGCGACGCCGAGGTCGGCCTCGCGCGCCTCGCCGGGACCGTTGACGACGCAGCCCATCACGGCGACCCGGAGCGGGACCTCCAGGCCGTCGAGACCGGCGGTGACCCGCTCGGCGAGGGTGTAGACGTCGACCTGGGCGCGGCCGCAGGACGGGCAGGAGACGATCTCGAGCTTGCGCGGGCGCAGGTTGAGCGACTGCAGGATCTGGATGCCGACCTTGACCTCCTCGACCGGCGGCGCGGAGAGCGAGACCCGGATGGTGTCGCCGATGCCGCGCGAGAGCAGCGCGCCGAAGGCGGTGGCCGACTTGATGGTGCCCTGGAAGGCGGGGCCGGCCTCGGTGACGCCGAGGTGCAGCGGCCAGTCACCGGCCTCGGCGAGCAGCTCGTAGGCGCGGACCATGACGACCGGGTCGTTGTGCTTGACCGAGATCTTGAAGTCGCGGAAGCCGTGCTCCTCGAAGAGGCTCGCCTCCCACACGGCGGACTCGACGAGCGCCTCGGGGGTGGCCTTGCCGTACTTCTCCAGCAGCCGCTTGTCGAGGGAGCCGGCGTTGACGCCGATCCGGATCGAGGTGCCGTGGTCCTTCGCGGCGGCCGCGATCTCCTTGACCTGGTCGTCGAACTTCTTGATGTTGCCGGGGTTGACCCGGACCGCGGCGCAGCCGGCCTCGATGGCGGCGAAGACGTACTTCGGCTGGAAGTGGATGTCGGCGATGACCGGGATCTGGCTGTGCCGGGCGATCTCCGGCAGCGCGTCCGCGTCGTCCTGGCTGGGGCACGCCACCCGGACGATGTCGCAGCCCGCGGCGGTCAGCTCGGCGATCTGCTGCAGCGTGGTGTTGACGTCGCTGGTCAGCGTGGTGGTCATCGACTGCACCGAGATCGGGTGGTCGCTGCCGACCCCGACCTTGCCCACCTGGATCTGGCGGGTCGGGCGGCGGGGGGCGAGCACCGGCGGCGGTGCGGCCGGCATGCCCAGGCTGATCGACGTCATGCCCCCAGATTAGTCGCGGGGAGGTGGAGATCAGGATTCGAGGTGGACCGGTACGACGAGGTCGCCCACGATCAGCACCACGCCCATCACCAGGATGGCCAGCCCGACGACGTAGGCGACGGGCAGCAGCTTGGCGACGTCGACATACCCGGGGTCGGGGCGACGCCGCACCCGGGCCCAGCCACGGCGCAGCGCCTCCCAGAGCGCACCCGCGATGTGCCCGCCGTCGAGGGGCAGCAGCGGCACGAAGTTGAACATGCCGATGAAGAAGTTGAAGCCCGCGACCAGCATCAGCAGCGAGATCATCTTCTGCTTGACCGGGATCTCCTCGTGCGAGGCGGTCTCCCCCGCGAGCCGGCCGCCGCCGACGATGCTGACCGGGCCCTGCGGGTCGCGCTCCTTGACCCCGACGATGGCCTGGGCCACGCCCCAGACCTTGGCGGGCAGGGTGCCGAGCGCCTTGACGACGTCGACGGTCATCGTGCCCATCTGGTCGAGGGTGTAGAGCACGCCGCCCGTGGTCGGGTGGGTCCGCGGGGTGACGCCGAGGAAGCCGACCGTCTTGTCGGCCTTCTCGCCCACCTTGTCGGGCGGACGGACCACGGTCGTGGTCTGGAACGTCAGCTGCTCGCCGTCGCGCTCGACCACGACGCTCGCCTTGGCGGTGCCGTTCTTCTTGACCAGTGCCTGCATCTGGTCCCAGCTGGTGATCGCGACGCCGTTGAAGGAGACCATCCGGTCCCCGGCCTCGATCCCGGCCTGGTACGCCGGGGTGGGGTTCTTCGCCAGCTCCTCCGGGGTGCAGACCTTCCCGGACTCCTCGGCGGGCTTCACGCAGGCGGACACCTCGCCGACCGTGGTCTCGATCGCCGGGTCGCCGGCGTTGCCGTAGGTCGCGAAGACGCCGACGAAGATGCCGAACGCGATGAGGATGTTCACCGTCGGGCCGCCGCCCATCACGATGACCTTCTTCCACCACGGCATCTTGTAGAACAGCCGGCCGGAGTCGGCGGGCGTGATGGTCTCCCACTCCGCGGCGCGGGCGTCGGAGATCAGCTGGGTGAACATGCCGGTGTTGGACTTGCGGACCTTCACCACCTGGTTGCCGTCGGCGTCGACCTCGACGCCGTCGGCGAGGTCGGCCGCACCCGGCGGCAGCATCCCGACGATCTTGACGTAGCCGCCGAGCGGGATCGCCTTGACGCCGTACTCGGTCTCACCGACCTGCTTGCTCCACACGGTCGGCCCGAAGCCGATGAAGTACTGGGTGACCTTCCCGCCGAAGGCCTTGGCCGGGATCATGTGGCCCAGCTCGTGCAGGCCGATGGAGGCGAGGATCGCCACGGCGAAGACGACGACGCCGAGGGTGTAGAGCAGAACGGTCATCACGGGCGGTCGGGTGTCCTCAGTGCGATGGAGCGGCGGCGATGGTGCGGGCGGCGGTCTCCCGGGCCCACGCGTCGGCTGCGAGCACGTCGTCGAGGGAGATCCGCCCATCCGAGGGTACGTCGTGGGCGGCTACCACGCTGCCGACCACGTCGACGATGCCGGGAAATGCCAGCCGGCCGGCGCGGAAGGCGTCCACCGCGACCTCGTTGGCGGCGTTGTAGACCGCCGGCGCGGTGCCGCCGCGCTCCCCCGCCGCCCGGGCCAGGGCGACCGCCGGGAAGGCCTCGTCGTCGAGCGGGAGGAACTCCCAGGTCTCGGGGCGCGACCAGTCCACGGCGGGCGCGGCGCCCGGCACCCGCTCGGGCCAGTCCAGGCCGAGCGCGATCGGGATCAGCATGGTGGGCGGGCTGGCCTGCACGATCGTCGAGCCGTCGACGAACTCCACCATCGAGTGGACCACGCTGGTCGGGTGCACCACGACCTCGATCCGGTCGTAGGGGATGCCGAAGAGCAGGTGCGCCTCGATCACCTCCAGGCCCTTGTTGACCAGGGTCGCGGAGTTGATGGTGATGACCGGGCCCATGTCCCAGGTCGGGTGCGCGGCCGCCTGCTCGGGCGTGACATCGGCGAGGTCGGCCCGGGTCCGGCCGCGGAAGGGGCCACCGCTGGCGGTGAGCACGAGGCGTCGTACCTCCTCGGGCGTGCCGGCGCGCAGGCACTGCGCCAGCGCGCTGTGCTCGGAGTCGACCGGCACGATCTGGCCCGGCTTCGCGCGCTCGAGCACGAGCGGGCCGCCCATCACGAGCGACTCCTTGTTGGCCAGGGCCAAGGTGGTGCCCGCGTCCAGCGCGGCGAGGGTGGGGCGCAGGCCGACGGCGCCGGTGATCCCGTTGAGGACGACGTCGCACGGCAGCGCCGCCGCCTCGGTGCTCGCCTCCTCGCCGAGGCCGGAGAACCGGGGCGCGAGCTCGGCCACCTGCTGCTCGAAGAGCTCCGGGTTGCTGCCGCCGGCGGTCAGCCCCACGACCCGGAACCGGTCCGGGTTGGCGCGCACCAGGTCGAGCGCCTGGGTGCCGATCGAGCCGGTCGAGCCGAGGATGACGACGTCCTTCACCCGGTCATCCTCTCAGCCACCGCCGCCGCCCCCACACCTGTCACGGTCCTGTGATGTCGGCGCCGCCACTTTGTGAGGTCCTCGCCGCAACCTTCCCGCATGTCTCCGCGTCTCCTTCCCGTGACCATCACCGCTCGCCTCGGGACCGTCCTCGTTCTCGGGCTCCTCGCCGTCCTCGTCCCCCTCCTGCCGCTGCCGCCGCAGTCGGCGATGCCGGCCGTGACCGCCGTCCCGGCCGCCGTCGCCGCTCCCGACCCGGCGGCGGAGCCCGCCCCCGCGCCGGCGGAGCGCAAGCGTTGTGTGGGCCGGGTCGCGCTGACCTTCGACGACGGCCCGTCGCCGCGGGTGACGCCCGGCCTGGTGCGTGAGCTGCAGCGGCTGCACGTGCCCGCGACCTTCTTCATGGTCGGCCGCAACGTCGCCGCGCACCCGGAGACCGCCCGGCTGGTGCAGCGGGCCGGCTTGACCGTCGGCAACCACACCTGGTCGCACGCGGACCTGCGCACCCTCTCCGGCCCCCAGGTACGGCGCGAGCTGGCCCGGACCCGCCAGGCACTCGTGCGGGCCGGGGTGCGTCCGAGCCGCCTGGCCCGCCCGCCGTACGGCGCCCTGGACTCAGAGGCCCGCCGCGCGCTGCGTCGCGAGGGACTCGTCCCGGTGCTGTGGACGATCGACTCGCGCGACTGGGCCGACGGCAGCACCCGGGTCATCGCGCGACGCATCCTGCGGGCGCTGCGCCCGGGCGACAACGTCGTCCTGCAGCACGACGGGGTGGCCCGCTCACCACTGTCCGTCGCGGCCGTCGCGGAGGTCGTGACGAAGGCCCGGCGACGGGGCTACTGCTTCACCGGGCTCGACGGATCCGGTGACGTCCGCCACTGAGGACGGCGTGCCTCCTGCGAAATGCCCATTTCCCGCGCTCCCAGCCCCCATGCTTCGTACGTGCTGCTCTCCCGTGTCCGGTCGGCGGTCACGGGACGGAGGCTCGCGACCGCTGGTTCCGCGCTCGCCATCGTGCTCCTCGCCCACGTCGTCAGCGCCGGGCCGGTGCCGCCCGAGGCGTCCGGACGCGCCGTCCCCGCGGCGCAGCTGGCGGGTGCAGCGGCACCTCGTCCCCGGCCCGCCCCGGCGCCCGCGCAGCGCGCCGGGTGCACCGGCACGGTGGCGCTGACCTTCGACGACGGCCCCGTCCCCGGTACGACGCCGCGGCTGGTCCGGGTGCTGCGCGAGCTGCGCGTGCCGGCCACCTTCTTCATGGTCGGCAGCCGGGTCCAGGCGCACCCCGAGCTGGCCCGGCTGGTCGAGCGCTCCGGCTTCCTCGTCGCCAACCACAGCTGGGCGCACGAGAGCCTGCCCTCCCGCTCGGACCAGCAGGTCCGGGCCTCGATCGCCGGCACCAACCGGGCGCTGGTGCGCGCGGGTGTGCACCCGACCCGGCTGATGCGCCCGCCGTACGGCGCGATGAACGCGCGGGTGCGCGCCGACATCGTCGGCCTGGGCTACGTCCCGGTGCTGTGGGACATCGACTCCCTCGACTGGCACAGCGGCACGCCCGACCAGATCGCGGGCCGGATCCTGCGCGGCCTGCACCGCGGCCACAACGTGGTGCTCCAGCACGACGGGGTCTCCCGGTCCCCGCTGTCGGTCGACGCGGTCGCGAAGGTGGTGCGCACCGCGCGGCGGCACGGCTACTGCTTCACCGCCCTCGACGGACGGGGCCTGCCGGGCTACCCGGTGCCGGTCGCGTCGGTGTCGGTCCGGAACGCTCCCGAGGGCCGCTCCGCCGTCGCGGTCGTCCGCCTGGACCGGATGGCCGCCCGCCCCACCTCGGTGGCGCTCGCCATCCGCTCCGCGAGCGCGACCATCGGCAACGACCTGCCGGCGCTGCGGGCGCGGGTCACCGTCCAGCCGGGCCGGCTCACCGCGAGCATCGCCATCCCGATCCGGGCCGACGGGCTCACCGAGCCCGACGAGCGGGCCGTGGTGTGGATCAGCGGGCCGAGCGGGGTGCGCATCGGGAGGTCGATGGCGCTGCTGACGATCCCCGCGCAGACGGCGGGCGGACCGGCGCGGTGGTCACCGCTGACCGGGCTCAGCCGCCCGTGAGGACGTCGGCCGCGGCGTAGGGGTCGCTCTCCCCGGCGACCACCGCGGCGGCCAGGTCGTCGAGACGGTCCCCGTCGCCGACGCTGCCCCAGCGCTTGCGCAGCGCGGTGAGGGCGAGCGTCTCGATCTCGTCGCGTGCCCGGCGCACCCGGCGGCGCTGCAGCTCGCCGCTCTCACGCAGCCACGCGCCGTGCTCCTCCAGCGCGTCCACCACGTCGGTGACGCCGTCGCCGGTGGAGGCCACGGTCTTGAGGACGGGCGGTCGCCAGGTGTCCTCCCGGCGCTCGGCGAGACCGAGCATCGACCGCAGGTCGCGGCGCACCTTGTCGGCGCCGTCGCGGTCGGCCTTGTTGACGACGTACAGGTCGCCGATCTCGAGGATGCCGGCCTTGGCGGCCTGGATGCCGTCGCCCATCCCCGGCGCCAGGAGCACGACGGTCGTGTCGGCCTGGCCGGCCACCTCGACCTCGCTCTGGCCGACGCCGACGGTCTCCACGAGCACGTAGTCGAAGCCCGCCGCGTCGAGCACCCGCAGCGCCTGCGGGGTGGTCCAGGCGAGCCCGCCCAGGTGGCCCCGCGCGGCCATCGACCGGATGAAGACGCCCGGGTCGAGGACGTGGTCGCCCATCCGGATCCGGTCCCCCAGCAGGGCGCCGCCGGAGAACGGCGAGGACGGGTCGACCGCGAGCACGGCGACCCGCTGGTCGCGCCGGCGCAGCTCGCCGATGAGGGCGTTGGTCGAGGTCGACTTGCCGACCCCGGGCGAGCCGGTGAGCCCCACGATCCGGGCATGCCCGGTGTGCGGGGCGAGGGCGCGCATCAGCTCCGGCAGCAGCGGCGACTCGTCCTCGACCTGCGAGACCAGCCGGCCGACCGAGCGCGGGTCGCCCGCGCGCGCCTTCTCCACCAAGGCAGGAACGGCCGCCGCGGTGATCCCGCGGCGGCCGCCCTGGACGTCCTGCTCAGGCAACGGGTCAGGCAGAGGGGACCCGGATGACCAGCGCGTCGCCCTGGCCGCCACCGCCGCAGAGGGCGGCCGCGCCCACGCCGCCACCGCGGCGCTGGAGCTCCAGCGCGAGGTGCAGCGTGATCCGGGCACCGGAGGCGCCCAGCGGGTGACCGATGGCGATCGCGCCGCCGTTGACGTTGACCTTGTCGGCGTCGATGCCGAGCGCGCGGGCGGACTCGATGCCGACCGCGGCGAAGGCCTCGTTGAACTCGACCAGGTCGAGGTCCGCGACGCTCAGGCCGGCCTTGTCGAGGGCCTTCTGGGTGGCGTTGGCCGGCTGCAGCTGGAGGCTGGAGTCGGGGCCCGCGACCTGGCCGTGGCTGACGATCTCGGCGAGGATCGGCAGGCCGAGCTCCTCGGCCTTGGCCTTGGAGGTGACGACCACGGCGGCAGCGCCGTCGGAGATCTGCGAGGCGGAGCCGGCGGTGATCGTGCCGGTCTTGGAGAACGCCGGGCGCAGGCCGGCGAGGGACTCGGCGGTGGTGTCGCCGCGCACGCCCTCGTCCTTGCTGATGACGACCGGGTCGCCCTTGCGCTGCGGGATGCTCACCGGGACGATCTCGTCGTCGAAGACGCCGTTCTTCTGCGCGGCGGCGGCGAGCTGGTGCGAGCGGGCCGAGAACTCGTCCTGCTCCTCACGGGTCAGCGCGTTGTCGCGCTCGGCGTTGACGGCCTCGGTGAGGTTGCCCATCGCCTGCTGCGTGGCCTGGTCGTAGAGCGCGTCGTAGGCCATCGAGTCGACGAGCGTGGTGTCGCCGTACTTGAAGCCGTCGCGGCTCTTGGGGAGCAGGTGGGGGGCGTTGGTCATCGACTCGGTGCCACCGGCGACCACGATGTCGGCCTCGCCGGCACGGATCAGGGCGTCGGCCTGGGCGATCGCGTTGATGCCCGACAGGCACACCTTGTTGATGGTGATCGAGGGAACGCTCGCGGGCAGGCCCGCGGCGAGACCGGCGGTGCGGGCCGGGTTCTGGCCGGCGCCGGCCTGGAGCACCTGGCCCACGATGAGGTAGTCGACCTGGTCGGGCGCCACGCCCGCCTTCTCCAGCGCGCCCTTGATGGCGACACCGGCGAGGTCGGCGGCCGACAGGGTCTTGAGGCCGCCGAGCAGGCGGCCGATCGGCGTACGAGCGCCGGCGACGATGACGCTGGGGTTGTCGGACATGCTTCCTCCGTTGAGCTCCGTGAGTGGAACGGGTGTGACCTTCTCGACTCTACTCGGGGGTAGCCGAGGCGAGCGAGGGGTCCATCGTCCGGTCGGTGAGTCGCTCGTCACAGCCTCCACGTGGGCAGAATGGGGGCCATGAGCATCACTGACCCGGTCACCAGCGCAGTCCCCACGCACCTGTTCACCGCCATCGACCACGTCGGCATCGCGGTGCCGGACCTGGACGAGGCGATCGCGTTCTACCGCGACAGCTTCGGCATGCACGTGACGCACGAGGAGACCAACGAGGAGCAGGGCGTGCGCGAGGCGATGGTCGCCGTCGGCGACACCGACTCCAAGATCCAGCTGCTCGCCCCGCTCAACGCCGAGTCGACGATCGCGAAGTTCATCGACCGCAGCGGCCCGGGCCTCCAGCAGCTCGCCTACCGCGTCACCGACCTCGACCAGGTCTCCGCGATCCTGCGCGAGCGCGGCCTGCGCCTGCTCTACCCCGAGGCCAAGCGCGGCACGGCCGACAGCCGGATCAACTTCATCCACCCCAAGGACGCCGGCGGCGTCCTGGTCGAGCTCGTCGAGCCCGCGGCCGACGCGCACTGAGCGCCCCGGGCGCTCACGCCCAGCGGAACCGGAGCTCCTCACCCGGCCGCAGCTGGGACAGCCGGTCGGTGTCGGCATCGGCCACCACGGCGACCACGGGATAGCCCCCGGTCACCGGGTGGTCCGGGCCGAACACCACCGGCCGCCCGTCCGGCGGCAGCTGGACCGCACCGCGAAGTGCGCCCTCGCTGGGCAGCTCCCCCCGGTCCGGTACGACGCCGAGCGGCTCCCCTTCGAGCCGGAGCCCCACCCGGTCACTGTCCGCGGCGACCCGCCACGGCCGGGCGACCAGGGCGTCCGCGTCGACCGCCCAGTCGTCGCGGGGGCCGCGGTGCAGGCCCACCGTCACCGGCCCCTCGTGGCGGCGGGACGCGACCGCGTCCACCAGGATCTCGCCGGCGAGCTCGCGCCCGACCGCGATCCGCTCGCCCGGCCGGACCGGCGCGGGGCCGAGCCCGGCGAGCGTGTCGTGCGCGCGGGAGCCCAGCAGCCGGGGCGTGTCGAGCCCGCCGCGCACCGCGAGGTAGGACCGCAACCCGCTCGGCGGCGTGCCCAGGGTGAGCCGCTCCCCCGGCCGCAGCGCGAGCACCGCGCCCGTCGGCTCGGCCCGCCCGCCGACGGCGAGCTGCGCGGGGGCGCCCGTGACGCAGACCCAGAGCATGCCCTCCGCCTCGACCTCCAGGCCGCCCAGCACCACCTCCAGGGTGGCGGCACCGGGGTCGTTGCCGAGCAGCCGGTTGGCGAGGTCGTGGGACGCGCGGTCGGCCGCGCCCGCCGTACCGACGCCGATGGCGGCGTGGCCCGGCCGGCCCCGGTCCTGGACCAGCACCGGGCCGCCGACGGCACGCACCACGAGCGCGCTCATCGCGCCTCGAAGCGCACGGTGAGGCCGGCGGTCAGCAGCGCCGGCGGGTCGCGGTCGAGGTCCCAGAGCACGAGGCCGGTGCGGCCGAGCAGCTGCCAGCCGCCGGGCGAGGCGCGCGGGTAGATCCCGCTGAACTCCCCCGCCAGCCCCACCGACCCGGCCGGCACCGTGGTGCGCGGCTGCGCCCGGCGCGGCACGTGCAGCCGCGGGTCGCCGCCGACGAGGTAGGCGAAGCCCGGCGCGAAGCCGCCGAAGGCCACTCGCCACGGCGTCCGCGTGTGCGCCGCGACGACCTCGCCCGGCGTCAGCCCGGTCAGCGCCGCGACGTCGGCCAGGTCCGCGCCGTCGTACGTGACCGGCACGACGAGCTCCCGCTGCGGTAGTCCCTGACGAAAAGCACTGATTTCCGGCCCGAAAGCGTGCTTTTCGTCAGGGACTACCCCGCGCAGCCGCTCGACGGAGACCCCCGGCCGGGCGACGAGGAGCACCGTCCGGGCCCCCGGTACGACGTCGAGCGCCACCTCCGCGACCCCCGGGTCCGCGCGCAGGTGGGCCACCAGGGCCACCACCGCAGGCGTGTCGGCGAGCTCCACGAGGAGCCCGCGGTCGCCGTACGGGAGGAGGTTCATGCGAACGGCGCGACCGTGGCCCCGGCCGCGTCGAGCGCCACGCGCACCGCGGCCGCGAGCTCCGGTGCGCCGGGCGAGTCCCCGTGCACGCACAGCGAGCGGACCGTGCCCGAGGCCGCGAGCCGGACCGCCTGCGCGGCGACGACGGCGGGGTCGAGGAGCAGCGCGCCGGGCTCGGAGCGGGGCACCAGGCCGCCGCCGGGGAGGTAGGCGCGGTCGGCGAAGCCCTCGCCCACCGCCGGCAGACCGGCGTCCGCGACGACGTCGAGGAAGGCCGAGCCGGCGAGACCGAGCACCGGCAGCCCACCGAAGGCGGCGACCGCGCGGACCAGCGCCCGCGCCTGCTCCGGGTGCCGGGAGACCGCGTGGTAGAGCGCACCGTGCGGCTTGACGTAGGCGACCCTGGCGCCGGCGGCCCGGGCGATGCCGTCGAGGGCACCGAGCTGGTAGAGCACGTCGGCCTCCAGCTCGGCGGCGGGCACCTCGACGTACCGGCGCCCGAAGCCGGCGAGGTCGCGGTAGCCGACCTGGGCGCCGATCACGACGCCGTGCTCGACGGCGAGCGCGCAGGTGCGGACCAGGGTGAGCGGGTCACCGGCGTGGAAGCCGCACGCCACGTTCGCGCTGGTCAGGTGCGGGAGCAGGGCGGCGTCGTCGCCGAGCTGCCAGCGGCCGAAGGACTCGCCGACGTCGGCGTTGAGGTCGACGGTCCCGCCCCCCTCCTTCGTGGACGGGTCACCCCGATGCAACGTCACGGGGCCTATGGTGACCCATCAGCGCGCCGCCGAGCCCAGGACGGTGCACCTGCGACCACGACGCCGCCGGATGAGACGCCCGTCACGAAGCCACCACGAGGTGGTTACCGATGGGTAATCTACGCCGCGGCCGTATTGCCATCCGCCAGCATTCCTAGGGAGACGACGACCGTGCAGCACATTCTCGACGCCATCCAGGCCGAAGGGACCTCCTCGGAGGACTTCGCCAACCTCGAGCTCCCGGAGTCCTACCGGGCCGTGACGGTCCACAAGGACGAGGTCGACATGTTCGAGGGCATCGCCTCGCGCGACAAGGACCCGCGCAAGTCCCTGCACGTCGACGAGGTGCCGATGCCCGAGCTCGGTCCCGGTGAGGCGATCGTCGCCGTGATGGCCTCCGCCATCAACTACAACACCGTGTGGACCTCGATCTTCGAGCCGGTCTCCACCTTCGGCTTCCTCGAGCGCTACGGCCGCGAGTCCGAGCTCGCCAAGCGCCACGACCTGCCCTACCACATCGTCGGCTCCGACCTGTCCGGCGTCGTCCTCGCCGTCGGCCCGGGCGTGACCCGCTGGAAGGCCGGCGACCGCGTCGTCGCCCACTGCCTCTCCGTCGAGCTCGAGGCCCCCGACGGCCACAACGACACGATGCTCGACACCTCGCAGCGGATCTGGGGCTTCGAGACCAACTTCGGCGGCCTCGCCGACGTCGCGATGGTCAAGGCCAACCAGCTCATGCCCAAGCCCGAGCACCTCACCTGGGAGGAGGCCGCCTCCCCCGGCCTGGTCAACTGCACGGCCTACCGGCAGCTCGTCTCCGCCAACGGCGGCAACATGAAGCAGGGCGACAACGTCCTGATCTGGGGCGCCTCCGGCGGCCTCGGCGGCTTCGCCACGCAGTACGCCCTCAACGGCGGCGCGAACCCCATCTGCGTGGTCTCCAACGAGGAGAAGGCCCAGATCGTGCGCAACATGGGCGCCGAGATGGTCATCAACCGCTCCGAGCTGGCCCCGAAGTTCTGGAACGAGGACGGCACCAAGCAGAACCCGAAGGAGTGGCAGCGCTTCGGCAAGGCCATCCGCGAGCTCACCGGCGGCGAGGACATCGACATCGTCTTCGAGCACCCGGGCCGCGAGACCTTCGGCGCGAGCGTCTACGTCACCCGCAAGGGCGGCACCATCACCACCTGCGCCTCGACCACGGGCTACATGCACGAGTACGACAACCGCTACCTGTGGATGAACCTCAAGCGCATCATCTCCAGCCACTTCGCCAACTACCGCGAGTCGTGGGAGGCAAACCGCCTCATCGCGCAGGGCAAGATCCACCCGACCCTGTCGCGCACCTACAAGCTCGAGGACACCGGCCAGGCCGCCCTCGACGTGCACCACAACAAGCACCAGGGCAAGGTCGGCGTCCTGTGCCTCTCCCCCGAGGAGGGCCTGGGCGTGCGCGACGAGGAGCTGCGCGCCAAGCACCTCGACAAGATCAACCTGTTCCGCGGCATCTGAGGCGGACCTACGACGGGCCGGCGCGACACGCGCCGGCCCGTCGGCCATTTCCCGGCCCTCCGTCCTGTCCTGGCGGGCCGGGCTGGGAAAGCTCAGGTCCATCGGGAATCATGGGGCCATCCCCCCACTGCCCGCACCGAGAGCCAGGGAGGCTCCGTCCCCATGAGCGACCAGGGTCTGTCCATCTTCGACGACGAGCCCCACACCACCGAGGAGTCCGCCCCCGTGACGACCAAGTCCAGCGACGAGGAGCCGACGCAGGTCATCCCGGCGGTCAAGAACGACGCCCCCGCGGCGCGCCAGCCGGCCGGCTCCGACCGTCCGACCGCGGCCCAGCCCGACCGCGCGGCCGCGACCTCTCCCCGTCCGACCGCCCGCCCGGCCGCTCCCGCGGCCCCACGCCCGGTCGGCTTCAACGCGCCCTCCGGCGGCGGGCTGCCGATCGTGCGCAAGGGCGGCTACGACCGCGAGGCCGTCGACACCCACATCCGCCAGCTCTCCAGCGAGAAGGCCACCCTGGGGGCCAGCCTCACCGAGTCCGAGCAGCGGGTCATCGAGCTCGAGCAGGAGCTCGCCAAGGCGAAGGCCGAGCTGGCCGAGACCGACAACCCGTCGTACGCCGGGCTGGGGGGTCGCGCGAGCGCGATGCTCCGCCTCGCCGAGGAGGAGGCCGCCGAGATCCGCACGACGGCCGAGTCCGACGCCACCGAGATCCGCGACCAGGCCACCCGCGACGCCAAGGCGATCCGGGCCGAGGCGGCCCGCGAGGCCGACGACATGCGCGCCGTCCAGCTCCGCGAGCTGGAGGAGAACCGCACCCGCCTGCTCACCGACGCCGAGCAGGAGCGCGCGCTGGCGCAGAGCGAGGCCGAGGACACCCGCGCGTCGGCCCGCCGCGAGGCCGACCAGCACCGCCTGGCCGCCGAGCAGGAGGTCTCCGAGCTGCGCAGCCAGGCCCAGCGCGAGGTCGAGCAGGCCCGGGCCGCGGTCGACCGCGAGGTCCAGGAGGCGCGTCGCGCGCTC
Organism: Nocardioides sp. LML1-1-1.1; assembly: GCF_040676175.1. Classification (NCBI taxonomy): domain Bacteria; kingdom Bacillati; phylum Actinomycetota; class Actinomycetes; order Propionibacteriales; family Nocardioidaceae; genus Nocardioides; species Nocardioides sp. LML1-1-1.1. Next base: position 9,356 of record NZ_JBEGHK010000005.1, on the reverse strand, counting down.
GCCGTGGAGAAGGAGCGGCTGGCCCGTGAGGCCACCGACCACCACAACAGCGCCGTCGCCGAGACCCGCCGCCTGGTCGAGGAGGCCGAGCAGCGCGCCACCGCCGCGGAGGCGCGGGCCGCCGAGGCCAGCAAGCAGGCCGCCGCCAACCGGGCCGCCGCGCAGACCGAGTCCGAGGGGCTGCTCACCCGTGCCCGCCGCGAGGCCGAGCAGGTCATCGCCTCGGCGCGTGCCCAGGCCGAGGCGATCGCCGCCAGCGGCGACTCCGAGCTGCAGCGCGAGATCGCCTCGCGCCGTGCCGAGCTCGACCGGCTCACCAAGCGCCGGGCCGCCATCACCGCCCAGCTGTCCTCCCTGGCCGACCTCGTCGCCGGCTTCGGCGAGGACGAGAGTTGAGCGGGTCCGGCGCCGTCGACGAGGCGCCGGACGGGGTGACCGAGCACGGCGGGGTCGACCCCGCCGCGCCGGCCGCGGCGGCCGAGGAGTCGCCGTACGGCAAGCCCGGCAAGCCCTTCGACCGGCGCTCGCCGTACTACTACGGCTTCGTCGGCGCGCTCGGCGCGCTGACGGCGTTCTGGCTGTTCCAGGCGATCGTGGGCATCGGCTCGGTGCTGATGCTCGTGGTGGTCTCGTTCTTCCTCGCCGCCGGCCTCAACCCGGCGGTGATGTTCCTGGAGCGGCGCGGGCTGCGCCGCTCGCTGTCGGTCACCGTCGTCATCCTGGCCGCGATCGGGTTGGTCGCGCTGTTCCTCGTCGCGATCGTCCCGGTGATCACCGACCAGGTGCAGGCGATCACCAAGAACGCCCCCGGCTGGCTCGACGAGCTGCAGAAGAACAAGCGGATCCAGCGGCTGGACGACGAGTACCACATCATCGACAAGATCAAGGACCGCATCGACGAGGGTGACCTCGTCGCCGGCATCTTCGGCAACGCCGTCGGCATCGGGCTCAAGGTCGTCTCGGGCCTGTTCAACGCGTTCGTCATCCTGGTCCTGACGCTCTACTTCCTGGCCTCGCTCGACAGCAGCAAGGCCGCGATCTACCGCCTCGCGCCGGCCTCGCGCCGCGAGCGGGTGGCCAAGCTCGGCGACAAGGTGATCGCCAACATCGGCGGCTACGTCTCCGGCGCCTTCATCGTGGCGCTCTGCGCGGGGCTGAGCTCGCTGGTCTTCCTGTGGTTCACCCCGGTCGCCAAGTACGCCGTCGCGCTGGCCTTCGTGGTCGCGGTGCTCGACGTGATCCCGATGATCGGTGCCACCCTGGGCGCGATCATCGTCTCCGCGATCGCCTTCGCCACCGACATCAAGACCGGCATCATCTGCGTGATCTTCTACGTGATCTACCAGCAGTTCGAGAACTACGTGATCTACCCGCGGGTGATGAGCCGCTCGGTCGACCTGCCGGGCGCGGTGATCGTCATCGCCGCCCTCGTCGGCAGCGCCCTGCTGGGCGTGGTCGGCGCGCTGCTCGCCATCCCGGCCGCCGCGGCGGTGCTGCTGATCATCCGCGAGGTCGTCGTCAAGCGGCAGGACCAGCGCTAGCCGGGCTCACCCGAGCACGGGCTCCTCGGTCGCGACCGCCGGCTCCCCGAGCCGCACCCCGACCACGCCGAGCACGATCAGCACCCCGCCCAGCAGCTGCACCACGCCGGGCAGCTGGCCCAGCAGCAGCCACGCCCACGCGACGGCGGCGACGACCTCGCTGAGCGCCACGAAGGACGCCAGCCGGGAGCCGAGCCGCCGTCCCGCGGCGATGCCGGTGCCGTAGGCCACCGCGGCCGTCACCAGCCCGAGGACCAGGATCGCGAGCCAGGGGGCGACCTCGACGCCGGCGTACTCCACCGGGGTGGCGGAGCCCTCGACCGGCATCAGCCGGAGCAGGCCGAGCAGCCCGAGGATCAGTCCGCCGAGCAGGAGGCCGCCGGCGGCCAGCGCCATCGGGGGCAGGCCGTGCCGCTCGTCGGCGGAGATCACGAAGTACGCAGCCGCCCCCACCATCGCGGCCAGCGCCCAGGCCGCACCGCGCAGGTCGAAGTCGGCACCGGAGAACAGGTCGAGCACGAGCAGCAGGCCGAGCGCCGCGACCGCCGCGCCGAGCACGGTGACCCGGCCGGGGCGCTGACCGTGGACGAGCCACATCCAGACCACCACGGCGACCGGGGCGGTGTACTCGATGAGCAGGGCCGGTCCGACCTCCATCGTCTGCACCGCGGAGAAGTAGCAGAACTGTGCCCCGGCGACCGCGAGGCCGCCGTAGAGGACCAGGGTGGGCAGCGCCGGGCGCAACAGGTGCCAGCGCCCACGCATCGCCCGTACGCCGAGCGGCAGCACCGCCAGCGCGCCGACCGCGATCCGCAGCAGGACCACCCCGCCCGCGCTCCAGCCGCTGTCGAGCAGCGGGCGCGCCAGCGCCCCGGAGAGCCCGAAGGCGAAGGCGGAGACGAGCGCCAGCAGCAGGCCGGGCCCGGTCCCCGGTCGCGCCACCCTGGCCTCGTCACGGGTCAAAGTCATCATGGCTAATGACGGTACGGCGGGGTGCGGTAACCTGTCAACGTGGTTTTCGCCCATGACACCGCCGTCTCGCTCCAGGCCGCCGTCACCCTGGTGAACTCCGCCCTGGAGCCGGTCGGGATGACCACTCCCGAGGAGCTCGACGACTTCTTCGCCGACTACGGCTACACCGGCCGCCACGACGGCGACGAGGCCGAGCTGGCGCAGGTGCGCGCCGTCGTGCCCCGGCTGCGCGAGGTGCTCACCGCCCGCCGCGACGACGCGGTCGACCTCCTCAACGCGATGCTCCGCGAGGCCTCGGCCGTCCCCCAGCTGCGCCGCCACGACGGCCTGGACTGGCACGTGCACGCCATCGACCAGGACCGCCCGCTCGCCGAGCGGATCCTGGTGGAGACCGCGATGGCGATGATCGACGTGGTCCGTGCCGACGAGATGTCCCGGCTCGCGATCTGCGCCGACGAGACCTGCGAGGGGGTCGTGCTCGACCTCTCCCGCAACCGGTCCAAGCGGTTCTGCTCGGTCACCTGCGGCAACCGCAACGCGGTCGCGGCCTACCGAGCCCGCCAGAGCAGCACCTGACAACACCGGGTGACGAGCACGTGAACGCGGCGCGGGGGGCTGGCCCCCCGGCCGGTCGTGGGCCAGGATCTCCTCCATGACTCGCATGCTCGGGATGCGACGGTCGCCGCTGTGCGCCCTCGTCCTCACCCTCCTCCTGTCCTCCTTCCTGCTGGTCGCCCCGCGCCCGGCGCCCGCCGACGCCGCCACGCCGCTCACCGTGGCCCAGGCGATCGGCACCCAGAGCTCCTCGACCGCCACCGTGCGCGGGTACGTCGTGGGCCAGCCCACCGCGACCTCGACCGTGGTGACGAGCGGCTTCCCCAACGACTACGCCCTCGCCCTGGCCGACTCCCCCGGCACCACCGCGACCGGGTCGATGCTCTACGTGCAGATCCCCTCGGCCTTCCGCTCGGCCTGGGGCCTGAAGACCAACCCGTCGCTGCTGGGCAAGCAGGTCGACGTCACCGGCACGCTGGCGGCGTACTTCTCCCACCCCGGCCTGACCAGCAGCAGCGCCTTCGCGCTCGCCGGGGGCGGCACCACGACGCCGCCCGGCGACACCGGCTCCTCCGGCATCCCGGCCGGCTACTACGACGCCGCCGCCGGCAAGTCCGGGGCCGCGCTCGCGACCGCACTGCACGGCATCATCGACGGCAACCGGACGCTGACCTACACCCAGGTCTGGGACGCCCTCAAGGTCACCGACCAGGACCCCGCCAACAGCAACAACGTCATCGAGATCTACTCCGGCCGCTCGATCGCCAAGTCCAACAACGGCGGCGGATCCGGCCAGTGGAACCGCGAGCACACCTGGCCGCAGAGCCACGGCGACTTCGGCACCTCCGCCGGCCCCGGCACCGACCTGCACCACCTGCGTCCCGAGGACGTCACCGTCAACTCCACCCGCGGCAACAAGGACTTCGACAACGGCGGCTCCGCGGTCGCCAGCTGCTCCGGCTGCTTCACCGACGCCGACTCCTTCGAGCCGCGCGACTCGGTCAAGGGCGACATCGCCCGCGGCCTGATGTACATGTCCGTGCGTTACGAGGGCGGCGACGGCTTCGCCGACCTCGAGCTCAACAACACCGTCAACGGCACGGTGCCCTACCTCGGCAAGATCTCCGTGCTGCTCGCCTGGAGCGCCGCGGACCCGGTCTCGGCCGCCGAGCGGGCGCGCAACGACCGGATCTACAGCGACTACCAGGGCAACCGGAACCCGTTCATCGACCACCCGGAGTACGCCGAGTCGATCTGGTGACGAGGTGACCCGCTAGTCCCCCAGGAACCGCTGGATGATCTCCAGGAAGAGGTCCGGGCGCTCGGAGTGCAGCCAGTGGCCGGTGTCCTTGAGGGTCACCTTGCGGTTCCGGGGGAACCAGCGGTCCATCGCGGCGTCGTACGCCGGCTGGACGTAGGCCGACCGGCTGCCGGCGAGCCACAGCACCGGTCCGTCGTACGGCGCCGTGTGGGCCAGCTCCTGCTCCGGCCAGCCGCTGATCACCGGCAGGTCCCGGGCCAGCCCGTCGAGGTCGACCTGCCAGCTCCAACCGTGCTGGGCGTGGGGGTCGCGGCGCAGGTTCTGCAGCAGGAACGAGCGGATCGTGGTGTCCGGCACGGCCGGCTCCAGCAGCCGGTCGGCATCGGAGCGGTGGACGACCTGCGAGAGGTCCATCCCGCGCAGGGCGGCGAAGTAGCCCGGGAACTCCCGGCCCTCGGGATAGGCCACCGGTGAGATGTCGGCGACGCACAGCCGCTCCACCCGTGCGGGGTGGAGCAGGGCGAGCACCATCGCGACCTTGCCGCCCAGGGAGTGGCCGACGAGCGTGAACGGCTCGTCGTCGGGGATCGTCTCGGCGACCAGCTCGGCGGACCGGGCGAAGTCGAAACGCTCGGGCCAGTCCGAGCGGCCGTGGTGCGGCAGGTCGACGAGCAGCACGCGATGCCGCACGGCGAGCCGCTTGGCGACGCCGGTCCAGTTCTTGCCCTGGCCGAACAGGCCGTGGAGAAAGACCACACGGCTCCCGGTGGAACCGAGAGCCGTGTGGTGAAGAGTCACGCGGTGAAGGTTACTTCGGGCGCCGCGCGGCAGCGCGGCGGGAGTCGGCCGCACAGCAGCTTGCTGCCGACCTGCGCCGACGGAGACGCGCTCGCGCCATCAGGAGTAGTCGTGGAAGCCGCGACCGGTCTTGCGACCGAGCTCGCCGGCGGCGACCTTCTCCTCCAGCGTCTTCGCGGGCGCGAAGCCGGGCTCGCCGAACTCGCCGTACAGCTCCTTCTGGATGGCCAGCGAGACGTCGTTGCCGACCACGTCGAGCAGCTCGAACGGGCCCATCGGGAAGCTCGCGGTCTCCTTGATCGCGGCGTCGATGCTCGCCAGCTCCTCGCCGCCCTCGGCGAGCTTGATCGCGTCGTTGAGGTAGGGGAAGAGCAGCAGGTTGACGATGAAGCCGGAGCGGTCGCCCGCGGAGACGCCGACCTTGCCCACGTTCGCGGTCAGCGCGCGGACGGTCTCGTCGACCTCGGCGGAGGTGTCCGGGGTGGTGATGATCTCGACGAGCTTCATCACCGGCGCCGGGTTGAAGAAGTGCATGCCGATGACGTCCTGCGGGCGGCCGGTGGCGGCGCCGAGCTGGGTGATCGGGAGCGAGGAGGTGGTGGTCGCCAGGATCGCGCCGGGCTTGACGATCTTGTCGAGGTCGCGGAACAGCTCGAGCTTGATCTCCAGGTCCTCGGCGATCGCCTCGACGACGATGTCCACGCCGCCGAGCGCCTCACGCTCGGTGGAGCCGGTCAGGCGGCCGAGCAGCACGTCCTTGTCGCCCTCGGTGCCCTTGCCCTTGGCGATGGCGCGGTCGAGGTTCTTGGTGATGTAGCCGACGACGCCGTCGAGCTTGTCCTGGCTGCGGCCGACGTAGATGACCTCGTAGCCGGCCTGGGCGAAGACCTGGACGATGCCGGAGGCCATCGTGCCGGTGCCGACCACGCCGACCTTGGTGATGTCGTGCTTGAACTCCGGCGCGGCGGACTCGCCCGCGGCGGCGGCCTCGTCGGCGAAGGTGCGCCCCTCGGCGACGAGCTTCTCCAGCAGGTCGGCCGGCTGGTGCAGGTGGTCGCCGGACTCGGCGTACCGGGCGGCGAGGAGGTCACGGACCTGGGCGGCACCGATCTCGTCGACGACCGTCAGCGGGCCCTTCGGGTAGCCGCAGCCGAAGCGCATCGCGGCGTCGATGTCGGCCACCGAGGCGTAGCCCGACTCGTAGGTGCGCACCGCGTGGTTCAGGTACGGCAGCACCAGCGTGTTGAAGATCTGCTCGCTCGAAGTCATGCGCCGGATTGTGGCAGCCCTGCGGGCCGGTGACTACCAGTCGGTAACCATGTGGACACTTCGAGACCGAGGTCACACCCCGGCGGTGCGGGGCGCGGCGTCGTACCGGGTGGCGGGTATGTTCGTCGCTCGTGAGACTCGTCGTTGCGCGCTGCCAGGTGGACTACGCCGGCCGGTTGACCGCCCACCTGCCGATGGCGACCCGGGTGCTCATGCTCAAGTCGGACGGATCGGTGCTCGTGCACTCCGACGGCGGCTCCTACAAGCCGCTGAACTGGATGTCCCCGCCGTGCACCGTGCGCGAGGGCAGCACCGAGGACGGCCAGGTCGAGTGGACCGTCACCGCGAAGGCCGCCAAGGGCGCCACCCCGGACACGCTGCGGATCCTGATCGAGGAGATCATCCACGACAGCCTCCACGACCTGGGCGTCGATCCCGGGCTGCAGAAGGACGGCGTCGAGAAGCACCTGCAGGAGCTCCTCGCCGAGCACCCCGCCACCCTGACGCCCGGCCTGACCCTGGTCCGGCGCGAGTTCCCCACCGCGATCGGCCCGGTCGACCTGATGTGCCGCGACGAGACGGGCCTGAGCGTCGCGGTGGAGATCAAGCGCCGCGGCGACATCGACGGCGTCGAGCAGCTCACCCGCTACCTGGAGCTGCTCAACCGCGACCCCCTGCTCACGACCAAGGGACCGGTGCGCGGGATCTTCGCCGCTCAGGAGATCAAGCCGCAGGCGCGGGTGCTCGCCGAGGACCGCGGGATCGCGTGCGCGGTCGTCGACTACGACGCACTGCGCGGGCTCGACAACGCCGAGGACCGGCTCTTCTGACGACGCCTCGTAGCCACGCGGACATGATGTGAAGGATGTGACGCAGGAGGCTGGTGAGACACCCTCACCGGGCCTCCTGGTGCAGCTACGTCCTTCCGGCTACGACGGACTCAGCACAGCCCGGCTGAGCGCGGCCGCTCGGTGGGCGCCTCGCTGGAGGCGTCCTGGCCGGGTGAGCCCGACGCCGAGCCCGACGCCGAGCCGGACGCCGAGGGCGAGGTCGAGGTCGAGGCCGTCCCGTCCGGGTTCGTGGCGGCGTTGATCGCCTCGTCCTCGAACTCGCGCGTGAGCGGCTGGTCGCGGCGGACCAGGCTCCACAGCTTGGCGACCGAGGAGGTCCACTGGATCCGGTTCCCCGGGTCCTGCGGCCAGGGCTCCCACGGCGTGGTCACGAAGGAGATGTTGTCGAGGCCGATGCTCCGCAACGAGCCGGCGAGGTCGGCCATCTGGGCGACGTTCTCGAAGTTGGTGGTCAGCGACCTCGTGGTGGCGTTCACCAGGCTCAGCAGCTTGTCCGGACGCGCCAGCATGTCGGCGCGGAAGGCGCCGTTGATCATCGAGGCCATGAAGGCCTGCTGACGCTTGATCCGCTGCGGGTCGCTGCCGTCGCCGCCGGTGACGCCCTTGCGCACCCGCACGTAGGCCAGGGCCTCGTCACCCTCGATCCGGCGGGTGCCGGCATCCAGGGTGATCTTGGTCTCCGGGTCGACGATCCGCTCGGGGATGCACACCTCCACGCCACCGAGGGCGTCGACCATGTCCTTGAAGCCGGAGAACTTCACCACGACGTACTTGTCGGCGCGCACGCCGGTGAGCTTCTCGAACTGCTTGATCGTGCAGGCCTGGCCGCCGGCGGTGTAGGCGGCGTTCCACAGCGCGTCGGGCTGCGCGGGCACGACGGTGCCGTCCTTCTTCGTGCACGCCGGCCGGTCCACGATGACGTCGCGCGGGATCGAGATGCCGTAGGCGAAGGTCCGGTCCGCTGAGAGGTGGATGAGGATCGTGGTGTCCGAGCCGCCGCCGCTGGCCGTGTCGACCTTGTTGCGCTTGCCCTGGCGCGTGTCGTCGCCGAGCACCAGGATGTTGACCTGCCCCTTCACGGCGTTCTCCGGGCGGTCCGGGCCGAGCTGGGCGTCGACGTCCTCGACGTCGAGGTTGCCGTTCCAGTGCCGGTAGGCGACGGTTACCCCGACGCCGGTCAGCACCCCGAGCGCCAGCAGGCTGGAGACGATCACCGCGACGACGGTGCGCACCGGCCGGGTCGCCTTGCGCCGTCCCCGCCGCCCGCCCGTACGACGCACCGCGGCCGCGCGGGAGGTGCTCACCCGTCGCGCTCGCCTGCCCGGCTCCCCCGGACCCCCGTCCTGGCTCATCGGCACCACCGTAGGCAACTGAGCAAGCGCGGGCTGGCAGGATCGCCCGCATGGCCACGATCTTCCACCTCGCGCTCGCCTCGGAGTGGGCCGCGGCCCAGCGCTCGGGCGCCTACACGACCTCGACGCTCGGGCGCTCCCTCGCCGAGGAGGGCTTCATCCACGCGAGCCGGGCCGACCAGTGGACGGGCGTGCGGGAGCGGTTCTACGCCGAGGTGACCGAGCCGCTGGTGCTGTTGCACATCGAGACCGACCTGCTCGACGTACCCGTGGTCGAGGAGCCGCCCGCCCCGGGCGTGACCGAGACCTTCCCGCACATCTACGGCCGGCTGCCGGTCACGGCGGTGGTCAAGGCCATCCCGCTGGACGGCACGCCGCCGCGGGCACCGGCGACGCCGACGGCGCCGGCTCCCGAGCCGGGTGCGACCTTCTCCTCGGTGTTTCTGCGGGAGATGTTCTTCAACGTGCTGGTGGCGAGCATCGCCATCGTGGTGAGCGTGCTCGGCATCGCCCTCGGGATGGCCGTGGGCGGCGACGTCGCTCCCGGCGTCCTCGGGCTGGTGGGCCTGGTGGTGGGCGTGGGAGTGGCGGTGCTGGTCTACCGGCGTCGCCACCCGAAGGTGGCCTAGCTGTGATGTCCAGGGAGGTTGTACCGCCCGGCATCGGTGAGCCTGTCTGACAGACGAAGGCCTCCGGTTGTGAAGTGGAGCTGTCTAGGAACCGCTTCACCCGACCGGAGGCCCTCATGTCCCACGCT